>JAIQFH010000138.1 GCA_020073385.1 Terriglobia bacterium | reverse complement strand
GCAGTTGCTAGTTCCTGCAGCCGTCTATATTCGACTGCGTAATCTTCTTTACACGGCAACGGAAATCGTTCGCCGGTCGGACTAATGGAAAATTCTGGCATGATGATCCTCCTGGAATTCCGAGAACGTTGTGCTCGCAAGGACTCTCGATCAGAAAAAGTTCTACCGTTCAAGGGGGGGCAATTGTAATGATTACTGATGGCCGAATGACAAGCCCGATACCCGAACCGAACGCAGCAAAGTTACGAGCTAGCGATGATCCCACGGAGAGATAACCTTGCCTGTGATGGGAATCACACCGCAGGGGTAATTTACACGGCGAGCGGCAGACATTTTTGATCGAGGTCATTTACTTCTCTCGTGCATGTTCTTAGCTGTGTAATCTGGCATGGCAGACGGAGCAAAGAGTGATCAAAGTTTCTTCCGAGTCGGCACCCGAGTGACGTGCGGAACTCTTGAGGGTGCACCTCCAGAGTGGAGCATCGCGCCACACGATTGACGCCTCCAGCCATCGCGACGCAAGACCTGCTGCCGGAGGCTCTCCTAGGAGGCAGCATCGAGTCGCACGCGCGGAAGTCTGGGCCGATTTGAACTCATGATGCCTTCTCGATCAGACCTTCGAAGAAATGCCTGCCCGCTGCTCCCCGGGCAGGAATTTGAAGAATGCTGGTCGTCGAGAACAGGAGCGTCTCTGGATTCCCATTGTCCAGGTTGGCCCCGACCAGAAGGTCCGCCCAGATCTTTTCCAGGCAGTAGCTTCGTGATTTATCCGAGCCCAGCATCAGAGCTGCCGACTCAATCACCCGCTCTATGACTGGCATCTGGTTCTGGTACAGATTGAAGTAGACAATCTCACAAGGATCTGTTTCTCGCCTGTCAGTTCCCGCTCGACCTCCTTCATGGAGCCCTCCTTCGGCATCTGCCGCGCTTTGTGCAACCAGCTTGCCCAATCGAGTTCTGGCTGTCCCGCCTCGCGAGCTTGACCAGACCAGCTCGACCCCCTTCGCCCGTCCCACTTCCTTCAGCCGTTTTCTCGCCTTGCGGTGGCAAGCTCTCGTGGATCGACATCAGGTAGAAGGCCTTCCGGCGGGACTCAGGAAGCCTCCGCTCCGAGAATTTTCTCAAACGGCTTCAGACTCTCCAGCTGTCGTTACTGGTTACTATCCCGCCCGCACCTCGCATAGGTGGCGCCTCAGTTCCACGAATTTGGTGTCCTGTTCAGTTTCCTCCCGACCGGCCATACCAGTTTGACCCGTTGACCAACCGATTGCTCGGATGTTCCAATCACAACTTCAGTGAACAAACAATTCGCAGTACGCGGAGGCCCGAAGAGGGCCAAGGTTTTCTCTGTCGTAGCTGTTGCAGCTGTTCTAGTGGCAACGCTTTGGCCGTTTAATCCCTTCCCTCGGAATCGCGTCAGTTGGCTGCAGGGGTCTAACGGGCTTAAGTTCGAAAAGGCAGCTCTGGTCGTGAGCAACGAGCCCTTAACGTTACCGGAAACCAGTCGTCCGGAATCCTATACTTTGGAACTTTTGCTGCGACCGGCAAGCATCAAATCTTCACAAACAATCTTGGCGTTTTACAGTCCGATACGAGCAAGACAATTGCTGGTGCGGCAGTGGACAGATGGCTTGCTGGTGACCCACGACGCTTCGGTCGAGCACGATATGACCGGAACAGTCAAGTTTTATGTTGATCGTGTCTTTCATCTTGCGACGCTAGTTTTCGTAGCAGTTTCTTCAGGTCGGAATGGAACGACAGTCTATGTAGATGGTCAACGAGCCCAATCCTTTCCTAGATTCGAGATCGCACGCACTGATTTGTTTGGGGAGATGGTCCTTGGGACCTCACCAGTGACATATCAGCCGTGGAGCGGTGAAATACAGGGTCTCGCTGTTTATGCAAAAGAACTCACGCCCCAAGAGGCATCCCAACACTATCGCAGCTGGACTGATCTTAATGGCCATCCGCCCGCAAGTCTGGAAGCCGCGATCGCTCGTTTCACCTTCGCGGAAGCCTCAGGAACAGAGATTTATAATGAAGTTGCTTCCAGACCGCATCTCAGGATACCCGCGACTTTTAGTGTTCCCCATAAACCCTTCTTAGAGTCTCCGGCGCAGGAATTCAAGACCAGCCGGCACTATGCGCATGAGATGGCCACTAACATCGCAGGATTTGTTCCCCTGGGTTTGGTTGTTTGCTCGTATCTTGCCTGGACGAGAACTCGTTGGAAGGCGATTTTGATTACCATTTCATTCTGCGCAATGCTGAGCTTCACAATTGAAGTGCTGCAATACTGCATCCCGACGCGAGGTTCGGGAATCACCGACATAATCACTAATACGTTCGGCGCTACCTTAGGTGCTGTGCTCATGGAATCGAGTTCGGTGCGTAAACTCTTGCAAAGGACCAACCGTATCCCTCCGGTTCAGAATGTGGCTCAACAAGGCGACTAAGAGGCAGCTTCTGGACCGCGCGGGCTGGATCAGAGGGTTATCAACGGTGCGCAAGCCTGTGACATCCGTTACAGAGCGTGATGAGGTTCGAAACGGAATCATCTCCCGCATGGCTGCGAAATTGTTGGTGGTGGACTTCGAGGCTAGACATCGCACCACACAATTGACAGCGCCACCCGTCGCGGCGCAGGACCTGTTGGCGTAACCTTTCGTAAGAACCCGAATCGAGCCGCAACGGTGCGTCCTTTCGGTGGATCGCTTTCATGTCGCTTCCTCGGCCAGCCTTTTGAGGAAAGCCTGCTTTTGCTCTTCAGGCAGAAAGCGGAAGAACCGGCTCATCGAGAACACCAGCGTCTCCGGATCTCCGTTGTCGAGATTAGCCCCCGCTAGAAAATCTGCGCAAATCATTTCTAGGCAGTAACCTCGGGATCGATCGCTTCCCAGCATCAGCGCCGCCGTTTCGATCGCCTTCTCGATGACCGGCATTTGGCTTTGGTACAGTTTGAAGTAAACAATCTCCCACGGTTCTGTCTCCCGCCCCGTTAGTTCTCGTTCAACCTCTTTCTTGAAGTCCGCTTGCGGCATCTGCCGAGCTTTGTGCAACCAGATTGCACAATCGAAGTTCTGCCTGTCCCGCCTCGCGAGCTTGACCAGCTCGATCCCCTTCACCCATCCCACTTCCTTCAGCTGTTTTCTTGCCTGCGGTGGCAGGTGTTCATGGATCGACATTAGGTAATACGCCTTCCTCCTCGATTCCGGAAAACGCCTTTCTAGAAATTCATCGAAACACTTCAAACTCTCCAGCCGCCAGTACTGTCCCGCCCGCACCTCGCATAAATAGCGCGCGAGTTCGACGAACTTCGTGTCTCGCTCCGTCTCCTTCCGCTGTTCCCAAACCAGAATCTCGTCAATCTTGCCCAGCACAAATACGGCGCGGCGACGATTGAACTTCGGCGGCATAGGCGGATATTCAGTAACCAAGCTCGTCAAGCCAATCAAGACTCTCGGCTCCTGGACGCCGCACGATAGAGGCGTCAACCATTTCCTGTTTTCCAAGGCAAAGCCCTACATACGGACAGCTGCTGCAGGGATTCTGGGGAAAGCGGATGCCGCTGTGCGGCAGAAAGTCCGCCGACTCGATTCGCCGGATCGTGCCCTCCACTAGTGGACTGTCGCAGAGTAACCATTACTAGGCTGCTAGCATCAAAGCTGTCATGGCTAATGGCAGCGAAATCTTGCTCACCAAGCAACAGCAGTCCGATCTAAGTAGCATCGCCCAGTCCCGTGCTCTGCCGGCCGGATACGTGTTTCGCGCCAAGTTGATCCTCATGCTGGCAGAAGGGTCGTCCTTCAACGCGATTAAGCGACAGCTCCAGACCACGGCGCCCACCATCGTTCGCTGGAAGCAACGCTTCCGGCGATACGGACTGGAGGGACTGGACACCTATCAT
>JAIQFH010000093.1 GCA_020073385.1 Terriglobia bacterium | reverse complement strand
GTCAACTTCCCCAGGACTTCCGCGAGTACTTCTTTCGCATCGCGCTGCACCGGACCTCGCGCTTTCGTCCGCTTCAAGCTTGGTTCACTCCGCTGCGAAGACTTGCTATGCTTCTTCAAGGTCGATCTCCTTTTCATGTGATCGCACGTTGAGTGCGTTGATCACCGCTAGCTTAACGCCATCCGTGATCGGGGATCGACCTTCTCATGCCATCTGCTTTCATCAACAGTCCGCTGTCGGGAACTTGGGGAGCTTGATCGGAGTCTATGTGTCTATGGAAACACTACGACGGATTAGGTCTCACTTCGGTTTGCTCGTTGTGGCAATGGTGTTTGGGGCGCCGTTCGGTTTTCTGGCTGGACGTTGCATTCACATGGCCTCGCCTAATGTGTCGGTCTACACGCCACCAGTCTTAGAGACAGCATTTATTTACGCTGATGGAGTAGTTGCCGAAGTGCACTTGGATTCAAAGGGGAGGGTGTCGAACTATCGCGTCATCTCGAATGGCCGGAATGCCGTGAAGGATTTGTCACCTGAGATCAAGAACTCTCTTATCTTCACGACTTTTCGTCCGGCAACGTACATGGGAGCACCCGTTGCGTCCACTGCCGTTTTATCCTTCCCGGACATTTCCACCAATCGGCCCTGAGCGGCGAACTACACCACTCCAGAATCGGCCGTATCGGTTAGTGCCGCGGACGCACACCCAGAAGAAAACCGAGTCCACTTTAGCGGACGGCACTATTCTCTGCTCGCGTCAACGTCGATCCGCCACATCAACGCTCGCCTAACAATTTCCGCTGACCGACCTTCCACAAATGCTCCCGCTGACGCTGCACGAGGTTACCGACGTGGCCGTCGCCTTCACATTGATGCTGCAGCTTCCCGTAGGATTGGGCCCGTACGAAATGTCTCCCATTCCCGAAAACGTAATCGGAAATGCCAGCCCATAATTCTGCAGATTGAACTGGGTCGCGAACGTCACGCTGGGATTTCCGTTGAACGTCACGTTGTCGACCGCGCAAGCCGCCGGTGTGACCGTCAGCGTTGAGCTGTCGCTGCCGTTCCCGGAATTGTCCAGCGTATACGCGAAATCGCCACCGACGCTGATAGTGCCTCCGTTGGGACAAGTGCCCTGGTAGGTAATTGGAATGTTGCACGATTCGCCGCTGTTCGTAATCGTGCATCCGGACGATTGCGCGAGCGGGGCGCGTTCGACAATCTCTCCCAGAGACGGCCGCGTGGCTACCGTATTCGCGCCGGTTGGCGTGAGTCCCGCCACCATCGCGGAGTTTAGCGCAGTGAATAATTCCTGGGAAATTGCCTGCGCCTGTGCTTGCGAAAGACTGTGGCTCGAGCCGCCACAAGTGACGCAGAGAAGCGAGAGTGATGTGAGAGCTACGATCGCGCATGTGACTCGAAAACTGGCGTTGCGAAACATCGATGGCCTCCTGCGGTCGTTGTATAGGCTGCACCCGTGATTGAGGACCCTGCAGTGACGACACTCACAGCGACAGCGACGCTGCACCGTAGGGAGTGCGGCGAGCGTGGCCAGAACACTTCAGTCGCATCAGCATGTTCCTTCTCTTCGCGATCTCGTGCAATCAAAATTTGCACCGCGCGCGCGACATTAACTCGCGCGGTACTTGACAACTGGTGCGTTGCAGTTCTGAATAGAGACTCGCGATGAAATCCAGCCGAAAGATTTCCACACGACAAAAAATTTTGTGCTAGTATCCACGACTGGTCCTGCTTTGAGCTTCGCGAAATATTTGGCCGCAACCGATAAAACTGGCGCATTCCGCAGTAAAATTAACGGTCCAGCTACCTGATCAACGGAAGTTTTTAACAGGCGCTCTCACCCAGCCACGGGACGCCCATTGGTGAATTTCATATATGTCAGCAACCGGCACAACGACTCTCTCCCCGAACCCTTGGGCGCGCATTCTCGATGCTCTGGAAAAGAAGATCAACCGGCACTCTTACGATACCTGGCTCAAACCCACTCGCTACAGTCACTCGAGTGGAGGCGTTCTGTTCGTTCGCGTTCCCACCGTGGAGTTTCGTCACGCCGGTGACAAGTACGCTGACCTTATTCAGGAAGCCATCGATGTTCTCGGCCTCGGATTCAACGACGTGAGGTTCGTAACCCCGGAGGATGATCCCGCGGCAACTCCCATACGCCACGATGGAGGCCTGACATCAGGATCCGCGACAACCGGGCCCTCGCAAGCCCGCTTTGACTGGGACGGCGCGGCGCAACTGAATCCACGCTATACCTTTGACGCCTTCGTCATCGGCAGCGGCAACCAGTTTGCCCACGCCGCCTGCCAGGCCGTGGCCGAGCGGCCTTCCAAGGCTTACAACCCGCTCTTCCTTTATGGCGGCGTCGGCATGGGCAAGACTCACCTCATGCAGGCGATCGGCCACGAGATCAAGCGCCGCACTCCGCATGCCGCCATCTGCTATGTCTCCAGCGAGAAGTTCACCAACGACATGATCAACTCGCTGCGCTACGACAAGATGACCACCTTTCGGGACAAGTTCCGGAATGTCGACGTGCTGCTCATCGATGACATCCAGTTCCTCGCCCAGAAGGAGCGCACCCAGGAAGAGTTCTTTCATACCTTTAACGCGCTGCACGAGTCGATGAAGCAGATCGTCATCGCCAGCGACCGCTCCCCCAAAGAGCTCGCCGAGATTGAAGATCGCCTGCGCAGCCGCTTCGAGTGGGGACTGATCGCCGATATCCAGCCGCCAGATCTCGAAACTAAAGTCGCGATTCTTCAGAAGAAGGCCGAGCAGGAGAAGGTCACACTGCCCACCGACGTTGCCCTGTACGTCGCGTCCAATATCCGGTCGAACGTTCGCGAACTGGAAGGAGCGCTGATCCGCCTGGTTGCTCACTCCTCTCTAATCGGCGCCGAGATCACTCTCCCCTACGCACAGCAGGTGCTCAAGAATTTCATCGACTCGCAAGCCCGCAAGGTCACCATCGAATCGATCCAGAAGATGGTGGCGGAGCAGTTCGGCCTGCGCCTGGTGGAGATCAAAGCCAAAAATAATTCGCGTGCGATCGTCTATCCGCGGCAGATTGCGATGTATTTGGCGAAGCATCTGACGGAGGCTTCGCTGCCGGAAATCGGACGGCAGTTCGGCGGCAAGCATCACACGACGGTGCTCCACTCCGTCGAGAAGATTGAAGAGGTTCGGAAGAACGATAAAGATTTGAACAGGCTGATCAATAAACTCACCGAGCAATTAGGCGGGTAGATCGCGGGGCCGCTCGGGATTTCCACTTTACAATCGGGTCTTCCTCGCTGGTCCTTGTGAATACGATGTGGAAGTTGTGAATAGCGAGAGTGAAACTGAATTCAGCAGCAAGTTACAGTAGGGACTCCAAAGTGAAGTGGGCCTATTTCTCACATCAAGGGTGCAGCGTGAAGTCGGTGGAAACGGGACAGTTGACAAAGTTTTCCACGTTTCCGCACCGCCTACTGTTACTGCTGGTTTTATTGCTTTTGTATTTGATATAAGGAAGTAACAGAAGTAGCACGTATCTGGCGAGATTCGGGGAGACGAACTTTATGCCGGTGGAGGCCGCCGTTGCCGCGGGTACCATGGAGATCACGGTCAGCAAGTTCGAGTTGCTGCGGGAATTGACCGCCACGCAGGGTGTGGTTGAGCGTAAGACCACGATTCCAATCCTGTCTAACTATTTGTTCGAGGCTGCCGGAGACCGCCTCTCGTTGACGGCGACGGATCTCGACCTGAGCCTTCGTACCTCCTGCAATGCGAAGGTTAAGAAGGAAGGCTCCTGCACCATCCCAGCCCGCAAACTTCATGACTATGTGAAACTGCTGCCCGATGCCGATATCACCATCAAACTGCTCGAGAACCATTGGGTCAGTATCCGCTGTGGCCGCTCCAACACCAAGATGGTGGGCATGGCGAAATCAAATTTCCCCAGCCTGCCTGTCTTCCCCACGTCAGGAGCTATCACGATTCCGGCGCAGGTTCTGCGCGGCCTGATCGCGCGCACTGGCTTCGCGATTTCCAACGAAGAATCGCGCTACACGCTCAACGGCGCTCTGATGCTGCTCAAGCCCGAATCGATCACGATGGTCGCCACCGATGGCCACCGTCTGGCGCACTGCGAACGCGCCGGCGAAAAGTTCGAGGGCGTTTCTGGCGAGATGAAGACGCTCGTCCCCAAGAAGGCGATGGATGAGTTGAAATCGCTGCTCGACTCAACTGATGCCGAGACGATCGAGTTCGCGAAAGATGAATCGACCTTATTCTTCCGCATCGGATCCCGTCTGCTCACCTCGCGCCAGTTGACCGGCCAATTCCCCAACTTCGAGGCGGTGCTGCCCAAGGACAACAGCAAGGTGATCGCCTTAAACGCCGACGAATTGAATGCTGCAATTCTCCGCGTGGCTCAGTTCGCCGACGAGCGCTCGCGCGCAGTCCGCATGCGCCTGGAAAAGGGCGAAGTAAAAATCTCCGCGTCATCCACGGAGGCTGGCGAGTCCGAAGATTCGCTGGAAGCTCCCTACAACGGAGATCCCTTGACAATCGGCTTTAACGCCGCGTATCTGGTGGAGTTCCTGAAGGCCGCCGGCACCAGCGAGGTGCGCCTGGAGTTGAAGGATCCCCAGTCAGCAGGCCAACTGCGCCCGGCCGAGGGCGATGATTACAAGTATCGCTACATCGTCATGCCGATGCGCATCTGACGAACGTGTAGCCCCGGAGGAGGACGGACGACGACGCCCCGTCAGGGATTGTGCGCGAAGCGCGCAAGGCGGGTGCCTCAAGTCTGACCGTTAGACACGTCATCGCAGGAACCGCTCTAGTTGGGCACGGCATTCGAAGGATCGCTTAGCGCAATCAGCTTCCCCGGCGGATAGTCCGCTGCGGACAGCGGAGCCTCAGGGTTCTGTGTCACGATCGTCAACACTTCCCCGCTGCGCACCCCTTGAATGGTCATTCTCTGACTTTCGACTTCCAGCACCCGATACTCTTCGTCAAAGATTTTCCGATTCTTCGGCTTCATATCGCACTCAGATGCAGAATTCCTCCCCAAGGACTCCCGTTAAATTTGCGATAATTTATCGATCGCCCCTTGACAACCTCGATGGTTTAAGCGTTTTACTGCGAACCGTGTAGCGACGGGCGCCTCGCCCGTCCCGCCGAAGCGAAGCGAGGCGGAACACGCCCAACTGCCGAATGCTTGTCATTCCGACGAAGCGCACAGCGCCAAGGAGGAATCTGCTGTCCCCGCCCGCATGCGAAGTCATCTTTCGCGTCCAGGCGGAATTCAAATGGGAAGCCGCGAAGCGGCGAGAGAACAGTTCTCACGCACACACCTCAGCTGCGCCGTCCAAAGCCCGAAAAGACGCGGGCTTTAGCCCGAGGGCAAGAATCTTAGATCCAGCGAAAGGTCGCGTTCCAGCGCGCCCATCTACAATCTAAAATCAAAACTTCTGAGATCCATGAAACCCGATCGCATCGCCGAACTGCTTGCGCCATTCCTGGAGCCCCAAAGCCAAAGACCAAACACCCAAGACCTGGTCTCTCATATATCGATATACATCGATATACTCCAGCGCTGGAACGCCCGCATCAACCTGACCGCCATCCGCGACGAAGAAGAGATCGTCACCCGCCACTTCGGCGAAAGCCTCTTCGCCGCCCGCAATTTGTTTCCTCTGTGTCCCTCTGTGCCCCCCGTGGTGAAAGGTTTTGCGGTTGCCGACGTAGGCTCGGGCGCCGGATTCCCTGGCATCCCCATCAAACTCTGGGCGCCTGAGATCTCGTTAACCCTGATCGAATCAAATCAGAAAAAAGCCACGTTCCTCAAAGAGGTGACCCGCGCTCTTACATTGACGAACATCAATATACAAACCACCCGTGCCGAGTCCCTGTCCGCCGCGTCTTTCGATGTGGTCACCCTGCGGGCAGTTGAACGTTTCGAATCGATCCTACCCGTAGCCGCCCGCCTGGTCGTGCCCGGGGGCCGCCTGGCCCTCCTGATCGGCCAAGCCCAGCTGGAACAAGCACAATCGCGCCTGCCAGCCCTGAACTGGTGCCAACCTATTCCCGTCCCAACCTCGCAATCCTGTGTATTTGTGACCGCGTCTAAACCAAACTGAGCGTGTAAACCGCCGAGCGACGAACCAAGCTAGTAAAAGTGGAATTAATGAGCTAGATTATCCCCGTTAAATGAGGGATTGATGATGGATTATCGTTTCAAAATGTTGCGCAAAGTGGGAGACAACGCAAGAATGTTGAAATATGCAACACTTGGAGGCCGAGTTTTCCACAGTGTTCCTGCAGGAACACTTCTCGAGTTTTACACTCGACCAATGCGAAAAGTTGACCGAGCAGCGCGAATGTTCCTAGCAGAGGAGTATTTTCACTGCGTTCTTACGCTCGACTCCCCCGTCTAGCCAAAGGAGATCCCGCATCGTAGCCACCCAATCGGAAGAAGTGTTCCCGCAGGAACACTCGGACCGAAACCTTCGCGGGGAGGTTGGTCTCGCTGCCCAGTGACCAGTCGTCATCCCGTCCTCCGCTCGATCCTTTGACCCGCCGAGTGTTCCCAGGAACATTCCGTCCGAACCCCACGGCAACTTCTTGAGAAAAGTGTTCCTGCAGGGACACGTTCCTGCTTTCGAATAGGCGAAGTGTTCCTGCAGGAACATTGGGACTGGTTTTGCACATCAATTCACTTGCTTGCACAACACTTATCAATTGAATTG
This sequence comes from Terriglobia bacterium, assembly GCA_020073385.1. GTDB lineage: Bacteria > Acidobacteriota > Terriglobia > Terriglobales > Acidobacteriaceae > Sulfotelmatobacter. The sequence goes on along the minus strand of JAIQFH010000093.1, from coordinate 13,977 downwards.
ATCTCTGAAGAGAAGTATGCTGCGAGTGCTCAGGCTTCTCCTTACAATTCCATGGGACGCGTTATCGCTGTTGCCAACCAGAAGGGTGGCGTCGGCAAGACTACGACTGCCATCAACCTGGCCGCTTCCTTTGCGGCTGCTGAAGTAAACACGCTGCTCGTCGATTGCGATCCGCAATCGAACGCCACCAGCGGCTTGGGGTTCGTGAAGGATCCGGAGCGCATCAGCTCGTACCATCTCCTGATGGGCGCGGCGACTGGCGAAGAGGCGCTGCTCACCACAGAGCTCGAACAGTTGTGGCTGATTCCATCGCACAAGAACCTGATCGGCGCAAACCTTGAACTGGTTGACGCTGACCGGCGCGAGTTCAGGATGCGCGACGCGATCGCACCCCTGCGCGACCGCTTTCAGTTCATCGTTCTGGACTGTCCTCCTGCGCTCGACCTGCTCACGTTGAACGCGCTCGTAGCTGCTGACGCTGTGTTAATACCCATGCAGGGCGAGTACTTTGCCTTGGAAGGTATCAGCGAGCTGCTCGATACCATCGAGCGCATACGTGCCGCATTGAATCCTGAGCTCAGCATTGAAGGCGTGGTGCTGACGATGTTTGATAAGCGCGCGAACCTGGCGCAGCAGGTGATGACTGAGCTGCAGAATTTCTTTGGCGAGAAGCTGTGCCGAACGACTGTGCCGCGCAACATCAGGCTGGCCGAAGCGCCCAGCCATGGCAAGGCGGCGCTGGTGTACGATCCGCGATCGAAAGGTGCGGAGAGCTACATCAAGCTGGCGAAGGAGATCATTGAGAGGCAGCCACCTGCTGTGATCGCTCAGCCGGCGGAGAACCTCGCCACACTTCCTGTTTTAGAGCGGACTTCGGACGTTGGGTCTCAGGCGTCAGAACTACCGATCACCACCCTTCCTGCGTCAGGGCAGGCTACGGGCACAGGGGAACACAGAGGGGACGCGGCGGTGGAGGAGATTGCGCCCGCGGCGGAGATGGATAAGAGCGCATAGTATATTGACCACCGTCTATATGCTAGATCGATGGATATCGATGTACAAAAACAGAAATGCAGAGGTCCGGCCTGCAAAAGAAGGCAGGCCTCAGGATGAGAAGAAAGAGGGGACGGATAACGTGACGACTGCTACGGCGGGGCATCCGGAAAAGGATAAAGAGAAGGTGGAGAAGCGGCGGGCGTTGGGGCGAGGGTTGGAGTCGTTGTTGCCGGGGCCGCGGGTGATTAGGCCGCCGGCGACGCACAGCGGACAGGACACGGCGGATGCTGTTCCCAGTTCCAGAGCAACCACAGGGGCTGAAGCCCCGGGGTCAGGCGGGGCTGACGCGGCCCTGAAGAGCCGCTCTTCCACGGTGGCGACGGCAGCGGAAGCGAACTCGGCGGCTCGAGCGCCGCAGGCGGCGGAGCTTCGCTCGGCCGGACAGCCGATGGCGCCTCCACCCCACCACGCCAACATCGGGCGTGGCGGGGACCCCGGGGCTGTCCCCACAAACCCCTCCAGCCTGGCGGCTGTTCCTGTAAACCCCTCCAGGCTCGCAGTTGCCCCCTCCAACCCGGCGGCTGTTCTTACAAACCCCTCCAGCTTGGCGGCTGCGCATGCTAGTGCTTCACCGGGGGCACAGCCAGCTACGCTTCCACCGGCTGTGCATGGTGCTACTGCTCTTGCGGAGCACGCGATCGCTACGGGATCCGTTGACCACGATCCGTTCGGGGATGCGCCGAAGGATGGGGTGATTGAGATACAGGCGGTGGCGATTACACGGGTGCCGCCGAATCTGGTGATGAAGCTGGCGATATCCGACGTCGACAAGAATCCGTTTCAGACGCGGCTCGTGGATGATGACGACGCGCTGGAGGAGCTGTCGGATTCGATTAAGGCGAACGGGGTGGTGCAGCCGATCGTGGTACGTCCGGCGGAGCAGGAGGGGCGGTACATCCTGATCATGGGCGAGCGTCGATTGCACGCATCGAAGAAGGCGGGCAAGACGCACGTTCCGGCGCTGGTGCGACGGGTTTCAGAGCAGCAGGCTGCGGAGATGACAATCATCGAAAACCTGCAGCGTGAGGATCTGAGCCCCATGGAGCAGGCGGAATCGTTTCGCGTTTTGAGCAACCAGTTCAGTATGACGCAGCAGCAAATTGCGGATCGAGTCGGACTTTCGCGCGTCTCGGTGGCGAATTACATGCGGCTGCTGAAGCTGCCGCGCGAAGTGATGCAGATGCTGATGGAGAAGCGGATCAATTTCGCGAAGGCGAAAGAGCTGCTCAAGCTGGGCGACAACGACCGGATCGCGGAAGCAGCGCTGTATGCGGTGAAGAAGGGGATGAACATCGAGCAGGTGGAGATGCTGGTGCTGCGGATGGATGGGCTGCTCGATCCGCTGCCCGATATGCCGGGAGTGCAGAAAGAGAGGAAGAGCAGCGGGGCGCGGTGGGTGGATCCGAATGTGCGATCGGCGCAGATGGATCTGGAGCGGTTGCTGGGCGTGCGAGTTCGGATTCGGGATCGTAAGGGTAAGGGGAAGATTGTGATTGAGTATTCGACGGTGGATGATTATGAGAGGGTGGTGGAGATGCTGAGGGGGAAGAAGTAGTTCGGTAGTTCTCAGTTGTCATTTCTTAGTTTACGGCGGCCTGGCGGCCGCCTTTGTTCTTGGGGGGATCAGGATGGTTAATGGGTGGAGTGGGGAGTCGGATTTGACGGGTTCGTCGCATTGATTTGGTCTGATTTTGGTTGTGAGTGGGAAGGTGTCGGGAGTTTCCATTGTTGATTCCTTGACACTGCGAGGCCCTCTGGTCGGCGAGGACAGCAGATTCCTCCTTGGTGCTCCGCGCCTCGTCGGAATGACAAGGGGTTTAAGTGGTTGGGCGGATTCCGCCTTGCTTCGCTTCGGCGGGACGGGCGAGGCGCCCGTCGCCACATGGTTCATTGACTTGGTCTGATTTTGGTTGTGAGTGGGAAGGTGACGGGAGTTTCCATTGTTGATTCCTTGACACTGCGAGGCCCTCTGGTCGGCGAGGACAGCAGATTCCTCCTTGGTGCTCCGCGCCTCGTCGGAATGACAAGGGGTTTAAGGGTTGGGCGGATTCCGCCTTGCTTCGCTTCGGGCGGGATTGCAGGACGGTAAGGGTGAAAGGGATATAAATGGGTCAACAAATTCGGATGACTGTCTTTGCCATGGTAGCCTATGCAGCTTTTGCCCAGAACGTTCCCTCGTTTCAGGGCGAGACTGCGCTCAAAACCCAGTTCGTCGAGGTGCAGCCAGATGTGAAACTCGAGGTGCTCGATTGGGGAGGGACCGGACGACACCTTGTACTTCTCGCAGGTCTCGGAAGCACGGCTCACGTTTTTGACAGCTTAGGGCCGAAGCTCGCGGCGCATTATCACGTCATGGGGATTACGCGGCGCGGGTTTGGCCAGTCCTCCGCGCCTCAAACGGGTTATGACCCAAGGCGGCTCGGGGATGATGTCGTCGCGGTGCTTGACGCCTTGCACGTCGCTGATCCTGTCCTCGTCGGGCATTCGATTGCGGGAGAAGAACTGAGCGCCATCTCCACCTACCATCCAGGGCGCGCTGCGGCGCTCGTTTATCTCGATGCCGGAGGCACCTTCGCTCTCTACAACCCCAAGCATGGCGACTACACACCGGCTTTGGCGCAGCTCAGGGACGATCTTTCGGCACTACAAAAGAACCTCTTCGATGACGGCATCATATCGAAGACATTGACGGACATGGCGCTGTTTCAGGCGAACCTTGCCGAACTTCGCGGCGAAGTGGAAGGCGCAACGCCGCCCTCTCCGAAAGCCAGTGACCTTGCCAGACATTTCTGCCTTCCAGAGTTACATGAAGGGGTACTTCAGTGGCATCATCCCCGAATCGGAGGTGCGACAGGATTTTAGAATTGGGCATGACGGGAGGGTCGGCGAGTGGCTTGGGCACGGGTACCCAAACCAATCTGTGATGCTCGAGGAAGTACGTTTCCACTCCATCGAAACACCCCTTCTAGCGATTTTTTCTTATCCTTCAGCTCCCTATCCAAGTCAGACGAGCGACCCGGCAAAACTCGCAGCCTCTCGAGCCGCAGAAACAAGTCGGGAGGAAGCGCAGATTGCTATCTTTCGGGAGCAACCCCATGCAAAGGTGATCGTGATTCCCAACGCCACCCACTACATATTTCTCTCACGCGAGGAGGAAGTGATCTCACAGATCAGCGACTTCGTGAATAGCCTTCCTGCCGAGCGTTAGGCAGAGGGATAAGTGAAAGTGTGCGGCCCTTTGCCGGTCATTTTGTTCTCAAAGGCAAGATCTTCACCACAGAGGACGCGGGGGAACACAGGGGGAAACTGAACTGTCAGACTTCAGATCTCCATTCCATCGACTATTGTTGGCGAATGACAAGGGTTGGGGGTTGGGCGGGTTCCGCCTTGCTTCGCTTCGGCGGGACGGGCGAGGCGCCCGTCGCTACATGGTCCGTGCTGGGTCGGGGGCGGCGTCGAGGGGGATTTGGATGGAGACTTTTGTGCCGGTGGAATCGGAGTGGATTTCCATGGAGCCTTGGAATTGGCGGATGCGTTCGCGCATGCCGCGGGTACCGAGGCCGGATCCTCCGGAGCTGACCTGGCGGAGGCGTTCGGCTGACATGCCGGATCCGTTATCGAGGACCTCGGCCGTGACGTGAGTTTGCGAGCGCGACATGACGATCCAGGCTTTTGTGGCGCCGGCGTGGCGATGAATGTTGGTGAGGGCTTCCTGGACGAAGCGGAAGAGCACAAGCTCGAGATCGCGGGGAAGGCGCCCGAAGTCGTCCGAGATATCGACATCGATGTGCAGAGCGGTTCTTTCGGTGAGGCCTGCGGCATACCAGCTGATGGCGGCCTGCAATCCACTTTCGTCGAGCAGGGGCGGATGAAGGAGGTAGGACGTAGTGCGGATATCGCTGTGCAGCTGGCGGACTGTCTGGCGGATCTGCTCGATGCCGGCAGTAAGTTCCGGGGGGTTCGAGGCCTTCTGGAGCAGCTGGTCGACTTCAATGGCCAAGACAGCCAAGGACTGGCCGGCGCTGTCGTGAAGTTCACGGGCAACGTGACGGCGCTCTTCGTCGCGAAGGCGCATGAGCTGCCAGGAGAGTTCCTGTAACTCGCGAGTGCGAGAGCGGACTTCGGTATCGAGGGATTGGGAGAGGCGGCGGAATTCTTCTTCCCTGCCACGGAGAGCCTCGGCGGCGCGAACCTGCGCGGTGATATCACGCGCGACCTTGGAGGCTCCGACAATGTTTCCGGCTGAGTCTTTGACCGGGGAGATAGTGAGGGAGACATCAACGAGAGAAGTGTCTCTGCGGCGGCGGACGGTCTGGAAGTGCTCGACGCGCTCGCCGCGACGAAGGCGTTCGATGATGCTGGCTTCTTCGTCCCAACGATCGCGGGGGATGATGAGTGTGATGTGCTTGCCGATAGCCTCTTCGGGGCGATAGCCGAAGGTACGTTCGGCGCTTATGTTCCAACTGGTAATGATGCCGTCGAGGGTCTTGCTGATGATGGCGTCGTCGGAGGAATCAACGATGGCAGCGAGCAGGGAGGTGCTGCGCTCGGAGCGTTTGCGATCGGTGATATCGCGGGCGACTTTGGAGGCGCCGACAACGCGGCCGGAGGAATCTCTAACGGGGGAGATGGTGAGGGATAGGTCGATGAGGGTGCCGTCTTTGCGCTGGCGGACGGTGTCGAAATGTTCGATGCGTTCGCCGCGTTTGACGTGGGCGATGATTTCGGCCTCTTCAGGGAGGCGATCTTTGGGGATGATGAGAGTGATGTGGCTGCCGATGGCTTCCCTGGCAGAGTAGCCAAAGACGCGCTCGGCGGTGGTGTTCCAACTGGTAATGATGCCGTCGAGAGTCTTGCTGACAATGACGTCGTCGGAAGAATCGACGATGGCGGCGAGCAGGTTGCTGGCTTGGTCGTTGGAACTGCGATCGAACGCACGGGAAGCCATCTCGGTGCGTTTGCTGCGGCGGTCTTCGAGGGCGCGTTCGATGATGGGGACCAGGTTGCGGGAGAGATCGGACTTGCTGCAATAGGCGCGTGCGCCGACCTCCGCGGCCTGGCGGGAGATGATTTTGGGATCGTTCTGGCTGACCAGGATGACGTCGATGCGTGGGATCTCGCGACGGAGGATGCGGGTCGCGTCGAGGCCGTTCATGCCGGGCATGCTGACATCCATGAGTACCACGTCGGGGTGGGTAGCGAGAGCAAGGTCAACGGACTGCTGGCCGTCGGCGGCCTCGCCGCAGATTTCCCAGCCTGAGTGTCGGGCGAGCATGGAGGAGATTATGCGGCGGACGCGCGCGTCATCATCGACTAGAAGAATCTTGGCCTGGGACATTTCTTGTCGACGCGACTTCTCCCTCGAAAAGACCTTAGACAATTTTTCATTTTGACAGTTGTACGAGAAGAGCGGGCATCGGGAAATCCCCTAACGTTGTAGGGGACTTCTGGTAGATCCACAAGGACTGGCGGAGAGGGAGGGATTCTATTATCGCCATTTCTGCTATCTCGCTGTGATCCCTACACTTACGCGATAATAGACTCTCTTTCAGCGTGTTACAAGCGATTTCAATCGTAGGCTACAGTTTCTATAGTTTCTCCTATTCGCTGCAGTTCCGGGGAAAATGGTATCAGCGGTATCACTAAGTTCATGGCAAGGTTTAAAGCGTATTCGTTCTGCTTTCGCCCAGCATAGTGCCGTCTGATCGTGGTGTCAGTTGTCTCAGGGGGATATACCGTGGTTGAAAAATTGTCGACCCCTGCTCCCGCAATGTCTAGTGATTGGAATTTAAAACTGTCTCCACAAACGTTCTGAATCATAATCAGTTTAGCAATCCGATCCTTGACCTCAGCAATCCTGCAGCTGGGGTGTCATGTCACGCCAAGCGAATATTCCCCGGACCATCGAGTTCGGATTGAGATTGAATTTCTAGAAGCAGGGGAGCAATTTTGGTACTCGGCAAACAAGGGATTCGATGGCAAACGCTAGCGAAGGTTGGTAAGGAGCACGACATCCCCGGTTTGATTGCCGCTGGTGACGAGTAAGTGCCTGTCATCCGGATACCATAAGAAGCTGTTAGTCATACCCGGAGGAAGGTGTGTGATCAGCCGGGGATCTCCACTACCAATGGGCTGCTCCCATAGTCCTGGCACGCCCTTGGGATACGCGACGAACTGCAGTGTTTGGCCGTTGGCTGACCAGCGAAGAGAGGTGGATCCTTTGCTGGCGTCCAGCGCATCGGCAGGTGACCCATCGACAGTGGAAATGATTTGGAACTTCTTGGACGAAGCCTGCCCGTACTTCTCGACCGGATAAGCCAGCAACTTGCCGTCAGGTGAAAGCGCCATCTGGCCAACTGAGTTGTCGCCCATAACGTTAGCGAGCGGTAATATGGCTCCAGTTTCGATGTCGACCTTCATAATCTTTTCCGGCACCGAAACCAGGAACACATAAGCAAACTTGCTTTCCTGCAAACAGTTTGGAAATAAGAAATAGTTTCCCGTGGCTAGCTTGATTGGATGTGTTCCATCGGCATCCACGCGCATCAAGTCTGTCGCGCCCTCGGTTCGAGCGACAAACAGAACATACTTACCACACCACACCGGAATATCACTGGTCTTGTATTCGGAGAAAGGCTGCAGCTGACTGCCATCTGGATTTATCAGAAATAGTTCACCGTCATACGTAAGCAACAGCAGCTTGCCGGCTGGGCCTGCCCTTACCTGAACGATCGTGGATATGCCGGTATCTACTTGACGTGGACTCGCCGCGTTGCCGACATCCACGCTCCATATGTGGAAATTCGCGCCCCACTGCACTACTGCGAGAGTAGTGCCATCGGGGGTAATAGTGCCCTGCGACCCATAGTTGGCCAGATCATTGGTGAACCGGAGCGCCTTTCCGTCAGGATACGAGATCGTCCACAACTGGCCCCGGTTCTGAAAATCACCCAATTCGATCAAGATGTCGGTGCCGCCAGGCAGCCAAAAAGGCCGCCCCATCGAGTTGGTGTTGAAATACAATTCGCGAACTTGCCCGCCAGGAACAGAAATTGCCTCCAACGCGCTGCCGGTCCGGTCTTTGGGAACGACAGGCATGACAATCGTGTGCCCATCAGGTGACCAAGCTAGGCCCGCATAGATCCAGACGCCTCCTGGGAATGCTGTCAGCAGCCTGTCAGAACTGCCATCCGAGTTGGCAAGGCGAACCTCTGTCATCCGTTGATTGCGAATGGCGCGGGCGTACGCCAGTTGCTTACCGTCGGGCGAAAAGGTGACCGGCGAATCAACGGTTCTAATCAACAGATGAGGAGCACCACCGAGTACCGACATCCGATAGAGCGAGTAAGACGCTAGGCCCACACCGTCACCCTGGAGGAAGTAGATATTATTTCCGTCCGGTGAGAAGGTGAGAAAATCGGCGGACGTTTCTCGAGGTGACAATATTTCCACGTCACCGCGTGTCGCTACGTGCAGAAGACGCAAGCTAAAAGTTGTGCCGTCCACAAGCGAGTAGATGACATACCGACCGTCCGGAGAGACCGCTACGTCGACAACCTTCCCATGGTTTGTTAGGCGCGTAATCTGCATGTTTCGAGGATTTGGTGGGCCGCTGTGCGGAATCCAACTGTAGATTCCGAGTGCAGTACTCGCTACTACTATTACTGCGAGACCAATCCAGATCCAGCGTCTTGGAATACGACTGGCTAGACGTGGCTGAAGAGAAAGCACTTCATCGTTAGGCTCGATCTGCGGAACAACCGTCACACCATTCTTGGTTACTACCTGCAGACGAGCCGCCTCGAGCTTCTCCTCATCACGGATCTGTTTCAACTCGGATCCGACCGCGGAGGCGGTCTGGTAACGAGCTTCGCGGGCCTTCTCGAGTGACTTGCAAATGACATGTTCTAGCCTGTGTGGCAGCCCTGTGTTGATTTGCCGCACTGGCGTCGGCGCCCCATGCAAGATCCCGTCGTGAATCTCCGCCACAGTGTCGCCGCCAAAAGCGCGCCGTCCAGTGGCCATCTCGTATAGAACAAGACCAAATGAGAACAAGTCCGTGCGGGCATCCAGCACCTCACCTCGAACCTGCTCAGGGGACATGTAGCCTTCCGTACCGAGAGCGACTCCCGTGCGGGTTAGCTGCAGGAAACCCGACTGCGACATCTTCTTGGGCTGACTCGCTTCTATCACATCGCGGTCTGGGAGGGATTCCGCGGGCTCGGAAGAATCGAGCAGTTTCGCCACGCCGAAGTCGAGTATCTTGGCATCTCCTCGTTCAGTGAGGAAGATGTTGGCAGGCTTGATGTCGCGATGGATGATGCCCTTCTGGTGGGCAGCATTGACTCCCTCGCAAACTTGGATCGCGATATCCACCAGCGTTCCGACGGCCAGCGGTCCACTCTGTTCCACGATTCGATCTCGCAGGGTTTCTCCCTGTAGTAGCGGCATGACAAGGAAGGGTTGATTGTCGTGCTCTCCAAATTCATGGATGGCGCAGATGTTCGGATGGTCGAGCGCGGAGGCCGCCCGCGCCTCACGCTCGAATCTCTCCAAGGCTTTTGGATCGCCGCCTAACTCTTCCGGAAGAAACTTAATGGCGACACGTCTACCCAGCTTTAGGTCCTCCGCCTTATAGACAACCCCCATGCCACCTCCGCCGAGTATCTCCAGCACGCGGTAGTGGGATACCTTCCTGCCGATCAGGCCACCGGCGATTTGCGCCATACCGGTGCGCGGGATTGCTGTACATGGATCGAGCTGACTGTCGGATCCGTCCGCCGACGATTGAATCGGAAAAATCCAGCGGTACCCACGCCGTGCCAGGGTTTCAATGAACCGGGAAGCTTCTGGTGAGTCACCCAAGGCTTGGCGCAGACGTTTGATGGCGGCGTTAATACTATGGTCGAACTCCACGGCAGTGTCGTTAGGCCAGAGTTTCTTTCGAATTTCCTCCCGCAGCACGACCTCATTGGGGCGCTCGAGCAACATAGCCAGAATCTTGATGGATTGCTCAGGCAGGCCAGTGCTGACTCCATCCTTGCGCAGCTCTCGGGCGCGCAAGTCCACCTCGAAAGAATCGAAGCGCACTACTTGGGGAGATGGGGCAGGTCGCACGCGCGCAGTCTACTACTGCTTCTAGCCCTCAACAAGCGGTTTCCGCGCGGTTTTGGCACACGCTCTGGAAACGCTAACCGGCGCTTGATAAAGAGGTTAAGCGTGTCACATTCATGCCATAACAATGCCAGCTTCCGTGCATTGACCCTGGGAGCCCACGCCGTGATAGTCGGTCTCTGCACGGCAGCTGCAGGTACCAATAGCCGCCAGCCGACCACGAGGAGGCGTTATGAAAGCAAGAAAATTGACACGTATAACTACCGCGATGGCCATGCTAGCTGTAGGGGGGATGTCCCTCAGCATGGTTGCGCAAGACACGACAACACCGGCTCAGAAGCCGAAACACCATCAGTACAAGCTCATCGACCTCGGCACACTGGGCGGGCCCCAAAGCTTCTTACCCTTTCAAGGGGAGCGTTCGATAAACAATCAGGGGACCCTAAACCCCGCTATGGACACTTCCACACCAGACCCCTTCTTTCCCAACGGTCTGGGAGCGGACGGTTACGTCCTCCATGCCGCGAGCTGGCGCAGCGGCTCCGTGACTGACCTGGGTGCGCTGCCCGGCAGCAGCTCCACCACAAATTGGATCAGCGACTCTGGGCTCATCGCGGGAATATCTGAGAATGGGGTGATCGACCCTGATTTTGGAGCTGTAGAGTTTCGGGCCGTCTACTGGAAGAACGGCCATATTCGTGATCTCGGGACCCTTGGAGGCTACGAAAGTCTTGCTTTTGCAGTTAACAACCAAGGAATTGTCGTGGGGTGCACTGAAAATCAGATACCCGATGCCTACTCCATCTTCTGCGGTGGCGCTTCGCAGAGCCGGGCCTTTCGGTGGCAGAACGGTGTTATGCACGATCTGGGCACACTGGGGGGCAATGACGCCGCGGCTTTCTACGTGAATGACAGCGACCAGATAGCCGGCCTGTCTTATACCAACAATGTCCCAAATGCTACTACGGGCGTTCCAACCCTCGATCCCTTCCTTTGGCAGGACGGGAAGATGATCGATCTCGGCAGTTTCGGAGGCACTCAAGCTGGCATGCAGGGTTTGAACAACCGCGGTCAAGTCGTGGGAGAATCCTTTCTCGCCGGAGACGTAACATACCATCCTTATCTTTGGGACCGTGGAAAGCTTAAGGATTTGGGCACGCTCGGTGGAGACTGGGGACAGGCCAACGCTCTGAACGAAGACGGCGATGTAGTTGGAGTCTCTGCTCTACCACCCGGTCCTCACGATCACGATGCTTTCCTCTGGAGGCGTGGTGTGATGACCGATCTTGGCAACCTCGGTGTCACCAGCTGGGGATACAAGATCAATTCCCACGATCAAGTTGTCGGCGCGAGTGCGGTAGATGCTTCCATAGCCGCTGCATTTCTCTGGGAAAACGGAGGCCCCATGGTTGATTTGAATGGTCTTGTGGAAAACAGCTCCGGCGAGCAACTGGTTTTCGGCCTCGGGATTAATGATAGCGGGCAAATTGCCGCGACGGGATATCTTCCGAACGGCGATTGGCACGCTTTCACGCTGATTCCCGACGGAGACTGCGATGATCATGACTATAAGGTGCGGCTGGCCGCGAGCCGGATTAATGCGGCGTCCCTCAATCGCTTCATCGGAAACCAAGCGGGGCTAGGGATCACCGACGCGCCGCCGGCGCGCGGGATACCAGGCTTGAATCCGGGAGGCAGATCACCTCGATCCACAATTCAGGGCGGTCACGTGATGCCGACACTGAGGTAAATCTCTTTCCTTCGCGTTGTTTTTGGAAGTGGTCTGGCCGTGGGAGATCGCCCCTGCTCTCACGGCCAGCACGGGGTAGACGAGTCATAACTATTGAATATCGCCATTTCACTCATCGATCCATCCTTGGATGTTGTGACGAGTTTCTGATCACGAGCTGACGCTCCAGTTGGTTCACGGGTCTCCTCCAAGCGGGCGCGACTGTCAGGGTGGACGCGGGCACCTCGTCGAGCCTGAATCACGGTGTCGCGGCTTAAACCTGATTGTGTACGCTGGCGCAGCGAAAATCGCTCCATCCGTTTTTGTAAAGCCGGATCCACCGCACGCGTGTTGGCGGTTTGCCCGGGACTGATACCGCATTGGTCCTGCGTTTTCGAGACTACTAATATCTTCCCCTTCCTGGCGCACCGCTGGCCCAACGGGTCGGTGCGGGTAGGATACGCTTATACATCGTGAAGAATCCTGCTGCGTTTGAACGGCAAGTCCGGCGCATATACGAACTGATCGCTGAATCGGGAGCCGAGGTAACTTGGAACGATCACATCAGCGATCCTGACAATCCTCCTCGGACACGCCAGATAGATGTCACGATACGAAGAAATAGTTCGCTGACCTTGGTCGAATGCCGCCTGCGCAAGACTCCGCAGGATGTGCAGTGGATCGAATGCTTGATAGGCCGTCGCATATCTCTTGGTGCGCAGTCAGTGATTGCTGTTTCATCCTCGGGCTTCACAGCAGGCGCGCTGGCAAAGGCACGACAGTATGGCATCATCACCCGTGACCTTCAACGTTTGAGCGACAAAGAAGTGGAGAACTGGGGGAAACGAATTGAGCTGAGGCTTTACTATTATCAGTATTCCGATTTGGGAGTTTCCCTTCGCTTCTCGCCTGAAAGCATTCAAACCATCAAACTTGATAGCCTAAGAGCAGAGCGCAGATGGCATTCCTGCCTGCAGTCGTTGTTCAATGCAGCTGCGCAAAAGCTTACTGATGCCAATCTCTTGTCAGGACGACTGGATGGCCAGAAGGTCAAGTTTGGGGTTGAGGTTGTGTTCGATGAGGTGCATCTCTGTGGTGTCCCCCTTGAACGGGCATCACTAACAGGTAGCGCTGAGTTGGTCGCCATCGAGGCCGATGCCCCTGTTGTTCATGCTTACGGAGAACCGAACACTTCTTCGACTCAGCGTGAAGCCGTTGTCCAAGACTTCCAAAGTATCGGCCATACGTCGATTACACAGAGCGCGGACAGAATCTCTACGCTCATTGACCTGTCGCAAGTAGAGATACCTCCTTTCGGTCACTTCCGATTTGTGCGGGTTAATACTGAAGAAGAGCTGGATCATGATGCTTTCGAGATCTTCGGTATAGAGGAGAAACTCAAAGTAGTTGTCACAGGTCTGAGGGTTAAAGTGTACTCATCGTCTGATGCTGCCGCCGAACGTGGATGATTACGAATCGGTTGTTCTAACATCTGGAGAGACACGGACTAGTTCGGCCAGTGCCTGCCAATGCCTCGGCTGCGGTCGGCGTCGGCCCGCGCGGACTAGCGCGGCATAGGGTTTCGAAACGTGCAAAGCCTCTAATAGTTCTCGAACTTGACTCTACTAAGCCGCAGCTGAATCCATTGAAGGTAGCAGTCTTCGTCCAGCCAAGCAGGCATTGTTGATGGTTCCCTTACGTGGATAATATGTGGCCGGGCCCCGCGTCTGTCGAAGACGTAGTCCGGCAGCAACCGAGTCAAGAACTGCGACACACGTCTAATGATTGGACTACGTTTCGGTGTGCCAGGCCATGGCAGAGGCGAGGCCGCCGGTGGTCGCACTCCTAACAGCCCGTGGTGCAAGTCTGGATACCTGAAACAAACAAAAGATGGCGTGATCCACAGGAAGAGTTCGTAGAATGCGCGGATGGCGATGAGCAAGCGGAGTGGCGGGGAGAAGCAAGAGGACATATGGATTGCGCACACGGAGTTGGCGGTGGCGCCGGGCCATCCTTTCTATAAGCGGTTGAACGAGTTACTGGAGGGTGCCAGGTTCGACGAGTTTGTGGAGGGATTA
>JAIQFH010000024.1 GCA_020073385.1 Terriglobia bacterium | reverse complement strand
AAAGAACTGGCAATGAACTTTTCGTAGGGGTTGTGCGGTTCGATTGACTGCCGTGCCGTGCGGTACAGTACCAACATGAAGAGCGCAACGGCCGCAATTTCCACTGCACCGGAAAACGCACCAAGCAGGAATGAAACTGGAGTCGGCATCAGCATCTCAGCAGCCATTCCTGCCACGATCCCCGTTCCCAGAAGATAGAGGCTCAGATTCGCCAGGCCCGGGCGCCACAGCGTGGTGTTCTTAAAGCGTGGGAATGACTGATAAGCGAAGCCCATGACAAACATCCCGACCCAGCCGAAGATCATGGCATGGGCGTGGGCATGGATCGAGGACAGGAGATGTAACTGCAGGAAGTTCTTCCCCAATCCGATCTGCAGAAGGTTGATCGCACCCCACAGGCAACCGACTGTCAGCACGATCACTACACCAGCTTTGAAGAAGCGGCGATAAATGTAGTCCTGCAAGCTTGCCTTGTAAACATAGGGCTGCGCGGACGGGTTCTCCATCTCGGCGTTGATCTCGCGCAGGAGTTCATCCAGGTTGGCCTGATGGACTGCAGCAAAGAACCCCAGTGGTTCGCTTGGACCATGCTCGCCGCCACAGCCCTTCAATCCATGCTCGTCGAAAATGCGTCGCGCGCCTGGGCAGAGCTTCACAATCTCTGCCACGCTGGTATTGGCCGTAATCTGACTCATGACGCTATCCCCTTTTCTCCCTCACAACACCATAAAACCGGAGCTGAGAGTCAGCCATGACTTTTGTCACGCTGGAAAATAGCACCATCAGCGAATCTATCGCTTCGCTGCCAGCAGTGATGACGGTCTGACAATAACTACTCCTTTCATGCCGGATCCCTCGTGCAACGTGCAAACGTAGCGGTAAATGCCTGGCTCTATAAAAACGCGGGCGTAGGATTGTCCGGGCTGCAGCAAACCAGAGTCGAATGGACTTGCTCCTGAAGGCAGTTTCACGTCTATTCTGGAAAGAGCCTTGCTCGCATCGTCCACTACGTTGTGGATTACCTGCGAGGAGTTCTTCCAAACCACCTTGGTGCCAACATTCACCGTTATGGCCGGTGGCACAAATCCCATGTCAGTCATGCCTACCGTTCCCTGCGCGACTGGCGCTGTAAGCTTGGCCAACGTCTTTCGGATCGCCGCCGCGGACAGCTTGACCGAGCAGTTGGGGGCAAGTGGGTCCAGCGTGTCCACCACAAAACTCGGGACACGCGGATCCTCGACCTCCACCACGCTGCCAAAATACCCGGTCACATGGACGAGACGGTTGGCGTTCTGCGAGAACAACAACGGTCTTGCTTCCACGCGATAGATCTTCGAGGACCCGAGTAATTGCAACATCGCCTTGCCGTCATTGGACAATGTGAGGCACCCGTTCAGTTCCTTGGAGCTTGCTTCGTCTTGCATAGGTGCCAGTTCTGGCGTGTGGCCTGCGCGAGTTAACTGCGCGGGCTTGCCCACATGCGCCATTCCGCTGTGCATGTTCATGTCCGTAGCTCCCTCGTTTGTAGTTGCCACGATGGGGTTGCTGTCCGTGGCTGCTATGGAATTCGTCTGGGGCTCCGTCAGACTTGCTGCAGTGTCAGCCTGCGTCATACCTGATAGGCGAGGCATGCCGGAAGCGGTCGAGTCGAGCGCGGGTCCCGGGTGCATCAGGGCCGCGTTCTCGGCGCCAGAAATCTCAAAGGTCGCCATTAACCCTTTCGCCATCCGCGCCATCGCATGGTCCATCATGGGGAACTGTCCCGGAATACTGGCTTTGAATTCAAGAATCGCGGCTGCTCCGGGCGGCACACTGGCGGTTTGGATGCTCGTCAAGGGAGGAGATGTCAGAGACCCCAACAGGTAATCGCGAGTAAAGATCTCACCTACGACATGCAATGATGATGTGTCATTGGGCCCCGCATCACCAAAGAAGACACGAACCGTTTCTCCAACCTTTGCCTGCATCGAGTGTGTTTTTGTCAGAGCATCAACTGCTCCGTTGAACACGAAGTACTCGGGGCTTTCCTCCATCAGCTTCGCATCGCTGAATAACTGCATGCCTGCCTTGCCTTTGGCGGCAGTGGTGTAAATTTCTCCCTGCATCACGTAGTACTCGCGATCTACAGTCGCAAGTCCACCTTCGGGTTCGACCAAGATCAATCCGTACATGCCGTTGGCGATGTGTTCGGCAATCATGGGAGTGCCGCAGTGGTAGACAAAAAGGCCGGGGGCAGTCGCCTGGAACGTGAATGTTTTGGACTGCCCCGGCACAGCCTGGGTAAATGCCGCGCCTCCACCTGGACCGAGAGCTGCGTGAAAATCGACTGAGTGCGCCATGTGACTGCTCGCATCGTTTCGCAGGGTGACTTCGACAGTGTCTCCCTGTCGCGCGCGAATCATCGGGCCGGGCACTTTGCCGTTGAATGTCCAGTAGCCGTAAGTCGTGCCGGCCGACGGATCGAGAGTTCCAACCACCTCCTCAGCTATGAGCGTAACGCGAACCACAGCTGGCCTTCTCTCACCAACAACCGGAGGAACATCGGCTGGGTCGCGCACTATGTCAACGATCTTGGTCTGGGTCTTTGCTTGATGTTCGCTGTGTGTGAGTTCCTGTGCGGTCAGAGCAACCGTCATCGGAAAGAGGAACAGCAGCATGCCGACGCTGGCTTTCACGAATGAAATCTGGTAATGAAGGCTGATTCTCATATTTCGTCTTTTCCAGCCGGCCTATCGTTGTCTGCTTTCTGTGTCCGATTGCCGGCTGACCTATACTTGTATCGGGAGGCGATAGACCTCAATGGAGCATTCGTACTATCGGCATAGTCAGTTGTCACAGGAGCAGGTAAATGCTTGAGAGTGAGTTGTTTGCACTGCTCCGAGGAACCACCGACGCGGCATTTGCGGTGACCGAAGAAGGCGAGATACTGTCTTGGAACAAGGCTGCGGAGAAGCTGTTGGGTTACTCCGCTGCCGACGCCATCCACAAAACCTGCTATGACATTCTGGAAGGCATGGGGGTGTTGGGTACCCGGGTGTGCCACCAGCACTGCAGCGTGGCCGAATGCACGGGGGGGAATACGGAAATTCCCAACTTCGACATGAGTGTCAAGACGCGCGCAGGGGAGCGGTTGTGGGTGAATATGTCTACCATCGTGTTCAATAATCAGCGCACAGGACGCCGCCTCCTAGTGCACATGGCGCACGACATCACCGAGCAGAAGAAGAACGAAGAGCTAATGCAGAAGATGCTGGAATTGTCGAAGCAAGTCAGTTCGCTCACCGAAGCTTCCGTGCGAGCGGAACCGGCTGCTACCCTGTCCGAGCAAGAAAAGCATGTTTTGCGCCTGTTCGCCGAAGGCAAGGATAGCGATGAGGTCGCCAGCACTCTGGGTATCAGCCCGCAGACCCTCCGCAATC
This sequence comes from Terriglobia bacterium, assembly GCA_020073385.1. Lineage (GTDB taxonomy): Bacteria > Acidobacteriota > Terriglobia > Terriglobales > Acidobacteriaceae > Sulfotelmatobacter. The sequence continues at coordinate 97,160 of JAIQFH010000024.1, read as the reverse complement.
ACCTTCACCACATCAACCAAAAACTCCGCACCCACAATCGCCTGGAAGCAGTCATGAATGCGATCCAGCGGAAGCTCATCTAACAGTCCCCCGTACAACTGTCCCGGATTTCAGTACGAACGCTTCATTGTGCGTTTTCCTCACATGCGGCACATTGGTTTCAGCCGGTCGTAACGGCGGGAGTTGCCAATGATTTCTCAATGCTCCAACCCACAGTGCGGAAAACCCTTTCACTACCTCCGCGGAGGAAGGCTGTACAGGTTCGATGTACGGCGGCCCGTGGAGCCGTGCAGGGACATTCCGAATGCGATCTGTGCCAGCAAACCCTCGCAAGCGAGCGTGTTCTTCTGGCTTTGTGGTGATTGCGCAAGCCGATCCTCACTCCGATTCTCCCTGCGCGAAGGAATTTCTGTAGTTCCCTTGGAGCGGTTTCCCGAGGGTAGCAATCCTGTGGTAACCCGTTCCGTCGCTGCCGAGTGACTTTACCGAAAGGAATAAAGATATGGCTACACAGTGCGTTACTGCGCAAATTGAGGAATCACCTTATGGTTTGCAACGACTACCGCACCTCGGGAGCTCGCTGCTGCAGGTGTTGATTCCAAATGAAGTACAGAGCATGTGGAAGGAAGAGGCCTGGCAAAAGGATGCTGGTCGCAATGCCCGAACGCTGGTCAAGTATCCTGATCTCCGTATTGTCTTGGTCTCGATGAAAGCCGGGACCCGTTTCAAGCAGCACAAGACGAGTGCACGGTTCGCCATCTTGATGCTCGCTGGTCATGTACGCCTCCACCTCCCCAATGCAACCGTGGAAGTGCCCAGGGGAGAGTTGCTGGCGCTCGACCGCGACGTATCTCACGACGTGGAGGCAATTCGCCAAAGCACGTTCCTGCTGATTCTTGCCCGGCCCGACCGGAAGAAGGAGAAATGCCATGAGTGACTTCATTCAGGAATTGAAACATGATCACCACGTGATTCAGCAAGTTGTGGCCGGCATGAGTGCGGTCGCGGAACTGCTCGATTCCGGCAAGCAAGTTGATCCAAGTGTGCTTGCCGATCTCGTGCAGTTCTTGCGAGTGTTTGCCGATCAGTGCCATCACGAAAAGGAAGAGCAGCATCTGTTTCCTCTTTTAGCGGCCAAAACCAACGCGAGCACTAGGCGCGAGCTGGAATATTTAGAGCACGAGCATCGCTCGGCCAAGCAACTGGTTGCGCAATTGGCGAAAGTGGCAGCAGTTTACGTCCATAATCCGGAAGTAGTGCGGTACCGTGTCATCGATCTGCTCCAGCAGCTCGTCGAGTTGTACCCAGCGCACATCTGGAAGGAGGATTTTCTGTTGTTCCCACTGGCGCAGCAGAACCTGTCGCCTGCTGAACAACAAGGTCTGGAAGAGAAGTTCGAGAGTGTCGAACGCGAAGTCGGCGAAGACATTCATGCCGGGTTTGAGATGCTGGCCAAGAAACTGGAGGCCGTTGTCGAATATCGCAATACCGGCGCTTGCCCGCTGTGTTCCTCCGCGGCGTAAGAAAAAGTCTTGCCCTTTATTAAAGGATGGATGGAATCCCTTCTGAGCGCGTATGGCGACAGAAGAGGATCCGTCTACACAGAGTCAGGTCGGGGTCAGAAAGCGGACCTACGCCGCCGACTTGCCACGCTTCGATTCGCGATCGGACCCCAGCTTCCTTTCCAAAGAATCCCGGAGGGCGACCGCATTGTTGTGCTCAGTGTCGTGAGAGCTGTAGAGCAGGGTTACAGTGCCATGTCGAGCAGCCTGTAGAATAGGCTCGATGGCTAGTTCGTGCTCCTTTATTTCCGCTTGATAACGACGCTGGAACTCCGCCCACTTTTCGGGATCATGGCCGAACCACTTTCGAAGCTCGGTACTCGGCGCAACATCCTTCAACCAAATGGCATCGGCAAGCGCCGTCTTCTTCACGCCCCGCGGCCACAACCTCTCAACGAGAAACGTCTTGCCATCATCTTTTCCCCTCGATTCATATACGCGCTTCAGCTTGATCATGTTTTGCCTCGATTCAATCGTCCGTTGGCCATTCGATTTGCGTGCATTCAGGACATTGACTGTCCAGATAATTGAGCCAGGAGAGAACATCCGTAACGTCAGGTAGACAGTCCCCGGTGCCAGTGCGCCACACGGCAAACACCTCCAGAAACCGGTCAGTAATGTAGAGCGCGGCGCCCGGGACCGCCTGCGCGCCACACGCTCCGACCATGTTGTGAACCCGCATATCCGGATCGGATAGAACCGAAACCGGAAAGTGGATCATGCGCCTAAATTCGTCTGCTTGTGCGACGGATTCTGCCAGTACAACGACGACCTCTGAATCTGTCTCCGCGATCTCACCGCAGCGTTTGGCCAAGGCGCTCAACAGAGGGCTGTCGGTAGAATCCTTTGTGCGGCCGGCAAAAAATAGCACCAGATTGCAGCGGCCACGGTAGTCGTATAGGCTCACTTGCTTGTCGTCGCTCGATGACAGCGTGAAATCGGGCATCAGGTGCCCGCGGGTCGGGAGACTCGCGTCTGCTGTTACTTTTGCACTTCCAATCTCCGCCTGCAGCATGGCGATGCTTTCCTGTTTGACGATCTGCGAGCCCTCTCAGTAGCCCGCAAATTCTTCCGTTCGAACGTCGTCCTCATCGACGCCAACGCCGACGAGCATCTCGCGCATCGCCGCGACCATGGGTGGAGGTCCGGCAACGTAGTAGATCGGCCCCTGGAGAGTTCCTAAATGTCTGGCCAACATCTCTCCGTTAATGAAACCCGTCTCACCTTTCCATTCGCGGCCGGACCGAGCCATTTCGGTCATGGTGGCGATGAGTCGAAAACTCGGATTTGTCTTTTCCAAGCCTTGGAGAATATCTAGAAAGGCTGCGTCTTCCGGTCGCCGATTGGAATAGAACAAGTACAGCTTGTGCGCCAGTCGATCGTGATCGGTCTGTCGGATGATGCTCAAGAATGGCGTAATGCCAATTCCGCCTGCAAGAAAAACAGCGGGCTTGTTGGAATTCTTGTGCAGTGTAAAAGAGCCCGTGGGCGAGGCGATGTTGATCTCTGTACCAATCGGCACGGCCTTCAGGGACCGCTTGAACGCCGTCTCGCGCATCCGGGTCGCAAAAGTAAGTTGATCTTCAAACGGAGGGCTAGCGATAGAAAAAGTTCGAATGTTCCCTTCGGAGTCGGTTTCGCGCGGATCAAGCAGTGTAAGATCCGCCGCCTGTCCAGCTTTGAAGGTGAACCCGGAGGGCTTGGCGAAGTGAAAGGCCATGGTGCCCTCGGCGACGCTGCTGCGGTTCAACAATTTAGTTCGGAAACCCGATAAAGGAATCTCTTGAGCGGCCATGAAAGCCTCCTCTGTTGTATCGAGCGTGATGATGCGGCAATCAGCTCATCGCGTGTCGCTCCTCCGCACTTCCTCCCGGCCAGGAAACTGTAATAAGAAATGCACTCTCCTCGAGTGCGTTCACATCGTGATGAATGCCGGATTCCAGGCACATTAATTCTCCGCAGACAAGTTCGACGACTTGGTCGGGAAGCTGGATGCGAACTCTGCCTTGGATTGTTTGAATCGAGATCCTAGCGTCGGCGTGATGCTCCTTCATTTCAGAACCGGGCTTCATCAGGACAAGCACGATTCGGAAATCCGGATACTTCGCAAGTGTCTTGGAACTGCGTCCGCTTCCGCGGGTCCATGAGTCCTCTTCGCGCAAGCGGCGGAGCTCGTCAGAGAGATTGAAGTGCAACAGACTGTCCGCCAAATGAGGGAGCCGGTTCAGGCCCGAAGTCGATTCGAGAGGCTTATGCACTGCCGCATCCTTCGTCATTGCGCCTCCTCGGCATGTCGAGAAGTAAACATCGCCTTACGATATAAATAGATGCGGCTGGCGCCTTCGCGGTGCAACGAATGTGACGCGTTAAGGAGTGGGGTGTCTCTAGTTGCCCATCACGAACAACAAGAGATTTTACGAAATAAGTTTCCGGTTCTTGGCAGTACAATAGACTGAAGTCGTAATCTCCGCTCTTCGTCCCCGGAGGCTCCGCCATGCAGATTCTCGTTCCTTGGAAGCCGGTCGTTCTCGTGTGGGGACTGCTAAGCGGGATGATCTTTGTTGGTTTCGTTGCATCGTCGCTGCTTCAAGGCAAGGATCCCTTTGCGCCAGGTGCAACCATCGCGCAGCCTGCAGCGGTGAAAAAGGGTGTTGCGCAACCGGGGCAACCTCAGCACCCCCACAAAACAGATCGGACTCCGAGTCAGTGAGACCTCAGAGATCTCTTCCTACTGATTTGTTTGCCTAGCCTTTTCCGTCACGTCCTCGCGTGGTTTGCCTTGCCCAATATTTTTTCCAGCTTCTGTTTCAGCACGACCTCTGCTGGAGAGCGTCCTTGGCGTCCGAGCCATGAGACAAAGTCTTTCATTTTGACTTCGTGCTTTACTGGCGGCTGTTGGACAAGAACAGTTACAGTTGCGAACCCCTGACCGATCTCTCCTACCCAGCTGTCCTGCTGCAATGCCGCGAGAGCGGTAGCGATCGCTTCATAGAGCGTTTCCGCCGTAACCTCTATGGAGTGCTCAACGTCTCGAAGATCTTTTACCGCGACTGTGCACGTTCGCAGAACCACGCGTGACAGCTTAGCATATTCGCGTTTTGTTCGCTACAAAGAGTGGGAGGATGTTCACGTGTTCCCCGGATGCGGACGCGGTGCGGTTACGCATTCGCTTCAGGGAAGCAGCGCCTGATAGCGGCTCAGATCGGAAACCCGGACCGAAATCGTGTAACGGTTGTCGTGGACGAACTGCTTGACTTGGTCGCACGTCGTCGAGGATGCCCAGGGCGATACGATTATTTCGGTTATCAGCGTCCCTAAGTCCACCCTTCGCCGGTGTCCCCTCAGAACGTTTGGCGGTGGAGGTGTAAGGGGAAGCGGATGGATTCGATTGTCAGCATCGATGTGACGATTGCCGCCTGCGTGCGGGTCTATGATCCACAACAAAGCGCGGACCTCCTGCTCGGCCGCGTACTCGATTCTCTTGGTTGTGATGAGTCGAAAAATGTTGTAGCGCTGGCCTATCAAGTGTTGCGCCCCGTACCGGACCAGGCCTAGGTACGCGCGGTCGCTCATTGTGCTGAGGGCTAACTTCAGCAGGCCATATCGCGAACAGATCGCCACGCCGTCATCGCCGTAGGCCTTCCACATCTTGCACGTTTCCTCCCGAAAGAGATGCCAGCAGTTGATGTAGAAGCCTTCGCGGAACTGTGCGTCCGAGCCGATCGTATGGAGTAATTTTTGCCTCTCGTTGATGTCGAACGGGTTCAGGCCTAGGGTCGCAAGATATTCTTCGGGCGGCAGTCCTTCGCGCTCATCATTGGAGAATAGATCCGCTCGGCAGAAGTAAAGTTCCGCGGTGGTTATCAGATCGCGGAACTTCCGCATGTTCATGAAGCGCCAAATCGCCACATCCTTGTCTTGCGGTTCAAGCTGGTCGGGATAGATTTCGAGACCCATGCAATCTAGCTAAGGCTTGGGCGGGATCGGTGGGGACGCCGTCGCCTCTTTTATCTTTGCCTGTTGTTCCGCCCAGTAGCTCGCAGGCTTGTGCAGGCTAATGACTCCGGCTAACACGTCCTGCTTCGACTTTCCGCCCTTGAACATCTCGTGCATGTAATTCAGATACGTGCAGTACTTCCCGACATGTTCGATGTACTTGTCAGGAGAGGGCAGCGCCTCCGGGTGATGGGCAAGTCCAATGCACGTCATAATAGCGGAGAACGAACCGTGTGCGCCCGCGTGAAGTGCGTGGACAGGCTTGAAGCTGCCTACGGTCAATCCGGGATGGGTAGCATCGAGCAGACCGCGGCCTTCAAACACAAGTTTGTTCACGGGCTTGTAATAGCCCATCATCCCGTTCGGAGTGTCTCCGGAGACGATGTGAGGCAGTTCTTCCTTCGTGGCGATGAAAAGAGTGTAGAGCGTGCGAACGTAAATCTCCTCCGGCTGGCGAAGCCGCGAAAGCCACGCGAAAATCTTCTTCTCTTGCAAGTCTCTGCAAATCGACTGGCTCAGTTCTGCCATCGCTGTTCGCGTCCATAGCGTCAGCTTTTCAGGTGAGCCGAACTCCGCCAACATCCCCTGAACCAATGTGTCGGTGTCGTGTGGCTTGCCTGTTCTGCAACCTAGCACTGGACAATGCGGATTCGGTTTCTTCATCGTAACCCTCATTGGGTCGCGAAGCCGCGACTCGGTAGTGCTAAACTTCCGTTTCTGCAAGATTAAACGAAATGGTCGTGCGCCGCGAACCTCATAGAGTTCTCTCGTCGCACGCACAGCTAGTTCGGTTGAACGGGGGCCCTGATGTCGAAGGCACGTGTTGACACACTGAATCGACATTTCGTGATGGACCGATGGCTCGACATCCTGAAAAAGGAACCTCCGCGTATGGTGGAAGCCCCTGTGCTCCATCACTACACCGATTCGTTCGGAGTCCAAGGGATAATCTCTTCGAATTCTCTATGGGCGACAGCAACGCAATTTTCGAACGACCTCTCTGAAATCGAGTATGCAGTTTCAGTCGCCGCTGAGATCATCGGGGAGATGTGGAAAGATAAGAAGAACCTGAGCCCTTGGGAAGAGCTTCTTGTTGCCCACTTGTTACGGCTATTGGATACTCCGCTGCACAGTTTCGGTCAGCCATTCATCGTTTCATTTTGTGAAGAGGGAGATTTGTTAAGCCAATGGCGGGCCTATGGAGCCGCGAGTGGGTTCTCTTTGGCTTTCCATCCTCTATATCAGCGCGACACAGTCAGGCTAGTCTGTAAGAGCGGCTTTCGAACGATGGTTAAAAAGGTCGTCTACGACCCGAAGAAACAGCGGGCGCGGCTTCGCTTTCTTTTTGAGCATCTGACCAAGTTAGTGAACGGGTTTTCATTCGCACCGACCTCACCGCGAGGCGCATCGGCCCATGTCGAGTTATCGTTGATCCTCGTACTGGAGATGACGGATTGGGCTTGCGGCGTGAAGCACAGTGCGTTTTCAGAAGAAAAGGAATGGAGGATTATTACCTATCCTAAGGCCGCGACCTTGGTTGGGTCCCAGAAGGAGAACTATGAAGGAGTATCCGTTCGACCCACATCAAAGCTTCTCCTTCCATACATGATTCTGGAACCATCGTCGCGGAAACGGTTGCCACTGATCGAAGTCCGATGCGGCCCAAGCCAATTTCAAGAACAGTCGGCTAGGGCAGTGAAAATCCTGTTGCGTAAACACGGATATAAGGATCTTCCGGTTACGCTTTCTGGAGTTCCTCTGCGAATCTGAAGATCGGCAGGACATGATCTTCGCATGACCTCCGCACGTTGCATAGCATTTTGGAGAATTCATCAACCCACAGCGCGCCCACAGTGGGTTACAGGGCTTTCGCGACCTCGATCGCGGTTTCGAGTTGGGTATCTCTCCCTTCTTTCAAAGCATCTCGCGAGAGTTCAATGGAAAACTTTGGGACGATGCCGTTGTTCTCTAACATTCGTCCCTGCCACGTCAGGTAGGCGGCAACCGGAAGGCCAAGAATGTATCCATGGCCAACCTTATATGCGCTGCCGCTCAAGAGACGGCCCGGAGTTTTCGTTCCCACAATGGTTGCCAGATTGTTCTCCTCGGCGAATGCTGAGACCATCTCGCCGGCGCTCGCGGTGTGCTCGTTTGCCAATAACACGACTCGACCGTGGAATCGTCGCTGACCCAGTCCTTCGGTGACCACGAGGATAGACTTTTCAACAAAGGCATACCGAGCTGCTAACCAAATGAGAGTCGCCTTGTGCGACGGAATCCGTCCGAATCTGGTCAGTTCCTCGCGGCGATAACCGCGCTCGCGACGTTTCCGCGTGAGACTGTAGCCAACCTCAAGTTTTCCGGGCGTCAAATAGCTCATTAGGCGAAGCCCGCCGATTCCTCCGCCAGTATTGCCGCGTAGATCGACGATGAGCCGACTGCATCCGTCGAGTGCGGCGATGCCGCGGTCGATGTCTTTCGCTACGTCGATTCCGATGGCGCCCGGAAACATTGCGACTCTGAGCAACCCGATTTCATCGCTGAGCCTTTCAGTGGTGACCGCCTGTGGCGCCATAACCGGATGCTTCTGCGATTTGGGCATCGGCAATTGAACATTGACCTTCTGCACTTCGCCGTGGAGCTTTTCAATAAGAAGAGTCGCGGATTCGCCAACAGAGAACGTCAGGTCATTTGGTGGCCGAACTTCTTGTCCACCGCATTCGAGCAACAGATCGCCCGGCCGTAGGCCGGCTGCGAAGGCTGGACCCCCTTGATGCACGTCTTGAAACATCCAGCGCTCACTTCCGTTCACGCCGATGCGCTGCAGAGTCGCGTTGATTGCGTGGCGGGCTGGAATATTCCGCATCCCCGCATGGCGAAAGCCGGTGTGACTGGTCTTGAGTTCGGCAACTAGTTTGTGGACTTCTTTCTCGAAAGCCTCTGGTTCAGTACAAGCAAGAATCTGATCCCTGCGGCTCCGAGTCAAAGCAGTCCAATCCACTCCGTTCATGCCTGGATTGAAATGCTTTTTCTCTACCAATCGGCAGACTTTGTCGAAAATCTTCGTGCGTTCGTCGAGAGTGAGATTCATTGTTGTCTTATGCCAATCGGTGTCGAGGTCTCGCCCACGGCGATGAATGCCGCCCAATAGAATGGGCTCACTTGGTGGCCATACTTCGCGAGCAGGTCAAGCTTCGCGTTTCGCAAAGCAGAACTGGTGTCTTCGCCCTGAGCCAAGTGCCGGTAGAATTGTTCCATCAAAGCACTGGCGAATGTGTCGTCTGCGCTCCACAAGCTCGCTACAACCGATTTCGACCCAGCCACTAGAAATGCCTCCACCAGGTTGCTGATGCCCTCCTGCCCCTGCAGTTTGCCAACCCCACTGTCACAAGCAGAAAGGGTCGTGAGCTCGGCATTCAATCGGAGTCTTATGATCTCCCGCACTTGCAGCAAACCGTCATCACTCGATTGTGGGTCGGTACCCAGCACCAGCGCTGATCGTTCTGGATACTGCGTATCCGCGAATCCATGGACAGCCAGATGCAAGATGCGAAACTGATCAAGTGGCTGCTTCTTAAATCCAGTTTCCGTGGCATCCTTGCCAAGCAATATTACGGTGTCCGATCCAACAATTTTACCGATTTCCTCGACCTCTGCTCGCGTCTCTGGAAGGTCGTGAAGGCCTATTCCTGAGAGATCCGCAATCCCGCGCTCAATCCGGCCACGAATAGAGGCCGGAGGCGGGATTCTTCGTCCCGAGCCACCTTGGTTCTCGTACTCGACATCACCGACTGCGAGAAGGGGTTTGGGAGTTGGTTTCTGTTTCTCCGCGCGGCGAAGCGTGTTCAGAATTGTGCCGGAAGGCACGTAACTTATGACGCGCGACTTCAGGAGGTACTCGCCCTGGGCGGCGCGAAGCGCCTCAAACGGAAGCAGGTTCAATATTGCATCCGGTGCGATGATGAAGCGTGTCGCTGTGGCTGCTTCCGGGACGGGCTTCACGAGCATCGCGTAGAGTCGCTTTGAAAGTTCAGCGCCTGTGCCCTTGGTGCGAATTTCGGCGACAAATTGCTGGCTTAGATTCTCGATTTCCTTGCGTCCTGCCGGGAGCACTCGGACGTATGTCCCTTTTTGAGAAACTGCGACACAGAAGGAAATCGGGTCATCCAGAACGTACTCCAGAAGCACTTCGTCTGGTTTCAGGACTTCTTGGACCTTCGACAGTGGCGCAGGTTGCACCGGCAGGCCATGGCCGGGAGCATCCTCCTTTGTCCAGGCCAGCCCAAGCCGCCGCTCATATTCGACCAATCTATCCATCAGTTCCTCGCGCTTCTCCGGGCTGTTGGTTTGCATCAGTTGCATTTGGAGCCCCGCAAGGTCTGTTTCCAGCGATACTGTCTGCCCAGACTCGGCCGTCGGAAATGCCTTCCTGTCTTCGAGGGCCCAAGCCAGAGTCCGTCCGCGTACCCGTTCCAAAACATTGAAAGCACCTGGCACATCGCCGCTCTTGGTGACCAGTTCAAAATGTTGCAAGTACGTTTGACTCATCGAAGCAGCAACAGAACTGTTCCAATACGGCTCATCCACGCTGATTAACATGCTTTCAATCACGTCTTCGGCCTGCTCGTAAAGGGCGTTGGCTTCGCTAACGCGACCGCGGCGCGCTTTCACGTCGGCAAGGATGGTCAGGTTGCGAGGCACATAGTAACGATCGCCAACACGTTGGCTCGCGTCTAGGCCATCTGTCGCACGTTCCTCCGCAGTGGGGAGATCGCCAGCATCGCGGTAAAGCGTTGCCAACTCGAACATGGCGTCGGCCTCCATTCGGAAGAATTGGACTCGCTTTGCGAATTGGGCGGCACTTTCCAAATCGTCGATTGCCTGTTTCCTGTCTCCGGTTTGCGAAGCCAACTTTCCGAGCAAGATCAATAGCTCCGCTTCATGACCTCGCTTCTGTTGTGATCGTGCTTTACCGAGTGCGTCGTCAAGCACTGCTTTTGCTTCATTTGGTTTTCCCATGGCGACCAGAGCGCGTGCTTTCCCCTCGTACGCCATGAACGGCAGACCGGAGTCTTTGTCCGAATCTGCAAGCTTGATTGCCCTCTCGAAAAATCTCAGGGCCTCAGTATGACGATTCACCTCTTCGAAGCCTCTGCCTATCAATTCTAGGAACCTGATCTGACCGCCTGTGTCGCCGCTGGCCATCGTCGAGAGCAAGGCGCCCCCTAGCAGCCGCGCGGCTTGGGCGGGATTTCCCTCAAGGAAGGCGACCAGCCCCAATTCGCCGGAAGCCCGAGTTGCCCATTGCTTTTCGCCCAACGCATTTGCAATCTCCTGGGCTTCCAGCCAATCTCGCTTTGTCGCTCGATAATCGATCTCGATGTCTGTGTAGCCCTTGGCGATCAAGCACCAAAGGCGCAGTCTCTTGTCACTCTGCACGATGGGGTTCTGCAGTTGTTCGTTCAAGAACCCTGAGAGGTCTACAAACGACATCGTTTCGGCTTCTGATCTGAGGCGGCCTACCTTGGCGTGAAGTTCGTTCCGCGCATCGCCCCGCTCCGAGAACTGCTTCTCGGCTCTGGCATAGAGCGGCGCCGCTGCGGGTCCGTTATTTAGCCAGTAGTAGTGATCGGCGATGCCAAGTAGCGCTTGGGGATCGGTGGACTGTTGCAGGACCGCAGAATCAATCGGAGAACCAGCCGCATTGCCTGAAACCGTTCGGTAGTGGCGAGTGTAGGCGTAGTAAGAGCAGATTGTCAGGAACACCACGACCGGAGCGGCTACAAAGGCCGCCCATCCTGGGACACGTCTGCCCACTGAGAAATCACGCAAATAAGGAATCTACAAAGTCGTAGCGACGAGGCGGCACAGAGCAGTGGCGATGCGGACTAGAACCCAAAACCTTCCCAATAGTTTCTCATTAGATAATAAAAAACAAAAGGTGGTTTGCCCGAAACTAGGCCTCGGGTAAGCGTTTTGGCAAAAACGACCTGTCGGGGTCAATTGACCAAATCCGCAGTGGCGGTCAAACCACGAGAGGTTCACACGGTCAGCCGGAATTTCGGACAAGTGGCCGCGCGGTACACCTAACAAAGCCATGAAAGCCTTACAATGAGGGGGCAAGCTGAGGGGGTAGTGAGCCGCCCGTCGTAGGGCAGTGTAGCTCCGGGCGGCTCCTTACGTCTGACTCAGCACGTTAGAGAGACAAACCCGCGTTATATTTTCCCGTTGGATTGCCCACCCGGCGATGAGCTACGAAACGGACGAGCGCCTCAAGAGTTTCTTGGACACCAACCAGCTAGCAAGGGAGCAGATGTGCCTCGCCCTGCTTTCGATGGATAAGCGATTCTCGGAAGTCCGCCCACGGCACCCCCGAGGTGGGCCTGACGGTCGTCGGGACATCGGGGCTACCTTTCGCGGGTCAGAGACAGCATTCGGCGCCGTAGGCTTTCTCAACCAAGCGAATGATTCTGACGAACATAGGAGACGTTCACGACGAAAGTTCGAAAAGGACCTCCAGAGCGCATTAAGCGAGCACAAGATCACGGTCTTCGTTTTCTTCACCAACGTGAACCTCACCCTCAAAGACAAATTGAAGATGGAAACATTTGCTCACTCCAAGGGCATCACGTACTGTGACATCCTTGACCGAGAACGCATCCGAATTCTCCTCGACAGCGCTGACGGATTCGCGATCCGTTTTCAGTACCTAAATATTCCCCTCTCGGCAGCCGAGCAGGCGACATTCTTCGCTAAATGGGGAGATGATATCCAGAGCCTAATGTCAGAGGGATTCGGAAGGCTAGAAAAGACTCTGAACCGGTTACATTTTCTCGCCGAAACCCTCTTGCCTCTTGGCCACTTCACCGTAATGCTGGAACTCGATAGAGAATACCTCGGCTCTGAAATAGGGCATTTCCGCGCGTTTTGCTCGCTCGAACTCGTGGAACCCAGGGATCGAGTCGTGGGTTTGCTATTCGGATCGACCGACGATCCGAACCGGATGAACGCCAAAACAGTGAACGAGCTCAATCTCTCCATCGGAGGTATTGAGCGTGCCAGATGTGGCCGGCAATGGAAAGAGACCTTGCGGGATGGTGCCGATATACCAGACCCGTTCACAAAAACTCGGGAACATTTGGTACCCGCCGGTAGCTTTACGGCCGTGGGGTTACAAACAGCTCAACGGTTGTCAATTCAGTTCGACGGAGCCAGCAGTTTTATGCGCATACAACCATATTTACTCTTGCGCGATATTGACGACGCGACGTTTGCTTTGTTCCTTAATCAGTCCCTCGCGGACAAGGTAACGGCTGTTCGCGTGTACGCCAACGAATATGAATTGGCAGCGTATTCGAGAAGCGAGGTCCGAATAGAAAAGCCGTTCGGTAATTTTGGAGTGCCGATGTGCTTCGCCGAAGTGGAATTAGCTGATTCATGGGTCCGGGTAATGCACGATCTCTCACCGTTCCGCATATCGTTTTCCGATTGGACACCACGAAGGAGATTTTCGGCTGTCGAAGTCGGCGAATCCCCGAGTCGCCCCTCTTAAACCCGCACCCAATCCGAAGATCGAGGTCTTGGATACCCGAACGAGTGTGTCTAACGCCACTTTGCTCCAACTTGCTTTTACCTCCTCTTCCAGAAACGGGGTCAGCCCCGAATGCCGGAGGCGGCTCGATTCCCATTCGTGTTCGCCGACCAACGGGTAGCAAAGTGACGAGAAGAGCGTCCAACGTTAGCGACTTCTCCCCTTAGCCCCTAGCTATTGCGTGTCCAAAACCTTTTGAGCGAAGCGAAACTCTGGGGGCTCCCGGTTCGTACCTCTCGAGGGTTGACTCGCCTTGACAAGACTCCACTCGTTAAGATCTCTCGCCCATCTTCATGAGCTTGTCGACCCCCCGACCTAGGATCTCGATACGAAAGTAAATCATCCCATCGACACGCCTTGATCAATTCAGAAACTTCTCTAGAGAGCCCGACGAAAGTGACCGGCGATTTCATACTTGCTGTTGCTTCCGCAAGTGTCGGATACCGCAGCACGCTTCGCCTGGTAAATCGAGCATCAAACCACGCACCTCGATATGGAGAATTTCGTGCTCCTGGCTCCAAAGCCCGTGCATTGATCCTTAGGTTTCGGGGCGACGTGTTCGGTGCCGGAAGTCCTGCACTGAGATTCGAAATGACCTCTGTAAGCCACTGTTCAGCAGAAATCGACCGCACATTCCGCAGACGAGGTTGGATGGCCTGGTAGAAGTTCTTGTAGTACCTCAAAACGCAAGCGAGCTCGTCTCCTTCCGATGCTGGACGAGTACGTTTTCGAGAATCTGGTGGTGGGTCGATCAGAGTGACGAGGGACATCGTTTGCGGTCGATTGACGTGACGATATAGCGCGACCGAACCAGTCAACCCGGAGACTTGGACGGGCAGATTGGGTTGAGAAGTTCCGTTCGCGGGTAGGTTCTCAAGCGTTGATCCCTTCTGCTCTCCAATATCATCGCACATTGCTTGCACCGACGGCTCAATGGTGGTGCCCTTCGTTTCATGAAAGAATCTCTGTCCGCCGGCATAGTATTCGAAGTCCACTCGGCGGCCAGAGCCTCCGGATTGGTAACGCTGGAATCTATTTATCTCGATGTTGAACTCAGCATCTAGCGCAGCGATCCCCAAAGCCACGCCTACGACTTCGCTCAACTGCGTAAGCGTTTCTGAAGTGGCGTCGGTCGTTATCTGTTGCGCCTCAAAGGTTAGATAGTCGGCATAGAGATCACATAGACTTGCCCATTTGGCCTGGACTAAATCGTACGAGGCAAGAGTGGGTTTTGCCGAGTTCTGCAGTGTCAATGTGCCGAGCGAAAAGAGCCGTTCTTGCGATACCTCGGCGAAGCCGTTGCGCGGCAGGTCAAGGCCGGGTTTCAGCCGGGGATGTTGCTGGCAACTGAGCTCAACATTAGTTGGAATCTGTGACACGGAAGATTCAGTATGCCAGATCCCGGGAAGTCGGCGTAGCGAAGCGATCCGCTCCGCCCCTGCCAGTTCCTCCCGGATGAGGGGCAAACAGGAAGTAATCGATGGGAGTCCCGCGCCAGAATGGCAGTTCTCCATTCAAACAACAAAAAGCGGAGTGCAAATTAGCACTCCGCCACAGATCAAGAAAATGGTTCGACTCAGTCTGCCGTCTTGCGAACCTTCTGCTTGATTGCTTTCTGGTCTCGTTTCGCGGCGAACTCTTTGGCCACGGCTTTCTGGAGTTTTTCTGTGTCCACGCGATAGCGTTTCGCGGCGTCTATCAGAATGTCGTCGCGGCTTGCGGTGGATCGCTGATACGCCGAATCCAGCAAACTGATTTCCAGAAGCAGTTTGCAGAGTTCGGCCTCGTCATATTTGCTGACTTGCTTGGCCAGAAGTTCCTGCGCCGACGCAGAGTCCTTCTTTGCCTCTACCTTGTGCCGCTTCGCCAGAGTCGGAACTTGGCTATAAGAGAGGTGGCCGATCAGGTAGTCGGCGACCGTCAGCAAGTCAGCTTTCTTTAACGGAGCCGATACGCGTTGGAGGATCGTAGCCAAGATACGATGGCGAGTCGTAATGGCCAGTTTCTCCTTTTCGATGCGCTTCCGTTCCTCCGCCCGCTCCCGCTCGACTTGCTGCGGAGAAGGCGTGTTGGGGTGATGGATGCGACAAGCTGGATCGGCACAAACCTTGACGACCTGCCCGCGTTTGCCGCCGTCCATGACGATGGCCTCGGTCATCTTGTCACAGAGTTTCTGAACGGCTGAGAGTTTGCTGCTTGCGCCGGTCGGCTTGGGTTTCCTAATCTCCAACTCCACATATTGATTCCGCCCCAACGGAGCGCCCTCGCGCGAATTCCACGCCGCCGAAATCTGTATTAGCTGCGGCTTGGCTTCCAGAGTCTTTTTCACGGAAGCGTCAATCTTGGCCCGGAAACAGTCGGGTGACGTGCATGAGTCTTTACGCACATCGGGGAAAAGCAGTTTATTGAATCCGGTTCGCTTCGGGCAGTTGACGCACGAACCTGCCTCGGGAACGAGTGTCTCATCCTGCTTGTCAAACGGCGCAGACCCCAGTTGCAGCAAGATGTTCGATTCAATCCACGCGGCCAACTCCCGCACCGGAATCAGGACTTGGCTGTTGCCCTCGCTTGTCCACAAGCCCCGAAAAGCAGCCGAGAATGCCTCCTGTTGCTGCGAAGCCGGGAGCTTGGCGATCAGCAAAGCGTGGCCGATGGTGATCTGGTCTTTCAGAAACGCCTCGGCCACAGGTGGTATCAGATCAGCGAGTCTGATGCGACCGTAGACGTAAGCCTCGCTCTTACCAGCACGTGACGCGATGGTGGCGACGGAGTAGGCAGGCTCTCCGAGTTCCAAGAGTGACTTGAAACCCAGAGCCTCCTCAAGCGGGTGGATGTCCTCGCGTTGCAGGTTCTCAACGCACTGTGCCTCGATAGCCTCCGCATCCGTCAGCTTGACTACGCGGACGGGGAGTTTTTCGAGTTCCGCCAGTTTCGCCGCTCTGAGGCGACGTGCCCCGGCTATCACCTCATATTTGCTTTCTTCAAGTTCGCGCACCAAGAGAGGCGCTAGAATCCCTTGCGTCTTGAAACTGGCGGAAAGTTCTTCAAGGCTTTTTACATCAAAGCGTTTGCGGGGATTGGTGGCGGACTCCGCAAGCGTGGTGATAGGAACGGTGCGATATTCGTGGTTGTTGACTGCATTTTGCGTACTCGGCATGATTTTTTCTCCTCTCAAGTGTCTTTGGTTAGGTGTTGGTGGACTCAGCGCGCACGTCGGGCCTAAAAACCAAACGTGCAGGTGTTGGCGTGTTATGCGGCTGCCGCGAGTGCCGCTGGCTCGGGGGCAATGCCCCCGAGGATCACGGCAGCGGTTTGTTGAACAGCTTCCAAGCTCTCGCGCAGGAGGTTGGCGTCTCCGTGCCAAAGCTGGATGTAGTCCTGGGATGAAGTTCCGTTCTGAAGCCCGACCGATTGGCAGACCACAAAGGCCACGGCTTCGGCCTCGGTCTCGCGGACTTGTTTGGTGGTCAGGGTGCGGCGGTCGCCACGATGCAACATTTCGTGAGCAATCTCATGCACGAGCGTGGAAAACTCCTCGGCTGGCTGCATCCCTGAAAGCAGCGTGATCTTCCCGCCATACGAGAGACCCTTCGCGGGAGCAATTCGCTCGGAGAAGCTAAGCTCAACGCTTTGCGCTTCCACGAACTTGAACAGGCGTTCGCGGTATCCGCTCACGTCGCCATTGACTTCGGTGAGTGCTGGAAGGTCTTTTCCTTCCGTCTGGCTGACATCGAAGACATAGACGGCCCGGAATCCGTACAGCGTCCGCTGACCTTCCGTTGTTGCGTCTTCACTCGGCTCGTCGGTTGCTACATCCTTTGTGCTTCGTTTTCCGACCATCGGGGCGAGAATGAAAATGCCTTTTTCTCCCCGTTTAACGAAGCGGCCAAGCGAGTTCCATGTCCGAAGTCCGGCAACGTTGGTAGCATCGGGCTTCTGGCGTGCGATGAGCATGATGTTGCCGAAGCTGTAGGTGTGAAACTTCGCCATGGCTCCGAGGTAGGCGGTGAGGACTTCACTGTGACCGGACTCCAGCGCTGCGACGAGGAAATCCACGGCCTCTTTGGTTCGTGTGTTGACATCTTCTAATTTCATGTTTTTTCCCTTTCTGCCGTTTCCGGCTTGTTTCTTTCTTCACTTGAGCGGCAGCGGGAAGAAACAAGGCGGAACGGTGAAAGGGACAGAACGGAGGCCGGAGGAGGGTGGCAGGGCGTGAGTGAAAGCGCGGTGAGTGCCAAACGGGGTTGGGGTTAGTTTGGCGCGAAACCGGCGCAGTCCGAAACGCCCGTCCGAGCCGCGGCCAAGCGGCGTCCGCCCGGAAGAGGGCGAAGTGGAACGGACGATGCGTAGCCTCTCTTCATAGGGGTTCGGATCTTCTGTAGACTGTTGATTCTCGATGACAAATGAGTTGTGGACTATATATCCTAGAACTGGGATAATGTGAATGGCGCGAGGAAAGAGGGTTCCGGGCGAGAAGCCGCTGTTTTGGATAGGATCAGCGAAGAGTGATTTGCTGGACTTTCCTGAGGCTGTGAAGGACGAAATTGGTGTTGCTTTAAGCGTTGCGCAGTTTGGTGGAAAGCACCCGAGCGCAAAGCCGTGGAAAGGCGAGGGGGCGGGCGTTCTAGAAATAGTTGAGGACTATAGGGGAGACACTTACCGGGCGGTGTACACCGTTAGGTTCGAGAATGCTGCGTACGTGCTACATGCGTTCCAGAAGAAATCGCCGAAGGGCATAAAGACGGCCCAAACGGATGTGGAATTGGTTTCTCGGAGGCTCAAAGTAGCGAGTGAGGATTACGAGGCGCGATATGGCAAACGAAAGAAATAGCGAAGTTGTCGTTCAAAGTTCAGGTAACGTATTTGCAGACCTTGGTCTACGCGATGCCGGCGAGAAGCAAACACGAGTGCGCCTGGCGGTTGCCATCAATCAGATCATAGAGGAACGTCATCTATCGCAGACTGCAGCGGCACGCCTCCTCGACATCAATCAGCCGAAGATTTCTGCTTTAGTGAATTATCGGTTGGAGGGGTTCTCGGTAGAACGGCTGATGAATTTTTTGAACGCACTTGACCGTGATGTAGAAATCGTGATCAGAAAGAAGCCTCGATCGAAGAGGGCGGCGAGAATTATGGTGACGGGCCCCCAATTGTCCCACGTTGTGTGACTCTTTAATCTAGTGATTCGCTAAATACTTCACACCCGATGAGCGTGAGATTCAATGTCGCTGAAGTGGTCGGCGTCGTGGAAAAGACCCTGTCGAGTATTGACATCAGAACCGCATCTATCCTGATTGACAATAAATGGCAGAATGTCATGAGCGTTATCCGCCTCTCGTCCGATTGCATTGTCAGTGCTTCAGCTCGTGTGGAGGATATCTGGGGGAAGCACGGGTCTGTTCACACGGATGAGTTTAGGATTGATTACAAGGTGTTGGCTTTCGCCGAATGGGCCGCGCTTTTAGGAGAATTCAGCGCAGGACAACTACGGTTCGCGGAAACGGAAGTGGAGTTTGGACGCGCAGTCGACGTTGGGGGATCGCTAGGCTACGTACAGAGCAAATACCATTCCCTGTGGCCGCAGCCTGAGTGGCCGATGCTTGAGGGTTCTGTTTACACAATCACGGTGCCGGATGCGTCCAAAAATCCACAGTACCGGATCAACGCTGAAAATATCCAGCGGGCAGTCAGCAAGCTAGGTTATTCGAGTGTATTGGACGCGATGACCGAATTGCTGGGGTTAAAGATTAGCCAGGGTTTGTCCGGTTTCGACGTTTTTGTCGCTGTGCCCGTTATGGCGAAGATAAGCGAGGCAGTTGTGTGTCCTAGTGACGGCATCGTGAAGGCTACTGGACTTTCCCATCCAGCTCTCGCTTCGTTCAGACTGTTCGGTTCGTTTTATGGAAACTCAGGAGCACCGAGAGAAAGGATTCCCTTTCTAGTGGAAGAGTCGGAACGGTCCGATGCGGTAAGGGGATTCATAGGAAAGGGTCATGTTCCGACTTCGAAGATTTATGAGTATTTGGATCTCAAACTTGTTCACGATGAACTCGGCGAGGTGTATTCGCACACGTGGCGCACGCGGGAGTTGATTCCAGAGCAATATGTAAACCCACTCTATTTCTTGCTGATGAAGTTTTGTTCGGCCAGCAAACTTCATTCTCTAGTGGTGCGGCCCCATTCGGTGCCTCCACAAAAAACCAAGCCTCAGAAAGATTTTGAGCAGAACGTTGCCTGGGTTCTCAGCTGTTACGGCTTTGCAACCATCGTTCTTGGAGCACATGAGGACTTGGTTGCAGAGGAAACCAAAGTCAAACGCGGCAGCCTCGACTTGCTTGCATATCATCCTTTTCGGAAGTTGGTGCTTCTGGGCGCCTGCACGCTGAATGTGCCCAAAGAGGAAGATTATTCTCAGCTGGTGAGTGTGCGGACAATGCTGCTTGAGGATTGGAAGGGCGACCTCCCGTTTTCGTGTGAGGTAGTCATGTTCACGGCGGCGCCCGACTGTCCTGTGAGGTCGAATCCGACGATCTTGGATTCATTCATATCTCTGCCGACCGATGGCAATGTAAGAGTGATTGATGGTAATGGTCTTTCAGAAGCTCTTAGGCTTCTGCAGGAGCGCAAAGAGGAGCTATTCTTTAGGCGCTTCACAGCGATGGATTTGAGTGTGAGCTAGCCGAGAGGATCGGCTGCGTGGGCGTGGTCAGACTGTATCGGTTTACCGACGAATGCGTTGTGCAGGAGCGTTTGGAAGAGGTGCTCCGCTTGCCGCAGTGATTCCTGTTGCAGCGATCGTAGGTGTTCAACTCGGCGGACCAACCCCGCGAACTTTTGCTGTAGTGACAACGGAGGCAAAGGAATCGGCAGATCAGCTAGGTTCTTCGAGCTTATTCCACGGGCAGCGCTCCCAGTTGAATGCTTCACGACTCGGTCTTGGAAACTAGGGTGCAGAATGGCATAGAGCAGATAGTCCGAAGTGATTTGCCCCTTTGGTTGAAGGGCAATCAAGCGTTGGGCTAGAGCGACTTTGTTGAATGACGGAAGCTTCGCCACACTGCCGAGAGTGTGGCCTTCGGTGGTGAAGAGCACATCACCCGGACGTGGCATCCCGCGGGTCATCCAACTACTGTATTCCTCGGCTGGGATGAATTCTTGCGGCTCTATCTCAAAATACCCGCGCTTGATATTTCGTGCTGTCACCAGACGAACGCCACTGGTGGTTTTGTTCGGTGCGATGCCGCGATAGTCGATGAAGTCAGTCACTTCTCCTAGTTCAGAAGACGGAAAGTTTTTGGCTGCTACTGATGGTGAGCCGAAGATTTCGAGAAATGCAGCAGGGAGAATTCTGTCGCTGAGGTCGAGCGTATAACCGCAAGTCTGACATAGCCAATCGGCCTGCTGCAGACGTGCCACAATTCGCTGCTGCTCAGATAGGGAAGGGAGGGGGATAGAACACTCCCGTAGGATTGTCGTGTTGAGCCCTTCCATTATTGAGCCACGCGCCAGAGTGGTTAGTTGCTGAGCCACCAGATCACTATTGAGAGCGTAGCAAGCGTAAGCCGGAGACACTCGACTAGTATCGAACCGCATTCGGAACAGATGTGAGTCGAAGATTGTTCGTCCTAGCCCAAGAGGGGCGACCGCAGCTCGGCCGATGGTGCCCATCGTCGTGACAAGTACGTCATCGGGCAGGATTTCATAATCAGACAGCTGGTCAAATTTCTTGGGTGTTATGAAACGCCGGAATTGCTTGACGAATCTGTTGGGCAAAACATTTTCGATCCCAGCGACCGGAATGCCACTTCCGACAAGTTCCGTCTTCTTCAAAGAACTTCCAAAGGGACCAATTTTGAAGGCACCCTTCCGATTCAGCGCCAGTTCCTGAAGGTGGACAAGGAGGGTTCTCACGGCGCACCCAGCAGTGACTCAATCGCCGAGATTGCGCTTGTCGCTACGGCCTCCAACCGACGAAGCCGCTGCAGCGTGAGCTGTGGCGATTCGTAGAACTCCTCGTCCCGCTCAACCTGACGATAGCGGCTAGCCGAGAGCTCGAATCTGTTGGCTTTCACACGCTCTTTGCTTACCCAAAACTGGCGAGTCAACTGGTTGATTTCCGTTTGAAGAGGGGCCAATTGCCCATGTAGTAATGCTAGTTTACGTTCGTCCGTTTCCAGGGCCACGCGGGCTTCTTCGCTGTTGTGATCCCCCGCTATGGCGCGCTCGAAGGTAAGACGGCTGACGGCCGCTAGTAATGTCAGCCTTTGCGCTTTCAGGGGTTCGATCTGTTTGCGCAACTCGGCAAGGCGGTGCGCGCGTTTATCAGCGAATGTCGGTTCGTGTCGGTTCTTCCAGCAGTCTAAAATGTCAGGAATATCGTTTTCGGAAACCTTCTGCCGCTTGTCGTCAAGTGAGAAGCCGTCGTGTTCCATGTCGTAGAACCAAATATTTTCGGTAGCTGCCCCCTTGGTGAATACCAGCACAGCAGTCGAGACGCCAGCGTAAGGCTTGAAAACGCCACTTGGCATTGAAATGACGGCATCCAGGCGGTTTTCCTCGACTAGTTTCCGGCGCATCTCAGTGTGGGCATTGCTGGTTCCAAAGAGGATTCCGTCGGGCACAATCACCGCGGCCCTTCCACCCACCTCCAACAATCGCAAGAAAAGATGCAAGAAAAGGATTTCGGTCTTCCTAACCTTTGTTGGCAAGGTTGGATTGACGTCTGAAGAATCAATTGCACCTTTGAATGGCGGATTGGCAAGAATCAGGTCGTATTGCTTCTCTTCCGTGAAGGCTTTAGAGAGCGTGTCTGCGTATGTAAAGTGCGGACGCTCGATGCCGTGCAACATGAGGTTCATCGAGCCAATTCGGAGCATGGTCATTCCGGAGTCGCTGTCAAACGCCGTAATGGCATCAGATTGCAGAAAGTCGTGCTCTGCTTTAGTCAGCCTCTCGCCAATCAGGCCGTGCGGAAACCCTTCCTCGTCAATTGTCAGATTTGTTGGTCGGGTGTGGGTTTCAAGGATGTGCTGATACACATTTACCGGAAACCCGCATGTGCCCGCCGCCGGGTCACACATGCGCTCACCGGGCCGTGGGTCTACAAGTTTGACCATCATTCGGATGATATGGCGAGGCGTGCGGAACTGGCCGTTCGTTCCGGCGGTATTCAGTTTGCTGAGCAGGTATTCATAGAGGTCGCCCTGAACATCCTGATTCTGGCTAGAGATTTGCATCTGATCGATCATCTTGCAGGCTTCAATCAGAAGGCTCGGCTTGTTGATCTTGAATTCAGCATTGACCATTTGTTCTGCAAAGGAGCCGCCCTCACCACCGAGCGTCTTCACGAAGGGAAACACTCGTTCCTTGACGACTTTAAGAGCCTCCTCCGCCTTGAGGTTGGTCCAGTACGACCATCGGAGCTCCGAATCCTTGAGAACTGGCTTGTACTGCTCCTTGCGGTGCCGTGCCCTTCGTTCACGGTCCTCCTCGCCTTCTTCGAGTCGCTTGAGGAATAGGAGGAAAGAGAATTGTTCTATTGCGTCGAGAGGGTTGGACAACCCGCCCGACCAGAGTTTGTCCCAAAGAGAATCGACCTTCGATTTGAGAAGCGGATCAGTGAGC
Source organism: Terriglobia bacterium (assembly GCA_020073385.1). Taxonomy (GTDB): domain Bacteria; phylum Acidobacteriota; class Terriglobia; order Terriglobales; family Acidobacteriaceae; genus Sulfotelmatobacter. Next base: position 74,387 of record JAIQFH010000024.1, on the reverse strand, counting down.
ATGGACTCCTAAGCCGACAATTGACTGGTGAAGGAAAGTATCTCCTGAACCTGGGCAGGAGAAAAGAGGCGATCAACCGCATTGCGTCCGAAGTTGGTTAACGGTGGCTCGTAAAGGTCATCACCCTCAAGCTTACGTTTTTGAATGAACACGTCCTCGACAGCCCGCAGAAATCGAATTTGGTCGGCGCTGTACTCATGGTTCGCAACGTGCCTTTCGAAACACCGGCGGACAACATCAGAATAGTCCGGCAGATCGTCCAATTCCAGTAAGTGACGCAGGAACGCCAAGAAGCTGTCTACCTTGAAGCCGTAAGCTTTTCGAATATTCTTGTTCGAAAGTTGAATATCGCTGCGGCCGAGTTCACTGGAGAGCGTGCGTTCAAGCGCAATTAATTGCAGGTCGCTCACTGGCCGACCCGACCGAATAAGCGCGATAACGGGATGATTCTCGATGATTTCGAGCACCCGGCTCTCCACTCGTTTTCGGTATTCTTCCACGTAGACCTGCTGTCCTGCCTCACCAACAGAAATCAATCCACGGGCCTCGATGAAATCAGGCAGATCGAGATTGAGGAATGCGCTAGTGCGATCACGACGATTTTTCATCTGCGGAGCGAGGTCGTGAATCACCTGGGTGAGCTCTTTGGGTGAGGCCTTGGCGAGTTGGTGCGACAAGCACAGCTTTACTGAAGGCTCTAGACTTGGATTCCGGAGCACGAACTCCGGCAAGCGGCTGACATCCTCGGTGATGGCTTCGAGATTTGCCGGCGAGGCGCCCCCGGTCAAGATCCGGAGTCTTAGCCGCTCAACCTTGCTCGTGAAAGTTTCAGCAGCCACGTCAACATCGGCGGCGAAACGCAGTAGCGGGCCAACTCGCAAGCGCAAAAACTCAATTTTATCGTCGCTAATATGGTTCCAGAAACTGTTGTCCCAAGCTTGGGCGATTTCAAGATAGACACGCCGGACGGGAAAGCAATCGAGCGGGATTCGACCAACTTGTTCGCGCAAGGCCCCCAACGCAAGTTGAAAGGCATCGGATTCCGGATTTGCCAGGGACATTTCCAGAATCTTGAGCCGTGTGTTGAAGATGGTTACCAAGACAGGAACGTTCGCGGAAATGGGTGCATCGGCCTTGCGATTGAAGTCGTTTTGCCAGAAATCTATGATTTTGAACTCGGTTTTTCTGCCTTCAGGGAGTCGATCAAAAAAACGACAGGCGGCATGATTCCGGGTGCCGCGTCCGATCATCTGCCAGAGCTTAATCCTGGATTGCACTGGCTTCATGAAGACGAGGTTTACGACTTCAGGTATGTCGATGCCCGTATCGAGCATGTCTACCGAGATGGCGATCCGAGGCAGGTTGTTCTTCTTAAACTTGTTAATGAGCCCGTCTCCGTAGCTCCCGTCTCGAACGCGCTCCGTAGTGGAAGTAATGACCTGCACCAGTCCGACATGCTGGGGATACATTTCCTCGAAGACGACGCGGATTCTTTCTGCATGCGCTTTGGTCATCGCGAAGACGATGGTCTTACCGGGGAGTTGTCCGGAGCGATCTTTGAGACACGCGTCCATCACTTCTTCGACTTGCCGGCGGAGCGTATCCTTGTTGCTGACCTCGACTTCAATTTCCGTGCCCGAATAGTCGATGTCGTCCGGGTCCAGGCCTTGTTCGATGAGGGCATTGCGGTCCTCTTCGTCCAAATCGACTCCCTTTATGCCCTTACGTTGGAAGCCAGTTTGTGCTTGATACAAGCTAAAATCGACCAGGTTCTTTTCCCTAACGGCGTCGGCGTAGGTGTAAAGAGATGTGGGAGCCTTGTCGGGGCAGTTAAATACGCGAAATGTGTCACGGTCAATGAAATCGGCAGGGGTTGCAGTTAGGCCGATCATTCGCGCATCGAAATATTCAATCACTTCGGAGAACCGATTGAAAATAGATCGATGCGCTTCATCGAAGATGATCAGATCAAAGAAGCCAGGACTGAACTTCTCGAAGCAAATATTCATTGTTTGCAGCGTTGCAACGAACAGCCGCTTTGATGTGTCGATCCTTTGTGTGTAAATCCTATCGCGAGGTTCATTGGGTAGGTGAGCCTTGAAACCGTCGGTTAGGGCTTGGTCAACGAGAGCGTCCCGATCTGCTAGGAACAAGATATTTTGGGCTTGCTTGGTGCGGAGGAAAAGATCAATCAGTGCCATCGTAGTGCGAGTTTTCCCGGTGCCGGTGGCCATCACGATCAACGCACGCCGTTTTCCGACGGTGAAGGCCTCGGCCACGCGACGGATTGCCTCGTGCTGATATGGACGATCGACGATCGTTGTATTGATGGGAGCCCCGGCTAGAGGTTGCTGGTTGTTGCGGATGAATCGAAGGCGGTCGAGATCGGAAAACGTGAAAAAGCCGCTTACCAGTCGAGGATTCGAGTCTCCAACGGTCCAGAAGTACGTCTGATGGCCGTTGGTCATGAAGCCGAAGGGCTTGAAGGACTGCCTTTTTGCGATCTCAGTTACGTAGTGGTTGAGTTGCGCGTCTGCATCGCGAGGGTTTCTGGAGAATCTCTTGGCTTCTACGACTGCCAGCACGCTTCCGGTGGCATCGTAAAGGCAGTAGTCACTGATGCCATTCCACGGCTCTTTGTCATACCCATCCACAGGAATTTCGAGACCGACTTGTGTGCGGTCGTTAACGTTCCACCCCGCTCTCTTCAGTGCAGGATCGATGAGGGAACTGCGAGTGCGGAACTCATTCGTCTTGCTGTCGGCAGTGGGTTCGTAAGATTCGCTCATGTGGCGGAAGCGGAAATCGTGATAAGAGTCCTCGGCGCATTCTAATATGGCGCTCGGTTACGGTAGCAATTACTTTCGAAGGACGGTCAGCCCGCGCCGGTGGCATCAAATGAAGGTTATGAGAGTCTGCGAAGTGTACGGGCTGTAAACCGTACCTGCAAGGCATCATTTGCCGAATCTTCGTCGGGCTGAATAGATGTAGGCCAGTTCTCGTCCAGACGCGTTTGACTCGGCCTCTAGCAGCGACAACCTCCGAGATCTAGCAGAAAACATCAACTCGGCAGCGTTTTTGAGTTTGAACTTAAGGACACTCTCTATCGCTTCCGCTGCTCCGACAATCAAGGTGCGTAAGATTCCGGTATTGGCCTTGATGCGGTGTAAGTTGAGGTGATCACTGTATTGGTGCAGGGCCCATTCAAGTTTGTCTCGCGTTTCGTGTTGCGAGAATGCCCCGTGGCTCATGTCAATGATCCAGCTCCGTAGGCCAAGAAACTTGGCTCGACTTTCGGGGTCGGAGCGAAAATCGAGAATCTGTTCCCAAGACGTGCTATCGTCCGGCTCTGGAAAAGAGTTAAGAACCACATCGATAACCTCTTCGCGTTTACCTGCGTCTTTCACGGAACTCACATTTGCAAACATTGCCCTTTCTGACGCAAGCAAGGGTACCGCCTCCACCTTTTCGAAATTGGAGATTTCCAACGCAAGCAGACGTGAGAGGAGTTCACGGATCATTTCGGCTGAGAGGCCAGGGGACCGAATAAGCAGTGCAGGGTCTGCGTTCTCCAACATAGCCTTGGTCATCTTGCCGGCTCCCTTAAACCCTTCAGGGCGAGGCAGTAAATACACCTTCGTGCGGTTCTTATGCCGGCTGAAGCCAATTACATCCTTGAGTTCTTGTTCGAATACCACACCTTTCGCTTTGAGCCAGTGCAGTTCTGCTTGTTCTCGCGAGCCGAGGATTGCGGAAGTACTTGATTGGTTTAAGCAGATTTGGTCGAACATCAAGGCCGCGCGCTTGAGTTTATCTAGGGAGCGCGGGAACGGGCTTACGGCGATCAATCGCATGCCGGACATTCTACTTGTTTGCAGTGGTATTGGGGTTGAAACTCGGAAGCTGGTATCCCCCTTTCGTTTGACGAGTTGAGTTATTGGAACGGGGGAGCCGATACACCTGCTACTATTCGGTCAAACAGATCAGAAGCCCGGACGTTGGAAGTGGGAACAAGGATGTGGACCGGATTAGACTCAACTGTGGCCACAGGCAGAAGAACCGAATGATTGGCGAATTCATGTCAAGGCGGGGAAAGCTTTTCAAGTGGAAAGTGGTTGCCGCGCTGCAGGCATCTTTGTCAGCATTGGCGAACGCTCGGGGAGGACCCTAACCGATGTGGTCGGATAACGAGTCTACAGAGGATCTCCTTGGATTCGAGTACCTGGCTGGCGCTGCCGTTTCAATCGTCAAGAACGAAAATCTCTTGCCTGCGACTATCGGAGTGTTCGGTGATTGGGGTGGTGGAAAATCCACGCTGATCGAAATAGTCAGAACCCAGCTCACCTCCGAAGAGGAGAGGAAAGCTGGGACCGTGGTTCTTTCGTTCAATGGGTGGCTTTTCGAGGGTTACGAAGGGGCCAAGACGGCCCTCATGGGTACGATCCTGGAAGAGCTGAAGGAACATGAGACATTCAAGAACAAGGCGAGCGCCAAGGCGAAGAAGCTTCTCAAGAGCCTGTTCCGACGAGTGGACTGGATGAAGAGCACGCTAGGCGTCGGCAAACTCGTAGCCGCTCACTTCGCCGGTCCGGCGGCCCCCGCATTTCTCATCGGCGGTGTTGCCGATATCGCCAGCGTAGCCAGGGAGGCGGCGAAGAAGGTAGAAGACATTGATCCAAAAGAAGTGAAGGAATACATCAAGGAAGAGGACAAAGACGCGGATAAGGACGAGCCGGAAACCAGGCGGCAGATCCAGAATTTCAGGAAAGATTTCGAGGAGCTGCTCAAGGAAGCCGGTATCACGCGGCTCGTGATCACGATTGACGACCTCGACCGCTGTTCTCCGGACACCATCATCCCGACGTTAGAAGCGATCAAGCTGTTCCTCTTCGTTCCAAGGACCGCGTTCATCATCGGTGCGGATGAGGAGCTGGTTCGGTATGCGGTTCGCCGCCGATTTCCGGAACTACCTGGAGACCGGCGCGAAGTGGGCCGAGACTACTTGGAAAAGCTCATTCAATTCCCGATCCGCATTCCGGCTCTGGGACGTGCTGAAGTCGAGAGCTATATGGGATTGCTCTTTGCAACCGCCTCCAAAGATCTCACGCCCGAGCAGAAGAAACTGGTGCGGGCCAAGATCGGGGAGGCAAGTACCGAGGCGCTCACCACCGCCTGTTTCAATATTTCCGTCGCCCGCGAGCTGTTGAAACCGCTTCCTCAGCTTTTGGAAGACGATCTCGGCATGGTCGAGCGCGTGGCACCCCTGCTCGGAACTATCATGAACGGCAATCCGAGGCAGTGCAAAAGGTTCCTTAACACGCTTCTTTTGCGCTTGGAGATGGCTCGTTCCAAAGGGATAACGCTGAAACAACGCGTACTCGCGAAGTTGATGCTGCTCGAATACTTCAGGACGGAAGCATTCCGGCGTCTTGCCGAGATCCAGTTTGCCCAGGACGGAACACCCAAAGAACTGGGGGATATGGAAAAAGCGATACGGCCGCGGAACGATGCGCAGCAGATCAAAGAAGCTGAGTTGCAAACTGTGTCCGACGCGCCCAAAAAATCCCCAGCGAAAAAAGCTGCGCCTCCCGATGCGAATGAGTTGAGTCCGGAATTTGCTCTATGGATCGCCGATCCATGGATTCGCGAATGGCTTTCGATGGAGCCTGCACTTGCAGGAGAAGACCTGCGCTCATACTACTTCTTCTCGCGCGACAATCTGGGTTTGCTCGGCACGGCGGGTCAGCGGCTCAGCCTCGCTGCTCGCAAAGTCCTCGACAAGCTTAAGAGTTCAAGCAATGCGGTTCGCTTAGCCGGCCTCAAGGAATTGAAGGAGTCCAGCGAGGCGGATGCGAACGCCGTTTTCGAGGCGCTTGTGGAACGCGCGAAGCGCGAGGAGGACCTTGGAGCGCAAAGTGCGTCGCTGAAACCGATGATAGATGCCGCGCAGGAGCGCCCGGCGTTGTTGCTGCAACTCATTACGGCGGTGAAGGCTTTGCCCGAAAGGACGCTCCCGCTGTGGGCGCCTGTAAGCATTCAGAACGCCTGCAAGGGGCATCCCGATGCGGAGCGTGCTTTCAAGGAAATACTCGCGACTTGGTCGAAGAGCACCGTGAACGTGCCGCTCGCAAGCGCCGCCAAAACGACTCTGGCCGCTTTGAGCACGGCAAGTTGATCTATGGGAACATCCGCCAGCAATTCCGGTCCTAAGGATAAAACGCCCTTACTGCCTGCATGGGCGCAGCAGGGTGCCCCTGCGGGATCGCCAGCGTCACCGCCAGCCCCAGTGCCAGATTCTCCCGACAGCAGCAATACAACAGCACAGCCAGCATCCCAGAGTTCCGAGCCTGCTCTTCCAGCGACGCCATCGTCGCAGCAGGTGAATTCTCCGGTCCTGCCCAATCTTACCGGCGGTTCGTGGAATCTCGCTCGCCGGGCGATGAGCAGTGCCGCGAAGAACGGAGGAAGTGCTAGGCGCTTACGTTTGGCCGGGCGCAGATATGTCTCTGCGAAGGGCGGAGCAAAGAAGGCGGCCTCAACCGCCGTCGCTGGCCGCGCCGCAACCGCCCGAATTGGGAATTTCGTATCGGATGTCGCGGCCCGAGGGTTTACTGAAGCTGCGCGCACCCTTGGATTGCAAGACACGGTCGGACAAAAGGTGGATTTTGTCCTGGCAGCGGTTATCAATGCCATCGCACCGGCCGGAATGAACAACGACGATGCCATCGCACGGCGGGCCGCAAGCGAGACGCTTAGGGAACTGTTTGAAAAGCACGGCGTCCAGGAGGCGGGATTAGACGCCCTCAACGCGATGACTCCAGCCGATGTCACGGATACGATCGAGCTTTCGGTCGCTGGATACGTGTACCAGCTCTGGCTTTTCGAGCTTAGTCAGAGAATCGAACAGCATGCTGTCAGCGAAGCCGATGCAGTTCGACTGGAGCGGGATGTCAAAACCTTCGTGACAGGTTTGGTTAAGTTGAAACTGGACGGTAAGCAGGCTCTTCAGTTTGATTGGAATGGTGTTGAGGGCAAGAAATTCGTCCAGGAAATTTATGAAGCAGCGTACAAGCTTCTCGGAGGCACGTCCTGATGTCTTGGAATGTCATCGCCCAGATCGGGGAGGACGACTACTACCCTGTTCTCGACCCCAATGAGGTCCGCTTTGTTGCGGCGATCGACAAGCGTGGTGATAGCCACTGCGTAACGCACGACCTCCTCACAAATGTCTTCAAAGCAGGCCTGCATCCCTCCCAGGCGGCTATCGATCTGCTTCACGTCGCTGCCATCGTCTATACGGCAGATTTGAGAATTTGGCGCGGCTACAACGGCGAAGATGCGTGGTCGAGGGAGATTTCCATTTACGCACCCGTCGCGGATGTTGCACTGTGGAACGCAGCAGGGCCAAAGCTTATCGAGCTTCTTCGTTTTCTAACGGGCGATGAGTGGATAGTGAATTTCCGGAGCAAGGCGTCCGCGCCAGACCCGACCATTGGCGAACCGCCGGACCCGATGCCAGACGGCGTCTGCCTTTTCTCGGGAGGATTGGATTCTTTTGTAGGCGCAATCGATCTGCTGGCCTCAGGTCAACATCTTGCTCTGGTCGGCCATTACGGCCACACGCAGCGCGAACAAGTCGCCGCCTACGACGCGTTGAAACCGACCTATGAAGGTCAGACGATCCCGCTGTGGTTCTTCCTGGTCCCGCCGCGGTCGTCTGACGATCAGATAGTGGAATCGACGATGAGAGCGCGCTCTCTTCTCTTCCTGGCTCTCGGCACCAGCGTTGCGAGTGCCTTGCCTTCAGGATCATCGCTGCATGTTCCGGAGAATGGCCTCATCTCTCTCAACATTCCACTGACCTTCGGTAGGGCAGGGACACACAGTACACGCACCACGCACCCGCACACCATCGACCTCTATCGTCAACTCCTCGATCGCCTGGCCATCAAAGTAGAGCTGCATACTCCTTACCGATTCCTGACGAAAGGCGAGATGTTGAGAGACTGTAAGGACCAGGCGGTCCTAAAATCCGGGATTCACTCCACCATGTCATGTTCGCGCCCTCAGGCGGGCCGCTTCCACAAACGTCCGGTCGGACGACACTGCGGATATTGTGTTCCCTGCATCATCAGGAGAGCTGCGTTGTATTCGGTCGGCCTCGACTCCGAAGAGCATGTCTTGGATGTTCTGGCGCCAGAGATAAGGGCCAAAGAGGCCGCTGGCTATGATAAACGCGCATTCTTGATGGCGATAGCCAGATTGCGCGACATGTCGCCGCTTCAGATTACAGGCGAAATCATGAGTGCTGGGCCATTGGATACCACCGAAGTGGACGCTCTGACGGGGGTCTTTAGACGGGGGATGGAAGAGGTGGATCGGTTCTTGAGGCAGAAGTCGTGATGAGAGTCCCAGAAGAACCCGTTCTAAGTTTCGTGGATGCTCATTGTCACATCGATCTGTACAAGCACCCACAACAGATCATCCAACAGGCAGAGAATGAGCATATCTACACCATAGCAGTGACGAATGCGCCCTCGGTCTTTGCCCATACTGCCGGGCTTGTCGCACAGTGTAAATACGTCCGCCCCGCCATTGGCCTCCATCCAGAACTCGTACATTCGCACAAACACGAAATAGAAGCCCTTCGCGTCCACCTATCGCAGACAAGATATGTTGGAGAGATTGGTTTGGACTATTCGACAAGCGACGAGGAAATAAGGGCTGCGCAGAGACAGGTGTTGAGCACGATTGCGAACTGGGTGAGTGAATCAGCAGATAAGGTGCTAACGGTTCATTCCAGAAGAGCTACTCGGGATGTGATTTCGATTTTGAGTGGAATCAAGGCCAAGGTCATTCTTCATTGGTTCAGTGGTACGAAGAAGGAACTTGACCGGGCAATTGGCAGCGGATTCCTCTTTTCCATCAACAGTGCGATGCTGCATTCTGAGGCAGGGCGCGCGCTTGTTCTCCAAATGCCGAGAGACCGAGTGCTAACAGAGACAGACGGGCCTTTCGTGCAGGATGGAGCGGGACCAGCAACTCCAACCACCGTCAAGGCCACCGTTCGGGGTCTAGCGGAACTGTGGGAACAATCTCCAAGCGATGTACAGGCCGCAACGCTCGATAATTTCAGAAGAGCTCTGGCAATATAGTCAATCCCAGATTCCTTCAGTATTTCCTACGGTTCGTGCTGGGATATTCAGCGGTGCCTGATCACAGCGATCGTATATGGTTCTTGACAGATTCGTCGAGCTTCTTAAGGTAGGTAAAGCGGTAGAGCCTTCTTCGGATTGCAGAAAGGTGGTTTGCGCCTGCCAATTGTGACCACATCCACTGCATCCGGTAGATTTAAACGCGGTAATGTATTTCATAGGGTTAGAAATCAACGACACAGAATACAGCGGATCAGTTAACGCTTGCCCGCCTGGCTAATCCGCAACATGGCGTGGTAGGGTTCCTTCCAATCGCATATTTTGAAGCAGCCCGATGAAGCCTGAAAACACATCCCGGATCAGGGACACGGTCTATGTTGTCGGCGCGGGATTCTCCAAGGGTCTCGGATATCCGTTGACCAAGAGCCTATTGATAGAAGTATGGGACCGGTTGCCCGAAGATTCGCGCGAGCAGATGACGGAAATTGTTAAATTTCATCATCCCTCGTTCAATGTAGATCGACTAACAACTTTTCCTGACATCGAACAGCTGCTTACGGAAATGGCAGTCAATCTCCAACTCTTTGACGCCAGTCGTCCCGCTGAAGGGCGTTTTACGAAAGACCAGTTGCGTGAGTCGCGCGAAATATTGCTGTTCGAGATTGCATCCTGGTTCCATGAACTTTACGGACCTGCAATCAAAGCCAGCTGGCTGTCCGAAATGGTGCAGAAGATGCGCAGCGAGAAAGCTGCAATTGTGTCCTTCAACTGGGACTTGATTCTCGACCACCGGCTCTTTAGCACCAATCTCGACTCGCAGAGCTATGGTCTTTCCAAGAACCTAGGGGAAGGTCCTCTTCTGCTCAAACCTCATGGCTCGCTCAATTGGTACGAAGGCAGGCAGCTAGAGTACGTCAAGGATCTTAAGAAAATCGAGATTTTTCACCATAAGCAAGAGTCGAAGTGTGTTCATGCATTTCTCCGCCCGCGCGGAGTGAAATCGAAATCGGGAAAACGCTATACTCCGCTTATCATTCCGCCGACCTATATCAAAGACTTCAAGCCGTCTATATTCAAGCGTCTTTGGCAAGATTGCACGGATGTTCTAAGCACTCCCAGGCGGCTGGTATTTCTTGGGTACTCTCTACCGGCAGCCGATTTGCACGCACAATTTATTTTTCGCTGCGGATTTCATAATCAGCTTAACGGCAGGATTAAGGACAATACGGGCAGGTATCCTCCTACGGGGGCGGCCGAGGTGATCATCGTCAATCCTGACCAGGACGCAGCACGCCGAATTGAGGCGGTTGCTGGCCCGAAGATCCAGTGCACTTGGGTTCCCAAACCGATTCAGGATTGGCTTACCGCAGATGGATAGACGGCTTCGTTTCGCTGCGCCAAGAACTAAAACGCATATTTGACTGGATTTGCTGCCCCACGCTTTCGCATTGAGTCCGGAAGCCGTCGTCGCAGATAGAGGCGCGCAATGTCCTCCGGGGCCTCGCGGCCCACGAATCCCCATCTACCCGGCCGTTCCGCAGGAGTATGAGGAAAATTAGTGGGTGTTGCGGCAAGCCACTGGTCAGCAACGTATACTCCAATGATCAGTCCCTGTAATACGGCCAGCACAATCTCCGCTTTTGCCGCCTTCTTCGGGTCAAGTTTCCATGCATAACGCACGGCCTCGTAGACGCTGTCCTTTTCTGCGGCGGAGCGGTTCACATTAATGAGAATCGCTTTGTGCTTGAAAACAGCCTCTTGCGCTTTGTAGCGCTCAATAATCTGATTAGCGTGCATCAGCCCGCGTTCGTCTGACGCTCTACCACCCACCGCATTCGTCGCTTCAGGGTATGCATCTATCAAGGCCGCCTCGACTTCGAACGAAGTCTCTTGGTCTAAGCCGTGCCTGTGAATAACGTGCGCGACCTCAAATCCATCGACGCGGATATCCCGTATTCGCTGGAGCTTATCGGTAAGAGTGTCAGCTTCGCTGCCCAGCTCACCCTTCACGTGGGCGAACACTCGATTTCCCGTTCCTTTTCCGACGTAGAATGTTTCGCCGTTCCGAGGGTCGATTAGCCGGTAGACGTAGTACTTGAGCTGGTCGGATATTTCACTCGTGAACATCCCCCCTCTTTTCTAGGCAAGCGTCGGAATCTTCGTGAATTATAAACGTCCTTTATCAGTCGATATCCGATGGAAGTGCGTTCCGTCCTAACCCGCTTGCAGATTATAGAGATTCGCTCGCAATGGTTGACACTGTCAGAGTCCTATCCCCATACCCTGGGCGACGGATGAAGCTGGATTGATTTCCAAGGCGGAGGTCTTCGAGACATCTGCTCCGAGTCGAGGCCCGAGTTTTGCCATGTCGTCGGTGAAGAGCGTGGCCTGATGGCTGGCGCGGGAGATGGAGACGTAGGCGAAGCGAGAGTTAAGCAAGTCCGGGTGGACGCTGGTGTCAGCGTGAACGAGGACGCGTTCAGCGGTGAGGCCCTGGGAGCTGTGACTGGTGATGGCATAGCCGTGGTCGAAATGCCGATGCTCGATGGCGCTGAACTCGATCCGGCGATTGTTGTCCAGGCGTGCTGAGAGGCGGCCATCGGGATGGATCGCCTCGACCGCGGCCATGTCGCGATTTGCCACGCCGAGCGCTTTGTCAGGTGCGGTGAACTGAATGCGGTCGCCTACTGATAACTCGCGTTCCATTTCGCGGTAAACGGTGACGCCTGTGAGACGGCGGGGATCATAGGTGGCAAGTTGTTGGTTCGCTTTCTCTACGGTGAGGTGGTTCGCGGCTGGGTTGATCGCGACGACCGTTGCATAGGCAGCAGCTTCGATTCCGATGGTTTTGCTGCCACGTGCGTAGCGAATCACGTCGCTGATCTCGTAGTGGTTTGCCCAGGATCGGTCGGCTCCGGTCATGTCCTGACGCTGAACCAAGACGCGAAAAGCATGATCTTCTGGGGCAAGGCTTCCAGCGGTCTTCAACTCCTGCCGAACAGCGACGTTCAGCTCGCGGCGGGACGCATTGTCCGGTGAGACGATAAGCGTGTTTTCGGGCGATTCGATGTAGCTCTTGGCGATGGTGCGGACGCGGTCCTCCCGATCGGGAATTTCCTTCAGGCGATCCTGCTGTTGGAGCACGTCGAGCGCGGCGGAAACTTTGCCCGTAGCCAATAGTTCGACGGCAGATTTCAGAGCCGGGTCCTGCTGGCGAACGATCTCATCCAGTCTGGCTGTGCGCATTCCGGCTTCCTGTAGTTGCTCGAAGGGGCGGCCCGCCTCAACGCCCTGATGCTGACGGATATCCCCTATAAGAACCACGCGGTCGTGGGAAGCAAGCCGCGTAAGGAACTCGCGCATCTGGTTGGTGCTTGCAAGGCTCGATTCATCGACAAGGTAGAAGTGCTTTCGCTCCCCTACGTCTGGATCTGCGGTGCGGGCCAGGAAGCTTTGCAAGGTTCGGGCTTCAATTCCTGCCTGATTCAGTTGTCGCGCAGCGCGGGAGGTCGGCGCGAAGCCCTCAACCTGATACCCCTGGCTTTCCGCGGCACTGCGGATGGCTGTGAGGGTGGTCGTCTTGCCTGAGCCGGCAAAGCCTTGGATACCTTGAATGCGGTCCGGCGAGCTGAGCACGTCCTCCACTACGGTCTTTTGTGCCGGGTTGAGATGCGGGTGCTGATCGGCAAGGGCGATGGCCTGCGGACGCGGAAGAACCGGCTCGATATCGTTTTGTCCCTCGCGGACTCTGCGGATAATTTCATGTTCCGCCTCGATGGTTTTGGTGGTGGTGAACTGACGGCCAAGACTGCTCTGAGGACGCTCGACGATCTGAAATTCACCGGACGCAAAGCGGGCGTCAAGATTGGCGCGGACCTGGGCATGTGTGATCTCGCCCATCCCTCGGCGAAGGCCATCCCGGATCAACGCACGTTCATCCACAACCGCCTCGCGCTCGAAGTTCTTGTCACGGGAAAAGGTTAGAGACTCGCGAACGCGGTCAAGCGAGTTTCCGGGTTTCTCCTGAAGCTGAGACCGTTCCCGAGCAGCACGGACCACAGCGTCCGCTTGGTGTCCGAAGTCTGCCGCTAGCTTCCTGTGCGCGGCCATCACCTCTCCCGGCGAATGAATTTGCTTGCGGTCACGGGTCGAGTGCGCAGCGATCTCGGCAGCTTCCTTCCCCGAGCGGCCCGTGCGTTCGAGGTATTCACGAATTTGCTGGCTTCGAGGGCTGGATGCGTCGAGATATTCCTGTGTGTATCCCTTGATCTCGGGCGCGCCGCTCCTGCCCGCCGTAATCTCGTATCCGAGTTGGCGCAGTTTGTAGGTGAGTTCGGATTGGTAAACGGCGGTGGCGAACTGCTGCGAGGCGAAGAGGCTCTGGGGCTGGATGGCGCGAGGCTGGCCGTTGTCGCGCTCGGTCACGTTGAAAACGACCGCGTGAGTATGCAGTTGTGGCGCGACGTAGCCATCGACAGGACGGGCGGTATCGTGCTCGAACTTGGCGGCTATAAATTTGCCAGTGGTCTCGGGCGGATGATTCCCGCCTATGCGGGCCTGGGAGTAGTGTTCGAGCTGGTCGAGGGCAACGCGGACGCTCTCCCGGTGGGCTTCACGGACACGCTCATCGCCGCCGACAAGGGCGGTTAGCGAGACGGATTTGGGCGCGGAAAATGTTGCATCCCAACCGGCACGATGTTCCATTGTCTTGATGGTCTTGCCGTCGGCATCCTGATATTCATAGGACGCTCGTTGTCGCACAAGCTGCTCGCCGGTCTGTGGATGCTGCCCTTGGCTGAGTTTCGCAAAGTCTTCGGTAGAAACGGTCCCGGCAAGGCCGAACTGCGCGACCAGTCGTCCTTGCCATTCGCCCGCGATGACGCCGCGTTGCGACCAATAGTTCTGTTCCTTCGCTGTGAACTCCGCCTGGTGGTAGGTCTGCGCCTGGCCTGCGGAGAGCGGTTTTGAAATCGTCAGCATGGCAGTTACTACCCCCGAAGATTGAGGCTTTGTTGGGCGTTGACGTTCCGCTCAGCCTCGCTCTCCTGTGGCACGATCTCCGTCGCGGTCCGTGGCGATTTTCGCGGCGGCGTGGGCACATTTGCGTCCGGCTTCAGTTCATGCGGACGCAACTCGGGCTTAGTTGCTCCTATGTTTCTTGGATCGTAGGGGAGTTTGTCTTCGGGCGTATCGCGGAGATCGAAGTCACCCGCGACAACCGGCATATCGAAGTACGGGAATGAGAACCGCGTCACATAGTTCTCGTACTTCATATAGGCGTGGAGGTCCGGCAGTCCAGAGATTTCGGACTCCATTACCAGCGGCTCAACCTGCCGGTCCAGCGCGAAGTTTCTCCCAGCGCGGGAGCCGTCGAAATGGGTTTCTCGTAGCCGTTCGATCTCGACCTTTCCGATGAACTTGCTGACCCACTCTCCAGCAGTCGGCTCTTTTGTCTTTAGCCAAATGCTAGTTGCCGGTTGGGACAGCATGACCTCGGCCAGGTGGCCGTAAAGGTATTCAAGTTGGGCCTTTCCTTGGAAACCCAGAATCACAGGGTTGTTGCTCTTTCGATTTTCTGTAATGGCGGTATGGAGCTGGGGGAGCTTTTGCAAACTGGCCAATTCGTCGATCACGAACCATGCCCGCTTCTGCCCCTCCTTCGGCTCGTTTAGCAGACGCAAGACGAGCAGGTCGATCCATAGACTTTGAAGCGGTCGAAGTGCCTCACGTTCTGCCGGGAGTGAAGTAATGAAGATCCAGCCCTGCCGCGTCTCGGCCCACTCTGTGGCCGACCACTCGCCATTCCCCTCGCCCTTCTTGGGGAGAAGACGGAGGCTGTCGGCGACGAGTCCAAGCGAGCCAAGAACTCCGGCACGCTGTTGGTGCGCCCTCGGGTCGATCAGGTGGGCATGCTCTGTTCCTTTCAGCCTTCGGTCGATCTCCTGCGGGTCCGACATCCACTTCACCAACTCCTCTGGCGTCGGGCCATAGGCCATCAGGAAAGCGAAGATTTTCTGCGGGGACTCGATGAAGAACTCACCCTTCTTGTCCTGCGGCGGCTGGAAGAGGGACACCGCTAGAGCCTTCGCCTCGGAGCGTCGGCGGAGTTCTTCAGAGGGCCCCCAGTAGGGACACCGCTTATCGAGCGGATTCAGGATAAGGTCGCCGTTTTTCGGGTCGTAAAAGCGTTTGACGAACTCCCGTGCGGGGTCGTAGACGATCGCGGAATCGCCACGATGTTTTATCTGGCGAAGAATTTGGAGCATGATCATAGTCTTGCCACTGCCCGTCATCCCGAGAATTAGCGTATGGGCAACGTCGCGGGTGTGCAGGTTGAGAAAGTAGGGCGTGCTGTTGTCGGTTTCGACGACTGCCAAATACTCAGTGCCGAGATGCTCGTTCGTCTTTTCGCCGGTAAGGATCGTAAAGAGGAAAGACAGGTCGGCGTAATTCGTGTTCAGCAGATACAACTGGCGGAGGTTGAGCGCATAGTTGCCCGGCACAGTGGCGAAATAAGCGTTCAGCTGGTTGTAGGTTTCTGCAAACAGATTGCCATCCGAGTTGGTGAAGATGCCAGTAAATTCCGCCACGAGCTGATCGAGTTCCGTTCGTGACTGGCCATACAGCACAATAGTGAGCGAGAAATCTCCCAGCGATTGACCGTCACCGAGAGCGCGCAAGCAATCGCCAAGATTTTCGATGTCAGCCTGTTTGGACTCGTCCACGAGCACATCACGTGGGTTCGTCTTCGTGGCATCGTTGCCCATCTGGGAGACAAACCCTGTTTTGGACATATTGAAGTGGCGTCGGCGCTTGTTCACCTCTTTGCGGGCTTTGTTTGCGGGGAGCGGCGTCCACTCCGTGACCACATAGAAGTTGGCGGGGATCTTCAACAGCCCGTCCATTACCAGGGGCCTCGTTTCGGTGATGGCCTCTTTCATCGTCAGCACCCGGACGATGTGATCGCCAACGCGGAGATGATCGCGTTCTGCTTCGATGTCGGAGTTGACCACCTGATAGTCGAGAAACTGGCTGGACTGCGGTCGGCCGGCAACACGCCAGTCGTCATAATTCAGCAAGCGGCGGAAAAACGTGAATTGCCCCTGCCGATTCAAGACTTCGACTTGCATGAAATCCGCGAGCTGTCGGGCGAATGCCTGCACTTGCTGGTCGATCCGTTGAAGATCGCGCTCGATGTGCGTCCGCAACAACTTCTTCATGCTGTCGTTGGTGAATTGCGATTTGAGTTCGGCAATCGCGCCCTCTGGGTCGCGTAACAGGCGAGCTAGCGCCGTGCCGAC
Source organism: Terriglobia bacterium (assembly GCA_020073385.1). GTDB lineage: Bacteria > Acidobacteriota > Terriglobia > Terriglobales > Acidobacteriaceae > Sulfotelmatobacter. The sequence continues at coordinate 57,931 of JAIQFH010000024.1, read as the reverse complement.
GCCGGTTTTCGATCGGGAGCCTTCGAGCAGGATGCAATAGAAGATTTCAACCTGATAAAGATGGTCGGCCTTCGCTTCAAAGAACTTCCGTCGCTGGTCAATAGCCGCTTCAACAATGGGGTCATCATATGTTGCGAACGGTATGTCGGGGCGGTTCGATTTGAAGAGGTATTGGTAAACATGGAAGCCTGGGCCAAAGGCTTTCAGCGCCGCCTCCAACCGCTTCACCGCATACTCCTGTTCCGAGCGGTCAAGACTTTCGTAGTCCACGCCGGGAACGCTGAGAATCATGCCGACATCACCGCTCTTGGTAAGGAAGGCCGTCTCGTTCCAGAAGCCATAGAGGTTGATGTGGTCGTTGAGAGCCGCACTCTCTTTCCAGGGCTTGATGACTTTATCGAGGCGCAGCATCACACTACCTCCACGCGCGGAACTTGCTGCTTCGCGGCGTCGTAGCGCAGCTTGTAGCGTTCGGACTTGGCCAGGATACGGAGGAACGCAGGATCGCTGTTCGTGACCCAATGGCCGAAGGCAAAACCCCCAATGAAGACGGCGATCCCGGCCAGGATGGAATTGAAGAGGTTGAAGGCCCCCACCGCGCCGACGCAGACGAAGTAGAACAGCGTCCGTTCGACTCCCAAGTAGGTGAGAGGCTTGTGCAGGCTCTTGAAGACTCGATTTGTGCGGCGTTTCTGCTGTGCTTTGTCGGGCATATCGTTCTCATATCAGCGTGGCACGCAACGGGATCGCGGGCAGAGCGACAAACAGCCGCTACACTCCCCAGAGCCAACTCAGGACATTCACGGCGAGAACAGCAATGCCGGTTCCAGCAGCGACGCCTGCGAGCGCCTTTTTTGCGCCGGGTTCCCCGTGGGCGAAGCCGTACCCGCCGATCACGATCGCAACCAGACTTGCAACCTTCGCGATCGTCCCGGTGAAAAGACTCTGGATAGCGTTAAAGCCGGTATCGAACGGTGAACCCTGTGCCAGTACTCTCATGGGCATGAAAACGAGTAGGGTGAACAGAGCGGCGCTTATCAGCGCTGATTTCGATCGTCGAAGGGGTTTTATTGAGTGACCGAAACAGAATCTTCCTAAACGTGACATGTCCACCTCCGCAGCGCCTTAATGCGGCTGCCTTTCGGGCAAACTAACCTCGTCCAATCAACAAGTCCAACGGCACTGCTGCGATCAGTTGTGCCGGAGAAGAACATCCACGAAGATTAGCGCGACCCTATGGAAGGAGTTGTTGTCGAAGTGCGCGTGAGAGCGCCCTGTAAACGATTCGCAATTAAGGACAACTGCATCTGCGAATCGTTCTGCACGTGGTCTTGACGGCCACAATGCAAAGCTTCACAGCTTTTTTTCCCTGAGAACAATGCGGGTGGTGACACGCACGAGCGCTAACTTAAGCGGAGTTCCTTCTGGCTTGCCGACCAAACGAGTGGCGAGCCGATTCCAGGCTTGTGAGTGCTATTGCGATGTTACGCGAACCACGTGATACCCTTCGTATCAACTTAAGGCATACAAATGCCAACGATCAAAAGCGTAAGTGAAACCCTTGGCTGCGAAGGGTGCCCGATGCGGGAGAGGTTCCCTGACCACCATTTCGTACCTCCGCAAAAGCCGAACAATCCCGACCACGACCTTGTGCGACTGGTGATTGCAGAAGCGCCCGGTGAACGAGAATCGGAAGTCGGTGAGCCGCTAAGGGGCAAGGCGGGCCAGTTCTTTGACAAGCTCTTGGAGGACGCTGGAATTCAGCGCGATGGACTCACGATTACGAATTGCCTGTCCTGTCGTCCTCCAGACAATATTTTCCCCACAGACCGCAGGGCTTGGTCGTCGAAGTCAAAACGGAGGTACATCTCGAAAGAAGATGGCGTTAAAGCTGTTCGCCATTGCAAGGAAAAGCACGTCGATCCGCTGCTTCGCTCTCGCAAATGGAATCGTGTGGACCTTGTTGGCGGCCACGCCCTCCGAATCGTCGCACAGAAGGAGGGGATTAAAGAATGGAGAGGCCGTCCGCTTAAATTGCCCAGCGGACACAAAGCAATAGCCATCCTGCATCCCTCATATCTAATGACCTACAAGAAGAGTATGCGCGAGAACACCTTGAACGATCTCACCAAGAGCCTCGAAGAATCCGCCGACTGATGTAAGCATTGATTACACTCATCGTGGCGGCCAGTGCTCTTTTTGAGCGTATTACGAGCAACTCGAAAACAAAATAGATCTTCACGTTCGAGTCTAACGTGGTGACAGGTGTGCTCGACCGTCGGCCATCCGATCTTCCTGTGCGAGAGATGCCGAATGCCACTCTGGTCTGCAATAATTTTCTTATGTGCGGGCGTTATCGTCTATCGCGGAGGAAACAGGTTGTTGAAGAGTATTTCGACACCGCCCCGGTGGAGCATGACTGGAATCCCCGATACAACATCGCCCCTACCCAGAGTGTCCCCATCATCCGCCACAATCCGAAAGAACCTGTCCGGGAAATGTCGTTTGTTCGCTGGGGACTCATTCCATCGTGGGCAAAAGACTCGTCTGTTGCGGCAAAGATGATCAATGCAAGATCCGAAACTGCGAGCATGAAGCCTGCGTTCTGGGATGCACTGAAATCTCGCAGGTGCCTGATTCCTGCGGACGCGTTCTACGAGTGGAAGAGGATCGGGAAATCGAAACAGCCATACTGTTTCGAAGTCAACGAAGGCGGGTTGTTCGCTTTCGCTGGGATTTGGGATCGCTGGAAGAACGCCAGTGGCAACGCAGTGGAAACCTTCTCGATTTTGACCACAACGCCAAACGCCGTGGCCGCTGTTGTCCACGACCGCATGCCGGTCATCCTTGATCTCGACTCTTACGATCTGTGGCTCGATCCGGGGATGAAGGATGTGGGTTTGGTTTCCGAACTATTGAAGCCCTGCAATGCCAAGATCATGCGGTCTTATCCTGTGAGCACTCGCGTCAACCAGGTGATTAACGACGATGCAGCATGTTCCGCACAGGTGGATCTCGTCGAGGCACAGAATCAACTGCTCTTCTAGACTAGTAATCGTGATTGCAGCGGTGTTGCCAGCCCATCTCAGCTAGCTTGCTGATCAACGCGCAATTGTCCGGGATTGCCCTCCGACATTGCTCCGCGACACGCTGGGACATGTCCAAAATATCCGTTCCCTCGAATACCGCGCTTGCACTTTGGGCAAGGTCTAACCACGAGCGCCTGTTTCTGCGAAGGCGCCACAGGGCGGTTTCGCTCCGGAGTCACCGTTTCAAGGCCATACTCATCAATGAGCCACTTCGCGACAGCTGGGTCCATGAGGCCGAAATTTAACTCCGAGCTGTGCCGAAGACAGAATGCCTCGAATGCTCGGTCAGTCACGGAGCTATCCATTACCTTGAGCTCCCCATCGGCGACCCATTTCCCGACCTCGACAGTAGTGACACCCAAGAGTTTCGCAACTCGTCCCCACGAGTAGCCTCCGTTCTTGTTACACACGGCCGCATCGGTTTCTGCCTCCATCCCCGGTAGGGTCATGGTTCCATGTTTGCGGCAGAATTCAGCCAGGGAGATTGCAGAGACCCGCGGATCGCGGACTCTTAGAAGACCAGTACCAATCAAACGTTGCAGCCGGCGATGGCTTACGTGCAAGGTTTGCTGGATTCTTCGCAATGACCAGCCGTCTGTAACTCTCGCGCTTATGGCCCGGCCTTTAAGCCGGAATCGAACTGATTGTTCTGAGCGTTTGAGCTTTTCGGCGATGGCTTTGACCGGCTCATAACCGGCGCGCGCAAATAGTTCTTGTTCCTCTTCCCTTGTCCAAGGTCGTCGATCTCCCTTTCGTTTGTCTGCCTGCTCTTTGTTCAGCCAACCTTGACTTCGGGCGAATCTCGACACCACGTAGCCCGCGAGTCCCGGATATAACGCCCTTACGGTCTTGATTGCTTCGGTCTTTTTCCAGCCTCCGCTTCGATAGCCCTCGCGAAGAATTTCGATCGCAGATTCACTCCAATCGACCGGTGTCGCACTCTTGCCGCGCTCCTTCTCGCGCAAATGTCGCATTCGGTGCCAGACCTGGGCAGGCACTAGCTCCGGGGTGAGCTGCCGTACCCTTTTGACGGCCTCTTGAGTACCTCTCGGACCATATTTCATCCCGACGACGAGGATCTGGTCTATCTCGTGGAACCAACGGAAGGATTGGCTTTGCTTCTGTCTGTCGGGATTGATTCCATCTTCCATAGGCAAATCGACCGGTGCATCTGACTTCTGCTTCCGAGAATCACAGTTGCCCCATACCTATAAAAGGAACCAAAACAGTACCGAACCTATCGAAAATATTTTCGTTACTTTCTGTTCTCGTTCGGGTTCTTCTTGACATCCCTTTCTGTCGGATGGCACGCTTGCGTTAGCCCTCTGGCCGGGTACCACGCAATTGCTGATGTGAGGCACTGGTATGCCAGCCCCCGAACCCGGTCCGGAGTGGGTCCTTTCAGGTGTCAACCCTCGTCCAGACTCGGCCACCGAAAGCGAACTCTTGAAAGCGGCTAGATCAGCGTGGCCGAAGGCATTGGCCCACGTTCGACAAGTTCAATCACAAAATCCATTCAATGACGACGGACTCTTGGTCGCTGAGGTGTGGGAAAGCGTTCTGCAATCTGTTTCCATGACGCTCGATCGGATGAAGGGAAGGCGGGGTGAGATCGGGGATCTGGAGGCCTATCTTCTCGGAAGCTTTTACCATCGGCTTAACCGGGCTCTGAAGAAGGAACAACTCCGTGAGGAGACGATCCGTCTTGTGTCTTCCATCGAGGAGTTGGAAGTCCTTGGTGCGGCGAATCAGGCGGAGCAGCAAGACATTGAAGGCACCCTTCATGCTCAGGAGATTCTTGATCGGATGGACGCTTGGAGCCGCAAAGTCTGGGTTGCGCGCGAGTACGGCTATACCTGGAAACACATTGGCCGCGTTCTGGGAATTCCTGGAGATAGCGTCATGCTTCGTTTCCGACGCCGCTTGAAAATTCTACGAGCACGTTTGTCTGGAGGTAGATGAAATGTCAATGTGTCGTTGCGCTCTCCTTCAGTTACACTTGGGCTGATTTTCAGATTGAACTAATAGCGAGTGGACTCTCTCTGAGCACCGAAAGCCAATCCAACGCGGCGGACAAGCGCTTGCTTGATATTCTCCGGCAAGGCTTAGCGACAGAGTTCCCTAACCCCGAGAGGATCGGCTGTCCGGGGAATGCTCTACTCAAGGGCATAGCGCAAGGCAAGGTGTCTCTCACCGAAGCGGAGCCTTGGCTTGACCACCTCGGCGCATGCAGTCCGTGTTTCCAAGAATTCAAGGAGTTTCGCAGGCAATCGGCGATCCAGCGTCGACGCGTACTGACTTGGGTGGCTGCTGCTGCTGTTCTGCTCTTCGCGGTCGGGGGATGGTTGTGGGTGCGAAACCGACACTCGGTGCAAGCGACGGAGACCGCCGTCTTGGATCTTCGAGAGCGGTCGGTAGCGCGCGGGCAGAGCCAGCCTGAGGCGGATCAGGCACCTCTGGAAATCTCGCGAACTACTAAACACCTGGTTGTTGATCTTCCGATTGGGAGCAAAGAGGGACCCTACGACGTCGGTCTGCTCACAGGAACGGGTGACCAGATCTTGCGCGCGACGGGGATGGCAGAACTGCACGACCACATTACTGATCTACGGGTTGACCTTGACCTTAGTGGCGTACAGGCGGGGGCATATTCTCTTGGGCTTCGGCAGGCTGGTCTTGAGTGGACCCGATATCCCATCCGGGTGTTTTGATACTATCCGCTGTCGAATCGCAAAACCGCGGTCTTCGATTCTGTCCGTCAGTGATTATTCTGCATTGGCGACGATCCGGGGCGCGGCCCATAAATTACTACAAGCCCGTTTATCAGGGCCGATGAAGAGCTTTCGTTTCAAACAGCGGGATTCGCCGCACACCTCAGTTGGAGTTGAAGTATTGCGGAGTGCCATCCCAGATCGAGAAATGCTTCCTCAACACCTTGAAGTCCGTCGGACTTGTCTTCTCGGCCAATAACCGCGATTCCTGAGTCCATGTTGCGGGCTTCGCTTCCGACGCGACATGATGTCCTGCCGTCCAGTCTCCTGAGACAATTTCGTCACCGATAGGGCGCAGGATCACTTCATGGGGAAAGTCGGCTTCGATCTTAGCGAAGAAATTGTTCGTGCAGTTGTAGCCCCCACGCGCAACAACAATCTTTCCGGTGAGTTCTCCTTTTGCTTCAGACACCATTGGAGGCGCATTCACTCCATCGGTGAAGTACCGGTTAAGATTCTTGCTGATTTCCCCGCACCATTCGCCGATCCTAGTGCCGTCAGCCAACTCCAATGTCGGGAGATCAACCTTGGACTCGCTCATCAGAGCGAACTTCTGAGCTTTTGGCTGAAAACGGGACGTCGTTGCAAAGAGCGCCTTCGGTGCGCCTTCCATAGTTGTAACGCCGAAGAGCGACGCGACAGAGTCGAACTTGATTGGGTTTGAGTAACGCTTGGCCTGAACGATGGTGACAAGCTCCGGCCTCGCCGTGTTTTCGTAAAGCCGTAGGTCAATGCCACCGTCGTTCGAGCCAGGACCAAGCTCAGTTCGATAGCCCTGATTCTTGAAAATAGCGTCCAGCAGTTCTTCGAACTTCCGCCAATGCAAATCGTTCATATCGTCCGGGTATTTAGCGAAATGCTCGAAGACTTCGGTGTGCAACTCAACCGTCCTCTTTTCCGATAGCTTCTGGAGCCACTGCCATCTGTACAAGCTAAGAAAATCTTCGCGGCGCACATCATCGACCGGGTAAAGCGAGAACGTATAGTGGTTCTCCATCTCGTACCAATAGCCAAGCTCCTCTAAGAGCTTATGAAATGGGCCCTCAATCTCATCTGATTCATAGATCCTCATCAGAGGCCCTTCTGTTATTAGGAGAAGGGTGTCGTGGGACTGCGGAGGTTCGTCATGGAAGATGAACGGCGTTCGGAAGCCGCTGTCGTGCCACAGCTCCCTTTCAGTCGCCCAAGTCTCGATTCTCTTCTGTACGTCCGAAAGCTCGGTCAGCAAAGACGGCTCATCGATACTGCGCGCGCCAACTCGGACTTTCTTCCCTTTGCTAGTCATGGGAGAGATCCGTCCCGATCTGTGACACGTACGAAAACAACGATCGGATCGCTTGCGACGATAAACGGATTACCCGTGCTCTGTCGGAGGAGGGTTGGATCGGAAGAAGCGGTAGTGACAGGTCTTGAAGAGTAAATGGCTAGACTCAGAAGTCGATACACGGCGGCTCCTCTGAAGGACAACAGTATCTTAATCAAGACAAACTCTAGGGAAATACCGAAGTTTCGAAATCGCATCCCTCTTGCAAAGCGTATGCCGAACGTCGGCATTGGCGCTTGGGGCACCGAGCAATCAATCGCGCATCTAATCGGTGCGACTTTTCAACTGAGATCGCTACGGGTGGTGACTCAATAAGCCATAATCGAATCCTTCCCAGTTACACGTGCGGTTCTCTGGCTCAACCACCACAGTTCAAAGCAGTTACGAGCCGCACGCAACGGATGCATGAGCCCCTCATAGATCTGCAGTCACCCAGTCACCGTACCATCAGAGGTCTTCGATGCAACGCGCTAAATGATTGTGCGGCAAGTGGTTACTCTGCAGGCATCACACGACTTGCTAAACACGCGAGAGACGACGCGTGAACCCGTTTGACCAATATTTGCTTCCAGTTTAGAACCCGATGATTGGCTGGGAGATCAACTGGACTTTGACCCAGCACAGCGGTGTGAGGTGGTGCCCCAATGTTAGAGAGCGCGAATGAAACTATCGACTCGGCAACCGAGGATGTTAAAGACAGAAAACAGGTTCAGAGCCAGCGAGATTTTGAGCCTCTGCTAGACACCGAAGAAGCCGCGAGACTTCTCAGAATGCACCCTCGAACTCTTCGCACGAAAGCACGGCGTGGATCAATTCCCGCTGTCCAGGTTGGAAAACGTTGGCGCTTTCGTGCCTCCACGCTGGACCGTTGGCTCGGCAAACTCGCTAGCTGACCATCGGCAGGGTGAGGAACAAAAAACATCTCGACCGAAACGAATCGCCGATCTATTCTGACGGTGTCCGCCGACACCGTTTGAACAAAGGAGAAACTTTGTTTAAACGGACACGTTATCAACACGGAAGCGTCGAACGAGAAGAGCGGAAGAAGGGACCGGCAGTCTGGGTCTACCGATGGTGGGAAGAAGACATCAACGGGAAACTGGTGCATCGCAAAGCACAGGTTGGGGATGTCAAGAAATACCCGACCGAATCTGCGGCACACTCAGCGGCAGACGCTCTTCGGCTAACCATAAACAATCGCTGCGAACACAGGAACCTGCGGCGAACAACAATCAATACGCTCTGGGAGCATTACACTCAAGAGGAGTTGCCTCTCAAAGCCTTATCCACACAGGACGCGTACGTAATTTACGCAAAGAACTGGATTGTGCCACGCTGGGGCAATCTACCACTAGAACAAGTCAAAACTGTCGAGGTAGAGCGGTGGCTACGGGCGACCGGAGTTGCGGATGGGACCAAAGCCAAAATCAAGTGTGTGATGTCGGCTTTGTTTTCGCACGCTGTTCGATGGGAGTTTTGTGGCCACAATCCAATCTCTTCAGGGATACCGGTGGGAACGGGGGGCAAGCGAGGCCCGAGCACCGGCGTGCGGATCAGCGCCAAACGTCAGAGATCCCCCATGGTTTTGTCATCGGAACAGGTCAAGCTCGGTTTGGCGGAACTGGAGTTTCGGGATCAGTTGCTCGTGTTTCTGGAAGGTGCCTTGGGTATACGTCAAGGCGAACTCGGAGCGCTACGCTGGCTGTCGTGCGATTTCGACAACCTGAGCATCAGCGTCCAACACTCGTACTACTGGCGTCGAGGTGGAAATCTGAAGAGCACCAAAACGGAAGCATCTGCAAAACTGCTGCCGATGCATCCAAGCCTGAAGCATTCCTTGCAGGAGTGGAGATCGCAAAGCCTCTACAACAAACCGGAAGATTTCGTATTCCCTTCCGAAAGACTACAGGGCAGCAAGCCGTTAGATCTAGCTTCAGTGTTAAAGAAGAAGATTCAGCCTGCATTCAGACGAATCGGTATCACAGGTGTGGGCTGGCACACGTTTCGGCACTCGGTAGGAAGCATGCTGGCGGAGATGGGCGAACATCAGCTCACAATCCGCGACTACTTGCGGCACAGCAACCTTCATGTCACGAACAAGTACCTGCAGGCAACATCGAAGACCAAGCGTTTGGCGCAGGACAAACTGGTCGACGCTATTTTGCCGACAGGTATTTTGCCGAAGACAAACCTAATCCAATGAGCGCTGCTTGGGAGTATTCTCGGATGGGACCATTCTCGTTCGGCGCTTATCGTCCCCTAACATCCCCTGAGTTGCTGGACATTAGGGTTGCAAGTGCTTGAAAAGAATGGCGGGGACGACGGGACTCGAACCCGCGGCCTCTGCCGTGACAGGGCAGCGTTCTAACCAACTGAACTACGTCCCCACTCGCCAAATCAACGAGATGCGCAATCGCCAGGGTTTATGCGGCGTTGCACGAATTGCATAAATTGCCCAATCTGCTCCGGGCGACCCAGATTGAGACAGCCAATAAACCGCCCATGAGAATTGGAGTAAATCGTCGTCACAAAATTATCCTAACAGCTTCTCGCAGAACGCGAAAGGGCAGGAATGAAGTATGGACTGCCGTCCCCCTTACTGGAGACGGCCATTCACCACACTGGGCGGGGCACGACCGCTCCCAGGGTCGTCACGCAGCGATATGTCCCGATCGATTACCCCAATCCCTGCCGTCCATCACCAATACGGACAGGAACCGTCGGAAGAATCGCGAGGGGGATCATTCCCGCGACACGAACTCGAAGTCTGAGTCTAGTGCGGTACGATTACCAACTTCTCTTTTGGCAGCGCGTCAAGCGTCGCCTTGTCGATGTTAAGGTGAGCCATTACAAGTTCAGGCGGCGTATGCGACAACCATTCCGAAAGTGACAGATCCTGATAGAAGCTACTCTTGAACATCTCCAAAAAGCGCAAATCTGTATCGCCCGTATTCTCGATGTAATGGGGCAGGGTCTGTTGCACGTAACCCACGTCGCCCGCTTCGAAATCCGCAGTCCGAGCACGCGATCCGGTAGCGAACACCGTCATTCGTCCCTTGCCGCTGATGTAGTATTGCCACTCGTCGGCATTGGGATGCCAGTGAAGTTCACGCATCCCTCCCGGGTGCACGGTTACGATCGCCGCCGCGATCGTGGTCGACGCTTTAAAGAGGCTGGAATCGATGATGCGCACTTCTCCTCCTTTGGTGCGCTGGGTAACCGGCTGTTGCGTGAGGCGAAAGGCAAAGTCCAGCGCAGATGGGCCCATTGCTCCTGCGGCCGCGCGCTGATCGGCGGTCAACGGTGGCGGAACTTCCGACTGGAAGATAAACAGTTCCTGGGTCTGCAGCTTGTTCAGAGCCTGCGTCCCAACTCCGAAATTTTTGGCCAGTACTTCCCTTGGCGTGTGCGCCATCCACTCGGAAAGCAGCACAGTGGCATATTCCGAAAAATTTCCGTCATCGAATACCAGTAAGAACTCGGCGCCATCGGGTCCCAGCCCTTGAATGGAATGGGGAATCCCCGTGGGAAAGTACCAAAGATCGCCTTCGTTCACATCCGCGACAAAGCTCTTGCCGTTGGCGTCAATCGCGGTAATTCGTGCGCTTCCATAAAGCATGAACGCCCACTCGGCGGCGGCATGCCAATGCAATTCGCGAATCCCCCCGGCGGTGAGCCGCATATCAACCCCGGCTATCGATTTCGAAACCGGTAACTCACGCACCGTGACCTCCCGAGACCATCCTCCCTGGTGAAGACGCTTGTGCGAGAGCGAGAAGGGGTACTTAAACATTGGCACCGATCCCGCGTCCGTGACAGGCGGCACGACTGAACTAGGGTTCTGCGCATCAATGGATGAGTTCGTCGGGCCGGGATCGCTTTTGCTTTTATCACTCGCCTTGCGAACACTCTCTTGTGCTTCCTGAGCCGTCCCGACACCGGAGAGAGCGCCCACCGCCGTCGCCAGCGCGGTTGAACCTGCCAGAAATTTGCGACGCGACACTTCGGCTTTTCCATTCGACACGCCTGATCTCATTATTTCTTGTCCCCTTCCAAGATGCGGTGCGTTGCCAGGATTTCACATCGCATAAGATTACGCGCTACTACTACTTGCTAGCGACTCAAAAAGAATTCAAGGCGCACCTTCCATGTCAAAGAGTGTGCGGTCTGACTGTGGGATAGACCGCGCGAATTCTGGGAATCAGTTCCTCCACACTGCACCTTTGGGAAAGCGCGGGCCTGGCAAGTCCGGTGCGAAGTGCGGGAGGTTAAGCACGCAGCTCTAGCCCGCTTCATTGAAACGGTCCTTCGAGCCTTGACGCAGTTTTCGCGAAACAGCGAATGGGGAAAGCTTTGGAGGCCTCGCCCCTCGCCGCGTTGCAGCAAGAATCGGAGTATAGACAAGTTCCTTTCCCGCTTCGACGCATCGCAGCATCAGGCCACCTCGGCTCATGTCTCCACGCCCGACAAAGTCCGCAGGAAACACTAGACGCTCCCGAAAAATCTGAAGCAAGGGCTCAACATACTTGGGGGTCGCGATGCTGCCGAGAAGAACAATTTCACATGAATTTCCTACGGCGTCCGAAAGCGCGATGCAATCGCGGTCAAGCGGAGCGCGATAGTGCTGGTTGCATGGATCAATTCCGTTGGCTGCGAATTCACGCAGTTTGTCCAGATTCACCACTGTTTCTGGAGGAAGCAAGCCTCCGCCGGCGGTAATAACGTGGCATCCACATACACCGCATGGCGGCGAGGAGAAGGCCTGGGCATATGCCAACTTGCCGCGAAAGTAAAGCCCACTGATAAAACTGAACACTTCTGCGAGCGTCACGCCCTGCCCGCGCAGGCGGCGAGAAAGGTCTGATCCTGCATTCTCCGCCATCACGTACCCTGCCCGCACGCCTGCGAGATTTGCCGGCGAGAGCAGGAATATCCGGTTACTTTGGCGCGATGAAGACTCCAAATCGTTTATGGTCCTCCAGATGTCTTTATCACGAGTTCGTGGCCTAAGAAGTCTTGGCCATTGCAAGAAGACAAGCGCAAGAGACCTCAGCAGCACGCCTCGTATCACATAATGGAATCTACATTCGGAAGTGCGTGCGATCCAGCGACTTCGAACGCAATCAGAGGAATGGTTAAATGGTGGGCAGTGCAGGACTCGAACCTGCGACCTCCTGCTTGTAAGTTTCACAATATGGCTAAGCCCTTGAAACCATTACGCGATTTTCGGGCTAAACTTAGCATATAAAGCAGGAAATCAGAGGGCTGCACTGCTGTCCCATGTGCTGTCCTAGACTCCCCTCGCACTGCCCCACGAGTAGCGCCGTGGCTGCTGGGCACGCCATGCCCGCTCTTGGAGTTCGTCAGCCTCGGCACGGCTCATGCACACCCCGTCATATACGACAGTCTCTAGGCGCGGGTCAGGCGCAGCAGTGGCCGATGCGCCCGCTGTGCCTATCAGTTCTAGTGCCCGTTTTGTCTTGAGTTCTTGTTTCTTCTGAAGTGCCCATGCAGCAGCCTTGCTGCGGCATCCCGTGGCATCCCAGCGGTAAAGCAGATCGGCACCGGCATCCCACTAGCAATCCCACTGCCATGCCCATCGGTAACTGCCAGTAATCAAAGGCTTTACAGTACGAACTGTTACCGTGACAGAGTGCAGTACTGTCATCCCATTACCGGCCCCGCCGATAGTGTGCCAGTTCTGTCACCTAGGATTCGGTCGGCGGGAATCTCCCACTTCGGGGACTGGCGGGTGAGGGACTTAACACCGCAGAGCATGGTATGTCGTAACGTACCGGCTGTACCCAGCCCCGTGTCCCGCAGGTCAGCCCCCAATTTTGGGATGTCTACAAGGGGATTGACAGTGGAGGACTTCGAGGGGCACTCTTCCGGTATGCGCCCAGTAAACTTCCATCACGAGAACGGACGGTTCATTTGTGACGACTGTGGCACCGAAGTGAGGCCGGAATGGGGGAAGCAGTGCAGAAACCCCGCTGAACCTATTTTAGTCACTGAACGTGCATACGTCATGCGCTGCCAAACATGTAAACGCCCGAAAGGGGAATGGGTCGCACCAGACGAACGCGACGCGGATCTGAGAGAGATGGCGAGGGCGTCCTAGTAATTGGACAAGAAGGAAATCAGAATGAAGCACAGCATATGCACAGCTTTCGTGCTCGCGTTCTTCTGTATCTTATCGTTTCCGGTTAACGCGCAAAAAGCCAATATCTCCACCTCAGGCAACAGGTTTTTGGAGATATGTTCAGCCCTCGACAAACCAACAGCGCAATTGGATGAAATGGACTTTCTCAATGCGGGAATCTGCGAGGGTTATATGTTGGGACTGGACGATGGAGTCGGCATGTCTTTTGCTGTGGTGAAAAACGCATCGGGTTCTATGGAGGATTTGGGAGCATGTGTGCCGCCAGAGGTAGAGTTGAGGCAGACGGTCCACATTGTTCTCAAGTACATTAAGGAGCACCCCGAGCAGGCCCACGAGCGAACGGCGACTTTGGTTGTCTTGGCAACGAAGAGCGCGTTTCCGTGTGCAAAAGCTGCTCAGAAACCGTGAAAGAGGAGTTGAATGGTTATGAAGAAACCTGAATTGCATGTACTTGAGTTCCTTGACGGTAGGCCCGTGCGGGGAGAATGCACGATATGCCCATACCCTGATGTGTATTTCGCTGTCACTAGAGTGGGCACTGCCGAGGACAATCAGGCAATATTAGACCGTCAATTCTCGGAGCATATCGCGGTTGTACACTCCCGATAAGGCTTCAAGGTAGACCGTCTTTGCAGATGGTGCCCGGAACAGGACTTGAACCTGCACGGCCTTGCGGCCCGGCCGGGCGCTGTCACTTCATGGGATTGCCCTTGGGCTGCTCTAGCATCTTCCCTTCCAGCAGGTTCCCTGTCTCCCGCACCGTCTGCTCAATCGCTTGGATGTAGTGCTGATGTCAGGATCACAGCGGGCAGCCTAGGCCACAAGGCGGGGTTACGTGGGTTATCTAGTAGCGGGGTTCTTCCGGCACAGACAATGGCAAAGGGGCAGCACAGGGCTGGAAATGGCGATAACGCTACAGTCAGTCAAGCGGGGAATGACTCGATTATCAATCGTGCTCGCTGTCGCCTACGATCTGTTCGCACTGTTCGCCGTAGTCCAAGATTATGCGCACCGGCGAAAGATTCGTGGCAGTTCATCGGGTTCCTCGCTATCTTAAATGTGGCTTGGTTCGTCATTTTGAGGGTGTGCTTCTGGGTATTGGACGGATTCTCACACGTTCAGAACTAAATGGAAAGGGACTGCACATGCAAAAGATTCAGTTAGTCTGCGATGGCAAACCCCTAGGTGATCCGGTTGATGTTGAGGATGTAGAGCTTACAGTTGCTATCGGAACCACACGAACAACCAGACGGATACAGGGGATCGTCACTCAGCAGGAAAAACCGATCGAAGTCCACGTGAGTGGTCCTCTCCCTGCGTTCTCCTTCCCTCGTGGCTAAAGTCACTTCATGGGGTTGCCCTTGGGCTGCTCTAGCATCTTGGCTGCAAGCAAGTTCCCAGTCTCCCGCACCGTCTGCTCAATCGCTTGGATGTAATGCTGCGAGGTTGTCTCGGCCTGCTTGTGCCGTAAGATGGTCTGCACGTCCTTGAGACTGCCTAGGTGCTGGGCGTGGGTTGCTACAGTCCTGCGGAGTATCTGAAAATTCAGCTTGGGGATACCGGCCTGCTTTGCCAGTTCCTTCAGGACTCGCTTGCTATAGTTCTCTTTCAGGAGAAACCCGCCTACTTCATTCGGGAAGATGTAGTCCTCATCCCCGTTGCGCTTGCTCTGGGAGTGCCATTCTACGAGGGCCATAACTGCGTCCTCGGGGACTGCCAGCCGTGGAGCCTGCCCCTCTTCCGTGGTCTTGGTATACGGTCGAATCTTGCCACGGTACACCGTCTCTGTGATGGTCAGCGTGTTATTCACCATGTCGAGGCATTTCCACTTGAGGGCGAACAGTTCGGAGGGACGGAGGGCAGTCACGAGAATCAGACGCAGCAAGGCCCGCTCACGGGGTTGGAACGTGGCAGCCTCAAGCAGGGCTTGTATCTCAGGCAACGTCAGATAAATTTTCTTCACTGCTTTCAGTTGCCGTGGCACTTGCAGCAAGCGGGCGGGATTCTTGCGGCAGTAGTCCTGCTCGGTAGCTTCCGTCAGAATCGAGCGCAGAAAAATATAGCAGTGGCGCACGAGTGAGGCTGATTTGCGTTTCGCTAGATCGGCCAGCCATCGCTGCATGGCTACCCTGTCCATGTCCTCAATCGGGGTTGTGCCGAATCGGTCAATCACGAACTTGAGCAGTTCGCCGTTGACTGCCTTCGTGGATTCGCGCCAGTTTCCTTCGTAGACAGGCTTCCAGCGATGCTCTATGAACCATGCTAGTGTGGCGCGGGAGTCGGCGGTTATGCCGAGTTCGGAGACGATGCGTTCCCGTAGCTTGTTCCGGGCCTGCGTTTTGGTCGTGGTACGTACCGGCCCGATCTTGAATGATCGCTGCTGACGCTTCTTTTCCCCGTTGCGAGGATCAGTGACCCAGCGGGAGTAGTGCCCCAGCCATGCGCCGGACTTCTGCGTCAGATAGCCGTCTTGTCGCTTCACTTGTGCTGACCTTACGCTGACCTGATAAACTAGTCAAGCTGTAAGTTGTTGAGGGGATGGTGGGCAGTGCAGGACTCGAACCTGCGACCTCCTGCTTGTAAGGCAGGCGCTCTAACCAGCTGAGCTAACCGCCCCTCACGCGTTCGCGCGACCTGATAGCCGGGCGGTGGAAATCAAATGAGTGGCATCCGCGCGAAGCGCGCCTTTGCTGAGTATACGTGGCGGCGGAAAAACCGGTCAAACCTCGCAACCCCTGAACGCCGCAGCCCGGCCTCACCTCAGGATTCGTGGGTGCAGATCCTTCCTCACCTCCTGCTAGACTGACTGCTTGCGGCGGCTCATCATCAACGCGGACGACTTCGGATTTACTTCGGGCGTGAACCGCGCCATTGTCCAGGCACATACGCGCGGCATCGTCACATCATCCACGCTTATGGCAAACAGTCGGGCGTTCGACGAGGCCGTACAGATGGCAAAAGCCTTACCGGGCCTGAGCGTCGGCTGCCACATCGTGCTGATCGATGGCGAGCCGGTACTTGACGCCCCCGGGCTTCCAACCATTACTGATTCGCGAAGATTCCACGACGGACTCAAGACGTTCGCTGCGCGTGCCCTTACAGGACGAATGAATGCTCGCGAAATTGAGACCGAGGCCCGGGCGCAGATTCAAAGGATTCAGTCTGCTGGAATTGCGGTTTCTCACGTAGACACGCACAAACACACTCATATTTTTCCGCAAATCCTGAGGCCGTTGCTGCGAGCGACACATGATTGTGGCGTGCGGGCGATGCGGAATCCATTCGGCCCGCGACTTCCACTCCGCTCCAGCCAACTCCTGACGCGGCCCAATCTGTGGACACGCTTCGCTGAGGTCCGCATTCTGAGCCGCTTTGCTGGACAGTTTCGCCGGGCTGTCCATCGAGAGGGATTCGTAGCGCCCGACGGGACGCTCGGCATTGAGGTCACAGGAACGCTGGATGAAAAGCTCTTCCAAGCGATCGCCCAAAGCATCCCCGACGGGACCTGGGAGTTCGTTTGCCATCCCGGCTACAACGATCCCGATCTGGCGGCTGCGAAGACGCGCTTACGGGAGTCTCGGGAACTTGAACTAAAGGTACTGACTATGCCCGCGGCTCGTGAAGTGCTGGCACGGGCGGGGATTCAACTCATCTCGTATCGCGCTTTGTTGGCGAATAATGTAGCCTAACCAACTGTTTTCCGTACGCGGATGGCTCCTGCACCCAGGGCTGGGGTACTCTCGTAACCTTACGAATTAGCCCCAAGTAGTAAGATTAGTTTACAATTCAACGTTTTCTGTTCGTTGGAGGCTTAAGCACTCATGTCGGCCCAAGGGTCAGCTCCGCGTGCGACTCTGGACTTGAAGGTCAAGGTATGGGGAATGGGTGCGAACAACCAGCCCTTCTTCCAGAACGCCATGGCCCAGAACATCAGTGCGACCGGTGCGTGTATTTACGGTATTGAGCCTGAATTAAAGGTGGGCGACGTCATCGGCGTGCAGTATGAAGGCAAGAAAGCCCGCTGCAAGGTGGTCTGGGTCGTCGACGCTGGAGCGCTGAAGAAGACTCAGGCGGGCGTGCAGTTGGTAGCAGACCAGGATTGTCCCTGGGCGATTGCCCTTCCCGCTGAAATGATGGCCGAAGAGCGTACCCAGATTCGCCAGGACAATCGCAGGAAATTTCTGCGCCATAAGATCTCTTTTCCGCTGGAACTGCGCGATGAACGAGTGAACACTCCACTGCGCATCAATGCTACGGACATCAGCGGAAATGGCTGTTATGTTGAGACCGTCATGCCCTTGTCTGTCGGCACGGCACTACGTGTTGATCTGTGGATGGGAGAAGATCGGCTCACTCCGAGTGCTGTGGTTCGCACCCGCGACCCCGGCGTTGGTATGGGAATCGAGTTCACCGGATTGCCTGAGGAATCGAAGAAGAAATTCCAGGCACACCTGGACAAGATCGATCCCGGCAACGCATTTGGCCCCAAAGACGGCCAATAATCGGCCTGCCCACTGCTTCTGCATCAGATACTCGTGTAGAATCTGCATCCGCCGCTAGTTCCGGCCATCGAACCTCCAAGCGAGCGGTGAACTTCTGCAAATGAAAATCGGGCGCGCATGAAGATCGGGATTACCTGTTATCCAACCTACGGCGGCAGTGGCGTGGTGGCCACCGAATTGGGATTGGAACTGGCGCAGCGCGACCACGAGATTCACTTCATTTCTTACGCCCAGCCGATCCGGTTGCGGGGCGCCGAACCCAACATTCATTATCACGAGGTCGAAGTTTCTCGTTATCCCCTGTTCGATTACCCCCCCTACGATCTCGCGCTCGCGACCCGCATGGCCGAGGTGGCCCAGCTCTACGACTTGGACCTGCTGCACGTTCATTACGCCATCCCGCATTCGGTGAGCGCGATGCTGGCGCGGCAGATGCTGGCTTCCGGCCCACGCGGCCGTCGCCTGCCATTTGTCACGACACTCCACGGAACCGACATCACACTTGT
Organism: Terriglobia bacterium; assembly: GCA_020073385.1. Classification (GTDB taxonomy): domain Bacteria; phylum Acidobacteriota; class Terriglobia; order Terriglobales; family Acidobacteriaceae; genus Sulfotelmatobacter. The sequence goes on along the minus strand of JAIQFH010000024.1, from coordinate 39,576 downwards.
GGGACTGGACCGGTCCTACTTGGGGATTACTCGATATTCCATCGAGCAGAGCGATGGCGTTACGGCGATTTCAAACTATCTCCGCGAACGGACACAACGCGTGTTCGACGTGAAAAACAAGATCGAAGTGATCTACAACTCCGTGAATTGCGATATCTATTACCGCAATACGGAGATCGCCGAGAAACTGCGCCGTGAGTACGCGCCGAATAATCAACGCGTGCTGGTTCACTTGTCCAACTTTCGTCCCGTCAAGCGCGTAACCGATGTGATCGAGATCTTCGACCGCGTCCGCAAGCAGATTCCATCAAGGTTGTTGCTGATCGGCGACGGCCCGGACCGGTCGGTCGCGGAATGGCTTGCAGTGCAAAAGGGCATTCATGACGATGTCCTGTTTCTCGGGAAGCAGGATCAGATCTACGAGAAGCTTTCGATTGCCGACATCATGTTGCTGCCCAGCGAACTGGAATCATTTGGCCTCGCGGCACTGGAAGCCATGGCGTGCGAAGTCGTTCCCATCTCAACCCGCGCAGGCGGCGTGCCCGAGGTGATCGATCACGGCATAAGCGGATTTCTGGCCGACGTGGGCGACGTGGATACGATGGCGCGATATGCGATTGAACTTCTGAATGATGAACAGAAGCTGCGGGAGATGGGAAAGCGGGCCAGGGCCGTCGCCATGGAGCGCTTCTGCTCCACCAAGATCGTTAAGCAGTACGAAGACTTCTACCGTCGCGTGCTCGAGCGCTCGGCGTAAAAACCTTCCGGGACCGAACTGTCAGGCTCAAACAGAGGCAGGCGGATGCGAACCAGAGTTCCCTTCCCCTGATGGCTGTCGATGGTCATGCGCGCGATATCCCCGTAAAGAACCTGCAGGCGCTCAGAGATATTCGCCATGCCGATTCCCATGCCCGACCAACTGCTGCTTTCATCCAGTTGGGCGCTGCCCATGCCGACACCGTCGTCTTCAACTTCAATAATCAACCGTGAATTGGTGACGCGGCTGCGCAGATAGATGCTACCTCCCTCGATCTTGGGAGCAAGGCCATGCTTGATGGAGTTCTCAATCAGCGGTTGCAGCAGCATGCTGGGGACCACGACGTCGAGTGACGCGGGATCGAGTTCTTTCACCACTCGCAGTTTTTCCCTTCCGAAGCGGACGACCTCGATATCCAGATAGTTGTCGATAAACTCAAACTCTTCGCGAAGAGGTGCAAACGCTTCGCTGCTATTAAGGAGGCGTCGCAAAATGGTCGCGAGCTTGAAGATCATGTCCCTGGCGGTGTCGGGATCGAAGCGCACCAGTGACGAAATCGAGTTCAGAGTGTTGAACAGGAAATGCGGATTGATCTGGTTCTGGAGCGCCTCCATGCGGGCATGCAGCAGAAGACGCTCTTGCTCTTCCAGTTTGATCTGGATGCGCACGCTGTTGAAGACCTTGATTTCGATTCCGATGGCCGCGACCGTTGCCGCATAGATGAGTCCAAAGACCCATAGATTATCGGGACTCTCGATGCTATAGATCGACCTTGGAAAATAGCGAGCCAGCTCGGTTTGCACAAAGCGCAGACCGACAATCGTGGTAAAGAACATGATCTGCCAGTCGAAGAGGCGGGGACGTGGCAAGTTTCGGCGAATCAGGCGGAAAATGCTCTGATCGATAAACGGTGAAAATGACCAAATATCGTCTTTGTCGGCCGCCATGGTGCGCAACTGCCCGGCGAGAAAACCGCTAAGGACGTGGAATGGCAGAGCGGCCCATTCCCCGTGTAACAGAGAAGGAGCACTCATCAGCGCGCCGCCGAGTGAACCGGCCCAGCGCCCGCCGATGACGCCCAGCAACATCGCCGTCTCAAAGCTCAGATCGCTTGCCTGAAAACTGGTTTGTGAAATCCGGATCAGGACCCCGATCACGATCGGCAGTCCCAACCAGAGCACGAGAAACACTTTTTGCCTAAATGTGCGCTCTTCGCGAAACAGAAGCGACTTGAACTCTTTGGAACGCACCAGGCTGCTGGAAACGGCCGCAGCAACGCCCAACTTGATCAGCAGATTGATCAGGATGAGACGTGGTTCCATAAAGATGAGGGGCTCTCTCAGAACTGTAGCATGAACGCTGAGTTCAGTAGCCTTTGTGCTTATCGACAACGTACCGGAGTGGCTGACGCGACAGATACCGTCGCAGGTTGTCAGAGAACAGGTCGTAGTGACGGTCCCACAGCTTCGCCGTCAGCCCCGCAGTATGAGGAGTAATCAGAAGGTTGTCGAGATCCCACAACGGTGATTCCGGCGGCAGTGGCTCATGTTCGAACACATCAAGCGCGGCGCCGGCGATGCGGCGACTGCGAAGCGCGTCCTCGAGCGCACCTTCATCGACCTGCGGACCTCGACCCACGTTGATCAGAAAAGAATCCGGCTTCATCCGAGCGATGCGCTCGCTGTTCAAAAGGCCCTGCGTCGCGGATACGAGCGGCGCTGCCATGACCACGAAGTCTGACTGTGCGAGAAGCGTGTCAAGTTCTGACGGCGGGAAAACCACCTCCACTCCCTCTGGCGCGCCTTTGCTTGTGTGTTCACGCACGGCGATGACGCGCATGCCCACTGCCGAAGCCATCAGTGCGACTCGGCGCCCGATACTTCCCAAACCAATGAGTCCAAGGGTTAAACCCGCAATTTCGCGGGGGCAGTATCCCTCTCTCCACATGGTCTCCTTGCCCCAGACATGCCTTTGTTGCAGGACGGTCGCCTGGGGAATCTTCTTCGCCAGAGCGAAGATCAACGCGATGACGTGTTCGGCGACGACAGGCCCATGAACCTCGGTAGAGTTGGTCAGAATGACATCGCTGTCGACCAACTCAGGAAACAAAAACTGATGTACCGCCGCAGTTGGAGCATGAATCCACCGGAGGTGGCGCGTCGCGGCAAGCTGCTCCGGCCGGAGGGATATTGTAAAGATGATCTCAGCGTCGCGCAGATGCTCGTCGACGCCTTCGTATGAGTCGCGCTGGACGACCTCGAGTTCCGGGAAATGCTCAGCCAACCGCTGTCCAAACCATCCCGGCGCTCTCCATAACTCGAACCGGTGATGGATCACGATCAGCAATTTCATGGGTATGCAGATTTAAACACAGAACCTCAACCGCACCGAAACCTCTCGCTATTGACCCCTGACAGGCTGCTGAAGAACCCAATTCAGCATCTCACTTTGAAAGGGCGCGGCTTTTCAGCCGCACTGTAAATGCCTCACAATCAGTCGCGGCTTCAGCCGCTGGGATAAATTCCCGGCATGAGAAAGAGTTTTCTGCACCCTGCTGAGGAACCACAACACCCTCCGCGGAGTCTTAGGATTGTAAGATACCTACGGCAGGATGTCGCGATCGGAGGAAGCATGCGACAGGTTCTATGCGCGCTGGCCATTACCTTGGCTGGCACCTTACTAGCTGCACAAAACCAGCAAGCGCCACCACCGCAATCCGCCCGCCAGGCCCTGATTGAGATGTTCCTGGGTAAGGGAGAAAACGACTTAGCCAAACACCTGCCCGACATCACACGCAAAGCCTTGATCCGCAAGGATGAATCGCCTGAATCATCGATCGTGCTTCGCATTGCGACAGCCGGCCGTTCGATGGCCGCACAGGGACGAACGGTCGAAACATTCGACACGGGCCCAAACATCCTCGTCACCGAGGAGCCGGACCACGAAAGGGTCGAAGTGGCCGTCGAGCACGACAGCCTGATGGGAGACCAGGACGAGATCGAACTCTCGGTCCATGGCTATAAAGACGGAGTAGAAGAAAATCTGCCGGTCATCCCCCGCCTCATCTTCACCATGCAGCAGGAGAAAGACGTTTGGCAACTGACGGAAATCACGGTTGCTGGACACATACCCCTGACCGATTCGGACTATCTCAAGGGACTGCGGAAGCAGCAAGACGAAGCCAATGAGCAATCGGCCCAGATGCGCATGAACATGATTATTAACAGCCAGAAGGCCTATTCCGCTGCTCATCCGGAGATCGGCTATGCCTGCGCCTTGCCCAGTCTGGCGCCGCCGAAAAGTACCTCGGGCCCGGATTTCAGCGCCCCCTTCGATCCCGGACAAGGCAATGAGGAGTGGAATGGCTATCGATTCACCCTCAACGGATGTGGCGGAACTCCGTCCTCGAAATATCGTCTCTCCGCAGTTCCGATCGATTCGGAGTCACAAGGAAAAACTTTCTGCACGGATGAGTCGGGGAAGATAAAGTTCGTAACCCGCGGGAAGGCTTCCAGTTGTTTCAGCAGTGGTCCGGAGTTGAATTCTTCACCTGCATATGCTCCAGTCGTAGACTAAATCAATCGGAAGTGCCCGGCGTCTATCCGTACGCTAGTTCCTTTGCGCGCTGGGCAGCCTTGACCACCGCCTTGATCAAGGTGACACGTAACTTTCCTTCTTCAAGTTCCATGATCGCGTCGATGGTACAGCCGGCAGGCGTTGTGACTGCATCTTTGAGCAGGGCCGGATGGTCTCCGGTCTCAAGTACAACTTTCGCAGCGCCGAGAGTCGTCTGCGCTGCCAGCAATGTCGCGATGTCTCGCGGCAGACCTACCTTCACGCCCGCCTCCGCCAGCGACTCGAGAATGATGTAGATATAGGCCGGACCGCTCGCCGAAAGTGCGGTGACCGCATCCATGTGCTTCTCGTCGACCACCACGGTGCGTCCGACAACATCGAACATGTGACAGGTTAGGGCCACATGCTCGGCGTTCGCATGCTTGCCTTTGCAAACTGCAGTCATGCCCACACCCAGTAGGCACGGAGTGTTCGGCATGGCACGAATGACCGGGACATTTGGAGGAAGATTCTTCTCGATCATCGCGGTAGGCACTGAAGCCGCCACCGACACGATCATCTGCTTCGGAGTAATGTGCTCGCTGATTTCGCGGATAACGTCTTCAACCACTTGAGGCTTCACGCCAATCACGATGATGTCGGCGCCCTGGGCGGCCTTCACGTTGTTGGTGCCGACTTTTACGTTTAACTTCGCTGACAATGCCTTGGCGCGCTCCTCATGGGCGACAGTAGCGCATGTTGATTTCGCCGAAAGCAGGCCATTGTTCAGGAGCGCCTGCAGGATGATTCCGCCCATTTTTCCGGCGCCCAGAAACGCTACCTTCTTCCCAGTCAGATCATTTGCCATGGGTACGTACGATTTCCCCTTCTTGATTTCAAAATCTCATGACAGAGAGCGCAGACGAGCAGTACAGAATTTCACCGAACCCTTACGCCCCGACGATGCTCTTCCCAACTCCACGCTGTGCTCACGATCTCGTTCAGGCCGCGCGTGGCCTTCCAGTTGAGCAAAGATTGCGCCTTGGCCGGATTGGCGACCAGTGCCGGCGGATCCCCAGGACGCCGCGGCACCACTGTATGAGGCACGCTCTTACCCGTAACCTTTTCGACTGCGGAAATTACCTCCCGGACAGACTCGCCGACTCCCGTCCCGACGTTGACCGCGACGCTTTCCTTCCCGGCCTCCAGATGCTCGAGTGCCCGCAGGTGTGCAGTGGCCAGATCATTCACGTGTATGTAATCGCGGATGCAGGTCCCGTCCGGCGTCGGATAGTCTGAACCAAAGACCTGCAGCGCAGGTCCAACGCCTGCTGCGGCGCGAAGCGCCAGGGGGATCAGGTGAGTCTCGGGCTCATGCAGTTCGCCGATCTCGCCGCTTTCGTCCGCCCCCGCGGCATTGAAGTATCGCAGGCTGGCGTAGCGAAAACCGTAGGCGCGGTCATACGCTTCCAGCGCCTGCTCAAAGAACAATTTCGAGACGCCGTAAGGATTCACCGGCTGGCGCGGAATGTTTTCTTCGATCGGAACTTTAGCGGGGACGCCATACACGGCACACGTGGACGAAAAAATAATCTTGTTGATCCCGGCATCAACCGCTGCATTCAGTAGCGCCAAACCTCCCTCAACGTTGTTGCGGAAATATTTTCTCGGATTCGTGACAGACTCTCCCACATACGCGTGAGCCGCGAAGTGCATGATCGCATCGCAGCCCGAGAGAACGCTGGTGAGAGCGCTTTTATCAAGGACATCCCCCTTCACCAGTTTGAACCCGGCCGCCAGGAATTCGTACCCCGTGCTGAGATTGTCAAAAATAATGACTTCGTGACCGACAGCTTTCAGCGCCCGGGCGGTGTGACTTCCGATATATCCAGCGCCGCCGATGACTAGAACGACCACTATCGTTTCCTTTCCGATGAATCGAATCGCGAACCGGCTGGGAGTACCTCATTGTACACAGGGAACCCTGAATTCCCGCCGCAATTGCCGCTGGTAAGATGAGAACGGTGAGCCTGTTCTGCCGACCTCACCCTTCGCGCTTTTGAGGAATCTATGACTGAACTTGCTGACAAGCAATGCGTGCCCTGCAAAGGCGGTGTGCCTCCGTTGCGTGGAAAAGAACTGGAGAAACTCCACTCCGGCGTGTCCAAATGGACGGTCACCAACGAGCATCACCTCCACCGCGAATTCCGTTTCCCCGATTTCAAGCAGGCCCTGGAGTTCGTGAATCAGGTGGGCGAGATCGCCGAAAGCCAGGGCCACCATCCCGACATTCTTCTTAAGTGGGGTAAGGTGGAAGTCACACTTTGGACCCACAAGATCGATGGCCTGACCGAGAGTGACTTTATTATGGCCGCGAAGATTGACCGGTTGGGCGCTGTCTAAAACCGACCTATCCTGCGTCTGAACTGCCCGGGGGAATTTGTGCCGGACTCTCCCGTTCGCACTCTTGCTTCAAAAATTCATAGAACCTCCGCGCTCCGTACTCAATTGCCGGGCCCAAGGCTAAACCAGCCACGCGGGAAAACGATCCGACAAACTCCAGGTTGCTCCGAACCTCGGTGACCTCGTCGCCCAGCGCACTGAAAACAACGTGCGAGATCATCGTCACCCCGCCGAAATGGCTGATGAAACCCACCCGGCGGTATGGTTCGAAGTGCGTTACGACCTGATCGACGATCACGCCGAAAGAGTTGGCGGGTTCAATGCGCATACGACTCTCGACCTCCCATGGTTCTCCGTGGGTCCAACGCACGCTAAGAATATCGGACCAACGCCACGGATCCGGCTGAGCGTAGGTTTCAAAAACATGTTTGAGATTGCGGTTGATGCTGGTGCGAATCTCCGACCGGCCCATGAGTGGCTCCTTCGGAAGGCCTTTCGCAGGGGGGAGGCGACCGTCTTTCGCCGGTCAGTTTAGGGGAAAACGAATCACGTGGCAAACGGGAAAATCCGTTTCTACCTGAGGGCGCGAGACATCTTGCCCACGATCTGACTCGAAAAACTGCATAACAGGGATCACAGCCCGGGGGGAGGAGCACGCCTGAACGCGAGTGTAAGTGAAAAACCGGCACACGGCAACTCACGCCGCCTTTTGCCCTTGGCGGAAACGATCAGCGCGCAGCACCCACGCCAGCAGCGCCGCCGGAATCAGCATAAAGAAGCCGGTGCCAACAGCCATCGTGCGGACCGGTATGCCCAGATCGAGAAAATGGCCGCACAAATATGCCGTAGTTGCAAAGGTAAAGCTGGCGAGCCCCAGGTCGGCGGAAAAGACGCGGCCTCGAAAACGATCTTCCGTTCTGAGTTGCAACAATGTCGTAGAGAAAACCCAAACGGTCGAGCCTCCCGCGTGCGCCAACATGGCGCAGGCTGCGGCCATCCAGACGCTGCGACTGACTCCGATCAGCCCATAGCCCACGGCGATGGTGACGTATCCGAACAGAATGCCAAGTCGCAACCTGTGATCGTTCTGGCCCGCCCATCGCGCTGAGATCAGCGGACCAACCAGTGCGCCCAGACCACGCCCGCCCAGCAGAATACTCATCCCGAGCATGGCTCCGCCCGCAGGATTGATACCTCTGCCATGGACCGCGAATTCCCGTGCGCCCATGACTGTAAAAATCACCCAGCTCGGCCCTACCATCAGTTCTCCCGCCTTGGCAAACACAGCAGGCACGAGCACCGGATGGCTTCGGATATAGCGGATACCCTCCATCACCGGCGAGAAGTCGACAAGGTCGCGCGGGCGGAGCGGAGGCGCTGCATCAGCATGAGGCTCCGCAAACCGCATTCCGCTGATCAGCACAGCCGAGGTCAGAAACGAAAGCGCGTTGAGGACAAATGCGGCATCTCGTCCCAGGAACGCAGCGACCACCCCACCCACCGACGCTCCAATCAGCAGATTGACCGACCATGTCGCTGACGAGAGCGTGTTGGCCACGAGAACCTCGCTCGCCTCAGAAATGTTGGGAATCACCGCGCTACGCGCCGGCTCGAAGAATGCGGCCATCGTCGTCTCAGCCACCAGCAGGGGATAGACCAGCCACACCATCGATCTCGACCGCACCAGAAGCATGGAGAGCACAATCACGAAGCGCACCAGATCGGCGGCGATCATCACGTACTTGCGCTTCAACCGATCGTTCACCACTCCCGCGGTCGGCCCCACCAGGGTTTGAGGAAGAACTTGCAGCACCAGGGCTAGAGCGACGGAACTGGCGTGTCCCGTTAGCTGCAGTAACAACGTGTAGATCGAAAGCGTATAGAACCAGTCGCCAATCTCGCTCACGATCTGCGCCAGCCAGAGCCGCCGGAAGTTGCGGTTCGCCCCGATCAATCGCGTATAAGAAGCGAGCGAAATCGTAGCCGCGCCGTGTTCTGGTTCGGGTTCCATAAGGAATGGCTAGGGTAACCGTGCGGCCGTTTGTAGCAAAGCGGATTGTATGTCTGGATAAGGACGAAGGGCACGGCTTCGTTAGGAAGAAGAATGAGCTGATGTTCGTCGACTCTACTCGGAACTGGCCTCATCGCTCTAGCCGGTGCGGTGCGGCGAAAAATAAATAAAGGATGAACGCGGCCCGACCCTTTCATCAAGCATGGGTGCCCCATTTCTCCCTGATTTTGGGGAGAAGTGGGGATTTTCACGTTCCGCTAGCTAGCTGTTTGATTCAGCAGTGCAGCTTCCTCTTTAAGTCTTCGGCGATCTGCTTGCCGTGAAAGCGCCCATTCTCGATGAAAATCTCGTTGGTGCGCGAGCCCGCCACGATCACGCCCGCAACATAGATTCCGCGGACGTTACTTTCCAACGACACCGGGTCGCAGACCGGCCGGCACTGCTGCTCTGACAATTCGATCCCCATACTCCGCAGGAAATCGTAGTCGGGGTGATACCCGATGAGGGCCAGCACGAAATCATTCTTCAGGCGAATGGGTCCCCTGGGCGTAACCACCACGACGTGATCAATCCCAATCTCCTGCACGTAGCTGTTGAAGTAGGCTTCAATCTCTCCCGCTTTGATGCGGTTCTCCAGGTCAGGTTTGATCCAGTATTTGACGTGATGGTGGAGCTGCGACTCCCTGTGCACCAGGGACACGCGCGCCCCGTGACGCCACAGATCGAGCGCCGCAATCGCTGCGGAATTCTTGCCCCCAATGACCAGCACATCCGTGTCGTAGTAGGGATGAGGTTCGCCGTAATAGTGCGACACTTTCGGCAGGTCCTCGCCCGGGATGTTCAACTGGTTCGCCAGATCGTAATAACCGGTCGACACGATCACTTTCTTCGCAAGATAGTCATGCGGACGGCCAGCCCGATCCGTCGCGGTAATGCTGAAATTCCCGTCTTCTCCCATGACGGTCTTGACCCACTCGTACTGGCGAACGTCAACATGATAGTGCTCGGCAACCTTGCGGTAGTACTCCAGCGCTTCCTCTCGGGTGGGCTTCTGCTGCGCAGTAGTGAATGGGATGTCGCCGATTTCGAGCAGCTCCGGCGTGGTGAAGAAAACCATGTTCGCCGGATAGTGAAACAATGAGTTGACCAGGCATCCTTTGTCGAGCACGATGACCTTCAGTCCGACCTTCTGTGCCTCGATCGCGCAAGCCAATCCCGTCGGTCCGGCGCCTATCACGATGACGTCAGTCCGCATTTCCGCGCGAGGCTTCGTCTTGGCTTTCGGCAGCGTGTCGATATCTTCGGCGGCGAGGAATTCGGGCATGGATTAAGCTGTGGACAGCTCGAGTCGACGAGGGTTCGAGCGCAATCCGAAACTTTTGATTCTAGCATGCGGACCTTAAGAGGCCATCGCGAGCCTCTGCCATCCACACTCCGCGCTATAATTTGCGGTTACCTTCATATCTCCGCTCGCCTCAGGAGCCCTCATGTCTACCGTCACCGAACCAGCCACCAAGACCCGCATGGAATCCGACAGCATGGGCAAGATCGAGGTCCCCTCGAATGTCTATTGGGGAGCGCAGACTCAGCGATCTTTGCTGCACTTCAACATCGGACGCGACACCATGCCGCCGGAATTAATTCGCGCGTTTGGGATTCTGAAAAAAGCCTGCGCGTTAGTGAATCAGGATCTTGGGAAACTGCCGGCTGACAAGGCAAAGCTGATCGCACAAGCGGCTGACGAAGTGATTGCCGGCAAACTGAACGATCAGTTCCCGCTCCGTATATGGCAAACCGGCAGTGGGACGCAGACCAACATGAACGTGAATGAGGTCATCTCGAACCGCGCCATTGAAATTGCGGGCGGCGAGCTTGGATCGAAGAAACCGATTCATCCCAACGACCACGTCAACATGTCGCAGTCGTCGAACGATACGTTCCCGGCAGCTATGCACATCGCGGCGGCGGACCGAGTGAAGAATGCCCTGATTCCGGCGGTCAAGACTGTTCACAATGCCATCGCTGCCAAGGCAAAGGAATTTCACGACATCGTCAAAATCGGCCGCACGCATTTACAGGACGCGGTCCCTCTGACCATCGGCCAGGAATTCGGCGGTTGGGCGAGCTTGCTGGAGCGCGACATCAAGCGCCTGGAGCAGACCCTTGAAGGTCTCTACGACTTGGCGATAGGCGGGACTGCTGTGGGAACCGGTCTCAACACGCATCCCGAGTTTGCCGAGCGCGCGGCCAAAAAGATTGCCGAACTCTCCGGACTTCCCTTCCGCTCGCACGGCAACAAGTTTGCCGCCCTCTCGGCCCACGATGAGATCGTCTTCGCACAAGGCGCCATGGAGACCCTGGCAGCATCATTCATGAAGATTTCCAACGACATTCGCTGGCTGGCCTCTGGCCCGCGCTGCGGACTGGGCGAGTTGTCGATTCCAGAAAATGAACCGGGGTCCTCGATTATGCCGGGCAAGGTGAACCCGACGCAGTGCGAGGCCATGACCATGGTCTGCGTGCAGGTGCATGGCGCAACCGCTGCCGTTGGCTTTGGTGGATCACAGGGAAACTTTGAACTCAACGTCTTCAAGCCGGTGATCATCTACAACTTCCTGCACTCCGTCACGCTGATCACCGATGCCTGCCACGGTTATGTCGAATACATGATTAAGGGCATCGAGGTCGACCGCGCCAAGGTCGATTGGTACGTGAAGAATTCGCTGATGCTGGTCACGGCTCTTGCTCCGAAGGTTGGCTATGACAAAGCTGCGCAGATCGCCCACACGGCACACGTAGAACATTCAAGCCTGCGCGAAGCCGCGCTGAAGCTGGGATATCTAACAGGCGAAGAGTTCGATCAACTGGTGAAGCCGGAAAAGATGACCCATCCGTAGTCCTCGCTGGCCGCTTACAGCTATCTCATAAAGATTCCCTGAGACCCTGTCATGCTGAGCGAGGACTGAGCTTCGCGAATGCGAAGCTCAGCCGCAGTCGAAGCATCCCTATAGTTTCTACGAATTCACCGCTTCAGCCGATTCACCCACCTGTGGCAATGTGCTGCCTTGCTTCTTGGGCGTAGTCGTAATCACCACCACGCTCACCAGCACCAGCATCGTCCCGACGATCGTGCGCAGAGAAAGCCCCTCTCCACCCAGGAAGTATCCCAGCAGCACGGCGACCACTGGATTCACGTAAGCGTAAGTCCCTACTTTCGTCGGCGATTCGTGATGGATCAACCAAACGTAAGCAGTGAACGCAACAATCGATCCCGCAACAATCAGATATGCCAGCGCAAGCCAAGCTTTGAACGACACCGCCTGCAAGCGGAATCCATGGAACTCCCCCAGCGCGGTCGATGTCAGCGTCAGTAAAACTCCGCCCGCCAACATCTGCGCACCGGAGCTCATCGCCTTTGACGAAGGCAGCGGGAGCTTGCGCGTCAACGCGGATCCCACCGACCATGCGATTGCCGCCACGATCAGCGCAATGCCTCCGACTGTATCGATCGGCGCATCCCCGAAGCTGATACTCCGGCTGACCAGCACCAGCACTCCCCCGATCCCAACAAGCAGCGCGGCGCCCAGTCGCATAGTCAGGCGTTGCGTCTTCAGGAACAAGATTTCGGACAATGTCATGAACACCGGAATCGTAGCCATCATCACCGCTGCGATCCCCGAGGGCACCCGTCGCTCCGCCCAGAAAAGCAGGCCGTAGTCCAGAACAAAGATCAGGACAGCCAGTAGGGTCGCCGAGAACCACTCTCGCGCGGTGGGCGAGACCGTCCCTTTAGCGCGCATCCACGCAAACAGAACCCCTCCCGCTATCAGAAACCGGATTCCTGCAAGCAAGAACGGTGGAACCTCGCGCACGCCAATCCGGATCGCGAGGAAAGTAGAACCCCATACGAAGTAGATGATGGCGAAGGCGAGCAGCACTTTCCACGCGCGAGGAGCGGACGTAGCTTCCATGATCAATCCCGCGAAGCATTCGCTTCAGCCTGATTAGATCACTGCTCTTACGCGCGGACGCGGACTCGCCGCATAAAAAGATTTTATGGGGGTATAAGCCGAAACGCTCTGAATCATTGAGAAGCGGCGAGGGCGATTACTTCTTCAGCAGGCTGGTATGGCTGGCAACGCACTGCCATTTACCTTGGTCGAAAACCCATGTGTCGGTAAACCGTCCCACGTGATCGTAGGACTTGCCCTGATACGTGCCTTGGGTGTGATAAATGCCGGTAACGACGGCGGTCTCCCCGAAGAAGTTCATCTTCAAGCCCTGAATGTTCGCTTGCGCCGGCTTGAAACGCGGATCCTTGATATCGGCTAGAAATTTCTGCTTGTCGCTCACTTCGCCGTCCCATTCCGTATTGACGAAGCGGCTGGAAACCAGGGCATCGAGGGCCGCTGAGTCGCGATTCACCTGCGCTTCATTCCACAGGCGCTCAAGAACCATGAGTTTACTTTCGCGAGGATCAGCCTGTTGCGCAGCCAAACTGACTGCGCTAAGGGCTAACAGAAGGCAACAGGAGATGGTGCGGATCATTGCGAGTACACGCCACCGGCATCCCGACGTGCAGGCGAACGTGCGACGACAATAACAGTGGAAATCAGGGTGGCGCTATAAAAATACAATTGGGAGAGTTACCAACGTCATAAAACCGGACCTCAGACCGCCGCCCTCGGACCTCAGGGAGCAGGTTTGATGTCTGATGTCCGAGGTCTGAGGTCTGACGTCTGACGCCCGACGCCCGCTTCAGAAAGCCCACCGCAGCAGTGTGGCGCCAATCGTGAACCCCGCCCCCACCGACGCCAGCAGCACCAAACTTCCCTTCTTCAGTTTTCCCTCTTCCATCGCGGTGTTCATGGCTAACGGTATGGTGCCCGCCGTCGTGTTGCCATAGCGGTCGATGTTGACAATCACGCTCTCTGCCCGCAGCCCAAGCCGCTCGGCGGTAGCATTAATAATCCGCAGATTGGCCTGATGCGGAATGAACACGTCGACATCGGAGCCCTTTAGCCCATTTCTCTCCAGCAGTTTCAGGCACAGTTCTGTTTGCTTGCGCACAGCAAACTTGAACACCTGCTGGCCATCCTGGTGCACATAGTGCATCTTCTTCGCGATCGTATCTTTGCTGGTGGGATGCAAGCTGCCTCCGCCGGGCATGTAGAGGAATTGCCCGCCGGAACCGTCGACCTCGTGAATGAAGTCGATGAGCCCTTCCGAATCATTCTCGGCCGGCTCGAGAATCGCTGCGCCGGCTCCGTCGCCGAAGATCACGCATGTCGCCCGGTCGGTGTAATCAATGATCGAAGACATTACATCGGAACCAATCGCCAGCACTCGCTTATGCGCGCCGCTGGCAATGAACTGCGCTCCCACCTGCACCGAATAGACAAAAGCAGAGCACGCGGCAGAGAGATCAAACCCCCAGGCTCCCTTGGCGCCAAGTTTGTTTTGCACGATGCAAGCGGTCGATGGGAAGAACATGTCAGGGGTCACAGTGCCGACGACAATGGCCTCGATCTGGCTCGGTTCCATACCGCGCTGAGCCAGCGCCTTTCGCGAAGCCTCCACCGCGAGATCGCTCGTGGCCACTCCCTTTTCGGCAATGTGGCGTTCGCGGATGCCCACGCGCGTCATGATCCATTCGTTGTTGGTGTCAACCATCCGTTCGAGGTCGGCATTGGTGAGAAGACGAGGCGGCACGTACGTGCCCAGAGCACTGATCTTGGCGCGGATCGCTTTGGTCAAATAGAACCCCTGAGAGAGATTATTTATTGTGAAGGATTGACGAAAGAATGTCTAACCATGGAACCCGGGCGTCAGGCGTCAGACCTCAGGCAAAGACCGACAGAGCCGTTAATCACCCCGGCGCGAATCGAGGTCCGAAGTCCGAGGTCTGAAGTCCGACGCCCGCTTTAAAACTCCCAGCGCATCAGCGTCGCTCCCGACGTAAAGCCAGCGCCCACCGCGGCGATCAACAGCATGTCACCTTTCCTCAATTTACCTTCGTCAATCGCGGTTCGCATGGCGATGGGAATCGTCCCTGCTGTCGTGTTGCCGAAACGATCGATGTTGATGATTACTTTTTCCAGTGGCATCCCCAGCCGATCCGCGGTCGCCGTGATAATGCGCCGGTTCGCCTGATGCGCAATGAAGCAGTCCACATCTTTTCCCGTCAGTTTGTTCCGCTCCAGGACCCGCTCCGTCATCTCCGCCATCTTCTTCACGGCATACTTGAACACATTCTTCCCATCTTGATGGATGTAATGCATCTTCTGGTCAACCGTCTCATGGCTCGCAGGATTCAGGCTCCCTCCCCCCGGCATGAAGAGATACTGTCCGCCCATGCCTTCCACCTGGGCGACGTGGTCGATCACCCCTTCGCCATCCGCGCAAGGCTCGAGTAGCACGGCGCCCGCTCCGTCCCCAAAAATGATGCACACGGCGCGATCCGTGTAGTCCGTCATCGACGAGTTAACGTCGGAGCCGATCACCAGAACCTTCTTGTACTGGCCTGACTCCACAAACTTCACGCCTGTGTTGAGAGCATAGACAAAGCCGGAACATCCCGCGGAAACGTCGAATCCCCACGTGTTCTGAATCCCAAGTTTGTGCTGCACCAGGCAAGCGGTTGACGGATACATCATGTCAGGCGTGACGGTGCCCACCACGATAAGGTCGACTTCCTGCAAATCAAAGGGATGGGACTCAAGCAGATTCTTCACCGCGGCGACCGCCAGATCGCTGGCCGCCACTCCCTTGTCGGCAATGTGACGCTCGCGAATGCCGACGCGTTCGAGAATCCATTCGCTCGTGGTATCAACCATCTTCTCCAGATCGGCGTTGCTGAGAACGCGCGGAGGCACATAGGTGCCGAGCGCGGTGATTTTGGCGCGCGTAGTAGTCAATGAGAGCTCCTGGAATATATGAAACTGAGTATTTTGCAGGATGCAGGCAAGAATGTCTAACGTCTCGCATCAGTCGGTGCGCAGAGGCGGGCTCAAGATTCCACACTTCGGGCTAGGGCCAGCAGGCGCTAGCACAATCCCGCAGGCTACCTCCGTTTGCGCGTCGCTCCTCGTGATTTTCTCCGCGCCCTCTGCGAATCCTCCGCGCTCTCTGCGTTTAGCTTCTCACAGGCCTCGATTCAAGCCGCCGCCCGATCCCTTTCCTGATCAATCCACTCACGAATAAACGCAGGGCAGGAGATGATTCCGAATTCACGGTTCTCGCCGTTGAGCAAGTACAAGACCGCATCGCGGTCCAATTCCTCCAGACGTGAAAGGCTCAGCAGAGGCCACAGATGGCACTCGATCGCAGATCGAACAAGCTGGTCCAGAGACGCCAAATGCCCTTTGAACAGTTTGCCGGATACCTGGATGGTGACGTGGTAAGAAGCGGAAATATTGCGACTTTCCATGTTTCTCCTCGGGCGGATCAATCTCAACCTCTCACTCTATAGATGGCCCGGAAAAACGTTTCCTGCGAAAAGAGTGGTAAAAGAATGTAAAACCCGGTAATCAGAGGTTGTGGAACCTTGCGAAGGTTGCTGTGGAAAAAATAAGTCAGGCACCGGGAACTCACTGCACACGCAAGAGCCCGTTACCGTTGCTTCCTTCCGGACCTGGCGGGGTTGGCGGGAGTACGTCGCGTGAGACCGATGCCTGACCTGAATCATTTTAGCATTCGCAATCAGAAACCAACGGTCACCACCGACCCGCCTCGACATCCGCGATTTTCCTGCTCATTGCAGGTGCGTTATCAACTCTGGGAAAAAGCTCAGAAAGTCCTCCAGAAAGGCAGTCTCATGTTTTTGAAATATAGACAGCGAGTCCCTGAGATCCAACGGCCGTCGGAAGCGGCGACCGATGCGCCCCAGGATATCGGCCACCCCTGCAGTGTGGTGGTAGCGCCCGAGCCAGTCCTCCTCCCGCATCCGTTGCAGCCGTTGGGTCGCTGCGGCGGGGATGACCGCAGAGCAGGTTTCGATGTCGCGGTAGAACTCGCCGATGAAGTCGGGCAGAGACACGGCGGAATACTCGCTCCAATCGCGGGCGAGAAAATGATCAAAATAAACATCCGTCAGGATGCCGCCGAAGCGCCGGTATGGCGGCGGAAAACGCCGCACGCACGACCGCACTCGGGGATGTGAATCGGTGAACAGATCGATCTGGCGATGGCAGCGAATGCCCTTTTGATAAGGTTCCGGAAGAAACGCAAGTTGGGCTCTGGATGTCAGATCCGGCAAGAGATTTCCCACCCGAAACTCGGCGTTAGGTTCGGACAAGTAGAGATGGGCCAGCCAGTTCATACCCCTAACAGACTAAACGGTCTTATGTGAAGGGGCAGAGTAAGAACGTCCTTTAGCCTGCAATAACTAGGGTTTTTCGTCGTCGATCCAGCAACTCCGCTTACAGAAACAGGGGACTTGCATCCCGGTCGGTGAAATATCGGCCTACAGACTGGCCCACGTGAGTTTGGCAGACTCCTTTAGCCAAGTTTCCAGGTAGAGTCGTTGTCGCCACCATCCGCGTGGTTGATAGTCGGGATCGGGCAAACCCTCCACTGAAACGTAAACCGGTGTATCCCCCTTGGGCAAAGTCTTTTTCCAAATCATTCCAACCCGGCGACTCTGGTAGTTTGAAGTCAATAGCGCAATGTTTTTCCACCCATGTTCCTCGATGCACGTGCTCAGCGCCCTTGCTTCCTGCTGCGTGGAGGTCACGTCCGGCTCGGTGTTGCAGAAATCTACTCTCCCAGCCAACTCAGTCCCGTATTTCCTTTCGAGGTACGGGCGCGCAATCGGAGGTATTTCTTCGTCCCAATAAGATTCCCTCGGCACGCTGATTGCAACTCGGTTCGCGGAACCCCGCTGCAACAGTAACATCGCGGCGGCTGTTCGCGCTTTCTCACTGGCTATGGATCCCTGCAGAACCACGGCGGCATCGACGTGTTCCGGCACCGAGTCCCCCACAACAAGCAGATAACCACCCCAATGGAAGAAGCAAATAGTTAGCACGGCGAAAATGCCAACCAGCCAGAGCTTCCAGTACGACTTCTCGCGCGGTTCTTCGTGCTTGGAGATGTTGATAAATGTGTATCCCAACGTGCACCTCCGGCCAGAGTCTAAGCGAGCCGAAAAGCACCGAAAAAAACTACCAATCAGGCGCGGCGTGCATGGTGGTCACGGCAAGTCACGGACCAACGGACTTTCCCGTCACAATTCCCTACCGGGGCTTCGGCGGTTGGCCCATAAAGTGAGGATTAGATGCTGAGGGTAAGAAAAGATGTAGCCCTCAGAAGGGCATGTTGTCGACTGGGGAGCGCGCGTGGGGCGAAGTTTGGGAAGACAGGGTGATCCGCCACCTGCGGGTGATTTCCAGTACAAGACACTTGTTTAACTCCAAAGACGCATTCCCGTTCTGGGAACACAACATAAATATCCCGCCGGAATCTCTTGACCCCCCTAGCCAAGCCGCTATGATGGTTCCATATAGTCGCGATTTTGAGAGAAAAGTCGCACCGTAACTCCTTGCGGCTCAGGATTTTGCCCCTAAGTGCTTGAGCCCCGAGATTTAACTCGCAATTTCCCCGCAAGTTGAAGATTCCAATAGGCCAGGGGGAGGGGGGATACCCCGCATTCCCCCAGATTCCCAAAATCAGAAACAAACCAAGTCTTGCGAACGCCAGATGCCTGCCCACGACTTCATCTTCCACGTGACTTTCGGTGCAAGAATTCTCTCTCCGACCCTTCCCTTTTTTGATCGAACTATCGAACAATAGAACTCCACCGCGAAACTATCCCCAATGTCGTCGCCTTCTGCAAATTCCGGCGTAATCCCGCTACAGCGAGCGATCGACCACTACTTTGAAGTGGCGCTGTATCTTTTGGTTCTGACAGGATTTGCAACACTGGCTGGAACCGGAGGTCTAGATCTCCCCTCGATCATTTTTGTTTCGACCGCGCTCGCGATCCGCGGATATCTGCTGGCAAAGCGCCGCAGCTTCGTGATTTCCGATCGATGGACCACACCGTTGTCGATCGCCTATTTTGTCTTCTTCGCCATCGACTATTTGGTATTCTCCCGCAGCTTCCTTCCTACTACTGTCCACCTTGCCCTGTTCGGAGTTGTAGTACGAACCTTCTCCCTTCGGCGCGAGCGTGATCACATCACGCTGGCGATTCTCGCCTTTCTGATGGTGCTCGCCTCAGCCGTCCTGACCGTCGACAGCATATTTCTGTTTTCGTTCGCGGCTTTCATGCTGATGGCTGTCGCCACGTTCGTGCTGATGGAGATGCGGCGTTCCGGAGCCGCCGCAAATATCCAAGCCCGGCATTCAAGCGATCCGCAGGAGCATCGGCATCTCGCTTTTTCCCTCGTCCGTTTCACGGTCGCGCTGATGCTGGTGATTCTCTTTTGCGCCGCTGCGCTGTTCTTTGTCATGCCCCGCATGTCCGCGGGCTACTTGGGCGGATATTCCTACGGCACCGACTTTTCTTCCGGCTTCAGCGATCACGTCCAACTGGGACAGATTGGCCAGATTCAGCAGTCGGATTCAGTCGTGATGCACGTTCAGATCGATGGAGATCAAGCTGGCCTCTACGATCTCCACTGGCGCGGAGTATCGCTGGCAGATTTCGATGGGCATGCCTGGACCAATCCGCGCGACGCTTCCAGTCTGCCGCGGCGACCGGACACTAGTTTCGCTTTGCCCAGCGACGGCCGCGCTCCAAGGTCGTACGCGACCGCCAGCCTGCAACACGAGAAGCTCATCCACTACAAAGTGCTGATGGAGCCGATTGGGACGAACGTCTTCTTTCTCGCTCCCTGGGCGTTCAGTCTGCGCGGCGACTATCGCCTGATTGCAGCCGATTCCGGCGGCAGCATCTACGACTACGACTTCCAGCACGCCATCACTCGTTATGAGGCGACATCGGATATCGCGACGCCGACTGCTCCCCAACTACGCGCAGCCGGACAAAACTACCCTGCGAGCATTGCGAACATCTACCTTCGCCTTCCGGACGTAGATCCGCGAATCCCTCAGTTGGCGTCACAGATCACAAGTTCAGCCAAGACCAACTACGACCGAGCGGTAGTCATCGAGAATTATCTTCGGACTCGTTTCGGGTATACGTTGCAACTGCCGCGGACCGAAACCAAAGATCCCATTGCGAATTTTCTCTTCGAGCGCAAGCAGGGGCATTGCGAGTACTTCGCTTCGTCCATGGCTGTCATGTTGCGTACTCTAGGAATTCCTTCCCGCGTGGTGAATGGGTTCCGCAGCGACGAATTCAATGACATCACGGGCAGCTATGTGGTGCGCGCCAAGAATGCGCACTCGTGGGTCGAAGCGTACTTTCCGGGCTACGGCTGGCAGACGTTCGATCCAACGCCTGCGGGAAACGTAGGCACTCCACAGGGATGGGCACGACTTTCTCTGTACATGGACGCTGCCGCTTCCTTCTGGCGAGATTGGGTCGTCAGCTACGACAGCTCGAACCAATACGTTCTCGGCAAGGCTGCGATCAACACTTCGCGCGGGATGTGGGAAGGCGCGCGGATGTGGGCCCGAACGCATTACGCCTCGATGCTTGAATGGGCACAGCGCAGCCAGGATCGGGTTGAGAATTCTCCTCGACGGTGGACCCTCATCGGAGGCGGAATCGTTTTGGCCCTCGTTCTTTTGGCTAACCTCGGACGCCTTCTGCGCGCGCTGCACGAACACTGGTTACGAGCGCATCCGGAACGCTCTCCGGAACAAGCTGCGTCCATCTGGTATCAACGGATGGCCAGGATTCTGGCACGACGCGGAATGGAGAAGGCCGAGGCGGAGACTCCCCACGAATTCCTGAGGAAGATCCCTGACAGCAGACTTCGTCTGCCCGTGGCGCAGTTCACTCGCGTGTACGAGTCGGCACGCTTCGGGAACTCTGCGGAAGATGCGAGCCGGCTCTCCCGGTTGTTTGAAGAAGTCGCTGCAGCTATGCGATCCGAATAGCGTTGGGATAGGCCTGCGCGGGTTCGACGCGGGGCTGAACGCTGAACTGCTTCAGGTATTGATCCACGCAAGCTGCGGCCTTGCGGCCTTCTGAAATCGCCCACACCACAAGCGACTGCCCTCTCCGCATATCTCCGGCGGCAAAAACGCCAGGGACCGAAGACATGCAGTTCTGGTCGGTGGAGACGTTTCCGCGATTATCCAGTTGAACGCCCAACTGTTCGATCATTCCATTGCGGACGGGACCGAGGAATCCCATGGCAATCAGGACAAGATCGGCATCCATCGTAAATTCGGTACCGGCGATTGCCTCGAACTTGGGAGGCGGACCGACGCGTACTGCGTGAAGCTGCTTCACGTTCCCGTTCTCGTCGCCTGTAAAGCTGGTCGTGGCAATGCTCCAGTCGCGGATGCCGCCTTCTTCGTGTGCGCCTTCGACGCGAAGCTGCAACGGCCACAACGGCCACGGCGTTTGCGGAGAGCGCTCCTCCGGTGGTTTCGGCATGATCTCAAACTGGTGAACCGAAATCGGCTTCTGGCGATGGCAGGTACCGAGACAATCCGCGCCAGTGTCGCCACCACCGATGATGACGACGCGCTTACCTGTCGCCAGAATGTCAGTTGCAGGATCGATCACATCGCCATGGCAGCGTTTGTTCTGTTGCGGCAGGAATTCCATAGCGAAGTGAATTCCCTTCAACTCACGGCCCGGAATCTTGAGCTCGCGAGGCTGTTCGGCACCGCCGGCTAAAACGATCGCATCGAAGTCACGACGCAACTCCTCGACCGGTACATTTCCTCCGACGTGGGCGTTGGCTACGAACTTCACGCCCTCGGCGGTCATCTGCTCGAGGCGGCGATCGATGATGTGCTTCTCCAGCTTAAACTCGGGGATGCCGTAGCGAAGCAATCCGCCGATGCGATCTGCTTTTTCGTACACGGTTACCGCGTGACCGGCGCGACAGAGTTGCTGCGCGGCCGCAAGCCCAGCCGGACCTGAACCTACGATTGCTACGGTCTTGCCACTACGATGTTTTGGCAGAACGGGGTGAATCCAACCCTCGAGGAACCCACGCTCGACGATGTTCTTTTCATTCTGCTTGATCGTGACCGCAGGCTCAGTGATACCTAGAACGCACGAGGCTTCGCACGGCGCGGGACAGATGCGGCCGGTAAACTCCGGGAAGTTGTTGGTCGCATGTAGCTGACGGACAGCCTCTTTCCAGTTCCCCCGGTACACATGGTCATTCCAGTCGGGAATGAGATTGTTTACCGGACATCCGGTCTGGCAGAATGGAACACCGCAGTCCATGCACCGCGCACCCTGCTTGCGGAGCTCTTCTTCGGGGAAATCCTGATAGATCTCGAACCAATCATTGACGCGTTCGAGCACAGGCCTGCGCGGAGCCAACTCGCGGGAGTAGTCCATGAAACCGGTGGTCTTACCCATGTTGCACCTGCTCCGCGTTGGCCAAGACCGCGAGGGGTTCGCCTGGAATGTACGCTTGCTCGGCTCGTGCAATTCCGAGAACGCGCTTGAATTCGTGCGGGAACACTTTTATGAAGCGGGATACGGCTTCGTTCCAGTTAACGAGAATCCACTTGGCGCGCTGGCTACCGGTGAATTCCGCGTGACGTTGAACCAGATCGCGAACGACCTGCAGATCCTTCGTTTCCGTGAGAGGTTCAAGGTCGACCGATTCCAGATTGCAGCGCTTTTCGGTAAAGTCGCCGCGCTCATCGAAGACATAAGCGATGCCGCCGCTCATTCCGGCGGCGAAATTGCGCCCGCAGGAGCCCAGCACAACGACCAATCCATTCGTCATGTACTCGCAGCCGTGATCGCCGACGCCTTCCACCACAGCGGTCGACCCAGAATTGCGAACCGCAAAGCGTTCGCCCGCCACGCCGTTGAGGAAGACTTCCCCACTGGTGGCGCCATAAAGCGCGACGTTGCCGACAATAATGTTTTCTTCAGCCGCAAAGCCCGATCCGCGCGGCGGATAGACGATGAGCCGTCCGCCAGAAAGACCTTTACCGACGTAGTCATTCGCTTCGCCTTCCAGCGTGAGCGTAACGCCTTTAGCAAGGAACGCACCGAGACTCTGGCCCGCAGACCCGGAAAGATGGACACGAATGGTGTCGTCGGGAAGTCCGGCGGATCCATAACGGCGTGCAACTTCGCCGCTCAGCATCGTGCCCACGGAGCGATGAATATTACGGATCGGCAGCTTGACATCAATCGGGGAAAGCGTTTCGAGCGTGTCATGCACCTGCCCGAGGATCTTGTGGTCGAGCGCTTGCTCTAATCCATGGTCCTGCTTATGGACGCAGCGCCTCACGACGCGCGAAGGAACTGGTGGGTTGTAGAGGATCGAGGAGAAGTCGAGTCCCTGGGCCTTCCAATGATCCTTCCAATGCGCGACCGCCGCATCCACTTCGAGCATGTCGACACGGCCGATCATCTGGTCCATCGAGCTGAAGCCCATTTCCGCCATGTACTGGCGAATCTGCTCGGCGAGGAAGAAGAAGAAATTGATCACATGCTCCGGTTGGCCCTGGAATTTTTGCCGAAGCACGGGATCTTGCGTGGCGATGCCGACCGAGCAGGTGTTGAGATGGCATTTCCGCATCATGACGCAGCCCATAGCGATCAGCGGGGTCGTGGCGAAGCCGAACTCTTCGGCGCCGAGCAATGCGGCAATCACGACGTCGCGGCCAGTCTGGAGTTTGCCATCGGTCTGAACCCGAATCCGGCTGCGCAGGTCATTTAACAAGAGAACCTGCTGCGTCTCTGCCAGGCCAAGCTCCCACGGAATGCCCGCATGTTTGATGGAACTGAGTGGAGATGCGCCTGTTCCTCCAGAGTCTCCACTGATGAGTACGACGTCGGCGTGAGCCTTGGCCACGCCAGCGGCAACCGTTCCCACTCCGACTTCCGCGACCAACTTCACCGCAATTCGAGCATGAGGATTGACGTTCTTCAGGTCGTAGATCAGCTGAGCGAGATCTTCGATCGAATAGATGTCGTGGTGCGGTGGCGGAGAGATAAGTCCTACGCCGGGGATCGAGTGCCTCAGCCGCGCGATGACCTCGTCCACCTTGTGTCCCGGAAGTTGCCCACCCTCACCCGGCTTGGCGCCCTGGGCCATCTTGATCTGGAGTTCGTCGGCGTTCACCAGGTAATTCGCCGTAACCCCGAATCGCGCCGAAGCCACTTGCTTGACCGCACTGCGGCGTAGATCGCCGTTGGGGTCGGGCTTGAAGCGCTCTTCATCTTCCCCGCCCTCGCCCGTATTCGATTTGCCGCCGATTCGGTTCATCGCGATGGCCAGCGTCTCATGGGCCTCTTTACTAATGGAACCGAACGACATGGCGCCGGTCGTGAAGCGCTTGACGATTTCCTTCGCGGGCTCGACGTCTTCCAAGGGGACCGGCGCAGCGCTCTTCTTCAATTTCATCAGTCCGCGCAAGGTGCAGAGCTGTGCGCTTTGCTTGTCGATCAGGTCAGTGTATTCCTGGAACGTCTTGAAACTATCCTGCCGAACCGCGTGCTGGAGCTTGCTGATGGTCAGCGGATTGAGCAGATGGTATTCACCGTTGACCCTCTGGTGATAGTTACCGCCGACCGTCAGTTCAGTTTCGAAATCAGTCAGAGGCCGGAACGCGTAGTCATGCTTCAACAGGGCTTCATTCGCTAAAACAGAGAGGCCAACCCCCTCGATGCGCGACGTCGTGCCGGCGAAATAAGCATCGACCAAGTCTTTATTCAAGCCAATCGCTTCGAAGACCTGCGCTCCCTGATAGCTCTGCAGAGTGGAGATCCCCATCTTTGAAAACGTCTTGAGCAAGCCCTTCTTGATCGCTTTCAGGAAATGCTTGACAGCCAGATCCCGAGTAATGCCTTCGCCCAACTCTCCGCGCCAGGCAAGGTTTTCGACGCTTTCCAACGCAAGATAAGGATTAATTGCGCTGGCCCCATAGCCGCTGAGCAAGGCGAAATGCATGACCTCGCGCGGCTCGCCGGATTCGGTGATCAGGGCCACCTGCGTTCGAGTTTCCTCTCGCACGAGCAGATTGTGAACGGCGGCGAGCGCCAGCAAGCACGGAATGGGCGCGTAATCTTTGTCGACGCCGCGATCAGAAAGGATCATCAGCGAGTATCCAGCTTTCACCGCCAACGAGGCGCGCTGGCACAACTCATCGAGGGCGCGCTTCAGTCCTGCTTCGCCCTCTTTGGCGCGGAAGAGAGCCGGCAACGTAGTCGCCAGCAAGTCGCGGTTCGAAACCCGGCGCAGTTTTTCCAATTCGCGATTCGTCAGCAGCGGATGCGCCAACTTCAGCATGTGGCAGTTCTCAGGCGCTTCCTCGAGAATGTTGCGCTCACTGCCGATGTAGCTGATGAGCGACATGACCATCTCTTCGCGAATCGGATCGATGGGAGGATTCGTGACCTGGGCGAACAACTGCTTGAAATAGTTAAAGAGGGATTGCGGCTTGTCGGAAAGGCAGGCCAGAGGAGTGTCGGTGCCCATGGAACCGACGGGCTCTTCACCCTTGGTTGCCATCGGGCTGAGGATCATGCGCAGGTCCTCATCGGAGTAACCGAAGGCCCGCTGTCGGCGGAGCAGGGTCTCGGCATCGGGATAATGCATGCGTGACGGCTCGGGCAGTTGGTCGATCGTGATCTGATTTTCCTTCAGCCACTCGGCATAGGGATGTCGCGAAGCGAGCTTCTGCTTGATTTCTTTGTCGGAGACGATGCGGCCTTCGATCGTATCCACGAGAAACATCTTGCCCGGCTGCAACCGGCCCTTTTTCTTCACCTGCTCGGGAGCCACATCAAGTACGCCCGCTTCAGAAGCCATGACGACCAGGCCATCATGCGTCACGACATACCTGCCGGGACGAAGGCCGTTGCGATCGAGGGTCGCGCCGATTACGCGACCATCGGTGAAGGCGATGGCCGCCGGACCATCCCAAGGTTCCATCACGCAGGCGTGGTACTCGTAGAAAGCGCGCTTCTCCGGCTTCATGTGCGGATTGCCGGACCAGGCCTCGGGAATCAGCATGGCCATGACGTGTGGCAGGCTGCGTCCGGCCTGCAGCAGCAATTCGACTGCGTTGTCGAAATTGGCGGAATCGCTGCCGTCAGGGGCAATGATGGGATAGAGCTTCTTAATGTCATTCCCGAAGAGCGGCGAACTGAGCAGCGACTGGCGCGCATGCATCCAGTTCACATTGCCGCGCAGCGTGTTGATCTCGCCGTTGTGCGCGACGTAACGGTAGGGGTGAGCCCGCTGCCAGCTTGGAAACGTGTTCGTGGAAAACCGCTGGTGCACGAGGCACAACGCACTCACAACATCAGGGTCGGCCAGTTCGCGATAGAAGTTCGTGATCTGCTGCGCCAGCAGGAGCCCTTTGTAAACGATCGTCCGGCAGGAGAGCGACGGAATGTAGAACATCTCCGCGTCTTCGATTCCGGACTCGCGAATTTCGCTTTCGGCACGCTTACGAACCACGTATAGCTTGCGCTCGAAAGCATCTTCGTCCATCCCGGGAGCGCAGCGCACGAAGATCTGCTGGATGTAGGGTTGCGAAGCGCGCGCTACGCGGCCTATTGCCGATGCATAGACGGGCGTGTCGCGCCAGCCGAGCAGCGATAAACCTTCTTCCTTGATGATTCGCTCAAGGATTCCTTCGGAGGTTAGACGCTGGTGCTTCTCGACCGGCAAAAAGGTCATGCCGACGCCGTACGTCCCCGTTTTGGGCAAGGTAAAGCCGAGTTTTTCGCATTCGCGCGCGAAGAATTTGTGAGGAATCTGGATCAGAACGCCGGCGCCATCGCCGGTTTCGGGATCGCAGCCGCAGGCGCCGCGATGGGCGAGATTCAGAAGGACCTGAATTCCCTTCTTGATGATGTCGTGGCTCTTTTGACCCGAGACGCTGGCGACGAACCCGATTCCGCAGGCGTCGTGCTCATGCGCCGGGTCGTAGAGACCCTGCGCTGGAGGCAGGCCATTGGTTGGGTTTAGACGCGTCATCGAGGACTCCGTCGCACGGATTGAAAGTGGTCTGGATCACCTGTTCTTGGGCGCACCGGCGAGGCTATTCTACACGGCACACTTCTGCTCAGGACTATTGGTTCCGACTATCTTTAATAAGGCTTAAGGGGCAGCAAAGTACAATGCAGAATTTCGATGGCTCCCATGCAAAATTCCGGACGATCGGTATCGTGCAGACTTTCAGGAATTAACCGCCATGTCGGGGCGACTCCGCTATAATTCGGCCATCCCATGGACTTTGATCAACTCATTACGTTCCTGGAAGTCGCCAGACAGGGCAGTTTTTCCCGTGCGGGGGAAAAGGTCTTTCGCTCACAATCGGCGGTCAGCGCGCAGATCCGCCAACTTGAGCAGGAGTACGGTGACCGCCTACTGGACCGCTCCGGCAAAACCGTGAAACTGACGCCCGCCGGACAGATTTTCTACGAATATGCCGAGCGCCTGAAGAATCTGCGGGATGAGTCGCTCACAGCGGTTGCGGACCACAGCACCACGCCCCGCGGCACTCTGCGCGTCGGGGCGAACGAGGCCACTTGTTTGTATGTGCTGCCGGAGGTCTTTGGCGAATACTGCAGGCGGTATCCCCCGGTGCAGATCAGCATCTATCGAAATTTCAGCTACAAGATCGTGGAGAAACTGGAGAACGGTGCCGTGGAAGTGGGCATTCTTACGCTGCCGATTCAGTCTCCCAGCCTGAAAATCCAGCCGATTTTTCGCGACAAGCTGATGTTGATGGTGAGCCCGAAGAATCCGCTGGCCAAGCACAAAGTCGTGCCGGTTAGCGAGATCGTCAAACATCCGCTGCTGTTTCCGAAGACCGGTCATACGCGCAGGCTCCTGGACAAACTCTTTCGTCCGCATAACTCTGAACTGCAGGTGCGGATGGAGTTGCCGAGTATTGGGATGATCAAGAGCTTTGTGGCGGCCGACCTGGGTGTGTCACTCATCAGCGCGTCGTTTGCTCGCGATGAAGTGGATGCAGGACGGGTTAAGTTAATCGACCTTGAAGATGCGGAACTCTATCGTGAACTGGGCCTGGCTTACCGTCGCGACCGCACGCTTTCAGTGGCGTCGACTGCGTTCGTGGCCCTTTTACGGCAGTTTGCGACCCACATGAAGAAGGTGGATGCGTAGCAGCCGAAACCTGAAATTTCGATTCGTAACATCATAATTTTGAATTTAACCTGGACAGCATTCGTCCGATATCCTTTTTGTGCATTTTGCAGTTCCTGATTTCATGAGCACCCTCATCCAGAAGGCGAAGCGAATTACATCGACAGGCACAGGCATGTCGACACGAATTACGTGTCTTCTGGAGGATGGGAACGGATGATGAAGTAAAGCAATCTTAAGCAAGATCACCGAAACCCACCGCCAGAAGCGATCTGGCGGTGGGTTTTTGCTTTTTGGGCGATTTCGCAGAACGGAGCTGAAAGAACATGAGCGGTTCACAGCGACAAAGCAGATTTGAGCGTGGCGAGGATGTGGTGGTGATGAAGTTCGGCGGGACGTCGGTCGAAGACGCAGCCGCCATTCGACGACTCGTCGGTATCGTCGAGAGCAGGCTTGGCGCGCAGCCGGTGTTAATTATCAGCGCGTTGGCAAAAGTTACCGATCAGTTACTGGAGGCCGGGAACGCTGCTGCCAAAGGACATCTGGGATCGGCCCTGGCGATCGTTCGAAACATTTACGTCCGCCACGAAGACCTGGCTGATTCCCTTCTGAGCGCCTCGGCGCATGGCTCGCTGGACCGAGAACTGCGCGGCGAACTACAGGCATTGGAATCGCTCCTGCACGAATTGGAAACGTCCCGCCACTTTGACCTTAAGGCACAGGATCGGCTTTTGAGCTTTGGGGAATGCTTCTCCAGCAGGCTGGTCAGTTGGGCGCTCTGTGAAGCCGGACTGCAGGCTGCGCATGTCGATGCCCGTAATTGCGTCGTCACCGACGCGCGCCACGGTCAGGCAAGTCCACTTTGGGATGTAACCAACCAGCGCCTTCGAGATGCATTAAATCCTCTGCTGCAGTCGGGAAGCGTCCCGGTTCTGGGTGGGTTTATTGCCTCGACCATCGATGGAGTTCCCACCACGCTGGGGCGCGGGGGCTCGGACTTCAGCGCCGCTATTGTCGGAGCGGCGGTTGGTGCATCGCGAGTCGAAATCTGGACGGATGTTGACGGAGTCATGACGACGGACCCGAAGGTCTGTTCCGACGCTCGCGTCATTCGCAAGCTCAGCTTCGACGAAGCCGCTGACCTGGCCCATTTTGGAGCCAAGGTGCTGCATCCGGCAACCCTTGCGCCCGCGATGCGCGAGAATATTCCGGTTTATGTGTTGAACTCGCGGCACCCGGAGGGCCATGGAACTGAAATTACGGCGCGTGCGAGCACGGGGAACCGGGTGAGCGCGATTACGGCGAAACGGAATGTCGTCTCGCTTGAAATCCAGTCTCGGCGTGGGGTCGATGCTGCTTTGCTGAATACTGTGTTTGGAGTCCTTGAGCAACACACCTGTGCGGTGGACGTGATGGGAACTTCGATCGACCGAATCTCACTGTTGGTGGGCTCCAACGTCGCTCTGCCAAAAATTGTCGAAGATCTGCGGCAAGTCGCCGACGTGTGTTGGGAAAATCATAAGGCGCTCGTTTGCCTTGTCGGTGAGAATATCCGCCGTCAGCCAGAAGTGGCGAGCCAACTGTTCGCGACTGTTTCTGACATGGATGTGCGTGTCCTTTGCCAGGGGGCATCGGAACGGACGTTATCGTTCCTAGTGGATGAGTCGAGGGCGGAGGAATCGGTCCGCCGCCTGCACAGCGTCTTCTTTCCCAAGCTTGAGCCGGCGCGCGACTGGGGAGGAATCTCCAGCGCATTCTGTGAGGCCGGATAGAAGCCGCTGTTAATCGCCGCCTTCTGCGGCCGGTGCTTGCACCTGTGACGATGCAGGAACCGGCTCGATAATGTGTAGCCCGCACTCAGTCTTGTTAAAGCCGGGCCAACGGCCGGCGCGCGGGTCTTCGCCGGGCTGGACAGAGCGGGTGCAATGGGTGCAGCCGATGCTGGGGTAGTCCTGATCGTGAAGCGCGTTGTACGGGACATCATGGTCATGGATGTAGCGCCACACTTGCTTCGACGTCCAGTCCACAATGGGGTTGACTTTCACCAAACCGAACTTCGCATCCCACTCGATCCGTCTCGCGGCCGATCGTACTGACGTCTGATCTCGACGGATGCTCGTGATCCACGCGCTCAGTTCGCCCAGTTTCCGGCGCAGCGGTTCGACCTTGCGCAGATTGCAGCATAGATCAGGGTTGCGGCTCCATAGAGCTTCGCCATGAACCCGCTGTTGCTCTTCCGGCGAGAGCGCGGAGTACACCCTCTCGATCGTGATCCCGTATTTCTCTTCGATCCTGTCCATCAAATTGTAGGTTTCAGGAAAAAGAAATTCCGTATCGATGGTGAACAAACGGAACTCCCTGCTGATACGAGACGCCATGTCGATCAGCACCATTCCTTCGGCGCCGAATGCCGACGAGATGGCCACGCTTTTGCCAAAGGTTTGAAAGGCCCAAGTTAGGACGTGCTGCGGAGACCAGGTTTCGGCGACGGCCTGCACTTTGCCGACCTGAAGTTGGCCGTCGATTGGGGTGGAGGGCTGAATGAGATCTTTCACGCGACTGGCTCCTCTTGAATGGACTCTGCACGGAAACCCGAAACCAATTCAGCAGGGATAGAAATCTCGCTGCCGCTCGAAGCAAATTCGAACTTCTCGTCCACGGCGTGTCGGACAACATCACCGACTACAAGCAGAGTGGGAGCGGGCAACGTTGGAGAGGTCTGCAGTTTCCCGACGCTCGTACGGAAAGTCTCCTGGTCAGGCGTCGTCGCGCGAGAAACGATAGCGCAGGGTGTATCGCTTGCCAGGCCCGCGGCTTTCAATCTTGCCGACATGTCCGCGTAATTGTGGCCGGGCATGTAGATGACGAGAGTAGCGCCGCTTCCGGCCAGCTTGCTCCAGTCAGCAGCCTCGCTGTTCGAAGCTTGATGCGCTGTGAGGAAGACCACGGCTGACGACTCGCGCCGATGCGTCAGCGGTATCTGCGCCGATGCCGCGGCTCCCAGCGCCGACGTCACACCCGGGACAATCTCGCAATCAATGTTCGCTTTGCGAAGAGCCTCGATCTCCTCGCCGGCGCGGCCGAAGATCATGGGGTCTCCGGACTTCAATCGAACTACATTCAAACCTGAGTCCGCGAGTGCGATCATCAAGAAGTTGATCTCTTCCTGCTGGATCTTTTTCGTTCCGCATCTCTTGCCGACGTTATGCAACTGGGCCGCTGGGGAAATGAGCTTCAGGATCTCAGCCGAGACCAGTTCGTCATACAAGACAGCGTCCGCTGTCCTAAGCAATCGCAGAGCTTTCACCGTGAGCAACTCTGGATCGCCGGGTCCTGCACCAACTAGAGAAACTTTTCCCTTCATGCTTTCTCCCCATGCTCAGCGAGTGCGACTGCCAATTCGCGGTTCTCGGCCAGAGCCGCTTCGACGGCCTCCCTGCTCGCCAGCGAATGAAGGAGGTCGAGCTTGCGCTCTTTGTCGAGATCACTGGCCAGGATGAGTTGCCTGGTTTCGCCCAGTTCGGCCACCCATGCGGCATAGGCTGGCCCGAACTGCTTTTCGAGCTGTTGCCTGATCTTCTGCGCCAGGGAGGGACTCTTCCCAGCGGTCGAAACGGCAATCTGCAAATCGCCGCGGCGAACAATTGACGGATAGAAGAAGTCGCAGAGATCCGGAACATCGACTACATTGCAGAGGATGCTCAGTCTCTGCGCCTCGTGATAGACGCGTTCATTCAACGAGCGCGAAGCAGTGGCGACGACGACCAGAAACGCTCCGTGCAAATCGTCATTGGTAAAGGCGCGCAGTTCGAGTTCGATCCTTCCCGAGCGCGCCCATTCGCGAACGGCAGGGCTGGCATCGAGAGCGACGACCCGAATGCGCGCTCCCGTTTCAAGCAAGCCAGCGATCTTCGGTTCGCCGACCTTTCCGGCCCCGACGACCAGGCACTGCTTCCCTTCCAGTTTCATGAACATTGGAAATAAGCTAGTCACCGATTCCTCCTGCCAGGTGAACCAAATTTTGGGGAGAGGGCAGATCGCGTACTACTGCGGGCACACTTTCGCCCGCTAAAAACTCGCGCAACTCAGAGTCGCTGTGACGGGAAAAGAATCTGCGTAGATTCTCCCCGGGGTTGCGGTCAGCCAGATATCGCCCGAGCAAACGCTCCAGCGCATCGGGCACTTCAGTGGCGAGGCAGCGATAGCCCACTGGGCGCGCCGTCGACTGATGAAGACCGAGGGCGCCGCCGACGCAGAAGTAGTAAGCATCGGCCAGGCCGCCGTCGACTTTGATCTTCTTGCCCTCGATCCCGACGTCGGCGATCCAGTGCTGTCCGCAACTGTTGGGGCAGCCTGTGACGTGCAGCTTCAGATGCTGATCGAAACCGGGGAGGCGCTCTTCCATTTCCTCGACCAGCCAACGCGAGAAGCTCTTGGTTTCTGTGATGGCCAGCTTGCAGAATTCCGTGCCGCTGCAAGCTACGGCACCGCGCGCGAAGGCTGACCCACTCACCTGGAATCCAATCGCGTCAAGCTCTTTGGCCAATGCGTCGGCATTGATCGTGGGGACATTGACGACCAGCAAGTTCTGCATAGTGGTGGCACGGAGTTCGCCGCTTGCATAGCGCTCGGCCACATCGGCGGCCGAGTGCATCTGGTCGGCTGTAATTCGTCCCCGCAGCACTACAGCTCCGACGTAGGAAAGACCGGGCTGTTTTTGTGGGTGAATGCCAACGTGGTCGCGGTAAACATCGTCTGGAGGATGCTCTGCGGCTGCGGGATCGAGATGGAAGCCGAGGCGCTGATGCAATTCATCGAGAAATTGCTCAGCCGTCCATCCATGACGAAGGAAGAGGAATTTCAGTCGAGCGCGTTCGCGGTGCTCGCGGAGAACCTCGGAATCGCGGAAAAGTTCGGCAATACACTTGATAACGGGCACGACCTGACCCTGCTGAACAAATGCATCGAGCCGTGCACCTAGATATGGTTCCGCCGAAAGGCCACCGGCTACACGCAGGGAAAATCCAACTTCACGCTTCCCGCCGGCCGTGCGGGAAATCGCGGTCAGGCCAATATCATTGATTTCAGGATAGGAGCACCAGGAGTGGCATCCGGCAATCGAGATCTTAAACTTCCGCGGCAGGTTGTAGAACTTCGAGTTTCCCGCCAGCAGTTGCGATGTCTCGAGCACCAGAGGGGACGCATCGATAATTTCGTCAGCATCGACGCCTGCAACTGGGCAACCCGTCACGTTGCGTACGACATCTCCGCAAGCACCCGTGGTGTTGAGTCCCACGCGCCACAGGCCTTCAAGAACTTCCGGCAAGGACTCAATCGTGACCCAGTGCAGTTGAATATTCTGACGAACCGTGAGGTCGGCGATTCCGTTAGCGTAGCGGCGGGTGAGGTCTGCAATGGCGCGCAACTGATGAGAGCTCATGATGCCGTTGGGAATCCGGATGCGCACCATGAAACGCTGCAACGCGCGCCCCACGCCTCCCTGGCCGCCGGTGACGCCAGCACCGTCGCCCTGGGTGTAAACGCCCCACCAGCGGAAGTAGGTGCCGATCCACTCGGGCGGGATAGAATCGAATCCCTCACGCGCAAAGCGGCGGATCTCGTCCAACCCGTCCCACGGATTCTTGGCCCGCTTCAGTCGCTCCGCCCGCTGGGCTGCCGTCTCTTTCTTCGTGTTTGTTGTGTTGGTCATTGCTATTTTCGGGCAATAAAAAACCCACCGCCAGATCCGTCTGGCGGTGGGTTGATGAGTGCTTTTACTTTAAGAAGATATTCTTAAGTCAGCAGCCTCCCCGCGCCAGAGCGCACGCATCCACAACAACAACAACAGATGCAGCAGCACGTTGCGCGAAGATTGGAGCTATCTGACATTCGAGTTTCGATTTTACGGGCCCGGCTGGCGCCCGTCAATATTACTGTTCTCCGGCTTAGACTCAAAATTTCGATGAAAGGAATCAGAATTTTTGCATTCCCAGGCACACCAGCTCGCGACACTGTAAAATCAACAACTTAGCTTCCATGCAAACGGTTCAGTGATAATCTTCCTTTGCTTCGGCAGCTTGTGTTCACCTTCATTCCACTCGAAAGGTAGCGTCCTTATTATGATGCGTCGCGCTGTTTTAGTTCTCTTTCCGCTGGTCTTCACTATCGCCGGCTTGTGCCAGAACAATGCTGCGGATCCTTACAAGGCGACTCTCGATCGGCTCAACTCGCTGACTCATCAACCAGAATCTGAGTGGCGCTTTCATGATGACATCCCTCATCCGGAAGATCCCGGCCTGAGCGACACGGACTGGGGTGCCTGGATCGTGAAAAATATGTCCGGTCCAGGGGGGCAAAACGCGAATGAGGCACATTGGACTGGGACTCGCGTCTTCCGGAGCTGGATTCAGATTCCCGTGAAGATCAACGGTTATGCCACGCAGGGGGCGAGCATTAAGCTGGACTTGCGTTTCGGGAGCGCGAGCAGCCTGATGATCACGGTCTTCTCCAACGGCGCTGTTCTTTACCGGGGCGATGATGACAACATCTTGCCGGTACTGTTGACCGAGAGTGCGCAACCGGGGCAGAAGTTTCTGGTGGCTGCCCGCGTGGTTGGGGGAGATACGGTGCAGTCGGAGTTCTTCCGTAGCGAACTCACAATCGATGCTCCGAAATCACGTCCGGATCCCGCCCGGCTGCGGCTGGACCTGCTGGCTGCTCGTCCGATTATCGCGGCCTATGAGGATGGAAAGGCAGAACGCGAACGCCAACTGGATGCGGCAGTCAAGGCGATTGATTTCTCTCCGCTCGATAAGGGTGATCAAGCGGCGTTTGATGCGTCACTCAAATCGGCACACGCCAAACTGGAAGTCCTGAAACCGTGGCTGCAGCAATTCACGATTCGCGCCGTCGGCAACTCTCACATTGACATGGCATGGCTCTGGCCATGGACCGAAACCGTCGAAGTGGTTCGCAATACATTCAATAGCGTGCTCGATTTGATGCGCGAGTATCCCGACTTCAAGTTCACGATGTCCTCGGCCCGGACCTATGAATGGATGCAGGAGAAGTATCCGGATATCTACCATCAGATCGAGCAGCGCGTGAAAGAGGGTCGATGGGAGATCATTGGCGGGATGTGGGTTGAACCGGACCTGAATATGCCCGACGGTGAGTCGCTGGTTCGACAAATCCTGGTGGGCAAACGATATTTCCAGAAAAACTTTGGCGTGGACGTGAAGATCGGATGGAATCCGGATTCGTTCGGTTACAACTATCAGCTGCCGCAGATCTATAAGCGATCAGGCATGGACTATTTCGTGACCCAGAAGCTGATGTGGGCGCACGAATTCACGACGTTCCCCTACAAATTCTTCTGGTGGCAAGCGCCGGATGGCAGCCGCCTGCTGACGTATTTTCCGCACGATTATGCGGATGGGATCGATGCGGAACCGATGGGGAGTCAGGTGGCGCAATGGATGCCTTCGATCTACGGCCCGAAGATCCCCGACAAGCCCGAGATGATGCACCTGTATGGTGTTGGCGATCACGGTGGCGGGCCTACTCGGGTGATGCTCGATCATGCCGAACAACTGCGATCACCCGATACAGTTTTCCCCAGGCTGGAGTTCAGTTTTGCCAGCGAGTTCTTCAGCGACATGGAGAAGAAGTTGCCCTCGATGCAGGTCCCGACCTGGGATGGGGAACTGTACTTTCAGTATCACCGAGGCGTCTTCACGACACAGGCGGAGACCAAGCGGAGGATTCGGCGCTCGGAAGAGAATGTGTTGAACGCCGAGAAGTTTGCGTCGATTGCCTCGCTGTATGGACGGCCCTACCCACAAGAGCTAATGACGCAGACATGGAAGAACCTGCTGTTTGAGCACTTCCACGACATCATGCCGGGATCGGGCATTGCCGTGAACTATTTGGATGCCAAGCGCAACATGGAGAATGTGGACCGGGCTGCGAATGACGTCACGTTTGCATCCCTGCGGGAGATTGCGGCCCATGTAAACACAGAGCGAGAAGGCGCGCCGGTGCTGTTGTTCAACTCACTCTCGTGGCCTCGAACTGAAGTAAGCGAGGTGGAGGTTCAACTGCCGGCTCCGGCTCGCCAGATCGAGGTGGTCGACTCCAATGGCAAGGCTGCAGAAGCGCAGTTGTTATCGATTGATGGGGAAACGCATCGCGCGCGCTTCTTAGTGCTCTCGAATACTCCGCCCCTTGGATATCAGACTTATTTTGCTCGTGGGGCGGCGTCGGCTGTTCCGGAGCACTCAGTTCTGAAAGCCTCGGCAGATTCGCTGGAAAATGAGTTCATCCGAGTGAAGATTGATCCGCAGACCGGCTGCATGACGAGCTTATTCGACAAGAAGAGCGGGACGGAAGCGCTGGCTCCTGCCGAGACGGATACGGGCGGCCCGAGGAACGCCACGTGCGGCAATCTTCTGCAGACTTTCGTTGATAAACCCAAGCAATGGGACGCGTGGAATATCGACGCAGATTTCGAGAAGCAGCACTGGGATCTGGTTAAAGCCGACGAGGTCAAACTCGTGGAGAATGGTCCGCTGCGATCGATCATTCGCGTGAAGAATCATTTTCAGAATTCGACGTTTGTGCGCGACATCATTTTGTATGCTGGCGTGCCGCGGGTTGACGTGAAGATGGATGCAGAGTGGCACGAGAAACACATCCTGCTGAAGGTTGCATTCCCAGTGAGCGCACATAGCGACAAGGCGACCTACGAGATTCCATTCGGTTCCGTGGAGCGCCCCACCACGCGCAATACTCCCGCCGAGCAAGCGCAGTTTGAGGTTCCAGCCCAGCGCTGGGCCGACATCTCCGATGGCAAGCACGGACTCAGCCTGTTGAACGATTCCAAGTACGGGTACGACGCAAAGGGCAATGTCCTGCGGCTATCTTTGTTGCGGTCGCCCGAGTGGCCTGATCCGCACGCCGATGAGGGACATCACGAGTTCACCTATTCCTTGTATCCGCATGCAGGAGGATGGAAGAATGCGCTGACCATTCGCTGCGGCTACGAACTGAATTACAAATTGATCGCACTCCCTTCGGGAAGGCACGAGGGGAAACTTCCCGGGAAATACTCTTTTGTGCAAGCGAAGTCGGACAATGTCATTGTTACTGCGGTCAAGAAGGCTGAAGACGACAACGCACTGATCGTCCGATTCTATGAGTGGGCTGGAAAGCAAGGCGATGTGACAATTCAGCTTCCTACGGGCGCAGCGTCGGCTTCGGATACGGATTTGATGGAGAGGCCGTTGGGCAACCTTCCTGTTTCCAACGGTGAGGTGAAAGTGCCCACGAAACCCTACGAGATTAAGACAATTGAAGTGCGATTCTCTGGCATGAGCGAAGCGGCAGGGGATCGGCAATGACTGCAGGCGCCAAAGCTGTACTGGGAGTTGACATCGGAGGAACGAAGATCGCTGTAGGAATTGTCGACCGTTCTGGCAAGATTCTCGCTCAGGGGCGGACGCCGATGGTTGCCAACGGAACGCCGGAGGCCGCTTTCGATGCCGTAATCTGCGCGATCGATTCGATGTTGTCCGCTTCCGCGGTGGACATCGAGGGTATTGGCATCTGTGCGCCGGGGCCGCTCGATCCGAAGACCGGCGTCGTTCTCAATCCTCCGAACCTTCCATGCTGGCGGAATTTTCCATTAGCCGAGAAAGTTCGCACGAAATACAGCGTGCCGGTGAAGATCGACAATGATGCAAACGCCGCAGCATTGGCTGAGACTCTCTGGGGAGCGGCTCAGGGTTTTCATTACGTCTTCTACGCAACGATTGGCACCGGGATTGGAACCGGGATCGTCTTCGATGGCGCAATCTATCACGGAAAAACGGGATCGGCAGGAGAGGGCGGTCACGTGAGCATTGACTATCGAGGGCCGGTCTGCGGATGCGGCAAGCGTGGCTGCATCGAGATCCTTGCTGCCGGCCCAGCGATCGGCGCTCGGGCGCGGGACAAGGTCGTCGCCGATTCTTCGCGAGCAAAGGCGCTGCTTGATTTGGTCAAGGGAGACGCCAACTCGATTACTAGCCAACACGTACGCGAGGCATTCGAGTCCGGCGATCCGGTAGCACGCGAGGTCCTTGAAGATACGGTCCACCTCCTGACGATCTGGTTGGGGAACATTGTTGACCTGCTCGATCCCGACGTCATCGTGGTGGGCGGCGGAGTGGCTGCAATGCTGAGAAGTTTCTTTGAGGAGATCAAACGTGGACTTCCGGACTGGTGTGTAAATCCGCGTGCCTCAGAAATTCCGCTGCTGATGGCGCACTACGGCGCTGATGCAGGAATTGCCGGAGGTGCGGCGCTGTGTTCCAGGGGACCCGCTTAACGTGCTGTCGCAAATTTAAGAGGCCACGAATGAATAGGTTATTCCGCGATTGTGTACGGATCATTTGTCTCGCGCTCATTTTGTGCCTTGGCGCTAGTCTGATGCTGCATGGCCAGGAGTTGCCGAAGGCGTCGCAAGCGCACGTATTTGCTCTGACTCCTGCACCTGGATATTTCACCGAGCCGGGTGTTGCCGTGAACCCTGCGAACCCGCAGCAAGTGGTGGCCGTGTTTCAGGACAACGCTCACGCCTCTTACTCGCGGGACGCTGGGGAGACTTGGCAAGTCGCAGAAGGAGTCGATCCGAAGAATTATCGGGTATCGGGCGACGTCTCGACGGCCTTCGATAACCAGGGTCACGCATTCATCTGCTACATCGCATTCGACAAGCTTGGAACGTTCAATTATTGGGCGCATGGCGCGACGCGCAATGGCATCTTCGTCCGGCGCTCGCTAGATGGCGGGAAGACCTGGGAGGCAGACCATATCCCAGTGGCGGAGCAGCCGACTGCCGCAGGCATTCCCTTCGAAGACAAGCCCTATATTGTCGCCGACAACTCGAAGAGTAAGTTCGCCGGCAATCTCTACGTGGGATGGACGCGCTGGCGGTTAACTGACTCGCAGATGGTGATCTCACGTTCGAACGACGATGGAAAGACCTGGTCCGAACCGGTCGAGATAGACGCCCACCCTGGATTGCCGCGCGATGACAATGGTGCCGCGGAAGGATTTGATGGAGCGGTCGGCCCCGACGGCACGCTCTATGTGATCTGGAGCCAGGACTACGACCTCATGTTCACCTCTTCGCGCGATGGCGGAAAGACGTTCTCCCATGCGCGTCCCATCATTCATACCGCACCTATTATGTTCGCGATCGACACGCTGGACCGCGCGAACGGATTTCCTCAGATCGGAGTAGATCCGAAGAGCAAGCGCCTATACGTTACTTGGAGCGATTATCGAAACGGCGACCTCGATGTGTTTATCTCGAGTTCTGGCGATGGCGGGAAACACTGGACTCCTGCGGCTAGAGTGAACAACGATGCGGTGCACAACGGAGCTGAGCAGTTTTTTCAGTGGCTGGCGGTGGACCCTGTCGACGGCTCGGTGAA
Organism: Terriglobia bacterium; assembly: GCA_020073385.1. Lineage (GTDB taxonomy): Bacteria > Acidobacteriota > Terriglobia > Terriglobales > Acidobacteriaceae > Sulfotelmatobacter. The sequence goes on along the minus strand of JAIQFH010000024.1, from coordinate 180 downwards.
TGTAGTTTTCTACGATCGCCGGAACGACCCCAAAAACCGGAAGCAGATCGTGGTCTTGGCACGCTCCACCGACAAGGGGCACACGTTCAACAATTATGCGTGGACGGATGAGGCCTTCGAGGCGGGCGGACTGTTCTTCGGCGACTACAACGGGCTAGCTGCGTACGGCGGGCGGGTCTA
>JAIQFH010000092.1 GCA_020073385.1 Terriglobia bacterium | reverse complement strand
TTCGGGCCTGCGCTTAAGGCAGGCCATCCAGTGACGGGGTCGGTCACGAGTTTGACTCGATGGGGGCGCTTGTTGCGCGGCGTCAGCACAATTCGCCCATCCTCGATGTTGGCGTCCAGAGGATCACCTGCCCGAATATCAAGCTTGCGGCGAAGTGGGCCTGGAAGAACAACTTGTCCCTTGGTGGAAACCTTGGTTTGCATGGTAAGACAATCTAACCTCTTCCTCGCTTGTCTCGGCAACCGAGATCACATCTACGTCTTAGAGAATGATTCGCCCCTCATGCGATCAATGCTGCCCGATCGACTCTCGCAACAGCCGCTCCACCCTGGCGAGGCGCTTCTCGAGGTCCGTTTTCTCGAGATCCACACATCGAGATCTTTCGTATAACGGGGTTCGCCATATTTCATGACCGCGAAACCACCGACAATCGGATAATCAACCTCAAATTCGTTTAAGAGTTGTAACAGTTCTCTGTAGTCTCGGCTTTCTGCCATGCCTGGTTCCCTCAGCTAATTCCACCATTTCCCATGCCGCCGCAAAGATGGCCTCATCCCCCCTGTTCCTGCCAAAACTCAATGTCGAAAGAACGGTCCGGAAAGCGGTTCTCTACCAGTCGTGTTTTCCATCCTGATTTTTGAGGAGTGCCCATGTCGCACCTTTTCGAACCGGTCGTTAACAACATCAGCATATCAGTTGGAGGGTAGGGTATCCCTTTTTCACTCGAAAAGCGTTTGGGCGAGGGTGCCGTACGGACGAGGGTTATTCGTGGAAGGAAGACCCGAACTAGTCAGGAAGAATTGAGCGTCTACGGACAGATCAAGCATTCGCGAAACTGAAGGCAAAGGCGCTTAAGAAGGACATTGTCAGCCAGTTCCCGAATGCGTGCATGCAGTTAATTGGCTCAGCATGCGCTCAATCTCTCTGATAGTGTAGGCGTCCGCGTGTTCAGGAAGATGAACATCAACGATCCTCTTTCCTCTCAGATTTGTTTTGGGAAGCCGACCCTGCCCGAAACATCCGACATCGTCTCGTCTGCGGGTGGGCTGCCGGTCCCAGCCCTTGGAACGACGTTCGGATTGCAGCATTAAGGCGCCACCATTCCCTACCTCTGCTGAGTCGCGACCGCCATTTCGACTATGTTTCCGGAATCGTAAGACTCGACTGGTAGGAATTCGATAATCGGTGCCTTCCTGCACCAGTTCAGGGCCCCGTTGCGATAGCTCTTCAACGTTTCCGTCGGACGCGCCGGTTACTACATTCGCATCGCGGTTTCGACTGGTAACGACAATGAAGTCTACGTCGCCAACAGTTCTTTCCATCGTTCCCTCGATGGCAGCGAAAACTTCAAGGAAGTCCCTGGGGCGGCGACACGCACAACATCTGGATCGGCCCCACCAATCCCGATCGGTTCCTCATTATTGATGATGGAGGAGTGAGCACCACCACCGTGCACGGACGCGGCATGCATCGCGTGAAATTGCCCATCGGGCAGATGTATCACGTCGCGGTCGACAACCAGATCCCTTACTACTTCTACAGCAACATGCAGGATGACGGAAACATGCGAGGTCCAAGCGTGCCTATCGATGGTAATGAAACCGGCTGGGACCACGGGATGGTGGTTGCGAGTCGGGTCTCACCATCCCCGATTTGACGGACCCCAACATCGTCTGGGCGACCCTGGTTGTCTCGAAGTTCATCGCGGCAGGCATTCATCCAACCCAGGAACCGATAACACCTTCCCTGTCCATCTCTCGATAAGACGTTTGGTCGCGATTTCGAGTGGCTATAATGCCGCGCGGAGGAGCTATGGAGAAATCGCGAAGAAAATTCTTGACTGTCATATCCGCTGGCTTAATTGGCGCAGCCGCGGGGCGTAGCAATTACGCGCAGGCGCCCGGACCCCAACCCACGACTCCTGGTGCACCTCCGACTACCGGTACCCGACCTCTCGTAGGTCCAGAGATCTCTCCTACAACCTTAAAAGAAGCGGAAAAGCTGGTGCAATTCAATATGGCGGACAGCGAAGTCGATCTTGCGGCCTCGACTTGGCGACGAGGCATGGCCCACCTCTATGAGCGCCGGACCGGGCCACGAAAGGTGGAACTGGAGGACACGCTTGCTCCGGCGATGAAGTGGGATCCGATGCTGCCGGACGTGAATAGGGTGGAGATACGTGATCGCTTCATCCGTAGCACTTCCGACCCGGGACCGCTGCCCACGAGCGACACAGACATCGCGTATGCGCCGGTAGCTAAACTCTCGCGGTGGATCGAGCAACGTAGGCTCACCTCGACCCGGCTCACGCAAATTTACCTTAGGCGCTTGCAGCAGTTCGATCCCAAGTTGCGATGCGTGATCACTTTGATCACCGATCGTGCGATGGCGCAGGCGAAGCGGGCGGATGAGGAGATGGCGGCCGGGAAGTATCGCGGCCCGCTGCACGGCGTTCCCTGGGGAGGTAAAGACCTGCTCGATACTGCCGGCATTCCGACGACCTACGGCGCCGAACCGTATCGCGACCGCGTGCCGAATGAAGACGCGACAGTGGTCAAGCGGCTAGATCAAGCCGGAGCTGTGCTGGTCGCAAAGCTCAGCCTGGGTGCACTGGCGTCGAACGACATCTGGTTCGGCGGGCAGACCATGAATCCGTGGTTGCTGGAAGAAGGCTCTTCGGGATCGAGTGCTGGGCCGGGTGCTGCCACTGCGGCAGGACTGGTCGGGTTCTCGATCGGCAGCGAAACCGGAGGCAGCATCATAAGTCCGGCGATGCGATGTGGCGTAACCGGACTGCGACCAACCTTCGGGCGCGTGCCCCGCACAGGCGCCATGACGCTGTGCTGGACGTTGGACAAGCTGGGGCCCATGACGCGCTCGGTCGAAGATGCACTGCTGGTGTTGCGGGCAATCTCCGGTCACGATGCTGGCGACATGGGGAGTGTGCCCAGCGACCTAGACTTCGATGCCAACGCCAGTGTCAAGGGTCTGCGCGTCGGCTACTTTCCGGCTTGGATGCAGGACAAATCTGCCACCGAGATCGATCGTGCGGCACTCAAGGCGGTGGAAGAAGCAGGGATGAAGCTGGTGGAAGTCTCGATCCCGGACTGGCCATACCATACGCTCAACATTATTCTTTTCGCAGAATCGGGGGCGTCGTTCGAAGACTTGACCCTCAGCGGACGCCTCCGCGAACTCAGAGTTCAGACCCCTGATTTCTGGCCAAATGTTCTTCGCCAGTCGCGCTTCTTATCAGCTGTGGATCTTGTACAGGCGGATCGGTTCCGGCGCAAGGTCGCACAGGAGATGGCACGCGTCTTTTCGGAGGTCGATCTCCTGCTGGTGCCTTCGTTGCGCGACGAGATGCTCGTGATCACCAACGCCACTGGGCACCCATCGTTGACCTTACGGGCCGGTTTTGTGGAAGTGTCGGAGGCACGGAGCGATTGGGCGCCGGATCCGCAGAATCCGTTGCCGAAGTTTTCGTCCCCGCGACGGGTGCCGCACGGCGTGACGCTGATCGGGCAGCTGTTCGATGAGGGGACGATGGGTAGCGCGGGGATGGCGCTGGAGAGAATCTTTGGCGTTGCCGAGGAGAGACCGCGGGGGTTTTAGTGGGCCTGCTCGCTCTGTTCTCGCAAGCGTTCGGTTGAGGCCGAGAGTAGCGTTGAGCCGCAGCCGGATACACAACTGTGCCTGGAGCAGCGCCGCGCGAAAGATTCGCTCAGGTTGGGGTCCCGGAGACGTCCATAAAAACTGGAGTCGTTGCGTAAGGTCCTTGTCCTCCTTCGTCGGACTGGTTCGGGATGACATCGAGTTTGGGCTAACCAGTCCTTTCCAGAAAGTCCGGCTGTATATTGTATATTTGATTGCGGTCGACGCCGGGGAATTGTGAGGTTCATCGCCTGACCAAAACTTATCAGCGCAATTCCTTCGCGTTTTGTATTACGCACGATTCGTTCAGCAGGACTTTTAAGCACGATCTTTAGAAGGAGAAGCTCGCCGTAGGAAGCTTCAGCCGATAGTGGCGGGTACAAGTGTGCTCGGAAAGCAGTCGTTTCTCAGCCGATGCAAAGTGGTCTGAAAACCAAGTTAGGGGGCGGAATGGGCAACAAAATATCGAGACGAGACATGCTGAAAAACGTCGGCGTGGCAGGCGCCGCTGGAGCCTTGTTGACAGGTCCCGGCTCGGCGCTGCTCACGGCACGTGCGCAGAGTTCCACGCAGGAGCCGCAGCCAGATTTGCAGTTCGCACAATCGTCGGTGGAACTGCTCAAACAGCATGAGGACTACGCCACCATCGTGGAAGCAGGAGAGATGGTCGTGCAGTTCGACCGGCGTTACGGCTCGATCTCAAGCATTACGCGAAAGAACGATCCCTTGCAGACCAACTACATCGGGAACGAGATCAATACTCCGGGAGTGGATCCCTCCGATTCCCGGTGGACTGGCGATATCGTGTCGACCGTCTGGGAACTCTCCAGCGACGATTGGGGGCAGCGTGCCCGCCTGGGTCAAAACGACGTGTTTCGCATGTCAGGCAAATGGAGAAGGGAGTTGACGGGCAAGTCAAGCGATACACGGCGCGTCCGCTTTGGCGACAACGCCGTGAACGTCAGCTATGAGGGCGTCTCCTCCAATGAGCAGGGTATTCGCAGCTACTCTCTGACCATGAATTACACGGCGGGCCCACGTAGCTCGCTGCTCTGGGACATTGAGATCGAAAACACTACCGGCAAGACTCTGGAAATCGGCGACCTGGGGCTGCCGCTCATGGTGAATGACGACTATGAGGAACTCTATATTCAGCACGGCTCGGAAACCAAGCTGAGTACTGTAAACAACGTTGATTTTGGCAAAACACCCCTGCGCCAGAAACTGATCCACGAGCAAAAGATTCTGGCCCACTCCTTCATCGCGGGCCACAGTTCCTACGTCTTGCTGCAACGGCCGCTGGGGGATGCGCCTTTTCTTCTGGTTCACCCCACCATGGACACGAGTTTCGAGTGTGTTTACAAGGAACCGGATTCCCCATTTGCGGCGCACGTCCTAGGAGGACAAGGCCCGGACATTCTTGCCATTCATTCCTGGGCGACAAAAAATCTGCGCAGATGGACGTCGAAGCCATGGGTCAATGGCCACACTTCGCTGATTTTGCAGCCCGATGAAAAAAGGAAATTCCAGGTTCGCTTTGCGCTCATACCCAGCTACGAAGCGATTCGTGACGAGTTGTACGCAGCAGGGAATCTTGGAATCCGCGTTCTGCCATCGATGGTGGTTCAGGAGGATACCGACGTCCTGGTGGAGGTGAAGACCAAGCCGGAGATCGATCGGATCGACCTGCTGTCGGACAATATCAAGATCAAAGAAAAGAAGAGGAATGGCGACAGGGTCCTGCTCACGTTATCTTTCAAGGGCAGAGGCCAGAAGAGCCTTAAGCTGAACTACGGCGACAACCGCTGGACGAACCTTCACTTCTATTGCATTGAGGATATCCAAGGACTGCTCAATGCTCGCGGCAGTTTCGTCGTGGATCGCCAGTTCTACGACAATCCGCAGGATCCCTACCATCGGCATCACGGTTTCGTTCCTTTCGACTACCGCATCGGCAGCATTTTTCTGGATTCTGATGAGGTCTGGGAAGTCGGTGGCAGCGACGAATCGGGCTTCTCCGAGCCACTCTTCTTGGCGGAGAAGAACGTCTATCTACCGTCCAAAAAAGAGGTTGATGCGCTTGAGACCTACGTCGCTGATTGTCTGTTCAAGTACATCCAGAATCCGGAGACCTATGAGGTCCGCGCTTCGCTGTATTGGAAAGACCGCTATCCCTCGAACGGATGGGGTGCATGGACAAAGGAACGCTCCGAGGCCACATTCCGCTCCTACAACTATGTCCACCCGGCCAACATTTATCACGCGCTCTACCGCATCGGTAAAAACTACGGGCTGCTAACACGCAAGACTCCCCATGACTATTTGCGCATGTCGTACCGCACCTGCATGATGTGGTTCGCGACCGGACCCTGGCGCCATGTGGGCCTGATGGAGGGCTCGAATGCCATCCATATTCTGCATGACATACAGAAAGAGGGGTGGAAGGAGGAATACGACAATCTGCGACGGCAGATGTCGGAATGCAATGACGAATTCCTGCGCGATCCTTATCCTTACAGTTCAGAACTTGTGATCGATCAGACCGCGCATGAGCAAGTTTATTTCTTTACTCGCTTTTTCGGAAATCAGGCGAAAAACGAGAAGACGATCCAGGTCCTCAAGGCGCTCCGTGGCGGTAACCAGCCGGTGTGGTTCCGATACGGCAACGACAAGCGCAGAGATGTGTGCTGCTGGTACAACGCGTCCTTGAATGGCCTTGCTCTCCTGAAGGCTTACGAAGATCACGGAGATCAAGACGCACTGATCAAGGGATACGCAGGCGTCATGAGCGTGATGGCGAATGTTCTTCCCGACGGAATGGGCTACAACTTTTTCATTTGCACGCCGGGCATTTACGATCACGAACCGCCGAGAACATTCGAAAGCGGCTCGGGGCTATGGGGATTTTTGAAGTCTTCCAAGTCGTATGTCGTGAAGGACCCTTCATTCGGCGAGGTCGGCTTTGGCTGCGAAGTCGAAGCCACAGACCGCGACCTGACGGTTCTTCCAAGAGACGGCCTGCAAAAGCGGCTGCGCTTCGTCGAGGCCGCAATTGATGTGGAGGTTATGCCGGGGCAAATCAAGAGAGCGAGACTCACCCGCGGAAAACCAAAACTCTCACTCGAACTCTCGGATCCCTCCGGTCTGGCAAAGAAGGCCAGTGTCTCGGTCGACGGATTGCCCGCCGGGAACTACAAGCTCTCGCATGCAAAGTCTTCGCGGCGTGTCACGGTGAACGGGACCTTCAGTTTCGATGTGCCGATAGGGGACGCACGCGAGATTGAAATCGAACAGGTGTGAAAGACAGATTCCCCTATGCGCTTGATCACAAGCTTAAAGTAGCCTTACGGCTAGCGCGGATTCGTTGTCATCGAGGCACGGTGCCCCGTGATCGTCTCCCAATAATCAACCCACTGACGGCGAATGCCATTGCCCTCCCAATCAGTTCAGGGCTAGGGACCCTTCCGTGCTCGACCATGACGACGATGCCAGTTTGGTTTGATCGGCTTTGAAAATCGGGTGCCCGTTCGTGTCTTCACCGACAGGCACGAGGTTTCTGAGAATGAAAAGTCCGGCACCTCGGTAGCGGAGATCAAACCCATCAGGTACAGATCAAGATAAGAGTAGCTTGTCGCCGGCACGTAATAATCGTCGGCGAGCTGCGTGAAAGCGCCATCGAGATTATCCTGCCAGACGCCCCCTCCCATTGCGGACGCCTCGGCCGGTCGCTGATAAGGAAAGGCAGCCGAAGCCTGCAATCCTCGCGCCCAGTGGACGGGCCCGAGGGGAATGGTTTCGCCCATCACTTTCGCGGAAACGGATGCGGCCCAGCGATGGCCCATCTCATGTCCGATCTGCGACATGGCGTAGTTGTAGGGAAGTAGTTGATGATCCGGAGGGCGCTCCTCGAGAAGCAACTCAACGAAATCAAGGCCAAGGAGGCAGGGGCCATCAAGCAGTTCAGCGAAGCCCAGCAGCGAGTACTTTCCCCCAAGGCATCGAGCCATTGCTGAAACACACTGGTCCTACACCGAACTCTCCTTTATGTTTGCCCATTCCTCGCACATGGCCCACATTCTTCTGTTGGGCGACAATCAGAACTCTCGAGCGCCGACAATTCACAACGCGGCACAGATTTCGCTCATTCGCGCGGAACTCAATGTTCTATTCGTTGCTGCAGTCGGTGCTGGGAGACGGTCACTGCGTTGTGAAGGTTCACCGCGCATGGCGTTTTCATGCCATCCTCCTCATTCAAAATATCTCGGAGGCAACACCGCGAATCGTGCACGTCATGGGCGCGACAGTGATCGCGGAGTTCGTAGTCGGGCACTGTTCTGAGCCACGGCTCGCCGTCAATGAAGCCGTTGGGACTAGATATCGGGTTTGTTGAAAAAGCAGAAACCGGCGTGCCGCCCAAACGATAAAATGGCAGCGTGAACTGCATCGGCGAAGTACCGGCAGTTCACGATAACCATCCAATCCACCTTCCTCTATATGAAGATCACGCGACGCACCTTTGTTACCGGCACTCTGAGTGCGTTACTGATTCCGAGCGAATTTGCCCTCGCCCAACAACAGGGCATTGCCTCGCGGGGCGTCAAACCTCAAGTTCGCCCGGCCAGTTCGGGACGTCCCTTCAACGCGCGTTTCGTTGATGTCGCAAAGTCGGCGGGGTTACACGAACCTACGATTTACGGGGGAACGGAATCTAAGAAATACATCCTTGAGGCGAATGGTTGCGGATGTGCTTTCATCGACTACGACAACGATGGATGGATAGATATCTTTCTGCTCTGTGGAACACGCCTTGAGGGCGCGCCAGGACAAGCCAGCAATCGCCTTTACAAGAACAATCGCAACGGTACTTTCACTGACGTGACCGAGAGCGCTGGGCTGCATGCGGTGGGATGGGCGAATGGCGTTTGCATCGGAGACTACAACAATGACGGATGGGAAGACATTTTTTGCACCTATTTTGGACAGAACCGGCTCTATCGAAACAATGGCAACGGCACTTTCACCGATGTCACTAAAGAATCTGGACTGATCAGCCCCGAAACTCGTTGGGGAGCCGGCTGCAGCTTCGTCGATTACAACCGGGATGGCCACTTGGATCTGTTTGTTTCCAACTACGTACGCTTCGATCTGGAGAGAGCTCCAGTGCCAGGTGAGGGTGCGACCTGCAATTGGAAAGGAATTCCGGTGAATTGCGGACCAATGGGGCTGCCGACCGGACGCCACCTGCTGTATCGCAACAATGGCGACGGTACGTTCACCGACGTCAGCAAGGAAGCCGGAATTGATAAGGCCACTGAACGCTATGGAATGACAGTCCTCGCGGCGGATTTTGACGAGGACGGATGGCCCGACATCTTCGTAGCATGTGATTCCACTCCCAGTCTGTTGTTCATGAACAATCACAACGGCACGTTTCGCGAAGAGGGTGTGGTTCGCGGTGTCGCATTGAGCGATGACGGCATGGAGCAAGCAGGAATGGGACTCGGCATCGGAGACTACGACTTGGACGGACACTTGGATCTGTTCAAGACGCATTTCATGGGTGATACTTGCGGCATTTACCGCAACGATGGTAAGGGCAACTTCGATGACCGGACTCGGACCACAAAAATCGGCGTCGAGACCAGGTTCGTAAGTTGGGGCACAGGAGTTGCCGATCTCGACAATGACGGATATCCAGATATCTTTATCGTCACCGGAAGCGTTTACCCGGAAGTTGAGCGCAAGCTGCCAGACTATCCCTACAAAACGCAACGCATCATTTTCCGGAATCTAGGGAATGGGACGTTTGAAGAACTCGGGCAGGAGGCGGGACCGGGTGTCACTGAAGCCCATTCGGGACGCGGTTGTGCTTTTGGGGACTTCGACAATGACGGCGATATCGACATTCTGATTGTCAATATGAATGAACCGCCGTCATTGCTGCGAAACGACCTTGCCGGCAAGCAGAACTGGATCAAGATCCTATTGGAAGGCGTGAAATCCAATCGTAGCGCGATCGGCGCCCGAGTCTTGGCTCACTACGGAAATAAGGTCCAGGCACAAGCCAGAGTGAGTCAGTCCAGTTACTACTCGACGAGCGATCCCCGTCTGCATTTCGGCATCGGAGAGTCCAAGATGGTGGATCTCGACATCTACTGGCCAAACGGCCTGCACGAACGCCACAACGCTATACCTGCCAACCAACTGGTCACGATACGAGAAGGAAAAGGAGTTGTGAATAATAAAGGTTGGAGTCGGGTTTAGCCGTTACAAGAGGACAAGATCAAGGCGCGCGGACCAGCCGCCCGCTTACTGCTCTGGCGTGGTTCTGGACTGGGCGCTGTTTAATGCAAAGCGCTGCCGATCCTGGTAAGAGAGACCATAGCTCCTCAACACAAAGTCAACACGAAGCCAGCCTCCCACTGGTGATATTCTCGACCCGTGCAACGGTTTGGCAGTTCTGCGATTTCCAACCTCCGCTTTACAGAATTTTCCGGACGCGTCACCGGCTGGACTACAAAACAACACAGGAATCATCCCTGGTTCGTACTGCTACTCTCGGCGCAGCTGGTGGCGAGTGCAGCCGCCCAGGACCGAGGGCCAGAGTGCGCAAAGGCCCATTTCCACCTGAGCAACGCCCAGGCCGCCATCGATGCCAAGGATTCGGTAACCGCAGTCCAGGAGCTCAACCAGGCCGTTGAGATCGCACCCCGGTGCGCGGATGCATATGTGCTGCTCGGTCTAACTGAATTCCATAACGGCGCAACCGCCGATTCGATCCAGCACTACCAAAGAGCACTCCTGCTGCAGCCCCGGTCATACTCCGGCCACTACGATCTGGCACTGGCTTACCTGAAAGAACGAAAGCTCCAGGAAGCACGCGCCCAACTCGAGGAAGCGGTGAAGCTTGATCCCAGTCAAGCAGATGCGATGTACAACCTCGGGGTAGTGCTTCAGGAGTTGGGCCATCCTGCTGAGGCGCTCATCAAATTGCAGCGAGCAAGAGCGCTCAATCCGAAGCGCCCCGATGTAACATTCAATATCGTTCGAGCAGAACTGGAGACCGGACAAGTCACTGCAGCGCGAGCTGAGGCCATGGATTCGATCGAGCGGTTCGGGATTGACTCTCAATGGTGCACGGCGATCGGGCAGCTCTTCCTGCAGAGGGATCATCCTAAAGATGCTGTTGCCTACTTGCAGCAGGCCCTTCGCGGTCGCCCGGACGACGCCGATCTTCGCCATCAACTAGCGGTCGCATACCTGCAATCCGGCCAACCAGACGATGTCCTCCTGATGATTGGGGAACCGAGAACGTCGGACGATCATTACCTACGTGCCAGTGCTTACTACCTTTCCCATCGGTTCCCTGAAGCAGACAGGGAATCTGGAGAAGCCTTGGATCTCGCCCCTGATAGTCCACAGATTCTGGTGTTGCGGACGCGTCTGCTGCAACGTGCTGGGGACCAGGATGAGGCGCTACAGACGGCGCAAAAAGCCATCAGGCTCGCTCCCAATTGGGATCAGCCCTACTATCTAGCGGGTGTAAGTTCGTATTTCATCCGTCTCTACGAAGAGGCTGTGAAGAATTTGACACGGGCTGTGGAACTCAATCCTAAGTCGGCGAGGGCACTATTTGTACTGTACATTGCATTTGCGAACTTAGGCAAACTGGATGATGCCGAGACGTCTTTACGTCGCGCTATCGCCCTGCAACCGAAAAATGCGCGTCTCTATTGTCATCTCGGAATTCTGCTGGAACGCAAGGACAAAAATGCAGACGCGGCAGGGTTCTTCAGAAAGGCGATCCAGCTCAAGCCCCAATATGCACTGTCGCACTACGAACTAGGAAAGCTGTTGGCCAGTTCCAGCCATTTGCGGCCAGCGGCACAAGAATTGGAACAGGCTATTAGGTACGACCCGGGTTTGACCTCAGCCTACTATCAGCTGGGCCGGATCTACGCGAAAGTGGGAGAGCACGAAAGATCAGATCACATGCTTGCGGAATTCAACCGCCTGCACAAGCAGGACCAACAAGATCCCCACGACGATCAGGCGCACGATGATGACGCCAAGAAAGAAATGGAAACACAATGAAGTGTGCCTCGGATTCGCAGAATCGATTCTGACATCAGCAGCACAGCTGCCTCCGAGCTGTCGGTTCGCGGCCTCCGGTTTTAGGACAGCACAAACGCCGTTGCTGGGGAGCCACCCCGGCTGGAACAAAACAATCCCGAGGAGGCTCGGAAGCCTTCTGCAAGTGTTCGTTAATCCCGATCGTACATACATAGTATGCAATGATGGTATCTAGCTTCTTCTCGTACCTGCTTAAGTTTATCCCATGGCACGGCGCACTAACCTAAACATCTCCAGATGTACTTGAAAAGTATGTGCCTTAAGTATGGCGCAGGACAGTCTCTGGACCGTAGGGTCGTGATCGGTGCAAAACTTTTATATTGACAACCCATATACATATGCTGTTGTGTGATCCCGCCTGACCAAGATTCCTTACGCCGTTCACTTCGCTTACAAAGATGAGGAGAGAACGATGACTCCTTCTCGCACACTTTGGAAGCGAAGCCGGCTGGGAGGATGTACTGAGTGATTTATCAGGCACCCTCTCGCACTGGCCCGGAGATTCTGTCCCGAACACGGAGGCTGGAGGTGCTGCATGAAGCGTCGATTGCTGTGGGAGGTTCTCGGTTGCCTTGCCGGGACGTTCGTCCTCGCCGGACTGCCACTCTACGCTGAAGTCACAGGCACGGTACAGGGGACCGTGCAGGATTCAAGTGGTGCAGCCGTCGCCAATGCCACGGTTACTCTGCGCAATTTGGACACGGGACTGGTTCGCACAGTCAAGACCAACGCGAGCGGAGCCTACGAGTTCCTGAGTGTTCCGGTTGGGGAGAACTACTCCGTGCAGGTGGAAGCTGCTGGCTTTCAGAAGAGTGCACAAACTGGCATCAAGCTCGACGTCAACCAAAGATATCGCGCTGACATTACTCTCAAAGTCGGCTCCATCAATGAGACGGTGGAGGTCAACGCCAACGCCGCGCAAGTTGACACCAGCAACACACAACTGGGCGATGTCATCAGCGACAAAAAGATGACCAGCATGCCGTTGAATGGCCGCAGCTACATTGACCTGATGGGCCTTCAGGCAGGTGTCATCCCGGTTTCCTCGGATGCCGCTGTCAACGACCGCCCAGTGTCCGGGAACGGAAACTCCGGACAGATGTCAGTGAACGGCCAACGCGAATCGGCCAATTCGTTTCTGGTCAATGGCGGCGATGTCGAGGAGAGCGTTAATAACGGCGCTTCGATCGTTCCCACACTTGATTCCATCCAGGAGTTCCGGCTGCTCACAAGCTCCTTCAATGCGGAATACGGTCGTTTCTCGGGTGCCATCGTGAATGTCGTGACCAAAAGCGGGACCAACGACATTCATGGCTCCGTCTACGAGTTCCTCCGCAATGAGATGTTGGACTCACGGAACTATTTCGATCCGACCCGCGGAGAACTAAAGCGAAATCAGTTTGGCGGAACGATTGGAATGCCAGTGGTCAAGAATCGGCTTTTCTTTTTCGGGGATTATCAGGGCACCAGGGAAGTGGCCGGAGTCTCTACCGGCATCATTCCTGTACCTTCGGCTCTGGAACGCGGCGGCGATTTTTCGGATTTAGACACAACCGGATTCGGCGCGGTCAACGGATCGGTTTATAGCGGTGACAGCTCTACCAACTTTGCCGCTGTGCTTGGCAACCGGTTGGGGTATGAAGTGGACCCGGGCGAGTCTTATTGGTTTAGCGGTTGCACCGGCACCGATCCTACGACCGGATGCGTTTTTCCCGGAGCGAATGGGCCAGTCATTCCTCAAGCGGCATGGTCGCCGGTGGCGGTGAAGACACTGCAGTTTATTCCCACGCCGACAGGGGAAGAGGGGGGACAGCCTTTCTTTTCCAGCGCGGCCGAAAAATCCCATCTGCGCGACGACAAGTACGGACTGAAGATTGACCTTACCACCGGCCACGGCGGCACGCTGTCACTCTATTACCACTTCGATGATGCAACTTTTCTGAGCCCTTACAATCCGCTGTCCAATGTTCCCGGGTTCCCAGTGGTCACGCCTTCGCGTGCCCAACAGATTAGTGTCAACTACACTTCGATCATCAACCCAGTCACGGTCAATGAATTTCACATAGGTTACACGCGCTTCGCCTTTGTGAAAAATCTGCCACAGGGAGGCCTAGGGAAAAATACCGATTTCGGATTCGCAGACACCGGATTGGGAGTCATACCTTCCAACCCGAAATATAACGGGATGGCTTCACTTGGTCTAAACAACACTGGTGTGCAGTTCGGCCTTCCGGACGGCATTACTGGACAGTACAACAATACGTATCAGCTGACCGACAACTTCACGAAAGTGAAGGCGCGGCACACCTTGAAGTTTGGTGGAGACGTGCGCTACATCCAGGTCAATGAGCGCAATACGTATACTCCAAACGGTTGGTTTACATTCTCCGGTGGTGAGACGGGCAACGACTTTGCGGATTACCTTTTAGGCGCACCCGACTTCTTCAATCAAACCAGCCTCCAATTCCTTGACTCGCGCTCCAAGTACTTCGGCTTGTATGCGCAGGACACGTGGAAAGCAACGTCCGATCTGACCATCAACTACGGAGTGCGCTGGGATGTCAGCCAGCCCTTCTACGACACGAAGAACCGGCTTCAAACCTTCGTGCCCGGAAAGCAGTCGAAAGTCTATCCCGATGCTCCCGAAGGATTCGAGTTCCCGGGCGATCCGGGAGTACCACGCACACTCGCTCCGACGCAGTACAACCGCTTTGCGCCTCGTGTGGGAATTGCCTACTCACCGAGCGTGAGCGAAGGCGCATTGGGCAAGATTTTCGGCGGCCCCGGAAAAACGAGCATTCGCTTGGGCGGTGGAATTTACTACACCGCTGTCGAGGATCTGACCTTGTTTAACGAAGTGGGCGACCCTCCTTTCGGACTGTTCTACATCAGTCCTGTACCGGTATACCTGGAACAGCCCTATATGGCGCGCGGCGACGCCGACCCCGGGCAGCGTTTCCCGTTTACGATTCCGCCGCCCGGCGCCACCGGAATCTGGGGAAAATATCTTCCTATTGCGACCGCACCCACGTACCGCGTCAATAACAAGCTTCCCTATTCCGAGCAGTTCAATCTCACGATCCAGCGCGAAATTGCCCGTACGACGGTGGTGACGGTTGGTTACGTGGGATCGCGCGGCCGGCACCTGCTCAACGAAGTTGAATTGAATCCCGGAAACGCCGCCAATTGTCTGGCCCTCCAGCCCCCGATTGTGGCAACTGGTAAGGGGTGCGATCAGTATGGCGAAGACACCATCTATTACAGTGCCGCTGATCCTAGCCAAATTGTCGCTCTCGGAACCCGACCCTATTCGGTGACCTCGGGCCGCGGACTTGCCTTGGATCCTCCGCAACTCGATTTTCAGAGCAACCCTTGGGAGGCTACGGAGGCTAATTCAAGCTACGATGCCTTACAGGCTAGCGTGCAAAAGGATGTCGGCAGGTTCCGCTTCCTAGGCGCTTATACCTGGTCCAAGTCTATCGACAATTCTTCCGGCTTCTATGATGAGCCTAATCCCTACAATCCACGCGCCAGTCGAGCACTTTCCACCTTTGATTTAACCCACAATTTTGTGATCAGCTACAGTTATGACCTCCCTTTCTCCAAGTCAACTCACGGCTTCCAGGGGAAATTGCTCTCGGGTTGGACGGTGACGGGTATCACTCGGTTCACGACCGGCTTCCCAGTGACCCTCAGTGAGAGTGACGATGCTTCTTTGTGCGGCTGTGGGGGAGCAGACGTTCCCAATTACAATGGCCAGCCGATCCATTTCCTTGACATCCGGAAAACTGGACAATGGTTCGATGTATCCCCCTTCTCCTCGGAAGCCCCCGGAGTGTTTGGCAATTCCAACCGTCGTTTCTTTCACGGTCCAGGCATAAACAACTGGGATTTCTCTCTCCATAAGAGCACGCCGATGACTGAAAAAACCAATCTGGAGTTCCGGGCCGAATTCTTCAATGTTTTCAACCACGCGCAGTTCAGCGGTGTTAGCGGCGATATTCTTGGCAGCTTTGGCTCAGTAACCAGCGCGCGAGCACCCCGAATTGGACAACTTGCGATGAAGATTTCTTTCTGACATCCGGCGAAGCGTCCCGCCGGCCTTGAACATCCGATTGCTTGCGAAAGGCCCTATGAACCTTGGGTTAAGGAAGACGTTTGCCTTTGCTCTCCTTGCAACGTGCTGCTGTTCCGGAAGAGCGTTAGCCCAAATGAATGGCGAGGCGGCGCAGGACTGGGCGGTCTCGTTCCGCGACACGCTCCAGCATAGCGTGCTGCAATTCTGGATCGATCACGCTGTCGATAAACAATTCGGAGGAGTCCTTGGCCGGCTTGATCGCCAGGGCCAGCCGACCGATTACGGCAATAAGTCCGTCGTATTGATTTCACGCTCTTTGTGGTCGTTCTCTGAAGCATACCGGCGCTATCCGGATCCCGCGTACCAGAAGATGGCAACTGAATGTCTGAAGTTTCTGCGCGACAAGATGTGGGACAGAGAGCATGGCGGTTATTACTTCATGGTGACCCGCGAAGGAAGAATCGTGGACTCGACCAAGCAGTTGAACCCGATGTCGTACGTCATGGAGGGATTGGCCGAGTACGCTCTTGCCTTTCACGATCATCAAGCTGCGCAGGAAGCGATGGGTCTGTTTCATGTCATCGACCAGCATGCTCACGATAATCAATATGGGGGCTACCGAATCGCTTTCACTGCCGATTGGCAGTTTATTCCGAACTATAAGGATGGCCCCAACGGCGCCGGATCGTTTGGACGAAAATCCTACGATTGGCATTTAGGCCTGCTGGAAGCGCTGGCTACACTGTACGACGTAACCGGCGACCCGCAAGTGAAGACTCGGGTGAACGAACTCCTGGACATATTTGCAAACAAGATCATCGACACAGAGGTCGGCTACGGCCGCTACTACTTCAACGATGATTGGAGTGTTGCCGATCACGATGGCGACTCCAAGCAGTGTGAATATGGTCTGGATCTGGAGGCGAGTTGGCTGATTACTGAGGCAGCTCAGCGCGTGGGACGCCAAAATGATACGAGCATTCGCCGCGCTAGCCTGGCACTGGTCGATCACGCTATTCGATACGGTTTCGATACAGCGCACGGCGGCATATACCGCACTGGTGCGGCGTCACAACCGGCGAGCAACCGGAACATGGAGTGGTGGCAGCAGTGCGAAGCCATGGTCGCCTTTGAAAACGCCTATCAACTCACTGGAGATCTCAAATACTGGCAAGCTTTCGATTTGGAATCTCATTTCTTCATGGAACGCTTCGTCGATCATCAGTATGGCGAGGTTTATACCACTCTTTATCAAGATGGACGGACTGATGACACCAAGGTGGATCCGTGGAAGGCTCCTTATCATGTAACCCGAGCTTGCCTGGAAATTATCTCTCGACTCGGAGGGACCCTCTAGATCCAGTGTTCCTTCGCAAATCGGCACAATTGGGTTAGCGCGAATAGCGGGTACATAGGGCAGCACTTATGGCGAAACATTTTCTTCTCATTCTCTGGTTGCTTTCCCTTTCATCTTCGGAAATATGCGCTACGACACCGGATGAGCAAGATAAACATACCGTCGACCGCTCATCAGCGACGATTCCAACACCGATTCATGGCATCACAGTGGCCGATAATAGGGACATCCGAAAGATTGCATACTTGAATCAAGTAATCGAATCTGTGGGCAACCTTAATTCAATTCCCACCGTCCGGCTTACTTATAAGCTAGAGGGGTCCCATAACAACAAAGGCGCGAAAGCCGGCACATATCTGTCAGCAACGAAAGCAATATCGAAAAAAGCCTATATATTCGCCGAGGTCCTCGATTCAGCTTATGAGTTCTGCTTCGATGTGGCTGACCACCAGGCGCGCTGGAACGACTACGTCTCTACCCTCGGAGATTATGTCGACATATGGGAAGTCGGGAATGAGATCAACGGCAACTGGCTCGACAACTCCGATCCGATCCCCATAAAAGGGCAATCTTGTCCATGGAAAATTCCGGTCACAACTGACAAAGACGTCATCGCCAAGATGATTAATGCTTACCATATTGTGAAAAAGGCGGGAAAAACAGCTGCCCTCACTCTTTATTACGAACCCAACCCGGCTTGCACTACAAGTATGGGGCCAGCGTACGATCCGATTACATGGGCGACCCAAAACATTCCTGCTGACATGAAGGCGGGGTTGGACTATGTCCTGCTCAGCTATTACCGCGACAAATGCCTGAATTTCAAACCTGATCTTGCAACCGAGCGCAGTTCGGAGTCGATTTTCAGTAGCAGATCGATGTTCTGTTCAACGGAAGTCGTAAAAGGATCGATCTGGATCGGTGTGGTCCACTCCACCGTGACAGGCTTTTCGGGAGCAAGTTGGAGGTCACGCTGCTTCACCCGCGAAGATGCCTTGGCGATATCGACGGCCCGGGCGGCGGTGGCTTCAACGGCGCTGCGGCTCAAATCGTCGGATGCGGCGAATCCCCAAGCGCCGTCCGCAATGACGCGAATGCCGATGCCGAACGACTCGGAGTCCAAAGCGCCACCCACCGTGCCATTCTTGGTGGAAAGTGCGCGGCTGCGGTCGTCGGCAATACGCGCGTCCGCGTAGGAGGCGCCGCGTTGGGCGGCGTCGTTTAGAGCCCAGGAGGAAACGTCTTTCATGGCGATTGATCCAATCTACCACGGAGACACAGAGGCACGGAGGAACGACAAATCCGTTCTTCGCGGTGCGTCCATTTCCCCGATCTAAGCTGCAAGGCGAGACAAATACATAGGTCCTTTGTTGGGAGCCTTTGCTTCGCGAGGGCTCTGCTTTCTTGGGACGACAGCTCTGCTTACTACCGCTCCGACGTCGTAGCCTTGCGGTTTGAGCTGGTGGGGCCATAGAATCATGAAGGAATTGATGGCGGCGTTGTCCGTCGCCAATCGAAAGACCCTGCAATAGCTTCCCAGGACTCGCTACCTGCAGCAGATTGTCCGACAGCGGAATGTCGCGGGAGAGATGGCCGAGTGGCTGAAGGCGCACGCTTGGAAAGCGTGTTTACTCGAAAGGGTAACGTGGGTTCGAATCCCACTCTCTCCGCCATTACCTTAGTTATCTGGTATTTGCAAGCTGGTGATACCTACGCTGATTCCTAGTTGAATCGGAGGTATCATCCGTGGCGAACACCCAGAGCAAAGAAGTAAACCTCACCAAGCGAGTCCAAACCAGCAAGGGGCCGCGCTACTGCCCTGTGGGCCTGTCCGCGAATGGCCGCGTCAAGCCTGATCTGGTGGTCGTTAACGGCCAGCAGGAACGGCACCCCGAAGGTGCTTACTATCTTGAGTGGCGTGAGAACGGGAGACGGGTGCGCCTGTCGGTCGGAAAGGATGCAGCGGACGCCAGTGCGAGACGGGCACGCAAGGAAGCCGAGCTGAACGCGGTGAACAACGGCGCGGCCATCATGCCGGAAGGCAAGGACGGTCACAGATCGATTGCGGCATCGGTTGAAGACTACCTGGACGAAACTAAGCTCACGAAGAAACCCAAGACGCTGGCGGCCTACAGCACGGCGCTGGCCTACTTCGTCGAGTCCTGCCACAAGCTGAATCTCGAAGATATTGATCGGCGGGATCTGCTCAAGTTCCACGCATTCCTGCGAGATGACAAAGAGCAGGCACCGCGTAGCTGCTGGAACAAGTTCGCAAACGTCATGTCGTTCTTGAAGGTGAACGGAATTCGCGGTTTGGTGGGGAAGAATGATTGGCCGCGGTTCGTGGAAGAGGAACCAGAGGTGTACGAGAAGGAAGAACTGGGGAAGCTGCTTGCCGCCTGCGATGCAAACGAGCGCCTGTGGTACGAGTTTTTCTTGATGACCGGAATGCGTGAGCAGGAAGTGACGCACACGTACTGGACAGATGTGAATCTCACATCTCATACCGTCCGCGTCAGCCACAAGCCCGACCGCGGATGGATGCCGAAGGCGTATAAGGAACGGGAGATTCCTATCCCTGCGAAGCTCGTAAAGAGCCTGAAGGCGTTGAAGGCGAAGTCTGACAAGACGTGCAATCTGGTGTTCCCCACTGCCGGATGCAACCCAAAACTCGATTTCCTCGACTGTCTGAAGGCCGTGGCGGAACGTGCGAAGCTAGACAAGGAGAACTTCTGGCTACACAAGTTCCGGGCTACATTCGCCACATGGTCGCTGTGGGCAGGTGTTGACCTGCGTACCGTGCAGCAGTGGCTTGGTCACTCTGATATGGAATCCACCATGCGCTACCTGAAGCCATCGAGAAGCGAGCAGGTACGCGAGAAAGTCAACGAGATTTTCGCTTAGGGCTGTCATTCGAGCGCATTGATGAGTTAGTAGTGAGAATCGTGATTTACCTTGCCGGAACGCGGTGTTAACGCGGGTGTTCTTTCGAGACTGGCTCGCGGCTCGCCGACCGATTCTCCCGAATGATTGGTGTCTCGGAGTACCCCTAGACTAGTGTCGGGAAAACGCCCTTCGCGGAACCCTGCTCTGTCCTCTGCATTTGGCAGAGCAGCGCTTCCCGCAAGGCTACTTCTCGTTACTAATCCGGGCCAACTTCCGCGAAGCCCGTTTCTGGGGCGCAAAGATGAAGCGCCGAAGTGCTGCCGAATTACTTCCAGTTTGCCGACCAGCCGGGAGTGAACGCACGGTGACTCGAATCGATATGTCGAGTGCTGCCAATTCTACGAGTTGTGCCAAGTGAGCGATGCTCCTTCCCTTGGGTGCTAAAATTACCGTCGATTTGCATCTCCTTTCAGAGGGGGAAGCGTGAGCGATCCGATCCCGAAGTCAACCCCTGACAACTCAGACGCCAGTTCCGATCCCGAAGCCACTCTCGACTCCGTCGCTGCTCCCGTGGGCGTACCTGCACCCGACTTAGGCTCGATCGGGCCCTATCGGCTAATCCGAAAACTCGGGGAAGGAGGGATGGGGCAGGTGTGGCTGGCCGAACAGTCCATGCCCGTCAAGCGGCAGGTTGCGCTGAAAATTATCAAGGCGGGGCACTACGACGATTCCGCGTTGCTGCGCTTCGACGTGGAACGGCAAGCGCTGGCGATCATGGATCATCCTGCCATCGCCAAGGTCTTCGATGCGGGTTCGACCCCTGAAGGTCAGCCGTTCTTCGTGATGGAGTATGTGCCGGGCTTACCCATCACTACCTGCTGCGACCAGAAGCACCTCTCCGTCCAAGAGCGGTTGGCCCTGTTCATCAAGGTTTGTGAAGGCGTGCAGCATGCGCATCAGAAAGCGATCATGCATCGCGACCTGAAGCCCTCCAACATTTTGGTCGTTGAAGTCGATGGCAAGCCGACGCCGCGCATTATTGACTTCGGCATCGCCAAAGCCGTTTCGCAGCAAGCTGAGGCCGAGACGCTGCTGACGCGTGTCGGGGGCTTGGTGGGCACGCCGGGATATATGAGCCCCGAACAAGCGGATCCCAC
>JAIQFH010000091.1 GCA_020073385.1 Terriglobia bacterium | reverse complement strand
GAAATAGCCATAGGCCACGAGCCTCGGATAGAACCATGGTTGCCTCGGAAGCAACCAGCTCGCTTGCTGCTCTCTTTAAACTCGACGGCGGCGTCACCAGCAGCAGAGAAACTCACGAAAATGGACAACAAGCCAAACTTCTCCAGAGAAGTGAAACTTCAGTGGGCTGGATCTCGAGAAAGAAATCTCGCCTCCAGTCGAGGCGGAGCTTTTTTTCTTGACATCCCTTTTTATAGAACGTTTTGACCGTTGGCCGTTGAGCAGCCAGCGGGATTTGTCGCCAACTTTTTGACTGCGACATTTCTCAGCCGGTATAGCCCGCATCTTGTTGTGCCTAAGCGGCACGGCTGAAGCCGAACCCTTCCCAAAACCAGTTTCTGAAAACTGTTTATGAGAGCCGCTAATGCAGGACCAGATGATGACCTTCTTCGGGAGTTGGCTCCTCGATCTGCTCGGGTAAATTCCGCTGCTCTTCCGCACGAACCAGCACCTTCCCGGATTGCGACGTCGGCGCAGCCTCTGCCCGCTTGCGTTTGGAATACTGCAGCAGCGGCAGGAATGGGATCATCAACAGGAACACCACCCCCATCACCCAGAAAGCTTCGACGAAGGCCAGCATCGCAGCGTGTTGCTGGACGAGGCCATACATCGCGGCCATCGATTTGCGCGAGGCTGTGACCGCGTCGGCGCCATGGGCGTAGAAGTTGGCTTGCATACCGCGGAAGAGGCGGAGCGCTTGCAGGTTGCCGGCAGTCACATTCGCGACCAGGTGGTTCTGATGCAACTGCGTGCGGCGCGCGAGAAATGTGGTCATGATGGCGATGCCGATGCTGCCACCGATATTACGCATCAGGTTGAAGATGCTGGTGGCGTTGCCCATTTTTTCGGGCTGGATGCGGGCCATCGCCAGAGCCATCAGCGGAATGAAGAGGAAACTTAGCGCGACTCCCTGCAGGATCTGGGCCCAGAAGATGTCCCAAAAGCCGGCATACAAATTCAGGCCCGCGAGATCGAACATAGTGATGGAACCCAGGACCATCCCAACAAGCAGCAGGCGCCGGGGATCGGTCTTCGTCGTCAGGTGTCCCGCAAGGGGAGTGAACAGCAACGCCCCAATGCCGCGCGGAGACAGCGCGAGGCCGGAATTGTAGGCAGGATATCCCATGAGCGTTTGCAGATATAGAGGCAGCAAAACCAGGCTGGCGTATAGAACGAATCCCAGCAGGCTGATCAGGAAGACGCCGGAACTAAACGAGCGGTTCTTCAGCACGCGCAGGTCGACCACGGGATGCTTGGCCATCAGTTCGCGAACGATGAGCGCGACCAATCCAAACACGCACAAGAACGTGAAGGTGCGGATGTAACTGGACGAAAACCAGTCTTTGCGCTCGCCCGTATCAAGAAGGATTTGCAAGGAACCAATTCCCACTGCGAGAAAGCCGATGCCCCAGAGATCAACTTTGCCATCACCTCGCTTCACATAGTGCGGGTCAAAGACGTAGCGGTTCATCAGGAACAGCGACAGAGCGCCGACTGGGAGGTTGAGATAAAAGATCCAGCGCCAGGAATAGTTGTCGGTGATCCATCCGCCGAGGGTGGGGCCGAGAATGGGCGCCAGCAAAATGCCGATACCGAAGGCGGCCATGGCGTGGCCGTGGCGTTCTTTCGGGAAAGTTTCGAGCAGGATCGCCTGGGCGAGAGGCTGGAGCCCGCCTCCGGTGAGGCCTTGCAGTATGCGGAAGATGACGAGTTGGGGCAGCGATGTCGCCAGGCCGCAGCACAACGATGTCAGGGTGAATCCGGCGACGCAGGCCAGCAGCAGGCGCTTGCGGCCCATGTGATTCGCGAGCCATCCGGAAATAGGCAGGATGATGGCGTTCGAGACCAGGTACGACGTCACTACCCAAGTGCCTTCTTCGTTGGTGGATGCGAGGTTTCCGGCGATGTGGGGGATGGAAACGTTGACGACCGTGGTGTCGAGGACTTCCATGAAAGTCGCCAGCATCACGGAACAGGTGACGACCCAAGGATTTACGGCGGGTTGTGGACGGGCATCCACGCGAACGTCCGGCGGAGAACTGCGCTCCAACCCTTGACGCTAAGGGAAAAGGGGGTCAGTCGCCGTGACAGGCATCACACGGGATTGTGCGGGGGGCGCGCTAAACAAATCCGGCGGCCATGGTGGCCGCCGGTTGGTTCCCAGGCTTACTCCGGGTCAAAACCGGAATTGTGGACCGAAGCTGATGCGCATGTTGTTGTGGACTCCGTTGTTGAAGAAGATATTGTCGCCGATTTCCGCGCGAACCCCGATGGGGCCGGCGAAGGCCTCAATACCTCCGCCGGGATACACAGCGAAGTAAGTTGCACCGCTGGCCAAGCCCACGGCCGTCTGGAATCCGGTGGGTGCACCCTGGTTCGTGACGGTGAAATTCTCGAAGCCCACTTTGCCGGTCACGAAGACTCGGAACGGACCAGAGCCCGTCTGGAACTTGGGGCCAAACAATCCGTGCAGAGTGCGAAGCCGGCTCTGCACCGTCGCCGTGGTGATGCCGTTGCTGAAGGTACTGGTGTAGTTCCGCTCGAAGTCGTATCCCATTTCGGCTTCGATTTGCACGCTGGGGCGGACATTGAATGCCGCTCGTCCGCCAAGGCCGATGTAGTTGCTGGTGGGTCCGGGGTCACTGAAGCGAAGATATTCGGCAAAGATGCCGACTTCCGCGTGATCCGAACGACCGCTTTCCTGAGCCGCTACGAGCGTTGGGGCGGCGAATAAAAGCGAGGTTAGAATAATTCCAAAATACCGTTTCATGGTTGTTATTTACTCCTCCGAATTCTCCGTGCCATTCGCATTCCCGTCCACGGCCCACACGGCGGGCGGACGCCTAGCTGCGAATCGGTATATGGATGCGGAATGATTTGGCAGGGTTGGAGGTTGGAAGACCTGCTAGGGGGCACTCCTGCGCGGGCTACAGAGATAACCCGAGGAACGCGAAAATGGCGCGGGGAATTCCGCGCCATTGGCCTGAATTGGTTGAGTCAGCTTATTTTATTGCAGATGATTGACTCGCGACGGCGCTGCATCGGCCGTGCTGCTGTCGCTGCGGGGCGTCATCGAAACTACGATGTACTCGCGTTCTTTGCTGTCGAGATCTTCGACGCGCAGCAGCATCTTGTCTTTCTGAATGCGGAACTGCGCCTGCTCGCCAACGGGCAGAAGCACGGGATGCTTCTCGTCCCGCGGACGAATGCGGTAGATCACGTGGTCGGACTGCAGCAGATATTCCTGACAAAGAAGCTCGTGCGTCTTCTTGCTGCCGGAATCGGTTCCGAGCATTTCGCCGGCGAGGCTTTGGCCATCTTTCTCCGATACACCGCAGGCGACAGAATCCATTTGCAGGAGCTTGCCAGTTTGATAAGGCTTGGGCTCCTTGGCGTATGCCATCGACGCCAGGAGCAGCACAACACATAACATCTTGAATCGCATGTGACTCTCCCCAGAAAAAATGATGCGCGGGCGGGAATACGAGGCGTCGAGGTCCTCGGCCCGTGTGCAGATATCTTCTCGGGTGGTGACGGTCCATGGCAGGTCACTTCCGTAATATAACCGAAGTTACCGGCGGACTCCGGGGAATGTTGTATTGAGTTTTGTTTACGGCAAGAAACCACCACAGAGGACACAGAGTCGCACAGAGGCCTAGCGGGCGGTCAGTCCTTCCAGGGTCTCGAAGAATGCAGGGTATGAAATCGCGGCTGCTTCTGCGCCTTGGATTACGGTTTCGCCTTCTGCGCGCAGGGCCGCGATGGCGAAGGCCATGGCGATGCGATGATCGTCGAAGGAATCCAGTTCGGCGCCGTGGAGGGTTTGTCCTCCGGGGATCTTCAGGCCGTCTTCGAATTCTTCCACTTGAGCGCCCATCTTACGCAGATTCGTGGCGACCGCCGAGATGCGGTCTGATTCCTTTACCCGCAGTTCCTTTGCGTCGCGCACTTCAATGCCCTGGTCGGTGAAGGGCGCGATGGCGGCCAGCACGGGGATTTCGTCGATCAGAGCGGCTGAATCGGCTCCGGCGATCGTGGTGCCCTTTAGCTTCGCGCCTTCGACCTGGAGCGATCCCACCATCTCGCCGTGAATCTCTTCGAGTTGGGTCACGGAGATATGCAGGCCCATCTGCATGAGAACGTCGAGCAGGCGGGCGCGGGTGGGATTCATCAGAAGATTGGGCAGGGTCAATTCTGATCCGGGAAATAGAGCGGCGGCGCAAAGGAAAAACGCGGCGCTGGAAAGATCTCCGGGTACGCGAGCTTCAATGCCCTGCAAACGCTGGCCGCCGCGGATGCGGACTTCGCTTCCTCCACCGGCCATCTTGCGCTGCAGTTCCGCTCCGAAGGCGCGCAGAGCGACCTCACCGTGATCGCGCGTGCGCACCGATTCTTCGACTCGCGTTTCGCCATCGGCGAAGAGTCCGGCGAACAACAGGCACGATTTCACTTGGGCGCTGGCGACTGGCATCTTGTAATCAATTGGCTTCAGCGGTCCGCCGGTAATCCGCAAGGGCGGCCTTCCCTGCTGCGACTCGATCTGGGCGCCCATGGCGGAAAGCGGCTTAATGATGCGTTCCATGGGGCGCCGGGAGAGTGATTCATCACCGATCATCTCGCTGGTGAAGCTTTGTCCAGCAACGATCCCGCTCAACATCCGCATGGTGGAGCCGGAATTCCCACAATCGAGCGACGCTGCCGGCGCGGCGAGAGAGAGGCCGTGGCCTTGCACTTCGATGACATTCTGACCTTCGGACTTGCGTTCCCACTTGACACCCATCGCTCGCATGCAACCCAGCGTGCTGGCGCAGTCGGCGCCGGTGGAATAATTCTCGATGCGCGAAGGACCTTCGGCAATTCCCGAGAGCATCCCGTAGCGGTGGGAGATCGATTTGTCTCCGGGCAACTCGACACTTCCCCGGATATTGCGCGCCGGGCGCACGACTGCGTTCGATTGGACTTTCATTCCTTGATCAATATAACGGATGGAGGCGACTGAATTGTTGATTGTTGATTTTTGATTGTTGAATGAAAACCGTCGTTGAGGGCGCTGCTGGCGCGAAGGTTTTTAATCAACAATCATCAATCGTCAATCAACAATTTAATTACGCCGTGGCTTTCGTCGACACTTCCTTCAGAATGTCGGCTGGAATTTCTTTCAACGTAACGCCGAACTCGAACATAGGAATTTCGGTGCCGCGTCCCCAGCGGGCAACTTCCCAATGAGCGCGGACGAATTTCACGTTGGGATGCGCGGTGAGATCCAGGAGCAGCGGAGTCTCACCGGCGTAGAACTCCTGCCGGAAGGCGGCGATGGACTTGGGCTCCCAAGTCGAACCATCGGCTGAGCCGAAAATACTGACGTCTAGCGATTCCTGCTCGATGATCTTGGTGATGGAAAGTGTCCCGAGAAATACGCGGCTGGCGGCGCCACTGAGATCGACGGCTTGGCCGTCACCCTTGGCAGTGGCGACGGTGCCGGGGTGAACCAGAATGGATTCGGCTATGGCGGTTGTCATCGCCGGAGATTCTAACAAATTCGGAGCGGCCCCACGGCCTTACCACAGAGGGCACAGAGGAACACAGAGACTTACTCCGACGGGTGCGGGGCGGTGAAGTCGCTGCAGCAGGGCTTTTGCGCCGGCTTGAACTCCATCAGTTCGATGCGCACGAGGTCAGGATCGAACACGTTGAGCTGCCACTTGCCGTCTTTGCCCATCTGCGAATGCTCCCCACCGTGTTCCTTCCAGCCATGCGATTCGATGAGGGCCTGCGCCTTTTTCATCTCGGCGACGCCGTAGGAAATATGATTCATCACGCCGGTCAGTTCGAGATCGGGGTGCGGTGGCTGGTTCAGCATGTATTCCAGCCAGTCGGTGCCGTCGGGAACCTGCAGGGAGACCCAGTCGGTCTCGGTGTCTTTCATGCCACCATGCCAGTAAGGACGGAAGCCTAGGACCTCGCGGTAAAAATGGTCTTCGGCGGCTTGGTCATATACCAGGAAGCCGGCATGGATCATGCGATGCGACACGGCGTTGGGAGCAGGGGGCGCAGCGTCGTCTTTGCTGCGCTCCACGAACTCAATGCGATGGCCTTCCGGATCCTTCACCATCAGGCTGAGGCTGTGGTCGGAGCGGCCTTCGATCTGTCCCGGCTTGATTCCCTTCTCGACAAGGTAACGACGGAGAGCGCCGATATTGTCCGTGGTGAACGCAACATGGTCCATGCGGTCGGTGGCTTTGGGATCGGGCGCGGGGCTGTAGCCGACCCACTGCTTGCCCGACATGTAGCGGACGGTCTCACCGGATTCAATTGGCGCGGCGGACGGGAGGCCGAGGATATCGACATATAGTTTCTTCACGCCATCCGGCGCGGTTGTGTAGAAGGCAACGTGATCGATGCCCGTGATGTGGGGACGATCGGTTTTGCTCTGGGCAGCGGATGAGAGCGTAAGAGCGGCGCAGATGAGAAGGAGGGCAAGGTTCTTCATGGCGGATTGATTCTAGACCCTAGGACATTATGGGTAAAACGAAAGATCGGCCTGGATTGCCCCTTCCACAGAAAGTCAAAATCTCCACCCCCGCGACTCGCTCAGGGCAGGCTCTGCCTTCGCAAAGAATGCGAAAGACAAGGGTGGGGCAGCTTAGTTTACAAGGAATCCAGGAACTGGCGGAGGAGTCTGGAGGCTTCTGCCGGTTGCTCCCATGGCGAGTAGTGCCCAGCTTTCGGAATCACGCGCAACTGGCTCCCTGCAATGTGCTGGCGCATGAACTCGGCTTCGCTGATGCCGGTCATGATGTCCTCGTCTCCGGTGATGAGCAATGTCGGTACATTGATGGTTTTCAATGTATCCGTCGAGTCGGGCCGTTCGGCCATGCCACGCTGCACCTGTGCGATGTCGTCGGGCGACATCTGCCGCATCATTCGAAGTGCGCCTTCGATGAGATCGGGACGGGTCTCACGCGTGGTCTTACCAAAGAGGCGCGGAACCATTGACTGTAGAAATGGCTCGACACCGCGCTCGAGGACGTCGTTGGCCGCTTGCAACCGTGCGGCGCGGGCTTCGGCATTATCGGCGGGAGCTTTCGTGTTGCATAGGCCAAGCGCGGCGACGCGGTTGCGGTACATTCGCCAGAATTCAAAGAGAAGATATCCGCCGATTGAGACTCCAATCAGCGGGGCGCGGCCGACCCGGGCGTCATCCATCACACGAGCTACGTCCGCGGCGTGCTTGGCCATGGTGGCGGGACCTTCCCCTGCGCCCGATTCTCCATGTCCACGCAGATCGGGAAGGATCAGGCGATAGCGCGATGCCAAGGCTTCGGCAACTGGCAACCAGAATTCGTGATGAGCTGGAAAGGGATGGAGAAGAACTACCGCCGGACCGTCGCCGAGGACCCAGTAGACGATATCCGCGTCATCGCTGCGTAGGCGATAAGAAGGGATGGCGGCCATGGCTGCCATTAAAACACGAGCATGGCGAATGGCGTACGTGCGCCTCGGCTTGCAGCGTCCAAGCGATACTCAAGTCTACGAACGCGTGTTTGTCACCGGCTGAGCGACGCCTGTGGGGGCAGGTAGCAGGAGCGGTTCCTCGGGCATAATGATCCACGCAATCACATAGGAAAGGAACCCGACACCCGTCATGAATGCGACGATCAGCCACACGACCCGGACCAGCGTGACGTCAATATCGAAGTACTCGGAGAATCCGAGGCAAACGCCGGCGACCTTTCGGCCCATGCGCGGACGGACCAGTCTTATCCGGGCTAACGAGGCTCCCACCCGGATCCCGCAGTAGGCACAGACCAAGGCATCGTCTTGAATCACTTTTCCGCAATAGTTGCAGTACATAGCTCCGCCTCTCAAACTATTCTACGAAAAGCGCAGCTTGGATGTTCCACCTTCTTTTTTCACCCCAGAGGGCACAGAGGAACGCAGAGGAAATTCTTGGCTATTCCCGGTAGGCCTCTTTCATGAAGCGGCGGGCCTGATCGGCCTGGCCGCTGTCGGCGCGGCCGGTCAGCACCGCTTCGTAGGCCTTCATGGCCAGGTCACGTTTCTCGAGGAGGTCGTACATTTCTCCGGCGGCCAGGTTGGCTTTCTGACGAATGTCAGGATCGGGATTGGGGGCTTCATTGACGAGTTCGTAGGCGGCTGCGGCGCCGGCGAGATCTTTCTTGCTGCGCAGTAACTCGCCGAGGCCCCAAGCTGCCAGTTCGTAGTGAAGCTTGCCATACTTCCCTTCCCGGCCGTTTTGCCAGACCTTGCGGTACTCCACTTCGGCCTCACTCAACTGCCCTGCGGAGCGCTGCAGATTGGCAACCTCGGTCGGGAACAGATGGTTTCCGGGATACTTCGCGGTCAACTCCTGCATGTATCCGATAGCCTCGTCGTATTTGTGCTCCCGGCGGAGGAACAGGGAGAGAATCACCTTGGCATCAGTGGAGGCCTCGCCATTGCTCTTCGCGACTTCACGGAGATAGGTCAGGCCCCTGTCTTTCGATCCGTTGAGCCCGGCCAGGGCCGCAGCGACCTTCAGGCTCCAAGGCAGGTTGCCGGCAACGTAGTTGTGGGTGCCGACCACCATTTTGGCGTCAGAAAATGAGGGATCGAGTTCGAGCACGCGCTCGTGATCGTGGCGTGCGCCCACAGCATTGCGCAACGCCGAGAACCAGGCGCGTTCCACGAGCCCGGTGTAAACCGCGAAATCCGCACGCGTAACGCCGCGGCAATAAAGTGCGTTGACATCGGTTGGATTGGCTTTGAGCTGCTTCTCTTCCAGGCTCAGGGCGCGATGCGCCAGCTCTTTGATGCGATCCTTGATCTTGCGATCCGTAGGACGGGGGGCGCGTCCAATAAAACTATCGTTCGTGTAATCTCCGGTGTTCATCGCGCCCGTCTCGTAGAGATCGCGCATGAGAACCACAGTCAAGAGATGATTCACCGAGAACGCGTCGTCGGGATGCTTTGCAACAATCTTCTCAAGCGCCTCAGTCGCCCGGACGTAGTCCATGTTGTAGAAGTGATCGAATGCCACCTCTGTTTCAGGATCGTGCGGCGGGCCGGCGGTGGGCTTGGGGTCAGGTGTCGCTTGCGCCGCGGCAAATGGGCCGTTCGTCATGAGAAAAACAAGGAGCGTAATGAGGCGAGCACACAGCCGGAGATTCATGCGCAGACTCTGATATCGAGGGCCACCACAAGCCAGTTTCCCTAGTCTAAATGAAGTGGCCGCGTCGCGGTCCGTTGTGAGTCGCGGCTGAAAGATCTCTGTCGGAACCAAGAGCGTCATCTCCGTGCCCTGTCCGCTACTCCCAACCCGCCAAAAACTGACTCTATACTTTTGACCAGCCACAGGCTGAAGGTAGCGGAAGGACTCGTGAGCCGCTTGCGACCCGGTCCACCGAATGGAGCTCGGAGAACTGTGCGGGCGCAGCCAGTGCCGAAGTTATGACTTGGGGCTTCGGGATGTCGAGAGCTTCCGCTACCCATCAGTGTTTTGTTTTGGTAGATCCTGAGTCCCACGGCTTTCGTAACTGACGCAACTTTACGCAGCAAGGCGCGTAAGAATTGCTTGCAAGCGGATAGGGGAAACCCTGCTGATTTTGTAAGCTATTGATTTTCAGTGTTTTGCATCTGCAACGTTTTGGTGCTTGGAGTGCGTTCTAAGGGTTTTCGGGTAGATCCCGATTTTTATGGCTGAGGTAGCACAAGGAACGCAAGAAGAGTTCTGGCGACCGCCAACTCACCGTCTGACCGAGGAAATTGCGGTTCACGACCCGCATCCGGCAATGGCGGAAGCGTGCCCTCGCTGCGGGACTGAGTTCTTGCTGGGTTCGAAGTTCTGCCACTCCTGTGGCGGACGACGCCCCGCCGCGATCAGTTCCTCCGCGCGAGCGGATGCGGCAGCTCTAGCCGGATTATGGGAGCGCGCAATTCACCGGATTCAATCCGCCGTGGCGGATCTTTCCTGGAGCAAGATTAAATTCCCTTCCTGGATGCATCACTTGCACTTTCACGAGATCAAGAGTCGTCTAGGGCTTTCGACCGCTTCCCTGATCGCTTTCGTGGTCGGCCTGTCGTGCGTGGCTGGAGCGCTGCTGGTCGGCGTATACAGTGCCAAGACCTGGAATGATTTTCAGGCGATTCAGTACTACCGGGCGGAATGGCTCTTGGCGGCTACCGCTTCCTTCGTAGCCGGGATTCTGCTCAAGAAGCCTTCCCAGGATTAACTCGATTCATTCCCACTGCCGGCAGCCCGCCGCTGCTGGTTCATCCTGTAAAGATGATGCACCGGGCCAGTGCCCTTTCCCAAGGTTTGTCCATTCGAGATAGCGGCGCTCACGTAGGTCTTGGCTAAGAGCGTCGCCTCGGCTAGGCCTCGGTCGAGAGCCAGGTGGCATGCCATTGCCGTGGCGAAAGCACAGCCGGTTCCGTGGGTGGAGTTGGAGCGCTGGCGCTCAGCCTTGAAAACTTCCTGTTCTACCCCGCGCTTGGTGATAAAACTCAACAGATCCATTGCCTTTTCGAGATGCCCGCCAGTCACGACCACAGCGGGTGCCCCCATTTCGTGCAGCTTGGCGGCAGCCGCCTTCATTTCATCCAGCTCTTCCACTTTCTTCATTCCCGTGATCACTGCCGCTTCATCGACATTGGGAGTCACCACGTCAGACAAAGGGATGAGCCGCTCGATCAGGAGCCGGGTTCCGGCCGGATCCAGCAGGTCGGCGCCGGAGGACGACTTGAGAATGGGATCCAGAACAACGTTCGGCAGCCGGCTCCTATCGGATCCGGCCGGTTTTAGAAAGTCGGCCACAGCCTTCGCAACCTTCTCCGTTCCCAGCATGCCAATATGGACTGCGGCGATGTCCAAATCGGCGACAAGCTCCTCAAGGGTATCCGTGACCAGGGCGGGATCGACCGCCTCGACCCGTTTCACCCCCGATGTCGACTGCACCGTTATGGCTGTAATGCAAGACACGCCATAGCAGGAATGGGCCGCGATGGTCTTGATGTCGGCGGTGACGCCCGCTCCGGAAGAGGGGTCAAACCCGGCGATCGTGAGTACTACAGGTGGTTTTTCGGCCATGGCCTTCCGTTTTCGAAAGCTCCTATCCTGCCCAGAGTTTGGCACAGAATCTCATATCGGCAAGACCCCGAAACTGACTTTATCTACCTCACCATGGAAAAATTCTTCGACCCAAACCGAAGGAGACAGTCCGTAAATACATGATTCTATGCAAGTTGCGCACGGAATTCCTGTAATTCATTGATTCCATTCGACTTGTAAATTCTACCCTACCGCGTCCATCGTGCTATTTACTGATTGGTAATTGCTTAACCTTTCTGAAATAAAGGCACTTGCCCGCATCTCCATAAATTACCAACATGTTACGTGAGACTTCCATTACTAGGAGGGCACGTTTGGACGTGTCCTTTCGCCTTGACACACTGTTTGGAAGGCCGATAGCATCTACGAACTGCAGGTAGTACCAGCCTTAGGCCAAAGGGCACTTTTGAGTATGCGAGGAGAACTGAATGCAGAGACGTATAGCTCATGGACTGGCGATCGCTTTTCTGATCGTCGGCCTGGGAGCGGCTCAGGGACCGAACATCTCGGAGGCGAAACCGGCTCCAGGTAGTTCCGTTCAAGCGAAACCCGAAGCTCGCAAACAGGTCGGCAAGACCAAGCCGTATCAAGTTGGGACAGCATCCTGGTACGGGCAGAATTTTCAGGGTAAAGAAACGGCCAGCGGCGAGAAGTACAACATGTATGACATGACCGCCGCTCACCTGACGCTTCCCATAGGCAGCTATGTGAAGGTCACGAATCTACGCAACGGCAAGGCCGTGATCGTCCGGGTTAACGATCGTGGACCGATCGTCCCTGGCCGGATCATCGACGTTTCTTACGGAGCAGCTCAGGCGCTTCAGATGAAGGCGCATGGACTGCAACGCGTACGTCTGGACCTGGTCCAACCGACCAGCGTCGCCAAGGCCCCCCAATCGAAGCCGGCTTACCAGACGATTGCTTATAACCATCCCCCTGTAGCGCAACTCCCGTAAAAAACCGTACACTAGGCGGGATGACGGCTGCTCTGCCCAACCGCATCCCGACCGATAGCTTGAGCTATCGAGGTGGCGACCCGCGCCAACGCCTCATTATTGCGCTCGACGTTTCGACCGCCGCCGCCGCACAGAAGATCGTGGCGGCGGTGGGAGACTCCGCCTTGACCTACAAGGTGGGGATGCAGCTCTATACCGCCGTGGGACCGCAGATCGTGCGCGATCTCGTCGCGTCCGGACGGCGAGTATTTCTCGATCTGAAGTATCACGACATTCCGAACACTGTCGGAGCCGCCGTCGCCGAGGCTGAGAAGCTTGGTGTAAACATGCTGACGATTCATGCTGCGGGAAGCACGAAGATGGTGCGAGCCGCGGTGGAGGCGGCGAAAGTGCGGCCCGAATTGATGGTGCTCGCCGTTACTGTGCTCACGAGCATGGACGGACACGATCTGGAGACGATCGGGATTCGGGGATCTGTGGAAGACAGCGTAGTGCGGCTGGCCACCGTCGCGCTGGCGCAAGGCTGCCAAGGCGTGGTGACCTCGGCCCGCGAGGCATCCACTCTGCGGGCGAAGCTTGGTGACCGCTTCGCGCTTGTCACTCCGGGCGTGCGTCCGGCGGGCAGCGGCGCAGGGGATCAGGTTCGCGTGGTTACACCCGCGGAGGCTATCGCATCCGGTGCCAGCCATATCGTCGTAGGCAGACCGATCACCGAGGCGGCCGATCCCGCGGCCGAGGCAAGGGCGATTCTGGGGCAGATCCGCTCCTAGGTCTCTCGATTTCGAAGATCCTTAGCGGGGAAGGTCTCGGAATTCGTTAGTTGACTGTATTATTTGACTATGGTCTACTAGAATGTCTATGAAGGAAGTCGCGATCTCCGAATTCAAAGCCAAATGCCTCGCCTTGTTGGATCAGGTGCAGAAGACGAAGCGGCCGATTCGCGTTACGCGATTCGGGAAGCCGGTGGCGGAGGTGATCCCTCCATCAATCGATTCCGTACCCGGAGACTGGATCGGGTCCATGCGAGACACGATGAAGATCGTGGGAGATATTGTTTCGCCCGCTGATGACGAGGGAGAGTGGGAGGCTCTGCGCGATTGAGACTCCTGCTCGATACTCACATTTGGCTTTGGAGCCTGAATGATCCGTCTCGGATTGGGAAACATGTTTTGCACGAACTCAGAAATTCAGCCAATGAAGTATGGCTGTCCCCGATCAGCACGTGGGAGGCACTCACATTAAATGCGAAGGGGCGGATTCAGTTGCCGGCGGATCTTCGGGACTGGGTTGCACGGGCAACAACCCCTTTGCGAGAAGCACCGCTTACACACGAGATTGCGCTAACCGCCCGACAACTGCCACTGAGTCACAATGATCCTGCCGATCGCTTTCTTGCCGCAACGGCGAAGGTACTACGGTTAACATTAGTCACCGCTGATGCGAACCTACTTGGATTGGGCGATATCTCAACTCTCGCAAATCGATAGATCACCTGCCCGAAAGGCGCGACAGCGCCGATCCGCTTCGCAGCTTACCTGCTCCTGCGATGGAGTGGCGCTCATCCGCGCCAACATTGACGAAATCTCTGGCAAACGGGAGGAGGCTCTGCAGATTTCCCGAGCCTTAAGAAAGAACTGAATGCAAGGGATGACACCAGTCCCTACGCTTTAAGACGCGTGCGCGATGCTGATGCAACGGGTCAGCCACTGAGTTTTAGAGTTTCTCGAAGAACTCACACGCCGAGCACGAGATGTAAATCCCGCCCGGGACGCCGCGTTCACGGTCCTTCACCCGCTTCACGATGCGCGTCGCCTTGCCGCACTTGGGGCAATCGGTGCTCTTGGTGGTATCCATGACCTTCTTGCGGTCAGCTGTCTTTGCGATCTTGGCGCCTACTGCCATGATGAATCTCTCCTGATGTTTCGAATGTGTGCGCAGCACTCCGCGTCAACTACGCGGAACCATGTAGATGGAATTGTCTGGATCCACTCGGGAAGAATCTGGGCTACGTCTTTGTGCTCTTCCGCCGACAATCATTTTACAGTAACGTTGTGCCGGCTGTCTTGCCGCTACCGAGAACCGAAAATATTATGCCGCGTAGATTCTGGCCGATCCTAAATACGATGCTGTTTACGATCTTCGTGCCCGGCACAGTCGCGATTTTAGTACCTCGCTGGCTGCTGGGCGGATTCGCGAAGCCGCCGAGCGGTGTCATGATCTGGATCGGTGTCATCACATTCCTTATCGGAGCCGCCATCTACTTCCGTTGCGCGTGGGAATTCGCCGTCCGCGGATTGGGCACCCCAGCCCCGATTGCGCCCACGAAATTTCTGGTTACGACCGCCCTCCATCGTTACATCAGCAATCCGATGTATATCGGCGTGGCCATGGCCATTCTTGGAGAAGCCGCCATATTCCGATCGCTACTCGTCGCAGAGTACGCCTGCGTGATGTTGTTGATCGCTCACATCTTCGTTGTCTTGTACGAGGAACCCACCCTGCAGCGCCAATTTGGCGAGTCCTATGAGGAATACAAGAGAAGTGTCCCGCGCTGGTTGCCGCGGCTCTGAAGAGCTCCGGCGCCCACTTACTGATTGGCAGCCCGCATCTGCGGTGAACTGAAATTGCCGAACTCGAGTTCCGAGACGATACCTGAAGGTGCACCCGGCTTGGTTTCAATCCATTGCACCCAGCGGGAAAACGGTCGATTTTCCCCCATGCGGTACTTGTCTTTCACCGTAACCCGGATCCGGCTACCGGCCTCGAGTTGCTCGGCCTACTCCGACTCAAGATCGTGGTAACTGCCCCCATGGCCCTGGAATGCCTCCTGCAGGACCTTGGGGGCGAAGGTACGGAGGAAAACTCGTGATCGCAACAGGGGAGGTCGACCTTGACCATGAGTATACGGATTCTCGTCCTCCACTGCGTCCCGGCCCGTACGTAATGATTTCTGTATCCGACACCGGCCACGGCATGGACGAATCCACAATCGAACACCTGTTCGAGCCCTTCTTTACGACCAAGGACATGGGCAGAGGAACCGGACTGGGGCTCTCGATCATCTACGGCATCGTGCGTCAAAGCCGTGGACACATCTGGGTGTACAGCGAGCCTGGACGAGGCACTACCTTTAAGGTCTATCTGCCGCAATTAGAAGGCACGGGCAGTCAGAAGGTAGAGACAGAATCGCTTGCCGGAACAACGGACCGTGGATCGGAAACCATCCTGCTGGTCGAGGACGATCAAGCTTTGCGAGAGATGCTGACCCGTATGTTAACCTCGGCCGGATACACCGTTCTCGGCGCTGCCACGGCGGAGGAAGCGCTTGCGATCGCTGAGGCCAAGCCTGGCTTCATCGACATGCTGCTCACCGACATGATTCTTCGGGGCGGCATCGATGGAATAGAACTCTCTCGGCAGATCAAGGCACAACGCCCCAGCACGCGCGTCTTGCTTATGTCCGGATACAGCGAATCGTTGGTGGAGGAGTCATCGGAAAGTGCGAATGCACCAGAATTGTTGGAGAAGCCCTTTTCCTCGGCACAGTTGCACCGCAAAGTCCGCACGGTATTGTCCAAACCCTCCTGAATTTGAGCTTTCTACCAAGCCTCCTGTCATTGAGCGATCCTGCCCCGCAAAACTGTGATCGAGGCCTTCGGAAGCTGGTACAGCACATCGGCGCCTCCCTGCGCGGTCGACCTGGCAGGCGGTCCATCGGGATCAGCGTGACTGCTCTGGCCCTGTTGATGCCATTGATATTCATTGGACCCGAAGGTGATGCGGTCGATCTGGCCGGAAAAGTGCCGCTCGGTCTTGCCACTGAACGCAATCTTCACGGCGTGATCGTTAGATTGATCGCGGTTGACCAGCATCACCGACCACCGGCCATCCGGACGCTCCACCGCATAAGCGGTAACCAGAACATGTCCGGCTGCGTCGCTGACATCGCTGGCGGCTTTGAACTGCTTGTGTGGCGCGTCGATGGGCTGCACCCACTCTTTCGTGATCAGTTGCGCGGCGATATACTGCGGCGGGTATCCCACCACGTTGTAGTTCTGATCGATCAATAAAAAGTTTCCGAAGCCTGAGTTCCCGGGATAGGGCATGTAGTGAAAGTAGTAAGTTCCGCCCGCGCCCTCGGCCATCATGCTGCCAACGTAATCAGCGAGCCACAAGCCGGCCTTCACGGTTGAAGGAGGAGCGCCGCCTCCGATGTTGCCTTCGGTCATGAAGAACGGAATGTTCGACGGCACGCCGTTGTCCTTCCAGACTTGCACGATGTGGTGAACATATTCCGGCTCAGGATAGAGATCGGCCCACGAGTAACTCGGACGATCCTGATACGGGTAATGTTCGAAGGAGAAGAAGGTGAAATCGTTGAGGCGGTGGTGCGCCTTCAGGTAATCGACAAAACGCCCAATCCACGAGACTTTGCCGTCGGCGTCGGGCCAAACTTCGACGTCGCCGAACGTGCCTTCGAAGGGCGGGCCTCCGAGTTTCGCCTCGGGCACAAGTTTGTGGATCGCTGTCGCGAACTGTAGATACAAGGCACCGTAGTCTTCGGGCAGCATGTGCTGGCCGTCGGCTTCTTCTCCCATCTCGACATACGAAATCGGATAGTGCCGCTTGTACAAGTATGCGATTTCGTTCGCCGCGTCTTCCGGAGTGGCGTAGAGCATCGCTATGGGCACCATGGTCGGCAGGCCGCGCGTCACGCCGCTGTTGAAGAAGAAATCGAAGCCCACTTGATCGCCGCGGCTGTGGTCCTCGTCCGAAGCCGCGTGCCAGGGATCGACCGAGGAAGGCCATGTGATCGTCTGATCGCGGCTGGGAAGGTGTGTCACGTAGTCGTTGAAGGCGCCATCTTCAGAAAGCGCCCCCACGTATAGTTCGTTAATCGCATAGCCAACACAGTTGCGCTTGTCGGCTGAGCCATGCGTGTCGCAGGTATTGGACGATTCTGTCATCCATATGCGGAGGTAGCGGACGGAAGTCATCCAATCGACCAGCTTCAGCGTGACGGTGCCACCCTTGCCTTCTGTGACGCTGCCCAGCGGAAACGTCTGCCATGTGCCCTTCATCGTGCCGTCGTAGAAGGGCTCGAGTTCTCCAGTCCAGAATTGCACCGCATACTTTTTCGCGTAGGGATCGGCCCAGGCGATGCGGATGGCGTTCACATCAATCTTTGTGCCGAGGTCGATCATCACCCACTGGGGATGAAGGGAGTCGTCCTCGCCGGTGAAGGCTTTGGTGAGATATGGATTGCTCTTCCAATAGGAGTGAATATCGCCGTCGGTGAGGCGTGACCACCCGTTGCCGTCGCCGCGACTGAATCCGCGGTGCGGCAGAGGAGAGGCCCACGAGCTGTGAATTTCTTCTCCGGGCTCGGCATTGCCGACGAAGTAGCCTTCCTGCTTCTCGGGATTGCTCCACTTCCCTGCCGGATTCCAGTGCCAGGCTTCGACCATCAGTTCGGTGTTTTGCCGGTAGGTGACCGTTTGCCATCCTGCGCCGAGAATCTCTTTCAATAACGGATCTTTGAGCAGGTGATCAGGAGTTCCCGTGCGCAGGCGGTCGATAGCGGCTCCCAGGGAGTGGACGGGGCTGAACGTGTTGGCAACGTGCGCAGGGTCGGAATCAACCGTGACCTTCTGAGCCGCCAAGGAAAGTGAAAGCGCCATCACAACAGTACCGACAGTGAGAACTGGAAGAGAACGTTTTTCGAGACGCAAGCTACCCTCCGCACTCGCAAGCAGAAGCATTCGCATAAAAAGCGATCCTTCTATTGAAACGATTGAACAGCCCGGAAAATCGCAAACAGGATACCACCGAAATCCTTACCAGAGTTCAAACAGTAGGGCGTCCGACGATTATTCCGGTCGCTTTGGGTTCAATCACCCACAACGAATACAGATCTTGACACATGGAAATAACAAAATCGGGGTACAATGCTTGCCGCTCTTAGACCGAGAGAAAGCTTCTGCCTGGGGATCCAACCGCAAAGGGTAACCTGATAGGCCACTTCATGTCCGCAGAAAGCCTTCTCGTCACCTGATGTAAGAAGATCGTCGGAGAAAATTCCTATGACAAATTTGCGCACTCTAGTAGCTGCAGTCGGCCTGGTGTTGGCGACAATTCAATTCTCAACCGCACAACATTGGGTTCCCCTCGCGAATCAGCCCAACGCGAACCTGGGACTCGGCAACCCTCTCTTGCTCACAGACGGCACAGTCATCCTTCACCAAGCGTGTGGCCCACAATGGTGGCACCTGACTCCGGATGCATACGGAAGCTACGTCAACGGAACATGGAAAAGGATCGCCTCATTACCGACAGGATACGCTCCTCTCTACTTCGGATCTGCGGTGTTGCCGGACGGCCGCGTCATGATGGCCGGCGGAGAATACAACGCGACCAAGGGAAACTGCCAGCCGGTCTGGACGAACCAGGGCGCGATCTACAACCCGAAAACCAACAAGTGGGCGATGGTAGCTCCCCCAACGGGCTGGCAATCAATCGGCGATGCCCAGAGCGTTGTTTTGGCTAATGGCACCTACATGCAAGCGAACTGCTGCAGTACGGAGAGCGCACTGCTCGATCCGACCACGTTGACCTGGACAATCACCGGCACAAATAAGAGGGACGTTCATGACGAAGAGGGTTGGACTCTTCTTCCGGACGGCACAGTGCTAACGGTGGATGCCTACGTGTTTGCCTACGCCAAGAACGGCAAGCGATATGAGATCTATCATCCGTCAACCGGCAAGTGGACAAGCCCTGGAAGCACGCCAGTACAGCTCTGGGATTCCTATCCCGACGCGAATCATGCATCGTATGAACTTGGCCCGGGCGTTCTGAGACCGGATGGGACCGTCTTCTACCTCGGCGCAAATGGTGCTCCGGGTCAAGCCGGACACACTGCCACCTACGACACCCACACAAAAACCTGGACCGCGGGACCCGACATCCCAGACGGCATGGACGTTGCCGATGGACCAGCAGCATTGCTTCCGGGCGGCAGTGTGCTGTTCCAAGCCAGCCCCGGCATCTTCAACACCGGTTCCAGGTTCTTCACCTGGAATGGAACCACGTTTAGCGATGTCACATGGGGCAACACGGACGCTCCGAATATTTCTTCCTACTGGGGAAATATGTTGGTGCTGCCAACCGGGGAAATTCTGTATACCGACTTCGGCAACGTGTGGGTCTTCCAGCATGGCGGGAATCCCAAGAGCGCATGGCTCCCACAGATTCTCTCGGCGCCCTCGACCGTGAAGCGCGGGCACACCTATGTTGTATCGGGCCTGAACTTCAACGGATTCTCGCAAGGCGCCGCATACGGTGACGACATCCAGGGAGCCACGAACTATCCCTTGGTGCAAATCACCAACCGGGCGAGCGGTCAGGTGTCCTACGCGCGGACGCATGACCATAGCACCATGGGCGTTGCCTACACTACGTCAGCATCGACCAGTTTCGATGCTGCTTGCGCGTTTTCTCCCAACCCCGCGTCGCGTATCGTTTTGCTTCTGGGGACCTAGAGAGACGCTTCAGCCTTTTGTATCCATCAGTACTCCAATACAGATGGATTTAATCTAGGGCGGTTCATGACCTCTACCGTTCAGTAGACGACTTGCCAATGGAATTTGCATTTTCTAAGGAACAAATGAAATTTCGAAATTCGGTGGCTTCCTTTGCAGAGAGGGAGCTGAACCATAACCTTCAAGCTCGGGAACAGTCGTCTGTGTTCCCTCGAGATCTCTGGAACAAGTGTGCCGACTTTGGCATCCAAGGCCTTGCTCTTCCCAAGGAGTATGGTGGTCGGGGAGCCGATGCTCTCACAACCATGCTGGCCATGGAGGCCCTCGGCTATGGTTGCCTTGATCAGGGCCTTTTGTTCTCAATGCACGCCCAAATGTGGAGCGTTCAGGCTCCCATTCTAAAGTTTGGCACTGATGAACAGCGACACCAGTATCTACCTAGACTTTGTGACGGTAGTTACATAGCTGCCCATTGCATGAGCGAACCGGGTTCTGGCTCCGACTCATTCAGTTTGGAAACGCGAGCGAAACGAAAAGGGGGTAGCTATGTATTAAACGGATCAAAGGCCTTTGTGACGAATGGTCCTTTTGCAGATCTCCTCCTCGTGTTCGCCACAGTGAATCGCAAAAATGGATTGTGGGGGATCACGGCTTTTCTGGTCGATGCAAAAACAAACAAAGGGCTTATCCGCGGTCCGAAAGGCGAAAAGCTCGGGTTATGCACAGCTCAAATGGGAGAAGTCCGGTTAGAAGATTGTGAAATCCCAGCACAGAATATTCTCGGAAAGGAAGGGCAAGGTGGAGCAATTTTTAACTACGCAATGGGCTTGGAACGAAGCTACATTCTTGCAAGTACTGTGGGACGGATGCATAGGCAGCTTGAAGAGTGCATAGACTATTCGAAGACCCGACGCCAGTTTGGAAAGCCGATCGCCAGCTTCCAGTTAGTGTCTACACGCCTTGTAGATATGAAATTGCGGCTAGAAACTTCGCGACTACTGTTGTATCGAACGGCATGGCTGCATAGCAGCGATGGCGTGACTGCCATGGATGCTGCAATGGCGAAGCTTTATATCAGTGAATGTGCTGTGCAATCGGCCCTCGATGCCATCCAAATACACGGCGCACGCGGGATCAGTAAGGATTGTCAAGTGGAGCGCGATCTACGGGATGCCGTTGCAGCTAGGATCTATTCAGGGACATCGGAAATACAACGGCTCATGATTGCACGCGGATTGGGATTGTTTGTAACCTAACCGCTGGAGGAACGTGTCTTATCTTCTGTGGCATCAATTCAAGGAGACGGCCGAGCGTTATCCATTACGTCCCGCCGTGATTTGCCATGGCAAGACAATGCTGTATCAGGAGCTAGATGAACAAAGCACTCAATTGGGGAACTTTCTCACCGATCGAGGCATTGGACCTGGTTGCCGAGTGGGTTTCCACCTTCACAAATCTCTGGAAAGTGTTGTCACGATGCTTGGTGTACTGAAAGCCGGTGCCGCCTATGTACCGATTGATCCCAATGCGCCTGCAAAACGGATAGCATTTATTCTGGACAACTGCGGTGTGTCAGGTCTCATAACAACAAGGCATAAATGGGAGCTCCTACAAGACGAATTTCAAGAGATTCAGTCCCTTCACACCATCCTG
>JAIQFH010000023.1 GCA_020073385.1 Terriglobia bacterium | reverse complement strand
ATGAAATCCGGCAATTGGTGCTGGAGTTGAACATGATTCCGGTGGTTCCACCCAAATCGAACCGGCGCGAACCCTGGGACTACGATCACGAGCTCTACAAGAAACGGAACCAAGTGGAGCGCCTATTTCGACGGCTGAAAGGTTTCCGTCGAATCTTTTCGCGCTTCGAGAAACTCGACGTTGTGTTTCTGGCCTTTATCTACTTCGCATTCATCATCGAGGCCCTGCGATAGTGTGAACAGGCCCTAGATTGAGAGAGGAAGACACGGATTGGTCTCCCATCTCCCGACAACCGTGGCTGCAAAACCCTGCATCTCGCCCGCACAAATCGTCGTCTTCGCAGGGTTAATCGTCACCAGTTACCCTCGCAAGGGGCCGAATGTCTTCTTGGCCTGGCAGTAGGGTGGTGCACGATTACGATGCCCGCGAACAAAGGGGAGAACATCTAGCACCCGGCGCGTTATTTCTCCACCACGAGACGAATCGCGAGTGGTGAAGCCGGAGAGGATTGAGTTCGAAGGTGAATCAGGGCGTAAAATATTAGTCGTAGTAGAAAACTCATGGGCTACCGGAATCTCGGCTTTTGAGACCCGAGTATGGCCAGTTGATCTGACCCACTACTGGACCTCGCCTTCACGGAGACCAACCTTGGTCTCCCCTGGTCCTGAGGATTGCCATCATGCTGCGAATGAGCTGGCTTTCCTTTTCGATTCTCACTTTCATCAGGACAGTCATTGCTATCGCGTGTCAAACCGTGAAGCGCTATCGCGGGTTGAGAGACCGGCAACGTGCCGAGGAGGGATTCATATGCCTAAGCGACAAATTTTGTGTATCTCCTTCGATCGAGCCGTATCCGAGAACCGATGCAGCAGTTTGGAGGACGCTGGTTACGACGTAACGGCTGTGACCAACATTCAGGATGGACTGGAACTGCTCAATCGCCAGAGATTCGACGCGGTGATTCTCGGCCACCGATTCTCTGCCGAAGAAAAGTATCTCTTGGCGGTCGATGCCAAGGAGAAAATGGACACGCCGGTCCTCCTGGTCTGCGGTGCCACTTCCGATTCCGAGATTCCTGCGACCAGACGCGTCTATGCCCTGGAGGGTAATACCGGCCTACTGTCCGAACTGTCTGAAATGCTCGCCGCCGCAGCCAGGCCCAAAGCGGCTGCCTAAGGTCGACCAGTGACCCTGAAGGTTGAGTGAGTTGACGAAACCGTTGTGATCAGGACAACTGGCAGAAAGGAGGCTCCCAGTGCTGTTTCGAGAGGAAGACGAAGACCTGGAGGTCGTTCCATTCACGGACCGAGAGGAAGCCGGACGCATACTCGCAGGGAAACTGTCAGCCTATACCAACCGTAGCGACGTGAT
This sequence comes from Terriglobia bacterium, assembly GCA_020073385.1. GTDB lineage: Bacteria > Acidobacteriota > Terriglobia > Terriglobales > Acidobacteriaceae > Sulfotelmatobacter. The sequence goes on along the minus strand of JAIQFH010000023.1, from coordinate 100,730 downwards.
TGTGTTGGGGCTTCCTCGGGGTGGCGCGCTTGTGGCTTCCGCGGTCGCGGGTGCACTGCACCTCCCGCTGGATGTCTTGGTGGTATGCAAGCTCGGCAGCCCGTGGAGCAGCGAACTGGCCATGGGAGCGGTTGCCGCGGGCAACGTGCAGGTCGTGGATCTCTCGATCGTCAACGCGATGTGCGTGTCGGAAGAGGATATCCAGGAAGTAGCAGCGGCTGCACGACAAGAACTCGAAACTCGCGAAAAGCTATATCGTGGCGACCGTCTGCCGCTGGAACTGGAAGGGAAGACCGTCATTCTCGTGGATGATGGCATTGCGACGGGATGCAGCATTCTGGCTGCGATTGCAGCTGTCCGTCGGAAAAGCGCTGCCCGAGTCGTGGTTGCTGTTCCTGTCGCTCCAGGTTCGGGCTGCAGTGCGATCCGGATGGAAGCGGATGAAGTCATCAGCATGGTGGAGCCCGAGATGTTTTTAGCGGTCTCGCAGTGGTACGAGGATTTCCCCCAGATCAGCGATGAAGCTGTGTGCCACCTGCTGGAAGCTTCCGCTGGCTCGGCGCCGCGTGCTGCTTGAATATTCACGATGAACGAATACAAGGAGGAAGACCATGCAAAGACACTTTTCCAACCGAGGCGAGGCTCTGGCCGAAGTGACGGCCGCAAGAATGCTGGCCCGCCGAAAGCCGCCTGCAGAAATAGCGTCGACTATCCGAGGTGCCCGACAGACCAAGCCCGAACAATGGTTCACGAAGCAAGCAGAAATGACTCAGCGGCCGAAGACAAGAAAACCAAAACACGAAGAGGACGTTGCCCCGCTGCTGTAGGGTCTTTGAAGGAGGATTTTATATGCGATCGACTGCGAAGAAGCGTTCCCCAAGCACCAGAGTCACAGGCCGGAATACTGTCCGGAAGAGCGCAGAAACCAATGCCGCTGCCACGATCCGGCGGATGGGCGATGTGTGGGCCCGGCATTGGAATATAGGGAAGCTAGACGGAGTGGTCGCAGCGTACGCCAAAGACGCAGTTTACCTGCCGCCTCATCACGAAGCCGTTCACGGGCGCGATGCCATTCGAGAGTATTTGAAAGCGCCGCTGAGCCATGGCGTGTCTGACCTGGCTTTCGAAGTCACCTACATTAAGCAACAAGGGCCCATCGCTTGGGATGTCGGCACGTATCGCATGACGATCCCTCAGAGTGGCGGCTCGAAGAAGGAGGATCACGGCAAATATCTGACCATTTGGAGGCGGGTCGGCAAGAACTGGCTGATAGCCGCCGACGCTTGGTCAAGCGATCTGCCCGCTTGAGTGTGGCGTTTCGCGCTTTGTTCCAAGTCCTCGGAGTTAAAGGAACTCGCCAACTGCAACTGCCGGGATGAGAAAGAAATGTTTCGGCCAAAGCCAGGTTTGAGATCACAGACACGCGAACCCAAAGCGCAGTAATAAGGTACCAGCCGGGAGTCGTTCGAAAGACAACACTCAACCTCTGCGACCCGCGCGGGCCTTGAGCGCGGCGCCTGGCATAAGGAGCAGACAATGGCGGATCAGGAAGCAGGGCTACGCTCCCACATACGTTCTCACATCGTACTCATCCCAGGCTTTGCCGGATTCGACGCGCTCGGGCAGCTTGAGTACTACAGCGGCATCACCTCCCTGTTCAAGTCTTGGAGATCCGGCAATGAAGTGCTTCATTACTTCGACAATTTTCCCACCGCAGCGGTGGCCACACGTGCAACGCGATTGCGGCAGTACCTCGCAAAGCGCATCGCGCGTGGTGAGATCTCGGGTCACGACGACATCACGCTCGTAGGACATTCGACGGGCGGTCTCGATATTCGCTGGTTCCTGTGGGAATTGCATGAGCTGCACGATCGCAATCAGCTGATTGTGGTTGATGGCAGCCTCGAGGTGAAACCTATAGACCTTATCCAGCGAATCGGTCGAGTGGTCTTCCTCTCGGTGCCTCATTGGGGTACGAACATCGCCGACTGGGTGCAGGCCGAATGGCTGTGGCGTAAGGTACTGATCGACCAGTTGCGTGCTATGGTCGCAGGCTCGCAGCTTGTGATTGCCGATCGCGTCGAGGCCGTGGTTTCAACTCAAGCCGGCTCTGTCACGGGCAGGGGATTCTTTCGAGCCGTGCAGGATGCCTTGGATGAGGCGAATGAATGTAATGGAAAACAGACTCCTTTCCGCAAGGCGGAGGCGCATGAAGCTGCAGCCGAACTTGCACTCTATCTGCGGCACATGGCTTCCGATTTCCGAGCGATTGACGACCTTACGTCGCGTGCTCCAAGGGTCGGCAAAGGAACGCACCGCAGGCCCATGAGCCCGGCTCATTTCACTGCCGAGGACCGCGAAAAAGAGCGTCACCGATTGCGCAACATCGAATTCCGCTCTTACGCAACCATCGGAAGGCGCCCGTTCCGATTCGATTCCGCCAGGCCAGCGCCTGTCTGGGAGCTAACGAAGCCCTGGACTTCTCCGGAGATGAGCAAGGACAGTGCCCTCAGTGCGGGTACGGACTGCATGTATAGGACCTGCTATCGGGCGTGTGCTGGTGGTCCCTTCGATCCGCCTAGGTCCAATCGGGAGAAGGCCAAACGTTTGAGCCCGAAACAACCAATTGCCGTCTGGGATAACGATGGGATCGTCAATACCCTATCCATGTTCTGGCCGTTAGGCGAGAATGTGCTCGTCCATGCCGACCACATGGATATCGTCGGGCAATATGAGTCCGTACTGGCCGATCCTGGCGGAGGTCGAAAGTATCGCAGGTACGATCTGCTCAAATCCGATTCGGGGTTCGGGGACACCAGGTTCCGGGAAATCTGGAATGAGATCTTTGCGTTTGCGTTAGGCAGATCGCATCCACGTGAGATACGCGCTGCCAAGGCTGCCTGAGGCGAAAAGTCAAACGGTCACCTGAGTTCAAAATCAAGCATCTGTCGCCTAAGTCAATAAGTCGTATGCACGAATTCAAAAAGGTGCTCGCCTTTTACCCCAAGCCGCGTGAGAATGAGTTTTGTTCGATGGAGCAATCGCATGGCGAGGCAAGCACAGTGCTCGCCGCCTGCTTGTTGTTGGCAGCCATGCGTCAGTACAGCACTGCATCAGGACACGAGAAATCGCAATTCCCGGTGCAAAAGGACGCAATCATGACAAAGCTGGAATCGAAGCTTGCGACGCTGGTCGCGGGAGTGTTGTTGGTGTGTTTGGTATTCGCCCAGGCGGCGCAAGCCGACGAGGGCATGTGGACGTTCGACAATTTTCCATCAAAGGCCGTGGGGACAAAGTATGGCTTCAGGCCCTCGCAGGAGTGGCTCGACCACATACGTTTATCCTCGCTGCGCATCGCGGGCGGATGCTCGGCGTCGTTCATTTCTTCGCAGGGACTGGTGATGACGAATCACCATTGTGTCGTCGAATGCGTCGAGCAATTGTCGACGGCGCAGCAGAATCTCGAGGAAAACGGTTTTTCCGCAAGAACGGCTGCCGAGGAGAAAAAGTGCCCGGATTTCGAACTCGATCAACTGGTTGAGATTCGCGATGTAACCAAGGACGTGCTGGAAGCGCTGACCGGAAAGACGGGCGACGCGGCGAACAAAGCGCTGAATGCGAAACGAGCAGAGTTGGAACAAAGCTGTGGATCGGATGCAAGCGTGCGCTGCGACTTGGTCTCGCTGTACCACGGTGGAGTCTACGATCTGTACCGCTACAAGCGTTACAACGACGTGCGCCTGGTGTTTGCACCGGAGTTTTCGGTCGCGCAATTCGGCGGAGATCCAGACAACTTCAATTTTCCGCGCTTCGATTTCGACATCGGCCTGCTGCGGGCTTATGAGGGAGACAAACCGGCGGCCAGCCGGGATTATCTGTGCTGGAGCGCGAATGGGAGCAAAGACGGCGATCTGGTTTTCGTCTCCGGAAACCCAGGCGGCACGTTCCGTGAATTGACCAACACGCAATTGGTCTTCGAGCGTGACACGCTTTACCCGTTCAGGAACCCGGAAGTTGCCGAGCGGCGCGGCCAACTGGAGGTCTTCGTGACTCGTGGACCGGAGCAGGCGCGCGAGGCGAATGACGACTTGTTTTTCCTGGAGAACAGTTACAAGGTTTTCTACGGGCGGCAAATGGCGCTGCTGGATCCCCAGTTTTTTGACACCAAAGTGCAGGAAGAGCAACGGCTCCGCAAAGCCACGGCAGCCGATCCAAAGCTTGCAGCGTATGTTTCAGCCTGGGACGACATCGCGAAGATCCAGCAAGTGCGCTCACAGCTCTTTGTGCGAAGCGCGACATTGGGCGCCCGTTCCTTCCGGACGGGCTTGCTGGGCGATGCGGTCACGCTGGTGCGTGCCGCAGCCGAGCGCACCAAGCCCAACGGTGAACGACTGCCCGAATATACGGACAAAGCGCTGGTCAACGTACAGCAGCAGCTGACGGCTGCTGTCCCGGTTTACAAGGATCTGGAGGAGCTTGACCTCGCATTTCTGTTCAGCGTGGTTCGCCGCGACCTGGGAGCCGACGACCTGTTCGTTCGGAAGATGCTGGGCAAGGAATCTCCCGAGCAACTCGCGCACAGGCTGGTGACCGGTACGCATTTGGAGGACCCGAAGGTTCGGGAAGAGTTGTACAAGGGCGGCCAAAGCGCAGTGGCTGCCTCGAGCGATCCGATGATCCAATTCGCGGCTTCGATTAACGACGACCTGCTGGCCGTACGCAAAGAATACGAGGCGCGCGTGGACGCTCCGACACGAGCCGCTGCCGAGAAGATTGCGAAAGCGCGCTTTGCCGTTTACGGGACCAGTGTCGATCCGGACGCGACTTTTACTCTGCGCCTGAGCTATGGGACCGTGAAAGGCTTCGAAAACGCCGAGGGCAAGTTCGTTCAGCCCTACACGAACATCGGAGGCCTGTTCGAGCGAGCCACTGGCGCCCCGCCGTATAACCTTCCTGAAAGCTGGCTCAAGGCTAAAGCGTCGCTGAATCTATCGGTGCCCATGAATCTGTCGACCACTAACGACACAACCGGGGGCAATTCTGGAAGCCCGATGATCGACAAGGACGCGAACGTCGTCGGCCTTCTTTTTGACGGGAACATTTTCTCCCTGGGCGGCGACTACGGCTACGACGCGGTGAAGAACCGCTCCATAGCGGTGGACAGCCGCGCTCTGCTTGAAGGGATGCGGAAGGTCTACCACATCGATCGAATCGTCGATGAGATCGAGGCGGCGCGAAAGTAGGAAGCAACTCTGGCTCGGACCTGCAAAGAGACATGCAGGCCGGGCGATGTAAGAGAAAAACTCGCGTACGGACCAGTTTTGGTCCGTACGCTCGCTATACGACCGTTGAAGTCTGCGCGTCTGGGCTGGTCCAAGTTGGATTTGCGATCACACCAGAGCAGGCAGTTTACAACGGCGAAAGTTCGTCTTCGTCCTGCTCCTTCCTGATACGAACGAACTTCTCTTCCAAGAAACGACGTGCCAGATCCCTGCCGCCCATACCAAATGCGATGGCTAAACCAAGCATCAGGGCTCCGAAAGCAATTCCGAACGCAACCAGCATGGTCTGCTCCGCCAAACCCAGCTCTTCAAAGACGACAGACAGGACGAAAACCAGAATAATGCTGCGGACGGCAAGGCTCAGAAGGCGAGGGGACGGAACATTCGCATTCACTGCGGCCAGCAGTGCAGCGCGAGCAAAAAAACCGGCGGCGAGCATGCCAAAAAACAAGATCAACACCGCCGCGAACAGTCGTGGCACGAACAGGAAGAATCTTGCGATTTGCTCCTGCAGGCCCAGGATTCCCAGCACGCTTACCCCCAGCAGAATGAAGCCGAGCCATGTGACCCAAAAGACGAACCGGCTCAACATCTCCGTCGCCGAAGGGAGCGCGGCTTTGGTAAGCAGTTGAGAAGCGCCTGCTTTCTCCGACAGCCTGTCGAACTTGATAAGCCGGAGAATGCTGCGCAGAATTACTTTGAGCAAGTACGCGATCAGCCACCCCACGAATGCGAGGATCAGCATTACGATGAGACGAGGAAGGTAGTGGGCGAATCCTCTGGCGAGGTCCTGCGCCGCCTGAGTCAGCTCGCTGATGATCATTTCCCGCATAGTGTCCTCACTCTTTCGATTTCCACATATCGAGCAGATATGGTTTTAATCTTTCGAACTCAAGGCATAAGCCTTCGATGTTTTTCGCGACGTCACGCGCGGATTCATTGCGGTTCTCGACGACGAACGTGAACACTCTCCCGCGAAAGAGAGGCGCGAGGGCTTGAATAACGTGATCCCGATTGATCACCGATTTCTGATAGGCCGCGGCAAACTCATACACGGTCCTGACCCATAGTTCCGCGGGGTAACGGAACTCCTCTTCGCGCAAGCCGGCGATGCGCTTCAACTCAGCCAGCGTGGACGGAGAGAGAATCGACTGAAAGACGGATTCCAATTCTGATACACCGCTAACGAACATATCCCGCAGGCGTTTCCGGTTGATCCGCAAAGGATCCAGGAGTAGCTCCATGTCACTCCCGGTTGTAGGCACCTCCTGAGAACCAGAAACTGAGCTCCATACAGGGAAGTCAGAATCTAACGCCGAGAACAACACACCAACGGATTGCCGCAATGTCGGGACCAAATCGGCGGCTCGCCGTTCGACGTGATCCTTTTCCCCGAGAAAGGACTGGCAGATGCGGAATCCGCCCGTCACGGCAGCCAGCGTCAAGCGGAGTTCTATCCCGTTTTCGCCACTTCCATCGTTCCATCGATTCTGGCCAAGGAATTGGCTTCCGAGACGACCCGAGAATCCGAACTCGGGCATGTAGGCTTCCCGGATCCTTACGCCATAGAGCGCGCGAACCATCGGGTACAGCAGGTTCGTCATCAATAGTCCATCAAACTTGTGCCTGCGATAAGTGGGGGAAACGAGATCGAAGCCGTCGTAATACACAGGACGGAGAAGACTGGATATCCATTCAGGGGTGATGCTTTCGGATTCGGGGGAAATCACGATGCACGCCTTGGCTCGGAGCAGTTCGGCGGCAGCCAGAATCGTCCGCAACGCAACTCCGCTATGCGGTGTGCTGGCGTATCTTGTGCTTATCGCGTGCAGAGTCCGGAGCGCGTACACACTGGAGTCCGGACGCACATCATCGATGGAGATGCCGGTGATCAGATCGGGAGTGCCGTCGCGTGATCCTCCGTCGGCATTGATGATGACCGCCCGCTCACGAGGAAAACTGCGCAGGATGCCTGTTCGAATCGTGTGGACGATTGCGCCGACAGTCTTGGCATTGTTATGAGTGGGCAGGCCCACAAGGATATCTACTTCGCCAACATTGATGAGCTGGCGGAGAAAATCATCCGTAAGAAAATTTCCGTCTTCCACTTCAGAATCCTATGTGATTTTGGTGAAGCTCCGGTATGCGGCGCTTGTTCACCGGTTCGCGTTTGTCTAGACTCGTCGCAGCCGAAACCAGTAAGACTGGTAAGGCCCCAGCGTTAGCAGATATGGCAACTCGCCGACGCGGGGAAAAAGATTATTACCGAACATCTCGATCAGGACATTTCCCTTATAGCGCCGCAAATCCAGTTCGACAGCCTGTGCGGCACTGGAAAGATTGTTGACGATCAGGACGCTCTCACTGCCGAGCCGCCGCAAGTAAGCCAGTATTCTATGATTCGCTGGATAGAGAAATTCAATCGACCCTCTGCCGAACACTGCACTGGATTTGCGAACGGCGATGATGCGCCGCATCCAATGGAAGAGAGAATGTTCACTCTCTCGTTGAGCTGCGACATTGACCGCGGGATATCCATACACCGGATCGTGAATAAGCGGAGCATATAGCTTCTCCGGTTCCGCGGTTGAAAAGCCAGCGTTCCATCCTCCGGTCCACTGCATGGGCGTGCGCACTCCGTTGCGGTCACCCAAGCTTATATTGTCGCCCATGGCAATTTCATCTCCGTAATAGATGACTGGAGTGCCTGGCAGCGACATCAGCATCCCATTCATCAATTCGATCCGCCTGCGATCATTATTTAGTAGGGGAGCGAGTCTCCGCCGAATTCCAAGGTTCAACCGCATCGTCTTGTCCTGAGCGTACATGTCGTACATGTAGTCGCGCTCAATGTCAGTGACCATTTCCAGGGTTAACTCGTCGTGGTTGCGCAGAAAGAGGGACCACTGACAGGAGGGTGGGATCTCCGGAGTTTGCTGCAGAATTTCTGTGATGGGCTTGCGGTCTTCGAGCTTAAGCCCCATGAACATCCGCGGCATCAGTGGAAAATGAAACGCCATATGAAATTCGTCGGAATCCCCGAAATATGGGCGAAGGTCCGCCGGCCACTGGTTGGCTTCCGCTAGGAGCATTCTTCCGGGGAAGTGCACATCCAGTCTTCGCCGCAATTCCCTGAGAATATTGTGTGTCTCCGGCAAGTTCTCGCAGTTTGTGGCCTCGCGTTCGACCAGATACGGCACCGCGTCAAGCCGGAAGCCATCTACGCCCATCTCCAGCCAGAACTTCATCACATTCCACATCTGCTCGCGCACTGCAGGATTGTCGTAGTTGAGATCGGGCTGGTGACTGAAAAAGCGATGCCAATAAAAGGATTTCGACGTTGGATCCCAAGCCCAGTTAGACTTCTCGGTATCGAGAAAGATGATTCGAGCGTCCTTATAGAGGGTGTCGGTGTCGCTCCACACATACCAGTCGCGGCGGGGACTATCCCGAGAACTTCGCGCCTCCTGAAACCACGGGTGTTGATCGGAGGTGTGGTTCAACACCATTTCGATGATGACCCGGATACCGCGCTGGTGAGCCGACTCGAGAACCTTGCGGAAATCCTCCAGTGTCCCGTAGCTGGGGTGGACCGAGTCGTAATCCGCGATATCGTAGCCATCATCGCGCAGGGGCGAGGGAAAAAATGGCATGAGCCATATCGCGCTGACTCCCAGTTCCTGGAGGTAGTCGAGCTTCTGTTCAAGGCCGAGGAAGTCACCAATCCCATCTCCATTGCTGTCATGGAATGTGCGGACGTGAACTTGATATATGATCGCGTCCTTGTACCAAAGCGCATCTTTATTTGAGTTCAACTGCTTTCTCCTAGCGACACTCCAAATTGTGGGCAGAACAGTCTCAAAACGCAGTTTAAATGAACCGGAAGACGCGAGTTCGCAATCGGTGTGCAAGTTCGGCAACATCGTGCCGGGAGGCTCGACGGGTTGAGGACACGGCTGATGAGGCGCGCTGGCTTCTTCACGTGAACGACCGGCCGTAGAGAGCCTGGGAATGCGAAGTGGAAGTTTGATTCCGAGTGGATCCGACTCCGTTCGGGTCGGGTTTGGAGCCGGATCCTTCTGTCACAACGAGGACGGTTTAGAACGAGATGCGCAAAGCGACCTGACCGTTCCTGGGATCAGACACGGAGCCGTCCCACATGCCGAAATCTGGGGAAGAGATGTCATTCACGAAGCCGCTGCTTCCCCAGGATCCCGGATTCGAGAATGTGTGTGCGTTCCACACGTTGAAGAACTCCCCGCGGAGTTCGACCTTGACCCTTTCTCCGATCCGAAAATCCTTGGTGAGTGAGACGTCTTCATTCTTGTAGCCAAAGCCGCGCAGGTTGGTCATACGCGATCCGCTGCCGGAATAGAAGCTGAAATCGGTGACAGATTCGAAGGCGGCGAGATTGAAGAGCGGTGTATTGGGATCGAACTGGCTCTTTGACTGAGCCCAGGGATTGGCTCCCGGCAAAATGGCAGGGAAGCATCCCATGAGAAATGGTCCCGGGATGTCGCAGTATCCGGAGCGGAACCAGAGTGGCATGCCCGAGGTGACGCGGAAGGTGGTGCTGAAGGACCAGCCTCCGAGGATCGCGTTCAGCGGGCCCCCGCCGTTTAAGAAACGTCTTCCCCGCCCGAACGGCAAATCGTAGACCAGCGCTGTAGAGAGAGTGTGAGGCACATCGGAATACGAGATTGCCTTGTTACGCCATTGCTGGAAGGGCGAGATTCCTCCGTGAGCTCCGGGATTGGCGCCCACTGGTTCCTGAACACTGTCTGTGCTGGAGATCAGCTTGGAGAAGGTGTAGGAGGTGAGGAGGTAGGTCCCGCCGGAGAAGCGTTTTTCGGCCTTCACCTGCAAAGAATGGAAGGACGAATTGCCTTCATTCTCGTTGAGGCCGGAGAGTGAGCTGCAGTACTGCGGATAGGGCAAGAGCGACTGGGCTACCGTGGGAGCGCAGGTGCCGGCGTTGTTGAGTTGATCCGCCCACTCGGCGTAGGGTGCTGGCACTCCGTCGACGACGGTGTCGCCGGGGTTGAAGGTGTCATTGAGGGCTTGTCCCATGGAGAGGTAGCTAGGATTGACGGCGTTGAGCGGAGCGACGGCCGAGAGCAGGCGTGTGCCCTTGTTCCCTACGTAGCCGACGCTGAGGAAGAAGTCTTTGGGGAATTGATGCTCGATGGTTAAGTTCCACTGCTGCGAGTAAGGCAGGCGGTTGGCATTCAGCGGGCGGTAGAAAATGTCCTGTCCGTTGAGATAGGTGGAATCGATGAACGGCGGTGGAGTGAAGTTGCTGGGGAATCCGTTGCTCAGGGTGAAGGCAGCCGCCATGCCGTTCACGGTGCTTCCAGCGGTGGCGGTGTTGGCGAAGCCGGCCTGACCGGTGATGCCGCCGTCGACGCCGATGCCGCCGCGCCATCCGGGATAAAAGGCCTGGCTGTAGAAGATGCCGTAGCCGCTGCGGACCACGGTGTTGGCGTCAACGGCATAAGCCAATCCGATTCGAGGGCCGAATCCTTTCTTCCAGGCTTGTTCGGGGAACTCGCGGCCGAAGCTGGCGTCGCCCCACTTGGTTCCGGCGAAGGCGAGCCGGCCGGGACGTCCGGCGGCGGCGGGATTGGCTCCGGTGGGATCGAAGAAGGAGAAGCGGTTGTATTTCTCTTTCGAGGGAGCGTAGTACTCCCAGCGCAAACCGTAGCTGAGGGTCAGGCGGTTGGTGGCTTTCCAGGTGTCGCCGACATGGAGAATGTAGGCCTTGGTCCGGGGATAGTCCGTGCTCGCATCGCGGAAGTCTACTGAGGCGTAGTCGACCTGCTCGAGGAGGAAACTGGCGATCGAGTTGCCGCTGACCAGACCTTCCAGCCCGGTTTCGCCGGAGCTGAAGGAAAAAGTCCCGGAGGTGTTTTGGCCTTCGTGGTTGTTCTCACCCATGGCGCGGTACTCGCCGCCGAATTTGAAAGTGTGCCGGCCTTTGACCCAGGTAAGCAGGTCATTGATTACGTAAGCGGGCCGTGAGGTCAGGTTGGTGCTGGTGATTCCGCGAGGATTGCCGAATTGAGAGAATCCATCGCCGAAGGTGATGACCGGCGGGTAGGTTGCGGCGGCGACGCCAGGAATCTTCGGAAGATCATTCACGTATTTGGCAGTAATCGATCCGTAAGCCTCATGACGATTCAGATAGCCGAAAGCGGCGTGATTGAGCAGATTGGGAGTGAACGTGTGATCCCAATTGAAGCGGTCAACCGAGGAATTCTCGGGATCCTGCATGTCTTCGGTGGCCAACTGCGGCGGCAACGACGAGTAGAACTGGGGAGGCTGGTACTGATAGTAGATGGAAAGGGCAAAGTGGTCTTTGCTGCCGCGATCCTGATCGATTTTGATGAGCCAGTTGTTTTGGCCCGACGAGAGCGTGTTGGGAACGGGCGTTGGGACTAGATAGTTGTTCAGCGGATCGGAACTGGTGGGCATGGGAAGGAACTTGAACCACGAGAGAGCGAGAGAATTCGTGATGCGATCGGAGCAGATCACGTTGGGACTTTTGCCGTCGCAGCCCATGAACTGATCGCGCAGGTATGGCAGGTTTGCGGGGCCCACAGGCTGCGTTGGATCGAAGCCGGAATTCACTCGGAGGGTGTTGGGATCGAAGATCGGAATCAGATTTCCATCTGTGTCGACCCAGTCAGTGAAGTCTCCGGCGCGCTCTTGCATTGAGGGAATCGAGAGCGTGGGACGATAGATGCCGCCGCGGATGCGGAAGCCCTCATAGTTCACGTAGAAAAATGTTTTGACATTGGCCGACCACAGGCCGGGGATTTTGATGGGGCCGCCGAGATTGGCTCCGAAGTCATTCTGATTGTTCTGGGGCTTGGCATCGGCGCCGTACTGCGTGGCGTTCAGGACTTTGTTGCGAACGTAGTCATAGGCCGCGCCGTGAAACTGGTTGGTGCCGGACTTGGTGGTCGCAATGACCTGGCCGGAGGTTGTCGAACCGTATTGGGGCTCGTAGTTGGAGGTGAGGACTTTGACTTCACTCACCATGTCGGGCGAGAGTTGAAAGTCGGCGTGAGCGGAGATCATGCCGCTTTGACTCATGGCGCCCTCGGCGAGGCTGACGCCGTCAAGAACCGCTTCGTCGCCGCCGTCGTACATGCCGCCATTGATGCGGGCGTTGGCGGGATCCTTGCCCGAGCCGGTGGTCACGCCGGGCATGAGCGTCACGAAACTGGCGGCTGAGCGCGGACCGCCGGAGACGATCAGCGGGAGTTGGTTGAGTGTGCTCGGATCGATGCCATGTTTCTGCTCGCCGTTGTCGAAATTCACTTGTGTGGCATTGGCGACCACCTCGACGGTTTGTTTCTCGGTTCCAATTTCCAATTTGATGTCGGCGCGTACCGATGCGTCGAGCGTAACGGTGAGTCCCTTCCGGATGTAGTCGCGGAAACCTGCGGCGGTCACCCTCAATTCGAAAGCGCCGGTGGACAGGTTGGGGAAGGAATACAGTCCCTGATCGCTCGAGACGGTTTTTGCAACGGTTCCGGTTGCGACGGATGTGAGGGTGAGTTGCGCGCCTGAAACCGCTGCGCCCGTGGCGTCGAGCACGGTACCACTGATGGAAGCGTTGATGCTCTGCGCGCATGCCGGGGGCAGGAAGAACGAGGTGAGCACGAATAGGACCGCGCAGAAGACGGTGAGCTTCTTCATAATTCCTCCGCGGACTGCTGGGACAAGGAGGGGATTTTGGGTATGAGGTAGTCCTCTCGGGCGAAAAGTACTGCTGTTTCGGATGGTTGTCAATAATTATTTCTTATTGGAGCGAACGATTACGAATTATTTCGCTTCAGAGGATCCGCGCAGCGCCATCAGGAGAGTTCATTAGGGTTATGGCTGCTGGAAAGCTAGCGCCGAGCTCTACGTAGACCGACGGGAGATCTTCCTGGGCCGACGGTGCCGCCGTACGCGCCGCGCCGCAGCTTCGCAAAGGGCTTGTTCATCCACAGCGCGAAAGGAGAGTACTCCCTCCTTGCCACTCCCAGTATATAGAACGCCGGGGGGCTTGCGGCAAGACCCGAATCGTGCGGCATAATCGCCCCTCGAAGCCAGAACCTACGGAATTGGGAGGCACGAAATGCGTGTGTTGTTGTCGACGTATGGGTCGCGTGGGTACGTTCAACCGCTGGTGGGACTCGCCGTGCAGGTGCGGGCAATCGGCGAGGAGGTGCGGGTGTGCGTGCCGCCGGACTTCGCGGGACTGCTGGCCGGTGTCGACGTGTCGCTGGTGTCGATCGGCCAGCCGGTGCTCCCGCCGGTGACCAAGGCGCCGTCGTCGTCGTCGGACCTGCCCCCGCAGGCGGCCGAGTTGGTCGCCGCCCGGTTCGACACCGTCGCCGCGGTGGCCGAGGAATGTGATGCGCCGGTCGCCACCGTCATGATGCCGACTGGAGGGTGGTGATGACCGAGCATGCGGTGGTGATCGGCGGCGGAGGTCCGACAGGGCTGATGTTGGCGGGCGAACTCGCGTTGGCGGGCATCAACGTCGCCATCGTCGAGCGGCGGGCCAGCCAGACCCTCGCCGGCTCGCGCGCAGGCGGTCTGCACTCACGCACGATCGAAGTTCTCGATCAGCGCGGAATCGCCGACCGGTTTCTCTCGCAAGGACAACTGCATAAGGTCCTGCACTTCCACGTTCCTCTGGACGTTAGCGACTTTCCTACCCGGCACAACTACGTACTCGGGCTGTGGCAAAACCACATCGAGCGCATCCTGGCCGAGTGGGTCGGCGAGCTGGCGGTGCCGATCTATCGCGAACGCGAAGTGACGGGCTTCGCGCAGGACGACACTGGCGTAGACGTCGCGCTCTCCAACGGTCAGTCGCTCCGGGCTCAGTATCTCGTCGGTTGCGACGGAGGACGCAGCCTGATTCGCAAGGCAGCCGGAATCAAGTTCCCCGGCTGGGATCCAACGACGAGTTGGCTGATCGCCGAAGTCGAGATGTCCGAAGAGCCGCCATGGGGGTTCCGAAAAGACGCCGTTGGTACCCATGCGATCGGCAAGGGAGATGGGGGCTCGGCCCGGGTCGTGCTGGCCGAACAGCAACTGCGACTCGACAGCGAACCGACCCTGCGCGATGTCAGCGAGGCGCTCATCGCCGTCTACGGGACCGACTATGGGATCCACAGTCCCACCTGGATCTCCCGGTTCACCGACATGACGCGTCAGGCTGCCGCTTACCGCGACAGACGTGTCCTGCTGGCCGGCGACGCCGCGCACGTTCATCCCCCGATGGGTGGACAGGGCCTCAACATCGGTGTGCAGGACGCGGTGAACCTCGGATGGAAGCTGGCCCAAGTGGTCAAGCAAACGTCACCAGACAGCCTGCTCGATACTTATCACGCCGAGCGCCACCCAATCGCTGCCCGCGTATTGCGCAACACCATGGCGCAGACCGCGCTTCGTCGTACGGACGACCGAACCAAGGCGTTGGGCGACTATGTTTCAAAGCTTCTCAGTATGGACGAGCCTCGTAGACGAGTAGCCGCGGAGATTTCGGGTCTGGACGTTCATTACGACCTCGGTGAGGGACATCCGCTGCTCGGTCGCCGCATGCCCGATCTCGACCTGGTCACCGCCAACGGTCCGCTGCGGGTCTTCACCCTGCTGCACGATGCCCGGCCGGTGCTGCTCAACCTTGGTGAGCCCGGAGGGTTCGATATCACTGCGTGGGCAGATCGCGTTCAGTTGATCGACGCCAAATACGTGGGTACGTGGAAGCTTCCGGCACTCGGAGTGGTCACTGCTCCCACCGCCGTGTTGGTTCGGCCCGACGGTTATGTGGCATGGGTGGGAGACCTGACCCAGGCGGGGCTCGCCGACGCGCTGACCAGCTGGTTCGGACCGCCTGCTGCGACATAACCACCGGCGTCCAACATCATTCTGTGAGGAGTTACTGGGAGACATGTCCTAGCCCCCATGTCCCTGGTCCAAACAACGAATTAACCGACTTCATTTGGCGATGGATTTGGCCAAAACATCGCCTTTGTTTCTCGTTCGCATAGCAGGCTCGCCCTCCTTTTATCTCCAATACCCACTAAAGGTTCGCGCCCAAGAGAATGCTCCTCTTGACAGGGATGCCTATCAGCGCTACGATGCGACCTATAGTCGAAAATGACCAATAGTCTATTATGAGCATTGGTAAACAAATTGACTTTGCCAGTCTGGTTGAAGCCCTTGGCGCAGAAGAACTGCCCCATATGAAGGGCATGGGACGCCGGGAACGAAAGGCGGCTTTGACGAGATTGAAGCTATTCCGCTGTGCTCTGCAGCTTTTTGCTCAGCGCGGGTTTCCGAGTGTCACGGTTGAAGACATTACCGAAGCTGCTGATGTTGGAAAGGGAACTTTTTTCAACTATTTCGCCAGCAAGGACCACGTCTTGAGCGTGATGGCCGAAATTCAGCTCGGCAAAGTGCGCGAGGCATTGCAAGCAGCCACAGATGGCAAGCGCTCCATTCGTTCAGTAGTGCACGATCTGTTCGCCAAGGTTTCTGAAGAGCCGGGGCGTAGCCCCGAACTGGCGCGAGCGCTTTTGGCAGCATTCTTGTCGAGTTCCATTAAGGAGTTGCTGGGTCAGAACATGTCGGAAGGGCGTCGTATGGCCAGGCGAATTTTTGAACTCGGTCAGCAGCGCGGGGAGATTGATCCCAAGTTGAAGACGGAACAACTGGCGTTCCATCTTCAACAGAGTTTTCTCGGCACGATGCTCCTGTGGTCGCTAGGTAGTGAACAAAAGCTTCAGACGGCTGTGGAAGCAAGTTTCCAGCACTTTTGGAGAGCCATTGCCAAGAATTGAGAGTACACGCAATGAGATTGCATTTGGGAAGTTTCCTCACTCTGATCTTCATAGCAGTAATCACATCGCGTGGTAATGCGCAGCAAACAGTCTCCTACCGTTTAACTCTGCGAGACGCGATTGAAAAAGGGTTGCAGGCTAATCTCAGTGTTCTGGTAGCCGATACTCGAATCGAGGAAGCCGAAGGAACTCGCACCCGCCGGTACTCTGCCGCGCTACTTCCGCGGTTTCGCTCCCAAAGCTATGCCAATTTTCAAAATCGCAATCTGCGTGCTTTCGGCATTTCGGCTTCCGGTTTTCCGGCAGTTGTCGGGCCATTCTCGAACTACGACTTCCGCATTAATGCCGATCAGAACATTTTCGATCTGCAGAGTTATCGCAGCTATAAAGCCAGTCAGGATGCGGTCAATGCGAGCAAGCTGGATTACCAGGATGCTCGGGATCTCATCGTCCGCGCGATTGCAGGTCTCTACTTGGATGCGCAATCCGCCGCCGCTCGCGCGGATGCAGCGCAGACTCGGGTAACCGACGCCCAAGCGCTCTGCCAACTCGCCAATAGCAAGCATGACGCAGGAACGGCGACCGGCGTTGATCTTCTCCGCGCACAGGTGCAACTCGCCAATGACCGGCAGGCACTGTTAGCTGCTCAGAACCAGTACAAGCAAGCATTGCTGGTCCTAGCGCGCAATTTGGGAATGAGTCCCGGCACTCTACTGGAGTTGGCCGAACCGCTCTGCTTCCAGCCGTTGAGCCCTCCTGCTGCGGAACTCATCGTGGGTTCGGCCCTCTTGGCGCGTTCGGACTACCTTTCACTCGCAACCCAGCGCCAGCAATTGGTCGAACAGCAATCTGCCAGTAAAGCGCGTTACTTCCCCAAGCTGAGTCTCAGCGGAAACTACGGAGGACTGGGCCGCAGCGTTGGGAGCGTAGAGGGTACTTACATCGTTCAGGGGCAGCTGGATTTTACGGTTTTTGATCGTGATCGCACTGGGGAAGCCCAGGAACTTGCTAGTCGGCTCAGGCGAATCGACAGCCAGATTGCTGACCTGAGACGCGGAATTGACCAGGATGTCCGAGCGGCATTGCTGAACCTTGAATCCACTGCAGAACAGGTTGCCGTCGCACAGCAGGGGCAAGACTTGGCGGGGCGGGAATTGAAACTCACGCAGGACCGTTTCCGCTCCGGCGTAACCAACAATATTGAAGTCACCACGGCGCAGGACGAGTTGGCGCGAGCGCAGGAGAATTACATTCTCGCCGTCTCCAGCTATGCGGACGCGAAGTTTGCCCTGGCACGCGCTGCAGGCGGCACTGAGAAGAACATCGATCAATACCTGGGGAATCCGTAGCAAGGATTACAACGTTATGAAACGACGCATACCTATTCTGATTGTGTTAGCAACATTGGTCGCGGCCGGCGCGTATTTCTATCCGCGGTTCACCAAGGGTTCTAAACCGCAGAACGAGATTGTGCTCTCCGGCAACATCGAAGCTCATGAAAGCCTCGTCAGCTTCAAAGTGCAAGGGCGCATCGTCGAATTGCCGGTAGAAGAGGGTCAGTCGGTTGAGAAGGACAGCCTGCTAGCACGCCTTGAAGATGCTGACTACAGGCAGCGAGTACGCATCGACGAGGCTAGCGTGAATGTGCGCCAATCCAATCTTGCCCTGACTCTGGCGGGCACGCGCGAGCAGGAAATCAGAGCGGTGCAGCAGAACATGCTCGATGCGCAGGTCGACATGCAGCAGAAGAAGCTGGATTATGACCGTGCTCAACGTCTATTCAGTGAAGACGCGGTCTCAGCGCAGGACCGCGATCTGGCCGACACCGCATTCAAGCGGTCGCAGGCGGCGTTTCAGGCCGCACAACAAAAATACAACCAAGCGGTCGAAGGCAGCCGCAAGGAAGAGATCGCCATTGCAGAGGCCAATCTGAAGGAGGCCCATGCAAATCTGGGCATGTCGCGCGTGAACCTGGATTACACCGTTTTGCGTGCGCCAAGTGCGGGAGTGATTACCGTTCGCCAAGCAGAGCTCGGAGAAGTGGTCGTACCCGGAACGCCCGTGGTTACGCTGGCAGACCTCAATCACATCTGGCTGCGCGCCTACATCGCTGAGACCGACCTCGGCCGCGTTCGTTGGGGCCAAGACGCGGTCGTCACGACGGATACGTCGACTGGAAAGCAGTATCACGGGCGCATTTCGTTCATCGCGTCAGAGGCAGAGTTCACGCCGAAAAGTGTCCAAACCAACAAGGAGCGAGTCATGCTCGTCTATCGCATCAAGATCGACATCGATAATCACAATCACGAGCTAAAGCCTGGAATGCCGGCTGACGCTCACATCATACTGGCGCCGAATACAGCACCAGCGCAAAACTCAAGCGATCGATCGCAACACTAATGCTTGCCAAGCCCCAATCCGCAATCGTGGCTGAAGGACTCACCAAGAAATTTCCTGGAATCACTGCTGTCGATCACCTCAGCTTCGATGTTCGTGCCGCAGAGATTTTTGGCCTGGTGGGGCCTGACGGCGCGGGCAAGACTACGACCCTGCGAATGCTTGCCGGTGTTATGCCCCCTGATGAAGGAAGGGCGATCGTCGCGGGTGCTGATGTAGTGCGCGATCCGGAAGGTGCGAAGCATCACCTCAGCTACATGCCGCAGAGGTTCGGTCTTTATGAAGACCTGACGGTAGATGAGAACATCCGGTTTTACGCCGATCTGTTCGGGGTGGATAAGCGCGAACGAGAAGAACGCGCTCCGCAGTTGCTACGGGCTGCTGGAATGGGGGAATTCCGCACGCGACTGGCGGGAAAGCTTTCTGGCGGCATGAAACAGAAGCTTGGGCTGGTGTGTGCGTTGATCCATCGCCCGAAAGTGATTCTGCTGGACGAGCCGACGACTGGCGTCGATCCCGTTTCACGGCGCGACTTCTGGCGCATCCTTTATGAGTTGATCGCCGAAGGCGTCGGCATTCTCACATCGACGGCATATCTGGACGAAGCCGAGCGCTGCCATCGCGTCGCCCTAATGCACCAAGGCAAGCTCCTGTTCTGCGACACCCCCGCCAACCTCAAGGCAAAACTCGGGAAGGGTGTTGTCTCGATCATTTCGCCGGAATCGCGCCGGGTCCATGAGCAACTCGAAAAGACGGAGGGGTTGTCCAGCCTGATGCTCACCGGTGACGGGATCCACATAGTTGTGGATAACGCGCAGCGTCGAATTCCCGAGTTCGAAGCGCGATTGAAGAACGCAGGCATCCCGTTCGCAGCGATCCGCCAAGTGCCGCCGACTATTGAAGATCTGTTTGTCGATGCCGTCACGGCCGGCGGAAGGGCCGAGCGTAGCACGCCGCATCGGGGGGAGAGTTTTTGACTCGCCGCAAGCAAAATCGGGGACTCGAAGATAAGACCGTTATATATGCGTCCGGCGAAGAGTTCTGTCGACTTCTTGCTGATAACGTGGACGGTCTCTATCAACTTGCTTTCCTCCTTGCAGGGGATCACAGCATCGCCGAGCAGTGCTTTGTCGCCGGATTCGAAGATTCTGTCCATGGAAGCAACGTGTTCAAAGAATGGGCCCACTCCTGGGGGACAATAATCCAACTGGCGATTCGCGCACTACAGCCAAAACCGCGCGATCCCGACTCCGCCGAAGACACTGCTCCAGATGTTGATCTGAAGAGCATCCCAGATCGGCATGATGCAATCGGCAGAATTCTCTCCCTTGGCGACTTTGATCGCTTCGTCTTCGGCATGTCGGTGTTAGAGCGCTGCTCGGAACATGAGTGCGCGCTGCTCCTCGGTTGCGCTCCCCCAGACGTTCGAGAGGCACGAGTGGGGGCGCTTCAACAAATTACCCTGGGGCGCCCTCCCCGCACGGAATTGGACCTATTTGCAGATGAAGTCGCCAGTGGAGTAGGGGGTTCACACCATGCCTGAGAACCCCAGCTCCGTGGTGATTGACGATCTCGTAAAGCGTTTTGGCGATTTTGTCGCAGTCGATCACATCAGCCTCGAAACTCGCAAAGGTGAGATTTTCGGCTTTCTCGGGCCCAACGGCGCGGGAAAATCTACCACGATCCGCATGCTTTGTGGGCTGCTGATCCCTACATCTGGACGTGCCATTGTTGCTGGTCACGATGTAGCACGTGAGCCAGAATCGGTGCGACAGAATATCGGCTACATGTCGCAGAAGTTCTCGCTCTACAACGATCTCAAGGTAATCGAAAATCTGCGGCTGTTCGCGGGCCTCTATAGCGTTCCCTCCGACCAGTTGAAAGAGCGCATCGAGTGGGCGCTCGAAATGGCCAATCTCAAAGGCCAGGAGAACCTCATCGTGGGCACGCTCCCGGGCGGGTGGAAGCAACGGCTCGCCTTGGGCTGTGCAGTCTTACATCGACCGCCAATTATCTTTCTCGATGAGCCGACATCTGGAGTGGACCCCATTTCCCGTCGCCAGTTTTGGGACCTGATCCACAAGATGGCCGGAGATGGTGTCACCGTTTTCGTAACGACTCACTACATGGAGGAAGCGGAGTATTGCAATCGGCTGGCCTTAATCTATCGGGGAAAGATGGTCGCCCTGGGGACGCCATCCGAGTTGAAGCAGAAATATATGAAGGGCGAATTGCTCCTCGTCGAATGTGACCCTCTAGGGTCGGCTGTGGAAGCTCTGCAATCGGCTCCCATGGTCATGGACGCCGCAGTGTTTGGCAATGCGCTTCATCTTGTAGTCGTGCAAGCCGAACCCGCAATCCCCCAAGTGAAGCAGTATCTTGCCCAACACTCGATCACAGTGAGGCACGTCGACAGAATTCCTCCGAGCCTTGAGGACGTGTTTGTCTCGCTCACCACTGAGCGCCGCAACGGAAAGGAGGGAAAAGCATCATGAGTCTTACGCGCCTCCTTGCGGTTGCCAAGAAAGAGATCGTGCAAGTCCTGCGCGACTCCCGCAGTTTGATGATTGTGCTAATCATGCCCGTCATTCTCGTTCTGCTTTTTGGATATGGCGTCAATCTTGATCTCAAGCACGTGCCAATCTATGTGTACGACCGGGACGGGAGCCAACAGAGCCAAGATCTGCTGAAGCGCTTTCAGGCCAGCGACTATTTCGAGATTGTTCGCGTCGTTAACAACTACCGTGACCTCGCTCGCGCGATCGACGATGGCCACGCAAGATTGGGGATCGTCATTCCCTGGGATTTCTCACAGCGCCTGCACGATGGACGTCCCGCACAGATCCAGGCACTGGTCGATGGAACCGACGACAACACGGCGAACGTCGTGATCGGCTACTCCCAAGCGGTGGTGCAAGGATACTCATCAGACGTCCAGTTGGATTGGCTGCATAGTCATGGGCAGATGGCGAAGCCCACTCCGATCCGCGTCGAAACCCGCACCTGGTACAACGAAGATCTTGAAAGCAGCGCGTTCATTGTTCCGGGTGTTCTCGCCCTCGTAATGTCTGTCATCGGAGCGTTTTTGACCTCACTGACGATTGCACGCGAGTGGGAACGCGGCACCATGGAGCAGTTGATCTCAACTCCCGTGACTCCGTTTGAAATCATGCTCGGCAAACTCGTGCCGTATTTTGTGATTGGCATGATCGATGTCATGGTTTGCGCGCTGATCGCTCTCTATTGGTTTCACGTTCCGTTTCGCGGATCTTTCGCGACCCTTCTAATCAGTTCCGTCATGTTCATGATCGTCGTGCTCTCCATGGGGTTTTTCATTTCGGTGATCGCCAAGAGCCAATTGGCGGCCAGTCAAATTGCACTCTTGGCCACGTTTCTGCCGGCATTCTTACTGTCAGGATTTCTGTTTGCCATCGAGCAGATGCCGATTGTCCTGCAGTGGATCACACACATTCTCCCCGCCCGGTACTACGTCTCTGTATTAAAGAAGATATTTCTCAAGGGCTCGCCGGCTGCTTTGCTCTACGCGGATTTGATTCCGCTCGCTGTTTTCACTGTCCTGTTGGCTCTGCTTGCGACGCATTCTTTCCAGAAGAGG
This sequence comes from Terriglobia bacterium, assembly GCA_020073385.1. Lineage (GTDB taxonomy): Bacteria > Acidobacteriota > Terriglobia > Terriglobales > Acidobacteriaceae > Sulfotelmatobacter. The sequence continues at coordinate 78,585 of JAIQFH010000023.1, read as the reverse complement.
CTGACTTAGGAGGAAACTATGCTGACTCGACTCAAGCAGATGCTCATCAAGGAATTCATCCAGGTGTTCCGTGACAAACGGACGCGCATTCTGCTCTTTGCGCCACCGATTGTACAGATGCTCATCTTTGGTTATGCGGCAACCTACGAAATTCATCATGTGGCTACCGTCGTCCTCGATCTCGATCACAGCCAGGAGAGTCGCGAACTGGTGTCACGGTTCACGTCGAGCCCCTACTTCGATGTGCAGCACCAACTGACCGACTCTCGACAAGTCAAAGATCTCATTGATCGTGGTCAGGCGACTGTAGCCCTACAGATCAATCCGGGTTTTGCGGAAGACCTGCGCAAGGGCCAGACCGCGCCCTTGCAGGTGATCGTCGATGCCACAAACTCGAACACCGCCTTAATCGCGTCGGGCTACATCAATCAGATTGCGCTCGGATTCGCCAAGGACTACCAACAGGATCGGATCAACCGAATTTCCCCACAGCTGACCGACCGCATCCCCAATGTCCAACTCGAACCACGACCGTGGTACAACCCCGACCTACGGAGCCGGTGGTTCTTTGTGCCGGGAATCGTGGGCAGTCTCACCCTGGTGCTAGTTGTCAATCTGACCGCATTCGCCGTCGTGCGTGAACGCGAGATAGGCACTCTGGAGCAGATCATGGTCACACCGATCCGCCCAGCCGAGTTTATTCTCGGAAAGACCCTGCCCTTCTTTCTCATCGGACTGCTCGATGTTTCATTGATAGCCGTCGTGGGTACCCTTTGGTTTCAGGTCCCGTTTCGAGGGCAACTCTGGGTGTTGTTCGCCGGAGCAATTCTGTTCCTGCTCTGCATGCTGGGAGTTGGATTGCTGATCTCGACGATTTCTGCCACGCAGCAGCAGGCTCTGGTTACATCATTCTTCTTCATCATGCCTGCAATCACGTTCTCGGGCTTCGGGTTCCCCATCAGCACCATGCCGCAATGGTTGCAGTACCTGACCTACGCCAGTCCGTTGCGGTACTTCTTGATCGTTTTGCGTGGCACGTACCTGAAGGGCGTCGGCATGGATATTCTGTGGCCGCAAATGCTAGCGATGTTTTGCCTTGGTCTCGGATTACTCACGCTGGCGGTGCTGCGCTTTCACAAAGCTCTGGATTAACTCTGGGCGTGATTGTCCGTTGAGCACCTGATCGCACCTTGCGAAGGGAGGTACCTGGACACTGGCTCTTCCCAGTCGTTGCTCGTGGTGCTGGTCCAGGTTGTGCCGAAGAACCCGACCGGTTAGCTAAGGGCGGTCCGCGATCCTTGTCGCGAATCGCCGATTTCGGATAGGTCATGCCGATGCTCGACGGATAGTCCCACTCCCCGGCGAGGGTCTGATTCCTCAAGTAGTTCACGCAGCCGTCTTGAGATGACGCGGCCTTCTTCCTCGACTGGTTGCTGACTCGGATGGGGATAGTGCAGAAGAGATCCAAAGAGATTTAGGAACGACATGGGGGAGGTACTCCTCTTTGTGAAGTCCGGACCTATGTGTCAGAGCTGTGATGATGGTCGTCGCCGACGCGTAGCCCCATGAGAGTAATCACTGTTTAATGTGATCTTCATCACTTTCCTGTCGCGGATCTGAACGTTATGCTCCCGCTTCAATACCCCGGGCCAAAGAATCTGAAACGAGGCGCGCTGGTTGATGAAGTTAGTCTGCGCATGGTGTGGCTCGGCAATTGAGCATTCCGGCTACGAACGCATGCCGGACAGCAGTACTAGTCATGGGATGTGTCCTACGTGCTGCCAGCTTCTCGATTCGCAAGAGCGCGGTGTCCAGCTGCAGCGTCACATCGACTGCATCCCGATTCCCATTCTGCTGGTCGATGCCAACAACACGACCCTTGCCATGAACGCGAAAGCCTGTGAGGTTCTGGGCCGGACACCTGAATCAAGTACGGGCGCTCAATTTGGATTGGTCTTCGACTGTGCCCACTACCGTCTTCCAGAAGGATGTGGCCGCACCGTTCACTGTTCGGGATGTGTGATTCGCAAGAGCGTTGCCGCGACATTCGATACCGGGGAACCGCAAGTTCTCGTTCCAGCCACTCTCAGCATCGACAATCCCGACCAACTGTCGAACGCTGTTCTCACGATCACCGCGGTGAAGAGAGCTGGAGTTATTCTGCTGTGCATCGAAAATCTGCAGCCGTGAGACACCCGAGATGATCAGCGCGAAGGCAAGCCGGTGATCGGTCTTCTTGAGCCACCAGTCATGGTCCAACTCGACTTCATGTCGAGCCTCTCTAGAAACGCTGGAGTACATGTCGAGAAAGTTCGTCTCCCCCCCAGTCCAAGCTTTTTGGCCGCCAGCTTGACGGGGGATAATCTCGACAAAATGGCATCGCAGCTGCAAGCCGCTGGAATCATGATCGAGGTTGACCCGAAGTCTTATTCCAACGGCCGATTCGCCAGCCTGCATGACCCTGACGGAAATCCGATCCAATTGTGGCAGTCTACTTACCAGACACCAAAGGGAGGTTGTTTGCGTAATCCCTGCGCTAACAGGAACGGAATAATCAATCCGAAATACATGTAGAATGCTGCACCAGAAGCCAGGCGAGTCCGCCAACTGAATCATGCCCCAGCACTTGAGTAGAAGCTGTATGCCTCGGCTTTGGACGATTACCGCCAAATTCATTCCGGTGCCGATCCTTTCGTTGACAGCAATCTGTTCAACCTTCATCTCAACACTGTCTGCACAGACCGCGGCCCTCGCGCCGGTCGAGTTCACAAATGTGACTTCAGCGGCCGGCATCAAGTTCAAGCACTTCAAAGGGAACAATGGCATCTCGATTAATCGGGAGGAATTTGGTCCCGGAGTGTGCGTTACCGATTTCGATGGGGATGGCTGGCAAGATATTTATTTCGTCAATGGAAGAGATCTCTACGACCGCGGCATTTCTGTTACAAATGCCCTTTATCGCAATAACCACGACGGTACCTTTACCGACATAACGGAAAAAGCCGGTGTGCCCGGAACGGGCTACGGATTGGGCTGCGTATGGGGAGATTTTGACAATGATGGGTTCCCGGATCTCTTTGTCACTCAGTATGACAAGAATGTCTTGTACCACAATAACGGTAACGGAACATTTACCGACGTCACTGATAAGGCCGGGATTGGCGGCCTGGAATCGGGTTTGTTTCATTCAGGGGCGACTTTCTTCGATTACGATCACGACGGTTGGCTGGATCTGTATGTGGGCAGCTATGTGAATCTCGGCGACAAGCGTTACTGCAAATTGGGTGACGTGCTGAGTAGTTGCGCGCCCAGCGAGTACAAGGGAAGTCCCGATGCGCTTTATCACAACAATCACGACGGCACGTTCACCAACGTGACCCAGGCTACGGGGATCTATCAGCCACAAGGCAAGAACCTTTCCGTGCAGGCTGCCGACTACGACAATGATGGCTGGCCTGACCTGTTTGTAGCAAACGATGGGCTGAATGCCTATCTCTATCACAACGAACGCAACGGTACTTTCAAAGAGATCGGTCTCAGCGCGGGCATGGCCGTAACGTCCCGGGGAACGGTCATGGCTGCGATGTGCATCTCTCTGGGTGACTATGACAATGATGGGCAACTCGATCTGTATATTTCCGACTTTCAGCGTTCCTCTGATCATATTTGGCACAACGATGGGAAAGGATTCTTCGACGAGGTGAGCGACGAAGCGGGCATCACGCGACCGACAAGGGATGTGCTCAGTTTCGGGGGAGGTTTCTTCGATTACGACAATGACGGGTGGTCAGATATTTTCATCGCCAACGGGCATGTTTACCCGGAGGTGGAGCAAGCTACACCCGGAACTCATTATCGGCAGATCAATTCGCTCTTCCACATCGAAGGCAACGGAAAATTCGCAGAGGTGGGCGAGTCTAGTGGCGCGGGATTTGAAACGCCCTACGTGGGACGTGGCGCAGCTTTTGCCGATTTCGACAACGACGGGTTTATAGACATCGTCATAGCGAACAACGGAGATTTACCCCTCGTGCTGCACAACAGCGGTGCCAACGGAAATCACTTCCTGAATTTCAAGCTATCAGGGAAAAAGAGCAATCGGGATGCAATGGGCGCCCGCGTGCGAGTAGTGACCGGCGCAGTTTCGCAAATACGTGAGATTGCGGGTGGCGGAAGTTATCTTTCACAGAGCGACCTGCGCGCCAATTTCGGTATTGCCAAAGCGAAGCGTGCGGAAATTGTTGAGATTACATGGCCGAGTGGCCAGCGTCAGACCTTTCGCGACGTTGAAGCTGACAAATTCTTTCTGGTCGAAGAAGGGAATGATCATCTTCAAACGCAGCACATTTCGGGACGCCAACCCTGAGACTTTGCCGAATGATGCAGCGGCAAGATTTTTTCCATCGCTACGAAGCGATTGCCCCTTGGAGGACTTCTCGTAAACGTTTTGCAACCACCAGGTCTTCTCCCGGCTGCAACATCCAAACCCCGACAACAATCGTATTCGGTCCGCCCGGCAGTCCTGCACTAGCGGGAGCGCCTCCGGTGGATGGATTCAGTTCAATTCGCGGCTTGCCTGCGCGCATCTTTTGCATGACCTCCGCGCCGGTGATCCTGACCCGGTTCTGATCGTAGGTGATGAGAAGATGCGGGACATGATTAGCAACTTCAGGAACAAAGATCTGAGTCTGCACTGTCGGAATCGCGTTCAGGTGCTTGGCAATACGATCAGCCCGCTGCCGGCACTGTGCTTCGATAGCAGCATCATCCTGCTTGAGGAACCAGTCCACGGCGGCGACTAATCCCACAATTTCTTCCTTCGCTACCTTCATCCCGCGCCCGACAGTATTGGAGTTGGGAGAGTTATTTTTCCTGGCCGCTTCGATCAGATCCTTTTTGCCCAACAACAAGCCAGTACACTGCGGTCCGCGAAGACCCTTTCCCCCCGAAAACGTCACAAGATCGAAGCCCATCTGGGTGTAGTTCCACAGATTGGAAATCGGCGGGACATCGGCAGCAGCGTCGTTGAAACAGGGCACTCCATGCTTGTGGGCCACTCGCACCCAATCTTCGCGGCTGATCGTTCCAGTGCCTGCGTTGAAAAAATGAGCCATTACTGTGCGCTCGGTGAACGCTTGTTCGTATTGCTCAAGAGTCTCAACCTCTACAAAGAGAATGCCGCAATTGCGGAGGGCATGGTCATATCCGTAGCGATGACCTTTTTGAACGATGACTTCATTTTTAAGCCGGGACATATCCGTTGGAATGTCCAGAATGGGCTGCTCATTTCCCATGGTGACGCACGCTGCCGTTCCCACCACGAGCGCAGCAGCCGCGCCGGCAGTGACGAGAGCGGCTTCACAACGAAGTCGCTTTGCCAGATACGCGCCCGACGCATCGAGGAGTTCGTTGAGATTTACGGGCTGTCTCGCGGCGAGCTCGACGGCCGCCCGCACCTCGTCCGGCATGGTAGAAGCCGAAAGGACGGTGTAAGTGCCGGCCGCATTGATGAAGGGCGTCACGCCGAGTTTCTGGTAATAGTCCACGGCTTTAGGCGTCGACTTGGCTGATCCCTGAGCCTCAAGACTTGGAATTCCAGAAAGTGCTGCGCTTCCTGCGAGAACCGCTTGCGCTCCATTTCGCAGGAGCTTTCGCCGACTCATCGTTTGCATGGCTAGTCCCTCCTCAACATCTGCCTTTTAAAGAATTCAGTCCCGTGGGTAGTCGTCTGCTCTGGCCGGCAACGACTCACCGCGATCGGGAATTGTGAAGTATTGCGGACGCGCTTTCTCCCACTCCACCATACTGAGTCCAGAAGGATCGTACGAAATGCGTCCCGCACGGATGGTCATGCGTGCCAACAATCGTATATTCGCATCCATTTTGGCAACACCGCAATCACTGTAACTGAAGTGGCCTTGCGTCAGTTCCAGCACGGCAATATCCGCATCCTGGCCGATCGACAATGTGCCCAGGTCCGGCCGGTGAATCTCCTTTGCCGGATTGATGGTGGACCGGCGAACGACATCCTCCAGCGGCACTCCCATGGCCAGGAATTTAGACATCACATTGTTCATGCTGACAGTCAAGTAGTCGCCCATGTGCAAATCGGTGGAGATGGAATCGGGGATGAATCCCTGTTTCTGAGCCGGAACTGCATTGCGAAACCAGAAGCTGCCAGCGCCATGTCCCACGTCGAAGATGACGCCACGGGCACGGGCCTGCGCCAAGGCGGGATTGATTTTTCCATCGGGAAGAATGATGGGGAATTGTTGAGCGAACACATGAGTGTGAATGTCGCCTGGTCGCATTTTTGTCAGGATAAGGTCTTCGTAAGTTCTTTCCGGTCGCGGCCAGAAATCGAACATGACCGGACTATTCGTGAGAATGCCGCATTCAATTGCGCGGTCAACGGCCGCCCAGGGCACGTGTTCCCCATCCCAGGGGCCCCCGGTCCAGTAGTGGGCAGTTTTTACTCCCACAATGAGGTCGGGATATTTCTTAATGGTGTCGACACAAAGCTTTACATCCATCTGGTCCAGACTTTGCTCAAGCCCACCGCTCATGCCATTCGCCACGATGTTCAGGAAAGCCAACACGCGCACTCTGGCGCGGTCAATGACTTCTTCCTTCTCCTGGAGGAACGTTTCCGCGCCGGAGGTGCCGGCATCTACGATGGTGGTTACACCGGACTGCAACGCCAGATCGGCCGGAATTCCAAGTGGCAAAGCATGCGCTCGCGCGTCGGGCGCGAACCAGTTTAGCGGCGCTCCACCATTACCTACATGGTAGTGAATATCAATGAGCCCGGGCGTTACATAGAGACTCGATACATCCACAACCTTTCTGGCCTGGTCAGCCGGAATATTTTTCTCGACGGCAGCGATCTTACCTTGGAGAACGCCGACATCTCTTACTTCATCGATGTGATTGGCCGGGTCAATCACATGGCCGCCCTTCAACAGCAGGTCATAACGAGTTGATTGCGCAAACGACGCGTAAGGAATGCCGAGGAAGAGTGCGATCACCAGTACTGCTGCGGCTGGCATTTTCGTCCAGTTATGCATAGGCTCCTCTGTTCGTTGAAGCGAAAGTGTACTCACAGGAAGTGAGATTGTCACCATTCCTGCCGAGTCAAGGTCATGCAAGGTTGTAAGAAGATCACCGCTAGCGTAATCTGATCGCGTTTTTCCTTCATTGGACAGGATTAGATCCAGATCAGGAAACCACGTATGGATCGTCGCACTTTCGTGAAAGCCGGTTGCATTGGAAGCGCCTCGCTGCTGATGCAGGGGCTGGATCCGATGATCCGGGCTGAATCTGCTCCGACTGCCGTTCCGCCGGTCGAACTCCGTGGGCTTGTCGACTACAAACCCTCGCCGTTAGGCATGCCAGGCTTATTTCCAGCACGCGTCATCGAGATCCGCGAAGCGAACGCCATCGTTCGTAACCGTGTTTCTCAGCCCGTAGTCGGACGGATGCTTGAGCGGGCAATGAAAGAGTTGACCGGAGAGAGGTCCGCGCGCGAGGCATGGGCGAAGTTTATTCAGCCGAGCGATGTTGTCGGAATCAAGATCAACCCATCGGGCGCGCCGGCGTGTTGTTCGTCCCCCGAGATTGTCCGCGAGATCATCAGTTCAGTTCAGTCGCTCGGAGTTCCTGCCCGAAACATCGTTGTATACGACCGGTACTCCTACGAGATTGACCTCGCTAGCTATCAAGCATTGCTGCCTGCAGGGATTCGAATCGTAGGCATTCAAGAGGCATTCGCGAGCGGGGGTGGTTACGAATCAAATGTCTATTGTGAAGCTAACTTCTTTGGAGAGTGGGAAACCCGCTCGTATATGGCGAATATCGTAGTCCGGGAGGTCAACAAGATTATCAATGTGCCTACGATGAAGGATCACTCGGCCTCCGGTGTCACCGGAGCTCTCAAGAATCTGGCGTACGGAACGTTCAACAATGTAGCCCGTACGCATCGCGCGCCCTATTCGTTTACGAACCCACTGATCGGGATGATGTGTACGGTCGAACCCTTACGGTCAAAATCTGTGCTGCATATCATGGACGGGATGCGGCAGGTGTGGCACGGCGGCCCGCTCACCCAAGTGCAAGACTTTATCGATCAACCCGGCATTCTGCTGGTGGCGACGGATCCGGTCGCGATGGACACTATCGAACTGGAGGCGATTGAAAAGACGCGGCGGGAGCGGGGCGCACCTTCGTTATGGCAGCACGATTCAAAGAGCATTACGGCGGACAATGATGAATTTCATCGCGATGCCTCGAAGAATCTGTTCTATCGCCAGCCAGGACACATTGCGGCAGCCGGGCACCTTGGGCTTGGCATCGCCGAACTGAAACAAATCGATCATCGTGTCCTCTCTGTCTGAATCTTGATGATGAGGGAAACAGGCAATTCCAAAGCCGTAGAAGACTGGCCCACCCTGCTCAAAGACAACGCGCGCAGTGGAGGCCAGAAGCCATTTCCCGCGCCCTCGCCAGAAGGGGCGGTATGGCAATTTCGTGCGGGCGGTTCTGTACGGTCGGCGCCTATTCTTAAAGACGGCAACTTGTATGTCACCTCTGTCGCCGGCGCACTGCACGCCATTGATGTGGTCACAGGCACTGCAAAATGGAAATTTCAGGCTGGCAGTCAGGTTCATTCCACTCCGTCACTGTTTCGAGACCAGATTCTTTTTGGATGCGACGACGGCAAAGTGTATGCAGTCAATCGGCATGACGGAACAAAGCTGTGGGAGGTTCCGACAGGAGCTGAGGTTTGGGCTTCTCCGGTCATTCGCAACGGCGTTGTTTTTTTCGGAAGTGCAGACACGAGGGTCTATGCTGTCGACGCGGCCAGCGGGGAAAGACGATGGGTCCAGGAACTCGGCGGAAGAATCTATTCCACGATCTACGCCACCGAGCGGCAACTCTACCTCGGTTGTGGGGACGGCAAAGTATATTGTCTCGATTCCGCATCCGGCAAGGCTTTGTGGAGTGCGGCGACTGGCAACGGCATCGACTCGTCGCCAGCAGTCGTTGATGACCTGGTCCTGATCGGCTCAGAGGATTTTTTCTTCTATGCGATAAGCGCCAATGCCGGGGAGGTGCGATGGAAGTACGAAACAGGATTGGGCATTGCGTCATCGCCCGCCGTCTGGAACGACCTGACGTTCTTTGGCAGCAAAGATGGTTTTCTCTACGCGCTTGAGACTCAAACCGGAAAGTTGCGATGGAAAACCCGTGTGGGCGACGTGGTCACTGCGCCTCCGATGGTTGGCGATGGAGTTGTGTTCATCCAGGCGGGTGGTACGTTTGCTCTGGACACTTCCAACGGCAAGATCTTATGGAGAGCCGGCCTTGCCGGGGCAATTCAATCAGTCCCTGTGCTCGCGGGCGAGACTATTTATCTGGCGAGCTTGAGTGGTGAGATTTATGCGCTGCGGTAAACACAGGGTCGCCGTGCTGTTCGTCGTTTTCTTCGCAATTGTTTCAAGCGTTCGGAGTTCAGAAAACCAACTTCTTGTTTACAAAAAGAAATACATCATGGGCACAGTCTTTGAGATTGCGGCCTATGACCAAACGACTGAGCACGCCTCGGTTGCGCTGGAGAATGCATTTGAGGAAATTGTTCGCGTCGATAATCTACTGAGCAACTATAAATCCGACAGCGCTCTGAGCCACCTGAACCGCTCCGCTCATTTTCATGCAGAAAAGGTTCCGTCTGACTTGTATCGCGTAGTCGAGGAGTCCGTGCGGTTTTCCAGACTGTCAGGTGGAAAATTCGACATTTCCGTAGCGCCTTTAGTGGATTTGTGGAAGGATGCGATCGCTGGTGAAGGTGCACCATCGCTGGCGAAGCAACAGGTCGCCAGAGCTTGCGTCGGATACGATAAGATCGAGTTGACTCCTCCGGACCAGATTACTTTTCACTCCTCATGCCTGCGGTTAGACCTGGGCGCCATCGGCAAAGGTTACGCCGTCGATCGAGCTGCGGACGTCCTGCGATCTTCGGGAATTCGCAATGCGTTGATTAATGCGGGCGGTAGCACGATCTTAGCGATGGGTTCGCCTCCGGGTCAGAATGCTTGGCTTGTACATTTGCGAGACCCTTCCCACCGGGTTGATCCACAGGTCATGCTCAAGGATGAGAGCGTTTCCACTTCCGAGCAAACAGCGCCCTCTTTGCTAGGGGACGACACAGCGGGACATATCATCGATCCGGATACAGGGACACCACTGCGAACAGAATTCGCAGTCAGTGTTATTGCTCAAACCGGCACGCTCTCAGACGCGCTGTCAACGACATCGCTGCTACTAGGCCCGGCGAAGGGCAAGGGGTTGGTCCAACGTATGCCTGATGTTTCGGCGATCTGGATTTCGCGCGACGCGCAGATGGAAACGGTGACGGGCGGACCGCAGATTCTGTTCGGCAGAAAGTTCTAATCTAACAGCCTGGATTACAAATCGCATGATCTGGCACAGGATGGTTCTTTGCTTTTTGATGATGTGCTCCACTGCCGCTTGGAGCAGCGTTTTTCTACGTTGGACTCAACCTGACTTGCCGCCGGCACGCGACTTGGGGATCAGTGATCTCGTGGTCTCCTGGGATCGCGGGACCTCTTCCTTCGTGAAAGCTGCCCACAGCCAAGGGTATCGAGTCTATGCGGAGGTGACTTTGCAGCAGGCTGCCACGGCTGCAGAGAGCACTGAGGAAAAGGGTTTGGCAGGTCTGGTGCTGGACGTTGCGGACTCGGATCGCGCAGCAGGAGACAGCGCGTTTCAGCAGCTTCGGTCCGCTCATCCGAACGTCAGATTCTTAGTACTCAATCGGGGTAAGCAGCCGCAGATGAGAGGCACTCTGGTGATTAAGCGGGCTTCGGTGCTTGAAGTCTCCAGCCCCACCGCCCAGCCATGGATCGACACGAACCTTGCGCTCATCAGGGTTCAACAGAGATCTCATCCTGGACAGCCCCCGCTTTACAGCTTCTCCTGGAGCGGATCAACGAACGGATCAAACCCTGGACAGCAACAGGCGATCACTCCCACGGATTACTCGCTGGCAGTTGCCGAGGCGTGTTCCTTCCAAGCTGACCTGATACTGGAACTCGATGAAGGCATGCAGAAAGCGCTCATTGAACAGGATCCCCAAGCCAAGATATTTTGGAAACAAGTGCGGTCCTATGTCGATTTTTGTGCACAAGCTGGAGAGCAAGCGCTCGAGGCCGCCGCCAATGTTGCACTCGTGGTTGAAGACCTCGATACCAATGATGAAGTCATGAATCTGCTCGCACGTCACAACATCCCATTTAAGGTTTTTCTACCTTCCGATCTGAGAGCAGAGAACTTTGCAGCTTTCGACGTGGTCGTGGTATTCGCAAAGCGTGACCAGACCGCTTACAAGCGAATCGGCAATCTTGCCGCTCGCGGCAAGACGATTGTGGTAGTGGATGCGCATGGTACCTATCCCTGGCAGACTCATGAGCCTGTGCGAGTGAATGAACATACCGTTTCCTTTGCGGTTGGAAAGGGAAAGGTGCTTGAGCTCTCAGAGCCTGTGATTGACCCCGAGACGTTTGCGCAGGACATCCGTCGGCTGCTGGGTAAACAAAATATGCTGATGAGTCTCTGGAATGGTCTGACGACGATTGCCGTACCCTATCGTGCGCATGGCGGAACGCTGAAGGTGCTGAATCTCATCAACTACGCTGCAGAACCGGTTCGCGTTCAAGTGCAGCTCAAAGGATCTTATTCTGCCATTCGCTATGAGGCGCCAGGAGAGGAGTGTTGCCAAAGTCTCGTTCCTGTAAAACACGACGGATTTACCGAGTTCGTAATCCCGGACTTAATGATTGCGGGACGAGTGCATCTGGAAGCTGAACCGGCGGCGAATGCCAAGGCAGGTCGACGGAGTCACTAGCGGAATCTGCGGATCAACAACGTATGGCGGTCCGATCGGTAAAGCCCCAACACATACAACGCGACTTTGCCTTTTGTGGAATGGATCTCCTGCCGGATCCGCAGGACGGCCGAACCGGGGGAGATGCCTAAAAGCCGAGCCGTTTGGGGATCGGCGGTAGTGGCGTCGACTTCTTCGTCGGCATGTGCGATGCGGAGCCCGTAGTCGTGTTCCAGGATCGAAAACAGCGACACGCGGTCAAGCCGGGCTCGAGTCAAGCCGGAGAAGTCGTCGGCAGATAAGTAGCACGTCTCGAGGGCAAAGGGTTCCTCTCCGCCAAGCCTTAGCCGTTCGAGCTTGATCAGTCGGCTGGAGGCAGGCAGACCGAGACGCGCGGCGACCTCCTGCTCTGTGTCTATCACACCCAGAGAAAGCAACTTCGAAGAAACGCCCAGCCCGCGGACGGACATCTGCTCCGTATAGCTCATGAGCTTGTTGAAATGAATCTTCGGAGGGGCGACGAACGTACCTGCTCCACGACGGCGCACCACCATTCCCTCACGCTCTAACGCGGCCAGAGCGTGACGCGCGGTCATGAGGCTAACTCCGTGAATCCTTGCCAGCTCCCGTTCAGAGTCGACAATGTCGCCCGGCTTTAGCTGGCCCAACTCGAGGCGTTTCACGATTGTGCCTTGGATCCGCCTGTACGCGGGCAGTCCGTTCTTCCGGACTTGTGGCATGAAAAACTCTCCCTTCATTGGGTGCACCATACTACAAAGTGCTCTAGCGCTCCAACAGAAATCTGTATAAGCCGGGAACTTGTGAGCCAACGCACTGAACAAGGGAATAGAATTTCAATGACAGCCCGGACTTGTCTGCGGATGGGGAAATCCTGCCTGCTTCGACGTGCTGCAAACCAATCAAACTACATGCACTTACGAGATTTATTGCGCTAGTTGCATCCGCATTCGTGCCAATTTTCCAAGCTGTGCCGAAACAGGAAGAGATGCTCGGGACATTACACAGCTAGTGCTTTTCCACTAAAAAAATTCTTCTTCCCGACATTTTCTTCTTGACGACGGACAGCCGTCCGCTATATAGCATGAGCGTCACGTGGAGAAGTCTGAGGAGGGCAGTGTATGAAACGAGCGCTCGGTTCGTTTTTCTCGTCTGCGTTCTTATTGCTGACCATCTTGGTCATCACAATCGCTACATTACAACCAGCATTGAGCCAAGAAGTTACCGCTTCCATCACCGGCACAGTTACAGATCCAAGTGGTGCGTCGGTTCCCGGCGCGACTGTTACGGCAACCTCAGTGGAACGGGGAATCGTTTACAGCGCTGAGAGCAATGACTCTGGTATCTATCTGATTGCTCACCTCCCTGTTGGCTCATACTCCTTGAAAATCGAGAAATCCGGATTTGCCTCCGCTACTCGTCCTGCATTTGTTCTTACATTGAACCAGGTCGCCCGCGTCGATATCGCGATGAAAGTTGGACAGACGAGTGAAACCGTCGAAGTGAGCGGTGAAGCACCCATCCTGAAGACTGAGACAACGACCGTCGATACCATCATCAATGCGGCCACCAATGACAATCTCCCGCTCGCGTCGCGCAACTACGTCCAATTGACTTTGCTCGCTCCCGGAGCAGTTTCCACCGATCCCAGCAGCTTCAACAGTGGCAACAACACTGGCGGTTACGGTGGACGTCCGTTGATCAACGGAAACCGCGAGCAGGCCAATAACTTCCTGCTCGACGGGATGGATAACAATCAGGTCTCCGACAATCTGCTGGGTTATACGCCTGCGCCGGATGCGATCCAGGAATTCAACCTGATCACCAACAACGCCCCCGCAGAGTTCGGTAACTTCGAAGGCGGTATCGTCAATGCCACCATCAAGTCAGGCACGAACACATTTCACGGCGATATCTGGGAGTTCTTGCGCAACGACAAGCTGAACGCGAATAGCTGGTCGAACAACCTGTCGTACCCGGCTCTTCCAAAGGACAAAATACGCTGGAACATGTTCGGCGGAACATTTGGCGGACCAATCATCAAGAACAAACTCTTCTTCTTCGCGGACTACCAGGCGCAGCGCTTCGATATCCCGAGCTCGGCTTCCGCGAACACCGTGTTCACGGCCGCGGAACGTACAGGCGACTTTGGTGTTCTCTGCAGTGCAGGTTTCGACAGTACGGGTAAGTGCAACGGGGCAGGTCAGTTGTACAATCCATGCGTATCCTTCGCGGCACCCTGCACTCCGTCTGCGCCTTCGGTGGGTAACGACCGGAGTCTCAACTTCTTCCCGTTTAATAGGATCCCGACTGTGATGATCAGCCCGGTCGCGAGCGCGCTTTTTGCTTCCTCGCTGTATCCTTCGCCAGTCAATGGCAACCTGCAACAGAATGCGGTGAATGTCATTACGTCGGCCCAAAATGTCGATCAGGGCGATCTGAAGATCGACTTCAAGGCAACTCAAAAGGACAATATTTCTTATCGTTTCACCCGGGCCTATCAGAATAATCCTTCGAACAATTCACAGGCGTTGCTATCCAACTCCTACTCATCGACGCCGATTTACAACACGGTCGGTGACTGGAGCCGTATGATCGGAAACAACCTTGTGAATGATGCCCGCTTTGGCTGGAGCCATGTCACGCTCAACAGTGGCAACAGTTGGGCGTCAGGGGTGGGGCAGTTCGGTAACACGCTGGGCATCGGGAATGGCAACCCGGGAAGTCTTGATGGCATGCTCGCTCTCAACTTCTCCAATTCCGCTGTCAACAACATCGGTACCCAGGAGAGCACGCAGAGCTTCGACGATCATGTGTGGCAAGTCGAGGATGCCGTGAGTTGGAGCCATGGTCGGCACAACTTCAAGTTCGGTGGTCAATACTGGCGTCAGATCATCAAGACGTTTTATGCCGGAAACAATGGCGAGTTGGGTCTGATGGACTTCGACGGCAGGTTCACCAACGCATCCGCTACCAGTCCTGTTTCGGGAACGGGCGATGGCGGTGCAGACTTCGTTTTAGGTCTCGATTATCAGTACGGGCGTGGAGTCAGCACTGGGAAGACCTGGCAGCAGTCCAGCAACGTGATCGGACTCTACGTTCAAGACACGTGGAGATTCACCGATCGCTTAACGCTGAACCTCGGGCTGCGTTACGACGCGCATACGCCCTGGGTGGAAGCCAACAATCAACAGGCCAATTACAATTCTGCGACCGGCAATGTCGACCTTGCCGGTAAGAACGGCGCGAGCCGGGCTCTCTACCAGGGTTTCTACGGCGGAAGAGACTTCCAGCCGCGCATAGGGTTTGCATGGACCCCTGCGGTGCTCGGTGACCACACCGTGATCCGAGGAGCCTTCACTGTCTCCTCCTATATGGAAGGGACAGGGACAAACCTGCGCCTTACCCTAAATCCCCCATTTACCACGCCGGAAATCAACCAGATTTACAACAACGTGTCACTTCCTGCGACGAATACGACGGATGGAATTGTGGGGACAGCATCGTCAGCATCGTGCGACGCGCCGACATATGACTGCTACTCAGGGGCTTTTCTGCGAGTCTGGGATCCGAAGGTTCAGCCCGCGATCGCGGACCAGTGGAACGTCACCGTCCAGCACCAATTTAACAACAACACCACACTTCAGGTTGGATACGTAGGACAGCGAGGAACGCACTTGATGGTGCCATTCGACTATGCCCAGAGAGTGCTGCTTCCGAACTCGTCTTGCACTACTCCGCCGTGCACGGCAGACAGCCCGTACTTCGCAGCCAATTCAACGCTCTACAATGTATTGGGCAACGGCGGCCCGGGCGCTACGGTTTCGGGCACCAAGTCCAATGGCACGATGAGGTACAACTCATTGCAGGCCGTGCTGCAGAAGCAGATGAGCCATGGTTTGCAGTATCAAGTCTCGTATACGCTCTCCCGGTGCATGTCCGATAGCACCGGTTACTATGGCGCGTGGAACAACGCTCTGAGCGCCTCAGCATACTGGCAGAACGTCTACGACCAGAAAGCGGAGTACGCTCCGTGCTACTACGACGCCACTCACGTGATTTCAGCCTACGCGATTTACGATCTACCCTTTGGCCGCGGCAAGATGTTTGGCAAAAATGCCAATGCGGTTGTCAATGGAGTGATTGGAGGGTGGGCGGTGAGCCCCATCGTCTCGTTCCGCACGGGCTGGCCAATGCCGGTGTATGGGGCCCAGGATGAATCTGGTACCTTCGGCCGTGGCGCGCGTGCAGACTGCAGCGGCGTTCCCTCCATTACGAATACATTCCTGCCGGGAGTTGGCCGTCAGTGGTTCACCAACACCGGACAGTTCAACGATCCGACAGTTGGAACCTTTGGCAATTGTCCGGCGCAACTCGGAGACCTGCGTTCACCTCATTACAGTGATGTTGACCTGAGTCTGCATAAGGACTTTCCCATTACGGAGCGATTCCGATTGCAGTTCCGAACTGACTTCGTCAACGCCTTCAACCACGTCCAATACAACGCACCAAATATGGGCTTAGGCTCAACTATGGGCCAGATTACAGGTGCCCAACCCCCGAGGAACATACAGTTGGCGTTGAAACTCTACTATTGAAGCCGGAAAACGTATAATGATGATGCAGGCGCTTGTTGCGCCTGCATCATTGTTTTTGGGGTGCGCGATTCTTCGGGAAGGGAACCCTCGCAACTTTCATTCAAGATGTGCACATTTCGCGGGAAAACAGCCTTCATCTTGTCGTTAGCCGGCTATTTGTGGTCCGCATCGATCACATTGGGCCAGCAATCGAAAGTCACGTCGCCGCCTCAGTCTGCTTTATCACCTGAGAAGGCGCTCAGCCTGGCTGAACAAGGACGCTGCCGCGAGAGCATTCTTGCGCTCAAGCGGGCGATGACCAGCCAAGTCGCTTCCATAACCAAGAAAGAGGTTGGTGTGGTGGGCGTGCGATGTTCTTTGGCAGTGGATGATCGCGACTCGACTCTGGACTTTATCCACTTCCTGCATAGGCAGTTCCCGCTAGACCCCGATGTGCTTTTTGTCGTAGTGCATGCGTATTCGGATCTCTCAACAAGAACTGCGCAAGATCTTGGCCGGACGGCTCCTCAATCTTTTGCCGCGCATAAGCTGAACGCCGAGGCTCTCGAAGTTCAGGGAAAGTGGGAGCCCGCGCAGGCCGAATATGAATGGATGATTCAGAAAGAGCCGAATACTCCGGGCATCCACTTTTTGCTCGGAAGGCTCCTTCTCTCGCGACCGGATGCCGGGCCAGACGCCACAGAACGGGCGAAGCAGGAATTCCTCAAGGAGATTCAGATTGATCCCAACAATGCCGGAGCCATCTACATTTTGGGA
The DNA here is from genome assembly GCA_020073385.1 of Terriglobia bacterium. Lineage (GTDB taxonomy): Bacteria > Acidobacteriota > Terriglobia > Terriglobales > Acidobacteriaceae > Sulfotelmatobacter. The sequence continues at coordinate 61,311 of JAIQFH010000023.1, read as the reverse complement.
GAGCTCGACCGGCGCGATCAAAAGTGGGATGAGGCGATATCGCGCTATACTCAGGCCGTCAAGGTTGATCCAAACCTTGCAGAGGCGTACCTGGGTTGGGGATACTGCCTTGTGAATCTTAAGAAATACGAGGATGCAATTCCACCCTTGCGGACCGCGGAGCGCCTGATGCCCATGAATCCGGAGGTCCACCACTCGCTCGGTACAGCGCTGCAACGATCGGGGCACAGCGATGAGGCGCAGAAGGAGTTTGCGATCCACGAGCAACTGCGTGCCGGAACCGGGACCGAGAAATCGAATTAGGGCACGTGCCGGCAGCCATATTCGGGTGGCGACGATGATCTCCGAACTGAATCAACGCTGGGGCTCTTCGACCAGGAGAATCTGATCGGCGGCAACCTCGTGCAGCACCTGGTTGATGCCGCTCGGCCAGCGAATTTCCACGTCTTTGATCATTCGGTTCTTTCCCAGGCCGAAGTGTACTCGGCTGTCGCTCGACGCGGCGTACCCGACCGCCGTTGTTACTTCGTTCCACTGCGAAGCGCCATCTTCAGTACGAATGTGAATCTGTGCGCCGATGCCCATCCGATTGCTCTTTCCTCCTACGAGCTTGAGGAGAATCCAGTGATTGCCGGTCTCGGATGTGTTGCGCAGAATTTCGACAGGCCCGCCAAGAACGGTGACTACCGCGTCAATGCGGCCGTCATTAAAAAGGTCCCCAAATGCGACGCCGCGATGGGCAGCCTCTTCCGCGAAGTCCGGTCCGGCGGACTGCCCGACTTCAGCGAACTTACCGTCGCCCAGATTGCGAAACACGGAATTCGGCTCAGGGTATTTGCGATTGCCTAGTTCGCTGATGTTATCGAGCACATTGGCGCGAGCGACGAACAGGTCTTTCCGCCCATCATTGTCAAAATCAAAAATGCCATTACCCCAGCCGGACATTTCCTTCGTGGCCCGCAGTCCGCTCGCCTGTGTAAGATCGTCGAACTCCCCCTTGCCTTGATTGATGAGCAGGGGAAAGGTTTCATGTTCCACGGCCGTGTACCATATGTCGGGACGCCCGTCATTGTTGATATCCCGGAAGTCGGAACCCATCCCCGACAAGGCCACACCGTCGGGAGCATAAGCCACTCCGGCCTGCGCGCCGACTTCTTCAAACTTCTTTCCACCCAAGTTGTGAAAGAGTAACCCCTGCGTCGTATCGTTCGCGACGAATGCGTCGAGGAAGCCATCGCCGTCGTAGTCGGCAAACGAAACGCTCATCCCCTTGCCCATGTGCGACGAGATCCCCGTTTCTTCGGAGACGTCCGTGAATGTGCCATCTCCGTTATTGCGGTACAGGGTGTTGTGCAGCGATGCGTAAACCTTAGGATGGCAGTAGCCGCGAACGCCGCTTTTTACGTGACAAAAGGGATCCTTATTAACTTCCCAAACGCAGTAGTTGACTACAAACAAATCCAGCTTGCCGTCATTGTTGTAGTCGAACCAGCCTGCGCCGACTGACCACATCTTCTTGCCATTCATCTCGGCGCCGGCCAGGGCGGCCTTGGCGGTCACATCAGTAAACGTGCCATCGCCGTTGTTATGGAAGAGTTGATTGCCGGTTACGTTGGCCAGAAAGATGTCCGGCCGGCCGTCGTTGTCATAGTCCCCGACGGCTACGCCCATGCCGTAGCCCGCCCCAGCGACTCCGGCACGCTCGGTCACATCGGTAAATGTGCCGTCGTGATTATTTCGATACAGACGGTTCCAGTACGCCGGAGATTCTTTCTGCAGCGAAGGTATGGCCGCGCCGTTTACCAAATAGATATCAAGCCACCCGTCTCCGTCATAGTCGAGCAGCGCGACTCCGGCCACCATGGTTTCTATCTGATTCTTGTTCGCAGTCGGAGAGTTCTGAGTTGTGAAGCGCAGGCCTGCTTTGGTAGCAATGTTCTCGAATTGGATTGTCCGCGAACTGCCCGATGTTTGTACCGAGGCGTGCGATCTAACCGAAGGAGGAGTCCTCACGACCGTGGAGACCAGACTGATGGTAAGGATCAGGGTTAGGAAACGCATGTTGAGTGAAAGCGCCGAATGATTCGTCCGCGGCGGATGTTTCCGCAATCCGGTGCTTCGAAGATGATATACCGCTTTTATGATGTGGATCGATTTGTTCGGGCATTGGGAAGAGAACGAAACTCGACTGGTTAGAGATACAATGGCCCCAACCCAGCGGCAAGGTCGAGCGTATCACCGAGCTCCCGATTGATCGCTACATCACAATTGTCGAGGGCACAGGGAAGTGGAAATGACTCCCCAAGGACGCACGCAACGTCGCGTTCGGTTCTTATTTTGCTACGATCATGCTCGCTGTCCTTGGGTTCGCCTGCCGGTGACCGCTCACGCGTTTATTGGTTTACGGGCAGAATCGATTCCGCCCAACCGCTTGTTAGACGCGGTTTAATAAATGAGTCCCCGATCGATTGCGGTTCGCCGGCGCCATTAACTTTGGGTAGAGATTTGGATAAATCGTTTGCTGCCGCCCTGGCTTGACTGATCTGTTCCTTGGTCATCAGCGCCGATAGGCTTCTGAGTCTGCTGGCAGCCCGTTCCTCTCCTCCTGTTACTGCGGCCTTGTACCACGTATAAGCCGAGACGTAGTTGAGCGGAACTCCCTTTCCTTGCTCGTAGAGGTAACCTAAGTCCAATTGTGCTCGCGCATAACCTTTCTCAGCGGCCATTTGTACCCAGTGTGCTGCGCTGGAATAGTCCAGAGGTACACCGGTTCCGGTGAAGTACATCCAGGCAAGATTTTCCTGAGCGGGCGCATAACCATTCTCCGCTGCTTTCCGAAACCATTCGGCTGACTGGGCGTAGTTTGGCGCGATGCCCTTTCCCCGAAAATACAACGAGGCCAAGTTGCATTGTGCTGTGACCTCTCCGTTCTCAGCCCCCATCCGATACCAATTCTCGGCTTGTCGAATATTCTTGCGTACGCCGCGGCCGAACTCGTACATGGAGCCGAGATTGTTTTCTGCCGTTGTGTGTCCCTGCCTTGCGGCCGCCGTGTAGTAGACAACAGCCTGTTTATAGTCGCGCGGCACACCCTTGCCTTGTTCATAGAGGTATCCGAGTGCAAATTCGGCATCAGGTAAGGTTTGTTCGGCGGATTGACGAAGGTACTTCGCAGCCTCCGCGTAGTTTTGTGAAACTCCTGTTCCGGTCATGTATGACCAGCCAAGCCGGTATTCGGCCTTCCCATCCCCCTGACGAGCCTTCTCTTCAAGAGAAGGAATGGCCAATTGTTGGAGCTTTTCTGACTCACCGGTGGGGTGCGCGTTCTGTTGCGGGATTGCTCCAGTCGCAAAAATGCAGAACCAAATGGCAAGCTGAGACGTAACCACAAAGAATGCTCGCGATTTCATCAAGGTCTCCTTCGATCCGGCCAACTTTCGCCGCAATTGACTTGTGCGGCAATGCAACGGGAAACACCGCTTCCACACGCGTATGTAACGGGGCCAAGTTGGTGAGCTAGATGGAGTTGAGCGGCATGTCACGCGGCAGAAAGGCGCTGGCGAGAAGGGGATCACTAACTTTCGCGACAAAGTCACGTCCAATCAGCGGTGAAGAAATGTCAGAGACTCGGTTCGCTGAAGCAATGGTCAGCTTCGATGTGTTTCAGGTTGATCTTCGGTCAGGGGAATTGCACAGAGAAGGACAGCGGGTCAAGTTACAAGAACAGCCTTTCCGTGTTCTGTCTTTGCTGATCGAGCGAGCCGGCGAGATAGTCACACGCGACGAGCTGCGTGAAAAACTGTGGCCTGCCGACACATTTGTCGATTTCGATCATAGCCTCAACAGCGCGGTCGCCCGGCTGCGGGAAGCTTTGCGCGATTCCGCAGAAAAGCCCCGATTCATCGAGACAATCGCCAAGCGCGGCTATCGCTTTATAGCTCAGTTCCAGGCCACCACGCCGAAAGTAGACGTGTCCAGCGTTAGCCCACGGACTCAGAGCAGCTCTCTTTTCAGGGATCGTATTCCAGGAAGGATCTGGATGGGCAGCACTTTTTGTCTGACCATCTTCTGCGTCCTCACGATGTGGGCACTGTACCGGGCAAGTCCCGACTCGCAATTGGAGCGCATCGAAGTGGTGCCCTTAGTCGGTTTGCGCGGCTTCCAGGCCACACCGGCTTTCTCGCCCGACGGCACGTTAGTGGCATTCCGTCAAAGTGACGGCGCGCGGAACACAGGAATCTTTGCGGCGGTGGTAGGAGGGGATAAGACCCTGCAGCTTACCGCTGATCCTGGCGATTGTTGCCCAACCTGGTCTCCTGATGGCCGCCAACTCGCCTTTATTCGCTACTCAGAGAAAGACGTATCGATTTTTACAATTCCTGCTCTGGGTGGAACGGAACATCGCGTATACCGTGGACCGCCGGCGATGAGAGCGGGTCTGTCCTGGTCACCGAATGGCGATGTCTTGGTGTTTCCTGAGACCAATCCGACCGATCCTACTCGTTCCGTCATATCGTTGCTGTCGCTCACCGATTCGAGCACACGAGCGCTTACCTCACCGCCGGCGGGTTGGCTCGATCACGAGGCGGCATTTTCGCCCGACGGAACTCAGGTGGCTTTTATCCGTTCGACGATAGCGGGCGTCAGTAACGATGTTTACGTGATGCCTGCCGCGGGTGGGCGACCTCCGAAGCGCCTGACTTTTGACAACCGGCCAATCATGGGCCCTCCAACCTGGACCCCCGACAGCCGTGAAATCATTTTCTCCTCTGATCGGGGTGTCGCGACGGGTTTGTGGAGAGTCTCGGCAACAGGTTGCATCCCTCGACCGGTCGCGGGTCCAGTCGGCGACGCAAAGTGGCCATCAATCCCAGCGAAGGGCAACACACTGGTTTACGAGCAGGGAGAGTCCAAATTCAATGTCTGGCGACTCGACCTGAAGGATGCAAAACACCATGCCCTGCCGCCGTCAGCTTTGGTCTCGGAAAAGGGAGACAAGATGCGTCCCGAGTTGTCTCCCGACGGAAAGAAAATTGCCTTCGAATCTAATCGGCTGGGCTTTTGGGACATATGGACCTGCAACGTCGGGAGCAATAATTGCGATCAAGTCACGTCTTTACACGGGACGGCAGGACGCGCTCGGTGGTCTCCTGATGGGCGCCACATCGCATTCGAATTTCATCCCCAGGAGCGCAGCGAAATCTACGTTGTCGAAGTTCCAGGAGGACTCCCTCATCTCGTGGAGACCATTGCGGGCGCTGACAATCTCTCCCCAAGCTGGTCCCGTGATGGAAAGTGGCTCTACTTCGCTTCGAAGCGAGGCGCGGAACCCTTCCAGGTTTGGAAAATGCCTGTTCAGGGTGGTACGCCAACCAGAATTACAAAGAATGGTGGCATGTCGCCGGTCGAATCTCCAGCCGGCCAATTCCTTTATTACAGCAAGTACGAACAAGGCGGGGTTTGGCGAATGCCTTTGCAGGGTGGCGAGGAAACGGAAGTCTTGAGGGATGTCGAAGGTGGCAGCTGGCCCGATTGGGCGGTCACCGAAGATGGTATCTACTACTTGAGATACAGAAAATTCCGCGTCGTGACGATCGACTTCTTCGAGTTTGCAACTGGCAGAACAATTCCCATTTGGACTTTGGACAAAGAACCCGGTTGGGGACTAAGCCTGTCGCGCGACGGCAAGTCCATTGTCTACATTCAGAGCGAATTCTCAGAATCCAACCTCATGCTGGTAAAGAATTTTCGGTAATGCTGTAAGCCGTCGTAAGCTCGAATTTCGTTAGTCGCCCGCTCTTAATTCAGCTAAGAGTTCCCTGCCGTGACTTTCCGTGGCAGAACGTTCTGATTCAGCCGGAAGAAGTTATCGGGGTCATATTGCGTTTTGACCGCAACCATACGATCCCATCGCTCGTGATAAGCCTCGGGCACACGCTCCTGCTCATCGCCGCTCATGAAGTTGATGTACACTCCCGGCTTCATGGCCGGCCGAAGTTTGTCAAAGAGTCCACGGATCCAGGAAATATTGGCTCCATCTGCGGACGCGTCCGACCAGTTCGCGAGCAAGTTCATGATGAACGGAGCGCTGCGATCACCGAATGCGGTTTCGTTGGCAGCGATTCGTGCCGCCGCGCCACCCAGATATGCAAGTTCAATCTGAGTTTCGGATGACGGAATGGTCGCTACCGCTTCCACCAGGCAATCGATAGTGCTGTCGCTGAGACGAGTGAAATAGCCCGACTTGGTGTAATAGCGGCGGCCATGCGGGAAAGCGGAGTCCGCCATGGTTTGCAGATTAAGAAACGATACATTTCTAATGCTTACAGAATCCGGACTGCACTTGGAAAGAGCGCACTGCAGATAAGGACCTCTCGTTTCGGGGTCACCAGTCCAAATCAAGGAACTACTCGCGACTGGCCGTCCGCGAAGATCAACGGGCACTCGCTCCGTATCGGGGGCAAGGCGCAGATCAATGTTCCACTTCAAGTCGTGCGGCGCCTCGGCCATGACGTCTCTCCAGCATTCCAGCAGTCCGCGAATGTCAGTCTGGGGAGTCAGACCTTCAGCGAGCACAACCGCCGTTAGAGGATGGAGTCTTACTTCGAATTCTGTTACGACTCCGAAGTTGCCGCCGCCCCCACGCAAGGCCCAGTACAGATCCTGGTTCTCTTTTGAGTCGGCGTGTACGATCGAACTGTCTGCGGTTACCAGCGTGAATCGCTCAACGTTGTCGCACGACAATCCGAATCGCCGGGTGAGCCATCCGGTTCCTCCGCCCAGGATCAGGCCAGAAGCTCCGGTGTGGGAGACAACACCGGAGGGAAAAACGAGTCCCGCTTTTTGTGTTGCTGTATCAATCGATCCCAGGAGACAACCTCCTGCGACTCTGGCCCGGCGCGCCTCGGGATCAACCGTGACCTGACGCATTCTCGATAAGTCAATTACCAAGCCATGATCGCAGGTGCTGAATCCTGCGAGGCTGTGCCCTCCACAACGGACCGCCGTTGGAATCCTGAGGGCGCGAGCACTTCGGATTGCGCTTTGTACATCGCTTACATCTGCGCACCGCGCGATTAGGCCAGGTGTCCGAACGCACATGCCATTCCAAATCGTGCGCGCATCCTCGTAGCCGTACTCGCCGGGACGCAGCAAATCACCTTTGAATTGCCGTCGAAGTGAAGAGTAGACCTCTTCGCTGGCCTCGAGCATTGCGCGTTCACTCCTGGGGAATGTCGAACATGAACCACAACAGGCACGATCGTTCACGGAGGAACAATCCTAAGACAAGTTCGTGATGCTCGTATCCTCAGTGGTTCTTGATTTTTCTCCGCTCCGTCGGCTTTGCACGTACAAGAGCGAAATCAGGCCCAAGAACACACAAAACGCCGGAACCGACCATTGCAATCCGTCAACGAAGAATGTTGTAACCGAAATCGCCAGCAATAAGAAAATCCCAACCAACGTAAAAAATGGGTGGGCCCGTAGTCGCATGGGCAAATTCTTTAGGCGCTCGCTGGTAATCGCCTTGCGAAACTGAAGATGTGTGTTGAGGATAACTAGCCAGACGAAGAGCATTCCCGCGACCGCGGTTCCATAAAGCATCAGGAAAGCATTTCTAGGTGCAAATATGGCGAGCAGAATGGCTGCGATGATGCCCGCAGTGGAAGCCAGCAGGGCGCCATGAGGCACTCCGTTGCGGCTCACCTTGCCAATCCACTCTGGGGCGTAGCCTTCACGGCCCAACGAGAAAAGCATTCGCGTGGAAAGATAAAGGTTTGTATTCACGCTCGACAGCGCCGCTGTGAGTACAACGAAGTTCATAATCGCAGCGGCGAAGGGAATATGCGCCGCCGCGAATGCGGTGACAAAAGGACTACCGGAAAGCGTGGACGAGTTCCTGCTCTCGTTCCAAGGCACCAGCGCCACCATGATCGCGATTGCCAGCACGTAGAACAAAATCAGCCGCCATACAATGCTCCGCATAGCGCGCGGAATGCTGATTTCTGGATGCTCGGCCTCTCCCGCCGTGACGGCGATAATTTCCACTCCCATGTAGCTGGTGACAGTGATGGTCAGCGAAAGCCAAACTCCTTTCCAACCTGCCGGCAGCAATCCTCCGTGGTGAGTTAGATTGGCCAAGCCAATCGCGCTTCGAGAACCAATGCCGAAAATCAAAGACAGCCCCACAATGATGAATGTGACGATGGCGGCCACTTTGATCATGGCAAACCAGTACTCAAATTCACCCAGGCGGTTGACCTGCATGGCATTGAGAGCCACCAGAGCCGCTGAAACCAATACCACCCAAATCCATTGCGGAACGTTCGGGAACCAAAACGACATATAAATGCCGGCGGCCGTGACTTCGGCTCCGATCGCAATGATCTGCGCGACTCCATAGGTAGCTCGTACAGAAAAACCGGCCCAGGGATTGAGATACTTCTCCGCGTATACTCCGAACGCTCCGGCAACCGGGTGGACGACGGCCATCTCGGCGAGCGCGTAAGACATAATCAGAGCGATACATGCCCCCAGAAGATAGGAAAATATGACGGCGGGTCCGGCGAGACGAATGGTCACGCTGCTTCCCAAAAACAAGCCAACACCGATGGCGCCGCCAATGGCCATCATGGTGAGTTGGCGTTGGCCCAGACGGCGGTGGAGACCTTCCACTTCTGTCGTTGGAGGACTCTTACCTGCGAGCGTGCTCGCAACCATTGGCCGCGGGAGGTCAGTCATGGCTGCCGACACTGGCACGGTCAAGGACCATGAGATCGATGTTCTTCTTGAGAATGTCCGCCACCGCCTTTACGTCGTCCATCGTGTTGTACACATGGAACGATATCCGCAGGCCGTCGTGACGGTTCGAGACGACGATGCCGCTCTCGACGAGCTTCTGCACCAGTAAGGTTGAATCTTTAGATTGCAGAACGACGAGCGGCCCGGCGCTATCCGCGGGCGTTTTTGCACGAATCCCCAGATCCCTAGCCCTGATCAGAAGTGATTGCGTGAGTGTCCTGATATGGCTTGCGACATTTTCCATCCCGATTTCTTGCAATAGTTGAAATCCGGGCACGGCCGCATAGACACTGGGTACGGAAGGGGATCCCGACTCGAATCTTCGCGCGGTGGAAGACAGTTCGAAATGCTGGGGATTGTAGGCGAATGGATTTACCTGGCCAAACCATCCGGTTACCGTGGGAACCAACGATGGGATGAGTTCCTTGCGTACATAGAGAAAAGCAAGGCCAGGAGGACCGAGCAGATACTTCAAAGTTCCGGTCAGGTAAAAGTCGAGATCCATCGCTTTCACGTCCACCCGACGAGTTCCGCAATCCTGATAGTCGTCGAGCATTACGAGGGCACCACAGTTGTGGGCGATTTGCGTGATGGTTCTTACGTCGGAGCGGAATCCGTTCTTGAAACAGACGTGCGTGAGCGGAACGATGTTCGTGCCGCGGTCAATCATCCTCTCGTAGTGTGAAGTCGGAATGCGGTCCCCTTCAGCCTTAACAAATTGCACCTCAGCCCCGCGAGGACGCTGGCCTAGCCAGACATGACCCATCGTGGGGAACTCGAATTCACCCATCACCACCTTTTTCCGTTCCTGGAAGTTCAGCGCGCTTGCGATTCCGTTGATGCCCGCCGATACGCTGGTCACGATCGCAACCTCATCCGGACTGGCGTTGATGAATTGCGCAAAGGCGTTTCGCCCGGCTTCATACCGGTTTACCCAAGTCTCCCACGGTGAGCCTTGCTCATGCCAACTCGCAACGAAGTCCTGCAGGCCAGCCTGCACGGCGTCAGAGAGCGCCCCCTGGGAGCAACTGTTCAGATAGATTTTGTGTTGGAAGATGCTGAAGCGAGAGCGAATCTCCTGGACTTGCTTGTCCGTCAGCATGAGGCTTTCATCTTGGCCAGTGCGCTTCCGAATTTACGCACTTCTTCGAGCGTGTTGTAGTGCACCAATGACGCCCTGGCGGCGCCACTCTCTGTGGTCAGGCCCAGTCGTTTCATCAAACGCGGTGCATACATGTGTCCATCGCGCACGCCGATATCTTGTTTCGCGAGCTCTTCGGTGACTGACGCCGGGGTCATGCCGGGCAAATTGAAGCATACCGTAGGCACTCGTTCACCGATTCGGCTACTGTCCGCTACGCCGTAGATGGTTGCACCGCAATCATGCAGCACCCGGAGAAGTTCGCGCGAAAGCGATCTCTCGTATGCTCGAATGCTCGCGAGAGCACGTTGCAGGGCGGCCCGCCGTGACTGCGGTCTGTCAGATACGTGGCTCATGGTCCTGCCCAGCATTTCCAGGTAACGCACCGCGGCATCCATTCCGGCTACGTTCTCGTAAATAAAAGTGCCTGCTTCAATCTTTCCTGGCGGCTCGTCGGGAATGAAAGCCTCACGGAAAGTTGGAAGCCTTTCAAGCAGTTCGCGCCGTCCCCATAGAAATCCCATGTGCGGAGCGAAAATCTTGTACCCCGAACACACCAGGTAGTCGCAATCAAAAGCTTGCACGTCGATCAGACCGTGAGGCCCGTAGTGCACTGCATCGAGAAAAAGTTCGGCCCCGCCGCTGTGCGCCACCTGTGCGGCCGCAGTTACATCGACGATCGATCCCATGGCATTCGAAGCAAGCGTGCACGCCACCAAGCGGGTTGTAGAAGACACGAGAGGAACCAAGTCGTCAACGTGCAGATTCCCATCGTCCCTCATCTTCCACCAACGGAACTTTGCCCCGTTCCGCTCCAAAGCCAGCCAGGTGGCAACGTTAGCCTCGTGGTCCATTTCGGTGACGACAATCTCGTTCCGCTCGCCGAGCGTCTGTCCTATCGCCAAACTCACCAGGCGAATGAAGGACGTAGCGTTCATGCCAAACGCAAGTTCGCTTGCATCGCGCGCGTTCACGAGATCGGCCACACTATGTCGTGCGCGCAAAATCATCTTGTCGACTTCACGGCTTTTTGCGTAGCGTCCCCCTCGCTGCACGTTGCACTCGAGCAGATGATGGTTCACGGCGTCCAACACCATCTGGGGCACCTGGGCACCGGCCGCATTGTCGAAGAAGATGAATCCCGGAGTACGACTCAGCGCAGGAAAATTGGCGCGAACGGTTTCGACAGGGAAGTTGACTGTTGGTGCTGAGGGGATTTCGGGATCGAGAACGCCTTGGGATTTAATCTCCAACGATTGCTCCTGGTGCGCAAAAACGCCAGGCCCAAAGTCTGGCGGAACAGGCAGCGCTCAAGCTATACCCCGCCGCAAATGCTCGTCAAGAAGCCATTTCCCACGTGTGCAGGATAGAATACAAACCCAAAGCGAACATATGCCCGTCTCCCTGACCAGTTCCAAGGTGATCTACGAAGGTTTGAAGGAATGCGACATTCGTCTGGTCTCGGCGCTCCCGGAAACATGGTTGGTACATCTCATCCGGTTGACGGACGAAGACCCAGAGATGATTCTGGTGCGGCTGGCGAAGGAGGAAGAAGGCGTTGGCGTCTCCGCCGGAGCGCACTTCGCGGGAGTTAAGTCGGCAATGCTGATGCAAAACCACGGCTTTCTTGCGTCGATCAACGGCATCGTCTCTTTCGCGCATCTGTACAAGATTCCTCTCTTGATGCTGATCAGCTATCGCGGTTCCTTTGGGGAGCGCGATCCGTGGCAAACACAAGGCGGCAACGTCACCGAACCCGTGTTGCGGGCATTGGGCATTCCTTACACGTTTCTTGATGCGCTGGAGACGGCCAAAAAGCGCATCCGGCAGGCGCAGACGCTCTCTGAAAGCAGCATGCAACCGGTTGCGCTTCTCTTGACCCGCGACCTGATGTGGGAGGAGTGATGCTCCGCCTCGATTGTCTTCGGTCAATTTATTCCGAACTGGAAAGCTGTCTGGTCATCACAATCATGGGAGCAGTCGCGGCTGAGCTTCAGTCCCTGGGACACCGTCCGAATTTTTTCTACCTGCAGCACGCGATGGGACTGGCGTCGTCGACTGGTTTGGGATTGGCTCTATGCCTGCCCGAACAGAAAGTAATCGTCTTCGATGGCGACGGCTCGCTTTTGATGAACCTCGGCGGTCTCAGTACGATGGCACGCTATCGCCCCAAGAACTTGGTTCACGTCGTGTTCGATAACGAAAGCTTGCTCTCAGTCGGCGGCTTCCCAACTGCGACTGGCACCGGGACGGATCTAGATGGAATGGCCCGCTCCGCCGGCGTTCCGAGGGTATCTACAGTGCAAAGTGTCGAGAGTTTCACAGCGGCTGTGAATAATGCAATTCATGGCAACGAACTCACGACCATCATTGCGAAAGTCGAAGCGAAAGGCCCCTCCGCCTTTGTGACCGACCTGTCGTTGCTGGAAAATCGATTTCAATTCCGCAGGCATATTCAATCGCTCAGGAGAGCCTGAAGCGGAAGTTAGTTGGTTGCGCAAGTGTCGCGAACATAATGCTATGAGGAGCGCCCATGTCTCTCGTCTTGGCTAAGCTGCTTGAAGAGCTAACGGCTGGCCGGTTGCGCGTTGTGGATCTGACCCAGTCGCTTAGTCCCCAAACGCCGCTCCTGCCATTGCCGCCACAGTTTAACAACACGCCTGCATTTAAGATCTGGGAACTGTCGCGGTATGATGAGCGTGGTCCCGCGTGGTACTGGAACGGGTTTGAGACCGGCGAGCACACCGGCACGCATTTCGACGCTCCCATCCACTGGGTCTCGGGAAAAGATCTCCCTGACAACTCCGTGGACCGCATCCCGCCAAGCAAATTTGTTGGTCCCGCATGTGTGATCAACATCAGCGCAGAGGCGGAGAAGGACCCAAACTATCTGCTGACACCAGAGCGCATCCGACAGTGGGAGGAACAATACGGTCGTATTCCGGCGAGCGCATGGGTTCTCTTGCGTACCGACTGGTCGAAACGAAAAGACCCCAAGGATTACATCAACCTCATGCAGGATGGACCCCACACACCCGGACTCGCCAAAGAAAGCTCCGCATTCCTTGCGCAGCAGCGAGATGTGCTGGGCGTCGGGGTGGAGACGGTCGGAACCGATGCCGGCCAGGCTGCTAGCTTTGATCCGCCTTTCCCGAACCACTACCTCATGCACGGCAGCGGCAAGTTTGGGCTGGCGGGCCTGTCGAACCTAGATCAACTTCCCCCGACCGGCGCCATCGTCATCGCCGCACCACTGAAAATCGTCGGCGGCTCTGGCAGTCCTCTGCGGGTTATTGCGATCACACCATGAATTGAACACAAAAAGTGGGCCTGCCTAACTTCAGCGACCGCGTGAGGCGCATGCGCAAGCGCCTCGGCCGCACTTGTGTAGAAGCCATCAATCGAGAAATCGAAGTACTGAATGCCTCACCACAAGTGGTAATGCCCATCCCGCCGTGCCATCTCGACGCTGACGCCAAACAGTCCCGCCAGTCGCTCCACCTGCAAAATCTCTTCTTTCGGACCATCCGCCACGATGTGGCCTCGGCTCAGTAGCACGACGCGCTGAATCTCGGGAACGATGTCGGCCAGTTCATGCGTCACCAGCATGATCGCTGTCCCTGATCGGGCGAGGGCACTCATCGTGTGCCGAACTTTCTGTTGCGCGGCCAGATCGAGCGAATTGCAGGGTTCATCGAATAGCAGCGCCCTTGGCTTGTGGACCAGCGCCCTTGCGATCAGCACTCGCCTCGCCTCCCCCGATGACATTTCGCAAACGGGCCGCTCGGCCAAGTGCGAAATCTTTAGCTCAGCGAGTGCCACATCTGCCATCTCACGCTGCTTTGGATCCACCGTATGGTTGGGATAGATGGCCGTGCTACTGAAGAAACCTGAAAGCACCACATCCCTCCCGCAGGCGTCTCCCGTGCAGGAAAACATGAGGTCATTCGAGACGATGCCCAGAAGCGAGCGCAGGGAGAACACATCCCACGAGTCCTGGCCGAGGATCGACATCGACGACTCGGACTGCGCCAGCGGATAGCACTCCCGAGTAATGGTCTTGATCAGCGTCGACTTACCGCAGCCATTCGGGCCAAGAATGGCAACGTGCTCGTCGGCCTCGATGCGCAAGCTGAAATCGTCCAGGGCGACTTTCTGCCCACGCATGACGCGAAGGTTGCGGAAATCCAATAGCGGCGGGGTGAGTCCTTTTTCCATGGGCAGGTCCAAGGTATCAAAAACTGGGACTGAGAACTGGACTGAGAACTGTTCTACACTGAATCTGGATGCCGCTCCCGGTCTACCGCTTACGACGTTTGCTGGCTGTGATCGCGATCTTGTTGACGCTCGCCGTGGCAGGTATGTACTTTTATGCCCGGTCGAGAGCTACAAACGCGATAAACAGAATTCCCGCTAAAATCGGCTACGGCATCAAACAGACAGCCGAGGGCTTTCAGTTTTCCAAGTCGGACGGAAAACGCACGCTGTTTACGATCCAGGCCAGCAACGTTAAAGAGTTCAAGCTGAACGGCAACGCCGAATTGCATAACGTCTCGATTGTGCTTTACGGGCGAGACTCCTCGCGTTTTGACCAAATCTACGGCGACGATTTTGCCTTCAACCAGAAGACCGGGGACGTGACGGCCAAGGGGGAAGTGCAAATCGATCTGGTTGCGAACCCGGCTGGACTAGCGAGCCCGGACCAGTCCGCTCCCAAAGACCTCAAAAGCCCTATCCATCTCAAAACGCGCGATCTCGTATTCAACAAAGACTCCGGGAATGCCTGGACCGATGCTCGCGTGGAATTCCGGACGCCGCAAGCCAGCGGCTGGGCGGTCGGAGTCAAATATGCCGGCAAGACTAACACTCTTACCCTCGCATCGCAGATTCACATCGAACTGAGCGGGCCGGATGCCTCCGTCATTGAGGCCACACATGGCATCATCACCAACGATCCTCGACAGATCGTGCTCGCAGGCCCACGACTGTCACGTTCAAGTGGCACGGTGCGAGCGGACGAAGCCACGTTTTATCTGGGGCGGGAAAACCATGTGGAGCGGGTCCTGGCCACGGGAGATGTCACCACAGAATTGCGGACCATAAGTTCCGGATCTAGTGGCGAGAAATCGACTGAAATCCACGGACGCGCTGACCAGGCGGAGTTCTTGCTCCCTGGCGGCGAGGACCTTCTTCGCACGGCAACTCTCAGCGGTAAGGTTCACTTCGAACAAGTCGGAGTTGAGGACATTCAGGGAGAAGCTGGCCGTGTGATCTTCGATTTCGCCGGCGAGAACCAGTTGCAGAAAGTCCATGCTGTCGACGGCGCGCACCTGTTGCAGAAGATGGCCAAATCGTCCGGGTCCGCAGACAAAAACAGCGGTCCCCAAAACTTCGACCTGTCGGCTCCCGTAATTGACTTCACGGTCGCAAATGGCCGTGTCCTGAAGCAGGCGATGACATCGGGCGCGGCCCGCATCACGCTGACTCAGGCGCAAGATAATCCGGCCGCGGCGCAGCCAGACCAGCAAACTGTGGTGACGGCGGGGAAATTTCTTGCTGACTTCAATTCGTCCGGAGGGAAGAACCATCTGACATCCGTTCGCGGTGCGCCGGAAGTGCGGATTGCCAACTCCGTCCAGGGCGAGCCCGATCGCGTCAGCACCAGCGACTCCGTGGACGCCGCGTTTTTCCCGCAAGGCGGCATTGAGTCGATCACCCAGAAGGGAAACGTCACGTTCTCCGACAACCAGCCCGCAGACAAGCGCATGCAGGCATGGGCCAACTCGGGCCGCTACACTCCGGCCGATCACATCCTGCTATTGACGGGTAACCCACGCGTGGCAGACGGCGGCATGGCTACCACCGCCAATACCATCCGAATCAACCGCGCCACAGGCCAGGCCCTGGCAGAAGGAGACGTGAAGAGCACGTACAGCGAACTGAAGGAGCAACCGGGCGGCGCGCTCCTCGCGGCTTCTTCCCCGATTCACGTCACTGCCCGCAGCATGACTGCGCACAAACCGCCGGCGTCGGTAGCGACCTACACGGGGAATGCTCGCTTGTGGCAAGACGCCAATGTGATTGAGGCTCCTTCCATCCAATTCGATCGGGAGCACCGGTCCGTTGTTGCAGAAGGCAGTTCCGCCAAGCCCGCCCAAACTGTTCTGGTTCAGATGGAAAAGCCATCGACGAACGAGTCAGATACCCAACACGGCGCGAAGATGTCATCGCTGGGCCGATCCAGCCCTATCACCATCACGGCAAAACGGCTCAGTTACGTGGACTCCGATCGAAAAGTCCACTACGAGGGCGGGGTCTTCGCAAAAGGCGCTGATTTTACGGCATCTTCGAGAACGGCTGATGCGTACTTGTTGGCCCGAAGTCAAACGACAAGCAATCAGGCGCTTTCCGCTCCTGGAAAACTGGACCGCATGGTGGCGCAAGGAGACGTCTTAATCCAACAGACTAATCGGCGGGCCCAAGGCCAGACCCTCACCTATACGGCTGCCGACGATAAGTTCGTCCTGACCGGTGGTCCTCCTAGCATTTTTGATGCCGAACAAGGCAAGATTACCGGGGTTTCGTTGACTTTCTTTAGACGCGATGATAGGGTGCTCGTAGAAGGTAAAGGAAATACTCCTGTGGTAACGACGACGCGAGTGGCACGATAATTGCGTACCTTGTTGGCACGATAAATGCGTATCCTGGCCACCGAAGAAATCTGCAAGTCCTATCGTGGCCGTCGCGTTGTGAATGGGGTAAGCCTGCAAGTCGATCAAGGCGAAGTGGTTGGATTATTAGGGCCTAACGGCGCAGGCAAAACTACCACGTTTTACGCCATCGTTGGCCTGATCCCCCCCGACACTGGTCGCGTGCTGTATGACGGTCAGGACATCACCGACGTTCCCATGTATCTTCGGGCGCGTCAGTATGGCATCAGCTATCTCCCGCAAGAAGCATCGGTTTTTCGTAAGTTGACGGTGGAAGAGAACATCCTCGCGGTATTGGAAGCGCAGCCGATTTCCTGGCACGAGCGCCGCGAGAAGATGGAAAAATTCATTGACGAACTGGGACTGGAGCATATCCGCCAGAACCGTGGTTACGCCCTGTCCGGTGGGGAACGCCGGCGCGTGGAAATTGCCCGCTGCCTTTGCATCAACCCCACATTCATTTTGCTGGATGAACCGTTTTCAGGGATTGACCCGATTGCCGTTCTCGATTTGCAGAAGATTATTAGTAGCCTGCGGGCCTGCGGCATCGGAGTGCTGATTACCGATCACAATGTGCGCGAAACGCTATCGGTAACCGATCGAGCGTACATCATTGATGACGGCCGTATTTTCCGTCAGGGACAGCCCGGGCAATTGGCCGGCGATCCGGAAGTAAGAAGGGTGTATTTGGGCGAGAGTTTCTCGCTGGTGTGAGAAAAGCTTGAACCACGAAGGACACGAAGGATCACTAAGGTTTTCCTTCGTGAACCTTCGTGACCTTTGTGGTTGACGGTTTTCGCAGACGCGAAGATTCGAACGGAATTCATGGTCCTGCTTCAACACAAACTAAGCGTAAAGCTCTCGCAGCGCCAGATCCTCACACCGGGTTTGGTGCAGATGGTCTCCGTCCTCGCGCTCAATAAGCTTGAGCTCAAGGACATGATCAATACCGAGATGGTCGAGAATCCTGTGCTGGAGGAACTCGAAGATTCTGTTCCTCTTCTCGACGAGGTTGGCAAAAAGGAAGAAGATCGCGATCGCGCCGCTGCCGCTACTACCGAAGAAAATCCCATCACAGCAGTAGAGAAGAAGGATCCCTTCGAAGAAATCGACTTCGGCTCGTTCTTCCAGGACTATCTCGATCCCGGATACCGTACGCACAGCGAGATGGAAGACATCGAGCGTCCCTCGTTCGAGAATTTCCTTTCGAAGCCAACCAATCTGACGGACCATCTGTCCTGGCAACTGGGAGCGCTCAGTCTACGCCGGGAAGTGCGCGAGGCAGCGGACCTAGTCGTCGGTAACCTCAATGAGGACGGCTACCTCATCGCCAGTGACGAGGAATTGCTCGGAATTGCACCCCCGGCGCCGCCAGAAGCCGATGCGGAAGCCGCAAGAAATATCGCAAGTGAAGTGCAAGCGCTCGGCATAGCTGACACCACGGCGGTTGGGGTGGTTGGGGAGCTATTGGCGGGGTCAGTAGATTCTGATTTTCCAGATGATCCGCACCTGGCGAACTTATCGGCCGGGGAAGTTACGACCGCTGCAGAATTGCCGTCGATCTCGTCGGGGAATGGTGCGGCCGCGGTTGCTCCCGCGCCGGAACCAGCGGCGAGAGTCACATACAAACCAAACTTCAGTGCCGCCGATTTGCAGGAGGCCCTGCAGGTTGTACAACAGCTGGATCCTCCGGGGGTTGGCTGCCGCGATCTGCGCCAGTGCCTGCTGAACCAGCTTCGTTTCCATCAGGTCCAGTTGGAACAGCGCAAGAACGGAAACGGGACGGCTCAGGTTCTGCAGGATGCCATGGCCGTCGTCGATCAGCATCTTCGTGGACTGCAGAACAAGCAGCACAAGGAAATCGCCAAGGCCATTGGCCGCCCCATCGAGGCCGTGCAGGCTGCGCTCGACTACATCCGCACGCTCGATCCGCGGCCCGGGCTGCAGTACAACAAGGTCCAGGCGCGCCTGATCGAGCCCGATGTGGCCTTCGTCAAGCACGGCGACGAGTGGCTGGTCATCATGAATGACGAAGACCTGCCGCAGCTTCGCCTCAATCCCGCTTACAAGAAACTGGTCACGCGTGACGGGACGAACGACAAGAACACGCGGGACTATGTGAAAGAGCGCTATAAGAGTGCGATTCAGCTCATCAAGAACATTGAGCAGCGAAAACAGACCATCACCAAGGTCTGCTACTCGATCGTCGCCCGTCAGCAGGAGTTCCTCGAAAGAGGTATAGATCAGCTCAAACCCATGATGATCAAGGAGGTGGCCGAAGAAATCGGCGTGCATCCTTCGACGGTAAGCCGTGCCGTGGCCAACAAATACGCCCATACACCGCAGGGCGTGTTCGAACTGCGGTATTTCTTCAGCGAGAGCGTGCAGGGCCCGGAGGGCGGCGGCACATCGCTGCTGATCCTTAAGCGCCGTGTAAAAAAGCTGATCGAGGAAGAAGATCCCAGCCGTCCGTTGACCGACGAGCAGATCACCCGCATCCTGCAGTCCCAGGGGATTCAAGTGACCCGCCGTACGGTAGCGAAGTACCGCGAAGACATGCGCATCCCGAGCACGCACCAGCGCCGGGTAAAGAAATAATGCAGAAGTGAGGAGTAAGAAGGAAGAAGTAAAGTGACAAACAACTGGATGCTGAGTGAATGTGCTTCTGCATTCTGACTTCTACCTTCTGACTTTGTTCCAGTGCAGTGCCCAATTTATCTCGATACGACTTTTCTAGGAGGGGCGCTCATGAATGTGGAGTACACGGGAAGACAGTACGAAGTCACCAACGCCATCCGCAAAGAAGTTGAAACCGGCCTCACGAAAATCCGCAAAATTCTGGGCGACAAATTCGAAACCAAAGTGATCCTTGCGGTCGAAAAGCACCGCCATAAGGCCGAAATCACCATCAACCCGCGCAACGGACCGCTGGTCGGGTTGGCTCAGGCGAAAGACATGACGATCGCGGTGAACGAGGCGCTGGATCATCTCGAAAAGCAGGCGATCAAGCACAAAACGAAGTGGCAGGCCAAGAAGCGCTCCGCTCGCAAGAGTGAAGAGACCAAGAGGTGGAACGGACACTCCGTCCAGGAAGAGTTGCAGACTACGGTCGGACTGTCTGAGAAGACGGCCGTTCCGGTCATGGTCCACAAATATCCTGCAGTTGCGAAGACGACCGAGGTTCATCTGGTCCGCTCCGACGAAGCCGTTGCCATGCGCCCCATGACGCTCGAAGAAGCAATCAAAGAAGCCCATTTTAAAGACCGAGACGTATTCATCTTCCGCGATCCCAAGGGCAAAGTGATGGTCCTGCACCGCGCCAAAGACGGCAAGATGCAGTTAATTGAAGTGCCGTGAGAGGATAGCAATTTCAGATCAGGAGATTCCCCACTCTGCGGTTTTCGCAGGGTGGGTATTTTTTTGTGTGCTGGCTCATTTACTGCCGCGAGCGTATGATCCTCCAGCCGTTTCAATCACTAACATCCAGGAGACTCCTATGAACAAGCTCTATGGGCTCGTGCTGTTGCTCGTCGCTCCCGCTCTGTTTGCGCAGGAGCATTACACCGAAGGCCCAATCTGGCGCGTTCAATTGATTCGCGTCAAGCCCACACAGATGGACGCTTATCTCTCCAGTCTTCGCCAATCCACTAAGCCTTTAATCAGAAGAGGAAAAGCGCCAAGGGGTGATCATGGACTACAAGGTCTTCCTAAAGGAGACCAAGGCCAGCCCTGAAGATTGGGACATCGCGGTCGCCATCGAATACAAGAATCACGCTGCAATGGACGGCTTGGCGGCAAAAGGCGAGGCTGCGCGCGACAAGATCTTGGGCGGGAAGCAAGCCGCGCAACAGTTGGGCGAGAAGCGTGCTGAGATCCGCGAAATCATTACTTCAGATCTACTGCAAGAGATCTTCCTGAAGTAGCTGCAAGGGAGATTGTTGAAAGCGGGTGCCCCACTCTTGTCGCGCTTGGCGACAGGGTGGGGGTTTGAATTTAAGTCATCTACTTGTTCTTCAAGGCAATCCCCCCTGTTTTCACAGGACCCTCACACTTCCCGCCCCGCAGCCCATCGAGGAATGCTCTCGTCTCCATCAGTGTGATCTTTTCGGTTGTTCCCGCAAAACCAACGCCCGCGAAATTCATGTGCGTTGCGCCGTCAATCACGCCCAGCCACTTGCATCCGGGAGGCATACTGTCATATGGAATCGTCCGCGATTTGTATTCTCCTGTCTGCATCGACTTGTCGCGAGTGCCCGTCAAGATCAGCATCGGCTTGCGAATCCCGCTCCACGCATTTTCCGGGAACATGGGGTCTGGCCCGTCGGGAGACATAGCCACATACGCGTCGAACCGATCTTGGCCTCTAATGCCGAGCTTGTTCCCGGCCCCTGCCTCAACCATGACCGTGCGCGCGCCCATGGAGTGGCCGATCAGCGCGACATAGGGAGCCTTGCAAGAGGTCTCAGCCCACCTCAGGGCGGCGGCAATATCCCTCAGCCGCGCCTCATAGGCCTTTGGATTATCGACTAATTCGCGCAGTCCTCTCTTGACGCCATGTTGCTCCTGTATGTCTGAAGTCAGCGCGGCCCTGCCGCTCTCTTTGTGCCCCATCACGATCGCACGCCATCCGTCTGCCTGCAGACCTTCCGCCAGATAACGGTATCCATTTTCGCTTCCTCCGGCTCCCGGCGAGATCAGAGCGAGCGGCGCGCATCCGCCGCTCGTTGGTGCATCGACGCGCAACGTCGTCTGGGCTCCATCTTCGCGTGGAACCTGGAGCAACTGTTGGGCGGAACAAAAGCTTGCGAAAACCACAATGAAGTGGAATAGAAGGCGCGCAGCCGTACGCATCATTCTCAATGTTGAGCCCCCCGCTCGTGCAGTCCTACGAAAAAATCACACTCGAGAATAGAACACGCAATGGTCGCCGGAGTTGCACACTGAGGTCACCCAATCGGAGGGTGCACCTAGTGGATCCCATAGTATTGATACGTTTTAATAGAGGGCTTCCAGTGGTAGAATCCGCGCACAAGGGAGATTCTTCCATGCGCATCCATTCCGGCGGTTCAGCACTCCTGGCAGTATCTGTGTTGTTGTGTTTGCCGTTGAGTTCGCAGGCCCGCGCTCAAGCCGCACCGTCGAAGCTTTCGACTCACTGGGAGGAGCTTACCGCCTCCGATTTTCGAGAAGGCATTCATCGCTCTGGCGGCGTCTGTCTTCTTCCTTTCGGAATTCTGGAGAAACACGGGCCGCATCTCCCGCTCGGCACAGACCTGCTCGACGTGCGCTATGCCGCGCTCCACGCCGCTGAGCATGAGTATGCAGTGGTGTTTCCCGAATACTATTTCGGTCAGATCTCTGAGGCTAAGCACGAACCCGGAACGATGGCTTATAGCCGCGGCCTGCAACTAGCTTTGCTGCAGGAAACCACCGACGAGATGGCCCGCAATGGCTGCAAGAAAGTCCTGGTCGTCAACGGTCACGGCGGCAATAACAGCCTGCTGCCGTACTTCGCACAGACCCAACTCGACAAGCCGCACGACTATGTGGTCTATGTGTTCAACGAACTCGAACCTTCCGGGAAGGGAGGCCCTCCTCGTAAGACCAGCATGGACATGCACGCCGGAGAGGGCGAAACATCGAACATGATGATTTCCCGTCCCGACCTGGTGCACCTCGATCGTGCCAACAGTGAATCAGGAGCGGATCAGGCTCGTCAGAAGATTCCTGAGAACATCTACACCGGCATCTGGTGGTATACGAGATTTCCGTTCCACTATTCTGGGGACGGCTCCCCCGCTAACAAAGAGCTAGGCGACTATCAGATGAAGTGGTGGATCGATTCCATCGCCAAAGCAATTCGAGATGTGAAGGGAGACGACGTCAGCCTGAAATTGCAGAAGGAGTTTTACGAGAAGAGCACGCACCCGCTGGATACGGAGCCGTAGTACATTTTTAGATTGCTGATTTCAGATTGCAGATTGAACGCCCGAAGATGCTGAGCACTTGTTGACTCCTTGACGATCTGAAATCTGAAATCTCAAATCTCAAATCTGCAATCTCGTATCAAGAACTCCCGATCAGCACACCCGTGATAAACACCAGCACTCCACCCAGCCCAACCTGCAACGCCGCCGTGACCCAGGGCGTATCCATGTAGCGGCGTCGGATCCAGGTAATAGCCCCCAACTCTGCGAGCACGACGAGGCCTGCCGCCCAGAGCGCTGCACGAAAATCCTTAATCAAAAACGGCAGCGTATGCCCGACCCCACCTACAGAGGTCATCGCTCCACAAATCAGCCCCCGCACCCAGGGATGCCCGCGCCCGGTCAAACTGCCATCATCAGATAAAGCCTCGGCAAATCCCATGCTGATCCCAGCTCCCGCCGATGCCGCCATGCCGACCAGGAATGCGTCCCAACTTTTCTGCGTGGCCAGGGCCGCAGCGAACACCGGAGCCAACGTCGAGACTGAGCCATCCATTAAGCCCGCCAGGCCTGGCTGGACGATCTGCAGAACGAATAGCCGCCGCTGTGCCACCTCTTCATCGGCTTTCACATTCGCCGGCAGCTTCTGCTTATCGAGTTCCTGCGCCCGATTTTCGTGCTCGCGCTCTTCGTTTGCGAGATCATCGAGCAACTGGCGGATGCTGGCGTCCTGTGTCCGCGCCGCCGCTTTCTCGTAAAAACGGCGCGTCTCGACTTCCATCGTTGAGGCCTCTTTGCGCACCGCCTCAATCCGCAGCGGACGCACCAGCCACAGTGCTGGACGCTCAACAAATCCACGCACATCCTGCCGCCGGATCAGAGGAATATGGTCGCCAAACTTCTTTTGATAGAGCTCCAGCAGCCGCCGCCGATGCCCCGACTCCTCTTCGCGCATGCCTTCAAACATTGACGCCGTCGCGGGATAATCCTGCCGCAAGCCTTCGGCAAAATCGGCGTAGACGCGCTCGTCTTCCTCCTCCAGCGCGATTGCCAGAGCCAGAACTTCTCGTTCGGTGAGTTCTTCGAACTTTTTCATGACGGGATAGATTACCTGCCAGAGCAGGGCTGAGACAATCTGGATTTGTTCTTTTAGGCCTGCCCCGATTCAGCGGTATCTCAGTCGGCAATTGCACCGGCAGCGGCAATCGCGGGTTCGATGCTAGTATCCAGTGGATGAAGGCGCGCAAGTCTCCTGGCCGGAGCTTGAAGAACTCAGGGAAGAGCATCAAGCCTTCCGTGCGCGAACGCCAGCGCTCGCCCGAACTGGTCGTCATCACAGGCATGAGCGGGTCGGGGAAGGCCTCGGTCCTCAAGGCCTTCGAGGATCTCGGCTACTACTGCGTTGACAACCTCCCGGTGGAACTGATCCCGCGTTTTGCAGAGCTGGCTGTCCGGTCGCGCGACACGCGCCGCACCGCCCTCGTGGTGGATGTTCGCGAGGGCGGCAAGCTGGGAAAGTTGCCGGAGATTTTGAAATCCGTCCGCCGCATGATTCCGACAAAGGTCGTTTTCCTGGAAGCCTCGGACGCCGTGTTGCTGCGCCGTTTCAGCGAGACGCGCCGCCCCCATCCCCTGGGCACGGATGCTCCGGTGAAATCGGCGCTGAAAGCCGAGCGACGACATTTGAACGTCATCCGCCGCCTCGCTGACCTTGTCATCGACACTTCAAAGTTCAACGTTCATGAATTGCGGGCGCACATCAACGAGCGCTTCCAGGAGCAGTCTCCGGGAAAGAGTATCCTCGTTTCCTCGGTTAGCTTTGGCTTTCGCAACGGCGTGCCCGAGGATGCCGACCTGGTGTTCGACGTTCGCTTCCTCCCCAATCCGCACTTTGTCCCAGAGTTTCGGCCTTTGACTGGACGCCATCCGCGGGTCGCCAAGTACATCCGCTCATTCCCGCAGACCCAGGAATTCATTACGCGCATCTCGGATCTGCTCGTCTACCTGCTGCCGCACTACATTCATGAAGGCAAGAGTTATTTGACGATCGCTTTTGGCTGCACGGGCGGCCAACACCGCTCGGTTATGATCGCCGAGGAAGTTGGCAGGCACCTGCGCCGTGCGGGATACCGCGTCAAGATTGTCCACCGGGACAGCCCTAAATAGCGACGAGCAGGCCTATGCTGACGCCTCCCTATCCTGTCCATCCCGAGCCGATGAAGAAGAATTGGCTCGAGCGCAATCCGCTCTGGAAGATTCCCCTCGGCTGTCTCACTCTTTTTGTGCTCCTCGCGGCATTCGTCATTATCCTCATGACGGTCATCACTTCTTCATTCCGACATAGCGATGTCTACAAGCAGGCGATCGCGCAAGCCACGGCGAATCCGCAAGTTCGCGAGCGGATTGGAGAGCCGATCAAACCGGACTGGCTCATTTCCGGGGAACTGAACGTGAGCGGTAGAAGCGGAAAAGCGAATCTGGTCATTCCGATATCGGGCCCACGCGGCCAAGGTAGAATCCATGCAGTTGCGCAGAAGAGCGGCGGGGTCTGGCGGTTTACTTACCTGCAGGTGGACTTCGCAGATCAATCCGCCAGCATAGACCTGCTCTCGATTCAGCCTCCCGAACCGCGGGACTTCTAGGGAAGTAGTCTCAAACCACCGATTTCGCGCCTGTTATTGGTTTCGATCTGTGGAGCATCCGAAACGCCATTCCGCGTAGGCCCGCCTAAAGTAAAATATGAACTTGCACCTTGCATTGATCGCGACGATAGCGCGCTGGCACGGCCTGGCCCGCGCAGGAGCCCCATGCGGCAACTAATGCGGCTCGTCCGTTATGTCTTTCCTTTCCTGCTACAGCTGCTGCCCGGAGTTTTCCTCCTTGCCGGAGTGGGGTTCCTCGAAGCATTTCGTTTGATGCTCCTGAAGCCCGTCCTTGACCGAGTGCTCAATCCCTCCTCTGGTTCCGAGAACATCATTCTCTTTACGAATCCACAGAGCGGAGAGCCGATTTATCTTCAGAGCTTCGTTCCGACGCACTTCCACAATGCATGGACGATCGTTGCCTATGCGCTTGTAGCTTCCACGGTGCTGAAGGGAATCTTCGACTATATAGGCACGTACCTTGTGAATCATGCCGGATTTGGCATGATCACGAATCTGCGCAACGATCTCTATAATTCAGTCCTGCGCCGTTCCGCCGCTTTTTTCCAGAAGCACACCACGGGAACGCTCATTTCGACGATCATCAACGACATTGAACGCGTGCAGTTCGCCATGTCCACCGTGCTCGCCGAAGGCTTGCAGCAATTCTTTACGTTTCTGTTCACCGCGGCGTTGGTCATCGTCCTCGGGCGAAAACTGGCGTGGGTGCTGGTCGTTTTCATTCCGATCATCATATTTTCGGCAGTGCGCATCGGACGCCGGGTTCGCTCGACCACTCGGACTGGACAAGACCAACTTGCTGACGTCCAGAACATTTTGCACGAGACAATTACCGGAAACCGAATCGTCAAAGCGTTTGGCATGGAGTCCTGGGAAGTCTCGCGGTTCCGCAAGGCCGCGCAACGCTTGTTTCGTGCAAATTTACGCTCAGTCGCCGCCGCTGCCATCAGTTCGCCGCTGATGGACGTATTCGGGGCCATTGCCATCGCTCTGCTCCTGCTCCTTGGCCGTGACCAGATCGCACACAACGAACTTACTCTCGGTGCTTTTATTGCGTTTGTCGCCGCAGTCCTGAGCATGTACAACCCGGTACGCAAGTTCGCCGTTTTCAATAACAGTTTTCAGCAGGCCCTGGGGGCGTCATCGCAGCTCTTCAAATTCATGGACACCGAGGATGTCGTTCTCGAAAAGCCCGGTGCGAAACCGTTGCCTCGCTTTTCGCACAGCATTCGATTCGAGGATGTTTGGTTTTCCTACCGTTCTGACGGCGACGACTCACGCGAGATCCTCCGCGGCATTACTCTGGAAGTAAAACGAGGCGAGATTCTCGCCGTAGTCGGTTCCAGCGGCGCCGGCAAGAGCACCCTGGTGCACCTGCTGCCGCGATTCTTTGATGTAACCGCGGGGCGTATCCTCGTCGACGGGCTTGATGTCCGCGACGTCACACTCTCGTCCTTGCGCACCCAGGTCGGAATTGTGACCCAGGAGACGGTCCTGTTTAACGACACCGTGCGCAACAACATTGCCTACGGTCAACCCCACGTTCCGTTGAAGGAAGTTGAAGCTGCGGCACGTGCCGCCTTGGCTCACGACTTCATTTCGGCGCTTCCCGCGGGGTACGATACGGTTATCGGAGAGCGCGGCGTCCGTCTCTCCGGAGGGGAGCGCCAGCGCCTGGCCATCGCCCGTGCTCTGCTGAAGAATGCTCCGGTGCTCATTCTCGACGAAGCCACGTCAGCGCTTGACAGTGAATCGGAATCGCTGGTGCAATCGGCTCTGCATAATCTGATGAGCGGGCGCACGGTGTTTGTGATCGCCCATCGGCTGTCGACAGTTCGCCGCGCTGACCGTATCGTGGTGATCGATAACGGCACCATCTCAGAAATTGGCGCGCATGAGGATTTGATGAAGAAGCTCGGCACCTATCGCCGGCTTTATGATCTGCAGTTCACGGACGCGGAGGTCCCCAAAGCTGCCGCAGAATCGTAATCCCAGGCCCTTATGCCCATACGTTCGATGACAGGTTTCGCGCAAGTCAAAGGGGAAGTGCAGCAGAACAGCTCGCCAGCGTCTGCTCCCAATAGCCCCGAGTCCAAGGGCAGAGTTGGCTTCACGTTATCGCTGAAATCCGTGAACCATCGTTTCCTTGATCTGCATTTCCGGCTGCCCTCCGGCACGGATTCGCTGGAAATGCAGCTACGGCGCTTGCTCAAGGAAAACGTGGCGCGCGGACATCTCGAAGTCTCCTTGAGTCTGGACCGCTCGAGCAGCGAGACGTTTTCGCTGAACCGCGAACTGGTGAGCGGATACATCGCGGCTTTTCGCGCTGCCGCTGCGGAATTCTCTCTCGCCACGGAACCCGACTTGAATGCCGTTCTGCGTATTCCAGGTGCGATGGATTCAGCTGCGGACGCTGCCGATGGCGAGATCGAGGCGGCAGTCATGGCCAAGGTCGGAGAAGCAATCGATCGCCTGAACCGGATGCGCGAGGAAGAAGGTCGAGGCATTGCTCGTGAACTGCGTCAACGCATGACGCACCTTCAGGAGGCAGTCGGCAGCGTGCAGCAGCATCGCCGCGCCGTACTGCACAATTACACCGAGAGGCTCCAGTCCCGGCTTCAGGAATTGCTGGGCTCTACAGTGGATCGGGAGCGTGTGCTGCAGGAAGCCGCACTGCTGGTGGATCGCAGCGATATCCAGGAAGAGATCGTCCGTCTGGAAAACCACGTGCAACACTTTCTCGGATTACTGGATGAAGGTGGTGAAATCGGCAAGAAACTGGACTTCCTGCTGCAAGAGATGAATCGCGAAGCCAACACTCTACTTTCGAAGACTTCCGGACTAGCTGGAGAAGCGCTTAACATTACACAAGCAGGACTTGCCATGAAAGCGGAAATCGAAAAATCACGTGAGCAGGTGCAAAACCTGGAATGAGTCCATCGCAAAAGCCACTCGTATTCATCATCTCCGCCCCCTCGGGTTCGGGAAAATCGACACTCACGAACGAACTGCTTAAGTTAGTTCCGAATCTCGAATTCTCCATCTCCTACACGACGCGCCCTCTCCGTGGCAGCGAGCAGAACGGCAAGCACTACCACTTCATCTCGATCGAGGAGTTTAACCGGATGATTGCCGCCGGCGAATTTCTCGAATATGCGAACGTGCACGGGAACTGTTACGGCACTGCCCGTGAATTCCTGCGGCAGGCCGGACGCAAGGGCAACGACCTGCTGCTCGATATCGACGTACAGGGCGCGGCCCAAATCAAGCGCAATCTGACAGATTCAATCAGCATCTTTGTCCTTCCGCCCGATCGCAAGATTCTGGAGTGGCGACTCCGCAACCGCAGCGAGGATTCAGAGGACGTCATTCAGCGCCGACTGCTGACCGCGACCCGCGAAATTGAGGAGTACGACAAGTACGATTACATCCTGATTAACGATAAGCTGGAAGAATCCGTTGAGCGGCTTCGTGCCATCGTCTTGTCGGAACGCCAACGTCGCCTGGATGGTCCACGTTCTGAGGAGGACAAGAGGTACTTTGAGCTTGCTGAATCCTGTCGCTTGGCCAACGCTCGCGAGAAGGTGCAACCCATCCTGGCGTCCTTTAGTGTGCCGGCTCCCTCAGCACGTTCATAGTTTTCGGGGTATCATTATTGGGACGCTCGGGAAAGCCGTCGACCGGAACCAGCCTCACGCGGGACAAAGCCGATAGTTGGTCATGTTTCGCGGACCGCTCGGATTGACGTTCGGCGCTGATCGCTCCAAATCGGTTTTCAGGGGGGAGTCCCAATGAAGTTGATCGAAGGCTTTGACAGCAATTACCGATATATCCTGGTCGCGGCGCGGCGCGCCAGGCAACTGCAATCGGGTGCGCCTCCGGTAGTCGATACCAATTCCCGCAAACCTTGCCGCATCGCGCAGGATGAAATCCGCGCCGGCAAGGTGAAATGGGAGATGACTGAAACTCGCAGCGCCGCCGAGCAGGCTTCCGAGAATCTCGATAAGGCACTCGGGCAGGACTAACGAAAGTTCGATTTGCGATTGCCGAGTGTCGATTTTTGAATCGGCAATCGAAAATCGACAATCGAAATTGCAATGAAGATCGCCCTCGGCGTCACCGGCGGAATCGCAGCGTACAAAGCAGCCGAAGTTCTGCGGGTGTTGCAGGACCGTGGTATTCGCGTGCAGGTCATCATGACCCGCGCCGCCCAGGAGTTCGTCAAGCCCCTCACTTTCGCAGCGCTCTCTGGAGAAAAAGTCATTACGGGCATGTTCTCGCCCGGCGAGGAACACGAACCGAACCTCGATTCCGCCGTCGAGCACATTGCCGTTGCCCAGTCGATTGACGCTCTCGTCGTTGCTCCGGCCACCGCCGATATTCTGGCCCACTTCGCGCAGGGTATCGCGACGGACTTCCTGACCACCCTGTATCTGGCGACGACCGCACCTGTTGTTGTCGCGCCCGCGATGAACGTCAACATGTGGAACCATCCAGCCACTCAAGCAAATCTGGAGATCCTGCGCAAACGCGGCGTCAAGATCGTGGAGCCTGGGGCCGGCTATCTTGCTTGCGGCATGGTCGGCCAGGGACGCCTCGCGGAGAATGATGCAATCGTCGCCGCGGTCCTGGAAGTTCTGGGTGCCTCCCATGATCTCTCCGGCGAGACCGTGCTGATTACGGCAGGCCCCACTCGCGAGAAGATCGATCCGGTGCGCTATCTGACGAATCGCTCCAGCGGTCGCATGGGGTACGCCCTCGCCGAGAGTGCTGCGCGTCGAGGCGCCCGCGTGCTGCTGATCAGCGGCCCCACATCAGTTACGCCACCCGGCGCTGCCGAAGTGACTCGAGTCGAATCAACTCAGGAGATGCGTGATGCCGTCCTCCACCTCCTTCCTCAATCCAGCATCCTGATCAAAACAGCGGCCGTCGCAGACTATCGTCCGAAGTCCGCCGCAGGCCAGAAGATCAAGCGCAGAGGCCCGATGACTCTGGAACTCGAGGCCACTCCCGACATTCTGAAAGAGGTCTGGTCGAAGAAGACGTCACAGATCATTGTTGGGTTCGCCGCCGAGACGGAAAACGTCCTGGAAAATGCCCGGCAGAAGTTGCTCGCCAAGAATCTCGACGCGATTGTCGTTAATGATGTCTCGCGCGAAGGTATTGGCTTCGACTCTGACCGCAACGCCGTCACCATCATCACCCGGGACGATGTGGTCGAAGTTCCCGAAACCACGAAGTGGGAAGTAGCTCAGCGAGTTCTCGACCAGATCGTGAAACTGCGCCAGCAACGCAAATCCCCCGTGAAAGCGTAGTTACTGGAAGGATTACCGATACTCACGTGGCGACAGCCGCTCGGCTGTCCCGCAAAGCGAAGCGAGCGGCGTCATCCGGGTTCACTGAACACTCCGATTCTTGGAATTCTCCACATCGCCACTCCAACGTATAATCATCTGACCCGAACAGTGCCTACGATTCAAAGCCCCGATCTCCGCCGAGCCTTAGCCGACCGCATTCGTTACTACAACGAACTCGGCATCTACGATTTCTATCGTCGCGAGCGGAACGAAGCGGGGTCTGAATCCATGACAACTGACGTTGGACCAGAAGCGACATCAAGTTCCCAGCCGGAACTGCGAGAGGAAATGTCCCCCAGAAAATCCGCAGTGGTTGCAAGACCCGCCGATCACAACATTTTCGAAGTCTTGACTCTGAAGCCTGAGCAAAACATCACCGATCCCGTGGCTGCCTTGAAGTTGATCCGTGAAGATCTGGGCGATTGCACCCGCTGCAAGCTTCACCAGCAAGGGCGCAAGCAGATCGTGTTCGGCGTCGGCAATCCTCAGGCGGACTTGATGTTCGTCGGCGAAGGCCCCGGCGCGGATGAAGATGCGCAAGGAGAACCTTTCGTCGGCCGAGCCGGACAGTTGCTCAACAATATGATCAAAGCCATGGGACTGCGCCGCGAAGAGGTCTACATCGCGAACGTCGTCAAGTGCCGCCCGCCCGGCAATCGCACACCTGAACGTGATGAGTGCGACACCTGCTCTCCATTTCTCATGCGCCAGATTGCAGTGATTAAGCCAAAGGTGATCGTCGCACTGGGCGCCGTGTCTGCTAAGAACCTTCTCGCTATCAACGCCCCGATGTCAGAACTGCGCGGCCGCTTCTACGACTTTATGCCCGCCGGAGCCCGCAGCAGCGACCCGTCGTGGCAAGGAGCGAAACTGGCGGTCACGTACCATCCTGCATTCCTCTTGCGTGATCCGCGCCAAAAAGGCGAGGCATGGAAAGATCTGCAGATGGTGATGAAGTGCCTAGGGCTTGAGCTCCCGAAACAGAACATGTAGGGACGGACGCCTCGTGCGTCCCGCCGGCGAAGCCCACGTCGGTCTGCACGCATCGTCCATCTACACGTGGGCCGTAGTTTATCCTTCCAACCAATGCCTGACTTCTGCGACGTCGCCGTCCCCGTGCCGCTCGATATGGCGTTTACCTATCGCGTCCCGGAAGGCACAGCGCCGGTAATCGGAGGGCGCGTCCTCGTCCCCTTTCGCCAGCAACGGATGATGGGCATCGTCGTCGATCTCCACGCCCGCAAACCACAGATCACCACCAAGAACATTCTCAACGTTGTCGACGCTGCTCCGGTCCTCGACGGGCAGTTATTGCGCCTCGGCCGCTGGATCGCAGACTACTACCTGGCTCCAATCGGCGAAGTCTTCCGCTCGATGCTTCCCCTCACTGCCGAATTCAAACGCATAGTCGCATATCGAATCACCGACCAGGGGCACATGGCGTTGCATTTGGCGGGCATGTCTGGATCCTCCGCGCGCTCGCAGCGAACGCCCGAGGAGCAGGCCGTAGAATTTCGCGTACTCGACTACCTCGCTGGCTCCGATAGCGATTTTGTCCGCGAGTTGGCTCTGCGCCAAGCCACTCGAGCGCCGCGCAAAATCCTTGATGGAATGGTCCGCAAGAAATGGGTCTCCCGCGAAGACCTCTCCGCGCTGCAGGATGCTTCCCGGACCGTCAGGGTCGCTCTTCTGAAGTCGACCGAAGGAAAGCTGAATACGAATCAGCAAACCATCGTCGATACCCTTGCAGCTGCAGGAGGGAAGGTTCCCGTCGACAGTCTTCAGTCGCTCGAAGTTCCACGAACGACCCTCGGCACTTTAGTTCGGCGCGGGCTAATCGATCTCATCGAAGAGCCAGCCGACTTCACCGTTTCCCGGACGAGACCCAGGCCGACCTTCGAGTTCGATTTCAATAATGCGCAAAAAGCCGCGCTTGCGGGCCTGCGACAGAAAGTCGACAGCAAGAAGTTTTCCGGCATGTTGCTCCACGGGGTGACGGGCTCAGGAAAGACCGCGGTATATCTTGCGGGTATGCGTTCCGTCCTCGAAGTCGGACGCTCTGCCATTCTGCTGGTTCCAGAAATCGGGCTTACTCCGGCCGTAGCCGCCGACCTGCACCAGATCTTCGGCAACGAAGTAGCGATTCTGCACTCGGCTCTCTCCGACCGCGAACGCGCCGAGCAGTGGCATCGAATTAAGCGCGGCGAGGCTCGTATGGTCGTGGGCACGCGCTCGGCGGTGTTCGCTCCTGTTACTGATCTGGCTTTGATCATCGTCGACGAGGAGCACGACGCCTCTTACAAGCAGGAAGAAACGCCTCGCTATCACGCCCGCGATGTAGCGGTCATGCGCGCCAAAATGTCGGACGCGACTGTCGTTCTCGGTTCGGCCACGCCATCGCTGGAGTCCTACTTCAATGCTAAGAAGAGTAAGTACACGCTGATCGAGCTGCCAGATCGGGTTGAGCAGCGGCCCTTACCTGAAGTCGAAATCGTCGACATGCGCCTCGAATTTCAGGAGACGGGACATGAGCAGGTGATCTCGCGCAAGCTGGCCGCAGAGATCCAGCAGCGCCTTGACCGGAAAGAGCAGGTGATGGTCCTGCTGAACCGGCGTGGATACTCTCCCGTCGTGCTCTGCCGGACTTGCGGCAAGAAGCTCGAATGCAAAAACTGCGCCATCGCCCTGACCCATCACAAGCGCGAGCACAAGATGGTTTGTCACTATTGCGGATACACAGCCCCGATTCCTAAATCCTGTGTGCACTGCGGCAGCGAGTATGTCTATTTTCTCGGGACCGGATCAGAAAAGTTGGAAGAATTGCTGCACGGAATGTTTCCCCAGGCTCGCATTGCCCGCCTCGATCGTGACACGGTCCGCAGTCATGAAGACTTCGAGCGTACCTTGAACGCACTCAACGAAGGCGAACTCGACCTGGTCGTGGGCACGCAAATGATCGCCAAAGGTCACGACATCCACGGCGTCACCCTGGTCGGCGTGGTTGGAGCCGATGTCGCACTCGGCCTCCCTGACTTTCGCGCCGCCGAACGTACCTTTCAGCTCCTGACGCAGGTTGCCGGCCGCGCCGGTCGCGGACAATCTCCAGGTGAGGTGATTCTGCAAACATATTTTCAGGATCACTATGCGGTTCAATATGCTGCGCGCCACGACTTCATCGGTTTCTACGAGAAGGAACTCCGCTTTCGCAGTTGGATGCACTATCCACCGTACTCCGCGCTCGCCAATGTGCTAGTTCGTAGCGGCAATCTCGACGACGCCTTGAAGTGGTCTGGAACGCTGGGCAAATGGTTCGATCAGACTCGCCATGAGGGCGTCAGGGTCCTGGGCCCCGCCGCCGCACCCATCATGCGTTTGAAACAAGATTACCGTTATCACTTCGTTCTCAAGTCACCCAGCCGTGAGAAGTTGAACGCAACCTTGCGCGCGATGCTTGCCCACGCCGCACAACAAAAGATCCCCCGCACGCAGGTTATCGTGGATGTCGACGCTCTATGGTTGATGTGAAGTCTGACTCGCGGAATAATCCTTCGAATGCCGCCTAAAGCATTCAAACAAACGCGACCAAAGTTCTTTGCCTCCCCAACCGAATGGCGAGCCTGGCTGGAGAAGTACCACGCGGACACACAAGAACTGTGGGTTGGATTCTATAAGCGTGACTCTGGCCGGCCCAGCATCACTTGGCCAGAAGGTGTCGACGGTGCGCTCTGCTTCGGCTGGATTGACGGTGTTCGCAAAAGTATCGACGCCATCAGCTACAAGATTCGCTTCACTCCTCGGAAGCCGCGCAGCATCTGGAGTGCCATCAACATTCGCCGGGCCAATGAGCTTTCGAAGTTGGGCCTGATGCATTCTGCCGGCGTGGCTGCTTTTGAGAAGCGCGACGGCGACCGATCAGCGATCTACGCCTATGAACAGAGAAAGACAGCGAAGCTGCCCCCGCTGTTTGAAAAGAAATTCCGCGGGAATGCGGAAGCCTGGAAATTCTTCCAATCCCAGCCTCCCTGGTACCAGCGAACTTCGACATACTGGGTGATCAGCGCGAAAAAAGAAGAGACTCGTGCGAAGCGACTCGCTACGCTGATCGACTGTTCGGCCCGTAAACGAAATATTCCGTCTTTGACTCGGCCGTCTGGATCGAAATGAAGCGGCATCACATGGCGATATGAAAAGGGAACTTCGTAAACGTTAGTACCAGCATGAGCCCAGCCAATAGCGCCAAAGCCCAACGGCTTGCAGGAATCGCAGGATGATCGGGTGCCTGCCGCTGCCGAATGGTCAAGACATTCATTACCGTAATCAGCCCCGCCCAAACCCACCAACTGTAGTTCGAATGGTCAGCGCGGTAAGCCGATGCTCCCAGACCGACCAGTACCACCACTGTGGTCCACGAGATCAAATGGTGAGCCCGGGGCGCCAAAGCATATACGATATGACCTCCGTCCAGTTGGCCGCTGGGTAGCAGGTTCAAAGCAGTCGCATACATGCCAACCCAGGCCGCCACAGCGATCGGGTGAAGATACACGCCGCTTAGGGGTGAATGCGTAATGGCACGATTGGGCGCAAGATGCCGCAACACATTCTGGACAACGTCGAAGATCTCTGGATATCCAAGTTGCAGGTCTGAGGGTGCCATGCCACGTCCGACTGGCTTCGAAAGCATGATCGCAACGGCAAGGGAGGCTACCGCCATCACAAACCCGGCGATCGGACCCGCTACCCCGATGTCAAAAAGTGCCGTCCTGGAGCGAATCGGCGCCTTGATACGGATGACCGCGCCCAGAGTCCCGATCAAAGTCGGTGCCGGGATGAAAAACGGAAGAGTCGCACGGACCCCGTAATATCGGCAGAGCAGGTAGTGCCCCATCTCGTGGCTCAGAAGGATGATCAACAGTGCGGCCGAGAACGGGATTCCGAGCAACAGCCGCGAAGGTTGCGCGAGCGCCCAGCCAACGGGGAAAAAGGGCAACAACTCGTTCCCTGCAGTGAAGGGTGGCAGATTCTGCTGGAAATTGAATTCCAGCCGCGCTCCCACCACAAGAGTCGTGAAGCAGGTCGCTAATAACAGCAAGCTGTGCACCCAGTACTGCGGACGTGGCGGCGGCCCCTCAGGGGCCGGCAACTCGTAGTGATATTCGACCGTAGAGGAAGGGATGGACGGGACAGGTTCCGACATGCAAGTCTGCAACCCAGCGAATGGGCCTTAGTCTTTGATGCTACTACGAGAAGAGAAAACGTGCGGAGGTTCGCCGCGGCAAGTGAATTCGCGTAGGACTTAAATTCGGAACCTGAAGGGTGATTTTAGTCGATCGACTGCAGTTCTTTCCCCGGCTTGAAGCGCACTGCTCTTCCGGGCGGAATCGAAACTTCGGCTCCCGTCCGAGGATTACGGCCAATCCCCGTCTTGCGTGGGCGCACGTTGAAGACCCCGAATCCCCGCAGTTCGATGCGATTGCCGGCCGCCAATGCCTTCTTCATGCTCTCAAATACCGTCTCCACGGCGAGTTCGGCTTTGGTCTTGGTGATGCCCGTCTTCGCCACGACTTCATTGATGATATCGAGTTTAATCACGCGGGGCTCCAGGCTGCAGGGTTCAAAATCGTGCTACAAGTCATTGATGCTAAGGAAGATAACCGAGATTGTCAACCGGAGCATCTATCCCGTAAACTGACAGGCAACCCAGCCAAGAGAATTGAGTAATTGTGTAATTTGGAAATTCTGTGAATTGTCGTGTGTCCACAGACGTCAGTAGCGACTAGCGAATTTAAAATTACTCAATTACAGAATTACCCGAAATTGCCAAATCCCAAGGAGTTTCATGCTGAAGAGCGACCGCTGGATTCGCAAGATGTCCCTGGAACACGACATGATCAACCCGTTCTCCGAGAAGCAGGTACGGGAGGGCGTGATTTCCTACGGACTGTCATCGTACGGCTATGACCTGCGCGTGGCCGACGAGTTCAAGATTTTCACCAACGTCAACTCCTCCATTGTCGACCCAAAACACTTTGACGAGCGCTCGTTCGTCACAATCCAAACAGACGTCTGTATCGTACCGCCAAATTCCTTTGCATTAGCGCGTTCGGTCGAGTACTTCAAGATTCCGCGCAGCGTGCTGACCATCTGCGTAGGCAAAAGCACCTACGCCCGCTGCGGCATCATTGTGAATGTCACGCCATTCGAGCCCGAGTGGGAAGGCTTCGTTACGCTGGAAATCTCGAACACCACGCCTCTCCCGGCGCGAATTTACGCTAACGAGGGACTCTGCCAGATCATCTTCTTCGAGTCCGACGAGATTTGTGAAACCAGCTACGCTGACCGCAAAGGCAAGTACCAGGCACAGAAGGGAATCGTGCTGCCGAAGTTGTAAGAGAGCTGCTGGTTCTCAGGCCCCCAACTTGTCCTGTGCTACCGTGGAAGAGCGGCCCTTCGAGGGCCGCGTCGAAGCAATTGGAAAGAATCGGGCTTCAGCCCCCGTGCCCGCTTTTCTACGTCACCCTTAAATACGTCGAATACGGCTCATTCTCGGAAATAGCCGTCCACGGAACCATCTTCAAGACCCGATCGCCACCGGGCGAGACATGCCACACTCCCGGCGCCATTCTCTTCGCCGCCAACAACTGTGATCGCGAAAGTCCCGAAACTTGGTTCCCAAACAGCACCAGCGGCCCCACCAACACCGCAACGGTGTCAGGATGCTGCGCATCAATGGCTTCAAGCCGCTTCTTCATTGGTAGCTCCAATTCAATCCGATCTCCGGATTTCCACTCCCGCTGTACACGCGCGAAGGTTCCAGCCGTCACCGCTTCCCGCTTCCCATTCACCGAAACGCTCGGCCCCTCCGCCCACGCCGGAATGCGCAAATTCACCGCGAACGACGCTGGCTTTGACGTCTTCACTTCGAATTGCACATGCGACTCATACGGATATTCTCCCTTCTGCGTCAGGGAAGCCTCAGCGCCATCCTGCGTCCACTGCACCGTCGAAGGTATAAACAGATTCACGAATAGATCCCGCCCATCTCGGAAGTAAGTATTGATCCGATAATCCGCCGCGACCTGCGTCATGGTCCCCGAGCAGCAAGGCCAGCGGTGATTTGAATAGACTTTCTTGCCTTGGAAATTGCAATCCGAGTAGTAAAAAGTGCGCCCATCAGATTGGAGCGGCAGGGCGCCAAGGATCGTGTTGTACATCATCCGCTCCATGCTGTCGCCGTACCGCGGATCTCGCGTCACTCGCAGCAGATCTCGCGTCAACTTGAAATGCGCATACGATCCGCACGGCGTTTCAAAACTGCTGTGCGTCTTCGTCAGGCTGTCGAAGACATCGGCGCTGTCGGTTTTGCGCAATTGCTCATCTGGACCCCAACCGCCGGTCGCGTAACTCTGCGCCAGCACCATATCGAACCCATTCTTCGCGGCGCGCAGATATTTCTCGTTGCCTAGAGTCAAGTACGCCTGCATCGCCGAGCACAGACAGTTGACATGGCTGTAAGCATGACGCCCGGCAAGATCGTTCTGCCCCTGAGCCAACCGCTCGTAAAACGGCTCATTCAGATACTGGATCGCCACCTGGCGATAGCGTTCCCCTGCGCCGCGCTGATAAGCGAGAAAGAGATTCTCCGGCATCGTGTACGGCTCATCCCAGGTCCACGATTCATCCTTGCCCGGACGCCAGCTTGTACCGTGCTCCACAGCGTGATCAGGCAAATGCGGCAAGGCCGCATCGGTCGTCTTCGCCAAAACCTCCCAGGCCAAAGGATCCCGCACATACTTATGCGAATCGATCAGCCCGCACACCAGTTTGTCGTAGCAATAGGCAGGGAAGCGGTTCTCCTCGTAGAACTTTCCGTCGATGACCTGGGCATAAAGGCGATTCAGTCGCAGAACTTTCTCCCGCGCTGCCTGTGAGCCCGTTATGGCATACGCCCGGGATAACGCTGACACCCATTGTCCGAACGTGGCCGAAGGTGCGAAGCCCGCGTCAAAAGTGTGCCAGTCATAATTCGGATCGTAGCGATACCATCCTCCAAGATCCTCCCCCGGCGCCGGTTTCCCGATCATCGCGCGAAACGGCTTCATCAATGCGTCATCATCGAGCCCCATCAGCACCGCATGAGTCTGGCGCAACTGCTCTTCATGGATAGGGCTATCGAGCGAAACGTCGCCGTAGTCGAACTCTTCTAGGACATTGGACGTATTCGAGCTTGCGGACATAGCCGCGAGCGAATGGCTCGCCCTAGGCAGAAAGCTGGTGGCCGAAGCCACAGCCATCGACTGAAGAAATCGTCTGCGGGAGATCGAAGAGAGAGACACCACATATCCCTCCGGGGTGTTATGCGAGATAGTCTACGCCGAGGGGCTCAGAAAGTTGAGGAAATGGAAAGCTAAACCGGAGGAGGGGGAACAAAGAGGGAATCATTTAACTGAAACTTCTACTTTTGATTTTCCCCTTCTTTGAACATGTACTTAATGGCGGGCTTATAAATCATCAAGTTCGGTTCGCCGTCTTCTCGATTGACCTTGATGCAGTTCCGGTCGTACCACTCAATCATCCCGTGTATTTCCTCACCATCGCGAAGCACAATCACCATGGGTGTCCGTGACTGCATCTGCTTCTGATAGTAGAAATTCTCCGCGTTGGTTTGCTCCGGAGGAGCCAACTTCTTGCCGCCTTGCGCTCCCATAGGACGCTCGCTGCGCTCCATTCGCTCCGGCCGGTCATGCCGCTCCGGGCGTTCGCGCCGTTCCTGCGCAGGCATCGGCGAAGAATTGTGATTGCCGTGATTTTCAATTCGGGGCAGGGTGGGCCGAATCAGCTTGCGATTCGCGAAGTTTTCCCTTTCCGCGGATTCGCCGGGCGGTACGGGACTCATAAGAGTTTCCTTCATCGTGGCGCTAACCTCGGGTACACGCTATCGCGCAAGCTTCTGGGACCCATGATTGATCAACGAAGGCGTGAGCTTTTCACTACCGTACCATATGAACCGGTCTGTGACAATCCTCCGTTCGTGCCATGTCTTCGCCGCGCATATTTCTTGAAGTACGTAGAATATCGATTCTTTTGCTTACGATGTATTCGATAAGTCGGCTCCTCGCCGCTCTGGGCCGCTCATGGTGGTAATCGCCACCAGGCTGGCTACGATCAGCACAGTCCATGCCAAGACCGGCGTGAAACTACCCGCATAGCGGGCTTCGGCAAGCTTCGCTTGCAGCACCGCATTTCGGGACGCGACAAAATTTCCCAACTGGTATGCAAATCCAGGCAGTGTCCCCCGCACCGCCGGCGGTGAAAGTTCGTTTAAGTGTGCGGGGATCACTCCCCAAGCTCCCTGTACCATGAACTGCATCAGAAACCCACCCAGGGCTAGCACCGGCACAGTATGCGAATATGCCCACAGCGGGACGATCGGAATCGCAAGCAGAGCCGCAATAACAATCGCACGTCGCCTCCCGATCCTCTCTGATAACGTGCCGAACAGGATTCCACCCAGCAATGCTCCCACGTTGTAAACGATCGCGATCAGGCTCACGGTCTTCGCCGACAGCAACAGATTCTTTTGCAGGAATGTCGGATACAGGTCCTGTGTCCCGTGACTGAAGGAATTGAAGGCGAACATCAGAATCACGAGGAAGGCAAAGATCCCTGCGTGTGACGCGATGTCTTTCCCCAGTCGCCGCTCCGCTTTGCGCTCCACCTGGCCTTGCAGCCATGCGGGAGATTCATCCACCTTGCTGCGAATGTAGATCACCAGGAACGCGGGCAGCGCGCCGATCACAAACATTCCCCGCCAGCCTATGATCGGAAACAGCGCCCCGTAAGCGATAGCCGCTATCAAGTACCCAACCACATATCCCTCTTGCAGCAGTCCGGAAAAAAAGCCACGTCCCTCCGCGGGAAGCGTCTCAAACGCTAGCGCCGCGCCCACTCCCCACTCTCCGCCCATCGCGATTCCAAACAGCGCCCGCGTAATCAGAAAAACTTTCAACGTCGGCGCGAATGCCGATGCCAGTTCAAACAAAGAATAGGCAATGATGTCGACCATCAACGTGGGCCGCCTGCCAAATCGATCGGCCATCATCCCGAACAGAAACGCGCCCACTGGGCGCATCGCGAGGGTCCAGAAGATTCCTTCCGAGACGTCCGAAACCTTGGCATGAAACTGCGTAGCCAGTGCGCTCACGCAGAACACAAGAATAAAAAAATCAAACGCGTCCAGCGACCACCCCAGGAAGCACGCGATAAACGTGTTCCGCTGCACCGCCGTCAACCGCCGAAAGCGCCCAATGATCTCCATGCTGGTTTGCCTCTGTGCTCCTCTGTGTCCCCTGTGCTGACGTCTTTTCTTCGCTCACGCCAAGTCCAGCGGATGCTAGCATAGGCTTTTCAATCAACAATCAAGAATTAGCAATTTTTCACCCATGCCCGAACTCGACCTTCCGCAGCGCCAGGCCACCGACACGTTGATGCTCACCGGTTTCTGGTACCGCGCCCTGCCTGCTGACCGCGTGCATAGCAATCAACTTCACAAGGCCACGCTGCTGGAAATTCCACTGGTCATCGGCCGTGATCGCCAGGGACGCCCCTTTGCTCTGCGCGATTCCTGCCCTCATCGTGGCGTGCCCCTCAACACCGGACACTTCGACGGCGAGAATCTCGAGTGTCCCTATCATGGCTGGCAGTTCGACGTTCACAACGGCCAATGCCAGCTGATTCCTTCCCTGACCTCAGACCAAACGATGAAGGTCGATCGGATTTACGCAGGAAGTTATCCCTGCGAAGAACAGGACAATTTCATATGGGTCTACATCCCCGATCCCGGCCCGCAGGGTGCTGGTTTCACGAAGCCAGCCGAGGCGCCAGATCCTGCACCGCAAGTCGAAAAGTTCAGCGAAAAATACAAACTCGCTCACCTGCAAGCCGAGATGCCAGTTAGCATCGACCACGGTATCATCGGCTTGATGGACCCCGCGCACGGTCCATTCGTCCACCAAGCCTGGTGGTGGCGCACCCGTCACAGCATTCACGAAAAGAAGAAGAACTTTGAACCGATTCCTAACGGGTTTCGGATGGCGGCCCACACCCCCAGCTCAAACTCCGCGCCCTACAAGCTGTTGCGCCTCTACGCCGATGCCGATTCGATCTCAACGACCATCGATTTCGTATTACCTAACATGCGCACCGAGACAATTCGTGCCGGCAAGTATTGGTTTTCAAGTCTCACGACAGTTACTCCGATCACCCGCAGTCAGTGTCGCATCGACGTCGTCGCGGCCTGGAACCTGTTTCGCTGGGTTCCGTTCGTGCCAGATCTGCTGAAATTCGTTTTCGCGAAGTTTGTAGAGCAGGACCGCCGCACAATGGAAATGCAGGCGGAAGGACTGAAGCATAATCCCCATCTCATGCTGATCGACGACGCCGACCGTCCAGCCAAGTGGTATTTCCAACTGAAGGCCGCATACCTGGAATCCAAGCGCACCGGCAGGGAAATGAAACATCCAATGGATGGCCGAGTGGAGTTGAAGTGGAGAAGTTGAGAATGCGTTCGGGGCCCGGGTATCCCTGAACCGAGCGCTACGGAAACACTAGAAAGCTCCCTACTCGCTGAGCCGCAACAGTTCCACGCTTCGCGTCGCTCCTTCCTCAAAGATCAACTTTCTCTCGAGATCAATCGTGTTCTTTCCCAAATAGCGAGGAATGTACCAAGCCATTAGAGCAACTGGCAACAGGCTAAGCATCCGTATCGGATGGGAAAGGGCCGTCGACTCGAACTCTGCGGTCGAGCCCGCGTAGATCAGAAACCCGAAGCAAAGCGAGATCAGAATCACAATCGAATGCTGCTTAAACACCGGCAGGCTGCAAGTGAATGGCAACTTGCGAAACCGAACGACGATGATATTCGTCAGCAGGCAAGACCAGGTCCCGACCACTGCGGTATGGAGCACGGCCACCACAGGGCCTTCGAGATAGAGATAAGCTGCGAACGTAATGATGAGAATCCAAGGCAAGGTCAGAAGAAGGATGACTCTTCTGGCCAGAGGCTCGCATTCCTGGTGGTCCGAATCCAGCATCAGTTGAAAGGTCCAGTTCGAGCGTAAATCCGCGGGAATCTCGAACACAATCCTCAATCCCATGATCAACAGAAACGACACCGTGAATGGAATTGAAAGAGCATCCGAGGTCATGGCCGCTTGTCGCGCTGATTTCATGCCTTCAAAGGCACGCATCAGGGATTGTGAAGCGAGGACCAGCGCCAATCCTCCAACACCCGTCAGCACGAGACGATGGGCTTCGCTGCGCAGCAGGGTCTTTCCTACGAAGCGGAAACATCCTTTCTGGAACGGCGTCCGTAGCACGAAT
Source organism: Terriglobia bacterium (assembly GCA_020073385.1). Lineage (GTDB taxonomy): Bacteria > Acidobacteriota > Terriglobia > Terriglobales > Acidobacteriaceae > Sulfotelmatobacter. The sequence goes on along the minus strand of JAIQFH010000023.1, from coordinate 18,333 downwards.
TGCTCCAGGGCGCTCCAGCGCCAGGGAAACGGAGCATGCGTTACGCTGGTGCCTTCCGCAATCTCCGCGATTCGCACGAAATGCCGCCGGTATCCGATTGCGTAAGCTCCGAAAGCAAAGACTGCTAGCACCGCGACCCCAGGAACGCAGAGTTTTGCCAGTTCCGCCATGGCCGGATTCGCCCGTTCCCGCAGCAGTTGGCACAAACTGACAAACCAGCATGAGGGGAAGAGCAAGGTCCACGATGGCACTGGTCCTTTGACGCGCCGGAGTAAGTCAGGAATGATGAAGCTGGTGCACAGCAGTGTGACCAAATAAACTACAACCATGCCTCTCGCATAGGCCGACACTCGCCGAAGAAGGCGAGGAGGAAGTGTTGCCATCAGCAGTCCCAGAATCGCGAACACTGCCAGGAAAGAAAAGATGCTGGAGAGCAATACCCCTATCGCATGTACCGCGCCGAATTTCAAAAAGAACATGAGGCTTCCCTGTGACGCTGATACGACCATGGGAAACAACACGCACGACGCTGCATTGACATCTAACGCCACCAGTCCCACCAGGAACAAGACAGCCAGCAGATTGGCGAAAAAAATGGTGCGCGTCGCGACCGGAAGGTGTGCCAGATTCATATAGTCGCGGCGGTCGGGAAAGATCGCGTCCCACCGCCATACCGCAATCGCGCCGGTCACGGTCATCGGAAGCACGATGAAAAAGTACTCGTCGGGAAAAGCGATGAGCAGTGTGTCTACGTTCGTTTGTCCCCGGAGCCACTGCAACAAAGACCCGTACTTGTCGAACAGAAAAATCGAAACGAATCCACCAGGAAGGGCCAAAAGTGTGAGAACCAGGCCCACTCCTAAATCAATCCCCTCTGTATCCGTATCTCCGCCGCCACGGAAGATTCGCGCCACAAAGAGTTGTACCAGCCTCCCGAATGGGCGATCGCGGCGGTATTCCCACTCCTGTCGTACTATTTCGCGGATCATCTCAAGCCGCCTTCATGACTTCGACGATGTCGCGCGCCACATCCATCGTGTCGACATCATCGACCAGATGCAGGAACGTGTTCTCGAGTGACTGTCCGAGAATCTTCCCAATATTCGTTACAGAATCGTGGGCAATTACCACTCCCTTGCGGAGGATCAGGACATCGGTGCAGACTTTCTCCACAACCTCAAGCACGTGCGAGCAATAGAAGACGAACTTGCCGGAGCGTCCCAGAGCTTGGACGAGATTCTTGAAGATGAGCGCGGACGTCACGTCTAAACCGGACAACGGTTCGTCGAAAATGAAGATATCCGGATCGTGCATGATGGCTGCTATCAGAAGAATGCGCTGCCGCATTCCTTTCGAATACGTGCCGATCGTCGCGTGTCGTGCCGGATGCAGGGAGAAAAGTTGCAGCAGGGAATCGATGGTCAAGTACATTCGGTCGCGATTCATTGCACGCAACGTGCCCACCATCTCCAGATACTCCCATCCGGTCAGATAGGGATAGAGGTGAGCTTCCTCCGGCACATAGCCAAGATGCATCCGATACGACGCCAGATCTTCCTGAATCGCGCGTCCGTTGAACCGGACCACACCTCGTGAGGGCTCGAGCAACCCGGTAAGCATTTTGACGGTTGTGCTTTTGCCCGACCCGTTGGGACCAAGGCAGCCGAGTACCTGTCCAGGCTGCAGCCGGAATGAAAGATCCTGAACCGCCGGCAAAGATGAGTATCGCTTGGTGAGTTGTATGGCTTCGAGCATGGCCGACCTCAGTGAGAAACGAGTGAAGTGGTGCAAGAACCCGGAAGAAGGAAAGAACCCGAAGACTCAGACACCGCGGACGTGCCCGAGGTTCCTTGTTAATTTTAAGCTGATCTCTCGATTCAACTGGCATTTCAGTCGCAGCTGGATATGATTTGTGGGTGAATTGGCGGCGCTGCTTTTGCGTTTTCTCGCACTGGTCCTCTTCGGGGTAAGTTCACGAGCGCTCGATCCCAAATCTAAACCGGAAGTGTCAGCTTCCGGACCGACCCTCGCCCAACTCATCGAGCAACTCCATGACAGAGCAAAAAGGCTGGAGAGCAGTTCGGGTATGCGCTCGAGCTTCGAGTCGTTCACGTCCGCATACGAGATCGCTCCAGATACGCGGCCTTGCAGAACTTTGCGAATGATATGCGAGCACACAATAGAGGCCGCAGATCGGTGCGTCGATTCTTGGAGCTCTGTCGAAGAAGGATCTTCAGGAAGCTCTCAGTGTGCCATTAATCCCAGCGCCTTTACTGTCTCCTCATCCAGCACGGTCTTGCCATCCTTCTTGATGGCGACTCCGAAGCTGTCGGAGTAATCCCACATTGCCCAACCAATACCGTGATGTTCCAGTGAAGCGCGTGTATCTCGGATCCATGCATTTCGGTCGGATGGTTGGGCATGGCGAAAGACGCCAAACTCGTTGCACACGACCGGCACGCTATTCTGCTTGGCCCAATCTGCAACCTGATTGATTTCACTCTCGATCCTCGACGCGTCCCAATGATCCCGACCGTAACGGATCACGTCGAGCCGATGAACTGCGTCCGGCACAATCGCCGCAACTTCCGCCGTATTTTTCGGATCGGAAGGATAGTGCAGATCCTTCAGCCAGTGCCAATAGAACGCACCCCAAGTCGCGCCCTGATGAGTGAAGATGTGCGGCTCATAAAAGTGAAAAACATAAATCACGTTGGGATCGCGCAGCGGTTCCAGAAAAAGAAGGTCGTCGTCATTGTCCCAGCTTGCTCCCGGAGCAAGAATCGTGTTTGCCGGCGCTGCTTGCCGGATCGCCGCCGCCAGTTTCGTTTCCACGCCGTACCAGCGATACGGGTCGTGCATCTCCGGCTCATTGAGTATTTCGAAAAACACGCGCTCGCGGTCGTATGACGAGTAGCGCTTCGCGACCGTGCGCCAGAAGTCGGCAAAGCGCTCAACGAAGTCGTTCTGGTTCAGACGTTCCTTGAAATCGGAGTCTGGATGTATGTCGAGTTCGACCGCCAAGCCCGCATCCAGAATCATCTTTATGGCGGAGTCGAGATAGCCGAAATACTGTTCGCTCTCACCGTGATGACTCGCATCCAAGATCGGCTGCGGATTGACGCTCAATCGCACGTGGTCGAATCCTGCCGACTTGATCAGCGCGATATCGGCGGAGGTCGTCCAGCTTTCGAAGTGTTCTTTCGTATACCCCTTGGGATCGTAAACCTGCGCGAACCAGGCGCTGAGATTCACGCCGTGTTGCAGATGCGCCAAACGAGAAGCGGGAACGGTAGACGATTGCGCCCACACCAGCGAAGCGAAGGCCACGAACAGGGCGATCACATGGATAATCCCTCGACGCATCAATGCGCCTCCTCAGATGTAAGAGTCGAGATACTTATGTGGGGACGGCCGCCTTCGGCCGTCCGCCGGGCGCAAGCCCGGCTGCTTTTCGAGCGGAAGTGTCACATCAGCTCAGAATCGGCAGCGCTCGAATCCTTTTCTTCGTCGCCGTGTAAATCGCGTTGCACAAGGCCGGGGCAATTGGTGGCACTGACGGCTCTCCGATTCCCGTCGGAGATTCTGCGCTGGGTACAGCATATACCTCGACTGTCGGCGTCTCGTCCATGCGCAGTGGAGCGTAGTCGTCAAAGTTTCCCTGTACCACGCGCCCCTTCTCGATGGTTATCTTCGCCCGCAACGCATTCGCGAGCCCATACACAATTCCGCCTTGGATTTGCTGCTCGAGAATGCTGGGATTCACAACTTGCCCGCAATCCACTGCAGCCACTACGCGATGCACGCGCGGCTGGTCGTTTTCCATTGTGATCTCCACCACCTCCGCCATGTACGACGCGAAGCAGCCGAAGCATGCCACGCCGCGATAGCGCCCCGCAGGAAGCGGCTTGTCCCACCCGGATTTCTCGGCAGCCAGCTGTAGCACGCCTCGCATGCGCGCGGTGTGCCACGTCGTGGTGAAATAGGAAAGATCCTGATCCTTGGCGAGAAGCTGAAGCCTGTACTTCAGTGGATCTTTGCCCGCCGCAACTGCGAGTTCATCAATGAAGCTCTCCAGCGCGAATGCCGCCTGCAGAGCGTAAACCGAGCGCATCCACCCCAGCGGCACAGGAGTCTCCGCCTGAACGTATTCAATGAGGTAATTCGGAATCCCATACACCGGTCCGGCCTCATCGGGCATATCGGGGTCAACGCCATTCGGAACTGGCTGTCCCTTCTGCCCGCTGATGGAAGGCGCGATGATGCGATGCGTAAGGCCAACGGGAAGACCGGACGCGTCCAATGCTGCACTAAGTTGGTGCAGACTCGCCGGACGGTACGTTGACGATCGCATGTCGTCGTCGCGCGTCCAGAGAACCTTCACCGGGCCGTTAATCGCCTTCGAGACCAGAGCAGCCTCCACCGCATAGTCGTGTTCCAGGCGCCGCCCAAAGCCACCTCCCATCAGGGTTACATTGACTTTTACTTGATCTGGGTCGAGCCCGATCGCGGTGGCAACTGAGTCGCGGCAATCCTGCGGAACTTGCGTTGGAGCCCACAATTCGCACTTGGTCCCCTGAAAGTGAGCCGTACAATTTCCGGGCTCCATCGGTGCGTGCGCCATGAAGGGGAGGGAATACTCGGCGGAGATGTGACGGCCCGAAACCTTGGCAGGCTCGCCTGCCGAATACAGGTTGGCGGCCTTTTTAGAGGCTGCTTGCTTCAGCGACGCCGTTACGGCTGCGGTGTTCAGGTCCTTGTTCGGCCCTTCATCCCAGGTGACGTTGAGCACGCGTCGGCCTTCCATCGCGCCCCAAACGCTGTCGGCCACAACCGCGACCGCCGAATCGCCGATCTTCCCCACATAACTCACGCCGGTAATCTTTTTCGATTCCTTGTCGTCGAAGCTGGACGCCTTCCCACCAATGACCGGACAGCGTGACAGCACCGCATATTTCATCTCCGGAATGCGGAGGTCGATTCCAAAGACAGCTTCGCCCTTCACCTTAGCGGGAGAATCCACGCGCGCGAGACGCTGCCCGACGATCTTGTAGTCCTTGCTCTGCTTGAGCGGCACGTCGCTCGGGATTGGCAGTGTCGCAGCCTTGGTGACCAGTTCGCCATAACTCAAGCTGCGGTTGGTCGCTGCATGGTTAATGCGGCCGTTCTCGGCGGCACACGCCGATCTCGGAACGCCCCACGTCAACGCCGCGGCCGAGATCAGCATCTCGCGCGCGATCGCGCCGGCCTTGCGCATCGGGTCCCACGTGGTGCGGATGCTCGCGCTTCCGCCCGTAGTCTGATCTCCAAACAACGTGCTGGCTCCCGCCTGCTCAATTTCAATCTGCTTCCAATCGGCTTCGAGTTCCTCGGCGAGGATCATCGGCAGCGCGGTGCGAATCCCTTGTCCCATCTCCGAGCGAGCCACGACAATCGTGACCTTGTTGTCCGGGGTAATGCGCAAATACGCATTCGGGGAAAACGACTCTTGGCGCGATCCCTGTCCATGCGGCAGGTAAAAGCCAATCACGAGTCCAGCGCCGGCGGCGATTCCGGCTCCCACAAATTCGCGGCGGGAAAGTGGGCTCATCGCGCACCTCCATTGCCGGCCGCACGGTGAATCGCCTTGCGGATCCGTTCATAGGTCCCGCAGCGGCACAGGTTGCCGTTCATTGCCTGCGTAATCTGGTCGTCCGTAGGGTTCGGCGTTTTCGCCAGCAGGGCAGCCGCAGACATAATCTGCCCGGTCTGGCAGTAGCCGCACTGCGGAACCTCTTCGGCGATCCAGGCCTGTTGCAGCACGTGCAGGCCGTTGACGCCGAGGCCTTCAATCGTGGTCACGCTTTTCCCCGCGACTTGCGAAATCGGAGTCGAGCACGAGCGTATCGGATTCCCATCTACGTGCACAGTGCACGCTCCGCACAATCCGGCGCCGCATCCGAATTTTGTTCCTGTCAGTTCGAGTGTGTCGCGTAAGACCCAGAGGAGAGGTGTTTCAGGTGAGACAGAGACTTTCTTTTCACTTCCGTTAACGCGGAGTGTGATGTCAGCCATGTTGGTCCAGTGGTAGCCCTCAGAAACAGCAGAACATGGTATCAGGTGGGAGCCTGCAGGAGTTAGGCAGAAAACGCCCATGGACACGGGCATTCGGCTAGGAATATCGAATCTGTGCTGGCTTCGACGCCGTTCGGAACGGTGAGTTATTTCAGTCGGGCAAGTTTCTGAGTAGCGATCTCGCCCGCTTCATTCCCTGGGTTTTCTTTCTTGATCTGCTCGTAGATCCGCTTGGCGTCGAGCGGCTGGTTGGAATTCTGATAGAGTTCCGCCAACTGCAACTGTGCAGTCACTTTGCTGACTGATACGGTCGGCTTGTTGATCAGTTCCTGATAGAGAGCGACAGCATCCTTGGTGCGGTTGGTCTGCCCATACAGCGCTGCCAGGGCATTCTTGGCGACGGACGCCAGGTCGCGATTGCCAACCGATGCTACCTCTTTGAAATTGCGCTCGGCCGTAGCATTGTCAGACAGAGTCTGCGAGGTCACGCCCAAAAAATAGTGAGCCATGTCGGCAGATCGGGTGTGCGGATACTTATCGGCGATCGCCTGAAATTGCTTTCGCGCGGCCTCGGCTCGCTCCTTGGCCGAGGTGAACGTCGGAAAATCCGGCTGCTCGGGCGTTCCGGCCGGCCGCAGCTGCGTATCCATGGTCCGGACGGCGATGGAGAGGTCCAGACTGGCCTTTTGGTCCTGCCCGTTCAGGTAGTACAAGCCGCCGATTACGCCCCCGATGAGAAGCACTGCGACAATGGTGGCGATAATGAGGGTAGACCGGTGCTCGACCGTCCAGTCGGCAGTTTTTTCGGCAGCGCCGATGGTCACACGGCTAAAAGCATCCTGTTTCAGTTGATGGCGGGTTTCTGCGCGCACGGACTTCCCTTCTGATAGTAGCGATGGCTGGACAAACTAAAAGTTTAACAGGGGTAAAACAGGGCCGTCAAAGAATGAGTAGAGGTTGCAACTCCGCGCCAGCTGCTTACGCAGGGGCAGGGAAGCGCGCTGCAAGACCCCGCGCCTGTGTGTACTTTGGGCATCAGGTCGCTCTTTCCCCCAGTTTCATCGCTGGTGCCGTAACTTGCTTACCCGCTGTCTGCCCTCATATACTCTGAACGTTTGCCCACTTTTGCCGAGCAACGAATCTGGCAGCGCAGGGCACCATCTCACCTGCAATTATTCCGGAGACTATTTCCATGACAACGATGACCACTGCTCCGCACGTGGACAAGGAAACCAACCCGTGGGAGTCGCAACGCGCACGCTTCGACCTGGCCGCCCAGAAACTGAATCTCGATGAAGGCCTTTGGCGCGTGCTGCGATATCCCAACCGCGAGGTTACGGTCTACATTCCGGTACAGATGGATGATGGCCACCTCGAAGTATTTACCGGCTTCCGTGTGCAGCACTCCATCGCGCGCGGCCCCGCCAAAGGCGGCATCCGCTACGCACCCGACGTCACCCTCGACGAGGTCCGCGCCCTCGCCAGTTGGATGACATGGAAATGCGCCGTAGTCAACATCCCCTTCGGCGGCGCCAAGGGAGGCGTGATCTGCGATCCGCACAAAATGTCGATGGGTGAAGTCGAGCGCATGACCCGCCGCTATACCTCCGAACTGATCGAATTCATCGGCCCCGAGAAAGACGTTCCCGCCCCCGACGTCAATACCAATGAACAAGTCATGGCCTGGATGATGGACACTTATTCCATGCACATGCGCCAAACCGTTACAGCCGTGGTCACTGGAAAGCCAATCAACATCGGCGGATCCCGCGGACGCCGCGAAGCAACTGGCCGTGGGGTGATGGTCGTGTGCGATGAAGCCTGCCAGAAACTGGGCCTTGCTCGCGAAAAGAGCCGCGTCATCGTACAGGGCTTCGGCAACGTGGGCTCCAATGCCGCTTTGCTCATGTACGAAGCCGGCTACAAAGTCGTCGGTCTCGCTGAAGTCGGTGGAGGTCTGTACAACAAGAACGGCATTGACATCAAGGCCCTGGTCGATTTCCGACAGAAAAATGGCACTATCCACGGGTTCCCCGGCGCAGAAAAAGTCGACGCGGCAGACCTGCTCACGACCGAGTGTGAAATCCTTATTCCAGCGGCTACCGAAAACGTCATCACCAGCCGCAACGCCGACCGCGTGAAGTGCCGCATCCTCGCCGAAGGCGCGAACGGCCCTACCACGTCCGCAGCCGACGACATCCTGGCTGATAAGGGCGTCTTCGTGATCCCCGATATTCTCGCCAATGCTGGCGGCGTTACGACTTCGTATTTCGAATGGGTGCAGGACCGTCAGGGATACTTCTGGAAAGAATCGGTGGTGAACGAGCAGCTCGAGACGATTATGAAGTCATCATTTGAAGACGTCGTCCGCTACGCCGAAACCCACCACGTCAACAATCGCATCGCCGCCTACATGCTGGCGATCGACCGTGTTGCCTACACGATTCGCCAGCGTGGAATTTACGCATAATGATTCCGAAAGGAGAACTTCATGAAACTCGTCGAAAGAAAGTTGATGGCGCAAATCGCTGTTCTCGTCTTTGCCCTCTCTCTGGTGAGCGGGATGGCATCCGCCCAGCCGAAACCCGCCGCCCCGGCAACTCCCGCGGCCGCCGCGGCCCCGGCTGACGAGAAGCTCGACATCAACACCGCGACCAAAGATCAGCTCAAAGCCCTGCCGGGCATCGGTGACGCGTACTCGCAAAAGATTATCGACGGGCGTCCCTACCGCGCCAAGAACGAATTGGTGCAGAAGAAGATCATTCCGCAGGCTACATACGAAAAAGTCAAGGACATGATCATCGCCAAGCAGCCCAAGAGCGCCGCCAAGACCGACAAAACGGCACCCAGCCCGAAATAGACCTCAACCACCAGTCACAGAGGAACGCAGCGATTTTCTTCTGTGTTCCTCTGTGTCCTCTGTGGTGAGATCTTAATTCTTGTTCACGACTCGTTGCCGCAAACCGCGCATTGCGTTCCCTTCCTCCGTGGAGCATAATCAACTTGGTTGCCGGCTGGCCTCCGGAGCCCCCCTTAGTGTGAACCTGCCCAATTCCATTACGCTGACCCGGATTTGCGCTATTCCTCTGCTGGTATGGATCCTTTCTAGTTCTCATTTCAGCAGCGCAAACGGGGCAAAAGAGCTTCTAGCCTCCGCCTTATTCATCGCGGCCGCGATGACCGATGGCATCGATGGCTACCTGGCTCGCAAACGCGATCAGATCACCACCATGGGAATTCTGCTCGATCCGATCGCGGACAAGCTCCTGATTGCCGCGGCGTTCATCGTTCTTGTTCAGATCAATCCCAGCCTGGTTCCTGCCTGGGTTGCGATCGTTGTGATCGGTCGGGAGTTTCTGGTCAGCGGATTGCGCTCCATCGCGGCTTCTGAGGGCTTCACCATCGAGGCCAGCGAACTCGGCAAGTTCAAGATGGTGGTGCAGATCGTTTCGGTTGTTGCGGTGATTCTCGATCATCGCTGGAAAGAATGGCCGGTATACAGCCACTACATCTTTCCAGTCCACTGGATCGCTTCCGTCGCCATTTGGTTTATGGTGTGCGTGTCCCTGGTCTCAGGAATTGACTACTTTGTCGCCTTCTGGTCGAAAATCGACCGGCGTGTGGTGAAGCGCCGTCGCCGCCGCGCATTCATTCTCAGCCGGAGAAAACCAGTAGCGCCCGCGCAGGCTGACCGTGATGTCGCTGCCTCAACCTAGTCCGATTGCTGTGGAGCAGGGCGAGTTCTCGCACCAGGAGAGAACTCTGCTGCTGCAAGTGGCCCACGACTCGATTCTCTCCGCGCTGGAAAATCGCGAGATTTCCGTTGATCCACCCACCCCGCACCTTGCCGAACCCCGCGGTGCATTCACATCCCTATATCTGAATGGGGAGTTGCGCGGATGCGTCGGCTACATACTTCCCGTCAGCTCGGTGTATCGCGCCGTTATCGACACCGCTCGTGCCGCTGCTTTTGAAGACGCCCGGTTCTATCCCGTGACAATGGAGGAAGGGCGTCATCTGGAAATCGAGCTCAGTATCCTGACGCCCCCCCGGCTGATCTCCGCCGAAGAAGTGGAAGTCGGTCGTCATGGGCTGCTCATCGGTATGATGGGACAGCGCGGTCTCCTCCTGCCGCAAGTGCCCGCCGAGCGCAATTGGGATCGCGTCACCTTCCTCGAGCAAACCTGTCGCAAAGCGGGATTACCACCCGATGCCTGGAAACACGGCGCAACCATCGAGGCCTTCACCGCTGAAGTCTTCGGCGAAAAGCGATAGAACTCGAGGACTGAATCAGAACAGCGGGTTCATCAGGCGGATGCGCACCACGCGCCTATATTGAACAAAGTCGTTATCGGTCGTGAAGATTTCCCAGTCATGGCGAATGGACACCGAGCACATCAACATGTCAACTGGCGATCCGGACACGCCCGCGCGCCGACACATATTACTGATGCTGGCAGCTTCTGCATAATCGTGTTCGTCCACCGCAGCATTCGGGAAGTCTCCCAGATGATCGCGAATCCTGCGGAACTGAGACTCGTCACGAATTCCCGACAACACCTCTTGCCTCGTTGGACCAAGCAGCTGTACTTGCCCCTCCTTAACTAACCGATAAAGGGTCTGTGTCAGGCGACGTTCTGGTTCTGATAAATCGACGGCTCTGCGGCGCAAGGAAAAAGACCACACTGGTGTGTCGACTAGAACCATTACATACGCTTTCTTCGTCGCTCTGCTTTGTAGTCGTATGCCGGATCAAAGTCTACCGTTCCGAAATCGGCCAGGATTCTCTGCTGGCGCTGCCGCCGGATGTACTCCTGTAGAGCAGTAGTGACCGCTTCTTTCTTGGTCTTGTGTCCGCCGCTCCTTCGAGCTTCTTCGATGAGCCGATCGTCGATCGCTAGATTGGTAGCCATGTGTAAAGTGTTACACAAGATCATGTGTGAAACAATCGCTTTTTAGACGACAAAAAACCGGGGACGGTTTCCCGTCCCCGGTCTGGGACTTAACTGAGCGGAGAGCCTAGTTCACCTGATCCAGTTCGACGCTATCCCCTGCATGGACATCTTCCATGGCGAACACGATCATGCCGGTTGCGGTCGAATCGGTCACACCGATAATCACAATCTCACCGACGGCGCGCCGTGGAAGATCACGCACGTGGATCACCGGACCATTTTCCTTCTCGAACAGTTGCGGATCGAAAGAAGGCATCTTCTTCTGCGTGTCTTCCGCCATGGCTGCCCGGAATGACAACGAATCCACTGGATCCTTCAAATCGGCATCGTAGCCGCGTACGGCACGGAAGTAGTCGCCGATCTTCACACCCTGGTTCGAGCCCACGTTGATGTACAGCTTGTGCCCGGTCCCCATCTGCGAGTCGAAGTCCTTGCCCATGATGATTCGGCCCGAGACCTTGGTGCCCGCTGGCAGATTGCGGTCAAAGCGGACAGGTCCATGGAAGGGAAGCACCTGTTTCTCGGCAAACGGGATCGCCGTGTCTCCCGGGTTGACACCGTCGCAGGCGTACTCGATCTGCGCGATCGCTGCCTTGCTCCGGGTATCGATGACTTTCACGCGCCCGATTTCTGCGTAAGGTTGCCCCGTTTGTTTCAGCAGTTTTTGCTGCCCCGGGAACATCTCGTACTCGTCCATGTCCCGCAGAGCGCGCACAATCTCATACTCCGCCCCGTTCGTAAATCCCGCTCCCCGTAAATACACCATATCGCCGCGGGTGAAATGGGTCGTCGTGGGCGTGTGGATTCCGCCAATAATGTAGTTGGAGTCAGGCAGGATGTGCTTACTGATGAATCCCGCGCAATACAGGTCGGCGTAAGTGGGCGTCGGAATTCGCTCAATGGGAAAGCTATTTGTCGTGGGTGTCGTTCCCTCAGGCGCCTGAAACGTAGCCGGATCGGTCGTCTGAGCCCATGCCGCTGTCGCCAATAACAACACCAACAGTCCTGTTTTCTTCATGTTACCTCCGGAAAAGACCGCTCTTGGCGACCCCTTCACCAGTTAAATGCCAGAAAAGAAAGGCTTCAGCCGGAAGGTAACAAGCAGGTAAGGGAGGGTCAAGGTTACGAGGGTGATGGGAACCCCGGGGCGGAAGTTTTTCGCCCGGATTGTTAATCCCTTGTTGCATAAATAATTAGCTGCCTGTAATAATTCGCCGTTCATTCTGATACGTCATAGAGGCAGGTCTCGATCCTAGCGAAGATGAATTCTGGTCCCCCGGTCGCGCCCCGTTTGTTACCCCACAGGTTGCCGCGTGTATGCGTGGCGGTGACCGGCTCTGACCCCAACGAATTGGCTGAAAGGGCCGAGGCTTTGGTGCGCGATAACTCCTTCCTGGAGTTCAGGTTGGACTACCTTTCAAAGCCGGGCCTGGCGATCCCGAAAATCAAGCGTTTTCTCGAATCCCACCATGGCACCATAGCGATCGCCACCTGCCGCCGAGCGGCCAGCGGAGGCAAGTTTCGCGGTTCCATCGCTTCGCAACTCGACATCTTGAACAAATCCGCTGCTGCTGGCTGCCAACTGGTTGATGTTGAACTACAAACCGCCACCAAGGTTAAGCCTGAGCAGCTTCAAAAGCTGCGCACGCGGGCGGGATTGATTCTTTCCTATCACGACTTCCGCGCAACCAGGAAACTCGAGGAAGCCCTCGATAAGATGCTGGCTTTCCCGGCTGATTTCTACAAGCTCGTAGGCACTGCAACAACGCTCGCGGACAACGTAACCATGATCAAGTTCCTGTCTCGAAAGGGCGACCTGCATTCCTTGGTCGGCATGTGCATGGGAGAGCAGGGAACAATCAGCCGGGTGCTTGATGTCCGAGCTGGAAGCTTGTTTACCTTCGCTTCTGCAAGTGCAGGGCAGGAGACCGCGGCAGGGCAAATCACGGCACAGGAACTGCGCAGCGTATACCGCATCGATCAGGTCGACGTCGCTACACGGGTTTACGGCGTAGTGGGCGATCCCATTGCACACTCACTATCGCCCACCATCATGAATGCGGCGTTCCGGCGTGAAAATGTCAACGCAGTGTATCTCGCGCTGCACGCCAAGACCTTGAAGGATCTCCTCACCTGTGTAAAGGAGATTCCGATCCATGGCCTCAGCGTGACCATGCCTTACAAAGAAGCCATCCTGCCACACTTGGACAATACCGACTCCCACACGACCAAGATCGGCGCCTGCAATACCGTCGTGCGGGCGCAAGATGGAAAATTGTATGGATTCAACACTGATACGGCGGGGATTGTCCGACCCTTAGAGCGCCGCCTCAATACCTTGGAAGGCGCCCGCATCCTGGTCATTGGAGCCGGAGGCGCGGCACGGGCGGCCGTATTCGGGCTAAAAGAGCGAGGATGCGAGGTCTATATTCTCAACCGGAGCCTTGCGGCCGCCAAGAAATTGGCTCATCAGGCCCGGGCCCGCATTATGAAACGGCCCGACCTGAAGAAATTAGCCTTCGATGTCATCATCAACGCCACCCCGGTGGGTATGGGAAATAGCCGCGAAACACCTCTCCAGGACAAAGAGATCAACGCGCGCTATGTCTTTGATATGGTTTATGATCCCGCCGAAACCCGCCTGTTGAAACTAGCCAAAGAACGGGGAGCCCAGGTCATCCCCGGCATCGAGATGTTCGTCCACCAGGCGGCTCGCCAATTCGAGATCTGGTCGGGCAAACCCGCTCCCTTCGATGAGATGCTCCGAGTGGTCCTGCTCGCCCTGCAAGATCGTGCAACTCGTTCCTCCAATGGGAAATGAAAGCTTCCGATGCCATTCGGAAAGAAAAAGTTGCATTTTTAGCCATGCCCAAAGTAATATGCAGTTAGGAGGCGCGACTGTAAAGCGTTTCCGGTTGTAGCCCAGTACCGCCCGGTCCATACTTCCAACTTTCGCTGTAACAAGCTTTGGCGAAAAAACTCGACGCAAGAGGTGGATTCGTCCGCCTCCATCCCGGTTCGGAGAGTTCAACATGGCGTGGTACGCGTATTGTCTGACCGAGCACCAAACCCTCCCAAATGGAACCCGCACTCGCCGCCCTTTCCTGCTAGAGGGTGTACAAGGAGTAAACGGCGCAGCGGTTCTAAGCTATCCAAGTGGTGAATTCGCAGTGATCGTCAGCGAATACGACCACACAGCCGGTGAACTGGATCAGAAAGCCGCAATCGAACACGCACGAGTCGTCAGTAACTGCTTCCGGAACTCCACCGTCCTTCCCTTCAAATTCGGGACCATTTTCGAGAGTGATGACGCCCTCCGCCAAGCCGTCCGGGTCAACCGGCGTGCTTTCGGTCAGAGCGTGGCCAGGCTTCGTGGCAAGTCCGAAATGCATATCAAGCTCGTCGTGCGTGACGGCTCGCTGCGCGAGGCCATGATCGACGTTCAATTGCCAGACACCGTCGGCGGCGACTACCTCTCCAAGCTTCGGGTGAAGGCCTCCCGCGAGCGCGAACGCCAGACCAAGGCCCGGGCCCTGTCCGTGCAAGTCCACAAGCTTTTCAACCCGCTCGAGGAAGAAGTCAGCTGCAAGAAGGTCGCTCCGGAGGGCATGCTTATCGATATCGCCCACCTGATCGATACCAAGAGCGTGGAAAAATACCAGAATCGTTACTCGACGGCCGCGAAGCAGCTTAAGAACTGCGAAGTGGCCATAAGCGGCCCTTGGCCCCCCTATCACTTCCTGCCCGGCAAGCTGCGCACGGTGGCAGGAAACAGCTAAAGTCTGATATCGAGCGAGCCCATGGCACCACGCCATGGGCTTTCTTTCTTGATCCTTGGTATCACCGTGCAATGAATATGCATTGTTCTGCACTTTTCGTTCCCAGCTGATCTCCATCGTGTCCACCATTGCCGCTGCTGGTACTCTCTAAGCCTATTTTTGCCAATCGTTTACATGAGCCAGTGACTCGAATCACGCACCTTCTTGGTTTTGGCGCGGCAAATGCTTCCTCCATCTGTAACAAAGAGGCCGCAAATTTGTAGTATGACCTTCACTCTCTTCGACAAAGAGCGTCACTTCCCAAATGGCCGTTCTGGCTGGCGGAACGGCATCAATCGCCTTTCCTGACATTGCCCACCATTAGCCTCTTGAAACTTGGCCCCTCTGAGGGGCCATTTTTTGTAGCGCCGGCATCCTGCCGGCTGTCGTCGCGAGCGTCTCGCCCGCGCTTCCGATAACGCCACAAACCTCTGCGCTTGCCGGTGGATTCGTTCTCCCAGTGCAGCTTCAGTTCCGCCTTTTCCGGTATTATGGCCGCCGATGAGTTCCGCCGCCAAACCGAACGCTGCCTTGCGCCGCGCCCTGCGCGACATTCTGCTCTTTGGCGTGTGCGGCGGACTCCTGATTACCTTACTGAAGCTGACTGAATACCGTTTTCTCGTCGTCGAACACTCCGTCGAAATCTACGGTGGTCTGATCGCCGCGATTTTTGCCGCCCTCGGTATCTGGCTAGGGCTGACGCTGACGCGAAAAAAGGTCCAGCCTTCGCTTCCGTTCACCGGACCCTTTACTCCCGACGAGCGACGCATCAGCGACCTGGGCATCACCCCACGCGAACTGGAGATCCTCGGCCTTATCGCCGCCGGATTGAGCAACCGGGAAATTGCCGACCGCCTCTTCGTCAGCGAGAACACGGTCAAGACTCACTCCAGCCGCCTTTTCGACAAACTCGGGGCCCGCCGCCGCACCCAGGCGGTCCAACTCGGCAAGCAAGCCCATCTCATCCCCTGAAATGCCTCCCCCAAAAGTAAGTTTTTCCCCTCCCACCCGCAAAATCACCCGAAGGTATGACGACAATTTCCGGCGCCCGCCGCAAAATCCGTCCTGTGCGACCCACAAATTCGAAAGCGAGGAATTGCAATGAAAAAAACCGTGCTCACCTTCGGAGTGATCTCCGGGCTCATCTCCACCGTGATGATGCTGGCCACGATTCCCTTCATGCACAAGATTAGTGGTGACAAGGGACTCATCCTCGGCTACACCACCATAGTGTTGGCCGGACTGCTCGTCGTCTTCGGCATCCGCTCCTACCGCGACAACGTCTCTGGCGGAAAGCTGACCTTCGCCCGAGCATTCGCCGTGGGAATCCTGATCTCCCTTCTCTCCAACTGCTTCTACGTTGCCACTTGGGAAGTCGTCTACTTCAAATTCATGCCCGACTTCGCCGAGAAGTACGCCGCCCAGATGGTCGAGCACGCCAAGTCGACGGGCGCAACCCAGCAAAAGATCGACGAGACGGCGCGCCACGCCGAAGAATTCGTGCGCAACTACCACCACCCGCTCTACAACATCTCCATGACGTTCCTGGAGCCCTTCCCCGTCTTCCTGATCATCACGCTCCTCTCCGCCGCGATCCTGCGCAAGAAATCTGCGCCAACGCCGCCAGGATGGTGATCAGCGCGACATACCCGAGAAGAACCCCGAATATCCCTTGCAGCACATTCTGCAGATCGCCTGCCTCGGCCCACACATATTCCATAAACCGAGTTGCGGCCGGCAGTATCCGCGCGCACTCGAACTCAGATACACTGTTTGGCCTACCATGAACCAAACCCGCGCTCCCTTTCTTGTCTTACTTCTTAGCTCCATCTCCATCGCCCAAAAGCAACCATCTCAGTCCGCACAGGGTTCCTTTTTCGCGCAGCCCCAAATGACGCAGGCACAGCAGGAAAATTTCCCGCCTCAGTTGCTGGCCGACTTGGACAGGATTAAATCTGCCGCGCTGACCGATGACTACGCCTACCGCCAGGCTGCCCATTTGACCGAGAACATCGGGCCGCGCCCCAGTGGATCGCCGCAGGCCAAAGCCGCCGTCGATTACGTCACCGCCGAATTGCGCCAGCTTGGACTCGACGTCCAGCTTGAAGAAGTGAAGGTGCCGCACTGGGTGCGTGGCGCTGAAACTGCCGAACTCGTGGAATATCCCGGACAGGTGTCCGGCACCACGCAAAAGATTGTGCTCACCGCGCTGGGTGGAAGTACCTCCACGCCGGCTGAAGGACTCGCCGCTGATGTTGTCGTCGTCAATAACTTCGATGAGCTCAAATCGTTGGGTCGCGATAAGGTCGCTGGCAAGATCGTCTTCTTCAACGAAATTTACGACAAGAAGAAAGCTGCGGCCGGACTCTCATTTGTCGCGTATGGCGAAGCTGTCCGATACCGAGGCATGGGTCCGAGAGCAGCGGCGGAGTTCGGAGCGGTTGCCGCCCTCATCCGTTCCGTGGGTAGCGCAGATTATCGTCTGCCTCATACCGGCTTCAGTTTTCCCGCCGGCATTCCCGCCGGCGCCGTCACCGCCGAGGACGCCGATCTCATCGCCCACCTCGCCGCCCAGGGGAAGGTCCGCATGCGTCTCACGCTCACGCCGCAAAAACTTCCCGACAGCATCGGCTACAACGTGATCGCCGATCTGAAGGGCAGTGAACGTCCCGAACAGATCGTCGTAGTCTCGGGACACCTAGACTCCTGGGACCTCGGCACCGGGGCTATCGATGATGCGGCAGGAGTTGCCGTTTCGATGCAAGCCGCTGAGTTGCTGCAGAAACTCCATCTGCGCCCGAAGCGCACGCTGCGTGTGATCGCTTGGATGGACGAGGAGAGCGGAGGCGCCGGCAGTCAGACTTATTCGCGCGATCACTCGGCGGAGTTCGTCAAGCATGTCGCTGCGATTGAATGCGACACGGGCGCCGCGCACCCTCTCGGTTTTGAGACACGCATTAGCGCGAGCGCAGCGGACCTGCTTCGGCCCGTGCTTTCGGTTCTCGACAGTATCGGGGCCACGGCCATGGAGCCCAGCAACTATCCACCCGGTGCTGACATTGCACAAATGTCGGAGACAGGAGTTCCCGCGTTCGGCATACTGCAGGACGGCCGCACCTACTTCAACTATCACCACACCGCCGCCGACACGCTGGACAAGATTGTGCCCAGCGAATTGCGCGAGAACGCCGCCACCATGGCCGTAATGGGATATGCCCTTGCCACTATGAAAGACCCGCTTCCACGGTAAGGTTCTTCCCGTGCAGCCCTTCGGGCGGTGTTGAAACTCTTTGATAATGTCCCCTGGATAACTCATTAGAAATGGCCCCTTACACTGAGGCCTCCAGCCAGAACAGGAGGCCGGTTGAAGAGGACAGCGATGAGCCGTCGCGAGTTGGAGCGAGTGGAGTTGATGGGCCGAGTAGCGAGCGGGGATCTGGGGCTGCAACATGCGGCGGAGATGCTGGGATTGAGCTACCGGCAGAGCAAGCGGGTATGGCGGCGAT
>JAIQFH010000090.1 GCA_020073385.1 Terriglobia bacterium | reverse complement strand
TTTATTCGTCGGCAACCCACGCGGCGGGCGAACGGCGGCGATTCTGGCCAGCTTAACCAGCACCTGCCGCCGGCACGAGGTGGATCCTCAGCTGTATCTCACGCAGCTGTTGATGAATCTACCCCAGGCAAAAATGAGCGAATTATCCGATTGGCTGCCTGACCAATGGAAGATTCGTCACCTGGCTCGAATCGCAACCTTCACCGGTCCGTCCACCAGTAACTAACCTGTGGTTCGCGAAGCGCTCACGTTCTTCCGAGCTTTGGTCGCTCGCTTAGCTTGGGCTTCGGGGCCATTTGCTGTTAAACGTCCGATTCTGGCTGCACTCAACATGTTCTTGGTAGAAGTCGGCCCACCGCATTGAACACAGGTCTTGCTCTCGCTCCGAATTTTCTTTCCGCATCCAGGACAAAGATTTTCGGTCGGCTGTGCTACGCGCATGCGTGTTTCAGATGAAGCGCCTTTAGCTGCGCGTCTGTGTGCCTGGGTCAAGTGCGTCGGTATGCTCTGTGTTCGCCTCTGGGTGGTTGACCAGAATTGTTTAGCTATCCATTCCGCCACAGGAGCGACCGCTCGTCGCCAAATCGACGCAGTTTCAGACAGGCGAACGGCGAACGTAGCCATCAATCGACAATTGCCGTCCCGCTGTTCGAAAAACCATTCACGCTTTAGTGGCTGTCGAGTGATCCAGTCGAGGACGTACGAATCTACAGCGGAGCGGACCGGCTCCATAATGTCGCACGCGAGACTGTCCCGAGCTGGAGTGTCGACGTGTAGAACCCCCAGTCCAGGGTCTAGCCCCAGTGCGGCAGCCGCTAACCGGGACTCGGATTCTAGAACGCAGTACAGATAATTCAGAATTGCGTTGGCTGGATTCGCGGCAAGTCTGGGCGATCCGGTAAGTGGTGAAACACGAGCCCCAAAGCTCTGCCAATGTTCGGGAACTCGCGCTAGGTCTGTTTTTGGAAAATTTACGGGCAATGTGCTCCACGCAGACCAATAGGCGCGTGCAGCTTGTGACTCGATCAACCGAATTGTGGAGAAGCTGTCAGCTTGTGGCAGTTCCGCATTGTAATGCGCAATTACGTCGGCAGTCGAAGAGTCGAGAAGCTTGTGGCGTGCGACTTGCTCTTGTCCAGAAAGCTTCTTGCTGATGAGATCCCGCGCGATCCGCAAACCTGCACCATTCGAAATTGAAAGGCTTTGGGAACGCCGAAGCTTGGAATCAGAAGATCTAACTGGGCCGGTTGTCGCGAGCACTGAGCCATCCCGATCAAGCATCACAAAGCTTGCATCCTGATCGGCTAACCAGCGGAGTGCCGCAAGAGAGACCATGCCGTCTGAGCCAATGACGACAAGCCTTCGGAGACCGTGGCCTACTCGCGGAAAGCGTGCTTGACGGCGATCGTTCGCAATTCCATCTTCGACGACCAAATGTCCACGGTTGACCCGTATGCTAGTGCCATAACCGAACAAGGTGACTACACCGTGGCGTGGTTGTATTGGTGTTTGCGAAGCTTCAGCAGACATAGGGCCCCCGTTTCAAATCACGATCCGCTCTTCCTCTTCGAACAAAACGTCGACATTGGATGGTTGGCTCGTACGCTTCCAATACTCCCTTAAAATCGCGAACGGTAGATTGCGGGTAGAAACACGGGGATTCAGGTCGAGCACAGTCTTAATCGACCAGCGCAGGTAGTACCATTTCTCGCGCAGGGCAATGGCACCGAGCGACTTTTTTGTTTCTTTGTTCCTGAGCCATTTTTCGGCATGTCCGACAAGGTCCGATCTTCGAACGCAAGACCGCACGATGCGTTCGATTGTTTTGAATATCTGAATAGACTGGCCTTCACCGTGAGTGGAAGGATGCTTTTTGCATCTCGCGGCGGATTGCCTCCACCCGATATAGGGCAGTCCTGCCAGAGCATTTGCGATATTCGTGGGTGTTAAACGATAGCGATTGCTTCGGCAGAGACGAACAAATTCATCTCTCGCAAAGGATGCTTCACCGTCAAGCACTAATTCCTGGAGCTCCCGTTGCTTTCTGTCCAAGGAATCGAATTCGGTTTGTGCATCCGAGAGTCTTTGCCCACGCCGTGAGATCTGATCCAAGACAGCGGCTTTGTCGTCGGCCGAGAGTTGATCGCTCATTGCGCGCTCGGCTTTTTCAAAAGCTTGGCGACACTTCTCTCTATTGTCATATGCAGTGGGGACAGCTTCGTTCAACTTGCCCAGCTCGGATCGCTTGGCCGTCAACCATTTTTGGGTTGCCGGAACCGAAGATGGTCTGACAAGGCACTTCGCGATGTAGTGATTTCCGGTTGACTGATTCGGGTTATCCCAAACGCGAACTGCGTCGAGGACATCTGCTGGCTTCTTTATCCAGGGAAGGTGTTCCCCAACGTCAGCCCAAGTCTGCTCAAAAAGCCAGATCAAGTGGTCTCGTGCCCCGATGAGCCTGCCATCGTCGATTGCGAAACGTCGTCCTCGTTGAGGCTTTTCTTTCTGTTGCGAGGGCACACCCAGAATTTTGTCCGCCACATTAGCGTTAGCGATACCTACTCCATAGCCATCTAAACTGTACATCTGTCCACCTCCATTGCCGTTTAATATGTACTCGCCTTTATTTCGCATGTCAAGTACATACTAACCAATGTATTTCTAACGTGTTACATTTCGTCTTGTAAGTACCTGTCGAGGTCAATTGTATGCGAAATGGCAAAAGAAGGCGAGGAAATAAGCAAGATACCTACAACCACTCACTCCATGTCCTGGCACGGATGCGCCGGACAGGCGCGAGCTTAACGGAAGCTGCACGAGAGGAACAGATCGACCCTCGGACGGTTCGCAAGTACCTGAAGACTGAATTGCGTAGACGTGGAAAACCAACCGAGGTTGATTACAGAAAACGGGACATGTTGGTACCCACAACTGTCGGCAATGCCCCCGTCACAGTTAGAGGTTCGAAGCAAGCGTCAGAACTCGGCAAGTACATGTCGGCGGTCGGCAAGTACCTCCGAACCGGTGATGTTGAAGCCTTGGGAAAGTTCGAAGGGAAGTCCATCGGCGGATATCCCCTAATCACAGACCCCGAGCTTCTGAGTTCTCTTGCGCAGGCGGGGGCGTTAACGCTGGACGAGATCTACGCGATCCCGGAGGCGTCGTCATGATGGACGAAAAACCGATCGAGACTTCACGCAGAAGAACTCGACGCTTGGAGCAAGGACGGTGCTTGCTTTGTGGGAGAACAGGTTTCCTTATCGAGCAAGACCATACAGCCGGTCAGAACCACGATGAGTTTCTGACGGCTCCACTCTGCCTAGCATGCCATGCAATGGTCACGGAACTTCGCCGTCGAGCAGACGCTGACATGCGTCGTCAGCGGAACCTTAGGCTGACCGTCAAGTGTGCGCTTAACGCTACAGCGGTGTTCCTTCGAATGCTCGCCGATGCAATGCATCGATGGGCCCAACTTCTTTCTGAAGAGGAGAGCTTGCCATGAATCACGGAATTTATCTTCGCTGTCACACCTGCATTCTAGACGAGGAAACCCTAGAAAAGGGTGGGAAAAGGAAACAGGACCCGCTCCCGAGGCATGCTCTCGTTCTCGATACCGAGACTACAACCGACGCACTCCAGACTTTAAATTTCGGTGTCTATCAGTTTTGCGAAATGACGACCGGAAGCAAGTATTTGTGTCTAGAGGAAGGAATCTTCTACGGTGACGAACTCGGAGCTGACCAGCAAGTTGTACTCCGCACCTACGTCACTCAGCAAAATAGCCGACGGGCTAACGATGAATTGAAACTTAAGCTTTACGAACGCCGCGTGTTTGTCGAGAAAGTGATGTATACGGCGGTTCAGGCTGGAGCAGCGATTGTCGCTTTCAACTTGCCTTTCGATCTGTCGCGGCTCGCTGTCGAATACAGGGTAGCGCGCGGAGCTGGAGGACGAGGTTGGAGTTTCGTCGTCTTTCGCTACAAGAACAAGTCGAAAGGTGAATGGGTTCCGAACACGTTCCGCCCTCGCGTCCAACTTCGCCCGAAGGACTCGAAAGCTGCTTTCATTCGCCTGGCCGGAGGCGACATGAATCAACCGTATCGCGTCGGTCGGTTCCTCGATCTCAAGACTTTGGTCTGGGCCCTCCGAAACAAGAGTCTCAGCCTTGATAGTGCCTGCCGCGAATTCAAGGTGCCGGGCAAACTCGACAACTACGTTCCAAGTGGAAGGGTCACGCCCGAAGAGATCAAATATTGCAGGCAGGACGTTCGTGCGACCGTCGGATTGCTGAATGCGCTAATCGCGGAATTCAAAAACTATCCTCTGGGCGACCTTCCACCGGAAAGAGCCTACTCAGCTGCTTCCATCGCAAAAGCCTTCTTGAAAACGATGGGTGTTATCTCGCCCCAGCAAAAGTTCCAACTGGACAACCAGACGAATGGCATCTGCATGCAGGCGTACTACGGTGGACGAGCGGAAATTCGCATCCGTCACACTCCTGTCCCGGTTGTGTATACGGATTTCACGAGCCAGTACCCGACAGTAAATACACTTTTGGGTCTTTGGCGAGTACTAACGGCAGATCGAGTACAAGTAAAAGACGCTACCGATGAGATCCGAGCCCTTTTGCAATCACTTACGATCGATAGTCTGTTTGATCAGAGGACCTGGCCTAAACTGGCATTCTTCGCATTGATCCAGCCTCAAGCTGACATTTTTCCGGTTCGAACAGTCTACGGGGATGGTCAAACAGTGGATCAAACGAACATAGGATTGAATCCGCTCACGTCAACTGCGCCGGTTTGGTCTGCGGGTCCTGACGTGGTCGGATCAGCACTAACATCGGGAAGACCACCGAAGATTTTGCGAGCTATTCGGATCGAACCGATTGGCGTTCAGAAGGGCATGAACTCCGTTAGGTTGGGGACAGGCTCGATCGATCCATATACGGATGATTTCTTTCGCAAAGTCATTGAAGAGCGAAAGGGAAAACAGAAGAGCGATCCTCTCTATTATTTCCTCAAAATCCTGGCGAATGCTGGGTGCTATGGAATCTATGCCGAAGTCAACAAACTTCAAGTTGGAAAGAACAAGGCAAAGAAAATCGGAATCTTTTCAGGAGAACTGAGCGGGACGGAACGAACCTGCGTCATGGAAGTGCCGGGGCCGTGGTATTTCCCACCTGTGGCCTCTCTGATTACAGCAGGCGGACGATTGCTTCTGGCAATGTTGGAACGGATGGTTGCAGATGCAGGCGGAACCTATCTCATGTGCGACACCGACTCCATGGCTACCCGGAATGTCGAGTGATTGCGTGGGGATGCGCAGATCGAGAGGGGTGGAGCAGGGAATGAGGAGCGGGAATGTCGAGCGGGACCCTGACAACGTGCTACGCTTTTCATCGTGGGCGCTGACTCGCACTTCGTTAAAGATTTCGTAGTCGCGGTTCTAGCCTCAGTTGTGGCGGGAGCCATTATTGCGATCTTCTTTGGTGGACTGAGATGGACCCTTAAGAAGCACTTAACGGTAACGGTTCCAATAATCGTCCTGTCGGCTTTTGCCGCTTGGGCCGTTACGAACTGGACCTCCGAGCCCGTGATCGGCGTGGCAGGCACGGTGGTAGACGAGTCGACGAACGAACCGATCGCGCAAGCGAAAGTGAACCTTCCTGATGAAAACGTGCGGGACACTTCCGAGGACAATGGGAACTTCAGGCTAAAGCTGACACACAAGCTGAACGGGAAGAGGGTCCATATAAACGTGGCAAAAGATGGCTACCGCCCGTTTGACGCGACCGTAGAGGTTCCGAGCGAAGACTTTATCGTAAAGCTTCACCACCTATGAACTGCACTGTTTTGATCTTGTTGCTAGCCATTGCTAGCTTACAGTCCGTCGGACAGGAGACGTTGTCGGGTATCGTCTTCGATGCCAAGACGCACGCTCCAGTGAGCCAAGCGAACGTTAGCTTGGTCGGTGGCCAAGCGACTCATGACGACACCACTGACGCAAGCGGGAAGTTTGTCCTGCACCTCATTAGCACTGTCCGACGGGGTGACATCGTCGCGCTGAGGGTACAAAAGGCTGGCTACGAGGTATGCAGTGAAAAGGTTGCGGTGGCACCGGAGCTGCCCATGCCTATTCAGTTGGTCCCAAGCGAAACCCGCCGTTCCAAGTCAAAGGCTGGGAAGCTTCAAAAGACACCGACAGGCAAGTCGGCGTCCACGGGAATAACAGACTCCGTGGCGGTCGAAGTGACGCGCAAGATTCCTCCAATTGAGTTTTCCTTTACAACCAGCGGAGACAAGAAACAACGAGTACCGTTTTCCGTGCGTCCCCAGGAAGTACAAATAGAACCTAAGCCAACACTAGTGAAGGATGAAGACCTTCCCGCAGACGTACCTGTGACCGGCGGCACAATCACGGTTCTCAGGTTTGGCGATGGCTACATTCTGCTAGACACTCACGACGTGCCGAAGGGCACAACCGTTAAGGGGCAGGCCCTGACGTATGTCAGTCCACAGATGGCTGGGAAAGGGGAGGGCAGCGGTGCTAGTGTCACCACCCAAGCTTCAGGTGCGAGCGTGTCTGTTGGAGGTGGAGCGAATGTGAGTGCCCCGTTCGGTATTGCTATCGCTCCTGGGGCAACGGTCGTACAACCCACGGTCATCAACAACGGCTCACCTCCGCTCCCCACTCCAACGGTCAAGATGTGCGTCTCCTATCCCCCTGTCCAGACCGGCAAGGACCACTTAACAACGGTCACGTTTACCACGAACGTACAGATCGTACGGCCTTGGTTCGCTTTGTTCTTCGATGGGCCTGTCCTTGATGGTAGTGCGGAGATGCAGAATGCCGGATTCTTCGGCTACCTTCACACGAGGGCAGATAGAATGCCCAACGCCGAGCGGAGCTTCGTGTTCAGGTTGTCCCTTGCAACTTCTCAATGCATTGGCGCTCTGCATAGAGAGCGGAGTCCGTTTCTGAGGCCATCTCATACGCTGTGCCGGCGTTACACCAGTCCCGCGTGATGAGGGCCGCCGCACGCGAATAGGCGTCACCAGCACCCTTGAAATCCTTAGCAGCGTAAAGCATGTCGCCGTGCGAGTCCCAGTCGAATGCGTTCGCCTTGTCATTCTTGGCAAGTTCAGCAAACCAGGATCTCTCTTCCTCAGGCTTATTCTGCGCGGCAGCGCACTCGATAAGACTTCTAATAGCCTGGAAACGCAGATCGGTGTTGTTGTCGCCTTGAGCCGACAGCAGAGCAGCGCGAAGGAGGCTTTCTGACTCAGCATATTGCCCTTCATCCTTCAGAATACCGCCGAGTTTGACGCGCATCTCTACTGTTGGCACGCGTGTCAATTTGTTGGCCGATCGCGCGGCAGTCTCAGCACGCTTCATCAAGCTTTGCCGCTCTTCACCCTGCAGAAAGATGTACTTGACGCTAAGTGCGTCTACTAGCAGCAAGTAGGCCTCAGGCGACGGCCGCGCCTCGACAGCCCGTTGTGCAGCTGTCACGGCTATGTCTGTGCTGACATTCTCAGCTGCCCTAGTCACTTTCAGAAGCATCTCTGGGTCTTTTCCAGCAGCCTCCACCCCTTCGTTCAGCAGTGATTCCATTTCGCTTTGTTTCGTCTGATACGCGGAGGTCGGGTCCGTTGAGTACTTTTCTTGCGACTGTTCCGTCTGCAATGCCGCGAAGCTCACGCTCAGCACCCCACATCACGCATTGAAGAATCTCGCCAAAGGACCCCTAACACGCCCGAACAATTTTATGATGCTTCCGCAAATCTGCTGCTTTGGATGTCCGCAAAACGTTGACCCAAACAAGTTCACGCTGATAACGTCATTTTCGACCGAACGCGATCAGTGGATGCATTCAAAATGCATCGACATTTACGATTCACAATCTCCCGTTTACGAACTCACAAACGAATACGACGGTCGCAGATCATTGGTCAAGAATTTCTTCATGCTGCTGGACGCGTACCAGAACCACCCAGAAGCGAAGAGTCTCGGGCCGGACGGCAGACCGTGCGAGTTCGACACGCGCGGATTGTTGCAGCGGGCGCAGATTGTCGCGAACTGGCCGCCAATCTACATCGGCAAAGAGTCCGACAAGCATTGGGAAGAGGGCGAAGACTTGAGTCTGTTGGAGTTCAAGACAGTTGAATACAAACGAAAGGGAAATGCAATTGCAACCGATGAACAACTAGCGCGAATCGCAACGGTACCGAAGCGGGAATTCATGCGCAGGGGAATCAATCAACACACGTTAGAGAAAGTCTGCCGACGCGAACCTGTGCGAGCGATCAAGCTCGCGAAGTGCCTCAAGGTGCTTGAAGAATACGAAGCGCGGTTACCGCCCACATCCTCGGCAATGGCAGGGACTGGCGGAATTGGTGAGGGTTGAGCAAAATATATTTTGATCACTGCAACAGCAGTCGGCAATGGGAGGAGTTATCCGCTCGGCCAAGCAGGAACTTCAGCACATCGATGTTCTGATACCCACAAGTTTCGGCGACGCTCAACATAACCAGGTACTCTCGGATCGAATCCTCGGTGAACCTGCCGTCAGCAAATCTGCGAACCCTCGCAAAGCCCTTAATCGCATGTTCAGCATTATTGTTATTCCACGGCACTCCATCGTAGCCCAAAAAGGTAAAAAGCCTAAAGCCATACTTACCCATTCGTTCTTGGTACTTCGTTGCGATTGGCGACGAATAGCGAGCCTCCCCAACCGATTTGAGGAACCGGATTGCATCATTCCTGTGTTTCCGAAAATGTCGCTGTTTCAGGCCATACTTGTCAACCGTCTCGACAATCTGCTGCAAAAGACCCGCGAATTTCTTCAGCAAATCCTTATATTCGCTGTCAAAGCTGTTGCCGAGCAAGTCCTCATTCATATCTCGTATAAGATGTATTAGACACTTCTGTTGGGGGCATTTCAGGAAGTCGTACCCGGTAAAGAAGTCAGAAATGAGAACCCCTTGAAATTCCTCGAGAAGTGGTCCGAGGAATTGAGCCTTTCGGGAGTCCCGATACTCAAAGTAGACTGCGTCCATGCTTGCAAACACCCAAACGTAACCCTTGCAAGATCTCAATTTCACCTCAGTCTCGTCAATATGAAGGAGCGATCCTCTTAGTAAATGGGCAAGAATTCTGTCGTATATCGGTTGAAGCGTCTCACGCAGCAATGACTTAAAACGGAAAAGTGTAGGCTGTGGGATGTCAAGATCAAAGATATCGTTTAATGCTCGTCGTACCCTGGACAGGTTCTGCCCGCAGACCAGGTTGTTGTACATACACCAAGTTACAAGCCCGTGCCCGTACTTTGGTGCTCTTCCTCCGGGAACACCGTCTGGAACAAAGAGAGTGCGGCACTTCGCGCACTTGTAGTTCCACGATAGACAATCTGTGATCCATTTCTTTACGCCGCCCCTAAAGAACTTTAGATCGATCACCGTTCTCTTGACTGCACGCAGCTGAGAAATCTTCGTGCTCCCGCACGAAACGCACCTCTCGGCCTCGATTTGAAAAACCTTATTTGGTTTTAGACGCGATCGCCTCGGCGTGGCTTCACGGGTACAGCATTGCCGCAAAACGCTATGCTCTGTACGAGAAAAATGGGGAATCGGACATCATTGTTGTTGATCCAAAAGCCCACGGAATCGGTTTTCTCTATCCGCCTGAAGATTCCCCGAAGAATTGGGGGAAAGAAGTTCCTCGATGGATATATCAGCTTTGGGATTACATTCTTCGAGGAGCTTTGAACTTGCCAAGAAATCCTCCTTCCTGGCTCGATATTCCCCAAATGATGCGTCTGACGATTACGACCTGCAACGTTCTGGAAATGCTCGGAGAATGGGAAATTGCGCGGCCCTACAATTTTCTCTTGCTTCCGATGGTAGATCCTCTTTACGGATTTGCATTCCACAGGAAATCGGACGAGAAAGTTCTTTTAGTTTGCGCATATTCGTCAAAACAAAAGGAATGGATCTCACTCGAATGCCTAAACGTGTATGACGGGAAGAAATACCGAATGCTCAATTGCAAGAAGACAAATGGAAACATTCCATACAACGTTGTCTTTCCATCTCAATTTGCACATTTAGTCATTCAGTACCAGAAACACCCAGAAGCGAAGAGTCTTGCTCCAGACGGAAGTGCCTGCAAACCCGAAACGAAAGGACTGCTCAAACGTGCGCACGTAGTAGCTGAAGAAATACGTTATGTGGGCAAAGAGACAGATCGAAAATGGGAAGAAGGGGGCGAAATCAGCCTCTTGGATTTTTCAGCAACGGAATACGGAAGAAAGGGAAAAGTCGTCGCAACTGAAGAAGTAAAAGCTGCAATTCAGAGGATTGGAATCAACAGGTGCGCGCGTGAGAGTGGTTTTCACCGTGCGAATGTGGTCCGGAAGCTAGTGCGCGGATTACCAATAAAACGGGTTTCATATACCGAATTCGTCGGCTGGCTCAGACGCTACGAGTACACACTCGCAGCTTGAATGTTCGGGATTGACTCGAAATCAGCGGATCATCAACAAACGCTCTGATGTGAACTTAATCGAAAGAAGCCGAAATTTGAGTGTAATCGCCTGTGGGTGTTGAAAAAGTCCAGTTTCCTCACAAACAGCCAAAATTTGGGGGATACAAAATGCCTAGAAAATTGAGAAAGTCGTTTGTGGAGCATCCTAGCGCAATTTCATTTTTGTCAATTTCGTGCGCAGGACTTTTTCAACAGCCACGCCTGATTACAACAGCTAGTGCCTCGGCAAAAGGGCTGTAGACTTATCAACGGCATGCTTGAGGACTCTCGTTGATGGCCTGGTTAGGAAACTGGCTCTTAACTGCTTCTTGCTCATGGCGGCCACGCGGGCAGCAACGTTGAGCGAATCGCCATACCCCCGGCTCGCCGGTTTGTAGGACCGCATCCAGGGAGCGGCCGGCAAGTTATCGACTGGTTCCGGCAAACTCATTACCGTAAGCCCTGATGCGGAGATGGCAAAAATTGTCTTGGCGGCAGAGTCAAGCGCGATCTGCGGCGCCTCCGATCCTTCGGGATACGCGAACGGGTGCAGTTCTTCCGGCGTCATCAATCGGCCCCGCAGCAACCCCGTAGAAACGTCCCAGAATTCAATCGAGTCTCCAATCGCCGTGACGATGGTCTTTGCGGTGGGGCTGAATATTGCGCCGAGAACTGACGTGTCATCGGGAGGGCTGACAATCGGGTACACGGTGAAATTCATAGCGTTCATGTTTTGGTTGTAGAAACCGACAATGTCACCGTAGCCCCAAGGTGCACCTGTAATTGGGGCAAACTGGCTGCCGTCGGCCGACACTGCCAAATCGGAGTAGAAATGATCGGCGAAAGCCAGCGGCTGCTTCACAGCATACGTGGAGGGATCGATCGAATACGTCTGACCAGACGATATGTTCAAGTCCACACCGTAAAGGTGTGTCCCATCGGCGGATGCGCGAATCAGGTCCCCCATCAGCTGATTAATCGGGGTTACTTTCAGGGTGGAGAGATCGACCTCGACGATCGGTGACCCCGTTACAATCGCCTTGTTATACTTGGTGATGGCGATGCCGCCCGACTGAAATCCCGGAGTGGAATTGGTGGCCACCGAAGAAGCTTGCGATGGATTGTCCGGGTTAACGACTGTCACGTAGCCATTCGTCGATGCTATGGCAAGCCACGACCCATCAGGGCTCAATGCCATTGCGTCATAGGCGCCGGAACTTGCCGCACTCGGAATCTGCAGAGGGGCCTGCCACTGAAGTGTAGCTGGATTGAAGACGTCGACCTCAGCCGCTTTCAACGCGTACAGAAGGTTCCTATGTGGATCGTACAAGACCTGGAGCAAGCCACTGGCGGGCACGATAGTCGCCGACGGAATATATGTCATTAGCTGGGAAAGTGTGCCGCCGCCATTACTACTACTGACCGCAACGGTTGGAGAAGTTCCTGGCGCACCGTTCGGTACTTGAACCTGGGCAATCTGAAGCGGATTTTCCTGACTGCTGACTCCTACTGTCGTTGCTGATTGGCCGCCAACGGAAATCGAAGGCGTGTCAGAAAGGCCGTAGCCGAATACGTATACCGATGCGTTTCCCGTGGGCGGTAAGAGAGTCGCGCTCACTCCCAATAAATCGACGCCGTAAGAAAAGCCTTCCGCAAATATGACGGAGTTTCCGGAGGGACCAATGCATTCAATATCCACACCGCCCGGGGTTGAGGACGCGGGTATTTGAATCTGACTTCCGTTCGAGAGGATGGGGGCTGGTTGTCCGCCGAAATAATAGCTCCAGCCTTCGTAGGAAGAAGACAGGGAGATGCTGGCCTGCACGGCCGTGTTCAGCGGTGCTTCGGTCATGGTGGGCAAGAGACACGACCCGTCGTTGTTGCTGCCCAGCGTGCCGTTAGCAGGATTCGGGAAAATTGGTCCGGCCATATCGAACACACGCACGCCACCGGAGATGGCGGCAAAAGCACGGCCGCTGGAATCGACTGCAAGAAGTCGTTCGAGATTATCCTCAAGGTCAAAGCGCCATCCACCGGGATAGAATCCAAGGGCAGCGTAGTTGTTCGCGTCGAGGACCTCGATCACAAGCGGTAGATCGTACTGCAGCAGCATCTGGTTACCGTCGGGTGTGAAAACCACGTTGGTCCTGCCGTTTTGGAAAGCACTCGGTATCGGCAACGTTCCCAGCACATTAAAAGAGCGGTCCAGAAAAGTGGCTTGTTGAGCGGAAACTACGCCGATCTTGCTGCCATCGGCATTCATGGCATAGCCGCGAACTCCAAAATTATTCTGTGGTGGATTCACTGTTTCTAGCGGCACTGCCGTAAATGTGTCGGCGTCAGAGCTGTAGAGATAGAACTGGTCGGCCGAGAAGATCGCCCACTTGTGATCTGCGCTACGGGCAAGATGATCTGTTTCCCACCCTAAGGGACCTAAATCATAAGATGCAGGTGGTTCAATGATCGCAAAAGTATCGGTGGTCGAGTCCCATGCGAACAGGAATTGCCCTCCGTCCACGATGTCGCTGGAGTCTATTCCCGAGACTTGTCCGATGATTAGGACCTTACCGTTTGCCAGAGCCACCACATTCGGATAGAAGAGGGTGAAAATTGTCGCCGCACTTTGAGGTATTGGGTGCTGGGTCACGGCCAACGTGTTCTCGTCGAGTGTTGCGATTTGTTCTGCATACGTACCGATGACCAAAGTGTTCCCGTCGGCCATCTGATCCATTCCAAAGGGTTGGGGAACGGGCACGCGTGCCCGAACGGACAAATCTGTTCCCGAGAGTACGTCGACTTCGTTAAGAGCAATATTCGCGATGAACAGTAACTGTCGAGACTCGTCGTAGAACCCGTGGCTGAATTCGCCTCCTATCAAATGGAAAGGGTCGGGAATCGAAGAGCCGTTCACGTTGATCTGAAGCGACGCTTTCGACGTAAGCAAACCAGACACGCCGTCTATGGTGTTTGACGCCTGTTCGATGCCCGCTGTAGTGGACGCCCCGAAAACAAACGTGCCAGGAGTGCCCGGTGTCAAGGAAAGCGATGACGGCGAGACGGTCACTCCGGCGGGCAGACTGCTGGCCGTCACCGATACAGAACCGGTGAAACCATTTTTGGCATTCACCGAAACCTGCACGTTCTGGGAGGCACCGCCCTGCATCAGGTTGATGGTGGCAGGAGACAACGAAATAGAGAAACCGGGAGTCGGTGGTGGCGGAGGCGTGGAAATTGAGTCGCCCCCACCTCCACCGCAGTTTGTCGCGAGGATCAGTAGAAAGGAAGCACTGCATACCCAGAGGAACCTGCGCATACGCATGATCGATCGCCCCTTCAATGTCCGAGCGGGTAAGTCTAGCAGTTCTGCCTACGCGGTGTAAGTGTCGGACAGCACAGAGCTTTACGAAGGCACACCCATTGTTCTGAGGTCATCGCGATGTCAATTGGTGAAACATCTCGTGGGTGTTGAAAAAGTCCCTTTTCCTCCCAAACAGCCAAAATTTGGGGGATGCTAAATGTCTTGAAAAGTAAGAAAGTGATTTGTAGGGCATCCTAGCGCAAAGTTTTTTCGGTCATTTTCCAGCGAAGGAGTTTTTCAACACCCACTCTCTATTACACTCCGTCGAAAGTCGTTGCGTAACCCATTTGGAATCAATCGGGCGTAGAAGAGCGCTTTCATCCCAATGGGTGGGCCGAAGGCCCATGGGGAACTCAAAATCCCCTCGCGTAAGCGCACGAGCGAGCCCCACGCGCGGGCGAGCCCCGAACCGATTTTGACTTGATTTGGTTGATCCTGGGTCCGGAGTTGGGGGGGGGGAGGGTCCATTTTGCCGTCTGTATATACCACCCCGTCAAACCAATGCCGGGGTGAGAACACAGAGGGGGGGAATATGCACCCCTGCGCCCCTTTCCCTGAACCTGATTCGCGAGGTGTAATGTTGGGATGAGGAATCCATGAAAAACCTCGAACAGCGCCAGCGTGAAATGAGAGAGCGCAACCTAGCGACAAATGCAAGCAACGAAGTCGAGATTGCAAGTGCTCGTGATCAGATGGGAAGACCCATCGGATGTAAGAGAGGGTGGCGGAACTTGAGAAGCGCCTAGTCGCACTTAGAAGCAGAAAATCAAAGACTACGCGCTCAAAAAATCAATTGTTATCGAACGCCCAGTGCAACAGTCGTCTGGAGCTATTAGAAGTCACTACCAGCGGTTGAGTTCATTCTTCCGATCGAGAATCGAAGGCGGACTTTCAACAAGCGGATCGAATAGCTCCTCCCGACCGGCCACTGCAAATAACCAGGATGTCTGATTTTCCACCAATCTACTTGCACACGTCGCTCGGTTATTTGCCGTCTTTGATGGCTTGAAGCACAGTCTCCTGTGTGATCCCAGCGTCGAAGAATATGCTAGTAGCCTTGCTGGATTTCTCTCCTAGCGCCGCAGCCAAGAGGTGCAATGGCTCGATTTTGTCGGTGTGCGTTTTTTGTCTCAGTTCCACCGCGACGGTTAAAGCATGTGCAAGTTCGTCAGACAATGGCATGTCTTTCGAGGTAGAGGTCGGTGGAGAGTAGGAGTAGAAGCTTCTGATCTTCGTGAGCAGCTCAGAAGCTAAGTCGGCAGCAAAGAATGGTGTGGAAGTGGATTCGAAAGTGTGGCCCTGAATTTTCTTCGCCGTAGGATCGAAACCGAACATTTTTGACAGCTCCTGGCCTCCCTGATCCTCGATCACAATTGCTTCAAGTAGATGTTGGAGATCCACCATGTATGCTCCGTCTCTACTGGTCTTGAAACGCGCAATGAACAAGACCTGTTTGGCACGTTGCGAGTAATCCTGAAGCATAGCCAAGCTTCCCCGATCCGAGGATTGCCCTTTTCCGAAGCCCTCCAGGGCAAACATCAGAGTCATGGTGATCAAAATCATAACCTTCCAAAAGGACATAATATGTGATTCTACTCTCATCTAGATTTCTTTCCTCTGCGCTATCCCCATGGACGGTATCTTTTAAGTCAGCCAAAGGCAACAAGGTTAGTTGCACAGGATTGGAACTGTCGACTCTTCGGCAGTACCGACGTAGGTACCATCACGGTGGGTGCCCCGTCCTTTGCGCAGTTTGCAAAGGGCGGGAACCACGGACGCACACCCCAACGGGGTTTGTGCAGAAGGACAAAGGTCGTGTCGGCAGCATCGCTACCCGCCCTGCAAAAAAACGCAAGGACGGGGCACCCACAGCTTCGGAATGCGAAGGAGAAACAATCTGAAAGACCGGGCCACCCGTCCTTGTCACCCCACAAGACTTAATCCCTACTAACAAGAGCCGCCTTTAAAAAGCATGCTCGCGAATGCAGTGCTGATTAACTTCACTGAACGAAGTTGGATTTAATCAAAGATATTATTCGGATGGACATCGCGGCAGGGCCATGGAAGCTCACATGCACTCATGAAAAGATCTGCGTAATTATTTTTCTATTCGATGTACGATTTTCGCTGCGCTTCCGACGATGTGCTTGCATTCCGCGAATTTCGCGCTTTCTGCTTTTGGCACAAGATGTGCAAAGTCTAAGGCAATCTCCGAGTCGAGTGATCGTTAGTTCGTCCCGAGACGTACAACCCATTTCGTCAAATCACTAGTTCGTCGCAGGGGATAATCTTTTGTCATACTTTAGGACTCTTTTCTTATTTGGCTTCGCGTTCTATCTGGGAGATATCGCGTTCGCTCAGCATGTTATCTTGGACACCCATTTCCGCAGCCCGCACGACAACGAGATCAGCGACGTGCGGGTCGCCGCCAACGGCGACAAAGTCTCCGTCGATGTCGAACTCTCGGAATCCGTCACTCCGACTCTGACTTTCGGAGAGAATCCCGATCGACTGATCGCCGATTTTCCGAACGTGTCGCCCAGCCACTCGCTGCAACACATTCCGGTGGGAAGAAACGGCGTTGAGCGCGTCCGGATTGGACTGAACTATTCCAGCCCACCCACCACTCGTGTCGTGGTCTACCTTGACTCGGTGCGTCCCGTTGCTGTCGAGGCCTCCGACCGGAAGGTGTCGTTGAACATTCTGCCGGCTTTAGCCAGGTGGGCCCGCGCGGAAGCAGGACCTCCAGAGGTGCGGGAAGAAGGAAATGCGACGAACATAGTCGAGGTCTCCCCCACGAGTCTCGAGCCGAATTTCGCTCCCCGAGTCGAACCTGTCGTTGCACAACAAGGCGCGTCGCGTCCGGCCACGGTCGGTTCCAAGCTCAAGGGAATTGCAGACACCACACCAACCGCAGTCAGTTTGACGACAACGGGGTCCGGCGTGGCTGCATCCGGTCCGGATCGCTCCTCCGAACCTAGTCGTTTACGCTGGATATTGCCTGTTCTCACTACGTCGATCATTCTCGCAATGCTAGTCATTGCCTTAGTAAGCCACATCCAAAACAAGAGACTCAGGCGAGGAATCTAGCACGCCGTCAGCAGTGCAGAGGTGGACCACTTTTTCCGGTCCGGGAACAGGGATGAGGGGAAGTACTGCAATAGCTCGCAACAGTCGGGCACAGTTCCCGTCTAACTTGATCAGTCACCTTGCTTGAGCCATCGGGCGACAGCGTTCAAACCGGCCTGCACCAGATCGACAGAGCGTGCATCCTCCCACCACTCGTCGTCGGATTCCTGAAAAAGAGCTGAAGTTCGCGCCTTGACCATGGCCAGTTTCAGGGGAAGGGCCGGGTCCACAGGCTTTGGCTCGGCAGCTTGCTTCAACTGCGCAAGCATACGCTGCTGCTCTTTGAGGTCCAGCATGGAGATAGCGGAATGGCAATAAGGACAGACCAAGTTGGTTTGCAGGTCGATCGACGCTCCACAGCTTGAGCAGTTCACCGTGTGGATGCTCTCTCGCAAATGCTGTATCTCCCCCGGTGAGAGTGGATGAATAAAATTCTTTTCCTTGAGGAATTCGAAAAAAACAATGAAGTGCCCATGCTGGTTCGGACATTGCCAGTAGGTGAAACGCACATTGTGGGCGATATTATGCGCCAGCGTCAGCGAGGCACCGCACCGCGGACACAACAGCACCTGCGCGAGAGCCGGTTTGGGGGATGATGAGTGCTCGCCGATATACTTCATCAGTTCCAGTGTGGAACCTGGGGAAAGCTGCAAGTCTTTATTTTGGTCGAACCAGAAGGCCTGGCAAGCAGGGCACACCTCGATAGTGATCGTGACACCCAGCCGGCCGCCGAGGGTCCAGTCGGTCATCGGGGCAGCGCAATTCGAGCACTTCACAGCCGTATGGTATCAAGGCGTCGGCAAGTTCTTGCCGAATTAACAGGTAGCCAAAGGGTCAGGAGCTATTTGCATCCCTAGCGTACCTGCCAGGCGCACTTGTCGTGAAATGTTCGAGCACGGATTTCAAGGGGTAATAAACTGGGATAGAAGCAGGGCGGAGACGACCCCCGCCCTTATTATTGCAACCACGCGGCGCCGCGGAAGCCCAGCCCTAGCTCGCCTTGGCCTTCGGCATGGTCGACGAAACATTCACGTGCGCGCCCGCGCCAACCACTACGCCGGTAGCCGTCCACGTCCAGCCTCCCACGGGACTCACCGCCTCGGCGGTAACAGCGGCGCTTGCGCCAGGGGCATTAAACGTAACCTGCCCCTGACCTGAGCTGGTTTGGAACCAAGGCTGTCCGTTCGGCATGAGCCTGGCGTGTACGGTAATCGAGGTGCCGCTCGGCGCGGCGCTGCACGTCCAGGTAAAGGTGTGAGCAGCATGGACTGGGCCATTGGAGACATTCCCAGTTTCTACATCGACGGATGGTGTTATCGGCATTTGAACCTCCACAGATATTTGATTGAGCCCCCAAGAAATTCACTTCAGCTGGATCAAGGCCTGATACTGTGGATTGTCGTGCAGATTGTCCAGATCCGGAGTTTTCCTGACCACTGACCTGGAGAATCCCGCAGCCAGCGCCTTACGCAACCACTCTAAAGCAGTCCCGGTTTCGTGCAACTGGTTGTACACCAGCGCCGCTCGGAATAGCAAATCTTTGTCCTTTTCTTTGCCCGCGAGCGAGCGATCCAGAAAGTCAAGAGCACGGACGCGGTCCCCAAGCATGGCCGAGTAATCAGCCAGGTCACTTAGAACGTCATTATCGCGAGGATTGACCTTCAGCCGCTCCTCGGCCATCGACCTCGCTTTCTTGTATGCCTCCATGGCTCGCGGCTTGTCGCCGCCGTAATACAAGAAGTCCCCGAGATTTCCCCATACCTGATAATCGCTGTCGTTCAGTTTGAGCGCTTCCTGGGTGGCCTGCGCGGCTCGATCGAATTTGCGGAGCTGCGAATACGCAACTCCCAGGTTTTGGTATGCGCCGTACGAGGGCCGGATGGCTACGGAGTTTTCCAGCGCCTGCGTCGCGGCTTCGACCTTGTCTTCATAAAGCAGAACAGCGCCAAGATTCTTGTAGTCGCCATAGTTGTTGGCCCTGAGCGATACCGCCTTCTCGAACATGGCTTGCGCTTTCTCGTATTCTGCCTGGCCGAAGTAGAAAACTCCCAGACCGCTGTAGCCGCGCCAATAATCAGGACGCACGCTGATCCTGCGCTTGAGAGTCTCTTCAGCTTTTTCGAGCTGGTTCAGATTCTGATACGCCTCGGCGAGATGCCAATACGCCTGATCGTTCGTCGGATCCAACTGTAGCGCTTGCTGGAATTGCTCCACGCCTTTCTCATATTTGCCTGTGCCGTTTTCAATGGTTCCCAGGCACGTGTGGCCCTCGGCGCCGGCATTGCCCAATTCGATTGCCTTGGCGCAATGCTTTTGCGCCGCATCGATCCAGCGCTTTTGCTTGGTCAGATCGTAAAGCGACCAATACGTCTGGCCCAGCCCGGCCTCGGCCGGACCGTAGTTCGGGTCCAGCTTGAGCGCCTGCTGGAACAGGGTTTCAGCGCTGGTCAGCGCTTCTGCCTGCGGACGAAGATAGCCTTGCCCCTCGAGGAAATATTGATACGCCTCGGGCATAGTCGTGGCGTGTGCTCCCAGGGCCTGCTTCTCCTCGGTGCGCAGAGAAATGTGAAGCGCATTGGCGATGCTGCTGGTCAGCTTGTCTTCGATGGTGAACAAGTCGGACACTGGCGCCGTCACCGAGTCCGCGGCAACACTCTTGTCACTCTTGGTATCTATCAGGCTGTAGGTGGCGCGCACCAATTGGCCGTCCTGCTTCAGTGAAAGCGACAGGCCAAGGTTCACGCCGAATTCTTTTACGGCATCGGAGAGGGTAACGACCTTTTTGTTTTCGAGCGTGCGTGCGGGAATCACTTCCAGATCATGGTTTGCGCTCAACCCCGACAGTTTCGCCGCGACATCTTCCAGCAAACCTTTGCCAAACGCGGTCAGCTTCGGATCATTCTCCACCGCAGTCATCGGCAGCACTGCAATGCTCTGGTGCTGGGGAATCGCCAGCAGAGCCTTTCCACTACTGGACGCGGCAATGCGGCGCAGAGCACGCGGACCCCAGACCGCGGCCGCAACGATCAGCAGCAAAGCGGCCGCCAGCATTGCCAGCCTGAACTTTCTCCGCGGCGTCCACCTCGCCGCCGTCTGCGCCGACTTGAGCTTCTTGCCTGCCTCAAAGTCCTTCTTCAACTGCAGCAGGTCGCGATGAATCTCCGCCGCCGTCTGATAGCGCAGGTCGCGATTCTTGATCAGGCACTTGTCGATGATCTCCTGCAGCCGATGCGGCAGGTTCGGGTTCGACTCCGTCAACGACATCGGCGCCTGCCCCAGAATCGCATGCACCGTCACGGCCCACGTCGGCCCTGAGAATGCCTGCTTGCCGGTCGCCATCTCGTAGAGCAGGACGCCGAATGAGAACAGGTCAGTGCGAGCATCGAGCTGTTCTCCGCGCGCCTGCTCCGGAGACATGTACGCCACTGTCCCGATCGCCGCCCCGGTGTGGGTCAGGGGCCCCGTCGAAGATAAAGTCGCGGCATCCGATGTGGTCAGATCCGTGCCAGTCAGCTTCGCTAGCCCAAAGTCGAGAATCTTGGCCTGCCCGCGTTCCGTGATGAAGATGTTCGCCGGCTTGATGTCGCGATGCATCACGCCCTTCGCATGCGCTGACTGCAGCGCATCTGTGATCTGCAACGCCCAATCGAGCAGCGTTCCCAGCGGTACCGGAGTGTTGCCGATCCGCTCCCGCAGGGTCTGCCCTTCGAGCAACTGCATGGCAATAAAGGGATGCCCCTTGTCCTCGTCGATCTCGTAAATGGTGCAGATGTTGGGATGATCAAGGGCCGATGCCGTCCGCGCCTCGCGCTTGAACCGTTCTAGTGCCCGTGGGTCTCGCGTCGAGTCTTCCGGAAGGAATTTGAGGGCCACCATCCGTCCAAGACGGGTGTCTTCCGCCTTATAGACGACGCCCATGCCGCCAGCACCCAACTTCTCGTGAATACGGTAGTGCGAGACGATCTGCTCGTTCATGGACGCACGAATTCCAAGGGATACGCGGCATGGTACTCAGGGACGGGGACCGGTGCAATAGCACACGAGGGATATCGCCTGCCGGCACGTTTTTGGACTGGCTGAGCGAATCAACACATAGCAATCGCAAGTGAAAGAACAGGGGCCGAACGACCCGGCCTTGGACGGCCAAGACTAATGTTCGCTTGCCAGGAGAGCATCTCCGAGGACAGTCTCATCGCGCTTTGTCCGAATGGCGGAACGCCATTCCTCCCATGAACACTTCAATCTTTCCGCACCCGTACCCGCCGGGCCTTGGTCCAGCAAGCTCAACCCCTCGTCGAGTTCGGTAAGGGCCTTGTTGAACTCCCGGCGCGCACAGTTTAAAGCAATCTGGACTTTTCGTCCTAGCAGTCCGTGGTGAAAGTCTGGATTCGTATTCGCAATAAAGATGGGTGGTCCACAGCCAGAGTGCGTACACTGCGGGCATGGCGATGGGACGACGACGGAAGCAGCGGCAGCAGCAGGAAGAGTTTTGGGTGGCGCACAGCGAGTTGCCGCGGACGGTGGCGCATCCGTTCTACCAGCGGTTGAACCAAGTGCTGGAGGCGCGAGGGTTCGACGCGTTCGTGGAA
>JAIQFH010000022.1 GCA_020073385.1 Terriglobia bacterium | reverse complement strand
ATACTCTCCCTCGAACCCGAGCATCGCAGAACCGATGGGTCACCACCGAGGCGTGAAACCTGGGAGACCAACCTGAGTTTTGTGCGACGCTCAAGCTGCTTGTGGCTTCAGTTGTTCTGTGTCGAAACGTTCCTCCTTCTTCCAAAGTGTCAAAGCAATGGCTGCGATCTTTCGTGCTAACGTCAGACGCGCCATCTCGGGCTTCATGCCTTTGTCCAGCAGGGCTACGGAAATCCCGATGGTGAGCAGTAAATCACCGACGTAATGATTGGGCATCCCGCTCCCTGTGGGTGAGGGAGTTCGAATAAAAGGAATCTTGATCGCGGTGAGTGATCGAAGAGATGGCTGGGTCGGACTGAGTTCCTGACTCGGACGATTCAAAGCGAGCCCGGGTTGGAAACGCGCAAACCATCCACGAGAGCGAAATGGCGCTCTTCTATGAGTGGATGCAGAAGTGTGCTCAAAAACGTGCTTGACACCGCCGACATTGTTAGAGATCGGGGATTTATCAACAGTCTGGCGCGGGGTTGCTATAATTCGCCGCATGAAATGGACTCTCTTGCTCTTGGCTCTGACTCTCCTTGCCAACGCACAATCGCCGGTTGACAAGCCCTCGGAGCCGGGTGAAAGCACGACAGGGAAGAAGGTTGATCCAAAGCTCCATGCGGACGCGATAAGGCTGGTCGAAGTCAGCGGGGCCAAGCAGCGCCTTCAGGATAATTTCAAACAGATGGTAGACGACGGCGCGAAGCAGATGATGGAGAAATGCGAGCGATGCACTCCTGAGTTCGAGGATGAGTGGAGGAAGCGGTTTCTTGAACGGTCAAAGATCCAAGATTATCTTGATGTCTACGTTCGCGTGTATGAGAAGTACTTTACTGACGCAGAAATAGGTGAACTGATCGCCTTGCAGAAAGACAAAGGAACTTCGAAGGCCGCAGAGCCCTCACCAGCCCTGAAAGAAAAACTGACGTCGGTGATGCCCTCGGTTATGGGGGACTCTGTGGGCGGTTGCGCCCAGATCGGTGCAAAACTTGGGACCGAAATCGGGAGCGAGATCGAGCGCGAGCACCCGGAATACATGAAGGCTCCGGCGGACAAGAACAAACCCTAGAACGAGCGTCTCCGACAGTTGACGAAACCAGGCCTTAGCACAAGCTTGCGCCATTTGTTCGCCATAAACTGAAGCCAAAACAGCACGGCGGAGGTGGATTGGGACGGCTGTTGGAATTTGAAGATTTGAAAAGCCGCAGTGCTTTAGCTCACGTTGGCGAGGGTCTTCACCGCGATATCCGATTGGTTGCGCAGCTTCTTGACAGATTCGTGGATCGCGCGGCTTGCGGTGCCGGAGCCATTCTGTTCGGCATTCTTGGCCACGCTACCGGATTCTTCCGTGGTGGTGCTGGCCATATCGAGCAGAACAACGACCGAGTCGGCATGCAGCTTCCAGAGGGAGGACATCTTCTGGCTGCGCTTCAATTCTTCCAGTTCGGTGCTGATGCGGGCGGAAATTGATACGACCCGGATCAACGTGCGGGCCACATCCGCCCGCAAGCTCTTTTCCTCGAGGAATGCCGCGTTGTAGGCATCGGCTTCGGAGGCGGTGAGCGTCAAGTTGAAGAAACGCATGGGGACAACCTGGCGATACTTGGGGTCGGCCACGCGCACAAACACACGAATGGATTCTTCGACGCGGCGCAGTTTGCTCTCTTCGGCCGAGAGTTGTTGCGCCGTAATCGCGGGCGGCTGGAACACGGGAATTTTCGCAGGAGCCTTTGCCGCCGCCGCAGCTTTGGCAGCCTTGGGCGCAGCGGCTGCGCTTCCGACTGCACGCGTCGTTTGTCCTGCCGGAGTGAGCAATGACCGCCGGATCGGCGGCCGGCGGTCGAGTTCCTTCTTCAACTTCGACACGCGGCGGAATTTTTCGAACGTGCTGCCGTAATCCGCCTGCAGGAGTTGCTTCTCTTCGATGGCCGCCACGTGCTCGACGGTGACTTCCACGCCGTCGACCGTGGTGAGAATCGTTCCTCCCATTTCCTCGAGCGCCTGGCCGAAGTTCTTGATCTCGCCGAGCGCTCTGACGAACAACTCGTCAAACTTCTTTCCGAACGCCGTGTTGTAGGCCGAAACCGTCGCCAGGACCCCGGGGTGATAGAACGACGAATCGAGCCACTGCTTCAACTCGCGCACGCGCCCGATCATGCCGGAATCGATCAGCGCATTGAAATCGCGAAAGCGATTGACTTCTTCAACAAACGGATCGAAGCGGCGCAACAGTTGCACGTGCTCTTCCGGCAGCGACGGGACATCGGTATCGGCGAGGATTTCGATCAGGGCAATTTCGAATGGAGATAGCGGCAGCGCGCCGTCGAGGCCGTATCCGCTCTGTTCCCACTGTCCCGGAACGCGCGGATGGCGGTAAAGAAACGTTGCAATCAGATCGGTCTTGTCGCGATTGACGTCGCTGGGTTCGCGCCGCCGCACGAAATATCGCAATAGGGCTTCAGCAACTTCGGAATCGGTGTCGGGAGTCAGGGCCTGGCGCAGCATCGCGGGCGTGATCGCCATATCGAGCAGATGCAGCCAGCGATACATCCGCGTGAGCGTGTTGGGCAATTCACGCTCGGAATGGCGCAGGGCGTCCTCGTCGAGACCGCTCGGAATCGGCACATCGCCGCCGAGCGTATCCCGCAGGAGCTTCTGGTAGAAGCCCTGGACAGTCGCCAGAATAGCTAGTTCAAACCGAAGATCTTCGGCCAAAAACGCCCCCGCAACCGCGTATGTTCGATAAAACTTTACTCACGTCCAAGTAAAGACGAAAGGTTACCAACGGTGCAAGTTACCATCGGCGCCGGAATTCTGGACGGATCGGGGATGTGAAAACCTGGAAGTACATGAACTACTGCGAACCTTAAGACGGATGTCATCCTGAGCAGCGGCAAAGCCGCTGCGAGGGACCCTACGAAGGCTGGAGGCGTTTGTGCGATCGAGAAGAATACTCAGGCTGCGACCCCGAGGCAGATCCAATTGCCTACATCGCCGCTGCCTACCGTCGTACGGTCCCTCACCCGGCTTGAGGCCGGGTTCACGATGACACGATGGAGGGAGTGATCTCAGAACACTACAGTCTTATTCCCATAGACCAGCACCCGACTCTCCACATGTGATCGTACCGCCCGTGAGAGCACGACTTTTTCCAGGTCGCGGCCTTTGCGGATGAGGTCTTCGACGGTGTCGCGATGCGAGACGCGAACCACGTCCTGCTCGATGATCGGACCGTCGTCAAGGACTTCAGTGACGTAGTGGCTCGTGGCGCCAATGAGCTTTACCCCGCGCTCGAAGGCCTGATGATACGGACGAGCGCCAACGAAAGCGGGAAGAAAAGAGTGGTGAATGTTGATGATGCGCTGCGGATATCGTTGGACGAAGTCGTTCGACAGGATCTGCATATAGCGGGCGAGCACGATGAAATCCGCCTTATGATCCTTAATCAGGCTGTGGATCTGCTTTTCGGCAGCCTCTTTGTTCTCTTTCGCTACCGGCAC
This sequence comes from Terriglobia bacterium, assembly GCA_020073385.1. Taxonomy (GTDB): domain Bacteria; phylum Acidobacteriota; class Terriglobia; order Terriglobales; family Acidobacteriaceae; genus Sulfotelmatobacter. The sequence continues at coordinate 100,256 of JAIQFH010000022.1, read as the reverse complement.
GATCGCATAGGGAATCTTGTAAAAGTCCGCCACGGCTTGATTGTCCGGATGGTTGGAGATGATCAGCGGAATCTCGCATGCCAACTCGCCGCTCTGATGGCGGTAGAGAAGATCGACCAGGCAGTGGTCGTATTTCGACACGAAGATGATCATGCGCGGACGATGCGACGACTGGGCGAGACGCCACGTCATGGCGAAGGCTTCGGCTACCGGAGAGAAGTGCTTCCCGAAATCTGCGAGCGGGATGTCGAAGTCTTTAGGATCAAATTCCACGCGCATGAGGAAGAGGCCGGATTCCTCGTCGCCGTGCTCGTCGGCGTGCAGAATGTTCCCGTGATGCCGAAAAACGAAGTCGGCGATGGCGGCGACTTCGCCCTTGCGGTCAGGGCACGAGATCAGCAGGATGGCGGAGTTCTTCATTTGCTGCAGGAAATCGTCAACCACAAAGGGCCCCAAGAAAGACGAAGTCTTTCAGCGTGAGGTTTCCTTTGTGCACCTTCGTGTCCTTTGTGGTTCAAGGTTCTTGCCGTTCGAATCCCGAGCCCCGAACTAGCTCTTCAACGCCCTCAATATCTCGCGCGCCGCATTTGCCCCCGACCCTCCGGTCAGTCCTGCGCCGGGATGCGTTCCGCTTCCACAGAGATACAAGTTCTCAATAGGCGTTCGGTACCGCGCCCAATCCAGCAACGGACGCATGGTGAAGAATTGATCGAGCGCCAGTTCTCCATGGAAGATCTGCCCGCCGGTGAGGCCGTATTTGTCTTCGAGGTCCTGAGGCGTGATGATCTGATGCGTCAGGATCAATTCCGGCAGATTCGGAGTGTACTGCGCGAGCGTCTGCACGACAGTTTGACCAAGGGCTTTGCGTTGCGATTCCCAATCGCCCTTCAACTTGTACGGCGCGTATTGCATGTACACCGACATCACGTGCTTGCCCTCGGGAGCAAGCGTCGGATCGGTGAGGGACGGGATCGTGGCTTCGAGATATGGCTGACGCGAGAAATTGCCATACTTCGATTCGTCGAAGGCACGCTCCAGATAGTCGATCTCGTTGCCGATATGAATGCGCCCCCGCAGCGCGGCGGACTCGCCGTTCGGCAAAGCCGTAAACTTCGGCAGTCCCGATAAAGCAAGGTTCACTTTTGCTACCGTTCCGTTTCCGCGGTAGTGCTGCAGTTTCTGTACGAAGTCGGGTGAAAGATGAAGAGGGTCGGTTAGCTTGAGCAGCGTCCGTTTCGGGTCAGCGTTCGACACGACAGCCCGGGCAAGAATCTCCTCGCCGGTTGAGAGCAGAACGCCCGTGGCAGCGCCGTTCTTGACATGAATCTCGATAACCTCGACGCCGGTGCGGATTTCAACGCCGGCAGCTTTCGCAGCCGAAGCCATGGCCTGCGTGACCGCGCCCATTCCTCCCGCGGCGAACGACGCTGAGCCTGCGGGATGAGGATCTCCTGCGGCGCGAATCAGCAGAACCAGCGTGCTCCCAGCGGACCAAGGGCCGAGAAAGGTTCCAAAAACGCCTCTGGCCGCAATGACTGCACGCAGCAGTTCCGTCTCAAAGTATTCCGCTGCCAAGTCTGCAACTGCCATGGGCCCCCAGCGCAGCAGGCGGAACATGTCTTTCTTGCCGAGCTTGCGGATCGCGCGTCCGGTCTTCAGCATGCTCCACAGATCACTGCGACTGGGGTCATCGATATCCGGTGGCGTTGTGGCCAGGGCATCGGCGATGACCTTCGCGATCTTTCCCAACGACTGCGCAAACTCTGGATATTTCGCCGCATCCTTCTGGGAGAATGCGGAGATTTCCTGGGCGGACTTGCCCACGTCCTGATACAGCGAGAGCGCCCGACCGTCGGGCGAAAGCGCTGTCACGCAAACATCGGGCGTGATCATCTTCAGCCCGTGCTTCTCGAGTTGCATGTCAGCTACGACGTCAGGCCGGATGGGCCCCGCTGTGTGGGCTAGCGTCGAGCAGCGGAATCCGGGATGAAATTCGTCAGTGACCGCGGCTCCGCCCACTTGCGAGTTTCGTTCGAGCACGAGCGGCTTGAATCCGGCTCGTGCCAGGTAGAAGGCAGTGACCAAGCCGTTGTGGCCGCCGCCGATGATTACGATGTCTCTGTTGTCGGGCATATGAGTTTGGTGTCGCGAACCTGCCAGTCAGGTTTTCTTTGCGTCCTCTGCGGCTTTTCTTCGCGTTCTCAGCGGTTCATTGTCTTGCGCGCAGCATTCATACGCTTCACGCCGCTCCCTTAATGTCTTTCAACATTTCCAGCGCTGCCAGACGGCCATTCGCTCCCATGATGCCGCCGCCGGGGTGCGTAGCCGATCCGCACATATAGAGGTTCTTGATGGGCGTACGGTACTGTGCCCACCCGGGGACAGGCCGCAGGAAGAACAATTGCTCGAGCGAAAGTTCACCCTGAAAGATGTTGCCCTCGCTCAATCCCCACTCGCGTTCGAGATCGAGCGGCGTGACCACCTGTTTCTCAATGATGATGTCTTTCAGATTCGGCGCATACTGCGAAATCGTATCGACGACCGTATTACCGAAGGCTTCCTTCTGGTCATCCCAGTTCAGCCCGGGCCGCAGCTTGTAGGGCGCGTACTGCACGAAGCACGAGAGCACGTGCTTGCCCGGAGGCGCGACGGAAGGATCGGTCAGCGAAGGAATCACCATGTCGATGTACGGGCGCGAGGAGAAGTTCCCGTACTTGGCTTCGTCGTAAGCTCGCTCCATGTATTCAACCGCAGGAGAGATTGAAATCGCGCCGCGGAGGTGCGCGCCCGGCCCGGGCATGCAAGTGAAGTTCGGCAGGGCATCGAGAGCCATATTGACCTTGCCGGAAGAGCCGCGAAATTTGTAGCGGTTCACCTCTTCCAGGAAATCTCCGGGGAGATGCCGGGCTTCTATGAACTTGGTGAATGTGAGTCGCGGATCGACGCTGGAAGAAATGACGTCGGCATAAATCTCATCGCCATTCGCGAGGACTACTCCCTTGGCTTTGCCGTCCTTCACAACGATCTGCGAGATAGCCGCTTTCGTGCGGATCTCGACTCCCGCTTCCCGCGCCGCATCGGCGATGGCATTCGAAATTGCCCCGGTGCCGCCGCGAGCGAACCCCCACGCGCGGAAGGCACCGTCGATTTCTCCCATGTAGTGATGGAGCAATACGTACGCCGTTCCCGGCGAGCGAACGCCGAGAAATGTCCCAATGATTCCCGAAGCCGACATCGTTGCTTTGAGCACGTCGGTCTCGAACCACTGATCGAGGAAATCAATGGCGGACATCGTCATGAGTTGGACCTGGTTGTACTTGTCGTAGCTCGACATGCCCTGGAAGCGGCGTCCGATGAACAGCAGTTTCATCAGTTCGCGCGGATTCAGTGTCGTGGGATCGGGCGGAACCATGCTGAGGATCGGCTTCACGAATCGGCACATCGCCTGCATCGCCTTGCCGAACTCGTCGTAGGCCTCGGCGTCCACGCGCGAATGGCGGGCGATCTCGCGATGCGTCTTGCCGTGGTCGTTCACTCGCCAGAGATAATCGCCGCTCGGCATGGGCGTGAACGTTCCATCCAGCGGGAGGATTTCCAGGCCATGGCGGGGAAGATCGAGGTCGCGAATGATTTCCGGGCGCAGCAGCGAGACCACGTAAGAACAGACCGAGAACTTGAAGCCCGGCACAATTTCTTCGGTGCAGGCCGCGCCGCCCAGCACGTGGCGCCGCTCGAGGACGAGCACCTTCTTGCCCGCGCGAGCCAGGTATGCGGAGTTGACCAATCCATTGTGGCCCCCGCCGATTACGATGACGTCGTATGTGTTGGAACCAGCCATTCGCTCTTAGCTCCTAGCTTGAATGCAGAGGTGTCAGGAAACGCCATGATACTCGCGTTTACGAGAGGCGGGAGAGAAGATCAGAGCCCGCTGGGAAGGACGGTCCAGCTTCGGAGCAGACTGCATGAGATGGGCAGGATGGCGCGCATAGTGACCTGAAGTCGAATCGGTATTCTATCGGGAAGAGCCGAATTTGTCTGCACATTTGCATAGCTTCTGACTGGAGGTCATTGCAGGAGCGGTTGCCGCACGAGTGCTGCGTGAATATAATCCAGCATTCTGAGAAGATCCTGAGGAAACCATCTTGCCCATAGGAACCGCATTTCACGAGCGCACTCTTCCCCTTTGTCACAGCCTGAATTACCGCGAATGGTCAGGCTACTACACGGTCAGCGTGTACGAGGTGCACCACGAGCATGAGTACAACGCGATCCGAAACGCGTGCGCGCTGATCGACATTTCTCCGCTCTACAAGTACCTCATCACCGGCAAGGATGCGACCCGCCTGGTGAACCGCGTGATCACTCGCGACATCAACAAGGTGAAAGTGGGTCAGGTGATCTACTGCTGCTGGTGCGATGAAGAGGGCAAGGTCATCGACGACGGCACGATTTCTCGCCTCGAGGAAAACGTCTATCGCTGGACGGCGGCCGACCCGAGCCTGCGCTGGTTCCGGCAGAACGGGCTGAACATGGATGTTCAGATCGAGGATATTTCGGAGAAGGTAGCGGCGCTCGCCCTGCAGGGTCCGACCTCGGCAAAATTGCTAAAGACGGTGGCTGATGCCGATATCGCGAATCTCAAGTATTTCCGTGTGACGCGCGGGAAGATCGCTGGCATTCCGGTCGACATCTCGCGCACGGGCTACACCGGCGATCTCGGATATGAGATTTGGGTTCCGTGGAAAGACGGTGTCAAGGTTTGGGATGCACTCGCTGAAAAAGGGAAGCAGTTCGATCTGCACGCTGCAGGCATGCTGGCTCTCGACGTTGCGCGCGTGGAGGCGGGGTTGTTGCTGATCGAGGTGGACTATACGAGTTCCAAGAAAGCGCTGATCCCGTCGCAAAAGTTTTCACCTTATGAACTGGGCTTCGCCAAGATGGTGCATCTTGACAAAGAGAACTTCATTGGCAAGCGCGCTTTGGAGCACGATTCCAAGAAGGGTGTACCGCGGCAACTTGCGGGATTGGTGATCGATTGGACGGACGTCGAACAACTGTACGAGCGCTACGGACTGACCCCGGCCGCTCCCGCGCAGGCTTCGCGCGTCGCAGTTCCGGTCTACTCGGGCGACAAGCAGGTCGGCAAAGCGACAACAACCACGTGGTCTCCGACACTGAAGAAGATGATCTCGCTGGCGAGCCTCGAAACGGAATACTCGAAGCCGGGTACGCCGCTGCAGATGGAGATCACGATCGAAGCGATGCGGCTGAAGGCAAACGTGAAAGTGGCCACACTCCCGTTCTTCAATCCGCCAAGGAAGACCGCGACGCCGGTTTAAGAGATTGAATGTGGGGACAGCCGCCTTCGGCTGTCCGCCGCGCGCAGCGCGGCTTGGGTTTTGAAAGCAGGTAGCATCGAAGGGGCAGCCGAGCTTCGCTCTGGCTGGACAGCCGGGGCGGCTGTCACTACGCGATTTCTGCTCGCGCTGCTCGGCGCTTTCCCGCAACATAAAGCCAAACTCCCACCAGCAGCAGGGCGCCGCATCCTCCGAGAATCTTCAGCAACGCGAGCGCTTTGTTTGGTTCATCAGGCTGAGGGATCAGTGAAAGCGCGATCGTTACTGCCGTGGTGACGAATCCCAGCGTGGCCACCAGCTTGGCCATGACTTTGCCGCCCGGTACGCGGATCACGTCCGGACCCGCAGGCTCGCCTTGCAACCTGATCATCGCTGCGAACAAGTAGAGATATGGAATGAAGTACGTAATCACGCCCATGCTGACCAGCACATCGTAGGCGCCCTTCACGCTGGTCCCGGCCTGTCCCAGGAAGATAAACACAACGCCTAGTGCGAACTGAGCAAGCAGCGCGACCCACGGTGTTTTCCATCTTGGGTGCAGGGAGCCAAATGCTGGGGGAAGAAAACGATCCAGCCCCGCGACGAATGGCAACCGCGCCACTGCCGCGAGATATGCTCCGGCCGCGCCGACATTGCTGAGCGCGATCAGAAATGCTGCTAAGGGCAATATTCCCGGAAATCCGATGCGCGCTGCGGTTGCAGAGACCGCCTGCACTAAGCCTTGCAGGCTGTTGACCTGCGTCGAGGGCAGCGCCAGCAGAACACACACCGTACCCAGGATGTAACAGATCGTAACGGTCACGCCCGCCGACAGCAGGGCGAGAGGGATCGTGCGCCGCGCGTTCTTGATCTCCTCTCCCATGAATGATGCCGTTTCGCAGCCGCCGAAGGCGAACGTGAGCACCGACCAGAAGATGATGTCGTTGAAATGAGTGCTGGGCGTCATGGAATGGAGCGTGAACGAAGTCGCGGATCCGTAGCGGTGCCACGCGACAAAGCCCATCACAATAACGATCCCGACGGGAATCCACATCGCGAGCGCGCCAACGTTGTGCAACCACTTGCCGACATCGAGGCCGACGATGTTCAGCAGAGTTGCTGCGCTGAGAGTCAGCAAGGCAAAAACGATGTAGAACGTCGCGTTGCCAGAAAGATGCCGCCAGTTCGCCTCTCGCATGAACAACACGTTGCTGGCAGCGAAATACAGCACGGCGGGGAAGTAGGGCAGGTTGCTAGTCCAATACGTCCAGGCCGACATGAATCCGGAAAAATCGCCGAATGCGCGTTTGCTCCAGACGTAAAGCCCGCCTTCATTCGGGTAGCGCGATGAGAGTTCCAGCACCGAGAGGGCCAGCGGAGTGTAGAAGCAGAACCAGGCTCCAATCCAGATGATGATCGAACTGGGACCCGCCGCGGCCGCAGTGGCGATCCAGCGCAAGCTGATGCCGGTGATCACATAGAAGAGCACCAGATCGCGGAATCCCATCACCTGGCGCGGACGGTTCGGATCTTCGACATCCGCGATAGAGACGCCCGGAGCGAGGAGCCCGATACGATCTACTTGGCGCGGCGGTTTGAATTCGGCCAATGGAGTGTCCCGGGGTCAGCGTTGCTTGAGCAAGAATGAAGAGGAATAACACTGACGAGGTGGGGCGGCAAGGCGAAAGTTACGACGGGCTAGCGCGCCAAGAGCATCACGCGCGCCTTCTCTGTGTAGCGCTCGAACATCAACTTACTCCGCGACGGCACCCTTGCGGTTGTTGCGCTTCCAGTAGAGATAACCGGGGATCCCGATGAGCACGATGGCCGTTCCCCAGAATGCCTCGTTGGGGCGCGTGATGATTGTATTCAAAGTCCACGCGGTGCCGATCAGTACGTAGATTCCCGGCAGCCACGGGTATCCCGTGCAGCGGTAGGGCCGCGGTATCTCGGGCCGCTTCCAGCGCAGCCAGAACATCGCAATCACGGTCAGCGTGTAGGAGAGGACCATTCCATAGATCACATAAGTGTAGAGCTGGTCGTAACGCCCGCTCAGAGTAAGGACCGCGGCCCATATCCCCTGGCCGATCAGGCTGAACGCGGGCGTCCGCCACTTGGGATGGACTTCCGCCATCCGTTTGAAAAAAGCGCCGTCCTGCGCCATGGCCATGTACACTCGTGCGCCTGAGAGCGTGCAGGTGGCTGCGCCGCTGAAGCAGGAGACCGCAATCATCAGCGAGAGCCATCCGGCGGCGCGGGGTGAGAACAGCGCGGCGGCCGCTGCATGCGCGATCGTCTCGTGCGCAGCAATTTCTTTCAACGGCAGCGCGTACATGTAAGTCACGTTCATCGCGATGTAGATGACCCCGACCGCGAGCACTCCCAGCACCATCGCGCGCGGCACATTCCGCCGCGGTTCTTTCACTTCGCCCGCGACCCAGGTGATGTAGACCCACCCGTCGTAGGCCCAGAAAACAGCGATCAACCCAACGCCTAGCGCGGAAATCAGCCCCGTGGGCCCTAAGCCGAGGGTCAGCGAGGCTCCATTCGCGTGGAAGTTTGACCAATTGCCTTTCCCGATCGCGAAACCCAACACCACGAACGCTGCCATGGCAGTGAACTTGGTCCATGTGGAAACGTTCTGCAGCAGTGCTCCCCAACGCAGTCCCACGACATTGACCAGTGTGAGAATCGCGATCAGGAATAACCCGAAGAGATGAGCGCGCGTGAAAGCGACGCCCAGCAGCGTAAACATCACGTGCGCTTGCGAGAGGAAAGGCACAACCTGGCCGACATAGGCAGCCGCGGCGACCGACAGCGCTGCAATGGTCCCACCGTTGGCAACCGCGAAAAGCATCCACCCGTAGAGGAAGGCAACGAGGTCGCCATAAGCCTCGCGTAGGTAGATGTACTGCCCGCCAGAATCGGGGAACATCGATCCGAGTTCAGCGAAGGCGAAGCATGCGCAGAGCGAGATGAGGGCGCCCAGCACCCAGACCAGCAAAAATAACACCGGCTGTGGCAGGGGCGTGGCGATGTCTTTGGCGGTTAGAAAAATAGACGATCCAATGATGCCGCTGACCAGCAGCAGCACCGAGTCGAGCAGGCTGAGGCCACGAATGAGTGTGGGTTTGGCGTCCGCGGAGGACGGCTCCAGATCGGTTTTTGGGGAAGTCAAAACCGGGGCCGGTTCCATTATCCGATTCCGAGTTCGTCCGGAGACTCGAGCGGTGTGCCGCAGCGGCGACAGATGACGGCAGAGCAATCGCCGCACGTCAGAGGATCTGTGACTTCCTCCGCGCAGTTTGGGCAGTAAAGAAGACCGGGTTCGGGTGCCGGCGGCTGAGGATGTGTCGCCATAAGGAAGAAAACTGTAGCACAGTGCCGTCATCCCCGGGGCTGAATTTCCTTCGTGCTACTTCGTGTCCTTCGTGGTTATAGAATCTAAGGCATAAACCACGAAGGACACGAAGGTTCACGAAGGAAGACCATGCCTGACAAGCCCCAAACGCCCGAGGACAAACTGCAGCAGGAATTCAACCGCTGGGCCGCCTCCGGTGAAGGCCCGAAGATGGAGCAGCATCACCTCGACATCACCGAGAAGACGATCCGGCTAATGAATTTGCGTCCCGGCGAGCGCGTGCTGGACCTTGGCTGCGGTTCGGGATGGGCCACGCGCCTATTGGCCCGCTTGGTCGGGGAGGGACCTGAGGGTTTTGGCCAGGTGGTCGGACTTGATGTTTCTGACGAGATGGTCCGCCAGGCGCGCGAGTCGTCGAGGGACTTTGACAATATTCTGTACGTGTGGGGATCGGCTCAACAAATTCCCTGGGAAGAGAACTTCTTTGACAAGGTGCTGTCGGTGGAATCGTTCTACTACTATCCCGATCAGGATCGCGCGCTGATGGAGTTGTTCCGCGTGATGGCGCCCCGCGGCAGGCTGTTCATCTTGATCAACCTCTACAAAGACAACCAGTATTCCCTGCAGTGGGTCGACAAGCTTAAGGTTCCGGTGCACGTGCGCTCGGCGGCGGAATACGTCGAATTGCTGAAGAAGCACGCGTTCGAGAACGTGGAGGCGCGCCGCATTCCCGACGATACGCCCACGCCGGATGATTACAAGACCAAGTCGTTCAACAGCCTGGAAGACCTGCGGGCATTCAAATGTGAGGGCGCATTGCTGTTGATGGCGTCAAAGCCGGATCTTCGCACGCCGGCACCGGGATACACGATCTACTAGCGATCCGGTGACCATGCTCCTCGAGTGTGCGCCGACAGGAGTCCGCGCCACACAGCTAGATTTCGCTGTCGTCGTCGTCCTTGTCGTTGTGGCTTCGATCTTTCACTGGGCTCATGGCGTGTCCATCCTGCGCGTGACGAATCTCGATTCTGCCGTTCACGTCCGAAAGCCGGATATGCGCGCCGCCCTTGCCGAGTTCTCCGCGTAGATCGTGTCCCACGAAACGGTGATGATTCACACGCAGCCCGAAATCGTTGTCGATCCCGCCGGATACCGTGCTGGCTTCGACCTCAGCATTCGAGTCCGAAGGTATGGTTAGCTCCAACGAGCCGTTCACCGAATTCAATTCGACGTCCTGCCCGGAGAGTTGTGCAAAGCGCGCATCCAATCGCCCGTTGATGGTTGCCAGCTTGGCGCGTCCCGACAAATCGTGAGCTTCGAGCCGACCGTTGATACAGGAAGCGCGCACTTCACCGGAGATTCCACTCACGTCGAGAGCGCCATTGATCAATTTAATTTCGTCCAGGCTCGCGGTGCGGGGAACCGTCAACGTGTATTCCACGCTGGCAGGATTGTTGTGCGAACCCCAGTTCCAGTTGTTGTTGTGATCCGGGTACTTGGTCCGGATGGATAGATAATCCTTGCCGGAATCAATCTCGATCTTGGCTTCGTCCAGCCGCTCTTTAGTGTCGGCGTACTTTACGGCATCGACCTTTACTTCGTTGCGGTCCCAACTGGAGATGTGCACCGCGCCGTTGATGTTGTCGAGTTCAATGCGGCCGTTGGAAGTGATGGCGTAGGTCTGGTGAAACTCTTCGGTGAGGGCGCCACGGTGATCGGAAGCATGTGCGCTCAAGGCCAGGACAAACAGGGCGCAAACGGTTCCAAGGGCGGCTCCCAGCCACGTTGCATGGCGGCGATGATGGATCATGACTCCCTCCGTTTCAACACGTTAGACGTGTCTGGTTCAAAAGGGTAAGGGCGGCGGCCTGGAAAAAGGCCGATATTTCTGCCGGCGGAAGGCCATTACCTCGGTGATGTTTCTTCCGGTGTGGGGCTAAAGCACAATTCCAGCCATAGCCTTTGTGGGGTTTTGCCGTGTTGTACCTGTTGCGAGAAACCGCGACCGCGCGTCGGCGGAGGACTGTTCTCTCTGTCATCGTACTCCTTTTCTTGCTATCGTTCGCGCAAGCCGTTTCGGCACAGGACGACCACGATAAGCCGATTCCCATCCTCACCGGCAACGTCGGCACGTTCAGCTTTGTCACCGGTGGACAGAATCTCATCGACACGCAAATCAACCCGGTGCTCCTGGTCCCTTTGGGAGATCGCTGGCTGATCGAATCTCGTGCGGAATTTGAAGGAGAGTTTCAACGTCCGCCGGGTGGCGGGCCGTACGCGGGGCCTGTCGACAAGCATGTGGATTACGCGCAGGTGGACTACATTGCGAATCCATATCTGACCGTAACTGCAGGACGTTTCCTCACGCCGTTCGGGATTTTCAACGAGAGGCTCTATCCGGTTTGGATTCGCTTCCTGCAACCCGATCCTTTGATTCTGCCCATCCGCACGGCACCAAGTGATGGCGCGATGTTCCGCGGAGGCTTCCCGGTCAGCGCCCACGCCAATATGAATTACGCGCTGTACGTCTCGGCCACAAGCATCGGGATCGAAAGCGTCGACTCCGAGCGGCACGTTGGCGGACGCATGGGATTCTTTTTCCCGGGCCCGCGGCTCGAAGTCGGCAGTTCCTGGCAGAAGACCCTTCAGGATGATCGTAGGAACGCTTTCGGCTTTCATATGAGCTGGCAGCCGTCGAAATTGCCCATGGGCCTGCGCTCCGAGTACGCGCACTCCTTCGAGGGCAGTGGTTATTGGGCAGAAGGCGCGTACCGGCTGAGCCAGGTCCGCTTCTGGCAGAAAGCGATGCGTCGCACCGAGTTCGTTGCGCGCGGTCAGCAGTTCTTCGTGGGTGCGATCGGGCCCGATGCCGAAGATGGACTCGGGCTGCCCGGCGCCAATACGCGCGAGGCCGACTTTGGCGTCAACTACTTCCTGCGGGATGGCATGAAGGGCATCTTCAGCTACGGTCGCCAATTCAGTTCTGTCGGGAACTTCAACCAGTGGAGCTTCGGCCTTGCCTATCGCTTCCTGATTCCGCTCGGCCGTACGGGTGCTTCGCCGGAGGCGCAATGAAGACGAGTATCCGCAGGAGCGTTCCAGCAGTCCTAGGTGCGTTGGCTTTGACATCGTTTCTATTTGCACGATCGCCTTCGGCCAAGAAAGAAGCCGAGGCTTCTGCGGTCGTGCAGACTTCGGACGCGAGCAGCATGCGCATCGAGGGCGAGAAGCGCTTTCACGCCAACTGCGGCCGCTGCCATGCCGCGCCGCAGAAATTTCCGCCGCGGATGATGGGCACGGTGCTGCGGCACATGCGGGTGCGGGCGACGATTACTGAAGAGGACCGGCGGCTGATTCTCTTCTACATGACGCAGTAACGACTCACATGATGGCAAAGCTCGCTATGAAAAAGGCGTTTCGCATTGACCGTATTGTCGTTGGCATCGCAATACTCGGATTTCTGTTGGTTCGTGTGCCTCGCGTGAACGGGCAGGCCAGAGTGATCGAACTGACCGCCGACCGCGACAGCCGCTACAAGATTGCAGGAATGCGCTCTCCCGAGATCACGGTAAAGACAGGAGAGCAGATTCTTCTCCGTGTGACGGCGCGCCGGGGCAAATCATGGAACCGCGATGGTTCGGTACACGGTTTCTCGCTGTTGCGTGCCAGAGATCGGACCAAGGTGGACGGATGGGATCTGTTGTTCAAGCCCGGCACGCAGGAGTTCGTGATGACCGCTCCCGCCGAGCCCGGAGAATACGTAGTTGTTTGCACGGTGATCTGCAGTGAGGAGCATGAAGGCATGCACATGAAGTTCACGGTGCTGCCTTGAGGAAACCACGATGAAGCAATTTGTGAAATGTGCACTAGCCTGTCTCGCCCTTGGCGTGGCGACGCTTGGCCAGAATGCGCAGACTTTTCACGGAGAAGTCTCCGACAGCCAGTGCGCGCTCAACGTCCATTCGCTGACGCGCTCGCATCAGGAAATGCTCAAGTCAAAGTCTATGGGCGGGACGGCCAACACCTGCGCCGTGTACTGCATCGAGCACTTGGGCGGATATCTTGTGCTGTCCGCCGGAAAGAATGTCTATCGCCTGGACCGCAATGACCTGGTGCACGGGTTCGAGGGGCGCCGCGTGGTCATAACCGGCGTTCTCGACGGCAAGCTCAACCAGATTCACGTCCTCAAGATCGATCTGGACGAAAAGCCCTAGCAGCCTGCTGGTGTAGTGCGTCAACCAGAAGGACATTTATACGTCGCGGGTTTCCCTGTGATCCCCTGTGATCCTCTGTGTCCTCTGTGGTCAAAGCCTTTGACCTTCTCGCCAGACACAACGGATACGCGGATCGAGGCGCAATATCAACGCTCGCTATTTCCGACGCACTACACTAGATTTCTTGCCAGCCTCGGTAAGCAGGAAGACGCATAGAAACGCCATCTCCGGTTCGATCGAGTGCCGGTAACGCGGGATCGCATAAACGAAGTAGTAGATTGCCGGATAGAACAATACCAGCCAGAACAGCAGCCACGCTCCCGTCCTCCGCTGCCGCAAAGCTCGCGCTAGTCCCCAGAACATCAGCAAGGAAGACGCCAGGAACAGAGAGTCCTTGACCGGACCCAGCCAAGCGGGATCAGTCACGCGCGGCGGTCCAGCCCAAAAGCATACGAACCGCTTCATCGAAAGAACAGCGAAGCGGCCATAATCCGCCTTGATGTAGGCCAGTGCCTGCTGCTTGCGCATGGCGATGTAGTTCACTTCACCCATCGTCTGGAATTGACGCATGGCGTAGGAATCGTGCGGCGGGTCGAGATAGAGCATCAGGGTGCCATCGGCTCCGTTGCCATTGCCCAGACGAAGCTCCGCGCCGAAGTTGTCGCGGATGAAGATGAACTTCCCAAAAGTGCGATAGTTCCTCACCAGCCACGGCGTGATGCAGCTAAAGAAAATGATCGATGCCAGCACTACGCCGGCGAAGGATCGCTTGCCGGCTTTGGCGCGCCGGTACCATGCCCACAAACCGGCCGCGGGAAGAAAAGAGAGCAGGGAAGTTCCGTTCAGAGCGATAATCCCCCACAGCAGCCCGAATTCAAGCCATGGAAGCCAGCCGTCGCGATCCTCAAGAGTCAGGGCCAGCCAGAAAACGGTGGCGAGCAGCAAGGCAGACAGACTTGTCTCCCACACAGCGCGCGTACACCAGAACATCACATTGGGGAGCAGCGCCCATGCCCATGCCGCGCCTACCGCTACTTTCTCCGAGAACATCCGCTTCGCGATAAGAAAGATAGGAACGCACGTCAGCGCCGAGAAGAAGCTGTTGAGCACCAGCAGCACAAACGCGGAAGCTTTCGAGTAGATGCCGAAGCTCAGGAACACTCCGGCGGTGAGATACGGATAGAGCGGAGGCTCCCACGCCGTCGGGCCAGTGGGCGGGCCAAAGGGACTGGCGAAGCCGTGTCCCGAGGCCAGCGAGGCAGCGATGCGGCCCATCTCCCAGCCGAAACTGAAATTGTCGTCGCTGGGCTTGAATCTGTAAGCGTGGCCCAGAATGATCCAGCCCACACGCAGCGCCAGGGCGATGGTCACGATCCAGAAGGGGGAATTGCGAATCCGCCCCCACATTCGGAATAGCGCATCGCGAGCGTGTGTGCGATTCGCCAATGCGGTTTCCATGGGTGACTCTATTTGTAGCCGACCGCCGTGGTTCGGGCAACCCAGCATGTCATTCACGAGGAACTGACCTCCCGGGCGGCTGGGTCCGGTGGAGCGAGCCCTACCGGCAGTTGAGCGCAAACGGCCCAAGCTCAACAGAGTGCGCCGGTAATTTGCTCTCTGTTAGTCATGATGACTATAATGACTATCAGCGAGGTGAACCATGGGGGTGCAGATTTGGACCGTCGCAGAGGCGAAAGCCAAGTTCAGCGAAGTGATCGATCGGGCACTTTCGCAAGGGCCGCAGACGATCACTCGCAAAGGCCGTACGACGGCGGTCATCGTTGGGGCGGAGGAGTGGCAGCGTAAGTCGACTCGTGTCGGAAATCTGGCTGAATTCTTCGCGGCATCTCCATTGCGTGGATCCGGATTGAAACTGCCCCGCCGCAAGTCACGACCTCGCAAGATCCGCCTGTGAATTTCCTTCTCGACACCAATGCGGTTTCCGAATGGGTGAAGCCACGGCCCAACCCAGGTCTGATTCGCTGGATGGAGTCAGCCGATGAAGATCGTTTGTTCCTGAGTGTGATCACCCTGGCCGAACTTCATTATGGAGTCGAGCGGATGCCCGCGGGAATGCGACGGACTCGTGTCGAGCGATGGCTGCGTCTCGAAGTACCTTTGCGCTTTGAAAGACGTGTTCTGCCGGTGAGTGAGGAGATTGCAGTCGTTTGGGGCAGGGCAGTCGCTCTGAGCGAATCGGCGGGACACCCGATGTCGGTCATGGACGCCTTTCTCGCGGCCACGGCTCAAGTTCACGACCTCACTCTGGTCACCCGCAATCTGGACCATTTCAGGGTGAAGGCCGTTCTAAGTCCTTGGACATAGATACAAGGACTATTTCAGCTTTGTATTCTTTGACTTAGCTCAATCTCCGCAAGAACCGCCTTGACAATCGTAACGCCGCGCAGTAACTTAACGATGTTAACTTAACGTCGTTAACAAAGGTACCAACGTTATGGGAGTCAAAGAGAGACGCGAGCGCGAGAAGTCGGAGACGCGAGACAAGATTCTCGACGCCGCCCGCGAGTTGTTCGTCACCGAAGGCTTTGAAGGCGTCTCGATGCGTAAGGTCGCCGAGAAGATCGAGTACTCGCCGACAGCGATCTACGTCCACTTTGCCGACAAACAGGAACTCTTCCGGGAGCTTTGCCACCAGGACTACGCGCGTCTGGCTGAGGTCTTCCAGAGTTCAGTGATGTCGACTGATCCGATGGAGCGCCTGAAGCAGATTGGCGCGATCTACATCGACTTCGGCACACGCTATCCCAATCACTACAAGTTTATGTTCATGACGCCGCATCCGCCGCATGAACCGGATGAGGTTGACCGCGAAATGATGGGTAATCCGGAGATGGATGCCTACGCGTTCTTGAAGTGGGCGGTGCAGCAGGGAATCGAGGCGGGCTGCTTCCGCGAGGAACTGACGGATTCCGATCTGATCTCGCAGACGGTATGGGCGGCAGTGCATGGAGTCATTTCGTTGCAGATTGCCAAGGGTTGCGACCCTTGGGTTGACTGGCGCCCGCTTCGAGATCGCGCCGAGATGATGTTGGACCTCACGCTGCGCGGCCTTGGCAGACCGGCCCGAGGAGAAGGGAAGTAAGGTATGCCTCCGTTAGCACAAAGAAATCTCTTTCACGACAAAGTGCGGCTCACCGTAACGCTGACGGGCATCGTCTTCTCGGTGGTTCTGATTGTGGTGCAGTTGGGATTGTTTCTCGGCTTTACGACCGCGACCTCGAATCTGATCGACCACTCGGGCGCCGACCTGTGGATCACGTCGAAGAACGTGCCTTACGTCGAGCAGGGAGTCGCCTTCAGCGAACGCAAGCTCAATCAGGTGAGGGCGGTGCCGGGCGTCGCGGATGCGCAGAAACTCATCGCTCGCTGGACGCAGTGGAAGCGCCACGACGGTGGCCAGGATTCGGTGCAGATCGTCGGCATCAACGTGGACGACACTCTGGAGCGCCCATGGAACCTTGTGCAGGGCAGAGTCGAAGACCTCAAGTCTCCCGATGCCGTGATTCTGGATGAGCTTTACAAGCAGAAGCTCGGCGTGACCGCTGTGGGCGAAGTCTTCGAAATCGGAGGACATCGTGCCCGAGTCGTGGGTTTCACGCACGGCATTCGTTCGTTTACGACTTCACCGTACGTCTTTACGACCTTCAAGAATGCGCAGAACTATACCAGCCTGCGCGAAGACCAGACGATGTTCATCCTGGTGAAGGTCGCGCCAGGCGCGAGTCTCGAGCAAGTGCGTCGCGATCTGCTTAACAACGTGAAAGACGTTGAGGTCTTCAAGACCAGCGAGTTCAGCCGTATGACGACGTTCTACTGGATGTTCACCACCGGCGCAGGAGTCGCGGTTCTGATCGCTGCGGTTCTAGGGCTGGTGGTTGGATTCGTAGTCGTAGCGCAGACGATTTATGCGACCACAGTCGACCACATCCGCGAGTATGGAACGCTGAAGGCTATGGGCGCGCCCAACAGCTACGTCTACAAGGTCATCATGAAGCAGGCTGCGATTGCGGCGGTGATGGGCTACGTGCTGGGGATGATCGTCAGCGTTTTTGTGGTGAACGGCAGCCAGAAGGGTGGGGCAGCGATTCTGATGCCGCCCTCGATGGCCGTGGGCATGTTTTTCCTGACGCTGCTGATGTGCGTGGGGGCAGCACTGGTTTCGATCAACAAGGTGACCAGGATCGATCCCGCAATGGTGTTCAAAGGTTGAAGAACGTTTTCCCTGTGTTCCCCTGTGCCCTCTGTGGTGAGGGTTTCCTTCCCTCACCTCAGAGGACACAGAGGAAGATCCAATGGAGTCAAATATGCAGTCTGCAATCACAGTTCAAAAGCTCACGAAAAATTACGAAGAAGGCGCGACCGGCACACTGGCCCTTCGCGGCGTCGACCTGGACGTCCACCCGGGAGAGTTGCTGATGCTGATGGGCCCGTCCGGCAGCGGAAAAACGACACTGCTCTCCATCATGGGATGCATTCTGACCGCGACTTCGGGAAGCGTGCGCGTGGCAGGCAGGGAAGTGGTCGGGTTGAATGAGAAGCAGTTGCCCGCTCTGCGACTCGAGCACATCGGCTTCGTGTTCCAAGGTTTCAATCTGTTCCCCACGCTCACGGCCGGTGAAAACGTCGAGCTGATGCTTGATCTAAAGGGAGTCTCGACGGCAAAAGCCAAGAAGCGATCGCAGGAACTGCTGGAACAAGTCGGTCTCGGCGAAAAGTACAGCGCATTCCCCGCCGACCTGAGCGGAGGCCAGAAGCAGCGAGTTGCGATCGCACGGGCCCTGGCGGGAGATCCCGGAATCATTCTGGCGGACGAACCGACGGCAGCGCTCGATTCGCATACCGGTCGCAATGTGATGGAGATGATGAGCGATCTGGCACACAAGCGTCAGCGTGCGGTTGTGATCGTTACGCATGACTCGCGCGTTCTGAATTTCGCCGATCGCATCGTGAGGATTGAAGACGGAGCCATTGCCAGCAACACCGAGGCAGAGATGGTTCCTGCCGGAGTTTTGTCGCTCAACCAGCCCCAAGCTGCGATTGGCTTGGTCTAGAAACTCTGTTCGAACGTGAAAAAGTGGAGAAGTGTTATGAGTAACTTTTCGTTCCCGACTCTGAAGGGCCGCGTGAGCCTGATCGTTGGCCTTGGTATTGTTCTTCTGACAGCCTCGTTGGTAGTTGCTTCGCGGCGCACGCATGAATCGTCCGCTGCAGACACGGCTTCGGTTCACAAAATGCCACTGATGATCGCCGGCCCAGGACGCGTGGAGCCCTCTTCGGAAGACATCAAAATCGGTTCTGAACTGAGCGGGCGGCTGAAGGTGGTCAACGTCGAAGAAGGAGACGCGATCCGCCGCGGTCAGGTGTTAGCCGAACTCGAAAATGCAGACTACCGCGCACAGGTGGAATCCGCACGCGCAAACGTCATCGCGAAACAGGCCGTGCTGCGCAAGGTCATCAATGGAGCGCGTCGCCAGGAGCGGGACGAAGCATGGTCCTCCGTGAATGAGGCTAAGGCCGTCATGGAAAATGCCAAGTCGGAGTTGCGCCGTCGCCAGGAGTTGTTCTCGGCGGGAGTAGTGTCGCGTGAGGAACTCGATCGCTACGCGCGCGAGGCCGACGTTGCCCAGGCTAAGTACGAGGCTGCCGTGCAGCAACACGCCCTTGTCGATGATCATGCCCGGGAAGAAGACCAGTCGCTGGCGGAAGCCGATCTCAAACTGTCGCAAGCTCAGCTGGATGAGGCGCAGGCGCGCTACGACAAAACCTTTATCCGGTCTCCCATTGACGGCAGCGTGTTGCGCAAGCATCACCGCAGCGGCGAGAGTGTTTCAAATTCCTCGACGGTGCCCGATCCCATCTTGACGATCGGCGACCGCAAGACGTTACGCGTCCGCGTCGATGTCGATGAGACTGACGTCAGCAAAGTGAGTGTCGGTCAGCGGGCCTATGTCACCGCCGACGCCTTCGGCAAGCAGAAGTTCTGGGGACACGTGGTGCGCGTCGGCCAGCAATTGGGGCCGAAGAACGTCCGTACGGACGAGCCCACGGAGAAGGTGGACACCAAGATCCTCGAGACGCTGGTTGAACTCGATCCTGGGTCGCAACTGCCCGATGGGCTGCGCGTGGATGCGTTCATCGTGCCCGACGCGTCAGAAGTCGCACAGAACCGGTAGTTTCATCAACCAACAAAGTCAAAATCCCCACCGTTGTCTCCGCAAAAACGCAGAGACCGGCGTGGGCCACCTGGAGCGCTGACTTTAGGCGTTGGTCTGCTGAGGTCATCAATCCGGTAAAATATTAGTTCCTTACCGGAACGCCGGATTGATGACTGATCTCATTCTGACTACGCGTCTCGCGGTGCTTGCTGCGCCGAAGGGAATTGGTCCGTATATCCGCCAGCACTTTCTCGACACCACGTTTCGCGGTCTCTACCACGCTAACGCCTTTGACGTGGCTTTGCTGGTGCCGTACTTCATCGTACTGATTCTGCTCGCCGGATACGGAGCGCATCGTTACGTCTTGGTCTACCTCTATTACAAACATCAGAAGAACCGAACCACGGAGCCGCCCGCCCATTTTGAGGACCTTCCACGCGTAACCGTGCAACTGCCGATCTTCAATGAGCAGTACGTGATCGAGCGTTTGCTGGAGGCAATCAGCAAGCTGGACTATCCGCGGGAGAAACTTGACATCCAGGTGCTGGACGATTCCACCGACGAGACCGTCGATGTAGCGCGCGGCCTGGTCGAGCGCTATGCGGCCTTGGGCCACCCCATCAGCTATCACCACCGCACCAATCGACACGGCTTCAAGGCGGGAGCACTGGCGGAAGGCATGCTGTCCGCGAAGGGTGAGTTCATCGCTATCTTCGACGCCGACTTCACCCCGCCCGAAGATTTCCTGATGCGCACCATCCACCATTTCACCAATCCGAACATCGGGATGGTGCAGACCCGCTGGACGCATATCAATCGCCACTATTCGTTTCTGACCGAGGTGGAAGCCATTCTGCTCGACGGACACTTTGTACTGGAGCACTCAGGCCGAGCGCGCACGGGATTGTTCTTCAACTTTAACGGCACCGCCGGTATGTGGCGCCGCGCCACGATCGACGAGGCTGGAGGATGGCAGCACGATACCCTCACCGAAGATACCGATCTCTCGTACCGCGCACAGCTCAAGGGATGGAAGTTCATCTACCTGCAGGATGTCGAGTGCCCGGCTGAACTCCCGGTCGAGATGACGGCTTTCAAGACGCAGCAGGCGCGCTGGGCCAAGGGTTTGATCCAAACGGGAAAGAAGATTCTACCGCGTGTTCTGAAGAGCGATGCCCCGCTGCACACCAAGATTGAAGCCTGGTATCACCTGACAGCGAATATCAGCTACCCGCTGATGATTATGCTTTCCGTGCTGCTGCTGCCCGCCATGATCATCCGCTTCTATCAGGGCTGGTTCCAGATGCTCTATATCGACCTGCCGCTGTTCATGGCGTCGACATTTTCGATCTCGAGCTTTTATCTGGTCTCGCAGCGCGAGTTATTTCCGCGCAGCTGGCCGCGTGCGCTGCTGTACTTGCCTTTCCTGATGGCACTCGGAATCGGGCTCACCATCACCAACACCAAAGCGGTGATCGAGGCGCTGATCGGGAAACAGTCTGCCTTCGCGCGCACTCCCAAGTACAGCGTCGTGAACAAGCAGGACAAAGTCGGTGCGACGAAATACCGCAAGCGCCTGGGATGGGTTCCCTGGGTTGAGCTGCTCATCGGAACTTACTTCGCTCTTACCGTTTACTATGCGGTTGAGAACGAGAACTACATCACCGTTCCCTTTTTGCTTCTCTTCGTCCTGGGGTACTGGTACACGGGGCTGATGTCTTTGTTGCAAGGCCGCTTTGCAGGATCGTCAAGGAGAGCCACGACACACACGAAGCCATTCCCGGTCGGAGTGTAAGGTCGTCCACAGGTGTAACTTTTTCTCGCCGATGTCATCTGATCCCCAAGTAGACAGAGATTTTCATGAAACTTAGATCAATCCTGTTCTCGTGGATTGTGCTTTCAGCGTTCGCCTTCGCCGGAGATCACTTGAAGCTGAATCCGAAACTTGACTACACCAGCGACAGCCAGGACGGCCCCTTGATCACGGGTGAGCACATGGACGCGGGTTTCAAGGCCGGAAAGCCTGCCTATGTCATCTTGTACGGCGAGGCTTGTTACAACTCCAAGCGGCAGGCGCGCCGCACGGTCGAGCTATACGGCAAGTACAAAGATGCGGTTCAGTTTGTCATCATCGATCTCGATCATCCCTTGTCGCCCGCGCAAGACGAACTGAAGAAGAGATATTACGCCGGCTATATTCCCCATGTGGTGGTGCTCGATACCGCCGGCAATCCGCTCTACAATTCGTCGGGTGAGGTCGATGCATCCGCGATTTCGAGTCTTCTTGACAATGCCCTTCGCTGATTGCCTAGCCTTCGCTTGACCACTCGTTTACAATCCACTCGCCGAAAATTGTCACTTCTCTCCGATCATTCTCAAAGGAGGAGACGATGCTCCGCTCGCATAGGATTCTCCAATTCGCTGCAGTCTCCGCGCTATCGGTAGTGCTTCTGAGTTGCGGCAGTGCGCACACATCCGACGAGTATTTCGTTTTAGTCTCTACCAACCTACAGTTGCCCTATTGGAAAACAGCAGGCACCGGTTTTTCGAACGCGGCGGCGCAGTACAAGGGGGTTCGCTCCGATTTCGTGGGCCCGCAGAACTACGATCCCAAGGCGGAACGCGATGCGCTGGACGAGGCCGTACAGAAGAAGGCAACCGGCATACTGATCTCGGTTGCCGATCCCGCGGCGCTTAAAGACAGCATCAACAAAGCGGTGGCTGCCGGAATTCCCGTCATTACCATCGACTCCGACGCGCCCTCCAGCAAGCGCCTGTTCTTTATCGGTACCAACAACTACCAGGCCGGATTCACCGGTGGGCAACGGTTGGCGAAGGAACTCAAGGGCAAGGGCAACGTTGTCGTCTTCACCATGCCCGACCAGCAGAACCTGCAGGATCGTTTGCGCGGCTATAGAGACGCTGTCGCCAAGAGCCCCGACATCAAGATCACGCGCGTGGTGGATATTCAGGGCGACCCGCGGATTGCATTCGACACTACCACCCAGATCGTGGGCAAGGAGCGCGACAAGGTCGATGCCTTCGTCTGTCTGGAAGCGCAGTCAGGTAAGGAAGTAGCCGGCGTTCTCAACAGCTATCACGTAGCCGGGAAAACGGTGATCGCCATGGACACCGATCAGGAAACACTCGACTGGATTCAGAAGGGCGTCATCGCGGCTACGATCTCGCAGAAGCCATACACCATGGCTTACGTCGGCATGCAGATGCTCGACGATCTCTACCATCACAAGCCGGCAGCGCTCGACAAAGACTGGTCGATCGACAACTACTCTCCGATCCCGAGCTTTGTCGATACCGGTTCTGACCTCATTGACAAGAGCAACGTCGAGTCCTTTATTCAGGCGGGCAAAAACCTGGCTACGCCGAAGTGAGGCAGCAATGCTGAAGAGCGTCGCGATCTATTGAACCTCGAAGAAATATCGTGACACTCAAAGGGGGATTGTCATTCCGAACGAAGTGAGGAATCTGCTTGTGGTCGAGGTGAAAGCAGATTCCTCGCGCCAAAAGCGGCGCTCGAATGACAGTTTGCTATTCTAACCGGCAGGCATGATCCGTTAAGAAATGTACTCCCGGATGTATTCGTCCTTCGTAGTTGCCAACTGCCGGATGTCCCCGTCAAACGTCACTTTCCCGTCGCGCAAAATCAGGAAGCTCATGGGAACGTCGCAGTACTGCCCCCGCGGCAGCACGCGAAGCGTATTGGTCTTCTGATCGAACTCGTGGGTGGCCAACGTGAAGGCGTCCTGCAACCGATGCGTCACCAGCAGGGAACTGGTGCGATAGACATCGCGCTGCTTCATGATCAATTCAATGATCGTGTTCGAAGTGACCGGATCAAGTCCCCCCGTCGGCGAGTCATAAAGCAGTAGTTCCGGCTGCGTGATAATCGCCCGCGCGATCGCTACCCGGCGCCGCATGCCGCCTGAGAGTTCGGAAGGATAGAGGTCGAGAGTATGTTCCAGTTCGACGAAGCGGAGCGTTTCGCGCACCCGCCGGTCGATCTCATCGTCATAAATCCCATGCTCTTCCATGAGACGGTAAGCCACATTCTCGCGCACTGTGAGTGAGTCAAAGAGCGCGCTCTCCTGAAACACCATTCCCAGGTGGGCGCGCATTGGGAAGAGTTCCTGCTCTGGAAGTTGTGTGACTTCGTTGCCGAGAACTGTGATTCGCCCGGAGTCGGGCAGCAATAGCCCAAGCGTGAGCTTCAAGATAGTGCTCTTGCCTGAGCCCGCAACTCCAAACAGAGCTTTGGTTTCGCCGAAAGGCAATTGAAAGGAGACGCCGCGCAGAACCTGATTGTCCTCAAAAGAAAGATGTACGTCCTCGAAGACAACAGCAGCGCCAGACGGCGGGGTTGGGACGCCAGTGGGGCGTTCGATGGATAGCGACGACATAGTTAGTGGAAACTCAGCACCGAAATCAACAACTTGGTCACGAAGAAATCAGTCACAAGAATCAGCACCGAAGCCGCCACCACCGCTTGCGTGGTAGCCCGGCCTACACCCTGAGTTCCGCCGCGTGCTGTGATTCCGTAATAGCAGCCGATCGTGGCGATGATGAATCCGAACAAAACCGGCTTCAGCAGCCCCATGAAGACGTCTTCGAAAACCAGAACCTGCCAAGCATTGTTCCAGTACTGGCGAGCATCGAGGCTGAGGAAAAGCTTGGCGACCATCAGACCACCCGCAAGTCCCACCAGATCCGAAATGATGCTGAGGAAGAACAGCATGAAAACTGTTGCCGTCACCCGCGGCGTGACCAGTTTCTTCATCGGATCGGTGCCCAGCGCGCGCATGGCATCGATCTGCTCGGTCACCACCATCGACCCTAGTTCGCTGGCCATGCCGGAAGAATTCCGCCCGGCAACCATCAACCCCGTGAGCACGGGTCCAAGTTCGCGCACCATGGAAGTTGAAACGAGTTGCCCAATCAGAGTGATGGAGCCGAACCGCTGCAGCGTGTTGGCGGTCTGCAGCGCCAATACGCCGCCAGTAAAAAAACCGGTCAGCACCACGATGGGCAGGGAGCCCACGCCGATCAGATCCGCCTGCTGCACCATGTCCCCGAAGTACAGCGGCTTGCGCATCAGGTTGGTAAGGGATTGAACCGCCAGCAGGGTGTATTCCTGAACCGCCATGACCTTCTGCTTGGCGAATTCTGTGGGCGAAATCAGTTCCATGCGGATTTAGTCCTAGCGTCATGCATGGGAGCGCAGGGCTTGAACGCAATATAACAGATCAGGCGGCAGGCGTCGGGCGTCAGGCTCAGAACTCAGATTCGATGATGATGAGTTGTCAGATTTCGTAAGCGGCTAGCTGGGAGCAGTAAGTGAGATGTCATGCGTGCTCCGCTAGGTCCGACGTCTGAGGTCCGAGGTCCACCGCTGAAGCCTGACGCCCGACGCCTGCTCTACCCCCGCCCCTTCTTCTTGATCTCAATATTCAGCCGGCGAATCTTCTGGTTCAGCGTTGAGAGCGGCACATGAAACCGCTCCGCGGCTTCCGTCTGATTCCAGTTACAGCGCTCCAGCATATCCGTGATCACCCGCCGCTCGACATCTTCGACAATTTCGAACAGCGACGCATCCGACGGAGGGTCGTGCAGCGTCAGCGAAGAACCACGTCCCATCAGCGAGTCCGGAAGCAACTCGACACTGATCTCCGGCCCCGACGACAGCACCACCGCGCGCTCGATGACATTCTCAAGTTCGCGCACGTTGCCCGGCCACGAGTACGCCATCAGCGGCCGCAGGGCCTCGGGAGTGACGCGCGGCACCGCACGTCCGTTCTCTTCCGCGTATCTCTTCAGGAAGAAGTCCGCCAGCAACGGAATATCTTCCTTGCGCTGGCGCAGCGGCGGCAGTTCCACGGTGATGACATTCAGCCGGTAAAACAAATCTTCGCGGAATCGCCCTTCCCGCACCATCTGCCGCAGATCAATATTCGTCGCAGCGATGATGCGCACGTCGACCTGTATCTCCTGAATCCCGCCCAGGTGCATGAACCGCCGGTCCTGCAGCACGCGCAGAATCTTGGCCTGGGTCTCCAGTCCCATGGTCGCGATCTCGTCGAGGAAGAGTGTGCCCTTGTCGGCAACTTCAAACAGTCCCTTCTTCGAGGCGATGGCGCTGGTGAACGCTCCCTTGACGTGTCCGAAGAGCGTGGACTCGAGCAGATCCGTCGGCATCGAGCCCGTATTCACAGGCACGAACGGCTTATCGCGGCGCGGGGAGTTCAGGTGGATGGCCTTCGCGATGACTTCCTTGCCCGTTCCGCTTTCTCCCTGCAACAGCACGGTCGAGCGACTGGTTGCCACTTGGGCGACCAGATCAAAAATCTTCAGCATGGGCTCGCTCTTGCCCACGATGTTCTCGAAGTTGTAGCGCTGCTTGAGCGCGCGTTTGAGTTGGACGTTCTCCTCTTCCGCGCGCCGCCAGCCCACCGCCGCCCGGACATCCGCCAGCAGTTTTTCGTTGTCCCAGGGTTTCTGAACAAAATTCGCTGCGCCCGACTGCATGGCACGCACCGCATTCTCCACGGTGCCATACGCGGTGATCATGATGACCGGCAAATGGGAGTCGTGCGAGCGAATCTCTGACAGAATTTCCATGCCGTTGCGGCCCGGCAACGTCAAGTCGAGCAGAACGAGATCGAAGGGACGGTTCGCCATCTGCAACAGGCCGTCTTCGCCCGTCGGGGCGGTCTCCACTTCGAAGCCCTCCATCTCCAGCAGGGTCTGAAGGGATTCCCGAATTTCCGCTTCGTCGTCAACGATCAGCACCGAACCGCCGACCTGCGCTCCGTTGACCGCTCCGCGCGTTATGACTGCTGCTTCAGACATGGACCGCCTTCCTGCTCAGAGGAAAATCGAGTGCGAATGTCGTGCCCGCCCCGGGGTTGCTCTCCACGCGAATCTTGCCCGCATGTTCCTGGATGATGCCGTAGGTGACGGAAAGCCCAAGCCCCGTGCCGCGGTTCTGGCCATCCTTCGGCGATGCCTTGGTGGTGAAGAACGGATCGTAGATGCGCTGAATGTGCTCCGGTGCGATGCCCGAGCCGGTGTCGCTGACGCGCACGCTGATCATTTCGCCGTTCGTGGTGGCCACGGTCAGCTTTCCACCGCCCACCATCGCGTCTTTCGCGTTGAGAAACAGATTCAGGAATACCTGCTGTAACCGCCCGGGATTTCCCTGAATTGGAGAAATGTTGGGCGTCAATTCCGACTCCACCGTAATCTTCGAAACCTTGAACTGGTGCTCGAGCAGCGCCAAGGTTTCCGTGATGACCTTGTTGATGTCCACGTTGGCGAACTCGGTGCCGCTGGTGCGCGAGAAGTTCAGCAGGTTATTCACGATCTCGGAGGCGCGGAACGTCTGCCGCGTGATCTTCTCCAGCAGCCCTGATTTCTGGGAGTCGCCTTGCAGTTGTTTGGCAAGCATCTGCGTGTATGACGAGATCACCGCCAGAGGCGTATTGACTTCGTGAGCCACTCCCGCCGCCAGCAAGCCGATGGATGAAAGTTTGTCGGCCTGAGAAAGTTGGCTCTCGAGTTCCACACGCTCGGTGATGTCGTCCATGATCACGAGGCGGCCGATGACCTGGAACTTGCGTGTCACCAGGGGCGCAATCGCCACGTTAACGGTTCGCGTCTCCCCTGCGGGAGTCGACAGGCGGAACTTGTACAGGTTGTTGATGCCCGCATTCTGCCGCACGCGGTAGAACTCTTCGACAAATTCTGCCGGGAAGATCGTGCGCACCGGTTGGGTCAATGCCTGCCAGCGCGGCAGCGCATACATGACTTCCATCTGTGCGTTCCAGCTTTCGATGCGGTCTTCCATGTCGAGCGCCATTACGCCCACGTTGATCGACTCGACGATGTTTTCGTTGAAATCCTTCAGACGCTCGTATTCCGCAACCTTCTGCTGCAACGACGCGTACAGGCGTCCATTCTGAATCGCGATGCCCAGATACCCGCCCAAAGTTTCGAGCAGTTCAACATCCTCGCTGGAGAGATAGTCGCCCTTCGTGGTCTTTCCCAGGCCCAGCACCGCGACCGTCTTCTGCTGCGAGCGGCACGGGATGTAGTAATTCAGATCGAGCCGGGCGATCGCCTCCTGCGATCCCAAAGTCTCCCGTACCACCTGGTGTGTGTTCTCGAAGAACATGTGACTGGTGGCTTCGGGGCGCGGCGCGCTCAGAAACGTCAGATCCAGCCTCGACGGCGGATTCATACCGATGGACTTCGACAACACAAATTGCTCAGAATCCTCTTCCGCGCGCAGGAAGATGGCGAGGCGATCCACCGCCAGCGTGCGCGAGAGGCGGTCCACTACCGACGAGAGCAGCGCGTTTAAATCCGTCTCGGAACTGAGTTCGCGTCCGAATTCGATCAGTGTGCGCCTGTAGTCATAGACAGTGCGGTAGAAAAGGTGGTCGACCCGGTCTTGAATCCATTTGCGAACCGGATCAAACAGCAGCGCGGTGACTACCACCGCTAAGATCAAGCCCACGGGACCAGTGCTTGGCTGTCGGCTGTGAACGAGTGTTGCCACGCCGGCGACCAAGCCGAAGTACAGTCCAACCACCGTGGCGGCGGCAAGGGTATAGACCACGCCGCGCTTGAATATCAGATCTACGTCCATCAGCCGGTAGCGGAAGATGGCGTAGCCAAAGGTCAGCGGCAGCACCACGAGAGAGAGGACGGAAAGGTCGATCAGCGCTCGCGGAACCCAGTTCATCCCGTGGGGGAAGACATAGTGGAGCACGTAAAGCAGCGTGTAAGGAACAACCGCCAGGATCGTGCCCCGCGTGACCCACTTCAGTTGCTGACGCAGGATCGTGCTATTCGCCTTGGCATAGCTATACCAGAGGAAAGTCGCCGCCAGCACGAAGAACACACCGCCATACGAGAGGTCGAGGCGATCGACCGCGCGGCTCAATCGGCCGCTGGCTTCCAGCAGGCGCATCGCCGCCAAACGCATACCCAACAGAATCGCGCCGGGCACATAAATCAGGACGGGCAGCCAGGGATAATCCCGGATAATTCTGCGCTTCTCTGGGAAGGTCAGGACAAAGTGCAGGAACAGCGCCGGCAGGAGCACCCAGGCGACGACATTGCTCCAGTAAATTTCAGTGTCGAACGCGTCGAACTTCCCTGTGAAATGGAAAGAATATGCGATGAACGAAACCAGGCAGAATATATAGAAGTGAGTGGAGCCCGAAGCGGTCCAACGGCGCAATAGGACATACACTCCGATTGCCAGATAGATCAGGGCAATACAGCGAAGGTAGTTCTTGATCCGGATCGTGTGTTCAGCCGGTTCGAGAATTATGTTTGAATCGAGTGCAACCGAGTGCCGCACGAGAGAGTAGGTAGCCTTCTGCCACACGCCCGTCCGGTAGAGTTGGCGTTGCACGCCGGACATGTTCGCCACATTCTGTCCGTTGACGGCAATCAGTTGGTCGCCCAGCTTGATACCGGCCTTATCACCAGGGCTTCCGGCTTCCACCTCATCGGCGAATAAATGCCCTCCCCGTTCGACCCAAGTGATGCCATCAGTCGGGGCGGTGATTTTTCGTTCGGATTGAAAATTGAAGCCCGCGAAAACCACTGCAGCCAGAGTCAGCAGGAAGAGCAAAATCGCGACAGTTCGAGCTTGGCTTACCCGCTTCATGGACTTTGCCACTGGCCCTGAACCCCAGGGCCGACGAGGCGGAGATGCAAACTGCCCCACACCGTTGCTATGCAACTTCACTGCCACGTTGTTCCGGCCCTCAGACAAAGCTAAGTGCTTTGGAAAAAGCGACTTCCAAAATTATAGATGCACTTTCGAACACTAGCTATGCCTTTTGGGAAGTTTCTGTGAGATTTGGTAGCTCCCAATTTTCGTGGAATCACGCGGTTAGGCGGTCCATTTCAATTCTCCGAAATGACGCATCCGCTAGGCCTAACTAGGAGATCCAGCCCGCCCTACGGGATAACGAAGGTTGTGAATTGTCATAACCTGAAGGGCGGATTCAGTCGTGAGCCTGCAAAAATAAGTCGCAGGCATGCAGCGCTGACGGGACCACTGGTGAACCAATGGACCAAACTTAATGTCCCGACCCCTTTGCTTTAGAAATCTCGGTCGGCTCGTCGTCCCAGTCAAACGACAGCGCCCGGGCGGTCGTTTCGATCGGTTCCAACTCGGGGATATCTTCAGCGACTGACGCGCCCAGTTCGGCGAACTTGCGCGCCGACACCAACACCCGGCTTTCCAGCGATCCCACAGCCTGGTTGTATGCGTCCACCGCACGGTCCAGGTTCGTCCCAATGCCCGTAATGTGGGTCGCCAGTTTCCGCAGACGCTCGTGCAACTCTCGTCCCAGCGCGCTGATCTCCTGCGCATTGCGCGCCAGCTTCTCCTGGTTCCATCCATAGTTGATCGCTTTCAGCAGCGCAATCAAGGTCGTCGGAGATGCGGGGATGACTCTACTAAGCACTCCGTGCTCGATCAGTCCAGTGTCCTGCTCCAGAGCCGCGCTGAAGAACGTCTCTCCGGGAAGAAACATCACAACGAACTCGGGCGTTGAGTCGAATTGTTCCCAATATTTTTTGCTGCTCAGAGTATTGATGTGCTCGCGCACTTGGCGGGCGTGATTCGCCAGGCAAGTTCGCCGAGCCTCTTCATCCGTAGTTTCGAAGGCATCAAGAAAGGCCTGTAGCGGCGTCTTGGCGTCGACGACGACGTGCTTCCCACCCGGCAGCTTCACCACCAGATCAGGCCGCAGGCGTCCACTCTCGCCGAAAATTGTTTCCTGCTCGGCGAAGTCGCAGTAGGGCAGCATCCCAGCGATCTCAACCACGCGCCGCAACTGAATTTCTCCCCATCGACCGCGAACGTTAGGGGTCCGCAGCGCGCGCACCAGATTGCCAGTCTCAGACTGCAGTTCTTTTTGCGTGGTGATCAGTGATTGCACCTGTGCTTTCAGATCGCCGTACGCCTCACCACGCGCGACTTCCATCTGCTGGATTTGCGCGTCGACTTTGGTGAGCGAATCACGCACGGGCGCCACCAGATCCGCCACCGCTTTTTGCCGGGCTTCCAGATCGCCCTTGGCCTCGCTTTGGAAGCGTTTCAGCGTCTCCTGCGCGATTTGCAGGAAAGAAAGGTTATTGCTTTTCAGCGCATCCGCGGCCAGCGCCTTGAACGCGTTCTGCAGATCCTCGCCGGCTTTGGTCAACAACTCGATCTTTTCGTTGCTGGCCTTTCGTTCCAATTCCAGTGCGGATTCCAGCCTGGCCCGGCTCTCGAGCAGCTTCTTCTGATCGTCCAAAAGACGCGCCAGATCGGCCTTTGCGGTCGCTAATTCCTTCTCTCTCAATGACAAATGCGCTTGCAGCGTGGCCGTGCGCGAACGCAGCGCCAGCCAGGCAAGCACGCTGCCAAACAACAGGCCAATGACCCCACTGATCCCTAGTTCAATAGTCACAGGTAACTTCTTCCGCCCTTCTCCAACCTCTAGCCTAGCACCAGCAACATAGTTTGAGCCTGAACGAACCTCAAGCGGAAAGGGCTTGAGGGGCACGATCCCTCCCAGGATCCGTAGGCACGAACTGGATGTTTAAGTCCTCCAGACGACTGCTCGCATTCGTGCTCGGCGCCGGGGTGATGACCCTGAAGCCCGCGGTCCACCTTGCCGCAGCCGATGGCTCCGGGCAATCCGCTCATCGTGCCACGCTGAAGACCGCCTCCGCCAACGCTCCTGACATTCCCTACGTGGAATACGAGTTTCAGGTCGAACAAGACCTGCTCCAACTGGCCAACCAGTCGCGCCAGCAAGCCGGAGCGCCCAGCCTCGCGCTCGACACCGGCCTGACTGCGGCCGCCCGCGCCCATGCGCAGGCCATGCTTGAGGCTCGTCAACTTTCGCATCAATTCTCTGGGGAGCCCACTCTCGTCCAGCGCCTCGCGGCCACCAGCAGCCTGCAACTCGATCAGGCCGCGGAAAACGTTGCGCTCGATTACAGCGCCCAAGGCGGACACCAACATCTCATGCTTTCACCCCCGCATCGCGCGAACCTGCTCAACCCGGCTTATAACACGGTCGGGTTGGGCGTGGTCCGCAGCGGCGACCGCCTGTACATCGTGCAGGATTTCGCGCATGTCCTCCCCGCATACTCTGCCGATGAAGTGAAAGATCGCATCGCCGCAGCCGTGAATCAGGCGCGCCGCCAGGCCAGCCGGAATGTGCTGCTTCGCCGTGACCTGCAAAATGCGGATGAAGCGGCCTGCTCCATGGCGCACGCCGACAAACTCGGAGTGTTGCCGGTTCGCCAGCTTGCGCGGCGATTCACCGTCCTCACCTACACCAGTCTGCATCCGGAAACGTTGCCCGCCGAAGCATCGCATGCCATCCGCAGCCCCAATCTGCATAGCTTCTCGATCGGCGCCTGCTACGCGCGAACCAATACATATCCCACTGGCATCCAGTGGATCGTCCTATCCCTCGATTAATAACCCAGTGTAGTGCGTCAAACAGATTGACGTTTGTAAGGAGAGTCTCCCCTGTGATCCTCTGTGTCCCCCGTGGTTAAGGCTCTGATTTCCTCATCGGACATGGATGCGACTTGAACTATTGCCAGGCGGGAGTTACTTCGTGGGGACCGAGTAGTGCGCCGCCACCAGGCGCCACTTGCCGGATTTCTTCATCCAGATATCGGTAAAACGGTCGTGATAATCGTACGTTCTTTGATTGTCCATGCCTTTTTCGTGATAGACACCCACTACGACTGCGGTATCGCCGTGCATTCGAATCTTCATCTCGGGAATGTCTGCCGATTCCACATGCGTGGAAGAGCTCGCGCTGTAGCTCAAGTAGCCGGTTTTGCTGTAGGTGCTGCCGTCCTCGAACGTAATCACAAAATCCTCATCCAACACCGCGGCAAAAACCTCAACTTGCCGATGCTTATAGCAATCCAGCATTTTGAGTTCAAGGGCTCGAATTTCGGCAGTGCCGGTTGGTTCTTGCGCTCTAGCCGGGAGCAGCGGCAGAACGGCCATGCACAGCACGGCGGTTATAAGGGCATTTTTGCGCATACCCCACAGATTTTTCAC
The DNA here is from genome assembly GCA_020073385.1 of Terriglobia bacterium. GTDB lineage: Bacteria > Acidobacteriota > Terriglobia > Terriglobales > Acidobacteriaceae > Sulfotelmatobacter. Next base: position 68,049 of record JAIQFH010000022.1, on the reverse strand, counting down.
GTTCCCGCGATGAGCGACAAGGTTCCTTTGGTCACGCCGTCCTGTGCTACGCTTTCGGCTGGCGCAGGGCGCTTTTCGCATGGGACCACCCGATCCAGACCGTAACCCGGAAGCGGGAAGTGGGGCTATCGATCCACCCTCGTCCATTCGCATCGGCACGGCGGGATGGTCGTATAAAGACTGGGAAGGCATTTTCTATCCACCTGGGATGCGGCAGCGGAAGGTTCATCCACTCGAGTATCTCGCCCGCTTCTTCGATACCGCCGAGATCAACACATCTTTTTACGGGCCGCTGAAGCCTGAGTTGGCCAAGCTGTGGTCTAAGAAGGTCGCCGCCATCAATCCGCGATTTCTGTTTACGGCCAAGCTTTACCGCGCGTTCACTCATTCGCCGATTGCCGTGATGGAGCCGACCTCAGCCGCCACGATTCGTCCCTCCGACGATGACGAGATCAAGACCCGCGAAGGACTGGATGCGCTAGCCAGCGAAGGCAAGCTAGGCGCGCTGCTCATTCAATTCCCGGTGTCGTTCAAGAATACGTCCCTTAACCGCGAGTATCTCGAACGCCTGCTGCGGCAGTTCATCGAATACCCGCGGGTGGTCGAAGTGCGCGACTCCAGTTGGAATAACCCTGACACGCTGGCGGAGTTCGCGCGCCATAATGTCGCCTTCTGCAACATCGATCAGCCAGTGATGGGAAAATCTCTCGCTCCCACCGAGCATGTCACCGGGCCAATCGCCTACGTTCGCCTGCACGGACGCAACTACGACCAGTGGTTCGATTCCGACAATCGCAACGATCGCTACAACTACCTCTACAAAGAGCACGAGCTCGAGGACTGGAAGGAGCGCATTGAAAATATTGCCCACAGGGCGCAGACCACGTACGTGATCACCAATAATCACTTCGAGAGCAAAGCCGGAGTGAACGCGATTGAGTTGAAGGCGATGATCGACGGCAAGCGCGTGCCCGCGCCGCCCACCCTGATTCAGAAATATCCGGAGCTGAGAAAATTCGCCGATCCCGCCAACGATGCCGAAGGGCCCGCCCCGGGCCAAATGTCACTGCTAGCGTAGTGCGTCAGACAGATTGACATTTACAAGTCGCCGGTTTGCCCCGTGATCCTCTGTGCCCTCTGTGGTTAAAGCCTTTGACCTCCTCGCCGGACACCACAGATCACGCGGACCCAGACGCAATACTTAACGATCACTATTTGCGACGCACTACACTGGCGTGAGTCTCTCACTTCGGCACGAAATCAAAACTCCGAATAATTACAGACTGACTCTCTCCCGGCGTCGCGCGGAAGCACCATAGGTTGATGCCAACCGGGACCGCTTCTTGTGGAATATTCTTGGCGTTCGAAGAGTAGGTTTCCGTCTTGATCACGTCGGCGGTGTTGCCGATCGGGTGAGCGCCGTTCATAAGCGTGAAAACGATACGGTCCGAGGCCCACTCCATTCTGGCCGTCGTGAGAGTTCCACCACTGACGTGGAAGTTATCCTCCCAGCTCGAAGTGCCATCGTTCTTGCGGTTCCCCGTGGCGGGATAGACGGTGAAATCGGCATTGCAGCCGTGACAGGTGTTGTTCCATTTGGAAAATTCAATGTCGATTTCATTTTCTGCATCGACGCCGATGTGATGAGTCGGCCCGTAAGGAAAGAGCCCAAGCACCGTAGTGGGATCCATGTCATAGACGTTGCCCTCGATCACCCACTGGTAGGTTCCGAAGCCGAATCTTTCGATCGTAAACAGCTCTGCCGCGGTCCATTTCCCGTCACGCCGAGTGATTTCAAGATGCAGGTATCCTTTGTCGTCGACGCTGACGTTCTTCGCATCTCCGCGGGCAACGCCGGCCATTCCTCCGTTAGTGACTTTCCATGCGCGACCAGCCCATGTGATCTGAGCCTGCGCGGAGTGAAGGAAGCAAAGCAAGAAGAGGGTGATGATGGGTCGAGCCAGCACGATTTTGAGAGCGTATCTCATTTTTCTGAATCCCTCCTCGCGGCATGAAATATCGTATCGTTGTCTGACCGGAGGTGGAAAGTTGGGACTCTCGCGAAAGCTTAGCACCTTGGCCCTTCTGTTTTGTCTTCTGCAATCGCCGTTCTCATTTGGTTGGGGAAACGAGGGACACACAGCACTCAATTTGGTGGCTGCGCGAAACATCCCGCCGACCATGCCACGGTTTCTGCAGCGCGCCAGCGCCGAAATCGCATATCTCGGTCCCGAGCCCGACCGCTGGCGCAGTCCTTCTGAATTCGCGCTGAAGAATGCGCAGGAAGCGGATCATTTCATCGATCTCGAGCGCGTCGACTGGATGAAGCCTCTGCCTGCGGGACGATACGAGTTCTATCGAAAGCTATACGACAAGCGTGCCGGCACGCAGGGCAATGCGGACGATTATCTCCCGGAACATGTTGGATTGCAGCCGTACATCACCATGGAGGTGTTCGGTCGCCTGAAAGCCGCATTCCGCGAGTACCGCCACTTGCGTGAACTGCACCAGCCAACCGTCCCCGTTGAGCGGGCGATCGTGTTTTACGCCGGATGGCTCGGGCACTACGTTGGTGACGGCGCACAACCTCTGCATACCACAGTGAGCTACAACGGATGGGTGGGCCCGAATCCGAACCACTACTCTACTGAGCCGGGCATTCACTGGCGGTTCGAGGGCCCCTACGTAGCGGCGAACATCCATGCGAACGATTTCGCAGCGATGATGCATGCTCCCGAGCACCTCGCGGACCCATTTCGTCAATACTTGGACTATCTCGAAGATTCCCACAAACTGGTGGAGCGAGTGTATGAGCTTGATCAAGCGGGAGGCTTCAAGGACAAGGGTTCTCCTGAGGCGCGGACGTTTACGGAACAGCGGCTCGCCGCAGGATCACAGATGTTGCTGAACTTGTGGTACACAGCATGGATCGACAGCGCCGCTGCCGAGCCTGAGCACGGCAAGCCCGCCCCGCCCAAATTAACCAAGTAAACGCAGATCAAAAATTCTCGCCGAGTGCCGGCAACCCGTTTGCCGCCCGCTCGGCGAGCATTCATGCTTCCCTAGAATTCAAACTTCGCTCCGAACTGCAGTTGCCGGGCTCCGTACAGCAGGCTGGATGTAGTGCTCCGTGACTGGAACGTCGGGGAAGGCACTAAGCAGCCATTGGTGTGGCCGGTACAGGCGCCCGAGCCAGCCCCAGAGTAGGTGAAAGCAGTGGTATTCACGCCACTCACGATCGTACTGTTGAAGAGATTGAAGGCATCCACCATGAAATCGAGGTGGTACCTCTCTGCGAACGAGAAACCGCGCCCTAGGCGAAAGTCCACCGTCGTCAAATTGGGCAGATTGTAGGGGTTGCGGGGCAGCCAGGAAACTCGGCCACCGGTTGGGCCCGCAAATGTGCTCACTTCCGCGCCGGTCATGCCTCCGTCTCCCGCGATTGCACTCCCGAGAATCGAAGAACCGATGTTCGCGCCGTAGGGCTGTCCGGTGGCGGCGGTCACGATACCGGAGGCCGACCATCCATTTACAAGTTGCCGGGTGAAAGCGTTGTCGACGTGTCCGAAAACAGGTTGCCACACGACGCTGCCCACGAAGCGGTGCCGCTGGTCGAGATCAGAGTAGGAATAGTCCCGATCGAGACTGTAGGGATCCAGAACTCCATCAGTCCCAAAGAATGTGCCATTGGTTCCGGCGGTCTGGCCGTCGTCGAGAGCCTTGCTGTAGGTGTAGTTGAACAACAACTCGAGGCCGTGGCTCATCTGCTTGCGCAAGGAGAGCACCAGGGCGTTGTAGTTGGAATAGACGACGCTGTATTGATTCAGGATGAGGCCCGTGCCGCTGTCGAGGCGTCCAGGCCCGGCAGGCACCCCCTGGGCGACGATCTCAGGTCCGTACCACGGTACTGTAGCCGTTAGAGCGGTGCTACCGCTCGGTGTGACTACGTCGTAGCTTCTGGTTACCGTGGTGGGAGCGACATTGGCGTCGTAACTCGCGGGCAAATGAACCCCGTGCGTCAAAAGGTATGTAGCAGAAACCGTCATTCGTCCGGGCAACTGTCTTTCAATCGACAGTTCGGCTTCATGCGCCAGAGGATTTACGAAATCCGGAGTCATACCGTGGGCTGCCGCCGAGGAAGCGGGCAGAATGCCACCGGGAATGGTGACGGTCGGGGTAAGAGCGCCTGCGAAGGGAGCCGCAACCGGTGGCCCAGGCGGGGTGAAGAACACATTCGGAAATGTCGGAGCGCAGGTCGTGATCCCGCTGGGCCCGCAACCGCTGAAGGTCTGCTGATAGACTCCGTTCTCCACCCGCAGGGCGTAGTAAGTGCTATTCGAGGTCTTTCCGAAGAACATTCCATACCCAGCACGCAACACGGTATTTCCGAGAAACTGCCACGAGAGGCCCAATCTCGGCGCGATATTGTTCTTGTCGATATTGAGCGTTGAGGTGTAGAGGGTCAGCAGCGGCGACGCGGTGTTCGGCTTGGCCGGAGCGGGCACGTGCTGCAAGTCGTATCGTAGGCCGAGGTTCAAGGTAATGTTTGGACGCACCTTCCAGGAGTCCTCGATGTACGCGCCGAGGTCGTTGTTGTAGAAATCGTCCTTCCCCACATGCGTAATCGGATCGTTTACCTGGGTGAAGCTGGTGTAATGCATGCCCGTAATAACCGGGCTAACAGGGTCACCAACCAACGGGACCCCCACCGCGTCCGCCACCCAGCGGCAGAAAACCGCATTCGCTGGCGACGTGCACTGCTCGACGGCTGCTGTATTGCTGTAGCTGTAATTTCCGTCCCCCTGAAACAGGTTGACCAGGAGTTCGTGGATGAAGTTCACATCGACTCCCATCTTGAGGAAGTGTTTGCCTTTCACCCACGACAAGTTGTCCGAAAACTGGATGCGGTGTTCGTCCGGAAAAGCCGGCCGCGGAAGAGCAGAGGTTTCTCCGTAGGAAGCAAGGTTCAATAAAGAGACGCTTGGTCCCGGCGAGTTGGTGCCGTCAAACTCGAAGTCCCGGCCCCATTGGAATCGCAGTTCGTTCACCTTGTTGGATGAGAAATTGGAAGTCCACGTCCCGATGAAGAACCGCTCGTGAGTGCCGCCGTGTCCATTCTGGGTGGCCCCGCCGTTGTTGACGGTTGGAGCAGTGTTATATCCGTAAGGTTCCTGCCAGTTCTGAAGGTTGAAGACGCCCGACAGGTGGTTGTTGCCATTCAATTGGTAGTCGAGCTTGCCGAAGAATACGTCTTGTTTCAGGTTGCGTGGGAATGCGCCTAACAATTCACCCGTGATGAACGCCTTGGCATTTGCGCATGCCGACGCGGAGACATTAGTCGGGCAGGCGAAGCTGTTGATGGCGGCGGTCGACGTCGTGGAGGTGTACAGGATCGGGTTTACTTTACGGAAGCCGTCATACGTGCCGAAGAAAAACAACTTGTCCTTGATGATTGGCGCGCTTACGCTTCCGCCAAACTGGTTCTGCTGGTGAACAGTTTGTGTCGTGATTCCCTTCGACTTGCTCAGCGGATCAAGAGCATTCAGATCGGGATAGCGCAGGTTATAGAACAGGTCGCCATGCAATCGGTTCGTACCCGATTTGGTGACGGCGTTCACTACGCCACCAGCGGCCTGTCCCAATTCCGCGCTGTAATTACTGGCCGCGACCTGAAATTCCTTGATCGAGTCGGCGCTGTACACATAGGAAACAATAATCGCGCGCCCGCGTGCCTCCGAGAAGAACGCCTGGCTGTTGTTGGCGCCGTCCACGGAATTGCCGTTATACAGAGAAGACAGGCCGCGGAAACTGCTGAGTCCGCTATTGCCGTCGGTCGTAACCGCCGGCGTAAGTAGCACAAAGTTCTCCCAGCGCCGGGAGGCAATCGGCAGGTCTTCGACCTGATTTTGGGTGACCGTCTGTGCCTGGGCTGTCTTGTCCAATTCCAGTACGGGCGCTTCTTCGGTGACCGTCACCGAAGTAGTCTCCCCTCTCACCGGCATGCGCACGTTGACCGTGAGGCTCTCGCCTACATGCACCACAACTCGGTCATGACGCACTTCCGCAAAGCCTTCCTTCTTAGTAGTGATCTGATAATTACCCGGCTGCACGTAGGGCGCAACATACACGCCGACATCATTCGTGGGATAACGGGCCTCGGTATTTGTATCGGTGTTTCGCAGGACAACATCTGCGTCGGTGATGGGGAGTCCGGACGGATCGGTGACCACTCCGGTAATCGATCCTGTGGCGGTTTGCGCAAAAACGGGCTGTGGATTTAAGGCGGCGACTGTTATGAGGCAGATCAAGCAAAACAAAGTCACGTAATAGCGACACAGCACTTCGGTTCTCATCTCTTCTCCAGATATGACATAAAGTGAATTGGTGCGGACGGCTACTCCAGCAGGCCGCTGAAAAACTCGATTCAGCATCTCCGAGTTGAATTGAGCATCTGCGATTTGAATTCCGCATCTGCAATTTGAATTCAGCATCTCCGATTTGAAAGGGTGCGCCTTTCAGCCGCACCGTAAGTGCTTCACAATCAGTCGCGGCTTCAGCCGCTGAAAAATCGGAACTGTCCGCGCCGCCGTAAAAATCGGAACTGTTCGCGCCGCCGTGGAAGAGCGGCCCTTCAGGGCCGCGTGAGTCCTTTAAATCGGCGTGGGCTTCAGCCCCAGTGGCCCTCATTTCGCACGAGAAACGATTTTTTCAGCGGCCCGTTCAGCCGCTGGGATAAATTGCCGGCATGAGAGCAAGTTTTTCAGCACGCTGCTAGGCAGCCGTCGAGAATAGAACCCGCCGAGTGTCGCTGGCAAATGAATTTTTGGCAAATCCTGCTAGCGAAAAAACAAAAGAATTTGTCTTGGAGTAGAAATACGCGACCACCCCATTGAATGTCGGGTGCCCCATTCAAGCCCGGTTTTGGCTTGAGTGGGCGCTAGCCCTCTTCCTGATTCCTGCCTTCCAAAATGGGGCCAGCCCGCATGAGGCCCGCTCGCCTCCCGATCCACCAGCGCCAACCGAATCCTTCCGCCAAGGAGCGTGAGATCCTCGTCTCCGTCGCCGAAGTCTGGACACCGCAGGACGCCGCACGCCACCTCGACACCTCGCCGCGCACCATCACCGCCGCCCTCCACCGCATGCGCGACCGCTACAACCTGCCCACGAACGAAGCCGCTCATCGCCGCCGCCGTAAAGCTCGAGTGGATCCCGCTAGCCATCGACACCACCGACGACCCAAAGGCGTGAGCGCGATCACGGACACCGCCGTCCAAATACAACAAACTGGCACGCAAGCCCAGACCCGGAGGAACACGGTGCACCAGTCGGCATTGTTGGAATATGGGAATATGGGGACGGGAATATGGAGACAGACTGGTGGAGTGCACCCCTGACTCGACGGCACCTGCACCAACTTTTCTCTCCCAATCTGGGAATGACGACCCAAAAATCTTGCGTTTTGTTACACGATCTCGCACAGACGGGAAAGCCTCACAAGGGTGGTAACATCGACCCCTGATGAAGAATCCACGGTTTAATATCGAAATCGTTCAGGGTGATGTCCTGGAATTCCCCGCCGACGTCCTCGTCCTCAAGTATGCCCAGGCCTACCACGGTGTGGATGATGCGGTTTCATCGCTTCTGGTCGAGCGAGGTGTGGTCGCGCTTAACAAGCTGAAGCCCACGCCCGGATCACACGTCTGGGTTGATACTGAGGGTTTGTTACCGAGTTCGAGTGTTCTGTTTGTCGGAGTATCGTCACTGGGTGACTTTGGCTATACAGAAATCGAAGATTTTGCCCGACGGGCACTGTCGATAGTAGAACAAGACCGTCCTGAGGCGGAGCGCATTGCGATTACGCTTCATGGCGCTGGATACGGACTGGACGAAATTGAGGCCCTTCACTCCGAATTCAGAGGGATCCTCGGTTCGCTCAATGCGGGCAAGGCACCTAAGAGGCTGAACCGTGTACTCATCGTCGAGCGCGACGTCAATCGGGTTACGCGTCTTCGCGCAGCGCTTGGTCAACTGGCGCTCAAGCCGATAAAATCGCCGAGTCCGCGGTTACCCAAGCCGCAGAAGGGAGTACCGCGGGTTGCCGGGGGCCGTGGCTCGAGGCGTGGGAAGTATCCGGAGGTCGAGCAGCTAGCGTTCAACACGATTGCAAAACAGAAGCGCGGCACATCAATAGAGACCACAGTCTCGACTCTCGAATCCGCTGGTCAGGTTGAGAAGAAACCTAAAGTTTTCGTCGCCATGCCATTTTCTTCCGAGATGGAAGACGTGTTCTACTTCGGCATACAAAATCCGGTTCGCCAGCTTGGCTACATCTGTGAGCGGGTTGATCAGGAAGCCTTCACCGGCGATATTCTCGACCAAGTGAGGTCTCGTATCGAAAACGCAGAGCTGGTTATCGCCGACCTGACCGGCGCGAATCCCAACGTCTACCTGGAAGTGGGATACGCTTGGGGCAAAGCCCGTCCCACCGTACTAGTTATCAACAAGTCCGACGAACTTCGCTTTGACGTGCACGGCCAGCGATGCCTCCGTTACCAGAGCATCAAGCACCTTGAAAACCAGTTGTCGAACGAACTGAAGAACCTGCCTCCAAACAAGAAGGTCTGACCCCACCCTCCTTTCACATCTAGACTGGACACATCTAGACAAATCGGGGGAGTGCACCAGTTTCTAAGTCGCCAGTGAGAGAAATCACAGCCCCACGTAACACCTGCCCTTGCGCCCAGAATCCATAGAGCAGATCATAGCCAAAGCGAAAGCGGTGTAAGCAGGCCTCGGTCAACGGGACCTAAGTCCCTGCGGCTCAAGATTTTGCCCCCAAGTGATTGAGCCCCATAGATTACTTCGAGATTTCCCTCTAAGCCGATGATTTCCAATAGACCGGGAGGGGGGAGGGGTACCCCGAAATTCACGGTTTTCCCAAAAAGCGCAAAGGAAAGCGCAGACAAGAAGCGGCCCGCCACATATGACAGCGAACCGTTATGAGGACTGGCAACTGGGTACTGGCTCTAAGCCCTCGCCGTCGCATGGTCAGCCATGCGCTTCTTGTTGTAGCGCAACGCTACATTCATGAAGACGTTGCCCAGGGAGGTCTCGAACAAGATCATCAGTGCCTCGGTGTCTTCGCTGGTCTTGTCGCCCTGATCGGCCGTGAGCAGCAGTGGTGGATGAACGCGGAAATGGAATCCCTGATCGTTAAGCGCCGAGATGGCATTGCCCACGACCTGGTTCGCTAGCTCGAAGATAGTTTCCTTGATGAGCGCGTCGGATTCGGGGAGGTCCGTGCCAGCGTAATGGCTGGCCACGCGCACAGCGGTCTGCGGCTCGAGATCGAGGATAATGCGGCCCTCGATGTCGCCCGTCAAGGCAATCATGCCCGCCACGCCTTTACGGCGATAGGCTTCCTCTTCCATGGTGAGGTTGCCCACCTTGGTCGATCCCTGCAGGCCTTGCGACAACACGGCGTCAGCCGCATTGATGAAGGGCTGGATCAGTTCCATCTTCATCGAATTAGGCTCCCGCTCCTGCGGCGTTGCTTACTGCGCCATCTTCGCCGAGCACGTACTTGATCACTTCGTAGAGCACTTCCGGCTTCACGGGTTTCTGCACGAAATGACGCGCGCCCCGCTGCAACGCAGCGACAATGTTTTCCTGGTATCCGACCGAGGAAACCATCACGATGCGCGCTTCCGGATGCTGCTGGACGATCCGTTCGGCTGCCTCGATCCCTTCCATCTGCGGCATGGTGATATCCATGAGCACGATGTCAGGATGCGTGCGGTCGAACTCGCTGATCGCGGTCAAGCCGTCGCCGGCTTCGGCCGCCACCTGCCCGCCGAACGTTTCGATCATGCGGGCCAGATTCTTACGGGCAAACACGGAGTCGTCCACGATCAGGTACCGGACCGGCTGCCCGTCTTTGCTGCGCTTTACAGCTGCGAACTGCTCCATACAGACCTCCCCCTTACTACTGCATATCATGGGCCGTTGGCCGTAACCAGATGACCCTGGTCATCAGCTTTTCGTGCCCGATCTCAGCTTCCGGCGCGCACAGCGCGTCCTGCGGGACCGACTTCGCCGCGTCCACAAAGGGCCTGCAGCGTCGCTCCCATGATGTCGAGCCCGACCACGCGAATGGCATAGCCACGCTCGATTGCCGCCTTGGGCATGCCATAAACCACACAGGATTCCTCGCTCTGCGCGATGGTCATGCCGCCTTCTTTCTTGATTGCGCCCAATCCTTCCGCCCCGTCGTCGCCCATGCCCGTCATGAGCACCCCCACAGCATTGGTGCGGAACTCTTCGGCGACGCTCCTGAGAAGGACATCCACGCTGGGCCGATGCCCGTTGACCCGGGGCTCATCGCTAAGCACCGCGATGTCGCCGAGCGGCAGTCGCTTGACCTTCATGTGGCGGTTTCCGGGGCAGATCAGCACCCGGCCGGGAAGAAGAATATCGCCCGACTGCGCCTCTTTCACGCGCAGAGGGCAGACTTCGTCAAGCCGCCGCGCGAACATGTCGGTAAAACCATCGGGCATGTGCTGCACCACAGTGATGGCTCCGGCGAAGTCTCCGGGCAGCGTCGACAGCACATACTCCAGAGCCTGTGGGCCTCCGGTCGAAACGCCGATGGCAACAATCTTGTTTGGGGATCCCACCGGGGCAGGGGGCTTCTCCGGCTTCGACGGCAATCCCGCTATCATGCGCGGTTTCAGCTTGCAGTCTGCGGCAGCCTTGACCTTGGCGATCAACTCCCGCGCGGTCTCCGCCATATGCGCGGATGCATCCTTGGGCTTGGTGACGAAATCGAATGCTCCCAACCCCAGCGCTTTCATGGTGACGCTTGCGCCTTCGGTGCTGTGCGAGCTGAACACGATGACGGGAACCGGATTGTGCCGCATGATCTCTTTCAGCGTGTCGATGCCGTTCATGCCAGGCATTTCGAGGTCGAGGGTTACGACGTTGGGCTTGAGTTCCTCGATCTTCTTCAGGCAGAAAGAGCCATCCATGGCGGTTCCCACGACGTTAATGGCCTCGTCAACGGCGAGCATCTGCGGGATCAGCTTGCGCATGAGCGCCGAATCGTCGACCACCAGCACCCGTACCTGCTTCATACCTGGCCTCCGACTTCCGGAGTAAGCGCCAGACGCATGCGATCGGTGTGCGTCAACAACAGGCCGGAATTCGCGTGTCCCATCTCCTGTGGCCGTAAGCGGGCCACGTGTTCTACCACAGCGGGCAGATTCAGTATCAGGACGACCCGGCCGTCTCCCAGGATCGAAGCGCCTGAGACCAGATCGGTCGAGAATGTCTGATCGTCCAGGGCTTTGATGACCAGCTCTTCTTCGCCTTCGAGCCCGTCGACAATCAGGCCGTATTTCTTTTCGCTGACGGTGATGATGAGCACAAAAAGCTTGGTTTTGACATCTCGCTCCGGCGCCGGGCGTCCCAAGCGGAGCAGGGGCAACACCTGGTTGCGCAGTTGCAGTACTTCGTAGTTATCGACCTGATGAACTTCCGCTTCGAAGGTACGGGCGATTTCGAGAACCGCGTTCAGCGGGATTGCGTACAGCCGCTGCTCGACCCAGAACAGCAGCGCCTTGATGATGGCGAGAGTCAAAGGCAGCTTCAGGCGGAACGTTGTCCCTTGCCCGAGGCGGGTGTCGACGCTGATCGAGGCCTTCAGACGGTGCAGGACGCTCTGGACCACATCCATGCCGACGCCGCGTCCCGAGACCTCGGTGACCTGCTCCGCGGTCGAGAAGCCGGGGCGGAAGATGAAGTTCAGAGCCTCCAGTTCGCTCATTTTGGAGGCTTCTTCCGGCGTCGTGAGGCCGAGTTCGAACGCCTTGGTACGGATTTTGGCGACGTCGATGCCGCGCCCGTCGTCGGTGACTTCGACGATGACCTGGTTGCCCTGGTGGTAAGCGTTGAGACGTACGATGCCTTGCCCAGGCTTGCCGAGCTTTCGCCGTTCCTCAGGAGACTCGATGCCGTGACTGATCGCATTGCGGACTAGATGTGTGAGAGGCTCGGCGATGGCGTCCAGAATTCCTTTGTCGAGATCGGTGTCCTGTCCGCTGACCGACAGCTCCACTTCACGCCCGCATTGGCGTGCCACGTCGCGCACCATGCGCGGGAAGCGCCGGAAGAGTTGATCGACGGGCACCATGCGTATCTTCATGACCGAACGTTGCAGGTCATTGAGCACGCGGGCCTGGAAGGCCATGGCATCGGCGAATTTTCCGCGCAGGGCCTCTTTGGGAAAGCGCTTGGAGAATTCGTTCAACGCCTGCTGCAGCATCGACTTGCCGATAATCAACTCGCCCACCAGGTTGAGGACGTTGTCGATCCGGCCAGCCTCGACCCGCAGCAGGTTTTCCTGCTGCATGGGAACGGACCCGGCGGGCAGCGTGGCAACAGCGGACTGCTCAGGTGCCGCCGTATCGCTTGCCGCTGGCGTATCCGGTTCGTTGATCTCTGTCGAAGCTTCCAGCGCGGCGGGCTGCGGCGCGGCACTGGCACGCAGCAATACCTCGACCGTCACTTCTTCGACGATGGTCGGAATCTTACATTTGGCCGCGATCTGCTCCGGGGTTTGTACCGTAGCCACCACGAATTCGATGAATTTCGCTGCCGCCGGAGACTTGGCATCAGGACGAACGGCAATCACCGGGCCCATGGTACCGATCGCGTTGTGAACCAGTTGCCGTCCCGCGATCGGCATGGCGCAGTGCGGATCAATTTTGGTGACTACGTGCAGCACATCCTGACCGGAGGCTTGCGCCTTAGACATCGCGAGTCTCTCGTATTCGGTCCACTGGTCGGCGGCTTTGCTCGACGACTTGCCGAGAGAGGCTTTCTCTGCAGGCTCTTTACTCTTCGCCGTCTTGCCGGCTGTCTTTTTGCCCCGCGTCTTGCCGTTCTTCGGCGCTGCGGTCAGCTCCTGAATCTTCTTGCTCAAAGTCTTGGTCGCAGGGAGCTTCGTGCCACTGTGATAGGCCGCGATCATTTCGGAGAAAATGTCGGCGGTAGCGAAGGCGATTTCGGCGACGGCCGCATGCGAAGCTGCACTTTCCAGCGAAAGCGCATCTTCGAACTGATGCGCCAGTTCGCTCAATTCTCGCAGGCCGCAGGCGGCCGAATCCCCTTTCAACGTATGCACCGTCCGCCGGATTGAGCGCACGATCTCTTCGTCGCCGGGATCCTTCTCCAGCTTCAACGCTTCTTCATTGAGCGCCTGGACGAGCTCCTGCGAGGTCTCATAAAAGAGCTCCCGAAGTTCCGCGCCACGCTCATCGGGGGAATTGGTCATGCTTACTCTTTCACCTCGAGCCGCTGATAGGCCGTTCCGCTATCCTTGTGCACCATCTGAAACTTGTGGGTCAGGCCCAGCAGGCTCTCGGCATGGCCCACAAAGAGATAGCCGTTCGGATTCAAGCAGCGGTAAAACTTCTCGATCAACCGCTTCTGTTCGGCCTCATCGAAGTACATCATCACGTTGCGGCAGAAGATCACATCATTGCGCTGGGGAAGGTACTCGGTTTTCAGGTTATGAAAGTCGAAGTGCACCATCTCCTTCAGCGCCTTCTTGATTGCGTAGCGATCGGACACCTTGTCGAAATAGCGCAGTCGGTAACCGTAGTCGACGGTCGACATCTGATGCTCGCTATAGGCGCCCTCCTGCCCGTGCCGCAATACGGAGTAGCTGATATCGCTGGCCAGGATCTCGACGCGCCACGGCGGAGGCACGAGCGGCTTGGGCAAAGGCATGTCGATTGGCAGCGGATTGCGCAGGTAGTAGTAGGCCAGCGCGTCGGTGACCAGCATGGCTAGGGTGTACGCTTCCTGTCCGGTGGAGCAGCCCGCGCTCCATATGCGGATCGAGTACTCCCGGCGCGCACTTTTGTGCTTCAGCAGCTCTTCGAGGATGGTCTTCTGAAACAGATCGAGTTGCGCTTTGTGGCGGAAAAAGCTGGTTTCGTTGACGGTGAGGTTCTCCAGCAGCTTGGCGAGTTCTTCCTTGCCTTGCTGGCTGATCAGCAGGCGATAGTAGGCATAGAACGAGTCGGCGCGGCACTCCCTTAGCCGGCGCAAGAGCCGGTCCTGAAGAAAATGCGTGCGGCGTTCGTCGAAGGCCATGCCGCACTCCTGGTAAATGAGTGCCTGCAACAGCTTCAGCTCCGCATCGGTGAGTATGGGAGCGGGTGCCGCTCCGGATGTGCTCATGCCTGTTCTCGCCCCGCCTGCCGCTGAATTGAACTACTTCCCACCATTACCGCGCCCCGGCCTTGGCCGCTGTTTTCTTATCCTCGGACTCACCCTTGCTTACGAGGCTCGCAGGGGCCAGTAGCTTGCTCATATCGAGAAGTACGATCAACCGCCCTGAGACCTTTCCCAGGCCCGTAACACAATTGAGCCCACCCTCCTGAAAAACGGCCGGCGGAGCTTCCACGGCGTCGGCTGGAATCTTCAATACTTCGGAAGCCGAGTCCACAATGAGACCGGCTAACCTTCCGGCGTGCTCGACCACCAGGATGCGATTGTTCCTCTTCACGGAGGCCTGCTTTTCTCCGAAACGCTTGCGCAAGTCCATGACGGAAACAATCTTGCCGCGCAGGTTGATGACGCCTTCGAGATAGTCGGGGGCGTCGGGCACGGCGGTGATTTCCGGCACCCGCACGATCTCGTGCAGGGAAGTGATAGGCACGCCATACGTCTCGCGTCCCACCTGGAAACCCACGATATGGAGTTCGCGACTCATGGTCTTGGGCTCCTGAGGTTTTAGAACTGCGCCCCGGCTGCGGCTGCGCGCTTGACGTTACGGCCTGGTGTATCCGCCGCCTTCTCCCGCAGAGCTTCCGCCAGTGCGAACCGGTCGATGAAATCAAGCAGGCTGCGCGACATCTTCGACATCTGCTCGGATGACGCGGCCAGTTCGGTGGAACTCGAAGTCGACTGCTGCACCAGTTCCCGCATCCGCTCCATGGCTTTGACCACAGCCTGAGCCCCGGACGCTTGCTCTTCGACAGCTGAGTTGATTTCGTGCGTGATTTCGTTGAGCCGAGTCGTGGCACGCGCAATTTGAGACGAGCCGTGCGACTGCTCGTTGGTGGCCGCACCGATTTCCTGCGCGAACTTATAGACTTCGGTGACCACGTTCGAGATCTTCTTTAAGGCCGAGTTCAGTTCCGAACCCAACTCCAGGCCTTCGTTGACGATCGAGGTCGAGCGGTCCATGTTCTCGACCGCCTTGCGGGCTTCTTTCTGAATGCTTTGAATGAGTTCCGAAATTTCCTTCGTGGACTGCGCTGACTTCTCCGCCAGCTTGCGGACTTCGTCGGCGACCACGGCGAATCCCAGTCCGTGTTCTCCGGCGCGTGCCGCTTCGATGGCAGCGTTCAGCGCGAGCAGGTTGGTCTGCTCGGCCAGATCATCAATGACCTCGATGATCTTGCCGATATCGTCGGCTCGCTGACCGAGCGCGCCGATGATCTCGCCCGAAGAGTTGATCGTGGTGTTGATGCGGTTCAGGCCGTCGGTCGCCTTCTCCATGGTGCCGATGCCGTTGTGGACTTCTTCGCGCGAGCGGTTGGAGATATCGAGCAGCACCTTGGCGGTGTCGGCTACGCGCTGGATCGAGGCCACCATCTGATCGATGGAAGCTGAAGTCTCACTCACGCTCGAGGCCTGTACCTGAGTGCTCTTCACCATGTTCTGCACGTTGACGCTCATCTCGTGCATCGTACTGGTCACTTCATCGATGGCGGACGAGGCCTGCAGTCCGATCTTGGCGGAATCGTCGGAAGCTCCGGCGACCTGGTTGGAGGCGCTGGCCACCTGCGATGACGCGTCGCGCACGCTGCGTACCAGTCCGGCAAGTCCTTCGACCATCTTGGCGAAGGCGTTGCCCAGGGTGTCGTGCGAGGAACGCGGCTTGACTTCGAGAGTCAGATCGCCGCCGGCGATGGCTTCGGAAACGCCCGCCATCTCCTTGAGGTAGGTGACCATCTTGTGGAAGGTGCGGGCCAGTTCGCCGATTTCATCGTCGCGGCCCAGGTCGATGTTGTGCTCGAGATCGCCCGTGTTGCCGATGGCCCGAGCCACATTCATCAGGCTGGTCAGCGGTTCTGTGATCGCCTTCGCGGTGCGGTAGGCGATGATGACGCCAAGCGAGAGCGCCAACAATGTACTGATCAGCGAAACACCGATCGTCCAGTTGGCCGCACCTTCATCAGACTTACGGCGCTCGTCGACCACTTTGTGATTCTCGACATCCGCCACGTCTAGCGAGTCGGTGGAGTTCTTTACCCACGAGGACGCGTCTTTCTGCAGGTAATAGATCTGTAGTTCGGCGACCGTGGCGTTGCCGGAGTCGACATCTTTCCGCTTCTCGATCAGAGGCTGGGCGAATTCCTTGCCCCAGGACTGCTCGAGTTGTTCTACTTTCCCGAGGGATGTCTTCACCTGATCGGAGCTGGCCAGCGACTTGCCCAGTTCGAGCTTCTCGTTGAGGGTGCGAAGGCCCTCATTCATGCGGTCGACCTCGCGCGTGTCGCCGCTCAGCAAGTAGTTGCTCAGAAAGAGGCGGTTCTGCATCATCTGGGAGCGAACTGCGGTGGTGGCATCGGTCAGATCGAGCGATTCCTGCGCTGCCTTCTTGGCAGAGTGCTCGCGCTGCACGGCCGACCAGTTCACCAGGAACAGCACCAACACCATGGTGAGGATGATGCCGAAGTTCACATATAACTTCTTGCCGATAGTCATGCCTGTCTCCTCCGCGGTGATCCGAGTTACCGCGGCTCGAACTTGAACTCAATGACGCCCGTACTCTCTGTCGGCGCGGGTTCAAAGCGCCACTTCTTGGCCGCGTCGAGGGCTGAATTGGCCAGAACCGGGTGTCCGCCAACAATGCGAGCTTCTTTCACCGTGCCGTTGGGAGAGACGGTCACCTCGACCTTTACCGTTCCCGAGATATTCATCTTGCGCGCTAATTCTGGGTAAAATGGCTGTACCTTACTTTTCGCCCGACGATTGATCTCGTCACTTTGCGATGTCTGGGCGCCTGCGTGGGGCAAACTGAAAGCCGCCACAATCGTTATGACTGCCAGCACTGCGGCCGCGATTCGCTGAGACACAGTTACTCCTCCGATTCCAAGAACTGGGCAAAGCCAAGCGTGCAATGCCTAGGCCAACGGAACCTTCCTGGAAAAACCAAAGTAATGAGCAGTAAGCGATTGGCAAATAGATACTTACATCGCGGCCGAGGGGTACTCTTAAGGCACGCGCGCGATTAGCGCTGTCTCATTCGGCAAAAACCGAGTAGTGTTTCTCATGGTGAGACAAAATCTCACTCCGAGTCTCGGGATTTCACATCAAGGCACCCCGTAGTCCATTTCCCTTGACTCAAATTGAGATGACAATTAGTTTCCCATTAGATTCAAGTACTTGTGAATCGCGAAAACTATTTCCCCAGCGTCGGTGCAGATGTCAGTGCTTCTGTTAGTAGTTCGATGGGTCCTCCGGGAGACCGTGGCTTCTCCGGCTCCGATGAGGACTTTCAGAAGCTACTGCTTCGTATTGCTGCCAAGTCTGCGGAAAGACCCACTCCCAACCAACTGATCCAGTTCTTCTGCGCGGCCACGCGCGAATTTTTTGACGTTTCCGGGGTCTACTTCTGGCGCTGCCAGTCTGGAGATGAGCTCATCGGAGAGCAGGCCGATGGCAAGATGGCCCAGCGTTTCGTGGGACTTCGCCTGCGTCCGATGGAGAGCACCGTAACCGCGGAGGCGGTGAGGCAGCGGCGAACGATCTTTGCGAATCACGTGAATTCTGCCGCGTTTCCGGCAGCGCGGGAGTTCGAAGCCCGCTCCCTGCTGGCGGCGCCCTTGCTGGTCTTCAATGAGGTCATCGGCGCGCTTACCTTCCTACACGACTCCAACCATGAAGCGTTTAGTGAGGATTTCGCAGCCAAAGCCACCATTCTGGCGGGACAGCTGGGAAGTCTTTTGGAAGCTGCCCGTCTGGGCGAGGCGTCCCGGGAAGAGCATCGGCGCGCCGAAATTCTGGCGGACGTCGCAAACGCCTTGCATGGAAGCCCGGATGTCGGCGCCGTCATTGAGGCCTTGGCCGATCGGCTCCGTTTGCTTTTGCGCACACGACTGGTTTGCGTATTGCTGCGGCGGGAAGGTCCGTTTGAGTTGAAGGCGGTGTCGGCGGAGACTCCGCAACTGGCGACCTCGGCGCGTGCCCGGCATGACCGGCAAACTTTGCGCTTCGCGGCCGATCTTGCCCAGCGGGCGGTGTCGGCGGGAGAGCCCCTAACCCTTTCGATCGGTGCAGACGTGCATTCGCTGGGCAACGTGGTTTCGCCGGGCATGCTGATCGCCGCACCCTTTCGCACATCGCGCACCCAGGGCGCGATCCTGATTTATCCCCGTCCGAATGGCATATTCACGGCTGAAGAACGTGCGCTGGTGGCAGCCATCGCGGGCTTTGGCGCCGTCGCCGTGGCGCACGCGGAACTCCACGCCACAGCGCACTCTCAGGCACAGGAACTTCATCAACTGCTTGAGATTTCGCTGGAACTGAGCGCCAGCGGCGATCTCGATCGTTTTCTGCAGGCTTTTGTCATCCGGGCATCGGGTTTTCTCGGCTTCGGCCGCTGCTTTATCGCCCTGCTCGAGAGCGACCAGTTCCAGGTGCGTTATGGAGTGGAACGAGGAGACCCGCGCCGCGTCGACACGATTTTTCCAGAAGGTGTCGCCACCAAGGCCCTGCGCTCCAAAGAGGTTTTTTGGACGGACGAGGCGAACCGGGTTCCAGGCGCCAATGCCGAAGTCGTTTCGAAATATAAAGTGCATCAGTTTCTGGCCGTGCCGCTTCTCGGAGCCAGCGGTAAACTGCTGGGGATGTTTGGCGTGCTCGATCGTCTGGATGGTACCGGTATTTCACAGGAGGACATACGGCGCGCCCGGGCCCTGTCGAACCAGGCCGCGGTCGTGTTGGAAGTTGCCAGCAATTTGCACCTGTCGCAACAGCACCGGCGGCGGGCCGAGGCCTTGATCGAACTGGCGCGCGATATCGACGGCAGTTTGCACTTGCCAGAATTTGCCTCCCGCTTCGTTCGCCATGCGACGGAACTGATGGGCTCTCGGGCAGGATTGCTGGCCTTGCATCAGGAAGGCCGATGGCAAGCCGTTGCACTGCATCAGTCGCAATTGGCACTGACACCTTCGACATCGGAGACTCCGGCGTCATCAGAACTACGAAGGCTGGAGGGGGCGTCGCAGCGAGTTGAGCGGAACCTGGTTAAAGGCGAAGCCCAGAACCTTGCAATCTCTTCCCTGGATCGCGAGAGCGAACGAGACCTGGGCGCCACTCTGGGAGAGTTTGTGGCCCATCACGCCCAGAAGGTTGTCTGCGGTTCTGCCCCGGAAATGTTGGGAGTGGGACCCGCGGCCAAGCTCGGTTGGACCGACTGCATATTGGCTCGGCTGACTGGGGTCAATGGCGAGCTTGCCGGAATTCTATGTCTCTCCGGGCGCGTGGGAGCTTTGAATCAGGAGGATCGCATCTTCCTCGAGACCATGGCGGGGCATGCCGCGATGGCGATGGACAACGCGCGGCTGTTCACCCAGATTGAAAAGTCAAATCGGCACTGGGTCGAGATCTTCGATGCCATCTCGGACTTTATCGTCGTGCACGATCAGTCCGACAAAGTGTTGCGTGTGAACCGGTCGCTCGCCGAGATGATTGGTGTGCCCCCGGCGGAGCTGATCGGAGTCAACATTCGCGCGCTGATGGCGTTGACCAGCGATTCTGCTTCGTATTCCTGTCCCTTCTGCCGCTCGATGGGGGATGATTCCGTCGAGTTTGCTCACCCGGTATTCGACCGCACCTACCTGGTCTCGACCTCCCGCGTGCACGGAGCGTCCGGCGAAGGCCTGCAGACCATTCACGTTCTGAAAGATATCTCCGACCGCAGCGAGGCCGAGCGGCGCTACCGCGAGCTCTTCGACAATATTCAGGAAGGACTGTTCTTCAGCACGCCGGGCGGGCGATTCGTGGAAGTCAATGATGCCATGGTGCGAATGCTCGGCTACAGCAGCCGGGAAGAGTTGTTGCAGATCGATATTCCCACGCAGCTTTATCTCTCGCCTGAGCAGCGAGAGCGTCATGCCAAGGCAATGGAAGAGCATGGCAACCTGCGGAATTTCGAGGCCACCCTAAGACGCAAGGACGGTTCGCTGATTCATGTGCTGATTAACGCCTTCGGGCTGTACGACAACACGGGCCACGTGCTGCAGATTCGGGGACTGATGCTGGATGTCACCGGCCTGCGAACCTACCAGTCGGAACTGCATCGCGAGCGCGACTTCTCCGCGAAGATCCTCAATAACACGCAGAGTCTGATTCTGGTGGCCGATACCGCAGGGCTCATCAGTTACGCGAACCGGCGCTGGTACGATGCCGGATTTGAGCAGCGCGAATTGCTGGGCCGTCCGCTCCTCGAATTGGCCGCACCGAACTTTGCGCGGCACCTGGCCGAGGCTGTGCAAAGCACGTTGAACGGCCAGCAAGTGGACAACCTGGAGTTGGAAATCGTGCGGCGTAATGGGGCAGCGGGAAAATTCTCAGCGAACCTCAGTCCGATGCGCGACGAACAGGGAACGGTGACCAGCATCGTGCTGGTACTGACCGACATCACGGATTCTGCCGTGTTGCGCGACAAGTTACTCCACACCGAAAAGATGGCGGCGGTCGGGCAGTTGGTGTCCGGGGTGGCGCACGAGGTGAATAATCCGCTGACTGCGATTCTCGGTTTCGCCGACTTGATGATGGAGAATCCCGATACGCCAGAATCCGCGCGCAAAGATCTGCGTGTGATCCTGCAGGAGGCGCAACGCACCAAGCAGATAGTGCAAAACCTGCTTAGTTTTGCCCGTCAGATGCCGCCGCAGCGCAATCCGCTACAACTCAACGGTATTCTGCGGCGGACCATTCAACTGCGCTCCTATGACTTCAATAGTCACGGCGTCGAGGTGATCGAACATTTGGATGAAGGGCTTCCCGATGTTATCGGCGACGCGCACCAGTTGCAGCAGGTCTTTCTCAATATCCTGAACAACGCCTACGATGCGGTGCGGGAGGTCGGACGTCCGGCGCGCATCGAGATCATGTCGACCAAATCCGGCGATTCCGTCGAAGTTTCATTTTCCGACAACGGAAATGGAATTTCTCATCCCGATAAGATTTTTGATCCTTTCTTCACGACCAAGGAAGTGGGCAAGGGCACGGGTTTGGGTCTCAGCATCTGCTACGGAATCGTGAAAGAACACGGTGGGGAGATTCTCTGCCACAACAACATGGGGGTCCAGGGAGCGACCTTCATTGTTCGCTTGCCCGTAGCGTCCCAGGCCGCGTCTCTGGGCGTGGCCGCAGGAGTGACACAACCATGAGCCTGCCAGCCTTAAAACCTCAAGCTTTGCCAGTCTTGCTCATCGAAGATGAGCCCGCGGTGATGGCCTACGTGCAAGCCGCCCTGGAGCGCAGTGGATATCCGGTCGTGTGTTGCGAGTCGGGTGTCGATGCTTTGCGACTGCTGGAGAAAGGATCTTTCCTCGGCATCGTTTCTGATATGCGCACCCCGGGCGGTGTCGACGGCGGGCAGGTGCATGCCTGGATCACCCGGCACAGGCCGGATCTGGCCAATCGGCTGGTTTTCATCACCGGCGATATCGCGAATGAGGAGACGGTGACAACTTTGCGCGAGACGGGGGCTCCCTGCGTGGAGAAGCCGTTCCGCGTGCAGCAATTCATTGATGTGATCTCGAGAACTTTTGGAAAGGTCGAGTAGTGAATAACGCCGGTAAAGAAGATCTGCCTATACGCCTGCTGATCGTTGACGACGAGCAGACCATCCGCAAACTGTGCTCGACGGTGGGCGAAGCGCTCGGATTCGTTTGCCTGGAAGCCGAGAGCGGTGAGTCGGCCTTGGCCCTTCTGGAAGAACAGTCGATACACATGATTTTGACCGACATGGTGATGCCACACATGTCGGGACTGGAATTCCTGGAGAAGACCAAGAAACTTCTGCCCCGCACCGAAGTCGCGCTCATGACCGGGCACGGCTCCATTGAAACCGCCGTGCAGGCGATGAAATTAGGCGCTTACGACTACATCACCAAGCCGTTTTCGCCGCTGGAAGAATTGCGGCTGTTCTTGCGGCGCATGGCTGAGAAAGTGCGCTTGGTCGAGGAAAACGAATTCCTGCGACAGCGCACAGATTCGGAAACTGCGGTGCATGGAATCGTCGGTTCGTCCACGCGCATCCAGGAAGTCATGCGCTTGGTGGCGCGATTGAAGGATACGCGCACGCCTGTCCTGATATATGGCGAGAGCGGCACAGGAAAAGAACTGGTTGCGCGCGCGATGCACTTTCGCGGAGCTTTTGCCGGGCGGCCTTTTGTCGCCGTAGATTGCGGATCGCTCGTTCCCACGCTCATTGAGAGCGAGTTGTTTGGATACGAAAAAGGCGCGTTCACCGGGGCGCTGAAGTCCAAGCAGGGGCTGTTTCAAGCGGCCGATGGCGGCACCATCTTCCTCGATGAAGTGGGTGAATTGCCGCTCGAGTTGCAGGCCAAACTCTTACGCGTCCTGCAGGAGAAAGAGGTCCGCCCGGTCGGCAGCAATCAGCGCGTCAAAGTGGACGTGCGGGTCATCGCGGCCACGAATCGCGACCTGGAAGCCGCTTACAAGAATGGCACCTTCCGCAAAGATCTCTACTTCCGCCTGAACGTGGTCACCTTGTTTGTACCTGCGCTTCGCGAACGCCGCAGCGATATTCCCATGCTGGTGCACTGGTTCCTGGAGCGGTATGCCCCTGGAGGGGAGCAGCACGTATCGAGCGCGGCGATGAAGGCGCTCATGCAATACGATTGGCCGGGCAACGTTCGCGAACTGGAAAACTGTGTGGAGCGGGCGGTTGCGCTGGGAAACGGGCAAATCATCGAGTCAAGCGATTTGCCGCCGGCCATCGCCTCGGGCGCAGGACTAACGCCTTCGTCGGTAGTACGCACCAGCAAGCCACCGGTTCTCGATCCTGATCTAGCGGAAGAAGCCTCGCTTGTGGAGGCACCGCGCGGCGCACTGCCTACAGTACCCCGCGGAACATTGTCCACAACTGATCTCGAAGATATCGAACGCGCCACGATTCAACGCGTTTTCGAGCAAGTCAAAGGCGATAAAGCGCTCGCCGGACGCATGCTCGGCATCAGCCGCGCGACCCTGTACCGCAAACTGAAACGCTACAACATTGGAATGGGTGCCGTTCGAGAGTCCAGTCACACACTGCAGTGAACAAAAGAAGATACTACGGGCATCTGACCGCGCCGCTGAGAAAAAATCCACGACACCAGCGCCGGTTCGGTATAAGTCCATTGCCAGACGTTGTGATCCACACCCGCGTACTCAGTGGAGAGCGGGTGTCCGCCTGCTTTTCTCCTCGCTGCGATGCGATCCCGGGACAGAGCTACTGGAACCGTCTGGTCCGAGTCGCCGTGAAAATTCCACAATGGCGTCTCGATCGAGCCGCTGCCATCGTCCTTCGAAGTAGCTCCGCAGCATGGGGCCGCCGCCGCAAAGAATCCCGCACGGCTGGCGATCATGTTCCATGTGCCTGCTCCACCCATGGACTGGCCGGTCACATAGATCCGATTGTCATCAATAGCGAAGTCGTGACGCACGGCATCGATGACTTCCAGTGCGAGAGAAACGCCCTGGCCCGGACCTGGGACCATCTCGTAAATTCCTTTTTCCAGTTTTGCCGGGTCATATCGGACCCATCCTCGGTTCGACTGCGGCGCGAGAACGTAACAGGGAAACTTCTTCTGATTCTCGGGAAGCAGCCAAATGCGTGTTCCGAAGATGTTTCCGAGGCCGAGTTGTTTTTCGTTGTCATCTCCTTGTCCGCCGCTGCCGTGCAGGTAGACGACCAAGGGGAGCTTGCCGGTAGCTTCGGGACGGAATAGTCGATAGGGCATTGTCCAGTTGCTCTTGTAGGTGCGTGCCTCGTATTTTTTCTCGAGTCCGTCCGACCCCTTTATGAACCCGTCGATGAGAGCCACCCGCTCGGCGGACATGGGTGATCCGGTGCGAGCGGAGGAGTACCTTCGGCGGAAGGCGCTGCCAGAAGGACGGCGGCACGTGCAGTGATCCACGCCGCTACGGGAGCGGAAGCTAGAATCCGGACCGCTTCGCGGCGAGTTGTCTTCTTCCCTTGATCCACGGCCATTTCGAGTCAAGACGTGATTCTGAATTGCATCGCGCTCGCTTGTGGAACTCGTGCATGTAGACGCGAGGCAAGAAGAAAAGGTAGCAAAACCCTGTTCGATCTTTGCGGGCAACCATCCGCGCCCCAATAGTTTGAGTCTCGCCGATATGAGTCCTCCTTATCTGCGCCGAGCGAAGTGAGACTGGCATCTCAGCTTGAGACGCGAACCGTCACTGCCGTGCCCGCCGGCATGACTCAGGCACGCTAACCTGTTGAAAGCTCATTCCCCTCAGTGCTAGCCCTTCCGTTCTGCGAGATGGTTCCCACCGTGCTCGAATTTTCTGCGAACCGCGGATACCGGCTCCCCAAAGCTCTTCCAAACCAGGAAGAGGGGGAGCCCGACCGCTTTTCGCTGGGCTTGCGAGTTCAGTTAGAAGTTTCTAATTAAAGGGGATTTTGATCGGATTGGCGCACCAAGGCATAGCCACCGCGCGCTACCAGGATGCCAGCCCAGTCGCCGGCCTGGCGCGGTTTTTCCCGGACGCGACAGCGATGCGCATGCCAGTCCAATTTGCCCGCCTGGTGGAAACCGGCCAACTGCCGGACTACAGCGAAAGTACGGTGATTGAATTTGGCACGCCGCGCGAGGTTTTGTTCGCCTGCAAGACGCCACTGGAATTTGCTGATGTTCTCAAGTTGCGTAATTCCGACGGCTCGTTCGAGGAGGAAGCTCGCGTGGTAGCCGTGCAATATCACCCCGGGAACACACTCGTGGCCGCGCGGTTTAACCGCGAAGTGCCCAACTGGATCGTGAAATCATGACTCCAACCACACCCGTGCAAGACCTCGCTACACAATGGAGCTTCGCGCGCAAACTGTATCCCATCTATTTCGAACTGGCGCGCGAGTTTGCCATCGATGTGAAACCCTGCGGCGAACTGGAAGCCGGCGTGGAGACTCCCGGCAAAGAAACCGTCGAGCAGGCCAATCAATGGCTTGAGCACATGGATGGAGCTATCCAGGTGCACCAGCTCCGCCAGTTCCTGCAGACCAGTTCACTGGTGAGTCAAGAAGGACTGACTACGCTGTTGCAACACTTTTTGGCTAAGTCCAACAAGAGCGACGCCGTTCGCGACAAGATCGATTTCCTCCTGGTGCAGTACTTCAGCCAGATCGCTCCCGCGGGACTCAATGATGCCGAGGTGGATCTGGCTTACGTCGCTCAAACGATGGAGACAGTGCTCGGGCCGATTGAGCTGAAGCCCCCGGTATGGCTCAATTCGCTGGACCGGGTGCTCGATGCTGCCCGCAAGTGCAAATCACTGGACGAGCTCTTGCACGGCGGAGTTCTGGAACAAGGACGAAAGGCCAAGGGACTTGCGGGAGAGTTGTTCTATCTGCCGGTGGCGCTTGCAGCGTTTACCCGTTTCGGCTATCTGATGCGGCGGGCTTTTTTCCGGTTGATGCTCGGCGACCTGAACCTGATTCTCGATGGCCTGACCGAGCTTGAAGATAAGGGGATAGAAACCCTCGACTGCCGCCGGGCTCAGTTCTCAGCTCAGGAACCGATCATCCGGCTGCGCATGATCTGCCAGTCGTGGAAAGTGATGTTCCAGGCGGAGTATTCCTCCGGATCGCCGCTGCGCATGCTGGTCGATTTGCGCGCTTCCGTTGAACACGCATTAGGCCGCGGCAAGACCTCGGAAGCAGACGCAAAAGCAAAGCCGGGCTCTGCTGCGAAACCCGCGGCTCCGGCGCAACCCGTGGCGGCGCCAAAACCGATGGCAACAGTCCCGGTCAAGCTGCCTGCCTCGGCCGGCAAATCACCGGCACCCGCAGCGAAGGCCGCGGCAGCTGCCACCACAGCGAGACCCGCTGCGAAACCCGCGGCTGCGCCCATGGCTAAGACGAGCAAGCCCGCTCCCCCGCCGGCGGACGCTCCTGAGTTTGAAGTTTCCGGCTCGACCGGCTGGGATGCGGATTCCGCATCGCAGCCGCCAAAGAAGAAGTGAGTTGGCAGAGGTTGTCTGGCTCTCGATGTAATGGTTTACAGGCACAACGAGGAAAGCTGGCACGTGGAAACACCGACCGTCCTGATCATTTCCGACGAACCCGACTTCTCCCGGCGGATCACCGCCCGCTGGCAGATGGAGCGGAATGTGCCCACATTCACGCTGCTGAGCGACGAACTGTGGCCGCGTTTTGCCGTCGATGTGTTCGACGTTGCAATAGTCGGGCAAGTGCGGCGCGACCTGCTTTCGGTGGTTCTCGAGCCTTTGCACTCTACCGCGCAACCGATTTTTTGTGTATGCCACGATGCGGCGACAGCACAGCTTGTCCGCGACCGCTGGCCGCGCGTGGCCATTCTGCGGCCGAGCGAGCACTGGCTTGAGACCCTGGTGCTGGCTGCGGCCGAAGCCGTGCATCGCTCGCGAGCCGAAGCCCGGGCGCGTGCTGCGGAGTTGGCCTGCTCTGCGCTCGAGCGCCAGGCAACCCTGGGACGCTACATGCTGGAAATGCGCCACAGCCTGAACAACGCGCTCACATCGGTATTGGGAAACTCGGATCTGCTCCTGCTGGAGCCGGGCAGCTTCTCCGCGCAAACGCGCGCTCAGATCGAGACGATCCGGAACATGACGCTGCGCATTCACGAAATCATGCAGCGCTTTTCCTCGCTGGAAAAAGAAATGAACGTGGTCGCACAACAGGCCGGGCAGGATTCGTACAAATCGTACTCCGCCACAGTTTGAAGTTGAAAAAGATAGAAGTCAGAAAGCAAAAAATGAAGAAAGAAGTCCGAACGCAGAACCTGAGAACTGAGAACTGAGAACAGAGAACTGAGAACAGAGAACTGAGAACAGAGAACTGAGAACAGAGAACTGAGAACAGAGAACTGAGAACAGAGAACCCTGTCCTCCCCCGAGCGACGGCGACGTCAGCCGCACTTCTGAGGAAAAGGATTTATGCATAGACTCATCACGGGCGTCACCATTCTCGAGCACGAACTCTCTGAGCTGCGGCTGCTCGTGGAGCGCCAGACGGGGATTCTGCTCGATTGTCCGAACAGCGCATTGGCGGCGCACGTGGCCGATTATCTGGAAGCGCACGAACTGGAATTGCCGACGGCGTTGCTCGACCGGTTACGCTCCTCGGATCTCGACCCTTCCCAGTTCGCCGAGTTCCTCGACGGCGTGCTCAATGCGAAGACTGGATTCTACCGGCATCCCGGAGCCATGAATGCTTTGGCGCGTCACGTGATGCCGCAACTCTATACCCGCAAAGCCGACGATGGCGCGTGCACCCTGCGCATCTGGAGCGCCGGTTGCGCCACCGGGGAAGAAGCCTATTCGATTGCCATGGCGATCTGCGAGGCCATGCCCAATGCAGCGGGCGGTGGCGCGAGCAACGGCTCAACGAACGGAAACGCCGCTAAGGAATCGAAAAGTCCGAACCGCAGCGGAGGGGTGTTGGAGACTAACGGTTCGGCGCACTCGTCCAAGGAGTGGTCAGTTCACATTGTAGGCAGCGATTTGTTGCCGTCTTCCATTCAGGTTGCCGAGCGCGGACTGTATCCGCAATCAGCCTTGCAGGGACTGCCGCCGGCGATGATCCGTGCGTGCTTCTCGAAAATTGGAAGTTCGAACGGGAATGGGAATGGCTCGGAGGAATCTGCGATCGCGAACTCCGCGAATGGCAATTCCAACACCGGCAGTTCCAATGGCGCGCACCTGCTGGTGAAGCCGCGCCTTCGCAGCCTGGTCACCTTCAATACCATGAATCTGACCAAGCCGGTCTATATCGGCCGCTTCGACTGCATCTTCTGCATGGACGTCCTGCCGCAGCTTTCCCGCGCCCAGCGCACCGCGCTAATGGAGCGGTTGCACCTTTATCTGGAGCCCGGCGGATACCTGTTTCTCAGCCAAACTGAAAAGCTCTGCGCTCCGAATCTGAATTTTCGCCAGGAAACCTACGACGGCTACACCATGCACCGGAAGCCGATGGCCGCATCAGCTGCGTACGGGCGCTAAATCGAACAGGTAGGGACAGCCGCCTCGGCTGTCCGGCGGGGCGAAGCCCGGCAGCGACGGTCAGTTGGCTATCGAAGCGGCGCTGTCCTGCGAGCGTGGACTTCAGTGTTTCTCCCTTCGGTCGATAATAGGAACATGAGGACGATTACCGTCACCGATGCGCGGAAGCGCCGAAAAACTATCTGATTGGAGAGGCGTGAAGTTCCGTGCGCTCGCAAGGCTGCTTCTGCGGGACGAGGAGGGGTATCCGGCCGCTGCATTTTGAGTAATATGGCGATTTTTCACTAGATGCAATCGAAGCTGCCGCTCCGGTTTTTCGCGAAGCGCCTACTTCGGGGTAATCCCAATCGTTAGCAACCACCTCTCTACCAGCTTGGGCCATTCCGTAATCGGAAGCTCCGTAGGCCGCAGCCCAAATGCATGACCACCTTCCGCGTACAGATGCATTTCCACCGGGACGCCAGCTTGTTTCAGCGCGGCCAAGTAGGCCAGCGAGTTCTGTACAGGATCGATCGGGTCATTTTCCGCCTGCAGCAGAAATGTAGGCGGGGTTTGGCGGGTTACGCGAATGCGCGGATTCAACTCAAAGTTGTCTTCGGTCCACAGATGCCCAGGATAGATTGCGACGGCAAAATCGGGCCGGCAGCTTTCTCGGTCTGGGGCATCGACAGGTGTGTACAACCGGTGATCAAAATGCGTGCTGATCTCTGCCACTAGATAGCCGCCGGCAGAAAACCCCAGCACTCCAATCTTGTGAGGATCGATATGCCACTCCGCTGCATGAAAGCGCACCAACCCCACCGTCCTCTGCGCATCTTCCAGCGCGAGTGTCGATATGGCAAGTCCGTTGGGTCGGCACTTGCAGTGCCAGTCATATGGCAGGCTCGGCACGCGATATTTCAGCAGCACGCACGTAATCCCTGCAGACGTTAGCCAGTCGCAGACCTCCGTACCCTCGAGATCGATCGCCAGTCTCACATAGCCACCGCCTGGAAATACAACCACCGCAGTGCCTGTATTCTTTCCTTCCGGGGAGTAGACGGTCATTGTAGGCCGCGAGACGTTATCCACCTCGATCCATGGCCTTCCGGCGACCAGCTTGTTGTTTATTGTGGTGGCGAACTCCGGCCCGGGGACAGGATGTGCATCCGGCACCGTACCCGGCCATATCGGCAGCTGTGTATGTCCGGGCGACGGTTGCCAAGAGGCTGTTTGCGCCCCCAGAGAAAGAACACACGAGAAAACGAAGAAACCGAGAAAAAAGCAGTTCATCATCCCACCTCAACTCATTCATGGAACTGCGATGCTCACGGTGGCATTCTAGGGGCTCTAAGTCTCCTGAGACAGCGAGGGAATCTAGGTAGTTAGATAGTCAAAAGGTTTTGGCTCAGGTAGGTTTGTCGATTCTTCGATGGCCACGATGCACCTGTTTGCAACCAGGCAATGGCACGTTTTGACCCGTCACCCAGAGCCGAACAAGGCCACTAGCTTCCAACGTCGGCTGGTTCTATGCGAACAAGAACTCCTTCGTTCGCAACTCCTTAATCGTGTCCCGCAGCTTCGCCGCCTTTTCGAACTCGAACCGTTTCGCCGCCTCGCGCATGTCGCTCTCCAATTTCGCGATGTACCCGTCGACTTCTTCTTGCGACTTGAACTCTGGCATGCCCTCGGCCTCGCCACCGGTCAGGTCGGTATAATCCGCCGCGACGATCGCCGCCAGAGTCATGTCGAGCGGGCGCACGATCGACTCCGGAGTGATGCCATGCTCTTCGTTATATGCCGTCTGGATGGCCCGGCGGCGCGACGTTTCATCCATGGCGCGCTTCATGGAATCGGTTTGCCGGTCCGCATACAGAATCGCGCGCCCGTTCAGATGGCGGGCGCAGCGTCCGATCGTCTGAATTAGCGATCCGCTCGACCGCAGGAACCCTTCCTTGTCAGCGTCGAGAATGGCGACCAACGAAACTTCCGGCAAATCCAGCCCTTCGCGCAGCAGATTGATGCCGATCAGCACATCGAACTCGCCTTTGCGCAGATCACGCAGGATCTTCACGCGCTCTAAGGTCTCGATCTCCGAGTGCATGTAGCGGCACTTCACGCCTACCTCGGCGTAGTATTCGGCCAAATCTTCGGACATCCGCTTCGTCAGCGTCGTGACCAGTACCCGCTCGCCCTTTTCCACCCGTGCTCGAATCTCGTGCAGCAGGTCGTCAATCTGTCCCTTCACCGGACGCACTTCCACCGGAGGATCAATCAGTCCGGTCGGTCGAATGATCTGCTCCACCACCACGCCCGCAGACTTCGTCAGCTCATAAGGTCCTGGCGTCGCCGAGACATAAACAAGCTGGTTTGTCCGATGCTCAAATTCCTCGAACGTCAGCGGACGGTTATCGAGCGCCGAAGGCATGCGAAATCCGTACTCAACCAGCACTTCCTTGCGCGAGCGATCGCCCGCGTACATCCCGCGCAATTGCGGCACAGTCTGGTGCGATTCGTCGATGAACATCAGGAAATCGCGCGGAAAATAATCGAGCAGTGTCGGTGGAGGCTCGCCCGGCAGGCGTCCCGTGAAATGCCTTGAGTAGTTTTCGATGCCGTGGCAGTAGCCCATGGCCTTGATCATCTCCAGATCAAACATGGTGCGCTGATGAATGCGCTGCGATTCGACCAGTCGCCCCTGCTTCTCGAGTTCAACTTCCCACCATGCCAGTTCCTTCTTGATCGAATCCACCGCCGAGGCTCGCGTTTCCTCCTTCATCACATAGTGCGTCTTGGGATAAATCGGCAAACGCATGTACTTCTGCTTGACCGTGCCGAAGAGTGGGTCAATCTGCGAAAGCGATTCGATCTGGTCTCCCCACATCTCGATGCGGTAGGCCATGTCGTCGTAGGTAGGGAAAACCTCAATGACGTCGCCGCGCACGCGGAACGTCCCGCGGCGGAACTCGCCGTTCGTCCGCTCATAGAGGATATCGACCAGCTTGCGAGTAATATCCTCGCGCTTTACCTTCTGGCCTTTTTCGACAAACAGCATCATCCCGTAGTACGCCTCGGGCGATCCCAAGCCGTAGATACAGCTCACCGACGCGACAATTAGCGCATCGCGCCGCTCGAACAGCGACCGCGTGGCCGAGAGTCGCAACTTGTCAAGCTCATCGTTGATGGTCGCTTCCTTCTCGATGTAGAGGTCGGCTGCCGGAACGTATGCCTCGGGTTGGTAGTAGTCGTAGTAGGAAACGAAATACTCGACGGCATTATGCGGAAAGAAGCTCTTGAACTCGTGATAGAGCTGCGCCGCCAACGTCTTGTTATGCGCCATGACGATCGTCGGGCGGTTCGCCGCCTCGATCACTTTCGCCATAGTGAAAGTCTTGCCAGACCCCGTGACGCCTAGCAGCACCTGATGCTGCTCGCGATCAAACACGCCGCGGGTCAGTGCCTGAATCGCGGCAGCCTGATCGCCCTGCGGCTTGTAACTGGAAACGAGTTTGAAATCCATGAAAAGGTCTTAGCCTTAAGCTCTTGGCTCTTAGCGATCCCAACGACCTACGAACACTAGCTCAAGTTGAGGACAGAAACTGTCCTCGATTTTGTCATTCCGAGCGAAGCTAGGAATCCGCCTGTGTAGGGACGGGCGCCGCGCCCGTCCGCCGAGCAACGCTCGGCCTGGTTTCGCCGGCAGCCCCACAAAGCCAAATTCCACCGCCAGAGAATCTCTCTATTATAACGGCTCAAGAAATGCACGCGCGAAGTGTGATGGGGTCACTTGTGCAGTTCGATGGACACAATCTGCGCGGTCACAGAAGGATTAGCGGACTCAACATACTCCACCTTCGCTGGCCGGTTTTCCAGGTCTGTGCAGGGATCGAGGTCCTTGTCGGGTTGAAATCCTAGAGTACTGAATGGGATCTTGAAATAGTTGTCGACGTGCAACGAAAGAGGCTTCCCACTACGCGAGAGTGTCAGATCTAACGCCGGATTGTCACAGGTGACACTCTTCAGAACGCCGACGGCGAAACGGTGCGGCCCTTTGGGCACGAACTGTTCCCGCCGCTTTAGCCTGGGCACAGTGCCCTCGCTCACGGTCTCATTACTGCTATTTCGATCCTCCCGTGCCCGCTTCTGTTGTTCGGCAAATCGAGATTGTGACTCGGCATACTCCTGCGCTCGCGTGAGGACGTCGGCCACCATCTGGCTCTCCTCCGGCGTCTTCGCCACTTTCGCCGCAGCCTGCAAAACCACGATTGCATTCTGACTTTGTTCCATGGTCATCAGGATATTGGCGACGTTGATCCGGTAGCCGACGTTCGATGGATCCAGCGAGACCGCCGTCACTCCCATCATGCGGGCTTCGTCAAGGTTCTTGTGCCGCATCGCCAGAAAGACTCCGAGGCTGTCGAACGCTGGCGCAAACAAAGGATTCAGCTTAATCGCTGCTCGCAGGCTGCTTTCTACTTGATCCTGTCCAGTCGCCTCGCGAGCGTCACGCATCGAGATGACCGCGTAGTAGTAATGGGCGAGAAAGCTTTGCGAATCAAGTTGCACGGCCTGCTCGTACCATTTCTTTGCTTCGTCGGAGTGGCCTTCCTGCATCGCAAGAAAGCCCTTAGTCTCTTGCGCTAAGACGTTCTTCGGATCTTCCTTTAGTATCCGATCCAGGAGACTCTGGGCATCGCCGGTTCTATGGTTGTACGCCAGAAAATCCGCCCGCAGAGCGTCGGATTGCGTGCCGGTGAGTGATTGCACTTTGAACGCGGAATCATCCACCTCAGTCGTGGTCGTCATCTTGAAGTATTGAAAAGAGCCTCCCCGGATGTAGTTCTCCAGGTTCTTCTCCAACTGCTTCAAATCGCCGAAGGCACGCGTGGCGGCCGTGACCGGATCGATTTTTTGAACCAGCAACGCCGAGTAGTCATTCAACCGGTGGGCCTTCTGCGAAAAATCATTCATCTGGATGTAGTGCGTAAGGGCCCACGACTCCGCATAAAAGATCGAGCCTTTTTTCTCCTCATGGTAGTAGGGAGATTTCTGGTCCACGGTCAAGAGAGTGGCCAGTGGAAGAAGCCGGTTCTGCCGGAGCCACTCGAGGTTCTCTGCGCTTGGTTCTCCCAGAGAGGCGTCCTTCTCGTGGATTTCCGTGTTTTCGTAAAACTCCGCCAGTCCCTCATTCATCCACAAGGGCATCCAATCGGCAGACTTGCTGATGAGCAGATGCGTGTACTCGTGATAGATCACCGAGTAGGGATGTTGCCCTTCAGCATCGATGCGCATCAACACATAATTCTTGTCCGGACCGTGCAAGAACAAGCCGCCGAGCTTGAGCGATCCCTTGGCGAGATACTCCTCCGGTTCGAGAGCCCGGAAGTCCTTTTCGTCTTTGACGGCGAGGACAACGATCGGCACTCCGGGATCGACCTCGAGTTTGGGGAATGCCGCGTGGAAAACCGAGCGCATGCGCTCGAACTGGTCAGCAAGGCGGCGACCCTGCTTCTCGTTGGCATTGGTCGCCACGATAAAGTGCGGGCTGGTGACCTGTATCCAGTTCTCTGGCTTATCGCGGCCGGAAGCGAGAGGAGTAGCAAAAAGCAGCGCAAGCACAAGTGTGCGTAAAAGCATGGCAGAGAGCCGGGTTGGGGGAAGAAATACGCGGCGGCGAAATTATAGACGCACCGGTAAAGGTTGCCCAGAGTGTTCTTGGCTAGCGGCGGGACAAAATACTAGTGGCCTGTCGCATAGATTTCGTTAGTAGGTTCGAGCGGTTGGGTTGTTGGCAGAAGGTGAACCGTGTCGTTCAGATGGCTTTGTTTCGCGAACTCGGCGGACCTTCTCGGCGACCTCCGCGATCTGAGCCACTGTTTTCCCCACTCTCCAAATCCCAAAACGCAGAGGCCGCCGAGAACCCCTGCCGAGTGCGCGGAGAAGAGCAATATGCCTTTACCGCGGTTGAGTATGTTGAATTTAGACCGCTTCTTTTTCCGCCACTGACGCTTTCCGCGCGACAGTCCACTAGTCGCGAGTTTAAAAGCCTGGCGGACGCTGGTCCGCGACTGCAAACGCCCGCTCGAGCGCTATGCCCGCTGTCCCTAAAGTCCCTTCATCGAAAAGGCGCCCAATGAGCGTCACTCCGTGCGGCACACGCCTCGGCGTCGCAAATGTCGGCAACGGATGCTCTGGATCCGGAGCCCAATCACTTCTCGCTTGCTGCACTTCGACGAATCCCGCGCGCAGGGTAAGTGAGGGATGTCCGCTGAAGTTCGTGATCACCAGCATCTCATCGCGTAGAGAAGGCACCAGCAGCAGATCGACTTCCGAGAACAAGCGTGCCATTTCATCGGCGACCTTGCGCCGCATACGGTCAGCCTGCACGAAGTCGACCGCCGACAGGAATCTCGCTTGCCGGAACAGGTTCGGCCATGCATCGGGAACTTGGGCTTTTAACTCCCGCAGGCCACCGCTCAGCGTGAGTTCCTCAAAAGCAGCTGCACCTTCCGCGAAGAGAATTAAATTCAGGCAGTCATACGGCCAATCGGGAATCGAAACTTCGACCAACTCGAAGCCGACCTTCCTCGCCGTCTCCAGTGCAGCCCGGTCCACCTCGGTTGCCGGACGCTCCTTCATCCAGCCGGGGAAGTACCCGAGGCGCAGTCCTTTGACCGTGCGGGCCGCGTCGAAATCGAGATGGCTGGGCACACTCGCAGTGTCGCCCGCGTCGGGACCCGAAATTGCCTGAAGTACGAGCAGGGTATCTTCGACACCGCGAGTCATGGGACCCAGCTTGTCGAGTGACCAGCACAGCGTCATCGCTCCGGTGCGCGGCACGCGCCCGTAGGTAGGACGCAGGCCGGTCACCCCGCAGCGCATGGACGGACTTACGATGCTGCCGCCGGTTTCGCTGCCGATCGAAAATCCCACGAGTCCCGCTGCGGTTGCGGCTCCCGGACCGGCGCTTGATCCGGATGATCCTTCTTCCGGCAGCCACGGATTCATGGTCTGCCCGCCGAACCATATATCGTTCAAAGCGAGCGCGCCCAGGCTGAGCTTCGCGATCAGCACGGCGCCCGCGTCGTGAAGCCGTTTCACCACGGCGGCGTCTTCCGAGGGAATTCGATTGCGATACGGTTCAGCGCCATACGTGGTCGGGATTCCCGCCGTGTCGAGCAGATCCTTCCCGCCCCAGGGAATTCCGTGCAGTGGACCGCGATACTTGCCGTCAGCGATCTCTTGATCCGCCTGCTTTGCCTGTTTCAACGCCAGTTCCCGCGTGACGGTGATGGCGCACCGCAGCTTGGGATTGAAGTGCTCAAGCCTATCCAGATAGATCTGCGTCAGCCGCTCTGAAGTGATCTGTCGCGTTTCGACCCAGCGGGAGAGCTTCGTCAAAGGCGCGTACGCGATATCCTCGTCTTTCGGTGGCAGGGAACCGGGGTCACTCTTACTCCGTATGAACCGGTCCTGCTGTGCCACGATGTTCACGCTGGGCAGTACAGGATCCCATCGCGTGGCTGGCGCCAGGTTGGATTCAAGCGGTAGCTTGCGCGGGCCCGTGCGCCGCTCGTATACCGACGCAAGGGTTCGGCGCCATGTGGCGGCAGCCATGGTGCGCTCGGCGTCGGCGAGCGGAAACTGGACCAGCTTTTCAGCCTCCCCAAAGGTGTTCACCGACACTTCGGGCCCAAAAGCTGGCCCCGCGCCGAAGGCAGGTGGCGCTCCGGGCGGCAGGGTGGAGAGATCCTGTGCATGAATTCGAGATACCGCGGCAGCGCCCAGGATTCCGAGCGATGTAAGCGTAAGAAAGTCCCTGCGTGATTTGGCCATACTTTCCCCAGTAGCGCCGGCGTCCCGCCCGCGCATTGCGGCCGCTATTCCATGCTCTGTCGCTATCCCACGCTCGGCCGCAACTCCACCTTCTTAGTTGTAATCGTCACTTGCGTCGGCGGAAGCTTCGGCGGCGGCCAATCCCCAGTGTGCGCCTCAACCGTGATGCTCCCCGGCGTTCGATTCCCTTGCACGATGACTTGCGCCAGCCCGTTGAACAAGCTGCGTTTCGGTTCTTTGTCGGATTCCTGGCAATTCGGATCACCGTTGCCCACGCCGATCAGCTCACCTTCTCCGGATACCTTGAACAGAATCGGAACATCGGCGGTGGGAACTGGCCGTCCTTCTTTGTCGAGCACTTCCACGCGCAAAACGCAGACATCTTCGCCGTCCGCGTTGATCTCGGTGCGGTCGGGAGTCAACCGGATCGTTTCAGGATCACCGGTAGTCTCGCGCTTTTCGGTAAGCACGACTTTCCCGTCTTTCGTGCCTCGCGCCTCGAGCACTCCGGGCTCATAGGGGACCTTCCACTCGAGATGCGTGTAGGGCTGTACCTTCTGCGAACCGTGGCTCTTGCCATTCAGAAAGACTTCCACCGAATCTAGGTTCGAATGCACCCACACGGAGATCGGCTCGCCCTCGCGCTGTTCCCAATTCCAATGGGGGAAGAGGTGAAGCACCGGCTCCGACCCCCACCACGCCTTGTAGTAATAGAAGTTGTCTTTGGGAAAGCCGCACATGTCGACGATACCGAATTGCGAATTGATCGACGGCCATCCGTACGGGGTCGGCTCACCTCGGTAGTCGAACCCGGTCCAGGCGAAGCCGCCGGAGAGCCATTCGCGCGTGGCGTAGAACTTCCACCACTCCTCGGCAAGCTGAGACCAGGCAGTGTGATTCAAATCGTAAGCGCTCACCCAGTTCCTCAGCTTGTCAGTCGAATAAATGCTGCGCGTCGAAACCGTGCTGGCCGTCTCCGCCCCGACGCTGGGCTGCTTCGGATGATCATTGTGGTACTTGTCATGCACTTTCAGGTTGTAATTGAAGCCCATGACGTCGAGCTGTTCGGGAAAGTGCGTCTCAAACGAGGCGTTGACCGCCGCAGTGCACATGCGTGTGGGATCGAGTTCGTGCGTTCGCTTGATCATGTCATCGACCACGCGTACGCCTTGCGGCTGCGGCATCATGATCCATTCCTCGTTCCCCATGGACCAAAGGATGATCGATGGCGAGTTGCGGTAGCGCTTAATCATGGTTTCCAGTTGCGCCATGCCCTCGGGATTGGCGCTCATGAGTCGGGTTTCGCACATCATCATCATGCCCATGCGATCGCAGGCCTCGACCCACTCCGGCGTTGGCATGTTATGCGAGGTGCGCACCGCGTTCCCGCCCATATCTTTCAGCACCGCCAGGCGAAACGCTTGCAGACGGTCAGGCAGCGCCGCGCCAACTCCTGCGTGGTCCTGATGGTTGCAGGTGCCTTTGATCTTGACTGGCTTGCCGTTGAGGAAGAATCCCTTGTCGGCGTCCCACTTGATATCCCTCACGCCGAAGTTCACACGCTCGCCATCGCGTGCCTTACCGGCGGACTCGACCGTCACGACAGCAGAATGGAGATTTGAATTTTCCGGCGACCAGAGCGCCGGATTCGCCAGGTTTATGTTTGCCGTGAATGCAGCGGAGCCATCCGGCGCAACCGACTGCTGCGGTGAATCTGCGGTCGCGACCACCTTCCCGTTGGAGTCCACGACTTGCCATCGCACGCGGCAGTTCTCGGCCTGCGTACCCTCGTTCTGCACGATCGTGCTCAACGCAAGGGCGGCCCCGTTGCCCTTCACAGCAGCGCGAATAAATGTCTCGCAGTGGCCTAAATGCAGCGCGTCCGTTTTCGTCAGCCATACATGCCGGTAGATGCCCGCGCCCTCGTAGAACCAACCATCGCCGAAGCTGGCATCCATACGGACCATCAGATAATTCTTCCCGCCGTAATTGGCGAAATCGCTGATGTCGAAACGGAAGGGAGCGTACCCGTTGTCGTTGCGTCCGATGAAGTATCCGTTGAGAAAAACCAGCGCGCTGCGGAAGGCTCCGTCGAATTCGACCACAATGCGCCGGCCCGAGTCTTCCTTCGGAATGTCGAACGTTCGCCGATACCAGCCAACGCTGGTCTCCGGATACCGCCTCCCCAGAGGCTTGTACCCGTGGCTGTTCTGCTCTTCATCGCGCACGAACGGCAAGTCAACTGCCCAGTCATGCGGCAGATTCAAATCGCGCCATTTCGAATCATCGAACCTCTGCGTGGAGAACCAGAACTCACCGCTCTTGGCGAAATCACCCTGGCCCATGCCGAATCCCAGATCACGCGCTGGATCGGACGCATGGCCTTGAAAGAATTTCCATCCGAAGTCGAACAGAAGTCGCTCGCGCGGAGGAAGTGCACCAGCAGGTTCCAATGCGGGATAGCGCGCGAGCAGTGCATGCGCACGCTGTATCGCGCCCGGTACCAGAGTTGAGGTGGAAAGTGCGAGGCCGGAGAGGAGAAGATCACGACGGGTAAAAGAGGTCATCGATGCCTCACCAAGAACGGCAATGAAGTATCTCAGTCGCAGTCAGCTGCAGGCGAGCCTGTGCGTTGGGACCTCGCATTATAAAGCCTGAAGCCGCCATGATGTTTTGTGGCTATTCCTTCCGAAGCCAGTACTCGCGCATCAGTTCGTGCGACCAGTCGGGCTGCTTTACTTCTCCACTGGGCAGGAATTCGGCCATCACGGGCTTGATGTCAAGGACCGGCGTCCCATCGAGCGCATCGAGTTCGGCCACGTATAGACGCGTGCCTTCCACCCGAAGCACGCGGCACACGGTGGCGCCAATGCGGTTCGGGCGATTCTTGCCCCGTTGCGCGAAGATGCCAACGTCTGGCCAGGCCAGGTTATTCCTGGGATGGCGCGATCCGGTGACAACCGTCGCCGGATCGAGCTTGTGGAAGTGAAAGATCACCTCGACGTGCGAGAAGTCAGCCAGCCCCCGTAGCGCTTCCGGTCCGAAATCGTCAGTGAGCGAAATACAGGATTCGATTCCGCCCCAGAAGTCATCCTCCACGCGAGAGCGAGTGGCCTCGACAAATCCGATTGGGCGCAACTCAATGTTCACGAAGCTCCTTGAACTCCTCTAAATTGACCGCCTCGGGTGCCCTTCTGAACCGAGCCGGCAGTGACGTGCTACTTCGGCTCTTGCACCTCTCCCATCCCAACAATTCTCGATGAAGTGCGAAACTTCCTGTAGTCGCGATAGGTCTGCTCGCCATCGATGTTGTAGCCCTTCAATAGTGCGACCCGGGCATCGAATCTAAAAGTCAAATGCTGGGGCAGCCAGATTTCGTCGCTCATCCGCATTTGTTCGTACATCACGCGCGTTCCTTTGTGAATGCGGGCGACAATCCATCCGACAGAAGCCGTGTCTACGGCTTCTATATCCATTTTCACCAATTGCATGTCATCTTTATCGATCCACAGGCGTCCGCGAAACTTGGAGACGAACTTTGCACCCTTGTCCTCCGACTCAAAACCGGGCCGTGGTTCGCCATCGATGACCCAGGCTTCGCGTCCATCCACCAACTCCGTTCCTATCAGCCGGAAGTCGTGGGAATCCGCAACTGCGCTAACGAATTTGCGGCCTTCCTCCCGCTGTTTTGTTTCCTTTTCGATGCGCTTCTTCCGATCGTCCTCAGATTCGTTCTTATGCTTGTCGACGATCTTCTGGATTCTTTCCTCCTCCTTCGCCGCCTCCTTGGCGTCGAGAGGCTTGTCGTCTTTTTCGATCAGGCGCCGCACCTGTTCGCCGTAGATTTCGACGATTTCATAGGTCCTTATCTCTGTGGACTTGACCTGTCCGTTGCCACCCAGGGATTTATCGACATCACGTTCAATGTAGGTGTAGTCGCGTTGCTTCTTGTAGTTATCCCGGTAGTTCTGCGCGACGACGCGCGTCAACTCGCGCATCTGCTCCGGTGAGAGTTTGCCGTTGGCGTCGGGAGTGAGATCGGGCAGTTCGCGTGGAGTCGTCGGCTCAGCGCTGGAAGGCGCGTTATTGGCATCTGCTGGCAGCGGAGAATTGGCGGGAGTTCCGGATGGCGCATCCTGCTGCGCGGCTGCGCTGAGGCAAGCGAGCGTGCAAATGCCGATGCAGAGGAGTCTCATCCGCATGGGTCTCATCTTAACCTCAATGGGAAGAGATCGTGTCTTGGGGATGCAAGCGGAGGAAATTTAGAGGGACACGAACTCTTCAGTTCTCCACATTCCTGGCCGTCGACTGGGCCACATCCAACTGCCGGCAGGTACGCTGAATGATCTGGAGTTGGGAAATGGCTTCCAGGAATTGAAAGCCGTAACGAAAAGCATTCCGCTGCCGGACGAGAGCGTGAATCTGAACCTCGCCGCTGGGCACGGTGAACTCCAATCGCACCACCTCTCCTAGGGGTACCTCTTCGCGCAGCATGGCAGAGATCCCGGACTCGCTGATGTCGACCGAATGGCCACGAACCACCTGGGAATTGCGTGGATAGATCCGAACCTCAACCTCCAGCTTGTAACGCGGGTGACGGCGGGCTTCCATTACTGATTAGTCCCGATCTTTATACGCCTTCCCTAAGCACTCTGCCTGAAACAGTCTTTCGTCGACTCGGTGCAGGCGCTTCTCCTGTGCCTTCGTGAGCAGGGAATAGTGCTTCACATCGAACAGATGATAGACGATGAACCACACGGGCTTGTCGGTGGTCATCCAGTTCTGCGAATCGAAGCGCGTAAGGTTGACCGGAAGCGAGTACCGCCGCAGCGTCCGCTCCCGCCTCAGGTTGAAGTAGGCATTGAAATAACTCAGCGCGAGTTCGCGCAGGTTGCGATAGATCGGTTCCCGCCAGCGGCATCCCGTGTAATTGGACTTCGCCACCGCACCCCAGCAGCCGTCCTGGCGAAAAATCGAAATCACGTGGTCGGTATCATGCTCGGCTTCAAAATCCAGCAGCAGAGGCGGGTATCCATTCGCCCGCAGGGCCGCGGCCCCGAAGATGGCTCCTTCCAGACAATGCGACGACTCTTCGGCCAGCACTTTGCGCGGAGACCAGGCCGTGTCCTCCAGGTGATACGGCATATCGTCGAGAAACTTCTGAATGCCGTAAGGATTCTTCATGCTGCGCAACCTGCGCAGCTCTTTTGGGGTGAAACCGAAGTGGTCAGTATTCATTTTTGCTCTTGCAATGATCTCCGGGACAGAAAGATGGTACTCAATTCGTGAGGAGTGTCGACCACTACATCTGGAGCCTCCACCTCAAGTGTGTGCGGAGCAAACCCATAAGTGACGGCGACGGTCCACAATCCGGCATTGCGGCCGGTACGAATGTCCACATGAGAATCGCCAACGATCGCAGCCTGCTCCGGACGCACACCCGCTTCACTCACCAGCCTCAGCGCGCCCTCGGGTTCCGGTTTCTTGGTGGCGAAGCTGTTCCCACCATAAATCTGCGAAAAATAACGGCCCAGCCCCAAAGATTCCACGATGGCTCGGGAGGGATTCACCGGCTTGTTCGACAACACCGCCATCTTCCGCGGCATCCCGTTGCCGGAACTCTGAATCGCGCCGAGCGCCTCCTGAATTCCGGGATACACCGTCGTATGGTCCAGTTTGTGCTCGCGGTAGTAAGAAAGGAAAACCTCCAGTCCCTTGCGGACTAGGGCCTCGTCAACTTCTTCGCCTCCCAATGCGCGTTGAATCAAAATTGGCGCCCCATCGCCTACGTAACTGGCGATTACGTCTTCGGGCAATTCCGGACGGTTGATATGCCGCAAGGCCGCATTCACCGAATGCACCAGGTCGAGGCGCGAGTCGATCAGTGTGCCATCGAGATCGAAGATGACAAGTTTTATGGAGTGCGGATCAAACGCACGGCGGATTCGAATCATGTGCTCTTCAGAATAAAGCACTCGGCGCTCAGCCGTCAGTACTCAGACCTACACAGTCTCCCGGACAGTCTCCCCAAATTGGCGAGTTGCGATCTCCTCGCGCGCCAGGTGCTAATTCTCTTCTTGACATAATCCATAT
Organism: Terriglobia bacterium; assembly: GCA_020073385.1. Lineage (GTDB taxonomy): Bacteria > Acidobacteriota > Terriglobia > Terriglobales > Acidobacteriaceae > Sulfotelmatobacter. The sequence continues at coordinate 25,821 of JAIQFH010000022.1, read as the reverse complement.
TTCCAGTAATATCGAAATATGCAGGCGACCACCAAAGCCCCCTCCCCCGGAAAGTCCGCCGAACGCGTCGCCAAATACGCCGACATGTTCTCCGCCATGGGCACCGAGCCCAGACTGCGAATCATGCAGTTGTTGCTGACCGCACATCCTGAAGGACTCGTGGTCACCGAGATTCAAGAAGAATTGGAGATCCCCAATTCGACCCTCTCCCATCACCTCGACAAATTACGCACCGAAGACCTCGTGGCCGTGAAACGGCAGGGCACATTTCTTCGCTATACCGCTAACACCGAAGCCTTGCAGGAACTTCTGCAATTCCTCTACGCCGAGTGCTGCACCCGTAACAAAGCCGTCAAACCGCAAGACATCGTACAGATTTGCAAATAGGAGTCATTTCATGAGCACTACTGAAACAGCGGATATCAAGGAAGTCGTAAAACAGAAGTATGGCGAAGCCGCTCTCCGCGTGAAAGGCGGAGGAAGTTCCTGTTGTGGCGCCAGTGCCAGCACGGGCAGTGCGGATCCCATCACCACCGATCTGTATGACGTCTCGCAGATTGGTCAGATTCCGCAGGAAGCATTACTAGCCTCGCTCGGATGCGGCAATCCCACCGCCCTGGCGCAGCTAAAGCCTGGTGAGACCGTGCTCGATCTCGGCTCCGGCGGCGGCATCGATGTCCTGCTCTCCGCGCGCCGAGTCGGTCCCACCGGCAATGCTTACGGCCTCGATATGACCGATGAAATGCTCGCCCTCGCCAACGAAAACAAGCGTAAAGCGGGTGTCGAGAATGTCGAATTCCTGAAGGGCGAGATTGAGAACATTCCGTTGCCGGATAATTCAGTCGACGTCATCATCTCGAACTGCGTCATCAATCTCTCTGCCGACAAAAGCAAAGTCTTGCGCGAAGCCTTCCGCGTGCTCAAGCCCGGAGGCCGCCTTGCCGTCTCCGACGTAGTCACCCGCGGCGAGATGCTGCCCGAGATTCGCCAAAGCGTGCTCGCCTGGGTGGGATGCATCGCCGGTGCGCTGGAAGAGAACGAATACCGCGCCAACCTGGCGGCTGCTGGATTTGAGCAGATTGATATTGAGCCCACACGCGTCTACCGCGCCGAAGACGCGCTGGAATTTCTGTCGGGCCAGCAGATTCCGGTGAATCTCGACCCTGCGCAGATTGACGGAAAGTTCTTCAGCGGCTTCATCCGCGCAGTTAAACCGGCGGCGGCCGGTTCTTGTTGTGCTCCTACGTGCTGCGGATGAGGACAGAGAACCTTTATGCCGAAACATCACAATGTTTTGTTTCTGTGCACGGGAAACTCGGCGCGCTCCATCATGGCCGAAGCCATTCTCAATCAGAAAGGTCGGCCAAGCTTCACGGCATACAGTGCTGGGAGCCATCCTGCGGGACGAGTGCATCCCGCGGCAATTAAGCAGTTGACCTCGGCGCATCTTCCCACGGAGGGCTTGCGCAGCAAGAGTTGGGACGAGTTCGAACAGCCTGGCGCGCCACAGCTCGATTTTGTGTTCACCGTTTGTGACAACGCCGCCAAAGAAGTTTGTCCCGTGTGGCCGGGCCAACCCATGACCGCGCACTGGGGGATTCCGGACCCGGCTGAAGTTCGGGGAACTCCCGAGACGGTGGAGAGGGCCTTTCGCGAAGCCTACTTTTTGCTGGACCGGAGGATCAGTCTCTTCCTAAGCCTTCCGCTTGCCACCCTGGACGCCATGGCGCTCAGAAAAGAACTGAACAACATCGGACGCCAATCACTCGCGTCTGTACCCGAAAAATGATGGTGCCAATCTGAGGCTCATAGTGCGATGAACAGCAATGTATCGTCCCGGCTCGGCTTTCTCGATCGCTTCCTGACAGTCTGGATCTTCACCGCGATGCTGATCGGCATCTTTGCCGGATGGGCGCTGCCCGGCATCGTGCCCTTCTTGAACCGCTTCAGCGTGGGAACAACTTCTGTCCCCATCGCCGTGGGCCTGATCCTCATGATGTACCCGCCGCTGGCCAAGGTCCGCTATGAGGAGATGGGCGAGGTGTTCCGCGACAAGAGGATCCTGGTTCTGTCCCTGTTGCAGAACTGGGTGATCGGGCCCCTGCTCATGTTTGCCCTGGCGATCATTTTCCTGCGGAATTATCCGGAGTACATGGCGGGCCTGATCATGATTGGCCTCGCCCGCTGCATCGCCATGGTCATCGTGTGGAATGAACTGGCCAAAGGCGACACCGAGTATGCTGCCGGTTTGGTCGCCTTCAATTCCGTTTTTCAAGTGCTGTTTTATTCGATCTATGCCTGGATATTCGTCACCAAGTTGCCGGAGTTGTTCGGGCTGCACGGATCGGTCGTGGATGTCTCGATTCGGGATATCGCGAAAAGCGTATTTGTCTACCTGGGAATCCCGTTCTTAGCTGGGATGATCACCCGGTTCGTTCTGCTGCGTGCACGAGGCAGGCAGTGGTACGAAAAGAATTTCATCCCCAAGATCAGCCCCATCACACTGGTCGCATTGCTCTTCACGATTGTCGTGATGTTCTCGCTCAAGGGCAGCTACATTGTCCGCCTGCCGCTGGATGTAGTCCGGATCGCTGTACCGCTGTTGATTTATTTCGTTTTGATGTTCCTGGTCTCGTTCTACATGGGACGCAAGCTTGGGGCCGACTACTCGAAGACGGCAACCCTGTCCTTTACAGCGGCCAGTAACAACTTCGAACTTGCGATTGCGGTGGCGGTTGCAGTTTTTGGAATCAATTCGGGAGCAGCATTCGCGGCGGTGATCGGACCATTAGTCGAGGTTCCAGCGCTCATCGGACTGGTGAACGTTGCTCTCTATTTTCAGCGTCGCTATTTTTCGCAGGATGCCGCAGGGGTCGCGAGCATCGGTGCGTTAACCCATACGCGCCTTTGAGGTGTGGGTTGGCCAAAAAACACTTGCAGCCCCGGCGACTGCGGCCGCCGGAGCTGCGACTTTCGTACAAGAGCTTGTTTCAGTAGGGAGAACTGCCAAGTCTGAAACGCGCTCGTGGTTTTTTTTGTACTTTTTCGCCAGGAGCCTCGTCTATGATCGTAATCACGCTACGCCGTGATAAAGGTCACGTGGTCTGACCACTCGCTTTTACACGTGCCCAGCGAGACCTTCAACAGGTCAGGGATTTCAATGGATCCGTTTCGTGAGCGCAACGGGGATCTACGCCTCGTATGGCTGGTCGACAGTCACGCATGGCACTACCGGAAACTCCTTACTTTTCCAACCCCGCCACACCATATACAATCGCACAAGTTCATTCCCCAAAAGGGAGCCAAGGCACGGCTGGCCGGAATCTAAATCCAATAGGGACTGATCACACGGATGGCGACGACTAAAACCGACCCCAAGCTGGCCCTGGCCAATGGAACGAAGAAGTCGAAGGTTCAAGACGGACTATCACGCGAGCAACTGATTCAGGCTTACCGCCTGATGTACACCTCCCGTCGCATCGATGACCGGGAGATCCTGCTCAAACGCCAGCAGAAGATCTACTTCCAGATGTCGGGCGCCGGGCACGAAGCCATCGGCGTTGCCGCAGGACTTGCCCTCCGGCCCGGTTATGACTGGTTCTACCCCTATTACCGCGACCGGGCGATGTGCCTGGCTTTGGGTGTGCAACCCTACCAGATGTTCCTTCAGGGTGTCGGTGCCGCCGACGATCCCAGCTCTGGCGGGCGCCAGATGCCCTCGCACTGGAGTTATCCGTCGCTGCACATCGTCACGCAATCGTCGCCAACCGGATCCCAGATCTTGCAGGCGGTTGGTTGCGCCGAAGTCGGACGCTATTTCGCGCGTCATCCCAAAGCCGCCGAACCTCCGCCACCCGGCACCACGGACTACCGCCGCTTCAAGAACGTCAGCTTCCAGAACGATGAAGTGACATACGTCTCTCTTGGCGATGGCACCTCGAGCGAAGGCGAGTTCTGGGAGGCGATGAACGCCGCCGCCCTCGGCAAGCTTCCGATCATTTTCTGCGTCGAAGACAACGGCTACGCGATTTCGGTTCCGGTCGAAGTGCAGACCGCAGGCGGCAGCATTTCGCGCCTCGTCTCCGGATTTCCCAATTTCCATTTCGAAGAAGTCGACGGCACCGATCCAGTTGCCAGCTATGCCGCCTTTCAGCGTGCCGCCCGATACTGCCGTGAGGGACTCGGGCCAGCCTTTGTTCACGCTCATGTGATCCGGCCCTACTCGCACTCTCTCTCTGATGACGAGCGGCTCTACCGCCCGGAGTCGGAACGCGAGCGCGACGCCCAACGCGATCCGGTAACGCGCACCCAGATGTACCTTTTGCGCGCAGGCATTCTCGACGACAAAGGGATCAATCAACTGGAGAAGGAAGTTGAGGCAGAACTGCAGGCTGCGGTCGATCGGGCGCTGGAAGCGCTTCCGCCCCCGCCGGAGTCGGTGATGAATTTCGTATACTCTCCTGATATTGACGTAACGTCGCCGGCGTTTGACACGTCTCCAGCTACCGAATCTTCGTCCGATGGCAAGAAGACGACCGCGAAGACGATGGCCGACTTGATTAACGCCACGCTGCGCGATGAGATGAAACGCGACGAGCGCATCGTGATCTTCGGCGAAGACGTGGCCGACTGCAGCCGTGAAGAGTATCTCCGCCAGAAGTTAGTTAAAGGCAAAGGTGGAGTGTTCAAGCTGACCTTTGGCCTGCAAAACGAATTCGGCAACGACCGCGTGTTTAACTCTCCGTTGGCCGAGGCCGCGATCGTTGGCCGCGCTACCGGCATGGCCACTCGCGGACTGAAGCCCGTCGTCGAAATCCAGTTCTTCGACTACATCTGGCCGGCGATGATGCAGATTCGCGACGAACTCACCACCATCCGCTGGCGCTCAAACAATGGATTCTCATGCCCGGTTGTGATTCGGGTCGCGATCGGCGGATATCTCACTGGCGGTGCGATCTATCACTCACAGTGCGGTGAAAGCATCTTCACGCATATTCCTGGCTTGCGTGTCGTCTTTCCTTCGAACGCGCTCGATGCTGCCGGGCTTCTCCGCACTGCGATCCGCTGCGACGACCCGGTTCTCTTCCTCGAGCACAAGCGCCTGTATCGCGAGTCGTATGGGCGAGCCGCGTATCCCGGTCCGGAATACATGATTCCGTTCGGCAAGGCGAAGATCGTGCATCCCGGCACAGATCTGACCGTGATCACGTACGGCGCTGTTGTGCCCCGGGCGTTGCAAGCCGCGCAAAAGCTGGAGCGTGAGCAGGGAGTCAGCGTCGAACTGATCGACCTGCGCAGCCTCAATCCGTTCGATTGGGACACGATCGCTGCGTCAGTCGCGAAAACGAATCGCGCGCTGGTTGCCTACGAGGACACGCTCAGCTGGGGATACGGCGCCGAAATCGCCGCCCGCATCGCCGACCAACTCTTCGATCAACTCGACGCCCCAGTCCGCCGCGTGGCCGCGAAAGATGTGTTCGTCGCCTACCAACCCATCCTCGAAGACGCCATCCTGCCACAGCCGAATGATCTGTATCTGGCGATGAAGGAACTATCGGAGTACTAAAACCGGTTTCTCCGGACAGAAAATCATTGGCCACGGATCAAAAGAAAGTGATTCGGTTTATCCGTGGGAATCCGCGCAAATCCGTGCCTCATTTCTTGTGCGCCGGGTCGGTGGTTTCGGCCGCGTGCTCTCCGGTGTACGCCTTCCATGCTCCATCGATCACATACGCGTGGATCGCATCGGCCTGCTTTGTACTCATGCGCAGATGCGGAAACGCGAATTTGGGTGGATTCGCGAATCCCGGCATGCCCTTGTCCCAGTGCGTACCGGCTAACACGATGCTGTACCACTGCGCGTGCACGTCGGGCGGAGCGTAACGCAAATCCGGAATAGCCCCGTTCAGCACCCAGGCGCTGCTCCCGTCGAGATGCGGCGAGTGGCAGCCATCGCAGTAGAAAGTCTTATACAGTTTCTCGCCTTCCGCGACCGTCGCCTCATCGGCGGTTTGCACCGGGGGCTTCGGGACGGGGGGAACTATGTCAGGCGGAGTCGGGAAGGGAACTTTTCCTCCCAGCTTGAACGCTAGAATCCGCGATGGACCGCGTTTCGAACGTGGAGTCCCCATCGTCCAGGAAGGAGCGAACAGCCGCGATCCTGATCCCCATCCCACCGGCAGCAGCACGTACTGCTCGCCATTGACGGAGTAAGTCACAGGAATCGACTCGATCGCCGAACCTGTATCGATCGACCAGACTTTCTTGCCCGTGTCGGCTGTATAGGCGGCGAACTCTCCGTTGCCTTGGCCTTGAAACACGAGATTCCCGGCAGTCGAGAGCACGCCACCGTTCGTGGCAATTTCCTCCTGCACCGACCACCGCTCCGATTGATTGACCGGATCCCACGCGATGAGCTTTCCTTCGGTCTGCCCCATCCACTCGCCGGTTTCCACCCCCGCGTGAGAATTCGGCTTGCGGTCAGTAGCCGGAATGTAGACGAGTCCCGTCCCCGGGTTGTAGCTCATCGGCCACCAGTTGTGAACAGTCCACTGCTTGCCCCCGCCTTGGGACGCAGGTACCTCGATCGCTCTTCCAGTCGTGAGGTCGATCGAGGTCGCCCAGTTCACCTTCACAATCGGCTTGGCCGAGAGCAACTTTCCGGTCCAGGCATCGAGCACGTAGTAGAAGCCATGTTTCGGGACGGTCATGGCTACGTGATGCTTCTCGCCGTTGATCGCGAGATCGGCCATGACGATGTGATTATTTTCCGTCTGCAATCCCGGTGAACTGGTCTGGTAATGCCAGACATATTCGCCGGTGGATGCCTTGACGGCCACAATGCATCCGGCAAAAAGCTTGTCCCCTTGGGCGCGGATCGCAGACAGTTCTCCAAAATCGGCGCCTGCCCCTGCGGTTCCAAAGATCAAGAAATCGGTGACTGGATCGTAGGTAATCGCCGTCCACACGTCACCTCCGCCCATCTTCCACGCGTCGCCGCCCGGCCAGGTCTTGGCCGCGATTTCCTTCAGGGCCTTCGATTCGAACGGCTTCTTGGGATCGCCCGGAACCGTCCAGAAGCGCCAGAGTTCTTTGCCAGTATTGGCGTCGTAGGCCGCGATGGCGCCGCGCACTCCGTCATCGGAGCCGTTGTAGCCCATGAACACCAAGCCCTTCGCCACATGGGGCGCGTTGGTAATGCCGGTCTGCGTCGGCTCGCAAACCAAGGACTCCCAAATTTGCTTGCCCGTGGCCGCGTCGATAGCGATCAGGCGGCAGTCGCCAGTCCCGACGAAGACTTTGCCCTCCCACACCGCGACGCCCGCGTTGGTACGGGCGGAGTAAGAACCGTTGAGCGCCTGATCCAGCCGCACCTTCGGATCAAACTTCCAAATTAATTTCCCGGCGGCCGCCTCCAAGGCGTACACCCTCGACTGCGGCGCGCTGATGTAGGCGACACCGTCGACGACAATGGGCTCGGAAACGATGCCCATGCCGCTGTCGACCTCCATGTACCAGGCGAGCCCCATCCCGGAAACGTTCTGATCCGTAACCTGTTTCAGCGGGCTGAAGTGATGCGATTCGAAGTTACGTCCGTTGAGGAGCCAGTTGGCGCCGTCGGTGTCAGCGGCAACACGATCCGCGTTTACGTTGCCGATCTTGGCAGGGCTGTTGGCCAGAGCGGGCGAGAGGACGATCAGAGTAGCTGCGACACACAGAGTAGACAGCGCGGAAATCCTGAGTCTTGCGAGAGTCAATGGCGTAGACACGGTCACCTTTTTCAAATTGTCAGTCAAAAGTTTTCAGCCACGGATTCTCACGAAATTACACGGATCAAGCAATTTTTCTCGCTCTATCCGTGCCAATCGTGAGATCCGTGGCTCCCTGTTTCTAGGGTTTAGCTCACAGCCTGAGGAGCTCGAACGTCCTTTTCGAGCGCCGCTTGTACTTTTCCCTTGCCCCCAAAGAGCGCATGATAAGTCCCAGCGCCGATTGCACCGCCGATCAACGGCGCGACCCAGAACATCCACAACTGCTGTAATGCCCAACCGCCCGCAAAGACAGCGGGTCCGGTGCTGCGCGCGGGGTTCACCGAGAGGTTCGTCACAGGGATTCCGACCAAGTGAATCAGGGTCAAGCAGAGTCCGACGGCAATGGGCGCGAATCCCTTCGGCGCGCGCTCATCGGTAGCTCCCATGATCACGATCAGGAAAAACGCGGTGAGCACTACCTCGGAGACGAAGCCCGCCAGCAGGGAATAGCCATTGGGAGAGTGGTCGCCGTAGCCGTTCAGCGCGAACCCATTATGAATGTCGAAGCCGATGTTGCCACTGGCGATGACGAAGAGTACGCCCGCTGCGGCGATTCCGCCCGCTACCTGAGCGATGACATATGCCAACAAGTCAGAAGCAGGGAAGCGTTTGCCTACGACGAGCCCCACGGTTATCGCGGGATTCAAGTGACATCCTGAAATATGTCCGATGGCATAGGCCATGGTCAGGACGGTGAGGCCGAAGGCCAGGGCGACGCCCGCATATCCAATGCCGACGCTGGGAACCCCGGCGGCCAGCACGGCCGCTCCGCATCCGCCGAAAACCAGCCAAAATGTTCCAAAGAACTCCGCCACTGCGCGTTTACTCATTGGCATGGAAACCTCCTCAAGCTCCAGTATTGTGGACAGATAGAAAAATTCTCTAGCTTGGGAAACCGAGAGCGCAAAAGCGTAGCACATCGGCCCGGCAGTTAGCACTTGACACTTAGCCGGTCCGGCTCAAACCGCAACGCTGAGGGAATGTGAGGCGGTTAAAAGCAATAACCAAGAAGGGCCCGAATGAAAGCCGGGTCTCCTTCGTGCACCTTCGTGCCTTATGTGGTTTACGAATGTGGTTTACGAATTATGTTTGGTGGTTACGAACGCTTTCCCTGCAAGCCAATCCCGATTGTCCGTTCTGGCTGAGGATGCTAGGCTCGAATTCAGTGGGTTCTGCCGTTACCAATCCGCTTCGATCAGGCTCTTCCGCTTCCAGTCGCGCGGTGCAATGGCTGCAATCGGCTTCGGCCGAAGTGTGGATCAAGTTCGTACTCGCACTCGTCGGTTTGGGCTTGGCCTTCGCCGCGGCCCTGTTCTCCACGGTATCGCGCGATTCCGGCAATCTCTGGGCCACGGTAATCCTGGCATCAGTTTCCCTTGTACTCGCCACTCTGGTCGGACTCGTGACCGTCCCGTATTTGGCGCGGCGTGTAGCCGTCGAGCGACTGCGCGAGTCGTTCGATTACGACGTCACGCGCGCCGGCATCATATACGTCCTGGTGACGCTGTTGATCGGCATTGCGGCCCTGAACACCGGCAACAATCTGCTCTATATCGTCGTGGCGGCAATGCTGGCCGCGATCGTCGTTTCGGGATATGTCTCGGCCTTGGTGCTGCGCTATCTCGAACTCGATATTCACCTGCCCGAGCACGTCTTCGCCGGGCGCCCGGTCCTCGGTCGCATTGTGCTGCACAATCCGCGGCGCATAATGCCGTCGTTTTCCATCCGCGTTGTCTCCACGCGAAAGAAGCGCAAGAAGCCCGCCAGGCAATGGCAGTGGGAGTCCACCACTTTTGCCTTCCCCTTCAATCGCCCGAAAGAAAAGCAGTGGCTGCGTCTACCCGACCGGCGGTTGCGGCGAGTGACGCTGATTCCGCCTTCGCCGGGAATTTTTCAGGGCATGGCGTACTTCCCCTTTCTCGCGCCAAAACGTGAGGCTACCGCGGACTTGGAATTGAAATTCGACCAGCGGGGTCGGTATCGGGAAGACGGTTTCGGCCTGGCGACAAGGTTCCCTTTCGCTTTTCTCACTAAAACGCGCCACGTTTCGCTGACCCGAGAGATTTTGGTATACCCGCGCGTTGAGCCGACCGACGAAGTGTTCGAAATCCTTCCCCTGGTTCGCGGAGAGTGGGAGAGCTTCGTCCGCGGTCGCGGATCTGATCTCTACCGCATTCGCGAATACATGCCCGAGGATTCCGCCCGCCACGTGGATTGGAAGGCCACCGCGAAGTCAGGTTCCCTGAAGGTGCGCGAATTCGCCCGCGAAGACGAGCGCAAGTTGTGCATCGCCTTCGACAATCCGGAAGCAGGCATGATTTCTGAAGCCGCCTACGAGAAAGCAGTAGACCTCGCGGCCTCGCTGGCGTGGCACTTCTCCACGCGGGAAGCCGAATTATCCTTCCTGATTCCGGGACGGCCCCGTACCCGCGATCTGCACGAGTTCCTGGCGTGGCTGGCGGTGGTCAAACCTGTAGCGACAGAACCCTCCAGGAATCATGCGCCGGGCGATCCCCTGCGCGAACTCGGCCACGGGTCCTCCGACGAATACAACATCGTAGTCACCGCGCGCGCCCGCGGCACGGTTCCCACCCCACTGTGGAATTCCTCGTACTTCGTCTTTGTTGGTGCGCCGCAATCGAAGCCAGTCTAGATTTCGTTTGTCCCAACCTTTTTTGCTTTATTTACATCTCCTCTACGTCATATACTCGCGACCCGATAGATGACATAGGCCAGCTCGGATTCCTGCAAGCCGGGAGGTGTCAAATGCGTATCTGCGACTTGATCAAAGATCAGGAAACGTATCAGGCGGACCTGGGCCACACCGTCCTGGAAACTGTTCGGGCCATGGTCGAACGCAACATTGGCGCCGTTCCGGTCATTCACAGCGGAAAACTTGTGGGGATATTCTCTGAGCGCGATCTTATGCGCCGGGTTGTAGCCGAAGGCAGGGATCCGCGTGCCACCTGCATGGCTGAGGTCATGACCGATGATCCGCTAGCCGTCGGAACCGGAGAAGATCTGGAAACCTGCATGACTCTCATGCGCCGCCACGGTTTCCGGCACCTGCCCGTTTGCCACGAGGGCCAGCTCGTGGGCATAGTATCGCTGCGCGACATTCTGCTCCACGATCTGAACGAGAAGGATGACGAGGTGCGCATGATGCGGGCCTACATTCACTCGATGCCCGACGCCTGATCGGGCAAGACCTTCTCGCCTTGTTTTATCAACGCCATAGCTGCGCTCCAGTGTTTGGTGTCTCCAATCTGATCCTGAGGCCGCCTCCTCCGCCCTAACATCCCCTCCCGGTTAGGGGAAGGCTGCCCTAGTTTCCCTAGCACGAAGGTAACCTTGCCCAGAAACCTGTGCAGGGGTAACGTTACTGACGATTACCTCAGTCCATTGAACGCCAGAGTGCGAAAGGCTAGCCTAACTACTGTTGTTAATGCCACGCACGCGTGCGTGAGTGGTCGCCCTTTGTCCGTTTCCGGCAACTGTGTTTTTGCGCCGGTAGAGAACGTGTCCGCCGCCCCGAGACGAGAAGCGTGAGCGAAAAAACCAAGGTTCTCTACTACGTGTTGTGGCTGATGCATCCTGTCATTGAGATGGGAATCGCCGGCCTTATGATTCGCCGCGGCCTGCTGCGGAATTTCAAGTTCTTCTTCGGCTACATCCTGACCCAACTGCTGACCTTCGCAGTGGTTTTTCCGGCCTATGCGTGGCGCAGCTACGACGCCCTTTTCTACCTTTACTGGGCCTGCAATGCCATCACTGTGACCTTCGGTTTCCTCGTGATCCACGAAGTGTTTGTCGACGTTTTCCGCATGTTCCACACTCTCCGCGATTTGGGAACGGTGCTTTTCAAGTGGGCCGGCCTTGTGATGCTCCTGGTTGCCGCGGTGGTGTCGGTTTCCACGAATTCGTCCAACATGCCCCCCTTGTTGCAGGCGATCGTGACCTCACAGCGCTGCGTACGAATGATTCAGGTGGGGATGGTGCTGTTCCTGCTTTTCTTCGCACATTATGTTGGCGTCAGCCGCCGTCAGCATAGCTTCGGAATCGCGCTGGGCTTTGGATCATTCTCCATGATCGAACTAATCCTGATCAGTTCCTGGGTAGGCAGCCACCTTGACGGCCCCTGGATGAGCATCGCAAACATGATTGCCTACAATAGCAGCCTCGTCTTGTGGCTGGGCTATGTGGCAGTGAAGCGTCCAGCGCGTGATAGCTCCCGCTCGCTACTGCAGCCTCAGCGCTGGGAGCAAAGCCTGTCGGATATTCACCATCCTGTACCCGCTGATTCGCTGATCCCTATGTTTGAAGGGATGGTGGATCGCGCCCTCTCTCGTACTCAGGCGCCCGCTCCTCTTTCCGACGGAGCCGCAGCCGGAGCGGGCGGCGCCGGTACCGGCAGCTTTGCAGCCGCCATTCGGGCCGCTTCGAAGAAGTAGACACCCCTTTCCTTTTCCCAGCCGATGAGCAGTGCGATAGCGCACTTTGAGTGCGTCCGGTTTTCGTAACAATAATCCGGTCAAAAATTCTGCTGCGCCAAACGGTCCCTTCGGCAAAAAAAGGCTTCCGCTTTGTGGCTAGCACTATGAATTTAAATAATTTGCAGCTGACGCCGTGCAGGAACTTTGCGCATGTAGTGCACCAAAAAGGTACAAGGATGAAAATCCTTGCACAGGAATCTTGACAAGTGCCCTATAATGCGTGCTCCGCGTTGGGGGGGTTGTATTTGGGAATCCTGCGCGGATAGGAGACGAACCCATGAAACGTACAATCAGGATTGCGATCCTGATCGTCGGATTAGTGGGCACATTTATGGCAGCGGCCGCGCCTCTGGTTCCCGCCGCGGACGGCGGCCCGCTCATTCTGTGCCCACCTAGATCAACTCACTGCCAATCCAGCTTGCCGACCTAAACTATGGGACGCGAGTGATGCGGGCAAGGTAACCAAGGTAACCTGTCGTAACTGGGCCGAATCACAGGGCTTGCAATTTTTGGGCTGACGGATCACATAACCCCGTCAGCCTCTTGTTTTTTGGAGTGCGACCGGCTCCCCAGGCTATTCTGCCCGCAATGCGGCCTGCATGGCTTCCCGCAACTCGTCGGCCTCAAACACGGGTGCCTTGCAGGAATATCCTGAACAAACTACCGCGAACGACTTTCCGGAGCTTAGTTGCGGAAGATGGGGAAGGGTTGCCGCCATTATCGGAGGAAGATTCGAAGGAACCACCTGGCTGGCTTCCAGCCGCAGGCTGGTCTTGGTGAATGCGAATCGAGCTGTCGGCGCCGCCTGCAGGGAATCTGCCTTCCCGTCCTCACCCGCGATCACGACCACCTGCACCGGTTTGTCGAGAAGATGAAGAACTGCAATTCCGTAAGTTGCGGCGAAGATTCCAAACTGTTCCGCCACTCCGGCGAATGTTTCCAGCGTTTGCTCTGCCCTGTCGCGATACCCGGAATCGCCGGTGTAGTGGTGCAGTCGCATCAGGGCCACCGCTGCCATAGGGTTCCCCGCCGGAGTGGGCGAATCCTGCAGCGGCTTCCTGCGAGTGGCGAGCACGCCCAAACTGGTTCCACCGGCTGCGGGATCGCTGTCGAAGAAGCCCCCGGATGTTGCATCGAAGAACCGGTCAATCATGGCGTCGGCGATCACCTGTGCAAACTTGAAGTAGCTGAGATCGCACGAAGCCTCATACGCATCGAGACAGGCGATCACGGTGAACGCATAGTCATCAAGCAACCCCTGGACTTCTCGATGCTCCGCGTCGGGATCCGAGTAGGCGACCACGTGAAGCAGTGATCCTCCTGTGGAGCGGGAGCCTCCAACCGCGTTTTCGGCGGAGTCCCCGCGCTTCCACGCCCGGCTCAAGATCCGATCCAGCGAATGCAAAGCAAACCGCCGCGCCTCAGGCAGATGGAGAACCTTGGCCGCCTCCAGATACGCAGACACGCAAAGACTGTTCCATCCCACATAGACAGTCTTATCGACGAACGGTGTCGGCCGCTGCAACCGCGCCGCGTACATCTTCCTCTTGGCCGACTCCAGCAACTCGGCTATGCGATTAGGCGGCAACTTCATCCGTGCCGCGATGTCGTCCAGTGACGCCCGCACGTACAGCACGTTCTTTGCGGGATTGTGATGCATCTCGCCGATTTCATTGATGTCGTATCGCAAAGCCGCTGCCTGTGTTTCTTCCTCAGTTAGCACCGCCCGAGCCTCATCGAGCGTCCAGGTGAAGTAATCACCGTCATCGTCCATATTGATGTCGGCGTCCTGCGATGCATAGAATCCGCCGCGCTCGCGATCGCTCAGCCACTCATCCATCCAGCGGATGATGTCTCGCGCCACGTCGGCAAAGAACTCTTCGCCGGTTGCCTGATACGCGTGCACGTAGTTTTTCAGCAGTTCCGAGTTGTCGTAAGACATCTTCTCGAAGTGCGGTACCACCCAGCGCTCATCCACGGAATAACGATGAAACCCGCCCGCAAGCTGGTCGTAAACTCCACCGAGCGCCATGTGCTCAAGCGTAGTAACGATGAGATTTCGAAGCTCCTCCTGGTCTTTTGTGGGGACAGCCGCCCCCGGCTGTCCGGCGGAGCGAGGCTCCGCAGAGTTTGTGTAGGGGCGGACGCCTTCGCCTGCCCTGAGCGAAGTCGAAGGGTCCGCCCCGGGGAGCGAAGCGACGCGTGCATACCTCTCAATCAACAACTCCAGCGCCGATGGATGCGGAAACTTCGGCGCCGACCCAAACCCTCCATGCTGCGGATCAAACATCTTGAACGCCGATTCCTGAATCGCCTGCACAACGCTGGTCGAAACGCGTCCGCTACGCCCATGAAACGACTCGGCCTGCACAATCGCGTTTTCGACCATCGCCGCCTGCTCGACCACATCGCCGTGCTTCTCTTTGTAAGCATTCGCAATGCTCAACAGCACGCGCCGAAAACTTGGGCGCCCGTATCCATCATTGGGTGGAAAGTAAGTGCCGCCATAAAACGGCTTTCCATCCGGCGTAAGAAATGCCGTCAGCGGCCACCCACCCTGCCCGCTCACCGCCTGCACTGCAGATTGGTACCGGCTATCGATATCAGGACGCTCGTCGCGATCCACTTTGACGGCAATGAAATGCTCATTGACGATGGCCGCAAGTTCCGGATCGTCATACGACTCGCGGTCCATCACGTGACACCAGTGGCACCATACCGCCCCAATGTCGAGCAGCATCGGCTTGTTCTCGCGCTGCGCGATGGCGAAGGCCTCCGCTGCCCACTCATGCCACCGGATGGGCTGATGCATAGCGGAGCGAAGGTAGGCGGAAGATGCGCGGGAGAGGGAATTGAGGGACGCTGAAGTCATTTTTCCAGTCTAGCTGATCTGGATGAGAAGCTTTGCTCTCAGTGGGCGACACTGGATGAAGGAGGATTGTTGGAGTAGTTTTGGCAGTCCGCAATGGACGCAACGCCGCGCCAGAAAGCCGAGGTTATACCACCACGTTCCCGAAAACCACTCCCCGCAATTCGGGCAACGCCAGAGATGGACTCGCATGCCGCTCACCAGAAGCATAGCCATCCATAGGAAGGCTGCGACGAACCCGGGAGTGAAGGTATGGAAGAGTTTCGTCGAGGCGAATCCGATGCCAAAACACACTGGAAGGTAGAGCACAAATATCAGGAAAAACATATTTCTTGCCCGCTTGTATTCTTTCCAGTCTTCTTCGAATCCATTCATAGCCTTGTCCCCATCGTAATTCTTGCGCGTCATTCTCGGCCAAATCTACTCCTTCATCGCAATCCATCGTCCCATGCTAATATTTCGCAATCGCTGGACCGAATGGCGATGGCAGGTTTTATGCGTGCAATCCTCGCATGGACGATCTTCTCTTTCTGCGTCTTGAACTCGTCCGCGGCGAAGGACCTCACCATCCATGGCTTCGTCACCGCTGTCAGCTCGCCCGCAAGCTTCGAGATCGACGATTACAGAGTCACTCGTGACAAGACAGTTTCGCTCGATCTCGAGAATCAGGCCGACAACTCCCTGGATGCGTTCAAGCCCGAAGACATCCGCATTGGCACGGAACTCGAAATCAAGGGCGAGTACGACGAAGCTTCTGGTGAACTGAAGGCCAAGTCTATCAAGGTGTTGTCCTATGACACCCTGACGGTGAAGCGGACTGCTCTGCTGGAAAGACTTCCGTCCCTCACAAAGGACGACGCAGGATGGAACGGCGTGATCCATGCAGACGGCCAGAGAATTAACGTCACGCCTACGACGGCCGTGTCCTTGAAACCCAACCTGGCGGAGCGGAAGAGTTCCGCCAAAGACAAAGGCCCCGACGGCTCAAGACTGACGCCCGATTCCCTCAACCTCGACACATTCGTTTCCTACGAAGGCGTGCGCCAACCCGACGGTTCCATTCAGGCGCAAAAAGTCGAGTTTCAGCATGCCGAGATATCCAAGGGCGAAGCCAGGATGTGGCGCCGGTTCGCTCCCAGAGTGACCGAGCCCGATTACTCCAGTTTTCAGCCCGGCGAGCTCAAGATGCATTGGGCCACATTCAGGCTCGTCCCTAGTCACGAGGCGCAGGACTACATTTCCCGACTGGGAAACAGCCTCATCCCAGCCCATCAAAAAGATCTGCCGGATGGCGATCCCCTCAAGATTCCCTTCAAGTTTTATCTGGTCGACAAAAAGAGCTTCAATGCCGCCAGCTATCCCAACGGCGTCGTGATCGTGCACTCAGGTGTTTTCGACGTGCTGGAAAATGAGGCCCAACTCGCCTTCGTTCTCTCCCATGAGATCTCGCACGCCGTCGAGAAGCATGTTTGGTTCCAGCATCAATATCACCGGAACGAACTGATCGCTCTCAGGGCGGGCGGCGCTTTCATTCCCTACGGCGGATCGTTCGTTGCCGATCTGCTCGCCACGGGGATTCGCAGCCAGTACTCGCGCTCGCTGGAGAATCAGGCCGATCGCGTGGGCCTGGAATGGATGCTGGCTGCCGGATACGACATTCGTGAAGCGCCGCAATCCTGGAAGGCAGTTTCCCGGCAAAAAGGAGATTCAGCAACCAACCCGTTTTGGTGCAGCCACGATAACAACACGACACGGCGTTCTTACCTGATGTCCGAACTGAGAAACAACTATTCCGACGTGGACTATTCGAATCTGAAGAAGGATACCGACGAGTTTCACCAGGTCGCGGACGCCGTGCGGGAGTTAGAAACCGGCAAGAATCCCGACCCTGCCAAATCGGCTGTTTCGGGAGTGAACGCTTCTTCCGATTCTCCAGGAAAGAACTGATCAGGAATCCACAGACTCTATACCGTGCACTCTCCGCGCTCTCCGCGGCAGTCCTCTGCGACCTCCGCGGTTAGCCTTTGACCTGTAACTGCTTTGCAATCATGCAATAGAGATCAATCGCCTCGTGCAACTGCCGCTTCTCGATGTACTCGCCTTCCGTATGCGCGACGTGAATCGATCCCGGTCCGATCAGCAAGGGCTCGCCCCAATTCGTCAACTTCGGAATGTCGGTGGTAAACGCTGCAATCATCGTCGGCAATCCATCAAGCTTGCGAAAACGCAGGAAGGGAAGTTCCAGGGGAAAGGTGACTTCGACCTGATCTCCAGCAGCCGCGACAATCTCCCGGCGCAACTCGTCGGTCGATCCAACCAGTCTGTAGAGCAAATCCGCATGTGCGTAATCGGGAATCACATTCGGTGCGCGGCCGCCTTGGATCAGCCCGATGTTGAGCGTGCAAGGCCCAACCTCTGGATCGCTGGGAAGTTTCATCGCACGCAACCGTCCCAGCGCCGCCAGGAGTTTGTCGATCGCCGAGTCCCCTAATTCTGGATACGCCGAATGTGCCATGCGCCCTCGCGCCGTCACTTCGACGCGCAGTGTTCCCTTTGACGCGAGCGCAATCCGATTCTCCGTTGGTTCACCGTTTACCAGAAATCGGCAGCCCGCCGGCGCGTGATCGTTGGCGATCTTCGCTCCCAGGCTGTCGCGCTCTTCTCCAACCACAAAGAGCAGTCCCACATAGATGTTTTCACGGCGCAGTCGCTCCGCGGCGGCGACTTGCGCAGCGATGATACCCTTGGCATCGCATGATCCGCGGCCATAAATGCGGTTCGCATCCTCCGACGAAGGAATAAACGGAGGAACCGTATCCATGTGCGTGGAAAAGGCAACCTGTGGATTCGGCTGTTCCGCTGAAGTCGCGTACACGTTGAAGCGATCACCCTCGACTGCAATCTTCCTTGTCTGGTAGCCGATTCGGCAGAGTTCACCGTAGAGGTAATTGCCGACCGCCGCTTCGTTGCCGGAGATTGATTCGATGTCGATTAACTGCCGAGTAAACGTGACAGCATCCATGGTTAGGAGAATAGCAAATCGGACCACGGACCTCAGACCTCAGACACGGTTTGCCATCGACTCCAGAGGGGTCGGAAGTCCGCCGCCCGTTTTGTGTAATCTGGAGATGTGATCCCAACGAACCAAACCATCCGTTCCCTCTTCCTCGAAGGTCCCGCTGGACGCCTCGAAGCCCTGCTCAACGCCGGCACTGAGAACGCGACGCATGCCGCTGTAGTTTGCCATCCGCATCCGCTGTTCGGAGGAACGCTGCACAACAAAGTCGTCTTCCACACGATGAAGGCTCTGAGCAGTTTCGGATTTCCCGTGTTGCGCTTCAACTTCCGCGGAACTGGACTGAGCCAAGGAGAACATGATCACGGCATCGGGGAAGTCGACGACGTCCGCACCGCGCTCGACTGGCTCGACTCGGAGTTGCACCTGCCGCTGATTTTCGCCGGATTCTCTTTCGGTGCCGCGGTCGGACTGCGCGCTGCCTGCCCCGATTCGCGTGTCCGCGGAGCGATTGGCCTGGGAGTTCCAGTCGCTCCCGTGGCTGCAGATCCTGAAGAACCGCGTGTTTACACCTATGAATTTCTGCAGTCCTGCAATAAGCCAAAGCTGTTCGTCAGCGGAGCGCGTGACCAGTTCGGCCCGCGAGCGAAGCTGGAGGCGCTGGTTGCCTCGCTGCCGGATCCGAAGAAGCTGGTCCTGGTCGAGGGCGGAGATCATTTCTTCGAAGGCCGGCTGCGCGAAGTGCGGGAAGACATTGAGGTGTGGGTGAAAGAAGCTGTCAACTCTCAGCCATCAGCTCTAAGATAAACCACAGAACTCTGTCATCCTGAGCGCAGTGATTGCTGAGCCCAGCGAAGCAATCACGGAGTCGAAGGATCCCTACCTCAATCACAGCATTCGAGACGCGACTGCACGTGCCTTTTACTCAGAGCTGAGAGCTGAAAGCTGACGGATATTTATAATCGCTTCGCATGACAGCACCCACCGGCGAATCGCAGTTCCGTGCCATGCGCAACGCTGCCCGCTCCATTTTCCTTGAGGCGCTCTTGCAAGCTTCCATCGCGAAAGGCTTTGACCGCCACGTGCAATACGAACGCGGCATTCTGCGCGTGCGCGAAGATCTCTACGACCTGCACTCCTACTCGCGTGTCATGGTTGTCTCTCTCGGCAAAGCTGGACACACCATGGCTGAAGCTCTCGCTGCCCAGGTTGGATCTCTAGCCCAGGGCATCGTCGCGACTCCTGTGCTTCCGGACGTGCAACTCCACGGCTTCCGCTATTTCCAAGGTGGACATCCGACGCCGAATGCAGAGTCGATTCAGGCCGCAGGAGCGATGTTGCGGGCGCTTGAGGCGCAGCCTGCTTCGGCGCTTGTGATCTTCATGCTGAGCGGCGGAGGCTCTTCGATTGTCGAGAAGCCGATTGATGACGAGATTTCGCTCGACGATCTCATCGCGACCTATCGCGCGCTGGTGCATTCGGGAGCGCCCATCGCGGAGATCAACGCCATCCGCAAACACTTGTCGGCGGTGAAAGGCGGACGTCTGGCGCAAGCAGCATTTCCAGCGCAGCAGGTGTCGATCATGGTCTCTGACGTTCCTGACAGCACTCCCGACGCAGTGGCTTCCGGCCCGACCATGCCGGATTCGACGAGTGTCGAAGACTGTTATCGTATTGCCGAGAAGTGCGACCTGTTGAGGCAGCTTCCCGCATCCAGCCGTGAGCTTTTTGAGCGGCATACGATCGAGGAAACGCCGAAGTCGGATGATCCTGTGTTTCACAAGTCACGATGGTGCACTGTTCTGTCAAATCAAAGCGCGATCGAAGCGGCGAGCGGCGTGGCCGAACGCGCGGGCTTTATCGTGCACGTCGACAACTCCTGTGACGACTGGGATTACACGAAAGCGGCGGATTTTCTGCTGAATCGAGCGCGGGAACTCAGGAAGCAATTCTCTCCTGTGTGCCTGATTTCTGGCGGAGAGGTCACGGTGAAGGTCGTGAACGGCGGAATCGGCGGGCGGAATCAGCAGTTTGCCTTGGCCTGTGCGGAAAAAATCGCCGGCGAGAACATCACCGTGCTCAGCGCCGGAACTGACGGCGTGGATGGAAATAGCCCTGCAGCGGGAGCGATCGCAGATGGCACCACTGTGCGGCGCGCGCGCAAAGCGGGTTTCGACCCACGCACAGCGCTGGAGAAGTTCGATGCCTATCCGTTTTTTCGTCGGCTCGGTGACGGTATCGAGGTCGGTCCAACAGGAAACAATCTGCGCGACTTGAGAGTCTTGCTGGTGTATTGATGTGGAAAGGCCGCAGGGCCTCGCCCATGCGGGACAGCCGAAGGCGGCTGTCTCCACATGGGCAGCGCTGAACTACGAGAGTTACGCGGTCTTTTGCATTTTGGCCATCGCGTCGTCCATGCTGCGCTTCATCTCGTCGGCAGACATGTCTTTGACGTGAGTGGCAATCGACCACTTGTGGCCGAAGGGATCTTTAAGCTTGCCATAACGGTCGCCCCAGAACTGATCCGCGACCGGCATTTCAACCTGTGCTCCAGCTTTTACGGCGCGATCGAAAGCTGCATCGACATTTTCGATATAGATGTGCAGGCCCATGGAAGAGCCGCCGATGGATTGCGGCGAGAGCGACCCGAACTCGGGAAATTCGTCGCTCAACATGATCACCGAATCTCCGATCTTCAGCTCGGCGTGCATCACTTTTCCGTCGGGTCCCTTCGCGACTCCTCGCTCTTGAGCTCCGAATGCCTGCTTGTAGAACTCGATGGCACGCATTGCGTTGCGCACCGTGAGAAATGGTGTGAGCGTGTGATAGCCCTCGGGAATGGGTTTTACGGGCATAAAGGCCTCCATAGGAGAGATTTTCCGAGCAGTTTACACCGGGACTTTTAAGCGATTGTCAAAAAGCGAAGAAAAACTTTTACCACAGAGGACACAGAGGTTCACGGAGTCAGAAAAATCGGGTTACGCCCTCTTCGAGCACGATAACGCGCTCTTTGATGCCAGCGGCCTCAGCTTCATGATCGAGAAGTTGTAGCGGTTCATCGACCGGTTCGTGCGACAGGCGGAAAGTGCCATAGTGCATGGGAACCATCCACCGTGCTTTCAGGTCGAGAAAGGCCTTGGTTGCGTCCGCTGGATTAGCGTGAACGTTGCGGAATTGTGGCGGGTTGTAAGCCCCGATGGGGAGCAGAGCGAGCTCGGGAGCAAGCCGGCGGCCGATTTCCGAAAATCCGGAGAAGTAGGCGGTATCGCCGGCATGATAGACGGAGTGCTTTCCCGACTTCAGAACAAAGCCTCCATAGCCGCGATGGGAATCCTTCAGAATGCGTGCTCCCCAGTGCCTTGAAGGGACGTGTGTGACTGTGAGATTGCCGTGACGCGAACTCTTCCACCAGTCGAGCTCGATAATTTCAGAGAAGCCAAGATCGGAAACCAGGTCAGAAACGTGCGTCGGAATGATGATCGCGGGAGCGGTGCCCCGCGTCCGCAAATTGTTGTTCACGAGCGCACGCAACGACGGACGATGCAAGTGATCGAAGTGCGCATGCGAAACCAGAACGAGATCGATGGGCGGCAGGTCCGCGACGCGAAGGCCAGGACGCCGAAGCCGCTTCAATACGAACAGCCACCGGGCAAAATTAGGATCGATGATTATGCTCTTGCCCGCGATCTGCACGAAGAAGCTGGCATGACCGATAAAAGTGACGCCCAGTTCCCCGTTCGTGGCGAGGCGCGGTTTGTGGGTCTGCCCCGACCGAGGAGTAACCGCCGAGTGGCGCACCAGACGTCCGAATTGGGTGGCGCGCTTGCGGAGAGCCGGATTGCGAAGCGTTTGCTTGATCATCCTGCTATAGGGCCCGGTTTGAAGGGGATAGTGATGGCTCCCTTATGCTAATCCTGATTGCGGCGCGGAGCCGAGTGCTAAATACGATGCCGTGTGCTTTTCTCAACTGGCTCAGTTAAATCTTAGATGAATCTGGCCTTTAACAAGCTGCTTTTTACTTTTCTTTACGAGTACGACGGTAATGAGCAGCCTGTGGCGAGTACCGAGCGCCGCGAGAAACCAATCCTTCAGGTGTCGAGTCTCACGGTGATGCCAGCAGAAAACTGCGAGCTTTGCTTGACCAAATTCGAGCAGGTCATATCTAATCCGAAAGCGTCCTCTAGTTCGTCGCGGGAGAATTCCACATGCGAGTTGCGTTTCTGGGATTAGGAATCATGGGCCAATCGATGGCCTCGAACCTGGTGAAGGCCGGCCATGAGGTAACGGTGTGGAACCGGACTCCGGGAAAACTGGTGGAAGGCGCGGCGGTAGCCCCGACTCCTGCGGCAGCGACACAAGGCGCGGAAGTCGTATGGCTCTGTGTATCGGACACGGATGCGGTGGAAGAGGTAATTTTTGGGAAAGACGGCGCCGCATTGTCACTCAGCGAAGGCGCGATCATCGCGGATTCCAGCACGATTTCTCCCTCAGCGACGCTCAAGTTCGCCGAGAAAGTGGCGGCGAAAGGTGTCGCTTGGGTCGATGCTCCGATGACCGGATCCAAGATCGGAGCACGCGATGGAACGCTGGTCTTTATCGTCGGCGGAGAGGAACAAAACATCGAGCGGTTGAAACCTTTATTTGCGGCGATGGGAAAGAAAATCTTCCGCATGGGCGAAACCGGCAAGGGACAGGCGACCAAACTCGCTATGAATCTACAGATCGCGATGATCTATGAAGGATTCGCTGAGGCGCTGACTCTGGCCACCAAGTTAGGGGTTGATTCCCAGCAGTTGGTGTCGCTGATCGAGGCCACGATGGTGCGGTCCGGAGTCGTCGAATATAAAGCGCCATTCGTCCTGCAACGCGATTTCACGCCGAATTTCCCGCTGCGGTTGATGCATAAGGATATCCGGCTGACACTGGAGGCGGCGAAAGAGGCTCGAGTGAAACTGCCCGGTTTGCAAACCGTGGAAGAGATCTATGAATTGGCCACTGAAGAGGGCAACAAAGACCTTGATTACGCGGCGACCCTTACCTTGCTCGAGAAGTGGGCGGGCGTGCAGGTGAAGGGCAAAGCAGCGTAAAAGCGGCGTCACGCGTCCTAGTCTAGCAGGCTGCTAAAAAACTCCGATCGCCCGCGATAGGAGACCACCGGGGCTGAAGCCCATTGTTGATTCTGCGCGCTTTACGCGGCGCTAAAGCGCCGCTCTTCCACGGTACCATTGGCATTCGGGAGTTGCTTGCAACCTGCTAGAACTCGAACTCCACTAGCACTCTTCTTTTCGTGCAGCGACAGCGGTACCTGTCCCGCCTCAGTTGGAAATGGAGAAAGCGTTCGTCCGTTAAGATAGCGGAGCGAACGTATGAGAAAAGAGCGCAAGCACTACACTGCGGAGGAGAAGGTGGCCATTCTGCGGCGCCATCTTTTAGACAAGGTCCCGGTTTCCGATCTGTGTGAAGAACTGGGCCTGCAGCCGACGGTGTTCTACCGCTGGCAAAAAGAGTTCTTCGAGAACGGAGCGGCCGCCTTCCAAACAACGGAACGTCCTCGCCGCCAGGCGGAGGAGAAACAGAAACGGATTGAGTTCTTGGAGAAGAAGGTGCAGACCAAGGACGAGGTCCTGGCCGAGCTGATGGCGGAACATATCGCGCTAAAAAAAAGCCTTGGGGAACTCTGACCGAGACCTGGGTGCCGCACGATGTGCGGGATCAGGTGGTCGATTTCGTCCGACGCTGGTCGGAGAAGACCGAGATCAGCGTCGGCCGATTCATTCATTGGCTGGGGGTCACCGTGAGCAAGTTCTACAACTGGCGGCAGCGCTATGGACGAGTGAATGAGCACAACGGTTGGGTACCCCGAGATTTCTGGCTGGAGCCGTGGGAAAAGGAAGCCATCATCGACTTCCACCTGAAGAATCCGTTGGAGGGCTATCGTCGGCTCACGTTCATGATGCTGGATGCAGACGTAGTAGCGGTCAGTCCGGCGAGCGTATGGCGCGTGCTGAAACAAGCGGGACTGCTGTCGCGCTGGAAAGCGAAGCCGTCGCGCAAAGGCACCGGCTTCGAACAGCCGCTCGAGCCGCATCAGCACTGGCACGTCGATGTTTCCTACATCAACCTGTCGGGCACGTTCTACTACTTGTGCAGTGTGCTGGATGGATGCAGTCGTTTTCTGGTGCATTGGGATCTGCGGGAGTCGATGAAGGAAGCGGACATCGAGATGATTCTGGAACGAGCCAAGGAGAAGTACCCGGACGCCAAGCCGCGGATCATCTCCGACAACGGACCGCAGTTCATGGCGCGGGATTTCAAGGAGTTCATTCGTATCTCGGGGATGACGCACGTGCGCACCTCGCCGTTTTACCCACAGTCGAACGGGAAAATCGAACGCTGGCATAAGTCGCTCAAACAGGAGTGCATCCGGCCCCTGACCCCGTTGACGTTGGACGATGCACGCCGCTTGATTCAGATCTACGTGGATCATTACAACACGGTGCGACTGCACAGCGCCATCGGCTATGTGACGCCGCAGGATCGGGTCGCCGGACGACAGGCCGAGATCCACGCGGCTCGCGATCGCAAGTTAGAAGAGGCGCGTAGGCAGCGGCAACGTCGCCGGCAGCAGACGGCGTCTTCGAAGTTTGCACACTCTTCCCCCGCAGTTACAATAAGCTCGCCGGGTGAAACGGAAGCGGCACTGCAGGGATGCAACCATGCTGAGGGATAACCTGGTGGGGCTCATCGAGCCGATGCTCAGCAGCGCGGGAGCCAATCCTCTCGCGCTGTTCACAGAACAGAAAAAGTCATCGGACGATAGACTCCAAGATGCCTTGAAAATCCCCGCCCCGAAGGGGCGGAACCTTACACTGACGGAGAACGCCGCTTCTCCATTTCACGCTGAGCCAAGACACAAAGATGTGATCGATTGGCAGCGAGGGCTCAGGCAGTACTCGAATTCCAGCTACGAAGGCCAGTATCAGAACTGGAAACAAACAGGAAAACTGCCCGAGATCGAGCGGGCTACAGTGGCAAGCAATCCCAGCGACCAGTTCGAAACATTCCTCGTGGTGCCGAACCTTGGGCGCTTCGGTTCATCTGCCGACGACGAAGGCACCCAATGAACCGCCTAACTTTCCAGCCGGGGAGTCCAGTGCGTAAGGGGCTTAAGACAATGGAGATTCCAAACATGGTTGCAAAGACAGACACAAGGTCAAGTGCAACGGTACTGCGGGGAGCGACCCCACACGCCGCCTAAGGCGGCGCGTCCGTGACCGGCTTCGGAGGTCGCTCCCCGCAGTACCTCAAATGAAGTGAAAAGGAGAAGAAGATGCCAATTATTCAGGTCGAGAAGAAGCAATCCAAATCTCAGGTCAAAGCCGCAATCGAAAACGACGTGCAGGAGACATTGCGAGCCTATTGCCGGTTCAGTGGCGCTACGAACGACCAAGTGGTTTCTGGCGCGTTGAAATTCTTATTCCAAAGTGACGGCGAATTCAAGCCTTGGTACGAACTGCACAAGAATGATTCGCAACCACGGCGCGGTCCGCGCAGGCGCGTGCCGACAGACCAGAGTCACAACGGGACTAGTCAATCGTCGGACAAGAGTCTTCCAATCAGTGCCTCGAAAAG
>JAIQFH010000021.1 GCA_020073385.1 Terriglobia bacterium | reverse complement strand
AATCGAGCAAGCAGAACGGACACCAGCGAAGAATCAGTCCTGCACCGGCTGCCCAGTCGAATCCTGACTTGCCATGGTTGGCAAAAAGTGGGATAACGTAGATCGTATTGTTCTGCGAGGCTCTCTCACTGAGCGAAATCTTGCGAGGATGTGCGCTCAGAAGAGAGCCTTTCTCCTTCCTGCTCGATCAGCTCCAGAAGGATAACTCTCACTCCCACGCTACCGAAGATTAGCCGGTAAAATGCCGATTAGTTGGTTTAAGGCCGAGATTTCGTTTCAAATCATATGTGATCAACCACTTGCCGACAAACAACGCCCGCACGGAGGCGCTTGAGGAATGGTCCGAGAATGGCGGCCTCGACGCATTCGATCGCGACCGCCGGGACACGTTTATGACACGGTGCCCAGTGCTCGTTCGGTTCGACCACTGAATTTGGCATGAAAACAACCCCAGCGCCCAAATCGAGACCCGTTATCAATTAGCGATATGGCGATTTGGACAAAGCCGCAGCCAGCTTTGCAGCGATGTTTGCCGCCGATGCCAACTTCATTCACATTCTTGGGGACAGTTGGACAGGTGGGCCGCCATAGAGGCGCCGCACCGGAACAATCTTCGAGACGATCTACAGAGGTAGCCATGCCAATTTCTCGCTACGGAGCATCCGCTTTCTGCGCCCCGATCTCGCGGGAGCATTCGCCCGAGCGCACGTGAAGTGTAAGGAAGGCAGCGAAGCACGCGAAATAGAAACCCGCCCAACGTTGATCGTCGTCAAGGAACACGAGAAGTGGCAAATCGTCGCGTTCCAAAATACCAAGATCTAACCGCAACCCGGATCATTGAGCGGTGACAGCAGTCACATAAACAAGACGTTGAGTCCTTTAAACTTGTGATGCTCGGCTGACAGCGAAAGCGGGACTCTCTACCACTTTCTTGGGACCCAAACGGGGAGACGGGAGTGAAGTAGGGAGATTTTCTGCGTGGGAAGAACCGGCGATCCACCCGAGCGCGCCTTGACCTTCACGAAGGAGGTGCTCGTGACGACTCGCATGTTGTCGAATGCCGTCAGACGATATGCCTCCTCTGTCTCATCTCTACTGGGTGTGTTGGTTCTATGCACGCTGACGTTCGCCCAGACCACCATCTCGACGGGCAGTATCCAAGGTACGGTGACAGACCCATCGGGCGCAGTAGTGCCCGGAGCCAAGATTTCCATACGCAACACAGGGACAAACCAGGTCACTGAGACGACAACGACTTCGTCCGGTATTTACGCCTCAGGTGCTTTGATGCCTGGCCAATATACCGTCCGGGTTGAGGCCAAGGGGTTCCAGACCGTCGAATTGCCCGTCGTGATTGAGGTAAACACCACCGCAGCGGCCAACACTCGACTGCCTGTGGGTGAAAGTGTGCAGGTCATCGAGGTGCGCGGCTCCACACTGGCCGTGAACACCGAGCAGGCCACGGTGCAGGGTGTTCTTACATCGCAACAAATCGAAAATCTGCCAATCAACGGGCGCAACTTTCTTGACCTCGCTCAACTCGAGCCGGGTGTGCAGATTCAGGATGGCGCGACATTTGATCCCACGAAGAATGGATTTTCGTCGGTTTCATTCGGGGGCCGTTTTGGCCGCACTGCCCGCATCGAGGTGGATGGAATTGATATCAGCGATGAAACTGTCGGGACGACCACACAGAATCTTCCGTTAGGGGCGATTCAGGAGTTGGCGCTCCAGCAGTCGTCGCTCGACCTGTCTACGGAGTTGACTTCTTCCGGTTCTGTCAACGTGATCACGAAATCGGGCACCAACAGCTTGCACGGGGATGGGTTCTACTATTTCCGCGACCAGGTGCTGAGTGCCGCTATGCCCGGGGCCTCCGCCAATCCATTTCAGCGCAATCAGTTTGGCGGCAGTCTGGGCGGGCCGATTTTGAAAGACAAGTTGTTTTTCTTCCTCGATGCCGAACGGACAAAGCAGGACCTGATCAACCCGGTTCTGCCGGGGCCACCATTTGAAGCGCTCCGGGGCAGTTTCAGCTCGCCATTTCGTGAGACGGAGACGCTTGAGCGCCTCGACTGGCAGGTGGCCCGGTACAAACTTTTCTATCGCTTTAACTATGATCAGAACAAGAGCGTGCTGCCGCTTATTCCCAACGCCTTCCAGCCTTTTGCCAATGTGAATCATGCGCGCGGCCATTTGATCGGTATCGATTTCACTACTGGCACCTTCACGCACAGCATCCGGTTTGGATACATGAAGTTTGAAAACGGCATTGAGGACGCAGTAACCGGTTCCAGTATTTTTAATCCGGCACCGGGCATCGAGCTGGCGATTGGTGCGAATCCCACCTGTATGGTTGCAGGACTCGACGTCTTCTGCTCCGGGCCGAGCATTATGGCCCCGCAAGCGAGCATGCAGTCCAATCATCAAATCAAGTACGACGGCAGCAAGCCTTTTAAGAATCACATCTTTCGCTTCGGGGTTGGAGTCAATCACATTCACCGCGGGGGCTTCAGTAAGTTTTTGGCCTCGGCACCAGCGGTCGGGGCCCCAACTAACTCCTGCGGTGCAACCTGTCTCGTATTGCCCGGGGGAGCGGGCAACCCGCTGAATTATCCCGCAATTAGTGTCATTCTGGGCAATGGACAAGGGTTCTCTTCGGAGCTTCCAGCTTTCGGATTGCCGGGAGGAGGCCAGGGGCCCGATAACCGCTTCTCCTGGTATTTCGGTGATTCGTGGAAGGTGAAGCCCAATTTGACCGTAACTGCCGGTCTGCGTTACGTGCGTGATACGGGGAGGACAGACAGCGACATCGCACCGATAGCGGTGCTCGACCAGTTCAATAACCACTTTTATTCAGGGTTAGGCAACCGCGTAAGTCAGCCGAATCACAACTTCGCTCCTCAGTTAGGTTTTGCCTGGGATCCAAAGGGCGCTGGTAAGACTGTGATTCGTGGCGGCATCGGGCTGTTCTACGAAAATTCGATCTGGAACAACAGCCTCTTTGATCGTCCGGCCCGGTTACAAAAGGGTCTCTTCTTTGGATCTCAGCAAGTTTGTGCCAGTGGTGCGTCGCCGGGCCCACCGCCATTCCCGACCAGCATAGACCCAGCCAATGTTTGCGGCCAGCCGATCGGAAACGTAGCTTTGCAGCTTATTCAACTGCAGAAAGATTATCAGGACTTTACGCTGGTGCAAGGTGCGGCCACCAATCTTTCGTTTATTGGCAGTACACTCACGGATGGCATCTACATTACTGGCACCCAGCTATTTGCTCCGAAGTACGTGGCGCCGCGGTCCGTGCAAATGAATATCGGGATCCAGCGGGAGATTCGGTCGGGACTGGTGCTAACGGTCGACTATCTCCGCAATGTGGCCACCCGCAACTTACTGATTAGCGATACTAATCACGTTGGGGACGCGCGCTTTTTCAATAGAAACGCGGCACTGACCGCCATTTCCGCCACGAACGCTGCCTTCGGATGCGGCACGGGGACAACGAGCGCAGACATCAACTGCGCGATCGCCGCAGGGGCACGCATCGCGGATTACGCAGCCGCAAGATTCGATAGCTCTGGGAATCCCATCACAGGAGGTCTGAATTCCGGCTACTCCTCGCTCTCTGGATTTCCGGCTGCTCTTACCTGCAATGCCGCAGCAACCACCTGCCTGACGTCAGATAACGGAGCGGCTTTCCCGGGAATCAACCCGAATGTTGGTGCCAATCAAATGCTGTTCCCGATCGGGCGCTCGGTCTACAGCGGGCTGCAGACTTCGTTGAGGCAGAATATCCATAATCCAGTGCCCGGTATCCTGTACATAAACATGCAGATCTCCTACGCGTTCTCGCGCTACGTATCGAGTGCGCGGGACAGCGATTTCATTAACTTCTCGCAAGACAACGCTGCACCGCGAGATTATCTTGGACCGAACGGTCTGGATCGTACCCACCAGCTTTCGTTCGGCGGGTATATGCAGCTGCCCGAAGGCTTTCAGCTCGGACTAACCTCACACTTCGATAGCCCGTTGCCATTGAATGTGATTCTCCCGGTGAGCGGGACTGGGGGTGGGATTTTCCAGACTGACATCACGGGCGATGGCACCGGCGATGGCAGTGTCGGTTCCAATGGCGGATTGGGTGATCTCCTGCCAGGCAGCAACCTCGGCTCGTTTGGCCGCGATTTTGGGGTCAAGGGCCTGAATCAGAAGATTGCTAAGTTCAACAGCACCATGGTGGGGCAGCCCACTCCCGCGGGCCAGGTGCTCATCAACAACAACTTGTTCACTCTAACCCAACTGCAACAGCTGGGCGGGGTCATCGGCGGCAGCACCCCTACGGCCACGAGTCCATTTGGGCCTTTGCAACCGGCACCACGGGGAGCAGTGGGACAGGGTTGGCTCAAGACGCTGGACTTAAGGTTAAGCTGGGCCTATAAGTTCAAGGAGCGATTTGAGATTCGGCCGGGGGTCACCTTCTATAATCTGTTCAACTTCGCCAACTTCGACGGGCCGGCAGTCCCATTCAGTCAGGTGTTGGACGGGACGCCCGGCTCAGCCAACGGCACCATCAGCCCGCAGCCCAACTCCCTCCGCTTGGGCTTCGGCTCGGGAGTGAACTCGCTGGGTGCGCCACGCGCGATCGAGTTCTCCTTAATGTGCAAGTTCTAACCGACCCAGGCCACAATTCGGCCCGGGGCTTCAATCGTCAGTCACGGCGTCGCACTTTGCAGTGTCAATCGATTTCATGTTTGGGGTTCCAGGTTCATCTTGCGGAGGATGCCTACGAAGCGGGGGTCCGAGCGGATGGGATCTAAGAAGGGATAACTCTTGATCGGCATCAACAACTGATCGCACACTTCGATGGCGCGATTGAGCCATTCGAAGGCGGTATCTATTTCGCCCAGGCCGAGATGGGTCCAGGCGAAGCTTGTCGGAGGCACATAGCCTTTGGCCGCCATTTCGTGAAGCCTGCGCAGCACATCCCGGGCTTCGGCGGTCTCATTGGCCAGCCCTAACGAGAGACCCAGCCAGCCCCACATGGCGGCTGTGCCGCCCGACAGTTCGACGGCCCTGCGGTGGAAGGCAACCGCTTCCGCGTATCCCCCTTGCGAGCGGTGGCCGACTGCGATGGCGAAATAAGCGCCGTAATAATTCGGGTCGAGAGCCAGCAGTCTTCTGCCCTCCTTGATCCCTCGTTCATACTTGCGACCGAGCACCAGAGCGATGGCCAGCCAGAACCGCCCCACGAGGGAGAGGGGGTCTAGGTCGAGGAGCCCCTCGAGTTCCGAGGCCGCCTCCTCCATACGGTTGTGCGGCATCAAGCAGGCGAGGGCGTAGCGCAGGCGGACCAGGGGCGAGTTCCGGTCCAGTCGTCGAGCGAGCGCCATTTCACGTTCCACCTCGCCCCAGTTATACATGCCCATGCGGTGAAACTCGCCCAGCAGAGCATGGGTTTCGGCGCGTGAGGTGTCGAGCTCGACGGCTCGCAGAGCGTGAACGATGCCCGCCGAAGCTGCTTGCCGTGGGGCGACAAGGCCTAAATACCCGAAGTACCAGTAAGTTTCGGCCAAGGCATCGTGGGCGAGCGCAAACTCGGGATCACAGGCGATCGCTTTCTCCAAGTGCTGTCTTGCCGCATCCAGGCTGTCGGGGGTCATCTTGGCCATCTCGTGCCGGCCCTCAATGTATTCGTTATAGGCGACGAGGTTCTCCGGCCTTCTGACACGTCCATCGGCGTGGGTCGCTGCGGTAAGCGTGCAGGCGAGGCCAGGGATATGGCCCGCGATGGCTTGGGCCACCGCGCTCTGCAGCTGGAAGATGTCACCCATATCGGCGTCATATTTCCTGGCGAACAGGTGGGTCTGGTCTCTGACCTGGATCAACTGGATGTTGCTGGCGATTCGGCCCGCGGCGCGGCGGACGCCGCCTTCCACAACGTAGTCCACCGCAAGTTCGCGGCCGATCTGTCCCACGTCCTTGCGACTGCCTTTGTAGTGCATCGCAGTGGTGCGGGCGATGACGCCGAGATGCTCGGGCGAAAGAGCCGCGATTGCGGTAATGACCTCGTCGGTCATGGCGTCGGCGAAGTGCTCCTCGCCCGGGTCGCCGCTGAGGTTCACGAACGGAAGAACTAACAGCCTGGCTCTGCGCGCGGCGACTTCTGCTGATGGGAAACGAACCGGATGCACCTCTGCAATGAAGCGGTAACCCCGCTTGGGGAGCGTCTCAATAAAGCGGGGGTGCTCGGCGGAGTCGTTCAGCGCCCCGCGTAGGCGCGCGACCGCGATGTTCAGGCTATTGTCGAAGTCAACGAACACTCCGTCGCGCCAAAGCCGCTGGCGCAGCTCTTCGCGCGTGATTAGTTGGCCAGGGCGCTCAAGCAGCGAGCTGAGCACTTGAAAAGGCTGATCGCGGAGAGGAATGCGGATGCCACGCTTGCGCAGTTCGCCGATATCCAGATCGGCCTCGAAGCAGTCGAAGCGGACGAGGTGAGACATTGTCCCGCTCCAATCCCGACCACAAGCATAGGCTACGCCCGGTCTGAACGCCCGTCAATCGTTTGTCTTCAGCGAGATGCATGGAAAGGAAGATTAAAGGGCGAATAAAGCTGCGGTCTATTCACCTGCGCGGCATGTGCCTCGACAATGTAGGGCGAACGATCCCCACCAGATTAACCGTCAATCTGGCAGTGGTCGTCTTTTCCACCAGAGGAGGTTCGCTTATGAAATTCAGGAAAGCACACATCCTTATGTTGGCGCTCGTCCTGACCGCTGTTCCGCTTGCGGCCCAAATGGATGCTGCACACGCAAAACATTGCTCGCTGGCAACCCTCCACGGCAGTTTCGGCTTTTTTGGGCAGTCCCCCGCCACCCTGATTGGAGACCCCGCACTTCGGCTCGTCATCAGTGGAACCATCCACTTCGACGGCCATGGCAATCTTTCGGGCGGGTCTATCGCCAACGTGGAAGGGGGGGGTGCTGGTGAAATAGGCACCTTCGCGGGGACCTATACCGTGAACCCAGACTGCACGTATTCGGGCGAACACACGGGCAACGGGGAAACCCTCCACTTCACCGGGACAATCACCGGTAGCGGCATGTTGCAAGAAACGCGCTTCGTGGTGACGGATCCTGGATGGGTCGCGCTTGGGACCAATAAAAGGATTCGCCCCGAGCACTGTTCTCTATCAACTCTTAAGGGTTCCTACGCCCTCTTTGGCGAGGGTACAGTTACAGCGCTCACTCCGCCCGCTCCAATCTCCCATGTCGGAACCGTCACCTATGACGGCAGAGGCAACTTCTTCGGCAGCGACACGATCATGCTGAACGGCACCATGATCCCGGACACTTTCACTGGGACTTATGCGGTCACCAATGGTTGCATGATATCGGTTGATATCGCCAGCACGGCCGTGGGCGTGGTTCACGAACAAGGATGGATCGTTGGCCAGGGGGAGTCGACGGAGGTGCATCTCATTGTGACTGACCCCGGGTTCCTGTTCTATGAAGCGACTAGGAAGCAATAGGCGTTAGCATTTGTTCGGATTGGCGTTGCGCAGGCCCCCATGCCAGACACCGTGAAGCAACCGACGCTGCGGAATGCCGCCAGATGACTGGCGGCTTTTTCTTGCAGCGCACGACGGCAGTTCGCCGGTTCTGTATCTAGTAAGCCAAAGTGCTTCACAGCTAAGGTCCGGCTTCTTTCCTATCGCAAGTGCCTCGGCGGGAAACATTTCTGCGTAACGCGGCTGCGCGACGGAAATCTCTTCGGTTTGTCTGTCTGGCTCAATCCCGGCTGCAGCAACCGGTTGAATTTCGAGATCAGGTTCTCTAGCTACTTCACCGGTCTGCTCGGACGGCGGCTTGAACGTGGATTCGACCGTGGACGCTAGGGAGTGTCCGGTGTCTGGCGCGGCAATGCTGGTTTCTTGCGCAACATGATCGCTCCTGGCCTCGCCATCTCCTGAAATATCCGCTCGCCGTCGCGAATGTCTGCGCTGCCAGAAGAACCAGACCAGGGCTCCGGCCATCGACACCAACACGACGTAAGTGCCCTTCATCAACGCTAGCATCCTTCCAAGCGGACAGACTACCCTCCTTGTCCGCCGCCAAAAACTCTCAGTTGTGATTGGGGGAAGATAAAAGGCTATCAGATCACTTCTGATGTGTCAGCGCAAATTCTGAAAACACACTAGTTAGGCAGTTGTTACTGGAATCTTCAATGAAACCAACTTTCTACAACTCCATGAGAATTGGGTCGCCGACGTCGATCCCGGAATAGTGCGGGCAAGCCGCGATCTTGAGATTTCGCAGCGTCACGCTCTCTTTCACGGTGCCCTGATTTCCGTCATAGACAAGATACGCGTGAGGCAACGCGCGGCGCGTCCAGTTAGTGACGAGATCGACGGCGAGCCCCACGGCGGTCGAGGCGAGAACGCCGTTCGGCCAGACGACCTGCGGCCGCGGCCCCGCCTTGCCGTAGCGGGCCGCTTCTTCGGCGATCTTTTGGTCGGTCAGGAAACCCATGCACCGCATGCACAGGTTCCCCGGCGACGAGAGGATGACCTGGCCGCCGATGACCGGCGAGTCCTGCCCGTGAACATCCATACCGATATCAATGTAGTGCATCATGTAGCGTCGGCACGCCACTTCAAGTTCGTGCCGGCCCTGGTAGCTGTCAACGCCGCCGATGACGATCTGGCACTCCCGCAGCGGCTCGGGATTATCCTGCCACCTGCCGGCAAAGCCTCTGATCCTTGCTTGCGGCTGCAGGCCGAGAATCATCATTTTCGCAATGTGCAACTTGGGCGTTTGCGCCGGAACATCAATCGACTTTGCGCCCACCAGCCGGTTCAGATTCGATTCCTCGACGATATCGCCGTCGTAAATCACGTAGTCCTGAAAACCGACATGGGCCACTTGCTGGATGACGTGCGATCCGCCGCCGCCAAGACCGGGCACGCCGATCGTGCAGCGGGCGATCCGCTGACCGGA
Source organism: Terriglobia bacterium (assembly GCA_020073385.1). Lineage (GTDB taxonomy): Bacteria > Acidobacteriota > Terriglobia > Terriglobales > Acidobacteriaceae > Sulfotelmatobacter. Next base: position 99,899 of record JAIQFH010000021.1, on the reverse strand, counting down.
GTCAGACCCGAGAAACGACTGTCGCGAAAAACGCTCCTTGCTCACCGGCGCGCCCCCTTTTCAAAAACGCCCAGCGGTTTGCCAATCACGCTGATGCTGCCCGCGGCCACCAGCTCCTTGCGGCCGGGCAGCCACACCCAGCCCGCGCCGTGGTCGAGACTAAGAATGATGATGCCGTGCGCCGCTTCGCGCCCGACCGATTGAAATCCGGGCATCATCTTTGGAGTTTCGCGGGCATCCACTCCGCTCATCCCCGTCTCGCCCCTGTGCGGATGTACATGAATATGGAAGACTCCTTCCCGAGCCGGTCGGCCGTAGTAGATCGCCTGCATCGCAGCCGTGATGGCATCGCTGCCGATCCTGGCTCCGACCGCGGGGTCATCGACGTATTGATCGTCAGGAATCGAATGATACCGAGTAAGAAGGATGAGCCTGCCCTCACCCGCCAGCGATCCCATCCGGCCAAAAACAAACCCGACCCGTTCCGCGGCGAACGGGTGCCGCCGGGCCAAGTCCCGGAGAATTTCTCGATGGAGCGATCCTGTGAGCCTGATCTCGATCTTCATTTTTCCTTCGTGAAACCTGTCAGATGGCCCACGAGTATCTGCCCCAGCGTCGGCGACGACGGCGTCACCCGCCACGAAAACGCGAACCAGTTTTTCTCGCAAATCCGGACGTTGCTGACATTCCAGTTCCGCGTATAGGACGAGCTGACCTGCACCGAAAAATAAAGCTGGGAGGGATACCCGTCAGCCCCAGGAAACGGACGCAACAGCGCGTCGCATTCTCGTGGCTCACACCCTTCCGGAAGACGCAGCTTCTCCAGGTGCAGGTACGTGTCATTGCCTTCCGCCAGCGCCCTGACTTTCGAGCAATACCCCTTCAGTGCTTCAATCTGTTCCTTCGCGTACTCCATCGTGCCCCCGATGACGACCCGCCGGATTGCGGCTGCGAATGGAAGATCTCGCACCCGTGGATCTTCACCGGCCGGTCCGGCGGCAGCGGCATCGGGGGCTGTCCGTCCTTCTCTTCCAGCAACACATATCCTTCCGGCGTCTGGCCGACTTTCGCGAGAATCTCGGCCACCGTCCGGTTTCCCCGCTCGATCTTGTAGGGACCGCCGTTGATGAAAATGGTGACGATTTCCTTGTGAGCAGTGATGAAGCCCTTCAGGCCGCGCTTCCGGAGATCAACTTCTTCCTCCGGCTCCACGACATCGTTCTTGCCGTGGACGAACTCCCCGATAAGCTCGAACGCGCAGGGGCGCTTCCCGACCTTGCCCAGGAGCAACTCGCCCTTGGGTGTCGGTGTTTCGATCCGGAAGACTTCTCCGTCAATGCGTACCCGGTATGCGGGGGCGTGAGGAACTTCCTCCCCCCGCTGCGAAAATTCAAAGATGTCGATCTCGGTGCCTGTCATGCTGTTTTGGCCCTCCCCGGCCACCTGGTCTTCTGTTCCCTCTGTCTTCATCGCCGGGTTACCCTTCTCCCGACCCGTAGCTGCAGCTTAAGTGACGCATGCTAAGTATATCAAGCATACACTACGCACGCTTGAAAGTGCAAGCAGGCCGCTCTACAATCCCGGCAGAGGAGATAACTTGGGAGGAATCACAATGTCAGGGAGCACCACCCAGGGCAGTTCTGGGAAACTCACCCTTGGACAGTACCTGGCCTCCATTCGCACCGACCGCAAGCTGACGCTCAGGCAGGTCGAGGAGGCAACAAACAAAGAGGTCTCAAACGCATATCTCAGCCAGATCGAGAACGACAAAATCCAGCAACCTTCCCCGAACGTGCTGCATGCCCTCGCCGACATCTACGTCATCGACTATGGCCAACTGATGGAGATGGCCGGCTATATCACGCAGGCCAAGGCTCGCAGCCAAGGCCAGAGGCACGGGCGCGTGGCCACGTTCGCCAACCACACTCTTACACCTGCGGAGGAATCAGAACTGATGGACTATCTCAAGTTCATCCGCAGCCGGAAAAAAACCAGTGACAAAAGCTGACGACAGCACTCTCAATGCCGACGACCTGCGTGCGGTCGAGGAACGGGCCCGCAAGCTCCTCGACCGCGCTGATGCTTGGGGCACACTTCCCACGCCCATCGAAGATATCCTCGCCTCTGCGCAGATCCAGGTCGCACCGACCAGCCTGTTCGATCCCGCTCACATCCTCGCCTATATACGCAGCAAAGGCGGCGATTTTGCCCACCGCATCAAGTCGGCCGTTTCGAAGGTGTTTGGACTTTATGACGCCGGTGAGCGCGTCATCCACATCGACGACACGGTCGTTGAATCCAAGCAGAATTTTCTGAAACTCCACGAAACCGGCCATCACGAGCTCCCCACACACCGCAAGCTGTTTCGCCTATTTCAGGAGTGCGAGAAGACCCTGGCACCCGAGATCGCGGATCAGTTTGAACGCGAGGCCAATAACTTTGCTCGGTTTGCCTTATTCCAGGGAGATGCGTATGCGCGCCGCGCCGCCGATTGCGTGTTGGAAATCAAGACGCCGATGAAACTCGCCGGAAAATTCGGCGCCTCGATCTATGCCTCCGCCCGAGAATTCGCGCGCACGCACCACCGTGCCTGCGTGGTCTACGTCCTTGAGCCCATCCGGCATGTGCGGGGCAATGGTGCTCAGGCGGTTGTCCGCCGGATTGAGGCTTCACCTACGTTTCTCAGAAGATTCGGACGGCCGGCGGACACCCTGATTACACCCGATCACTTTCTTGGTCCGGTCCTGCCCATAGGGCGCAAGATGACTCGCCCGGTTACGCTTTCAATCACGGACCTCGACGGAACCGATCACGAGTGCGTGGCGGAAGCTTTTGACACCAAGCACAATGTAATTATCCTTCTGTACCCCGTGCATGCTTTGACGACCACGACAATCATTCTCCCCTCGGGCCACAAGCAGCGTTGTACCAATTAAGAAGGGTCTTCCAACTTCAATACTTTTTTCAACTATAAGTTCCGCCCCTTTTCACTTTGTCGATTTTCGCCAGGTTCAGCTTTCCACCGGACCGTCGGCAATTCTTCAGCTCCAAGCACGCCTAACTTCCAGCCTCGTTCACCGGGTCAATGCCTGCTGTGTGCTAACTTCCGATCCCTAATGACAATCCGTCATTCTGAAGCGGAAGGCTCCGCCATCTTTTCCCCACTACTCCCTCCTCCGGGTGGACGCCGCTTAGCCGCAGCTCGGACGGGCGTTTCGGACTGCGCCGGTTTCACGCCAAACTAACCCCTACCCCGTTTGGCACTCACCGCGCTCTCGCTCACGCCCTGCCACCCTCCTCCGTCCTCCGTTCACTCCCTTTCACCATTTCGCCTTGTTTCTTCCCGCTGCCGCTCTGGTGAAGGAAGAAACAAGCCGGAAACGGCAGAAAGGGAAAAACAATGAAATTAGAAGAAGTCAACAAACGAACCAAAGAGGCTGTAGATTTTCTCGTCGCAGCTTTGGAATCCGGTCACAGCGAACTCCTCACTGCTTACCTCGGAGCAATGGCGAGGTTTCATTCGTACAGCTTCGGCAACATCATGCTCATCGCACGCCAGAAGCCCGATGCCACCAATGTTGCGGGACTTCGTACTTGGAACTCGCTTGGCCGCTTCGTTAAACGAGGAGAAAAAGGCATTTTCATTCTCGCCCCGATTATCGGCAAGAAGCACAAGGAAGAAGAGACCACGGCAGACGCAGACAACAAGCGCGACGGCGAAGCTCGCCTGTACGGCTTCCGCGCCGTCTATGTTTTCGACGTCACCCAGACAGAGGGCAAAGACCTCCCCGCGCTGACCGAAGTTAAAGGCGACGTGAGCGGATACCGCGAACGCCTGTTCAAGTTCGTGGAATCACAAAGAGTCGAGCTTACATTCTCAGCACGAATCGCTCCCGCGAAAGGTCTTTCGCATGGCGGAAAGATCACGTTGCTCTCAGGGATGCAGCCAGCCGAGGAGTTTTCCACGCTCGTACATGAGATCGCACACGAGATGCTCCATCGCGGCGAACGTCGAACAGTGACCACAAAGCCGGTTCGTGAGACCGAGGCCGAAGCCGTGGCGTTTGTGGTCTGCCAGTCGGTCGGACTACAGAACGGAACCGCATCCCAGGACTACATCCAGCTTTGGCACGGAGACGCCAACCTCCTGCGCGAGAGTTTGGAAGCCGTTCAGCAAACCGCAGCCGTCATCCTCGGAGCTATCAGCTCCGTGGATGCAAGAAGCGAGGCAGGGATTACGAGTCCATCGAGATGGCCTGATGCTAGTGTAGGATCTACTTTGAAGATGTCGAACGGATACGAAGCTTGGATCAGTGACGTTCAGCAGGCGCTTGGTTCCATCAATATGTCGATGGACGACTGGCAGAGCCGCTGGCGATTCGACTTCCAGGCTGAGTACAAAGCGGGGACCAAGGCCGATGATGCCGCGATGAAGGCCAATCGCTTTTGGTGGCACCAGCAGAACAAGTCTCTCAAGCAGGACTGCCGTTACACTCCGAACTGCTGGCTGCCCCGCGGCCATCAAGGACCTTGTCAACCGATAGATTCCGACTCTCACCTGGCACCGAGCTACGAGCGCGGGGATTACGTAAAAGTTGAGTTCCCAGATGAAACCACAGGCATCGGCGAATGGATGTGGGTCCGAGTCACCCGTTGCGACGAACAGAAGAAGCTCGTGTTCGGCATCCTCGACAACGAACCCATCAACAACTACGAAGGCAAAATTGCACTGGGGTCTGAGCTGGCGATCAGCTACTCCCAAATTCGTGAGCACAGGAAGCCAACTGAGTTCACGACGCAATAATGATCACTCGTTCCCTGCATCTCGCAGCCCGTATCAGTGACATCTAAGTATTCTGGACACAGGGACACCGAAGGAATTTCAACGTGATCACCCGAATATGGCACGGCGCGACACCCGCAACCAAAAGCGACGAATATCTAACCCTGATGCGAACCGTCGCAATTCCCGACTACCACTCGACTCCCGGCAACAAGGGTGCTTATGCGCTACGTCGTATTGAGGGTGACACCGCACATTTTCTGATGGTCACGTTCTGGGAATCCGAGTCGGCGATCCGCGCCTTCGCTGGAGACGACATCAGCGTTGCGAAATACTACGACTTCGACAAGGATTTCCTGCTCGAACTGGAGCCGTGCTCCGCACACTACGAGATGTACGACCGGTGAGGCCACACGCAGAATTTCGGGATCTGAGCGCAAATCGACTGCAAGAGTAGCCATCAGGCTGTACGTGTCTGCGGGTGTGCCCCAGCATAAACGCAGCGTGCGGTCGCGAAATCGCCATTGCGCTCATTGACCGGTCGCCAGCGCGGGAACGTTGACTTTCAAAACCGAGGGTGGAATCATTACTCTTGTCGAGCGGATCGCGCTTTTGGCCGCAACCTCGATGTTGTTCTCGCCCTCATCCGCATTGATTCATTCTTTATCATACGAAGTTGCCATCTGCGCACCTGGCTCATAGGGAGCCCCGTCATGAGACCGTTGCGCGTTCGGCACTTGAGGGCGGTAATCATGAGACCCAAGGTAGCGACCAAGAAACGCAGCGAATTCGATCCCACTATATTTCTCTCGACCATCGACGGCGGTAGGAAGATCGCAGCCTTTGCCAAAAAGCAAACGATCTCTGTTCAGGGTGACCCGGCCGACGCTGTTTTCTACACACGTGAAGGAAAAGTACGACTCACGGTTGTCTCGAAGAGCGGGAAGGAAGCCACCATAAGCATTCTGAATGCGGGTGATTTCTTTGGAGAAAGTTGCCTTTCAGGGCAGTCTCTCCGCCTGTGCTCCGCAAGCGCAATGACTGATTGCTCTGTAATGCGAATCGACAAGAAGGCGATGGTGGAAGTGCTTCACCGCGAACACACGTTTTCCGATATGTTCGTGGCATATTTGCTGAGACGAAACATCCAACACGAAGAGGATTTGGTTGATCAGCTTTTCAATTCCAGTGAAAAAAGACTGGCCCGGATGCTGCTAATGCTGGCCCACTTCGGCAAGGAAGGGGTGCCCGAGACCGTGATCCCCAAGATCAGTCAGGAGACTCTCGCCGAGATGGTAGGCACTACCCGGTCACGGGTTAGTTTTTTCATGAACAGGTTCAGGAAATTGGGCTTCATTGACTATGACGGCGGGAATGCGTTGCAGGTTCATAGTTCTCTTCTAAATGTCGTCCTTCACGACTAGCCGCCGTTACCAAACTTTCAAATAATCTGCGCCTGACCGACAGCCAATGGGCCGCCCAGTCTGGGGTTTGGCCGAAGGCATGCACTAAATAGTGCAACTTTCGCCGAGGCTGTGGGTTCTAACCAACTGCCGCTCCGTCCCATTCCTGTGTGAGTAAGAAGTACGTCCGCAGATGATTATCGATCGGGCGAGCATTGGTGTCTCCAAGCGGATGAGGGTGGCTCTTGCCCTGCTCCTAACGATCTTTCTCTCATTCTCTTACTACTTCTATAGTCGCCTTCACCACAGCCTTGCGGTCAAAACCGGGGATGCTCCTCAAGCATTCAACGACCCCGAAACTTCGGGAGATCCAAAAACGCTTCTGGCGGAAGCTACGCGCCTATATTGGTTGAGCAATGGCCCGAAAGCTGCCCCGCTCTTTGCCAGAGCTGAAAAAATGTTCGCTGCTGAGGGCGACAGTCGAAACGAACTTTACGCCAAAGTGGGACGCCTCAGGTCACAAGCCGAAACAATGTCGTTTGTGGATCTTTCGCGCATTCTGAATGAGCAACTCCGGACTCCGATAGTCCAAAACGACTCAAGGCTGCGCCTGTGGATCCTGATCGCAAAAGGCTATACCGACATTGAAATTGACTATCGAGTCTCAAAGCGCGATTGGCTAGAAGCGCAGGACATCGCAAAGAGCCTGGGCGAAGGCCAATGGGTCACGCGCGCGTCCGGCGAGTTGGGCCTCATTGCGTTCTTAGAGGGGAATCCAGGACGAGCGGCCAGACTTCTTGGCGGGGCTCTCCTCTCGACCATGACGAATGGCGACACTGCCGGCCAGGTACGCTTTCTGGAATTACTCGGAAGAGGCTTTGAAGAAGTCAATCGCAATGCGGAGGCGTTGAGATTCTTCGAGAGAGCGATCAAGCTAGCGGAGGCTAATCCTGACTGTGGGCTTCCGTTCATGGGATACGAGGGAAAAGCGCAGGCCCTGATCTCGCTTGGCAAAACGGAAGAGGCGAGGTCGGTGCTCGAGAGTGCGCTCACCAAAGCGCAATCGCAAGAGAAGCGCGGCCATGAGGCGGAGTTGCTCGTTCGTCTCGGAAGGCTGGCGGCACAAACAGGAAACCGACAACAGGCGCTGACGTATTTGGAAGACGCCGGCCAATTTGCAGCCAAAGTGCAGTTCTACAGAATCGAAGCCGACGCGATGTACGAACTCGCGCAACTCTATCGCGATGCCGGAGATCTATCCACAGCGGACGCACGTGCCACTCAGGGCGTAACCGCGAGCCAGCAGGTCGGTGATCGTTATTATGTGCCTCGCAATTTGACCATCCTCGCTGATCTAAAAGCACGTCGTGGTCGCTATGCCGAAGCGAAGGCACTCTACGATCAAGCAGAAGACGTGATCGAAGGGATGTTGACCAGCGTGGATGAGCCGTATTGGAACAGTTCGGTGGTGGCCGCGCAGAGCCAGACCTACTTGCAGCATTTCGAACTCGTATCGCGAAGTGGAGACGTGCCCGAAGCGTTCCGCGTCTTGGAGCGTGTCCGAGGACGAACCCTCGCTTGGGCTCTCGAAGATCGTAAGGCTTTCCCCACGGCTGAATCCGGGCAGACTTCATCACTGGAAACCGACGTGGCTGCACTGCAATCTCGATTGATGCAGAGCGGCAGCGCCACCGAACGCGAGCAACTCCTGGACAAACTGGTCGAGTACGAGCGGCGTCTCGGCCTAGCCTGGACAAGGGGAGATGAAGCAAACACACGACTCCCCGCGCAACCTGCACCTTTGAAAATCGTGCAAGATGACCTGAAGCAGGATGAAGTGCTTTTGGAGTACGTACTCGATGACCCCAGTTCCTACTGCATTTCGATATCGCGGCAAGGCGCTTTCGTGAGACTGCTTCCCACCGGGCGCAAGGAGACCGAGAAATTGGCGCAGCAGTATATCGATGAAATCCGTGGGAAGGCATCGGGAGCGGAGGCATCGAAACAACTCTACGAACGGCTGTTGAAGCCGATCCCCGAGATTTCCAACGCTGACCGGATTCTGGTTGCACCGGACGGGATATTGCACTTACTGCCATTTGAGGCTCTTCAAGATAGCCGTGGCCAATACCTTTTGAAATCGCACACTATTAGCTACGTGCCTTCCGGCACGATTTTGGATGCGCTTCGCCGCGGCCAAAAGCATGAACCCGCGCCGAAGCCACTCTTGGCTGTTGGAGATGTCGCCTACGAGAACCAGGGCGGCGCAGGCAAAGAATTGCCAACTCCAGCCTCTGTGCGCGGACGGATCGAACGCGGCGTCGCAGACTTGTCAGGCCTCGCCCTCAATGACCTTCCGCAGACGCGCGAAGAGGTTCAGGAAATCGGTAAAATTGTGGGACCGAACGCGGTCATCCTTCTCGCCAAGGACGCGACCGAGACCGCATTCAAGAAAGAACCGCTCGATCAGTTTCGCGTCCTGCATTTGGCGGTTCACGGGTTCGCCGACACCCAATATCCGGAGCGATCAGCGCTTGTCTTGGGAACTGATCCAAAGTCTGGCGATGACGGTTTACTGCAAGTGCGCGAAATCATCCGGCTACGGCTGAACGCGGAACTAACGACACTGTCGGCATGCGACACCGGAGTGGGAAAATTGCAGGGGCAAGAGGGCATTAGCAATTTGGTGGAAGCGTTTCTGGTAGCCGGGTCGAGATCAGTTGTCGCAAGCCTCTGGAGTGCTGAGGACATCTCCGCGAGCGCACTCATGGAGCGGTTCTATAAGCGATTGGCGCAGGGGGAAAACGCCAGCTCTGCTCTGCGCGATGCCAAACTCGATATGCTGGCGAAATATGGAGATCAGTTGAGCCCGTTCTATTGGGCTGCGTTCATCACCGTTGGAGAGACTTCAACCCCGATTGGAATCAAATAGCAATGAATTTGACTCTCGACGAGCGCACAAAGATTTTTGACAAGGTCTGCCACCTTGTAGCTACCAAACACTTCGATCCCGGAATGAATGGCGTGGATTGGAATGCTTTGGCTCGGGAGCGCCGCAACCAGATCCTCGCATCTACCGATCCTGAGGTCTTCGAGAAAGAGGTCCACAAATTAGTGGCAGAGCTCAAGACGAGCCACACCGGCTTTCGCCATGCGGGGATGCGCAACATTCCCGCTCGCCACGCCATCAACGCGACCCTACAGCGGATTAGTGTCAACGGAAGCGAGCGCTGGATGTTCCAAGACGTACATCAAGGGGGACCAGCATTCGCGGCCGGCATACGGCCGGGCGACCTTTTGCTCGAATGCGGTGGACGGGAGGTCCGGCCCCCAAATGATCTGACGTTCTCAGTTGGCGAATCCGCGAGCCTTCTAATTGAAAAACTCCACGGCGAAGTGCAGAAGGTCAACGTTCAATTGCCGGTGCCCAAGTCCCAGAAGCATCCGGTTACGGCGCCACAGGCGGTCACCACGGAAAGGCTCAGCGACGAAATTGGATTGCTGAGGGTCGCGATGTTTCCGGGCGCCATCGGAATCGACGTAGCGAAGGATATCGACCGCGGGGTCGCTGCACTCGATGGATGCAGTCGGCTCATCATCGATCTACGCGGAAATACTGGCGGAGGAATCGGCGGGCTACGCTTGATGAGTTATTTGACGCCCGGAAAACTCGAGGTTGGCTACAGTCTCACGCGGAAACGGCGCGAACGCGGTTATCGACGTGAGGAACTGACCCGATTCGGACGCATTCCGGCCCACAAGTCGACTCTCATATGGTTGGCTGCCCGATATGCCTTCGTGGAAAAGTCTATCCTCGTTGTCACCGAAGGACTCGGCACGAAGCGCTTTCATGGGCGAGTCGTGTTGTTGGTAAACGAGCACACCGCGAGCGCTGGCGAGATGGTCTCTGCGTTTGCGGAGGAGAACGACCTCGCGACCATCGTGGGGACGAAGACGCCTGGTCGTCTCCTGAGCGGGAGTGCCTACAAACTTGGCCACGGATACATTCTCGGCTTGCCAGTTGCCGCCTATCTCACATGGAAGGGACGGATGCTAGAAAATAATGGCATCGTGCCAAAGTTTTCTATTGAACTTTCACGAGACGCTTTGAAGGAAAGAAGGGATACACAGCTCGAAACCGCAATCGAGGTGGCCAAAGCACTCTGATCGCGAAGGCAGCAGGCCTGCCGGAATGCCGCCGAGCTCCTGAACTAGATATACATTTCCTTCGAGGATGTCCGTTCGTCGACTAGCTTCCGTTCTTAGCGGTATCAGCTATTCCCGCCGCCCTTGCAGCGCCAACCGATAATAATGTCTCGGAAGCGCCTCGACACGAAGTCTGATTGCTCCCTTCGTAGAAGTTCGAGTTGCTCAGCCGAGAGTTCCAGGTGACGCTTTCTTTTAGTGGGAGTGACCCAGAATCGAGATAACAATGCGACGCTGACACACAGTATTGCGACGTATGCAAACTCCGGCCTTCTCGTCAGTAAGGAAGCGACAGCGTACAAGAAAGCAAAGAAACCACAAATTAGGTACACGTCAATCGAGATTGAATAAACAATCCCGTTGGAAAAGAAATGCTCCTTGAGTGATCGCAATGACTGATTGCCATCGACGGCCTCCCAAAAAACCCCTGTCAGATCCCTGAAAACTTCGCGCTCAGCAAGGGCTTTCTTCTCGCTCTCGGTTACTCCGAGGTCCTTGGGCACCATATCGATTAAAGCTTCGCGGATTTGCTTTCCGACGTGTGCCTCCTGCTCGCTTTTCCATCGCGACCTGCTGATGTCAAGTCCAACGTAGAAGAATCCCGCAATCACTGCGATGACTGGCAACACTAATTCGCTAAGGAGCTTCGCCTCGTCGAGGTTCTTCGCGTTCAGAACGACCCATGGCAAGAGGCAAACTCCGAAAATGAACACCGGCGCCCTCTTTCTCCATGTGAATAGGTCACTTTTTGTCATCGGCCTTCCATTCTTTGTGGATCTCGGAAACTTCTTCCGCACTGATCAAGTTCAATCCTGATTGTTCTTGGGACTTGAGCAATTTATGAAGAGCGACCCGTCGCCACTCCAGAGTCATTGGGCCGAAGCCAGGCGCCCCATTTCTCCTCGTAGGCCAACGATTTCGAGGATCATTGCGCTCTTTTTCGAGCCAAAGCCGATACCGAAGGAGCGGCTCCAAGCGGTGTTCGCCATGAGATATCAGATTGCGCAAAGTTACACCGTGCTTCGCTACAGTGCATGTCCAACAGCCAAACCTGGCCTTGCCGCATGGGGCACCTTTGATATCGCGCACAGTTGGGCATTCTGCCGCCGCGTCGGCGTACAGATTGGCGACCTCTTTCGCCCTTAGTGACCGAGGACGGTCGATAAGAAGATTAACTTGCCAGACGTCCTGGATGGAGTAGTCCAGTATCGGCATGAAAAGGCGTCTGTTAAGAGCTCCCCTCTGCTTGTTCCAGAAACGGTCGTCGGTCCGATTCTGTATGAGCGTCAATTGTCTCGTGGCACTTTCAGACTCTCTTACGCCCAGTACGACGGTCGCTGATTCCATCTGCTCTGCTTCGAGGAATCTTGAAACAGGGTCAATTCGCAGTCTGTCGGTACACCAACGGAATTTGTCTGTAGGGGGCGGATACCCGCGGCCAATGACCTTGACGAAGAAACGCTCGTATACAGGGGGCGAGAGAATGCGCGTGCGAATCGGCAAATCGAAGACTTTAGCTTCGCGTTCCAGGCCCCTGAGTGCCCTTCGGGCCAACGACGAGGCTAAGGGTATCTCAACGCCGGTATCGCAATAGATTATTGTCACCGGCTTTCGATCGCCCCGGACGCGAAGCAGGGTTTGGAATAGCAGCTTAACTACTGCTGTTGAGTCTTTCCCACCGCTATAACCGACGATCCAAGGCTCGCGATCCCTTTTGTACGCTCCCATGATTCGCGCCATCGTGACGCCCAGCTGTAAGCTATTGGGGAGCCGCCGCAAGCACTGCAACATCTGTCTGCTTGAAATCCGCTCGTTATTCATCGTTCGTCGCAAGCACTGAAGATCATGCGTGAGTTCATACCTTGCAGTGTAGTTCGCATGTTGCAGCGACGGAAACGAATTCATATCTCTGGCCGTATGGCTGCAACCGCAATCGCTTGCCCAGCACTACTGATACGGCAGCTTTTTCCCCTTTCCCACTGCTACACCACACGGACCTCTGTGTCTTCTCGTGTACTCTCCCACGAGCCGACAAGTCGGGTCTCTGGAACGGGATATTTCGAACTTCAGTTCTCGTGCACTTGGATGACATGCAACCCAACCCCCACGGCAAAGACACGGCTCATAGTGGCGAAGAAAAGGCGAATCTGCTACGCTTTTGCACGTGGTTCTCCGAACGTGCACAGTTGCGGTGAAGGATATTCAGGACGTTGAGCACTCCATAGAGGTCACTGCGGAGACACTCTACGAAGCGATCGCCACGGCTCTCGCCGCGTTGCAGCAGGACAACTGGGTAGGAGAGATCGGTCAGGGATTCGCAACAGTGATCGTTCTTGTCCAACAGCCACCCGTAAAGCACGAAGTCAAAATAAAGGATTTTGTATCATGGCTGGGACGCCAAGGACGCTCTCCGGCAGAGGTCATCCTGAAGCAAAAGCTGGAGAAGATATTAGGCAAGGTAAACCACGCGCGGACGTGATCGGAAACGATAGGTGAACGAATCAGCAGCGAGAGATCGTCGAGGTCTTATCGACTCGGAGTCTGAGCCGCTTTGTGCGATTGGCTGGGTTGCTGCGCCGTTTGTGTAACGCCCGTTTTCTTTGCACGCGGCGCGAACGGGTCCTTTCCCGCCAACAGAGAAGATGCAACAAAGCTAACCAGGATCATCCCACTCAGCAATCCCCACACGAGAACGACTGGTTTCCAGGGAACGAGAATCCGCATAGCAGAACCTCCGGGGACGAAGAGCGGCCTACAATTACGGCTATTATATGGCGAAAAAAGACCACCGTTCTCATCGCTTAGCTTTTTTTTTCAGGTCCTGTTTGCCAGCGCGGGCGTGCGCGAGAGCACGTTTTAGATCAGCAGAGAGATCCATGTTCTCCGTCGCGATGTGAACAGGCACATCCAGTCCAGCTTCGCGGCCAAGGTATCTACTCAATTCCTCCCGAGAGGCATACATGAACCTGCCTTCTCGCGCCACGGGCATGCCTGATCTCGCCCATCGTTGCGCCACCGCAACCGGCTGACTGAGAAAGCTGGCGATTTCAGTCCAACCCTTGAGCCGTTCGTTCTGGACTTTCGGCTTTACTGCGGGACGACTCTTTCTTGCCGGCTTTTGTTTCTTCTTCATGGGATCGCGTTCAGAACAATCGGACGGGAAACCGCGTCCACTCAAGGCCTGGCTGTCGGACGGCGAGGAAATAGGAACCCGGAGTGATGCCGCCGAGGTCGACGTCAGCTCTCAGCACCATGATGTGATCCTCAAGTTTGGCCGCGGCACTCGTGCGGAAAAGTTCAGCGCCGCTCAGATTGAGCAGCGCGACATCGTACGCCCCATCGTTGCTTCCGATTGGCAATTCCAGGTCCAGACTCCTTGCGTTACGAGGAACGTCTAATAGCGGCTGACTAGTCTGAGGCGTGCTATCTCCTCGCACCGTAGCGCGGCCCCGCAGATCGAGAACCACGACCGCCGCGGTTTGCCCCGATGGGCGACTCCGTACCCACAACCACCCTCCGACAGCAAGTAGGACCATTGCAGCCGCAGCCAGCCACATCTGTGTCCGCTTCCGCTGACCTGCCTTTTGCTTCCGAATTTCGCTGAATTCCTGAAAGCATGGACTGCAAGAGGCGAGATGATCTAACCAAGGATCAGCTTCTGACAATGGCAGTCTGTGAAGTGCGATGTTGCTGAGGATTGCCGGACCGGGGCACCCAACGCGTTGCGGGTTCGGGAATTCTCGGGATAGACCCCGAGCAAGCAGATCCAATATCCGCTTTTCCTCTTGGTTGAATTCTTGCTCGTCGGTCAGAACGTCCTGCTCTCTAGTGAAGTCACTTCGCAAAGACAGGTCAGTTTACCGCGAGGAATTTGTTCAAGCTACTGCTCGACACCCAAACCATCATCTGCCCCGACCGAAGAAGGCGCGCAGCTTCCCAATTGCGTAGCGAAACCGAAGCTTGGCCTGCGGTTCAGTCAGGTTGAAATGCTCTGCAATTTCCCGCCAGGAGTATCCGTACTGCCGGGCAGCCCAGACCTTGCGGGTCCACTCATCCATCCTTCCCACGGCTTCTTGAACCTGAAGCGACTGGTCAAGGACTCGGTATACCTCTGAATGGTGCGCCTGCCTCAGTGGGCCGAAGTCACCGTTGGAAGGCAGACTCCGCAGTATTTCCCGTCTTAGGCGATCCTTTTTGAGAGCCCGGTTGAAACGGTGGTGGAAGACTCCGAAGAGATAGGCATCCAAGCTCTCAATTTGCGCACGCTTCCCATTCGAACGCTGGAGCGTTTTCGCCACTGACTGCAACACTCCCTCCCAGACCTCCGTCGCCAAGGCGATTGCCTCGTCAAAGCTCTTTCCCGGTTGCTCCTTGCGTGCATGTGCTTGGACGCCGGGCCAAAGGCGCCTAGCAGCATCTGCTAATTCAATGATTTCGTCGCGAGAATTTCCGCTGGAATGAATAAACGACGACAGGACCCAATCTGGGCTCAACTCGCGGCTGGCAGACATCGGGGAGGCCTCAACCCCACTACTGATTTGATGGCCAGAGTATTGAAAGCGTGCCATCGAAAATGCACAGATGTCAAGGCAACTGAAATGGCGGACGAACGGCTAACCCCAAGCCCTTTACTGTCTTGGAACACGATAGTCATCTAGAAGTTTCTTTTAATACTTTTTTCAAATCGCGGGCTCCTTCACTGATGTAGTACAAATGTCGCGCCCAGGGTGAACCTGCGCTGCAACTCGAGGGGGTTTGAGTTGTGTTCCCCAACATCGAAGTGCGTCATCTCCATGCCGTAGTCGTTTTGGCCGAAGAAATGAACTTCACTCGTGCGGCTTACAGATTGCACATCACGCAGCCAGCACTAACTCTCCAAATCAACGAGATCGAAAAGGAGAACCGGCTTCGCCTTTTCATTCGCGGGAGAGGCCAGACAATGCAGCTCACTGACGCCGGGCGTATCTTCGTCGAGGAAGCCAAGTCTGCACTCTGCCACGCGGAGCGTGCAATCCAACGGGCGCGTGCTGCCGATGAAGCGGCTGACAACATGCTAGTCGTGGGCCATTCACCCTACGTGGATCAGGCATGGATTTCAGGCGTTCTGGCAATACAACTACCCTTATACCCCAACCTCAGAATTCGTCTAGCGACTCGATTTGCGATGGACTTGGTTCGCAACGTCTTAGCGGGCGAATTGAATCTTGCTCTCGTAACCGCACCGCCAAAAGACGCTCGGATTACAGCAGTACCATTTGTTCGGGCACCACTCTACGCTGTACTTCCTGAGACACACCGTACCGCAGAAAAGGAACGATTAGCTCTCCGAGATCTAGCAGATGACGACTGGATTCTATTCGCGAGACAGGTTCATCCGATTATCCATGAAGCGATCGTTGAGAGAGCACAGTCTGAAGCGATCCTTTTCAAGGAAGCTCACGACGTTTTCACTGCGCAACAAGCGGTGCACCTCGTGTCCGAACACGTGGGCGTCGCCATTCTTGCGAAACCAATGCCTCTGGATCTCCGGGTTGATGGTGTTGTAGTAAAGGAACTCTCTGATGCTTCACTGTGGTTCGAAACTTGCTTGGTAATGAGAGCAGATGACAACTCACGTGTGGTGAATGAGTTCGCGCGCTCATTCCTCCACCAGCGTCTCGAACGCCCGCTCAGGCCAAAGCAGATGGATTTGCCACTCCCGGCCTAACTCTCGGATTACGCCGTTGTCGCCACTGAGAAAACATTTTCCGATCTACTTTGGTTCGCGATCGGTATCGAGCAAACATCGTGTCTTTATAACCACCGCTAATATCAACCAGTCGAAAACTTATTGGACAGCATGCCAAGGAGGACTCAAATTGATAAACAGCGTGGCAGAGCGCCGCAACCAGCCCCGAACAAAGAAGTGGCGCGGAGGTCCCAATGCAAACCCACACCGGTCTACGAGTCCTGGAAGTCAAGTCCGACAACGGCAAGCGAACTCCACGAGATCCAACGGAAACAGTTGAGCAATTGTGGGATGTTTCCGAAGCAGCTAAGTTTTTGAGGATTCACCCGAAGACCCTACGTGACAAAGCACGCCGCGGAGTCATTCCTGGCGTTCAGGTCGGTAGGCTGTGGAGGTTTCGAGCTTCAGCCCTTAACGAGTGGCTCGATCAGATCGCCAGTTAAGGAGTTGAGCGTGCTGATAAATGTCTCTCGACCATTCGACAGCACTGCACTATTCTGGACGAGGCTGTCAGTACCGTTTAAACAGAGGAGGAACTTTGTTTAGACGGACCCGCTACCAACAAGGAAGTCTCACACTAGAAAAGCGAAAGAGGGGCTTTGCAGTATGGGTGTACCGATGGTGGGAAAACGACATCACGGGAAAACCAAAACGTCGCAAGGTGCAGTTGGGAGATTTGGAACGATATCCGAACGAATCAGCAGCATGCGCGGCGGCGGATGCTCTTCGCTTAACAATCAACAATCACTCAACACGCAAGAACCTCCAAAAAACAACCCTGAACACGCTTTGGGAACACTATTGTCGGGAGGAACTGCCTCTCAAAGCGATATCCACGCAAGACGCTTATCTGATTTATGCCAGCAATTGGATTCTTCCTCGATGGGGGAATCTCCTCTTAGAAGAGATCAAAACTATCGAAGTGGAACGTTGGCTACGAGCGACGGAAGTGACGGATGGGACCAAAGCCAAGCTAAAGTGCGTCATGTCGGCCGTGTTCTCACACGCCGTGCGCTGGGAGTTTTGCGGCCACAATCCAATTTCCTCAGGCATACCGGTTGGAACAGGGGGAAAGAGGGGTCCGAGCACTGGTGTCCGCGTCAGTGCGAAGCGCCTGAGAGCTCCCCTCGTGTTGTCACCAGAAGAGGTCAAGCTGGGGCTGGCGCAATTGGAGTTTCGAGACCAGCTTCTTGTGTTTGTCGACGGTGCTTTAGGAATACGTCAAGGCGAGCTTGGGGCACTGCGCTGGTTAGACTGCGACTTCAACAACATGAACTTCAGTGTCCAACATTCGTATTACTGGCGACGCGGCGGACACCTGAAGAGCACCAAAACCGAAGCATCAGCGAAGTTGTTGCCTATGCACGCGAGTCTGAAGCACGCTCTGCTGGAATGGAGATCACAAAGTCTCTACAACCAGCCGACCCACTTCGTCTTCCCGTCCGAAAGGCTCAAGGGCAGCAAACCACTCGACTTGGCTTCGGTGTTGAAGAAGAAGATCCAACCGGCGTTCAAGAAGATCGGTATCAAGGGTGTGGGCTGGCACACATTCCGGCACACGGTGGGAACCATGCTCGCAGAGATGGGCGAACACCAACTCATGATCCGGGACTACTTGCGCCACGCCAATCTGCATGTGACCAACAAGTATCTTCAGGCGACGACAACGAGCAAACGGCTGGCACAGGGAAAGCTGGTGGACGCGATTCTCCCAGGAGGCGTGCTGTCGGCAAGCAAGTCAACTCTGGTCCACTAACTTCTCAGCGACCGCCCGTTCAACCCAACAGTGCGGACAAGGGCAATGATATGTCCGACAGGTCCAAAGTGCTTATTGGACCCAAACGGACCCAGAATGTTTTTGAGGGGTCTTTGTAAACCATTCAAAAGAATGGCGGGGACGACGGGACTCGAACCCGCGGCCTCTGCCGTGACAGGGCAACAACGAGATGTAACTAATTGATATCAAACGGTGTCGGCGGACGTCGTTTGGTACAAAATGATACCGAAGAGCATTTGTTATCGTCCCCTTAACGTCCCCAGAATTAAAGCGTCCAAATTCAAATCAGCCCAAGCGCGCTGCTCGGTTAGAAACTTCCCGGCCCGCTAAGCTGTGGACCGGTTGCGTTCTGCTGGAACAAAAAGCAATCCGACGCTGCCCACGATAGCAAAGATAGCACCGTAATAAAACACGGCAGCGTGACTGAGGTGGTCCCACAACAAACCAGCGACAACGCTTGCGACCAATTCTAGAAGTCCGACGACGGCGCTGTACCAGCCGACGGCACTGGCGCGCAGGAGTTCTGGCACGAAGTCCGAAGCAAGTGCCTTCCCGACCGACCGGAATGTTCCCTGGAACAATCCGTAAAAGACGAACAAGAAGGCAATCGTTACCACGCTCCTGGTACGAGCAAATCCAAGATACGCGACGAAAAAGATCACGAACGACGCCACAAGGATATTTCGCCTACCAAATCGATCGGAAAGAGAACCCGCTGGATACGAAATCAATGCGGCCATCAGATTGAAACCCGCATAGATCAGAATCGTAACTGCAAACGAAGCGCCAACGCTCTTTGTCTGCAGAATCAAGAATGAATTGCTTGAGTTGCCGATCTCAAAAATCGCTATCACCGACAGGTATTTCCAATATCCGACCGGAAATTCCCGCAACCTGACATCGATTTTGGACTTTGCAGCCACGGGGACTGGGCGTTCGTGAACCGACAGGATCATTAAGAACGCAAGCAGGCCGGGAACGATTGCGAGCAGAAAGATCCGTCGAATCTCGACATGGAACGAAAGGAAGAGCAGAACGGCCAACAACGGCCCTAAGCAAGCTCCTAGATTGTCCCCAATGCCCTCGAGGCCAAAGGCTCGGCCTCTGTATTCATCGGAGACGGAGGAAGCAATGAGGGCATCGCGAGGAGCGGAGCGAAAGCCAGCCCCGAAACGATCCAGAAACCGACCGCCTAGTACGCCAGGCCATGCCGCGGCAATTCCCATCAGAGGCTTGCCCAACGCGGACACAAAGTAGCCGACTAGTGCCAGAGCCTTCCTTTTCTGGAGCTTATCCGAGAGCCAACCCGAGAAACCCTGAACGACATTCTGTGTGGCTTCCGCGATGCCTTCGACTACGCCGACGACACTTCCACTTGCATGGAGTACCTGTGTGAGGAAGATCGGTAAGATGGGATAGAGCATCTCCGAGGAGATATCAGCGAATAGACTTGCGAATGCCAGGAGAACTGTATTCCTCGAAATGCCAGCGGGGTATCGCGTTCGCATTGAAGCCATAATGGACGAACCGCCTGGGGAGTTTTTCCTAGCCTCGCACGTAGTCGAACAGCGTCATGAATCCAAGATCCAACGGTTCGGAAGTGCGAACCATTACGTCGCAGGCTGGCTTCACCCTTGAAGCACCGTTCCAACTAGAAACAGGAGCAATACTACGATGTACGGCGCTAGCAGCAGCGCTACTAACCACCAGTACTCGCCGCCGGACTTCTTCTTTGGCTCAAAATCCAGATACCTTATCTCGTCATCGATCTTCGTAACGTCAATCATGCAAGTCCCCATCGACTTGATATACGGATTCATCCGTATGCACAACACGTAGGGTCCACCAACTGACTGCGATTCTCCTTCGTCGGTGGCAAACGGAAGAAATCGCGAAAACTCCGTTCCCCTACATGTCGCGCACAAGGATCGAACATACGGCACCAAACAAATCGGACGAAATGGCAGTAGACCAACGGCTTCGATCAATCTGTCGAAACACAAAAGGCTCAGGCTGCCGCCTTGCGAGCTTGTTGGACCGATTTCACAAATTTCAGCAAGTCGGCATTGACTTCATCCTGGTGCGTGGCCGTGAGACCGTGGGGTCTGCCCGGATAGTAAACTTCCTTGGCTCCTTTGATGAGCTTGGCCGATTTCTTTGCTGAATCCTTAATCGGCACGACCTGGTCGTCCTCACCGTGCATCACGAGGGTGGGCACGTCGAACTTCTTGAGGTCCTCGGTAAAGTCGGTCTCGGAAAATGCCTTGATGCTGTCGTAGGAGTTCTTGAGGCCGGCCTGCATGCTCCACAGCCAGAACTGGTCCAGCAGTCCCTGCGAGACCTTCGCTCCCGGCCGATTGGCGCCGTAGAACATTACGGCGAAGTCTTTGTAAAACTGCGAGCGGTCGTTGAAAAGGCCTCTCCGCAGGTCGTCGAACACTTGGATCGGGATCCCTTCCGGGTTGGAAGCGGATTTCACAAGGATCGGCGGCACGGCGGCGATCAGGACCGCCGCGGCAACCCGCTTTGTGCCGTGTCGCCCTATGTAGCGCGTTACTTCGCCTCCGCCTGTGGAGTGACCGACCAGAGTGGCATCTTTGAGATCGAGCGCCTCAATGACCGCTGCCAGATCATCGGCGTACCCATTCATGTCGTTCCCGGACGAGGCTTGGCTGGACCGGCCATGGCCCCGACGGTCGTGGGCGACAACGCGAAATCCATTCTGCGCCAGGAACAGCATTTGTCCGTCCCATGCATCGGAACTCAGCGGCCATCCGTGTGAAAACGTGACGACCGGGCCTTTGCCCCAGTCTTTGTAGTAGATTGTCGTGCCATCTTTCACTGTGATTGTGCTCATGTGCATTTTCTCCTTGAGTTTTTGTGATTACAGCAATGCTCGCCGTTTTGATTTAGTTCGCCGGTACCACCACAGGAGCGCCTGTGTCCTTCACAAAGAACGCGATGAATTTCGCCGGTTTGGTTTGGCTTGCGTTCCGCCCAACAACGTGCACATCATCCGGGCCTTCGTAGAAGGTCTGACCGGGTGTCAGAGTCGTTTCCTTTCCGCCTCTCACCTGCAGCACGATTGAGCCTTCCAGCACATAAACAAACGCATGTGCATTGTGGCGATGGATTGGGTCCGAACTTCCCGGCGGATACTCCACGGTGACCACCAGACCTTCTTTGCCCGGAAGGTTTGTCAGGTCTTTCGACAGGAGCGGCGTTACCTTGGCGTGCTGTGCTACTGGCGACGTAATCGTGTACATATCCATTTCCTCCTAGTCTCTGGACTACAAAATGCTCGTAATTTTGGTCTTAGTTGGCCGGAACCAGCACCGGAGCGCCTTTGTCCTTCACGAGGAACACGACGAATTTCGCGGGTTTGGTCTTGCTTCCGTTCCGCCCAACAATGTGGACATCATCGGGACCTTCATAAAAAGTCTGACCGGGCGTCAGGGTCGTTTCCTTTCCGCCTCTCACCTGCATCACGATCGAGCCTTCCAGCACATAAACAAACGCATGTGCATTGTGACGATGTATGGGGTCCGAACTTCCCGGCGGATACTCGACGGTAATCATCAGACCTTCTTTGCCAGGAAGATTTGTCAGATCTTTCGCCATGAGCTGCGTGACCTTAGACTCCTGTGCTACCAGCGTGCTGGAAATAAGGCATGCCAGCGCCAAAATCAGTTTTCGGAATGTCATAAATTAACCTTTCACTTGATCGACGCATTGCGTGCCAATGGTGCACGCGGGGGCGATCTCAACTAGCTTTTTTCACAACTGCGACGCCTGTGGCCTGCGCATGTGCACTCGGAATTTGGGCTGCAGGCTGAGTCAACCAGGTTTCGAAACGGGTCTCGCCGAGCCGTGCGTTACTACCTGGAAGCAGTACTCTGTCGCTGACTTTCGCTCCCCCGTAACGGGCGTTTGGATCAGCGACGACTTCGCGACCGTCATTCAACGAAACCAAGCGCCGCCGGACTAGTTCATCCACACGAAACTGTTCCGGTCCTGCTATTTCGACCATGCTGTTTACTGGTTGGCCCACTGCGACCCTAGCTAAGCCACTCGCGACATCGTCGGCAGCCATTGGCTGGAAGAGCACAGGAGGCAAATGTACCTTGTCGCCAACCATCGAAATGTCAGCAAGGCCCTTCAGGAATTCGAAGAACTGCGTCGCATGGACTACGGAGTAGGGGATTGAAGATTCTTTGATCAGTTTCTCCTGGGCGATCTTGGCTCGCATGTAGCCGCTTTCGGGCAGCCTGTCGGTTCCCACTACTGACAACGCAACATGATGTCCTACTCCTGCAGCCGCTTCATAGGTGAGAAGGTTACGAGTTGAGGTTACGAAGAAGTTCAGTACAGCTGCGTCGTCCCAGGACGGAGAATTTGATACGTCAACGACGACCGAGGCACCCTTCAGCACTTCGGCCAGTCCTTCGCCCGTGAGGGTATTGACGCCCGTGTTGGGTGCGGCCGCTACTGCTTCATGCCCGTGTTCATGGAGCTTGTTGACGAGCTTTGATCCGATGAGTCCAGTGCCGCCGATCACTACGATTTTCATAATCGTCTCCTTCACTCTTGAGCAACGCATTTCGGAGCTAATGGTTTCTTCTTGTACTCGCTATGACAAAACTGAGTGGGATTTTGTGACACCCTGGATCCACGCGGTATTGCCAAAAATGAACTCCTGAAGGAGAAGCACAACTTGCGGATTCGGGGCATGCAGGTCGATCTCCATCGCAAAAGGTTCGTCGCTATTCATCGAACGGAGCGTTCATCAATAGGTCGACTGTTGACACAGCTTTGTAGCCAGGCACGAATCGCTCGCCGAAGTCGCGCAGGAAGTTGTCGTAGCTCGTCTCCGGCTTCGCCGTGACGAGCCGACAGCACGTCTCGGCAAATCCTTGCTTCATTTTCAATCGGGGGAAAGCGCTGAGGATACGCTCGACATTGGCGGCCGGAAGTGCCTCAACACCGAAACCGCCGTAGTCGAGTCCGATGCCCATCGTGCCGACCGCCACTTCCGGCTCCTTGTGCAGCGCCAGCGATGGCGTCGAGTTAAGCGCAACCAAGTCCCAGATCAGTTGTGCTCGGCGATCCGATAGACCCTTGCCTTTGATGAACGACAAGGCGGCATCGGCGCCATTCACTTCGAAGCGATTGGGCCCTGACACACTGGCGGTGAGGCCGATGTCGTGGAGTATTGTGCCAACAGCCACGACCTCGCGGTCGTAGTGGATTCCCTTTATGCGGCCAATCGTTTCAGCGAACAGCCACGAACGCATCGTGTGATTGAACAGATACGGCTCGGAGAGTCGTTGCGCATGCTCAATCACGTCCGTGATGAGCGGACCATCGGGTACGCTGACGCCTGCAATGAGTCGAGTCTGCGACGCGTCCCGATTGACGAACGTCTTCGCTGGCGCAACCGTCTCCTGCTTGTAGCTGACCGTTTCATTATTCATCGGAGTCCTCCTCTGCTTCGCGCTGTCCTTGCCGTGATCGTTGTGAACCGCTTGACGAACTCGAACACCTTCCGGGCGACGTCCCGCCAGCCGGCGTCGATTATTAGTGCGTGCCCGCGGCTGGGACGACTGGTTACAAATGCCAGTTAATGAGCGCTACTGATCCGCAATAAGGCTCTCGCTCGACGCTAGCAGGCGAGCAGTTCAATAAGTGTTTTTCGAGGCCGCCAGGCCCGGCCGTTCTGACGAAACGACGTCGCGTCCGCATCGATAAGTCCAACCAACACCTCCGTCACAATCCGGCCACCAACTGGACCAAGACGGTGACCCTCTGTACAGGCTTCGGCTTCGCGGAGGATGTAGTACCACAAAGGAGTTTCGCCCTGCCAACCCGTGGAAGCGAGGCCAACCTGCTCTGCAGTGAGCGGCGCGATTCCGATGTGACGGGCCACGGCCTCGCCAGACGGAAGCCCTACTCCTTGACCGCGTTGCAAGTCACGGACGGCGAGAGAATGATAGTCCTCAATTTCGCATTCACCCGTGACGGGTACTGGCAACTGGATGAGCGCTCGCACCAGCTTCCCGTCGATTTTCTTCGACCGCTGCGCCGATGTCGCACCCGGTGCATCGAAGAACAAATCCCAGTCGATCGCGCGCTCACGCGGGATCGCGCGGAATCCCAGGAGATCAGGAAAAAGGGGCACGGGATCAGTGCGTGGATTCAATCGGTAGCGGTGGCGAATCTGGGAATGGCCGTATCGATAAGCGGCATCGGCAAACTCGAGCGGTATAAATCCGCCATGCGTAGGGCGAAACCACAGTGAGCCTTCTCGTAGCACCTGATCTACAAGCTTCTGTCCGACGAGCGTAGGCAGAAATTCGTTGAGCACAAACCATTGATAGTGCCACCGCAGCTGTCGGGCGGCTTCATCGAACAGGTGGTCGTTCGCTACTCCCGTGCGCCGCGCTTCATCGACGAACGCGTTGTGAGCTTTGAGCATGGCGAGATGAAGCTGCGACATTAGCATGTGGGAATCGTTGCGTGGGTCTCCGATAACTGCGATGCCCTCTGTGTTTCGCTGCAGGTCTGCTCCGTCCAAACCAAGGAGGAATTTCCCTGGGTCGTCACGCTGGTAGAGGAACGGATGGCCAGTTGGTCCGTCGCCGTACAGGCATTCAAGGTTGAGTTGTGGGCTGCGCGCGTTGCGCAATCCCGTCGTATTGGCTCTGGATCGTAAGACGGACCGGTCAGCCGTAATGTCGTGAGCCACAAATTGGCCGAAGATAGGCCAACCAGCGGCGGTGTCCGCCAAAGAATCGGGAGAGTCGTCGATGTCTCCGCAATCGCATTGACCGCCTGCGCGACCAAGGGCGTGTAGAAATTGCTCATCGGCCTGAAACGACGGCAGCTCAGGAAACATCCGGGCATAACTGGCAGGTCCTGGGGGTGTATCGATTGCCACTCTGACTCGTGCCGGCGACAGGCAATGGCTTCGAACTGGGTCGGCTGCTTGATTCATGAGCCCGTCCATATCTGAATCCTTCAATTGCAGAGCAACCATGCACAGACTGCTTCTTGACTCAACCCAAACGTATCTTCATCGTTTTCCTTAGTTTTCTTCGAGCTCTCGCAAGCTGCGCTTTCACTGTGCCCACGGGCACGTCCAGAAGGTGTGCTGTTTCGCGAATGCTCAAGCCCTGTACGGTACGCAGCTGAAGAGTTCTACGCATAGCAGGTGAAAGCCGGGGAAGCGAGCGATCTAACAGCTGCGAAAGTTCCCGATATCGACAAACCTGTTCGGGATCAGGCCGGCGATCTGTCAACCTCTCCGCAAGGGAGGACAAGTCGTGCTCCTGTTCTTGCCCCCCCAGTTGTATGAACATCCGGCGTTGTCGCCGTCGCAATCTCATCCGGGCCGAATTGATCACGATTGACGTTAACCACGTGGACAATTGAGCGTGACCTCTGAACTGCCGTACATGTGTGTAGGCCGCCAATAAAGCGTCCTGAACCGCGTCCTCTGCGTCCGCGACGTTGTGCAACATTCGCAGTGCTATCCGGTGAAAGACGGGCAGTCGGCGGCCGATGAGACTGGTCAATTCCAGAAGCCTCTCGCGATAAGGTTCAACCATAGCCCCTCGTGCACAATTGATATCCGGTGTTGTCGTTGCCATGAGTTTCCCGCCTCGGACGAAATGCTTGTCGCTTTCCCGAATTGCTCAGAATTCAACTTTTGCATTGCACGGCTAATGCCAGTCGAATCCCAGGGGTGATCGTTTGCTTCGCTAGGATCTTTTTCTCAAGATCGGTATTGAGGGAGGAAGCGGCTCGAAGTCGTCTTCTTGTGGGGGGTCACCGAATCGACGCGCGCCGTCGGGAGGCCTTCAACTCCGGATCTGAGAAGCGTTTTCGCAATCAGATCTCACCGTCTCTGGGCAATCGACGAAAGCACTATCTTTGCCGAACTGCAGGTTGCAAGCTCATTAAACGGACACAAGTTGCTGCAAAACAAAGGAATTGCGAAGGTACTCCGCTGTCGGTGGTTGGACAGCCCGTCGTTATTTTGACTATTCGTGACGCAATATCCCCCGCACCGAGACCTCAAGCTCCCAATCTCAGCACTCATCCGATCCGGTGGGGGCGTCTTGTCGGAAGTCAATGCGTAGGTAGGCAAACTGCCCTCTGCAATTTTCCTTTGGAAGCGCACGTGCAATCTCTGGTATAGCCGGGGAAAGCCGGACACATAAACGGGTGAACTCAATGAGATGTGTTGTGTCAACTGCAGAATCTCTACCGCAAACCGCTTCGTCCCTTTGTTTTGACGTAGAGACCGGCGAATACGACGACGGACTTTCTGCTTTTGCCGTCGTGCGTCCGCGTCTATTCGGCATCGCTTACCGCATGCTCGGGAGTGCGGCGGAAGCTGAGGATATCGTCCAAGAGGTTTGGTTGCGGTGGCAGTCTACAAATCGGAGGGCGGTTGACAATCCACCCGCATTCCTGGCCAAGATAACCACACGACTCTGCATCAATCTTGCCCAGTCCGCCCACACGCGCCACGAAACCTACATCGGGACTTGGCTTTCCGAACCGGTGGACACCAGCAGCGATCCCGGATTAGGTCCCGAGCGCGGAGAAGCATTGAAGCTCGCGGTCCAGGTGCTCTTTGAGAAACTCTCGCCCACAGAACGTGCCGCGTATGTTCTGCGTGAAGCGTTCGATTACCCCTACCGCCAGATCGCCGACATCCTGCAAATGGAGGAGGCAAACGTCCGCCAACTTGTCTCCCGTGCCCGTAAACATATCGCGGATGGCCGGTACACACCCGTCAGTTCGGGCGAGCAGCGGCGCCTCCTGGAGGCCTTTGTCGCTGCCGCGCACACGGGAGACCTGGCTGGACTGGAAGCTCTCTTCGCAGAGGATGTTGTCTCTTATGCGGATGGAACCGGGCTCTCTTATCTTATGCTGCCGGGTCAATAAAGTTCTGTGCGGAAGGCTGTTCCACAGAAAATACACGTACTTGGCGACGTTTGGTAAGGAAATCAAATCCCCATTGCAGCAAGACAAACAACCGATTTGCAAACCCAATGAGGAAATAAATATGTACGCCTGCCCAGACGAGCCATGCGGTGAACCCGGCGAAACGCGCGAACCGCAGATCCGCCACTGCATATGTCCGGCCAACGATTGCGAGATCACCCTTGTCCCAATACCAGAATGGTGCCGGCGCCGGGCGACCTTGTGCGCGCAGTCGGATCACGTTCGCCACATACTTGCCCTCCTGTATAGCCGGCTGAGCCACTCCCGGCATCACCATAGGAGTTCCCGATTTGATGCCAACCAGATTGCGCGAACAGGCAACGACGTGAGCGGTGTCACCAATTGCAAAAACATCCCGGTGCCTTGGCACCGACAAGTCGGGCCCGACGACGATTTTTCCTGAGTTGTCAGTCGGTGCGTTCAGCCATCGCCCGGCCGGCGACGCAACTACGCCCGCCCCCCAGAGGACGGTGGCGGCTAGAACACGCTGTCCCCCAACGACAATTCCTCCCGAATCGACGGCAGTAACCCGAGAGTTGGTATATACCCGGACGCCTAAACTCTCAAGGTGCCTAAGAGCTTTCATCGAAAGGTGCTGAGGAAAGGTGGGCAGAATGCGAGGTGCAGCCTCATACAAACAAATCCGAGCTGAGGCGGGATCTATGTGCCGAAAATCATGGGTCAATGCCATGCGCGACATTTCAGCAAGCGTGCCGGCCATCTCAACCCCGACCGTCCCGGCACCGACCAATACAAAGGTCAGCTGACGTTCAATTTCACTGGGATCAGTCCGCCCGGAAGACGCCATTTCTTCAGCTCGCTCATAGGCAAGCAAGATTTTGCCTCGAATCACGTCGGCATCATCGAGCGATTCGAGACCCGGCGCAAATTGTCGCCATTCGTCGTGGCCGAAATAGTTGTATTGAATACCTGTAGCGAGGATGAGAAAGTCGTAAGGCAAGTTACGCTGTTTCAGATGGACAACGCGCTCGCTCGAGTTGATGCCAGTGACTTCATCCAGCAGCACCTCAACATTTTTCTGGCGGCTAAGGATCGAACGCAGAGGCCCGGCGATTTCATCCGCCGACAGCAGTCCCGTCGCGACCTGGTAAAGCATCGGGCGAAACAGATGGTAATTCCTCTTATCAATCAGCGTTACGTTAACCGGGGCGCCGTGCAACGCACGAGCTGCGTAGAGACCACCGAAGCCACCGCCAACGATAATTACACGAGGGATCACCGGTTCCTCCGAGACAAACCTGCAGCTATAGGATGAAATCGTCCCGTGGTTCGACGCCTTAAACCAGCAATCTTAGGCCACACGTTGCATAGCCTGCCGAATTGGCCCGGCTTGTGCGACTTCAGCGCATGTAGCCGCGCATTGACGGCACGCTTGAGCACACTTCCTCATCGTTTCGCCTTCGTGTTTCCCACACTCTGCCGCGCAGGCTGTGCATAGCTCGGAACAGATGCTGCACACCTGGTGAGCGAATCCAGAGCTGCCCGTGAGTAGGGCTACGCAGGTTCGGCACAATTCAAGACATTCGTTACACAGCCGGATACATTCCCTCATCATGATCGGGTCTTGCTCCAGGGACTCAGCGCGGCATTGAGAACACCAGCGTAAGCACTGTAAACATTCCTCGATACATCGCTCAACTGTCTGAGTTGAAATTGTCATCTGATCCTCCATTCTTTATCGAATTTTCTTGTAAATTCTTAAGGACTTTGTCAGTCACCGCCAAGAGGGTGCGTCGCGCCACAAAATAAACGGCGCCTCCAGCGGCACTAGCGCCCCAACATGCTGAGGAACGAGGCGCGGGGTGTAGTCCGTGGCTGGGCGATTTGTCGGAACAACGGCAGCATATGTGAAGCCGTTTGCCGCACCAACCAGACGTTCGCCACGAATCATTGGTTGAGTGATTGGGGCACCATCTCTCTGCCCCTCCGCATAGAGCTCGACCCTCACAGCATCGGGGTTCATAGCTTGAAGAAAGACTTGAACCTCGAAGAGGTATTGTTCGCCCTGTTTTTGAACGGTCGCAGAACCGAATCGCAGCGCTGACCAATGTTTTGCCAGTTCGGCCTGCCAGGCGACCAAATCGGCTCCCACTGAGCCTCGATTGTCGGCGCGCAGGCGAAAAGCACCTGCGGCCGAGACATAGTGTTCGTCGGTATATTGGCGGACTGCGCGATTGCTGGAAAACCTCGGAGTCAACCGAGCCATGCTTTCGCGGATGCGCGCAACCCAGCGACGTGGAATTCCATGCTCGTCGCGCGCATAAAACTCTGGGATCACCTCTCTCTCAAGCAGCGTATAAAGAGCTTCAGCCTCGGTTGCGTCCCAAGAAGGGTCATCCCCATGTTCGCGCCCATCCCCGATCGCCCAACCCACTTCCGGCGAATACGCCTCCGCCCACCAGCCATCAAGCTCCGAAAGATTCAATCCACCGTTTACTAGCACCTTCATGCCGCTGGTGCCGCTAGCTTCCCAAGGGCGTCGCGGAGTGTTCACCCAAACGTCCACGCCCTGAACCAGATGTTCCGCCATGAGCACGTCGTAGTCGGAAAGGAAAACCACCCGGGATCGAGCTTCGGGACGACGGGAAAATTCAACCCACTGCCAGATCATGTCTTGCCCTTCGGCATCTTGGGGATGAGCCTTGCCTGCAAGCACGAGTTGCACGGGACGATCTCGATTAAGCAGGATGTTAAGGAGCCGCGCCGGGTCATGCAGGAGAAGGTTCGGACGTTTGTACGGCGCGAAGCGGCGGGCAAATCCCAGAGTCAAAATGTCGTTATCGAGTATCAGTGCTGCCTGCGAAAGATCCTCCGGGGATGCTCCGCGAGTTGCTAATTGACGCACGTAAAGTCTGCGGACGTAGTCAACCAGAACCTTGCGGCTAACGCCGCGGCATCGCCACATGTCGGAGTCGCTCACTGCAGCAACGTTCTCCTCCATGTTTGTCAAGGTTCCGTGCCAACGGTTTTTGCCGCACGCCAGTTCCCAGATGCGATCTGCTTCGGCAGAATCCCACGTGGGCGTGTGTACTCCGTTAGTTACATGTGTGACGGGCACTTCTGTTTCCGGCCACCTCGGAAACAGGACCTGGAAGAGTCGTCGACTGACTTGACCGTGCAGTTTACTGACACCGTTGACAGCGCCGCTGCCCCGGACCGCCAGATAGGCCATATTGAACGGTTCGGACGAATCCTGGCGATCTCGTCGGCCAAGTGCGAGAAGCTCTTCGAACGAAATCGACAGGTGCTCTTCAGCATACTTCTTGAGGTACCGCTCGATCAGGCCGGGCTGGAAGCGGTCAAAGCCCGCTTCTACGGGAGTGTGGGTCGTAAAAAGGTTGCCGGCACGAGTGATGGCAAGCGCGACATCAAATGGCTGATCGTTATCTTCCATGTAGCAACGGGCTCGTTCCAGCACCGCGAATGCGGCGTGACCTTCATTGAGATGGCAAACTTCAGGGTGGATTCCGAGGGCGCGCAGGAGCCGCCAGCCTCCGATCCCAAGGACCAACTCCTGCTTCACACGCAACTCCGGACCACCGCCGTAAAGTTCAGTCGCAATGCCGCGGTAGGCCGGAGGGTTCGCGGGGTCGTTGGTATCGAGCAAATACAATTTCGCTCTGCCGACTTGCACCTGCCACGCTCGAAGCCACAACTTGAAACCAGGTAGAGGAAGGACTAGGCGAAGCCACTCGCCATTTGGCTCCCGCACCGGTTTGATT
The DNA here is from genome assembly GCA_020073385.1 of Terriglobia bacterium. Classification (GTDB taxonomy): domain Bacteria; phylum Acidobacteriota; class Terriglobia; order Terriglobales; family Acidobacteriaceae; genus Sulfotelmatobacter. The sequence continues at coordinate 69,244 of JAIQFH010000021.1, read as the reverse complement.
GGCAGTTGGCCGGGATCGTTGAATGGATATAAAGCCTGCTGGTGACCCTGCGCGTCAATCTCCTGCCGAAAGTAGCCCTGTTGATAGAGCAGACCAATTCCGATAACCGGAACACCCAGGTTACTTGCGGCTTTGAGCTGATCGCCGGCAACATTGCCGAGTCCGCCAGAATAAATTGGCAGCGCTTCGCTCAACATGAACTCCATCGAGAAATACGCAATTGTCGACACGCCCGAACGCGGATGCACCTTTTGAAACCACGCTTCCGACTCTTCGGCGAGTGTTTTCTCGCGGTGGAGATCAGCCAAGAGTTTTTGAAATCTTGGGTCGGAGGCAACACTTTGCAGTTTTTCCCGGGAGACGGTTTGCAGCAGAACCCAAGGATTGTGGGTGAGGTCCCAGAGTTCGGGGTCGAGTTGCTCCCAAAGCTGGTCCGCCGAGTGATTGAACGACCATCGAAGGTCTAAGGCCAAGTCGGCAAGCGCATCGGAAATGGTTGTATCGAGAGGACGCTCAGCGATTGTTCGATCGACGATTGTTGAGCTACTCATAAATAAATTCCTCTCATGCTTATCGGCCCAGGCTTATCAGCTCAGGCCGCTTGGGCACTGCGAGCCAGCGTTTCCGAAACAATGGCCTGGGCTTCTTCCTCGATCTGTTTTAGATGCTTCTGACCGAGGAAACTCTCGGCGTAAATCTTGTAGATTTCCTCTGTGCCAGAAGGACGTGCAGCAAACCAGCCATCTTTGGCAACTACTTTGATTCCTGCAATCGGATTGCCGTCTCCCGGAGCGGTGGTCAGAATCTTCTGAATCGGCTGGCCGGCGACTTCGGTAGCGTGAATGTCTGAACGGGACAATCCTGCCAGAGCGGCTTTTTGTTCGGGGGTAGCGGGAGCATCGATGCGTTCGTAGACGGGATCTCCCAGTTCGCGGGTAAGCTCACCATAAATCTCACCCGGATCTTTGCCCACACGCGCCGTAATTTCCGCAGAGAGCAGACATGGAATAATTCCGTCCTTATCTGTCGTCCAGACGCTGCCGTCGCGCCGGAGAAAAGAAGATCCGGCGCTTTCCTCACCGCCGAAACCCAAGCGGCCGGCGAGCAATCCTTCGACAAACCACTTAAAGCCCACCGGGACTTCATAAAGCCGCCGGCCCAGGCGAGCGCTGACACGATCGATCATGCTGCTGCTGACTACGGTCTTGCCGACGGCGACGTATTCACTCCAATTGGGCCTGTTCGCGAACAGATAGCTTACGCACGCTGAAAGGTAGTGATTCGGGGGCAGCAACCCGCTTCCTTTGGTGACGATGCCGTGGCGGTCGTGATCGGTATCACTAGCGAATGCAATGTCGAACTTATCTTTCAGCGCGATGAGTCTCTGCATGGCATAAGGCGAGGAAGGGTCCATGCGAATCTTTCCGTCCCAATCCACGGTCATGAAGCGAAACGTCGGATCAACGGACTTATTCACGATCGTGAGGTCGAGGCCATATTGCTCGGCAATCCGCGGCCAATAATCAATGCCTGCGCCCCCGAGAGGATCCACGCCAAGCTTAATCTTTGAGTCCCGCACCGCTTTCATGTCGACAACGGTGTTGAGATCGCTGACATAAACATTCAAAAAGTCGTGCTTATGCGTTGTGGGTGCACGCAGCGCTGTGGCGAATTGCGTGCGCTTCACACCGTCGAGGCCGTGCTCGAGAAATCCGTTGGCTTTCGATTCAATCCACGAAGTCACGCTCAAATTCGCCGGTCCTCCATGCGGAGGGTCGTACTTGAAGCCACCATTGTCGGGAGGATTGTGAGACGGCGTGATGACGATACCGTCGGCGAGTCCTGACTTTCGTGCGCGGTTGTAAAGCAGAATCGAATGGGAGACGGCTGGGGTCGGCGTGTAGGGTGTGGCTTCGGAGAGCATTGCTTCGATGTTGTTTGCGGCAAGCACTTCAAGCGCGCTCACAAATGCAGGTTCGGACACAGCGTGGGTATCCATCCCAAGGAACAACGGGCCGTCAATTTTCTGGAGTTTGCGGTAATCACAAATCGCCTGAGTGATTGCCAGGATGTGCCACTCGTTAAAGGCGACCTCCAGAGCAGATCCGCGATGGCCGGACGTCCCGAAGACAACCCGCTGTTTGGGATCGCTCGGATCGGGACGCAACTCGTAATAGGCTGTGATGAGCTTCGGCACGTTCAGAAGAACGGATGGGTCAGCGGGCTTCCCAGCGGCAGGGTTAATTGTCACGGAAGTACCTCGCCGCCGTCCGACAAGAGAATTGCGCTCGATCGAGGTTCGAGCCGAAAACCGATTTGGCCCTGCAAGGAAGGTTCTTTCCCAGAGTCGAAGAGATCGTCAGGGGCGGTTCTGGAAGTATCGACCGCCAAACGCCAGACCTTCCCGCCGCGCAGGGCAGGAATTGAAAAATCAACTGATCTGCTATCGGCGTTAAACAGGAGGAACAAGTCGGGCTCTGTCTGTCCCAGAATCAGACACGCGAAGGAGTTCTGCCGCTGGTGCGCCCAGTCGGGAGCGGCACCGTTTGGCGCGAGCCACTCTATGTCTGCATCCGTGTAGAATTTTTCTCTTCGTAATACGGGATGGGCTCGGCGAAAGGCGATCATCGCCCGAGTGAAGCGCTGTATCTCTTTATGCGTTTCGAGCAGACTCCAGTCAAACCAACTCACCTCGTTATCCTGGCAGTAGGCATTGTTATTGCCGCGCTGCGTCCGGCGAAACTCGTCACCGCCGAGCAACATGGGAACCCCTCGAGAAATAAAAAGGGTTAACAGGAAATTCTTGATCAAGCGGTTGCGCATGCCCTCGATACCGGGATCCTGGCTCGGCCCTTCCACGCCGCAATTGTCGCTGTAGTTGGCATCGGTTCCATCGCGGTTGTACTCGCCATTTTCGTCATTGTGCTTCAGCCTGTAGCTGACCAGGTCGTTCAGTGTGAAGCCGTCATGACAAGTCAGGAAGTTGAGGCTGCTTGCGGGGCCTTTGCCAGAGCTTTGGTACAAATCCGAGCTTCCACAGATTCGGCTTGCGAACGATCCGATCATGCCCGCGTCGCCAGCCCAGAAGCGGCGCACATCGTCACGGAAACGGCCGTTCCATTCCGTCCAACGCGTCGTGGAAAAACTACCCACTTGATAGGCACCGCCTGCATCCCAGGCCTCGGCGATAATTTTTACGTCGCGCAGGATGGGATCCTCGGCAATGTCTTCGAGAAGCGGAGCGTTGCGCAGAATATTCCCATGCTCATCTCGTCCCAGGATGGAAGCAAGGTCGAAGCGAAAGCCATCCACATGCATGTGCATGACCCAGTAACGAAGCACATTCCTGACGAACTCCCGCACGACGGGATGATTTGCGTTCAGCGTATTGCCAACGCCGGAAAAGTTCTTGTAGTAACGGAGCCCGTTCTCTTGCAACATATAGAAGATCGAGTTCTCAATACCGCGCAGAGAAATCGTGGGTCCCAGTTCATCTCCCTCGGCCGTATGGTTCAGCACGATATCCAAGATCACTTCAATGCCTGCGCGGTGAAAAGCCTTGACCATCTCTCGGAATTCCTCGGTCTGCTGACCTTGCGGTCCTGCGATGCTATAGGACTGCTTGGTAGCGAAGAAGGCGACGTGATTGTATCCCCAGTAATTCTTGAGTCTCTCTCCTGTGATTGGATTCAGTCGGTTGGATTCGTTCTCGTTAAATTCGAGAACGGGCATCAACTCTATGGCGGTCACTCCCAGGTTGTGGAGATAAGGGATCTTTTCGATCAGGCCGGAGAAGGTTCCAGGATGCGCCACACCCGAACTCGGATGGATTGTGAAACCGCGAACGTGTGTCTCGTAGATGACCGTGTCGGAGGCGGAATGCTTCGGAGGCGAATCCAACTCCCAGTCGAAATGGTCGTGGGTAAAGATGCATTTCGGTGTGGTGCCCGCATTATCGATTTTCGAAAAACTTAAGTCAGTCTGGCTACTGGAGGAATCATAGCCGCGGGCGGCCAGAAAATCCCAATTCACGACCCCTGCAATTGCTCTTGCATACGGATCCAGAAGCAGCTTATGTGGATTGAAGCGATGGCCCTCTTCGGGTAGATACGGCCCCTCGATGCGATAACCGTAGAGTTGACCCGCGGGAATGCCTCGCACCCACACATGCCAGACGTCGCCGGTCCGATGACGCACCGGATCGAAGTCAATGATTCTGCTCGGAGAAGAATCGTTAGAATTCTGATAGAGCTCTAGACGAACACCGGTTGCGTGACGGCTGAACAAAACAAAATTAACTCCCCTTCCTTGTTGGTGGGCGCCTCCAATCGGGAGGGGATTTCCCGCCTGAACGTCACCGCTCTCAGACGGTGACTTGAGAGGGTCGGATTCGTTCTGCTTGCTAGCCGCCTCGGCCATTGAACTCATCGCTCGTCTCTATCTCTATCAGTTTTTTTCTCCACTTGTCCGATTTCACCTTCCACGGTCACGCGGTAGGTTTTGACTGGCTCTGTGGCCGGGCCTCGCAGCACAGCGCCCGTGCACACGTTGAACTGGGCACCGTGCCATGGGCACGTCACCGTTGATCCTTCGAGTTTACCTTCATTCAACGGACCTCCCCGATGAGTGCATTTACCCTGCGTGGCACAGAAACTGCCCGCGACATTAAACACCGCCGCGTCACCGACCAATAACGCCGAACCGGACTGCACCGCGTCGACACGAAATTGGTTGTCTTTGAGAACACCGGATTGGATAGGAGGATCTTCAGCGTTTGCCTGCGGATTGGTCTGCATGATTTGCCTTTCAGTTCCTGATTGAGGTGTTCGACCCGCCATCGTGTTGCAACAAAATTGTGTCCACCCATTTCCTCCTGTGACGCAACAAACGATGCGTGTGAAACGGTGATGAAACAAAGCGGACACTCGCTTGTCGTCTTCTATGACAAGGCAACCCCACGAAATGTGACAAGCGGGGTATTCACCGAACATTCGACCAGCAACTGTCACAAATCGGGGCCGTGGTTGGTCTCTCGTGCATCAGCTGCGATGGATCATTGCTATGAATAACTCTGATTCGACATCCGTCTCCGCCATGGAGAGCGAATCCGCTGATTCTCAGGCCGGCGTGAGAGTGTCCGCTCCCCTGGGTGGAACAATCCCCTCCCTTGAAAGCCTCAGGGAGCATCTGCAATGGGCGATCGAGTTGGAGCACTCAACGATCCCCCCATATCTCTGTGCGCTGTACTCGATTGAACCAGGCCGCAACTTCGACGCCGTCGAAGTGATAAGCAGCGTTGTTGTCGAGGAAATGTTGCACCTGACGCTTGCGGCTAATCTCCTGAACGCGGTGGGTGGACGACCACTACTGGACATCCCGCAGATGCTGCCGGGTTATCCGCGTCCCCTCCCCCATAGCGACCGCTCGTTCGAGATCTCTCTATTCCGCTTTGGCGCTGAGGCGATCGAGACCTTTCTGAAGATTGAGCAACCATCGTCGGCGAATGGCCTACCCGAGGGCGACAATTACGAGACAATTGGCCAGTTCTATCAGGCGATCAAGCGAGGACTTCGCGAGCTTTCCGAAGCCCTCGGCGAAGCGAACGTATTTTGCGGCGAGCCCGCGCGACAAGTCACTGACCAGCATTTCTACAGTGGCGGCGGGCGCATCATCGCCGTCGACAGCCTTGCCACTGCACTAGCTGCGCTGGAGGAAATCGTGGAACAAGGCGAGGGCGCGGGCCACGCGCAGGTTTGGGATGGAGACAGCGACGTGTTTCATCCAGAACGGGATCAGGTCGCCCATTACTACCGCTTCCGGGAACTCCAATTTGGCCGGCGGTATCGCCGCGGCGACACCCCACGATCAGGGCCCACCGGTGGTCCGATCTCCATTGACTGGGATGCTGTCCGATCCATGCGGAGCAACCCGCGAACCGCTGACCACGTTGCGGGCAGCCCGATTCGCCTTGCCCAGGAAGAGTTCAACCATTCTTATTGCGCGCTTTTGCAACGTCTCGAAGAGGCATTTAACGGTGCCCCGCAGATGCTCGGAACCGCGATCGGAGCAATGTATATCCTGAAAGCCCAGGCCCAAGCACTAATGCAAATGCCAACCGAAGACGGGCTTGCGGCGGCTGGTCCGAGCTTCGAATATGTTGTTCCCGATCGTTGCGCAAGAAAGCCGTAATCCATTGGGGAAAGGCGCACCGAGTAAACGAACTATTGAGAGGGGAAATGCCAATGTCGATCAATATGAGTAACGACAATGTGATTCCGAAGAACATTCCGAATGATGTAGACGCCTACTACGAGACGGTTGCTAGTCAAGAGGAGATGTATCTAGAGGAAACAGAGGAAGAACTGCGCGCGATTCTAGTCTCCGAGGATCCATCGAAATACGTCCAACGAGAGACCGCCTGTGTGGATTGTTGCTTTGTAGCCGAGAGTCTCGATGAAGAACTGGGCCGCGCGGCCGAAGAGCTTATCACCGGCGATTCTGATGATCCTCCCCTCAGTGAAGAGGCCGTCGCGGAGATGCTTAGAGTGTCGCGTTTGTACGGTTCGCGCCCGCTGTGACCGTCCACTCCCACACACGTTAAACGTGCATGCAATCCTTCCGTTGTTGATTCCTGTCGCAATCTGGTTCTAAAATCTCCTGAAAAGGCATCATCGGTCCTCCCTTGCGCTCGGTGCGGACCAATCCAAAGCCAATAAGCACGGTGATGCCGTGGGGCGTGGGGGGTCATAGTGCAGCTTTCGGGGTATTCCCTCAACCGTCTCCGTGACGACGGAGAATTCATTCTGTACCGGGCTCACGCGGAGCAAACAGAACTACCTCCCGTTCTGTTGCTGACCCCGGCTACAACTCGGCCCAGCCCCGAGACACTCAAGAAGATCGATCACGAATACTCATTGAGGAGCGAACTGGACTCGGCTTGGGCGGTGCGGCCCGTGGATCTTTCAGACCGAGGCGCGGAACTGACGCTCGTACTTGAAGATCCTGGCGGCGAAACTCTCGATGGATTCCTTTCAGGGGCGATGGAGAGGACGCAGTTCTTACGGGTCGCTGTCGGCCTCGCAACAGCGCTCGACGGGTTGCACGAAAGGAAGCTCATTCACAAGGATGTGCGCGCAACGAGACCCAGCAGAGCGCACCTCAGAAAAAAGTCGGTTTTCTTATGAACGCGGAGGCTCTTCTCTCGCTTGCCGTAAGGGTCGCCGCTGAACAAAGTGTTCAGGGCGTCCTCCGCACAATTGTGGAAGGGTGTGCAGGTCACCCTGATATTGCCCTCGCGCGCATCTGGCTTGCGTCTCCGGGCGATATCTGTGTCTCCTGCTTCATGCGAGCAGAGTGCCTCGACCAAACAGAGTGTTTTCACTTGGTCGCGAGCGCGGGAACTCCTCTCCAGTCGCCTGGAGAAGATTGGACAGTTCTTGACGGCCATTTCCGCCGTATGCCCGTCAATACACAGAAGGTGGGAAGAGTCGGCGGGAGTGGAAGAGCGATGTTGATTCACGACGTGGCCAGCGAACGAGAGCAGATTGCACGGCCAGAATGGGCACAACGCGAAGGGATTCGCAGTTTTGCGGGGTACCCGCTCATTTCAGGTGGCAAGACTTTGGGCGTGCTTGCAGTCTTTACCCGCGTTCCTCTGGACCGACAGGGCTTTACTTGGATGAAGTTATTCGCCGATCAAGCAGCCGTGGCGATCGTCAACGCCCGAGCTCTTGAGGCGCGGAACCACGCTGAAGACGCGCTTCGACGCAGCGAAGCCGGCTATCGGTCGGTGGTCGAGGTGGCCACCGATGCCGTTGTCACAATCGATTGGAACAGCCGTATCCTTTTCGCCAACTCTGCAGCTAGCAAAATGTTTGGCTACGCGCTCCAGGAGTTAATTGGTGAATCCCTGACTATTTTGATGCCCGATTACCTGCGTGATTTGCACAAGGCTGGTCTGCAACGATTTGTAAGCACCGGGCAGCGACACATGAATTGGGATGGCACCGAGCTAATCGGCCTAAAGAGGAATGGCGAAGAATTCCCGGTCGAAGTCGCCTTTGGGGAGGCGACCACTGAAGGTGGGCAAGTGTTCACTGGCTTTATCCGCGATATCACTGAAAGAAAGCGGGCAGAGGAGGAACACGAGCGATTGCGCCAAGCACAGGCGGACCTTGCGCACATCAACCGCGTGAGCACGATGGGAGAACTGACCGCCGCATTGACCCACGAGGTCAAACAGCCGATCTCTGCGGCGGTAACAAACGCCAAGACCTGCATGCGGTGGCTCAGCCGAGATCAACCCGATCTGACGGAAGCACGCGACGCGGCCTCGAGACTCATCAAAGACGTCACCCGAGCCTCCGATATCATCAGTCGGATCGGTTCCCTGTTCAAGAAAGGCCTTCTGCAGCGAGAAATGGTGAATGTAAATGAAATCATTCGGGAGATGATCGTTTTGCTGCGCAGTGAGGCAGCAAGGCATTCGATTTCGATTGATGGTGACCTGGCGAGCGATGTGCCGCAGATCATGGTGGACCGCGTACAGTTACAGCAGGTCTTGATGAATCTGATGCTGAATGGCATTGAAGCTATGACGGACTTGAACACTCCCGGCAAACTTACGATCAGCTCGCGGCATGAGGAGAATGGGCAGGTTCTGATCTCCGTGGTCGATGTTGGAACCGGAATAAAGCCAGAACAGGCGGAGCAAATCTTCAATGCTTTCTTCACATCAAAACCTCAAGGCACGGGCATGGGATTGGCGATTAGCCGGTCCATTGTCGAGTCCCATGGCGGCCGCTTGTGGGCAGCCCCCAACTCTGGACCGGGCACAACCTTTCAGTTCACGCTGCCGATCGAGGCTGCAGCTAGGGAGGTTGCATAACTTAGCAGCCTCACTGACTTTCGGGATGTGTGATCCACGGATCACCTGTTTCTGCTGAGCCCGATGCCGCAAAATAAAGCTGGTCATTGCTTCTGTCCCGAGCGATTGGACTGTGAGGGACCTTGGTCGGTCGCGAATCAAAGATGATGCTGGACATTCAACGAGATCCAGAACAATTGACCGACTTCGTCAGGTCCCTGGCCCGGAACACACCCCGTCAGAGGAGATTTGGCTTCTGGCTCTGCTCTTGGCTCCTATGTCTCTGCGGCCACCTTTACGGGATCGATCGTGATCGCAGCCTCGACCAGCTCTACCACACAAGCTGGACCTATATCGAAGGAGCGCCCGGCCAGGTAAGCGCGTTGGCCCAAACCACGGATGGCTACTTGTGGCTAGGGACTCCAACCGGATTATTTCGTTTCGATGGAATTCGATTTCAACCCTACAAATTGCAATCCGGGCAGGCCTTTCCGCAACGCAATGTGATCTCTCTATTCGCCGTACCAGATGGAGGTCTATGGGTGGGCTATCTGTACGGAGGGGTCAGCGTCCTTAAGAATGGAACGGTGACCGACTACGGCAAGCCGGAGGGGCTTCCTTCTCGTGCGGTGTTGGCATTCGCACGTGACCGGCAGGGCGCAATTTGGATAGCGGCAGGAGAGGATGGGCTAGCTCGCCTAGAAGGTTCACACTGGAGAAAGGTCGGAACTGATTGGGGGTTCGCGGGCCCAGCCAATACCGTTTTCGTAGATCACGCCGGCACAGTTTGGGTGGGGACGCCGACCAGTGTGGCGTATCTCGTGGAGGGAGGACACCAGTTTCAGATAGCTGCACAGCGGCTCCTACCTATTGTGGAAAGCCTTGCTGAAGCGCCCGACGACACATTGTGGATGGCAGAAGGGGGCTACGGAGTCCGACCTGTTCCGTTGCCAGGAAAAAACGACGGAAGGTCGGGGCCGGCAGTCCTTGTAGGAGCGCCGGCAATCACATTTGACGGTCAAGGAAGTCTTTGGATTACCACCGCTGGCAATGGAATCCGTCGTGTTCCGTATCCGGAGCGCCTCCATCCACCAAAGATTAAAGGGCCGTCTGCATGGCAGTTCCACAATTCCGAGGTGGAGGCGTTCACCCAAGAGAATGGTCTGACCAGCGATTACGTACATTGCGTGCTGCAGGACCGCGAGGGCAATGTATGGTTCGGCACGAGCGGCGGACTAGATCGATTCCGACAAAGTCCTGTCGTCTCGGTCCCCCTTCAGCCAATTTCGTATCGCGGGGCTCTGCCGATCCCATCGTTGCACTCTTTTACAACAAGCGCTCTGACGGCGGGTGACCAAGGGGCGCTTTGGGCTGCCGGTATCGGGCCTCAGGTTCTGCTGAAGATTCGGAATGACAAAATCGTGACACAACTGCGTGACCAGCCCGTTGATTGCGCCTATCGTGATCCGAATGGCGTTGTGTGGTTCGCGACGCCGTGGAATATCTCCCGCCTTGCCCACGAACGTTTGGATGCGATTGGTTCGAAGCCAGGAGCGGTAACCTACAACTACCATGGCGCTGTGCCTGCAGGGCAGGGACTAATACTGCGCCAACTCGATCTGCCAACGGCAGGTGGGATCGCTGTGAGTCCGCAATCGCGCATTAACGCTATCGCTCAGGACCGGCTGGGCAGATTGTGGATATCGATGGAGTCAGGAACTTTTCGACTGGAAAGGTCCAGTTGGACCAGCCTTGAGAGCCTGGGTGGTCCCCGGGGCCCCGCGACTGCGGAGTTTACTGATTCAGAAGGACGTATATGGTTCGGATTCGCGAATACGGTCGCGATGCTGAATGATGACAGAGTCAAAAGTTTTTCTGACAAGGACGGCGTTCAGATAGGGGCCGTCACGTCTATCCAGGGCAAAGGGACGGAGATATGGATTGGTGGCGAGCTTGGTCTGGAGTTCTTTGATGGCAGCCGCTTTCAGGCGGTAAATCCATCCGACGGCAGTACCTTCGGCGGTGTTTCCGGAATCATTGCCGATCCTGAAGATGGGTTATGGTTTTCCGAACATCGGGGAATGATTCACATTCGCGAAGCTCAGCTTCGACAGTTGGGCTCCGGCAAAGTGGGCTTCGAGAGCTTCAGTTTGCTGGATGGGTTGACCGCAGCACTGAGAGGACCCCTGGCCTCACCGTCGGCCGTGCAAACAACGGACGGCCGCCTTTGGTTCGCCACAACAAACGGGTTATCGTGGATCAATCCCAAGCGTATTGTACGGAACACGGTGCCGCCACCTGTATTGATTGAATCTGTTATTGCTAACGGCAGGAAATATAACAACTCGACTCTTTTGAAGTTGCCGTCCCGAATCGCAAATTTGCAAATCGCCTATACGGCTACAAGTCTCACTGTTCCCGAACGGGTTCGCTTTCGCTATAAGCTTGAAGGACAAGACAAAGAGTGGCAGGAAGCAGGAACGCGCCGGGAGGCTTTCTACACAAACCTCGATCCGGGGTCTTATCACTTCCGTCTCATCGCCTGTAATAACGACGGAGTATGGAACAACGCTGGCACATCTTTGGATTTCTCGATCGCCCCGGCCTACTATCAGACTGGTTGGTTCCGCGCGGCATGCTTGGCTTCTTTCATAGTATTGATCTGGATGCTCTACCGACTGCGGGTCCGCAGCGTCGAGCAGCGTTACCTCGAACGCCATCGCGCCGAAGAAGAGCTCAGGCGCGCGCGGGCGGAGCTTGCGCACATACACCGGGTGAGCACGATGGGAGAACTGACCGCCGCGTTGACCCACGAGGTCAGGCAGCCTATCGCTGCGGCGGTAACAAATGCCAAGACCTGCATGCGGTGGCTCAGCCGAGATCAACCCGATCTGACGGAAGCACGCGACGCAGCCTCGAGACTCATCAAAGACGTCACCCGAGCGTCCGACATCGTCGGTCGGATCGGTTCACTCTTCAAAAAAGGCCTTCTGCGGCGGGAAATGGTTAACGTGAATGAAATCATTCGGGAGATGATTGCTTTGCTGCGCAGTGAGGCAGCACGGCATTCGATTTCGATTGATGGTGACCTGGCGAGCGATGTGCCGCAGATCATGGTAGACCGCGTACAGTTACAGCAAGTCTTAATGAACCTCATGCTCAATGGTATCGAAGCTATGACGGACTTGAGCACTCCGGGCAAACTTACGCTCACCTCGCGACGTGAGGATCGTCAGGTTCTGATCTCCGTTGCCGATGTTGGAACCGGAATAAAGCCAGAACAGGCGGAGCAAATCTTCAATGCTTTCTTCACATCAAAGCCTCAAGGCACGGGCATGGGATTGGCGATTAGCCGGTCCATTATCGAGTCCCATGGCGGCCGCTTGTGGGCAACCCCCAACTCTGGACCGGGCACAACCTTTCAATTTACGATGCCGATCGAGACTACAGCTAGGGAGGTTGCATAACTTAGCAGCTTCACCCGGAAACAAAGCCAGCTAGCGTGTTGGGAGTGTCACTCTGTTGAGGGTCGCAGGAATTGGTCGCTTTCAACGGTTTCGGTGAACGGATCCAAATTGTTTTGGTGCATCGGTCGCGTGATCCCAAGTTTTTTCATTTTGGCAATTAAGGTGGTCCGCTTCAGTCCCAGCCGTACTGCAGCGCCGCCTGATCCACCGATAACCCAGCCTGCCGCCCGCAGCGCTTGCAGGATTACTGTTCGATTGGAGTCTCTGAACGTGTTCGGTGCAGAAGCACGAGTCGCCGTTCTCGCGCCCTGATCTGATATTGGCAAAGGGTTTGGCAACACCCCATCGGTTGACCGTATCACCGCCCGTTCAATCAGGTTCTGTAGTTCCCGCACGTTCCCCGGCCAGGAATGCGAGACGAATGCATCCACTGTCGCCTGCGGTACGTGATCAATTCGTTTATCCATCTTTCGGGCGAACACCTCGACAAAATGCTCGACTAGCTGCGGAATATCCGGGCGGCGCTCCCGCAGCGGTGGCAACACTACAGGAAATACGTTCAGACGATAATAGAGGTCGCTCCGAAATTCGTTGCGAGCTACCATCTCTTCTAGATTTCGGTGTGTCGCAGCGACAAGGCGCACGTTGATGTGGTGGGTCCGGCCGCTGCCAAGACGCTCGAACTCCTGCTCTTGCAGGACCCGTAGCAGCTTAGGCTGCAACATCAACGGCATGTCCCCGATTTCATCCAGAAACAGAGTTCCAGAATCGGCCATTTCAAAACGGCCTATCTTCTGAGCGATCGCTCCGGTAAAAGCACCCTTCTCATGACCAAACAGTTCGCTCTCCAACAAATCAAGGGGAATGGCCGAGCAATTCAGTTTTACAAAAGGGCGCCCGCAACGTGTGCTGAGGTTATGGATTGCACGCGCGATCAGTTCCTTTCCAGTTCCTGTTTCGCCAAGGACAAGAACGGTGGAGTCAGTGGGCGCCACTCGTTCCACCTCCGCAAGCACAAATTCTAGAGCAGGGCTGTCACCTATAATTTGGCCGAATCGGCTCTCGTGACGATCCGGTTCCAACGGGCGAACTGTGCGGACACCTTCCACAGATGACCCCAAGAAGATCTCATGTAAGGCTCCCCACTGAGCCTTACGGCAATGGGCCAGAAGCTTAGCTCTCTAATGCTGCTCGTACAGTGTCGAGCAGCGCTTCGTCGTCGAAGGGTTTAGTCAGAAACTCTACTGCTCCTGCCCGTAACGCCTGCATCCGCATCTTCTCGTCACCTTGTGCCGTAATGAAGATGATGGGAATTTTGAAGCGCTCAGCATTCAGGAGTGACTGGAGTTCCAAGCCTGACATTCCGGGCATACGGATATCAGCAATCAGACAGCTAGTTCGTTGCTGTTCGCCGGAGTGCAGGAAATCCTCAGCAGATGCGAACGCTAGCGACGTAAAGCCAGCTTCCTTCATCAACCCTTGCACTGCGCTCCGGACGCTCTCGTCATCATCGACAATCGTAACCACTTTCGGCTTCTCCATGCCAGCCACGTTGCCTAATGAATAGTCCGTCACCGAATAAAGCGCAATTATGCTTTGGTATAAGGGGGCAGGACGATTTTTGGGATCGTGCGCCGTAAATCGGCGCTCCACCGATATCACTGGGCTGCTCGGAAAAGCTGGAGCTTCTCTGCCATTCTGACGAGCTCGGCAAGGGAGCCAGCCTGCATCTTGTGCATCACCTGTGCGCGGTGAACCTTAATGGTGATTTCGCTAGTTCCCAGCTCTGATGCAATCTGCTTGTTAAGGAGTCCCGAAACAACAAGCAACATCACTTCGTGCTCGCGTGGCGTCAGCATGTCGTAGCGCGCTCGCAGGGCAGCAACTTCTGCTTCCTCCGCAAGGCGTACCGAATCGCGAGCGAGAGCTTGTTGAACCGCATCGAGCAGTTCGTTGTCGTCAAAAGGTTTGGTCAAGAATTCTACTGCGCCAGATTTCATGGCTTTGACCGACATCGGGATATCGCCATGTCCCGTTACGAAGATTATGGGAATCTGGAGCCCGGCGCTCCGAAGTTGCTGCTGAAAATCGAGACCGCTGATTCCAGGCAGACTTACGTCCAAGATCAGGCAACTGGGGCCACTCAAACGGTTTCCTCGTAGAAACTCTTCGGCCGTCTCAAAGCCTTCAGAGCGCAAACCCGCTGATTTCAGCAGACCCCGGATCGATGCGCGCAGGTCGGCATCATCATCAACGACGAATACTATCGGAGTATCCGCTGGGAGCATGTGCGGTTTCTATTTTAAATGCCTCGACTTCGGAAGACGCAAGTGCTCCCACAACACTTGTCTTCCAACGCTGTGACTTGAACGGCGGGGTTTCGTTGCGCCAAGTATCTGACGCGGCGCGTCGTGATTTCGACAAAGCAGTCGGCAGGGTGACGCACTCAACACCTGGCACAAGGCTCCCACATATGGTTCAGACGTTCCTCACCCGACAGCCATTTGGAATTCGACTTGCAGAGTGGGAAGCGAAAGGGCCTGATGAACATCAGGTGGCCGGTCTGAGAGCCATGAATCTATTAGTTCATTCCGCGAATGTGAAGTATGCAGTGATACAGGTCTCTAGCGAACGAGATTTGCCTGGACGACTGGTCCTTGAATATCCGGACGAGCAATCTTTACGCAAATTCATTGCAGAACCCAGCATCATCGCCCGCGGATTTGCGGATCCCGAGGAAGCTGCGGTCGTTGCCGGGAATTTCACGAAGAGCATCGCTTCCGGTGGGACTGAACGGGAGCGACGGCAGAATAGATATCGTAAATCTAGTCTTGGATTTCTTTCGTGGAAACGTGGACTCGCAGCTGAGTTTGGCGGTTGGAAGCCTCGCAGCCTTGCCTACGGTGCTGTCCAGTTCGCCTTGACCTCGGCTGTTCTGGGTCTTTACTCGAAGAGCATCCTGTCTTCAATAATTCGAACAATCCTGGGAATTTAGTTGGGAGACCTTTAACGACGCCATTGTCGCCTGACCAACTGAGACCTCGGAGATCACATGCTCTCTAAATGCGCAAACCCACATTGTTCGAATACGTTCCGCTACCTATACGAAGGAAAGCTATATTTTGTCGAATCCTGTCCGGCAACAGCGAAGCAAAGCGATTCATCGAGACACGCAAGTGAATCGAGGCGGCTTGAATACGCTTGGTTGTGCTCTTCATGCTGTCGCCACATGTCAATTCGATTTGATCATGAACGTGGGGCGGTGGTGGTTCGTAAGCATGAACAGATCCAGGACAAGAAGTTCGGGTTGCTTTAGCTAGGAACAATGAACGTGGTCGAGGAGGACTAATGAGATCAAACAAGGCTTTATCCCCCAGCATGGAGCGCCATGAAATCGAGTCAACCCTTGAAGCGATACGGATTTCGAGCGAACTGATAGCGTTCTATCCCCAGCCGCTCCGCCAGCCACAGCCGTATGTCATTCTGCTCGACGCGGCCAGTGGCATTCTCAAGCGCCTCGACCTGCGGGCGACAAAGTAACACCTTTACTCTAGGTCGCGACAGCTTTGTGCGGTCGGGGTCAGTAGTGAAGGTGGCGGCGCGGTGTGCTGAGAACCTGGGTCCACTCCCTAACGATCTTTGTTCCTGGGTGCCAAATTCACTAATGGTATATCTCGTGCTGCATGTCCTGTTGGTTGCTTGCGGATGGCGAAACCAACCCAGACGCGATCAGGGACTCGTATACGGCTCGTTCCGCTGCAAACCAGTCAATCTCAGGCGAGCCAAGTGGCATGCCCCTCCTCTCCCAATGTTGGTAAGCAAGTCTGGCCACGAACTCATGCCGACTCTCTCCAACAAAGTCGGGCGTGAGTTCGACAAGTTGTTGTCCATCTATTTTGTGGGACTCGTTTGGCATTAAGAAGGCTCCTTCTGACGCAATCACCGAACAGTGCGAAGCATGTTGATCTTGCTGGAGTCAGCGGAATGTCTCATAGCTAAGACCGTGAACTTCATCGTTTCGTGACATGGTTTCGCAATCCGAGAAAACCAGGATCGAGGACTGTTCACGATCAAAACCTCCAGACCGCTCCACGAGATTCAAAGTGACAAGGACACGTTCTCTGCTGCGGCGATTGGCATCGCACATGCAAGTACACCAGTGTGAACCCACAGGAGTCTGGAAGGACTCAATTAGGGAGAATGACATGGCAAGCACGAGAACAATCATCGTAACTGGAGCGTCACAAGGCATCGGCGCTGGTGCGGTGCAGGCATTCCTCGAACGCGGCTACAACGTAGTGGCGAACTCGCGACACATCACCAGTTCCGACGCATTTCGTGAGTCTGACAAACTCGCCCTCGTGGCTGGAAATATCGGGGAGATCCCGATCGCGGCAAAGGTTGTCGAGACCGCGATCACGAAGTTTGGTTCGATCGACGCACTGGTGAATAACGCTGGCATTTTCTTCGCCAAGCCTTTTACGGAGTTCACGCCGGAAGACTTCGAGAGGCTCTCGACTGTGAACCTCCAGGGTTTTCTGTACGTGACGCAGGGATCTGTGAAGCAGATGCTTAAGGAGAACAGAGGTGGGAGCGTCGTCAGTATCACAGCTTCGACGGTCGTTAACCCAATTGCTGGCGGATTGGGGTCCGTGCCGATGATGACGAAGGGCGGCATTGAAGCGATCACTCGCAGCTTAGCGATCGAGTACGCGAAGCAACACATTCGCTTCAACGCCGTAGCACCCGGCATTGTCGACACTCCAATGCATACAAACGAATCGAAAGATTTCCTGAAGACCCTCTCGCCAATGGGGACAATCTCCAGCGTCAGGGACATTGCGGACGCCCTTGTTTACCTCACCGAGGCCCGCAACATTACCGGGGAGGTGCTACACGTGGACGGTGGTGCGCACCAAGGCCGGTGGTGAGCCGTCAATCTGGTTCGTCAATTGAGAGGAGAATTCGAATGGGTGATAAGTCTACTGCCAACGAAAACGAAGTTTCCCGCGAGCGTCTAGCGGAGCTGTTAAACGAAGATCTTGCTCGCGAATATCAAGCCATCATCGGCTACGTAGTCTATTCCCAAGTGCTCACCGGCGCCCAATACATGGACATCGCCTCCCAGCTCGAGATCCACGCCAAGCAGGAACTCGATCATGCCCTGATCATCTCGCGCCAGATCGATTACCTTGGCAAAATGCCAGCGGTTACGCCCAAGCCGGTACGCACATCGAAAGATCCGAAGGAAATGCTCCGCTACGATCTCGAGAACGAGACCGACACCATTCGCAATTATCGCGATCGCATCCGGCAATGCGAAACTCTTGGAGAATTCGCGATGGCGGAACAGATTCGCCAGATCCTCGTGCAGGAGCAGGACCATCAAATCGATCTAGCCACTGCGCTCGGCGAAGAAGTTCCGGATCTTGGCGGTGGTCCCCAAGGGCGCACCTTGGGTAAGCGCCGCTAAGCGTGGCTCGCACGCTCTTGGAGGAAGGCATGGAAAACAAACCCATTCGCATTCTTGGCATTGCGGGTAGCCTACGGCGCGGCTTGCGCAACTCTATGGGCTGGCATTGTGCCTGCTGCGCTCAGCTCATCACCAGCGTTAGCGAGGGTTGGGTGGAGTGGCTCGCCTCGGAGGACGACCACGGTGCGACGGTTTTAAGTGGGCTACAGTTGGTTCATCGTGAGTCCTGCCGGTACGATCTACGGAAGGTGTTCCGGAGCGGTCGAAGTGTAGTGGAAGGCTTGTCTCTCGAACGCTTCGTCGGCCCCGACGGTCTAATTCTGTTGCTATCACTTCTGGCCGCGGGTGAGCTATCTACAGCAGAAGTCATCGAGCTGGCAAAACGGGTCCAAATCCCCGGCTACGAACTGGCCCGCAATCTTATAGGGCAACAAAATCTCCCACAAGTTCTCCGACCTTCGTTGGGCCACGGATGTTACCTGCAATCGGAGATAGCGGAACTGATTCGACCTGCAATGACGGATCCAAGTTGGCGGGAGCGACGGGACTCGAACCCGCGGCCTCCTGCGTGACAGGTGTCCTAATTTGAGTGAAACAGCCCGTGCGAATGTAAGAGAGAATTGGCGGGCTAAAGGTGTGCTCTGCGAGGAAACAGCGGATACCCGATCGCGATTGTGTGTCGGAAGTCGGTGACAGGGCAGCGTTCTAACCAACTGAACTACGTCCCCTCTTGCTTTTCATACGGTTAGGGCGAAACCCGCATGTTTACTGTCTACTCTTGCTGTCAACCGTTTCGCCTGCTTCAATCCGTTCCACCGAATATAACTAGTTTCCGGTGCGAAATGGACAGTAAATGGACAGTATGAAACACCGCCAAAAACCGTCCGCAGGCTATCGCGACGCCGAGCATCTGTCCATGCTCTGTGCTGAATTGTAGCAGAGGCAATTCGAGTTGGTACAGGTTCCGACCAAGCCGCGCTCTCGCAGCGGAAACAGCTCTTTATCGAGGCGGGTTCGTTCTGCAGCACTGCCATCATTTCCGGAAGAGGTCCACAATCGTCTGTTTCATGACCTGGCCGTAAACGTTTGAGATCGATTGCGTCAGCGGAATGTTTTTCGGGCAGATGCGGACGCAGTTCTGTGCGTAGCTGCATTCGTGGATTCCACCGTCCCCGGCCATGGACTCCAGCCGCTCGCGTTGCAAAGATGCTCCCGTGGGATGTTGGTTGAAGAGTCGTACTTGGTTGATGATGGCGGCGCCCACAAAACCCGTAGCCACGGTGAATTGTGGACAGACTTCCATGCACAGACAGCAGGACATGCATCGGGACATCGGATATGCCTGCTCCTGCTCTTCCTGAGAGATTCTCGGGCCGGGACCCAGATCGTATGTGCCATCGATCGGTACCCAGGCCCTGACACGCTTCAGATTCTCGAACAGGACACTTCGATCGACTGCGAGGTCGCGAATCACACGGAAGCGTGACAACGGCTCCAGGCGAATCGGTTGCTTGAGCTTGTGCACGAGCGACGAGCACGCCATGGCAGCCCTGCCGTTGATGAGCATGGCGCAAGACCCGCACACCTCTTCGAGACAGTTGGAGTCATAGGCGATGGGGGTTGTCGGTTTTCCCGTGCGATTCACGGGATTCATGGCGATGTCCATCAGGCCGCTGATCACATTCATACCCGGCCGCCACTTGAGATCGAACTCTTCCCAGAAAGGTTCTGACTGTGGAGTGTTTTGCCTCCGAATGACAAAGCGTACCGTTCTGTCGTTCATACAGATCTCATTTCACTTTGGCAGTAGGGATCACTGGCACGTCAGAACGATCGAGGCTTCGCCGCGCTGTATCAATAAGCGCTGAGTCGAGAATATCGGAGGCGTGGATCGCCAAGGCGCTGGCTTGTTGTCGTAGATCTGTGCGGTACCAAAAATCGGGTTGCCTCACCATGTCCTCGCATTGCCGTCTCAGTTCCAGCCAGCGGGCTGGCAAATTATGAGCCTGAGCGAACGCTTCCAGGGTCATTCCATTCTCTCGGTTTGGCAAAAAGTTCGCGGTCACCAGAATCTGGTTCGTACGGCAAGAGAAGATGACTTTCCATCACGCTATTGAGAGCCGAACAATAACGACCCAAGCTACCTGAAGAGAACAGATCATTCTTGGAGGAAGTGATCAACTGTACCTCAGCTCCAGCCGCTCGATTGAGCGTGGCAAGCCGCGTCAAGCCGGAAAAATCAACATGCCGAGATCGATAGGCAGGAACAACGCTCTGGATCTCGTCCAGGACTGCGTTCGGGTCAAACGGGGCGAGCCGTGGTTCCAAGTCCTGCCTTTCCGTCCACACGGCCTGGCGATCCACCTCGCCGGATTGAGCGCCTCGTGACTGTCCCGCATCCGCGCGAATGCCTTCTCCACGCCTGACCAACTTTTCAATTGGATAAGCCATGTACTGAGCAACGCGAGCTATGATCTCCAGGTCGCTCTTGGGGCCGGCCACATCTCCGGCCTTCTTCAATCTCTGGAGATCGCCACATGTATTCGTGAAAGTTCCCGATTTCTCGTAAGCTGAAGTGGCGGGAAGAACAACATCCGCCAGCTGAGCAGTCTCCGTCAGGAACAAATCCTGCACAACCAGGAACGTCGCACGCAGCGCAAATGGGTCGACATGGTAACGGCCTACGGGATTTGAACCAACGACGTATAGGGCCTTGAGCAATCCATTCTTGGAGCCTTCCAGGATCTGGAGCAGATTCAGACCTGGCTCCTGGGGAAACTGTGCGTCCCATTTCTCACGAAACTCGCCACCCTCCGAAAGCGGTGTATACCCCGGAAGCAAATCCGGGTATAGCCCCATGTCGGAAGCGCCACGGGAGTTCGCGTAGTCACCCAGGCAAACCCACTTGCAGGTGGGCATCGCTGCAGCCATGACTCGGACGAGTCGAGCGATGTCGCCTCCTTGCAATTCAGCACCGCACACCACGATAAGGTTCTTTTCTGTCGATATTTTTTCTCGCAGCGCAGTCAGGTCGTTCCGGTCCGCTGGATTCGCGCTGCATTTGTCACGCGCGCTATCGTCCCCACCGAGGAACGCCACCGCCCTCTCTTCGCTGCCTTCGTCTACACGGGCGAAACAGGTGGCTTGTCGGGTGAGCTTGATGACTCTTGAATTGATCAGGTAAAGCCGTGCGTGGTGTAGCCTCACATTGTTCCGCATCTGCCAAGCGAGCAATGGATGCTGATACGTCGGATCGCTGCCAATGAGCAGAATGGCGGGATCCTCGAAAACGTCCTTCATGCTGGCAGTGGTACCAGGTTTGTCCGCAAGAGCACGAAAGAAGGCGGGAAAATCCGCCGTCCGGTGGTGATCGATATTGTTGGTCCCAAGGACAACCCTTGCGATCTTTTGCAGTAAATAGTTCTCTTCGTTAGTCGTGCGCGTTGAGCCGATCACTCCGATCGTCTTGCCGCCAAACTCATCTCGGATTTGGCGGAATCGCCCAGCAACAGTTGCGAAGGCTTCTTCCCACGACGTTGGAACCAAGCGACCATCCTTACGAATTAGCGGCTGCTTGAGCCGCTCGGCGTGGGCGGTGAAATCGAACGCGTAGCGTCCCTTGATGCAGAGAAAATCGCCATTGATCCCGCTCTTATCCCGATTGGACCCGCGAACAATCTCCATTCCAGTTTCGCTGGGACGCACGGCCAAGGTCGTGGTACATCCGTCAGCACAGTGCGTACATATGGTCGCCACGTGCTTCATTTCCCATGGCCGGGTTTTGTAACGATAGGGACCGGACGTCAGGGCACCAACCGGACAGATATCGATGCACATGCCACATTCTTCGCACTCCAGGTAATCCCCTTTGTTGGGGACAATCAGCTGGGCTGAGTTCCGATTGGCAATACCCAGAGCCCATACATCCATTCCCTCGCCACAAACCCGCACACAGCGGTAGCACATGATGCAGCGGGGCCGGTCAAAATACACGATGGGAGACCATTGCTGCTCGTCTTTGTGATTCTTCGGATCAATCAGCCTGGACTCTCCCGGGCCATAGCTGAGAGTTGCGTCCTGCAGTTCGCATTGCCCTCCGGCATCGCAGACAGGGCAATCTAAGGGATGGTTCTGCAGCACAAACTCGAGCATTGCCCTACGGGCCTGCTTGACCGTGTCGCTCTGAGTGGTCACCACCATCCCCTCGCTGATGAAAGTGGTGCAGGCGGTCTGCAGCTTCGGCATCTTGGCGATTTCTACAAGACACATCCGGCAAGCACCTTGCAGAGATAGACCAGGGTAGTAACAGAAGGAGGGGATCTCTATTCCTTCACTCTTGCAGGCCTCGATCAGCAGCGTCCCGGCTGATTGGACTACTTTCTTTCCGTCGACCGTTATGGTTACGTCAGCCATTGGTCATCGCTTGGGTCGTGGCATTACGGGTCGTCATCGCTTGTCACTTGACTAGGGCTCTATTGTATATCGTGTCACGATATACTGCTATTGATTGGAGGGTCGAGTGCGTTCTGGAACAGGAGCACACCTCGGGATTCAGTCATGATTCCCTTCGATGCGGCACACGCCGCCGTACACTACCCAAAGGATCGCCGCTTCCGGATTTGGGTTCGCCCCTCCATTCTCATCGGAATCGGAGCCGGTGTTCTGGCCGCGGTCCTCGCCGCCTGGATTGAAGTTGCGATAGCTGGTCTGCCCGCCGTTCCTCCGGTGCCTCAGATTTATCCCAACAACTTCGTTGGACCGCACGGGTTCCCGCTCTGGGTGCGCTACTGCCATTTTTTCAATTTCTTCTTTGTGATGCTGCTGATTCGAAGTGGCCTATCGATCCTGTTCGATCATCCTCGTCTCTATTTCAATGATGACTGTACTCCGGGAAGCGAATGGATCCGTTTGACACCCCTCAAAGTTCCGCGCGACCGCATCTGGACCGCAAAAGACGATGCCCGCTATCTTTCGCCCATTGTTGGCACGCCGGGTTACAGACACACTATCGGCATTGCGCGGGTTTGGCACTTCATCGACGTTCACGGATTCATCTTCACGGGCATTTTCTTTATCATCATGCTGTTCGATACCGAGCAGTGGCGGCGGATCGTCCCTACGTCGTCGATGGTTCTTTTGCAGGCTTGGAATACGTGGGTGCACTACGGGACGTTCCATATGCCTGGGGAGCCAAACGGCTTTTATGGCTACAACGCCCTGCAGCAGATTGCCTATTTCACTGTCGTCTTTGTCTTCGGACCCTTGGCCATTGCGACGGGCATCGCTATGTCACCGGCAGTGGTGAACCGCTTTCCCTGGTACGCCAAGATATTTGGCGGCAGGCAGTCGGCCCGATCCATCCATTTCCTCACCATGCTCAGTTTCTTTGCCTTTCTCGTGGTGCACGTCACGCTAGTTGTGATGACAGGATTCGCGAGGAACATGAACCACATCGTGATGGGAACGGATGATCAGGGGCATATGGGCATGTATCTGGGATTCGTGGGAATTGGTGTGGTGGTTCTCTCATGGATTGCGGCGCACTACATTTCATGGAACCATCCGCGTGGTCTGCAACACGCACTGAAGTCCGTGACGTACCCTATGCAACTACTCACGTTGAACCGGCTCGTTCCGCACCAGAACTATTCGGAGCAGGATATCTCGCCGTACTTCTGGCCCAATGGAAAGATGCCGGTGCGAGAGGAGTGGAAACGTCTTGCCGAGTGCGGCTTTCAGGATTTTAAGCTGCAAATCGGCGGTCTGGTTGAAAACCCAGTGGTACTTTCGCTCTCCGACATCGAGAAGATGGGCGTGGTGGAGCACATCACAATGCATCACTGCATTCAGGGCTGGAGTGGCATTGCCAAATGGGGCGGCATTCCGATGCAGAGGCTGATTGACCTCGTTCGCCCGAAACCGGAAGCCAAAGTGGTGGCTTTCTTCTCCTTCGGCGAAGCACTCTACGGTGGCCCATATTACGACACACAGAGCCTGGAGAATGTACTAAAGGCCGAATGCTTGCTTGCGATTCGGATGAATGACCAACGGCTTCCGGACGTGTATGGAGCGCCACTACGGCTGCGTGTCGAGAATCAACTCGGTTACAAGATGGTCAAGTGGATTGAGCGCATCGAGTTTATCCAGTCAGAGAAACAGTTGGGCGCGGGAGAAGGGGGAAAGAACGAGGACGATGAGTACTTTGATCTGCTCCCTAACATCTGAAACGACTCGCTCTGTCGTAGCGTAATTACCCTGGTTCCCGAAGAGGTTGCGCTGCGATAGCGGGGGCCTGGCGTGCAAACGTAATGAGGAGATTGAATGCAAAGACGGTGACCGCGGCCATCTCGCAAATCGCGGACGTCGGAAGCCATGACCAGGCAGCGCGAACCATACCTTGATAGGCCAATACTTCTGAACTGACTCGCAAGAGACAGCCGACTGCAAGCAGCATGAGAGAGCAGAACATCAGTTTGGTACTGAACAGCAGCCGCATTCCTGAAAATGCTGGAAGCACGCGCTGGCCGATGGCAAACACCATCGTAGCCAGGAAGCCGACTGTTAGCGCGTGACGCGACGCCCCCCAGATCCCTGACGAATCTCGGCTCAACGCTGCCCAAAGGCTCAGAAAGGCTGCAATCAACGCCCAGATGTAGGCGAGTCGCACGAAGAATGGAAAGCTCACGTGAACCCCCTTCACCTTGGCTGGACGTTCCGCAGGTTCGAACAACCGTAACGCGGTAATGGCAGTGGCTAACCCTGCGAGGATTAATACCGTGGCAGGCAAAATCGCGCCAGCAAGCGCGAGCAAGACTCCACCTGAATTTAAGGCAATGGCCAGGAGTAGAATCCGTCCACGTAGGGGCCTCAAACCAAGAAAGACCGGTAGCCACTTGGCGCTGAATCCCCAGACAAAGGGCACCAAACATCCCCAGGTTTCCAGCACGAGAAACCGCTGATCAAAGTTGGCAGGCACTTCAGGTGACGTACTTTGAAAGGATAGATAAAACGTGAGGCCAACATTGATCAACAATGTCAGCAACAGCCCGAGTGAGCCTGCAATGACGACAAAGACCCATTCGTCTAACGGGGTTTTCCCCGAATCTTCGGCGTGATGGCCCGAGACAATACGGAAAAAGACGAGGAAGGCGGTCAACTCGCAAACCGAAGAGAGTGGAACAAGCACGCGCCAATGCCAAGGATAGACGCTCCCGAGCCAGCGCAGGGCAACACCTGAAGTCCACAGTCCCCAAACGCACCACACCGGCGCAAGAGCAAACGATCCCATGCGCCGCAGTTTGGGGATTGAGTAGAACCCGATTCCAAGAATGAAGCTACCGATCCAGCCGAAGATCTGGGCATGGCCGTGTGCCTGAATCCATACCGGCGAAACCGAATTTGCCGCGCGGTGGCTGCTGATGGTCAGCAAGTTCCAGACTCCGAGGAAGGTCCCCGGAAGTAGCATGAACACCAGGCCTGTGCTGATGTACAGCATCAGCATGCCGGACAGCGCCCTCTCACGCGCGGCAGTGATGTCAACGATCTCGCTCGCCGCTAGCCGCCGGCCTGCTTCCCTTTCGATGCGCGTTGGAAGGGTGGACATGGGAGTTCAATTCGCCTTGAGTTATCCTCTTCGTTCAGGCTCACCGCCCTGAGGGTCCAGTTCCCATTCGATCCAGTCTTCACCGAACAACTCAACTGGGTGCTGAGTTCTAATGGTTCCGTTTCCGCAGCGAAGGTCATTAGCTGCGCACAACTTCTCGCACCCCCAGCAAAGACGCTCAGGGTGTTTCGGATTCAGCGCTATTCTGGGCTTAGCCATGCTACATAAATTCCGGTGAACGGCTCACATCCTGATACTAGATACCACGTGACAGTCAAACGAGGACTTTTGTCACAGACGCGGCAAGGTATCGTCGGTTGCGGAATACCACATGTCTCCCTGTTTTATGACCGGATCATGGTCAACACCATTTTGAAGCGTGTGGTCGCTTTCACCGCATGCGGCTTTTCAGCCGGCAGCAGGACGACGTCGCCTGTTTTCACAGCTATGGGCTTGCCCGCGACAGTAATTTCTGCTTCGCCTTCAACTGCCTGCACGAGGGCGTCGAATGGAGAGGTGTGTTCGCTTAACCCCTGTCCTTCGTCAAAAGCAAAGATGGTCACATTTCCTTTTTCCCGCTTGAGAACGACCCGGCTTACGACCGAACCCTCCTGGTAGTTGACCAAACCCAGCAACGGTAAAGCTTCTGCCCCAGCAATCTCTGAGCGTGCAATTGTGGTTGAACTCATGTTCTATATCCTGCCTTTCCTCATTCTTAGATGTGCTAAGCGGCTCCCAGTACCAACGCCAACGTGCGAGGCGACTTACCGTGCCGCCAGGGGAAACGGAGCCCTCACCATATTGGCGTGACGGGTTCTGGCGACGTTCATGGTTCGCCACAACTCGATTCCCCACCACAGCAAGGCGCTTAATTCGATGAACCCGGTGAAGCCGATCAGCGGGTAAGCCACGTTGGGTACGAAATCCGTCAAAATCTGCAAAAGCACTCGTGCGGTACAGCCCACGTTGAACAGCAAGAACGGCGCCCACAGTGAGTTCATTCGCTTCGCATCGATTCCCGCCAGGATGGGCACAACGCGCGAAGAGACTCCCAGGATCATCATGCTGATGAAGCCCACGGTGAATGCGTGCCGATGAGAACCCATATACGTGTGCGCGAACAGCTGATGGGTTAGCACCCCGTAGAGTGGAAAGAACGGCATCATGCCGCACGCGATTACCAACCAAATGTAAGCGGCACGAATGAACTTGAAAGTGCGATCCGGCTGCGTCGGCCTCCGGAACACCCCGATCTGCACGGCCAGCAACACGGCCCACAGCGGCATGAGCAGATATGCTAACTCCAGGCCGATGGCGAAATAGAGGTTGTGTGTGGTGAGCAGCAGCACATAGTTGATGATGTTTAGCAGCAGGCTGCCGTTGATCAACCAGAAGATCAGCCTCTGGCGATCATGCACGGGTTTCCCGAGACCATAGACGTGGGGCACGAAGCGCTGGCTCACGCCAGCGATGATCAATGCCGCGAAGCCGAGCAACTGGATGTCTCGTAGCGGACCATCGATCAGCGCGATGCGCATAATCAGGCCGTGCTCGGAATGCGCTGTAGCCTTGGCAAAGAAGAACACGGCTTCCAAGATGGTGCCCAGCAGGAACCAAACGAAAGTAGAAAGTAGGCATCGTTCGGACAAAGCCAAGATGAACAATTTGGCATGGGATTATCAGGCATGCGTGAACGTGCGCTGTTAATTGGCGCGGATCTCACGATTACCTCTTCTCCGCACAACGGCTGTACGGTTGAATTGTCATTGTCACTCCCATCGTGATCAAGTGGCTCTTCCTCATTATGTTTGTAACAAGCTAGCTGTATTCAGCAAAAATGGTACCAGTGGCGAAGTCGATTTTCACGTTTGCGATCTAGCGCATTCAAGCTCAGAATGCGCATCATTTTTGACTTCGCCACCAGTACCAAAAAGGTGTTGACAATCGTGAAGCTGCAAGATCAACACCTATGCACTTCCGCAACTGTGCAACGTCACATGGACTTCACGATAGATTACCTCCGGCTGATCCAGGCGATAGAGCCGTGCATCAACAACCGCTCCTGTGGCGGCCGGTGACACAGGCACCAGGCGGTTCCATTCCTGCTGTGTGGCCAGCTTGATTGATGGCCATGAGTCCACCTGCGTCCCGTTGATCGTCACCTGGATGCGGTAGGTTACCGGAGCTGCTTCAAAGCTCTGCACGCCAATAAGGACGGCGCAGCTTTTGTTGGCTTGTGTTGATGGAAGCATCCAGAACTGGGTAAAACTGGGCTGTGGTTGTGGTGGCCTGATGATTGAGAGCCAGAGAGCTACGGCGGCTACTACGAGCGCTAACCCAAGCAGCATGCCTTCCTTAAAGGTAATATGCCATCCTGCTACGTCTTTCTTCTTTATGGGCTGCCTTCGACGAAGGCCGGCTGCGAGCAGAGCAAACACCGCTGTGACCAGTCCCAGGGAGAGCATCCATGATTGCCACTGCAACCCCATGGGGGTTACATTGAGGAGGAGACCGGTAACGACATCAATGACCAGGCTCATGCCAAGGCTGAGTATCATGTAATCCATAGTGCTAAAAGGTTGGCCTATTTTCAACCTTGGTTGGAGAATAAGGTTGTTGGAAGAAGCGGAGAGTGGAGCTGCCGGTTGCATGCAAAATAGCGCCTGGGTAAGCGTATAACCGGGGAGAATGAAAACTAAAGGTACCGCTAGCATCATCCCCACGAGCAAAGGACGGCTGGAAAGCAGCGCCCAACCCACACCTAACAGGGCAAAGCACATCGCTCCAATGAGGTCAAGATTTCTTATACGCATGGGTAATCCCTCCATTAATCTCTTTTTGAACGACAGGAAAGCGAAGACTAGATTGAAGGTATTGCCAGTGCGTATCCATGACTTGCTTCATTGGTCAAAGCTCCTACGTCATAAATCACAATGCTACCGTCATCAAATACCTCATTGATTTGCGGCACAGCACTGAATTTTGTCAGTGCCTCCCTGCTGATCGGATGGGTGAGATGAAATGCGCCGGGTTCATCTGGCTCAAAATAGAATCCCATTACAGGAAGCGACGTGCTTAAGCGCAGATCGACGACAAGGTAGCGTATTCCGGCGTTTCGCAAAATTGCCACTGCTTCGTGGTCGAGATGTGATGAGTAAAAGACGGAGGCAAGACCCATATTGATTTCTGTTTCGGTTACGATATGCTGATTCCCAAAGGTGCCGAACAATGTCTGGTTAATGCGATCAGTGGCAACCCTGTTATCCGGCCCAAGATGTGAGAGCGACCATTCGGCTGCTTGAATACCTATAGGTTCGATCGAGCGCCCGTCAGCTATAACTGCGTAAGGGCCGGGCAGTCCTGAGTAGGCACGCCCCACTTCCAAAAGTGTATTTCCCAGGAGCATCACCGATAGCGCGCAAGCAATAAGAGTGGTGACTCTCCAGTTGAGATGCCTGGTCGGCCAGTAATGCGTGATGAAAATGGTCAACACGTAAGCAATGGCGATGAAGAGAAATGCGGCAGAGCGGTCAGCAATTTCGCCACCGTAGTTTGTGAAGCGGAATACCTGAGTCACAGGATAGGCAAGCACGGCGAATCCCAGCACGATTGCCAGCACGCTGTGACGGTGCTGTCGCCAGAGGCTGAGCAAGCCGAAGGGGAGCCCAAGCATGGTCAGTGCCACTGCTCCCATCATCAAGAGCCGATCCCATAGGGGAGACGATGGGGCACCCTGGCCAGAGAATAATTGCCGGGCCGTCCCGCTGCCTTCCACAATGCTCCCAAGTTCCTTGAATGCCGTTGCAAAGTAGCTGGAGAGATACTCCCACACTGGATTTCCCGTCATGAAGAAAGCGTAGGCGAGAGAGAGCAAGAGGCCGGAAAGAGCAAGGGCGGCCAGTGGACGTCGCATACGGCGCCCAGAAATCTGCAAGAGGCTAGCGATCGTCCAGAGTGCGAGAAACCCGTCGAAGACATAGTCCGTCATGTGGTGGGTGATCGTAAGGGCTATCAGGGAGAGCCAGGCAAGAGAGAGCATCCAGCGATAGTTGTTGCTCATCGCGTCATAGCGTGCCAGGATATAGAGCATAAACGTCACGATGGGCAGAGCCAGCGTTTCGTAACTAAATACGGCGTCGAAAAAAAGAAAATGTGGATTTGCCATGTAGATCATCGTCGCGATTCCTGCCATGCGGCTTGACATCGTCACCTGCTCATAAAACATATAGAGCGATAGGATCATGAGAAAGCGAGCAGCAGCTATTACGAAGTTCCCTGCCTGAAAAGTGCTCAGGCCGCCAATCGAGCTTAGGGCATTTGTCACGATTTCGAGTCCTGGGTAATAGGGACTCAC
The DNA here is from genome assembly GCA_020073385.1 of Terriglobia bacterium. GTDB lineage: Bacteria > Acidobacteriota > Terriglobia > Terriglobales > Acidobacteriaceae > Sulfotelmatobacter. The sequence goes on along the minus strand of JAIQFH010000021.1, from coordinate 39,481 downwards.
AGGAAGCAAGGTGTTTTCACCGAAGAGGTGCCGTGTTCTGAGAATATCATCTGCGGTTATCCAGTGCAACATTGCGTCATAAGGGGTGAAGGAGAGAGGATTTATCATCAACTGGATGAGGTAGAAACACATCCCAACCAGGCAGAGCAGGCAGATACGCTCCAAGCGCAGAGGGGCTGGAGATATGAGGCGCACCAGACTGGGCACAAAGGTGAGGAGCAGTCCTGGCAGGAATAAGAATTCAAGTACCTGATCGCCATATTGTGCCATATCATATGAAAAAGATACCAGGAGAACGCCCAGAGTGCTTACCAACGCAAGTATTGGAAAAAGCCCAAGATGGCTGGTGCCAGGTTTTGCTGATCGCAGACCACGCGCTGCAAAATCCTCTGGCTGGGGGTCTTGTAATCGCGCGAGCCCTGTGGCAAGTGTGCGCCGTATGATCACCGCTAGACTGCCAATCGCTTTATGTCTGGGAGTAGAAGTCGGCCCAGCTAACCTCGTCGGTGGAGCAGTGCTCTTGGTCATCGTTCTTCTCCTGAAAAAGGGCTGAATTGTTTTACGTGTAGCTTTGTCATAACTGCTATATGTAGGGACGACCCTGGCGCCGCGTCCGGGGGACGATGAAGGCAGTCGCCCTGTCTCATGCCCACGTTGATCAACTGCACGAGGTTAATACCTCATGATAGACTTGTTCAATACGAGGTACGACCGACTTTGCCTGGAATTCCACGACTCGTTGCCTTGCCGTCATCTTCATGCATTCCCTTCGCTCTGGATCATCGAGCAGGCATTGAATAGCCTCACGCAGCGCTTGTGGGTCACCTGGAGGAACAAGCAGGCCGGTCTTATCATCAAGGATAATATCGGTCAGTCCACCAATGCGTGAAGCGATAATGGGCCGTCCCATGCTCATCGCCTCCATGGCCACGGTTGGGCAGGCATCTGGACATATCGAAGGAATCAGCGCGATGGTGCAGCGGCTCCAGGCTCCCATGATTGCATCATGGGGCCAGCGCCCCATATGCCAGACGTTCGGCGGAAAGCGTTCAACAAAACCTGCGGCAGGTTGCCCGATGAGAACCAGGGGTATCTGGTTGTTCAATTGCGCGTGCGCCTCAAGCAATGTGTCTGCGCCCTTGTCAGGCACCACATCACCCACAAAGAGCAAGAAGTCGTTCTTTGGCAACTGTGCGAGAAGTGAGTTCGCATTATCTCCTGGCGGTTCTGCATTGTCTGGAATAAAGTTTGGGATAATTCGGTAGGGAACTCTACGTTTTGCCAGCTGGGTTTGCTCGGCGACCGATCGGCTGACAGGCAAAAACATATCGACAGTTCGTCTTCCAATCTCTCCCCAGATGAAATTTGCCAACGTTGATGGCACGCCTTTCCCAATCCCATAGAAGTCGGTGGCGCAGCTTAAACACTTCATGAAGCCCGGACCGCTGCAGCGTACTCCATAATGCATGAGTCGCTTCTGCACGCAGACAAGGCTGTAATCGTGCAGCGTCATCACCAGTTTCGCCCTGCTCCATGCTTTCAACGGGGTGAACGAGTGTACGATCCAGTTATGGGCATGAATGATATCGGGTCGCTCTTGTGAGATAATTCGGCGAAGGGCCCATAGCGCTTCCGGGTCTGTGAACGGCGGCGCGAATTGGCGATCTTTGTAGCTGAAGATCGCATCCATACGTTGCATTGTGCCGCGCATGCGGTGGATTCGCACCCCCTTATCGACTTCGAAGCATGGGAATCCTTTGTGCCAGAGTGTTGCCACGGAAACCTGATGTCCCCTGGCTGCAAGCTCAGCGCTAAGATCGGCGACATGGCGCTCTTCCCCACCGATTGTGGGTGGATAGAATTGTGCGAGCATCAAAATACGCATTATTTCCTCCTCCGCTCTTTCGCGCACCCTGCCCCATGATGACCGCAAGGGTCATCACTACTATATACGGATGCATCAGCCTGCGAAGCCGTAGTATAGTAGTGATGACCCTTGCGGTCATCATGCTTCGCAAAAAAATGAAATGCACGCCCGAACCATCGTGGATTGCTCCTGAAGATGTTTCTTACAACAGTACCTGGCATTCGGCATAGGTGCAGGAAGAAGTTCCACGCGCCAGAAGACTTTGCTGCAATCATCAGCCAGTGCTGATCTACATCCACCACGAAGCGGTGAAGCAGATGGGGATCGGTTTGTGGAGTGTTGATCCCAGGTATAACGGTGAGTGCCCAGTTATACTTTGCTGCCCGCACGGCGGCAAGTCCATTTTCTCCAATATGCTCACCCTTCCCGATTGGATAGGCAAAAGCGCGCACAGGATGGCCCAATTGTCTCTCCAATACAGTGCGACACTCACTTACCTCGTACTGTAGCTCTGCGGGATCGGTGAGGCACGCCAGGGTGGGATGATGCATGGCATGGGCATCAAACGAGACCCAGCCACTCTCCCCCATCTCGCGCACTTCCGTCCAGGTGAGCGGTAATGCCGCCTTCTCTTCGCATCTCGCTGGCAAAGGCACCAGTAGTGCCTTGCGAACGGCAACCAGGAACGCTTCACGTTCGTCAATCGACGAGGCATTCCGCAGGCGTGTCTCGATTGCCTGCTCCAAGGCACTTCTCTCATCTGCATTCTTCAGATGGTACGTGCGCCCTTCAATGGTTGCCTCGCTGGCCCGTGCATGGCAGAGAAGATACTTGGGCTCCTGCCACCAAAAGCGGCTCCCGCTATCGATGTAACCCGGAACTAGAAAAATGGTGAGGGGTATCTGCAGCTCAGATGCGAGGGCAAATCCTTCCGTATAGTTATCGTGGTATCCATCGTCGAAGGTCAAGGCGAGCAGCGTACGCTGATTTCTCTCCTGGAACATGCCTTTTTGCGGCTGATACAGCGCTTCCAGCGCGGCCTCAAGGTGGAGTATGCGATAGTGACGGCGTAGGTAGAAGAGGTGCTGCCGCAAGTATCCTCCTTCTGCACGGTGGTAACAGAGAACCACCAGCCTTTGTCCTCGTCTCTGCGTCCACCAGCGGGCCAGTCTTACTATCCCGCTGTAGTAGAGGCACGCTGCAATCACGAGTTCTAATCGTCTAGACATGTGCGATTTCTTCTCCCTTCTCCTACCGAAAAGCCCTCAAAGTGGGAAGTTCCAGGCGTGCTGGGTGGGGCCGTGAGCTGTGCCGCTTTGAATACGGTGCGAGACATAAACAGTGCTTCGATGCACATCGCACAGAACCAGCCAAAACTTAAGCCGGTTACACCGCCAAGAAGTGCGCCAAGTGTAGATCCTCCCAGTTCAAGCATGCCGGTAATGATTGTGAGTTGTGCGGCGTGTGTGACACGGCCTTGAATTCTGCTTACCGCGATGTAGTGATTCTTGATGATAAAGGGAAACGATTCGAGTGACAGGATACGAAGACTCCAGGCTGCCTGTTCAGCGTAGCTATGGCCGAAGAGATCAAGGACCTGCCTGGTGCCAAGCAGCAGCACTGCACTAGCTAAGACACTGACGACGAATGCCAGGCTCAACGTCAGCCGCATCTTGTGTGCCAACGTACTGGGCTGTGCAGAACTCACGGCATAAAGCGTCGTCGTGAGGGCAGATGAAAAAATATTTGCGAGACTGGAAATATTCCAGGATACGTAAAACCAGGCGTTAACTGTCGCGGAAAGTAGAACTGTCACCAGCACCGGTAGAATCAGGGAAGGAGCATCCAGTGTTAAATTGAGTATGTGATGCTTGAGCGCGGGAAGCCCCAGTTTTCTTACTAATCCCCACTGTGGCAGATAGTTTCTCCCAGCCCATCCCTTTTTCACAAGTGCATACCCGGCTAAAGCGGCTAACGAACAGATCTCCCCAACGACCCACGTTGCATAGATCGTCAGCCCAGTGACGTGCGCGAGCCAGAAGATGGCGATCGCGAGCGCAGCAAGTTTCACTACAGCGAACAGGGTGTTGCGCCAGAGTTGCAGTTCACCGCGAAATAGCCCAATGAGTGCCTGATCAAGAACCAGGGTAATCGCGGTGAGGCTGACGCCGAGGGTAAAAAGCGCGCTGTTTTCGATGCTTGCAGCCAGGATCTGGAAGCTGATTGAAATATGCGGTGCGGCAACTGCGAAGGCAAGGCCTAGTAGCCCTCCCACTCCCCCAACCAGGATCAGAGCAGCGCTGATGAGTGAAGCTTCTTTACCCCGCCGCTGGGATAGCTCACCGAGCAAGAGAGTACCCAGACCCAATATGGCGAACGTTCCCAGCAGTGTCATCGCCGAGATAGCTGCGGAGGCCAATCCAACGGCTTCCGGCGGGAGCTGCCGTGCAGCAAGCCACCAGTAAATGAAGCCAAGCATCGCTGTTATCACCGTGGTACCCATCAATGATCCGGCATTGACTAAGATGACGCTATTGATTTGCACCCACTGGAACGCATTCTTCAGGAGATGCGGTCTCTTGTTCCCCGGCCCAACCGGATCGCTAAGTATTGGGCTTTTCATTATTTATCCAAATTCCTCAGAGCAGGTCTGTGTTTCATCTCGGAGTGATTGTGCATGGCCCTTTCCTTCTTCGAAAGGGTCAATAATACATATCGTAAGAAACTGCCGTTATCTTTAATGCCTGAGAAGACCCCCTACAACCAGGAGAACTATCATATCCGGCAAGCCTTCATCCACGAGAGAATTTACACACATGTAATGGTATACTGTGTTCACAGTAGGGTTGCCGCTACAAGTAGGGCAGGGTCATGAGACCACGGTTGACGAGGTGGAGGCTGTCCGGATCCTATCAGTGGGGAGCCTCCAGGGTCTTACACGGGTAGTTTTTTGGGAAACCGCTTGGGAACAGTTCTCGCGTAGGGGCAGGGGTGGCCTGCGTCTAGGGAGCACCCTTTCCGATTTTAAGAAAGAAATTTATGTTTAGCCGTCGAGATGCGCTTCTGAACAAGGTTGATACGAATGTTCTGTGTAGGGTCTCCCTCACTCTCGGCGAATACTGCCAACGTGCCTCTCTATTAAAGAGGCGGAGAAGAGTACGGCAAAAAACCTGATGACGAACAGGCAAACCTGTGAGAAACCTATCACCAGATAACCACATAGGATCGCCCAGCCCTCGACACATCATCCTGACTAGTGTTCAAGAAGTTCGCCAGCTATATCCTCAACGAGGTGCTACAAAGGCCTGCAAGATCAGTAAGCAGGCCATACCCACGACAATTGTCAGCAGAACATTCTTTGTACGCCAAGCTACCAGTATCGCCAGTACTCCCGCAATGAGCCGGATATTCCCAGGCGAGAGATCCATTGAGCCTCTAGGGAAGAAGAGCGCGGGAGCGATGAGCGCTGACAGCACAGCGACAGGTACGAAGCGCAGAGCCTGCTGCACCATTGGCGAGATCCGCGCCTTGTGCATGAATACGATGAAAGACAGGCGAATACCAAGGGTCAGCAGTCCCACAATGATGATGGTCATCCACAGTAAACCCAGTGACATCCCCTCCTCCTTGCTATCGGTCCCTGTTCTTCTTCATCTCCAGAGAGAGACCAACAGCCATGCCAAACAGCGCCGCCACGGCTATCCCTAGCTTCAGCGGCAGTGCAATGGCAAGCAACGCAGTCAATGCGGCAGTCAGCGCTGCAGCTGTACTGGCGTTATCCTTGAGCGCAGGCACAACCAGCGCGATAAAGGTGAGCGTCGCTGCGAAGTCAAGTGACCAGCTCGCTGGGATGTGCCCTCCCAGGAAAATACCTGCGGCCGTACTCAGTTGCCAAGTCGTCCACAATGCGAGCCCGGCTCCCAGAAAATACCAGTGCTTCTGCATGTCATCTCCAGCCTTCTGATAGTGTGAGATGGCCACCGCATAGGCCTCATCAGTCAAGAGGTACGCCAGCAGCCACTTCCAGAGAGGATGGAGCTTGCTGGTGTAGGCCGCCACCGAAGCGCTATAGAGCATATGCCGGATATTCACGATAAAGGCCGTCAGGATGACGACAAGTGAAGGCGTGCCAGTCGCAATGAGCTGGGCGATCACGAATTGCGCCGAACCCGCGAAGACGATACATGACATGGCCTGCGCACTACTCGCCGGAATACCCGCACTGAGCGCTGACACTCCATAGATCATACCGAAAGGCAACACACCGATCAGGATCGGAAGTTCGTCCCTGATACCATGCAAGAATTCAGAACGTAGCGTTGTCATAGCGCCATTATAGACAGCCATGAGAGGATTGTCTTGTCTAATATTGCTCTTTTTTGTGAGCCCCGCCGTACAGTCCGGGAGGCACGCCGACAATGCGCTTGAAGTGTTTGGTGAAGTGGCTCTGGTCCGCAAAGCCCACGGCGAGTGCGGTGTCCACGCACGACATACCCATCCGTAACATCTGCTTGGCATGCGTAATGCGTATCTGTATCTGATAGGCATGAGGAGGCAGATTCACCTGGTTTCTAAACGAACGGAGCAGGTGAAACGGGCTGAGATGAGCAATCGAGGCCAACTCTGCGAGGGAGATGTTCTCGGCGTAGTTTTCCTCGAGATAGGAGCGAACGCGCTGGATGCCCAGATGCTCTTTCGTGAGTGGACGCAGACGCGGATGATCGTCGGCATAGCGCACAATTAAGCGGGCAAGCGTCCATAAGAGCCGCGCTTCCCTTTCGAGGGCAGACGTTTGTTCTTCTATGGCACGATGTGCGAGAGAGATTTCCATCATCATCTCAGCATCATGAACCACAGGTTCAGCAAAGAAAGGGATATCGCGCTGCCGACCGGCGAGATCACACACGGCACGCTGTAACAACTCAACCGGTGGGTAGAGCGTCCTATAGGTCCAACCGTGATCGGTTGCGGACGAACCGGTATGCACTTCTCCAGGATTGATAAACACAATGCTTCCGGTTGGCGCTATGTGCCTGCTTCTCCGATATTCAAACTGCTCTGCGCCTTGTTCAATGACGCCTATCACATAGCCCTCGTGCGCGTGGGGAGCAAAGGAGTGCGTGACATAGGTAGCACGCAGAAGCTCAAGATTGCTCAGCGTAGTATCGTGCCAGAATTTGACATACTCATTGGCACTCATGGTTCACCCGTTTCTCTCTACACTAGACAGCCAGGAACGAATTGACGATACTCAATCATAACATATTTGGGGTAAGGACGCCGTTGAACACAGGCATTCATACCGACTAGAACGCGATTTGATATAATCATACACACGGGAGCTTTCTGGCCATATTCGGTAAAGTCACGAAGGAACGTGATGCTCTTTTGCCCCAAATACCATTCGCCAACAGAGTCTTCAAGTGGTATGATTCACTACACGGTTGGTCAATGTGACGAAAGAGTTGATAACTGTCAGGAACCCGCCCCCTGCAAGGGGACAGGCTTGCTCGCAAGAGGAAGCCTCATCTTGACCAGTCTCAGCCACTAGCCTCTTTGAGGCTAACGGGGCTCCGTTTGGGAAGAAACTAGGTACGTCCAAGTGCTTCACCATCTTGGACCTCTACGGTGCAGGATTAAACCGGTTGACGGGGTAAAGCCAGTGTCTTGTACGCTAAACCTTCCCTCAACGTTGACGAGGTGAGCATTACCTGGGTCACCAGAGGCCCTCATGGGCACAACACAAAGGATGAGTCATGAGTAAAGTCTTTGTCTTGGATACGAACAAACATTCGCTCGCACCTGTTCACCCAGGAGGAGCAAGGAAACTGCTTTCTAGTGGAAAAGCAGCGGTGTTTCGGCAGTACCCTTTTACCATCATTTTGAAAAAGGTAGTAGAGGCACCAACAACGCCTCCACTACGACTAAAGATTGACCCTGGGAGCAAAACCACAGGCATGGCAATTGTCAACGATGCCACGGGTGAAGTGGTCTGGGCTAAGGAGTTTCTTGCTAAGAAGCCAGAAGTGCTCAAGCGTATTCTCGCCCAGGCAAAGACTCCGCTCAAAGATGCGGCGGGAGTCAACGCAACACGATGGGAACTCTACCGTCATTTACAGACGTTGGGACTGCCACTAGAAAGCGGTACAGGGGGTCGCACGAAGTTCAACCGAGTCACGCGAGAACTGCCCAAAACGCATTGGTTGGATGCAGTGTGTGTGGGCACAAGCACACCAGAGTCCCTCATCATCAAGAACGTCGTTCCATTGCAGATTAGAGCGACTGGGCACGGATCTAGGCAGATGTGCCGCATGGACAAGTACGGTTTTCCGCGTACCGGCTCCAAACAGCACAAGCGGGTGCAGGGGTTCCAGACGGGTGACCTCGTGCGATCCGTCGTCACAAGTGGGACCAAGCAGGGAACCTATGTCGGCAAAGTCGCCGTGCGTACCCGTGGTACCTTCAACATCACCACTGCGCACGGCGTCGTCACCGACATTCATCATCGCTTCTGTGTCCTTGTCGCACGCAGTGATGGCTATACCTATCAGCAAGGAAAGGAGGCGGCGTTTCCTCCCTCCGCCTGAAGGCAGGAGGGTACCCACGCCGCATTTTTATGGAAAACGAAGGAGGTGCTTTTGGGAAGAGAATACCTGAGAGTAAGTTCGGCCCTGGAGAATCTTACATTAGAGCACAACCATGTTGCAAGTATTTTTCGTGACAAAGGAGATGCTACATATGCAACCGAAGAAGAAGTTGAGGTTAGCAAGCCTGTTGAGTATTCTATGCGCACTCTCTCTCTTTATCGCCGCCTGCGGTGGCGCTAGTACTCCGTCAACGCAAAAAAATCCAGCCGCCGCACCGGCTGATAAACAAATCTTGCACATACCACTAGAAGGGGGTGACTTTGACTCGCTCGATCCAGCTCTTACCTCTGGTGGTTTAGGAGACCCCTACAATATTATTTTTAATGGCCTGGTAACTACCCAGGATGATGGCTCTATCATTGATCAACTCGCAGCTTCCCACTCGGTCTCATCAGATGGCCTGACTTACACCTTTACGCTCAGGCCTAATCTCAAATTCAGCGATGGCACGCCTCTTACCGCTTCAGATGTGGCCTACAGCATCAACCGCACCCTTCTGCCAGCCACGCAATCTGATGTCAGAGTGTATCTCTCGCTGCTCAAGGATTTTGACAAGGTTACGTCAGGTACAATTCCCACTCTCATTGGAGACAGCCTGATCGTCAAAGATGACAAGACCATCTCTATTGTTCTCAGCAAACCAGCAGCATATTTCCTGGGAGCATTGTCTTATTCCACTTCCTTTGTTGTCGAGAAAAAGCTGATCGATAAATATGGCAACACATGGACAGATCACCTGGAGGAAGGCGGCGGTTGTGGACCGTTTAAGGTGAAGAGCTATAGTCATACCACGGGTCTTGTGCTTGTGCCCAATCCCTATTACTTCGGCTTCCAACCCAAACTCACGGAAATTCAGTACATCATCGCTGCTGATAGAGATAGCAACTACAAGGCATTCCAGGTTGGTCAGTTCGATCTTGCTCCCGTTCCACCCAGCCAGGACGAGGTTGCCGCAACAAAACCTGGTTACCAGGTGGTTCCAGCTCTGGCGAGCCGATTTATTGGCCTGAATTACCTCTCAAAGCCACTGGACAACATTAAAATCCGTCAGGCCTTCGCGCTCGCGATCAACAAAGACCTGATCATCAATCACATCATAGGAAAATTTGTAACTCCGAGCAACCATATCGTGCCCAAGGGCATACCCGGCTACAATCCGAACCTGACCGGGCCGGCTGGAGTGAGGGGTACAACAGGCGACCAGGCAAAGGCTAAGCAGCTCTTGCAGCAAGGTTTGCAGGAGGCTGGCTATAGCAGCTTGAGTCAGCTGCCTTCCATCAGCATAACCTACTCTATCGACTACAAGGCTGGGGCAGATACCATCTCAGCGATCGCGAACGAATGGAAGCAAGTGCTTGGCATCTCCGTCAAACTGATCGGTGTTCATGGCACGGATTTGATCAAGCAGGAAGCTGACACTGTTGGGCATAGTGGCCCATTACAGATGTGGTATGGAAACTGGGGAGCAGACTATCCCGATCCACAGGACTGGCTGACCCTCTTCTTCGGCAAAGGCACTGACCACAACACGTTTAACTATGGTCAGAACAATTCGTCCGATGCCGCGCAACAACAGGCTGTACAAGCTGAAATGGCCCAGGCCGATGGAGAGAGTGATAACGCGACACGCATAAAACTCTACAATGATGCCGAACAGAAAATCGTCAATGATGTAGGCTGGATCACGACGTACCAATCATCTTACGTGTACTCGGTCAACCCCAAACTGCAAAACTGGAGAATTAACTCGCTGGGTGCTCTAGCAACAGAAGACTGGGCCAACATCTACCTCGCTCAATAGGCGAGTTCGCAATTGAGCCAGTATGCTCTGGTCATCACAGTTTCCTATGAGGGGGACAGCGAGGGCTGAACGTCCTCGTTGCTCTCCTCGTCTCTTTTCACTTACGACAATCTGGGGAAAAGAGCGCACATGTAGAGAGTGTCGTAGGAGGTTGCCCTGCCGCAGCGACCTCTCTAAGGAGAAAAGAGGATCATCGCATGATGCAATTTCTGATCAAACGCTTGATTGGATTACTATTCATCGTTCTTGGTGTTACCTTCATCACCTTCATGCTAGGTTACTTTGCACCCAGTGACCCTATAAAAGAAATGATGGGTGAGCATTTCGACTATCAAACCTGGCAACAATTACGCCATGTCTATGGGTTTGACCTGCCCTGGTATCAACAGTACTTCAATTTTCTCACTCGTCTGGCGAGATTTGACCTTGGAACATCATTCCACCCCCAACAGCGAGCCGTGTGGGATATTATCAAAGATGGCGTACCTATTTCAGTCGAGCTAGCGTTTTGGGGAACGATCGTGACTTTGCTCTTGGGCGTACCAGTCGGTATCTGGTCCGCGTTAAAGGCGAATACATGGGTTGATACGCTCAATATGAGTGCTGCACTCACCCTCTATGCACTGCCTGTCTTCATTTTGGCAGTCTTCGTCCAGATCTTGATTTTATGGCTGAACAATGCCGGCATAAGTTGGCCGGTCATCGGGTGGGGCACTCCCTGGCAATATAGTTGGAGTGATATTCAGTATAAACTTGCACCGATTCTCACCTATGGAGCGGCAGGCTACGCCTATTACGCACGCCTTACTCGCACGACCTTGTTAGAGGTGTTGCGTCAGGATTATATACGTACAGCAAGAGCAAAAGGATTGCGAGAACGGGTTGTTATTTATCGCCATGCATTGCGAAATGCCATCATACCTCTTATTACCGTTATTGGCTTATTGCTTGGACTTCTGGTAACCGGATCGTTTTTCATTGAGACAATTTTTGGCATTCCAGGTGTCGCACGTATAACGGTGAATTCTGTATTTGAGCGCAACTACCCGGTTATTCAAGCAACAACAATTTTAATTGCAATAGGCGTTGTCCTGGGAAACTTGATAGCCGATGTGCTCTACCTCCTCGTTGATCCACGCATTAAAACTGAATAGCAGTAGATCTCAATAGACCATGAAGAAAGAAAGGAATGAAGATGGATACGAGCGATAAAGAGCCAGAAGTTGTTGCCAAAGATACTTCCAATGCCAACGCAGGCATTATTCCGGCACCAGATTTCCTTGATCTACAAGACATCCCTGCAACATCAGAAAGCATCCTGCAAACACAAACTGATAGAAAGGCCAGGAAGTCGCTCAGTCCATTTCAAGAGTCCATGCTGCGTTTCCGGCGCGATACTCGCGCTATGATAAGCGTGGGAGCACTTATATTCCTGGTCCTCCTGGCTAGTGGGGGTCCACCAATCTATAAACACATTGGCGGTACCTATCAAAGTGATTTTGGCACTCCAATCGGCCCGGCTATTTACCACAGCTATGACTACCAGCAATTGAGTAGTCAAAACCAGGGACCATCAGCACAATACTGGCTCGGGACAGACAACCTGGGGCGCGATCTCCTGGCTCGCTTGATGCAAGGGTTACTCATTTCAATCATCGTCGCTCTCCTCGTCGAGATTGTAGATGTGGTAGTTGGTGTCCTTGTTGGTGTGTTGGCAGGTTACTATGGAGGATGGACCGACACAATCCTGGCTCGTTTTACCGATCTCATCTTCGCCTTTCCGGGCCTGCTCTTCGCCATCCTGCTCACAGGTATCTTCGGGCAGAGCGCAAGCGACTACTTCGGAAGTTTACCAGTGGTCGGCCCATTTTTGGCCAACGGTAATGGTCCCCTCGTGATTGTCTCACTTGCGTTGGCTCTGGTATCGTGGCCATTGATGGCGCGGTATGTACGTGGTCAGACGCTCCAACTCAAACAACAGCAATTTATCGAGGCTGCCCGCTCAGCAGGTACAAGTGATGTACGTATTATTTTGCGCCACATCATTCCAAATATCTTCAGCATCGTATTTATTGCCTCAACACTGAATATTGCCGGTACGATTATCGGCGAGTCGGGCCTCAGCTTGCTTGGTCTAGGTGTGAGACCGCCAGGATCAAGTCTTGGTTTGATGATTGCAGATGGAGCTGATACGCTGGAGATTCATCCCTGGAACGTCCTCTTGCCCACCATCGTACTCACCATCATTGTACTCGCCATCTCGTTCATTGGTGATGGATTGCGTGATGCTTTTGATCCACACACAAAGGACTAACACCAACGATAAAACATCCACGGGTTCGGCATAATAGTTGAGGTACCCAGGCTTAAGTATACCACCACACGCTCTCTTACCATACGTAAGTGACAGCCTTGTCACAGATACCTTGTACAACCTATGCTAAGTTCTGACACTTCTGACTTGCGATCATCAAAAAGAGGCCTCAGTTATCGAGGCCCCTTCGCAAGCAGATTACTTACGAGCTACCACTTCTCTTCTTCCCAATCATCATTATCTATGCTAAGAGGCTTTAAGCCACTATAAGGAACTTCATAGGGCTCGGACAGTTGACGATGGGGGGAATGTACATACGGGCGTTGTACATATGGCTCATCCTTCGTCACTCGCTGTTGTTGAACTGCCCATTCGTCATTGTACCGTCCCTCGTGCTCAACCAAACGCTCGTGTGTGTGGAGCCGCCCTGATCGAAGTTCTTCTTCAGACAGGCGCACCTTCGCGTTCGTTCCCGCTTTGAGCACCCATAAAGCCAGTCTTACAATAATAACCAGTGCGACAAGACCGAGCAATAGCCAGGATACTAACACCCGTTGCGGCCAGAGCGACACCAGCACAAAACCGACGATAGGCAGCAAGCAGATGCATCCCATGAATACCGCTCCAGCATAAAGGTTTCTCTCAATTCTCATAAAGATTTTTCTCCTTTCACGGCTACCACGCTTTGGAAACATTCTTGTACCTTGCGCAAAAGGAGAGCATAGAGGCGCTCTCAATTGAACCGCTTTGAATACAGCCAGCAGTGAGCCTCTAGAATACTTCTCCATTAAGCGTAATGGATGTACACAATTTATTTTGCACCATGTAACCTCCTTAATTGTAGATACATTTCAATACAAGAGAGCGTTACTGGAACAACTCTTTATACTAATAAAGACGGCAAAAACAAGAAAATATGAAGATCAGCAAGCAGCGCTTCTGTAGAAGCACTGCTTGCTGATCACTCCAAACAGATTATTCAAGCCTAACTGGCCCACGGTTCGGTCATTTTTAAGGTGAATCCGCCTGAAGAGCGAAGCGCCATTGCAGAGTTTGTAGTTACCTCTTCGATACAAACTGGCTTGTCACCTGGGTTTATATAATATCAGCGAACCGAGGATAACTGTCGTCACAAATTTGTCATGTTCTTCGTTATCGCCCAATAACCGCTAAGGCTTTTCTTTTTTCAACAGGAGCTTTACTGGAAGAATTCCTCTTATCATTCGCATCTTGCCTTAGCTGCGCTAAAAAGCCTTTTACCTCTTTACCTGAACGAAGCCAGATAATTCGTTTAGACTCGTAATCGCGCAGTTGTCGCATAAGCACTTTCCGGTCTTGAAACGGAAAGGCTAGCACTTTCAACATGCGGGACAGGGTGAGTTTATCTGTACACCCCTCCGGGATGTCACGACGAGAGGGCTCACTACACTTACAATGTCGCTTAATTATGCGCCAAAGGCACAACGGGAGAGGAGTATCTAAAAAAATAATCGTATCTGCCGCTTCCAGGCGGGGTGTGGATGAATTGAGATAAGTCCCCTCAATAATCCACTGCTTGTCCCGAACGAGTTTGTGCAAAATATCTATTCTCGTATCCTCAGTTTTGCCTTTCCAACCGCGCAGCCAGCAAAAACGATCCATGTGGAAAACTTTAATTTTGAGTATGGAACCTAATTCTTTTGCAAGCATTGATTTACCTGCGCCAGATGATCCAATGATGGCAATCTTCTCCATCAGCAACTCTCACACTTAGTAAATAAATATCATATTTAAGATAAACAATAATTACCCACGGTTCGCTCATTTAAATAAAATGACAATTGGCCTGGAGAGTAAATCTCCACAGCTGAGTCGACGCTTATCTCTTCAGTATGAAGAGGCTTGTCATCTAGCTTTGTGAAGCATAACGAACCGTGGGTAATTAAGTAGAACACAATACAATGACTATTGGGCATGTCCACTCTCGAAAATTTACAGGCTTTCAAGAGTGCCCTACCTTCCTCTGATTTCCTGGATACGTGCCTCAAGTTCACAAGCCTCGCCCTCCCTTTTCAGCTTCTTTAGTAAAGTAGCGTACTGTTCCAGCATGCTGACAACAGTGGGATGGTCAATCCCGAAAGCGCGTTCGTAGATAGATAGTGCTTTACGGTAGAATGACTCAGCTTCTTCATACCGCTCTAAAACGGAGTAAAACTTCGCGAGATTATCGTAAGTAGAAGCGGTATGTGGATGATTAAAACCCAGATGTTGCTCACGAATAGCTAGAGCCTTCTTGTAGTAAGACTCAGCTTGAACGTAATCCCCCTGTAAGAAGAAATTTTCAGCTCGGTTACTGAGGCTGTACGCTATATAAGGATGCTCTGAGCCAAGCGCTTGCTCGTGAATCCTGAGCGACCTGGCAATCAGCGGCTGGGCTTCGCCATATCTTCCTTCGGCATGGTAAATCTCAACCAAGCTATTGACGATGACTGCCACATGCGGATGATCTGCACCCGAAGTGCTCTCTCGAATCCGTAACGCATGTACATTCATTTCCTTAGCCTGATCAAGCTTATTCTGCCCTTGATAGATCTTCGCCAGCATATTCAGCGTAGAAGCAATCATGGGATGATTGCCTCCTAAGCGCTGTTCTTGAATGCGCAAGGCCTGCTTGCAGAACTTTTCGGCCTGTTGGTACTTCTCTTGTGAATAGTACAGTTTAGCTAAACCATAATAGCTCTGTGCGACCAGAGGATGGTCAATTTCTAATGCCATCTCTCGAATATGTAAAGCTCGTAAATAAAATGGTTCAGCTTCTACATAGGTTCCTTGCGCACGATATAAGCTTGCCAGGTTATAAAGCGTTTGAGCCACGTCAGGATGCTCTCCCCCTAGCATTCGTTGACGAATCGCTAACGCCTCCTGTAATAGGGGCTCCGCCTCTTGGTATTTGCCCTGATCCTGATAGAGTGCTCCCAGATCGTTCAGCGTGCGAGCAGTATCAGGATGCTCGGCTCCTAATATCTGTTGACGGACCGCCAGAGCTTTGAGTAACAATTGTTCCGCCTGTTGGTACCTTGCATGCGCTACAAGGTACAATGCTGCCTCGTTGAATAATCGAGCAGCCTCGGGAAAGGCCAGTGCGTATTCTTCTATATATGTTGCACACATCTGCACATGTGGAAGACAACGCTGACACACTTCCCAGGTTTGCAGTTCAACGTCGGGAAAAGCGTGGTTTACTGCCCGTATAACCCGTTCCGCCCAGAGACGCTGCATGTCTCTATCCATGCCATCCCTAAGAACTGCTTGCACCAGCCGATGGATACTCAAGGACTTCACTTCGGAAGTGCGTCGCATAAGCGAGTAGCGCAGCAACAACTCAATGATGTTATCAACCTTTAAAGGATCACTCGCCGCCGCTCCCAGTGGGGGACCAAGTTCTGCCGCACCCAGCGTAATGATTTCTTCCGGAATAGCTTCTGGACTGAGAAAAGCGAATAGACGAAGTAGATCAGCGGCAGCTAGACTCTCCTGCTCCACCTGCTGAAAAGAGAGTGACCAGGTGGCAGCAACGGAATCTGGATGGTCAATGGGAAACCTTCCCCGTCGTAATAGTAATTCCTTACGACGCGTGCCGTATAAATTGAGATATTGAGCTAACCCACAGCGTGTTTCTTCAATATATGCACCAGCTTGATCAAGAGCAAGCGGCAATCCATCCAGTGCAACTACGATCTCAGCTGCTTGTGCCCGGCTCTTTTTCGTTGCGTGATCAAGAGATGCCCCTGGTGAAATCACTTTGGTGCGGCGCAAGAGAAACTCCATGCCTTCATCCAGTCCCATTTTTTCAACTTCAACACTTTGAGCAATGGTTCCCAATGCTTGCAGCCGCGTAGTAAGCAGCACATCTCCCGTACTGTGTATCGGCAAAAAGTCAACGATCATTTCCAGATCATCAACGTTGTCGAGCATAAGCAGCCAGTGAGTATGGGTAGTCAGCCAACGCTTTACTGCCCGTATCACTATGTCATGATCCTGCCCATGCTGTTCAGGTAAATCTAGCAAAGCCGCTAACATTACGAAGTCGGCACTGCAAGCTTCACGAGAAGAAGCGGTTATCCATAAAATAGCCTGATAGTGGTCGCGATAGCGATAGGCGTATTCAACTGCGATCTGTGTCTTGCCTATTCCTCCCAAACCACTGAGCGCCTGGGTCAAACCGACGGCTTTACTGTTTCTAAATACAGTAGACAGATGAGCCAGAATCTCCTCACGACCTGTAAAAAATGGATTGCGGCGGTATGGTACGTTCCAGATAGGGAAAGAAGGAGTAGAGGTACGAGAGCCAGGAGTACCCGCAGAGGTAGATACTCCCTCACTACTCTCAGGGATTAAGCCAAGTTCCTGAATGCCTTTTCCAAAAAGTTCTGCAAGCCTTTGACGATAGTATGGACTGGGAACAGTAACGCCATTTTCCCAACGACTGATGTTGATCTGGGTCGTGCCGATACGTTCGGCAACTTCGTTTTGCGTCCAAGCTCGTCGCTCTCGTTCTTGCTTCAGGCGAGAAACAGCCGACCTGGAAATCTTTTTTGCTTCAGTTGTATCTTCGGTAGCCATCTCATTATTCCCGGCATAGCTCAACTCTTCTTCAAACGATTCGTGAACCAGAAACGCACGTAGACAATCGCCCAAACATTAACTACCCTTGAATATAACTGATATACGTATGATATGCACATGATATCACCTCCACAAAGGGTTTGCCGTCATGTTAGATAAGAAAGGCGGTACAAGTTTCTTATGAAATCCTTGCAGAAACGTCAGAGAGATTGGGTATTTTTTAGGCGTACAAACAAACATATATTTCGACGTTATAGTTGTCGAAATATAAACAGATATCTCCACATCTGTTGAAAAAGGTTTGTTAGTCAAAGTAAGTGTTGTTATGACAAGTTAGCGCGTTCGGAACTCAGACGAGGAAGGGAAATACCTGAGATGAAAGACAAAAAAGTTACCGTCATGGAAAAAGTTCATCCTGACCTCCTTCTACCACCACATATTGCAGGTAAGTTGGTTGATTTAGTTGTAGATGGATGGCAACCTGATCCTGCTCAACAAGAGCAACTGGTTTCACATCTTGCAGAGTGTCCTTATTGCAGAATCACTCTCTTAGTATTGCTTTCAACAGAGCAAGAGTACAATAGGTTGCACAATTATCCTGAAGCACCTGTACACGATTTACTCACACAATTTGTAACACTACACCACGAAATAGAGACACAGGATTACGAGAACATAGGAGCATATGCCGAGGCAATTGTAGCTGAAGGTAGAGAGGAGGCAGATAAGCGCTTTCCCATACTCGCGGAACATATAAGAAAATGCCCAAGCTGCCAATCCACCTTGGAGGAAACCGTAGCCTTCCTCAACGAGCCAGCCGAGAGCGATTGATTTCGTCTGCGGGAGTATGCAAAAGTAGTATGGACTGGTACCTGTAAGCAAGGTGCCAGTTCATATATAGTATCTCTACGATTTTAGAGCACATTTAAATAGAGAAGTTTACTCTTAACCCCTCGACTTTTCACGTGCATAACGCTGAGCTGAGCGCACAACATAGCCGACAACCGCGGCAGAACATCCAAC
This sequence comes from Terriglobia bacterium, assembly GCA_020073385.1. Lineage (GTDB taxonomy): Bacteria > Acidobacteriota > Terriglobia > Terriglobales > Acidobacteriaceae > Sulfotelmatobacter. The sequence goes on along the minus strand of JAIQFH010000021.1, from coordinate 21,224 downwards.
TGCTTTAGCCACCTCCTCGAGGGAACGGGCTTCAAATATAACCATATTCAATATTTGTCCGTTCCGTCTCGGCTTGCCATGCGTAGAAACATATTCTTGCAGCGCTACCAATGCTTTGCCTAACTCATAACGTATGATACACTCATCTTCTACCGTTTTTGATATATTTGTAGTAAATGCATCATCCTCATGCTCAGCATCGTCACGTGAATCATCTACCGGAGCTAGAAACTGTCCTGCACGCGTCAATCTTCGATAGTCATCAATAATACAGCTACTTACGATACCGACAAGCCAGGTTCTGAACTTGCATTGATATTGGAAGGTCGGCAAGAATTTATCTATTCGCATCATTGCATCCTGCACAATATCATCCCAGTGATCTTGAGGGATGTTTTTTGCCTGTATCTGAACACGCTTCTTGACAAACTCACGGCATTCGTACCACTGTCCCGATCGCCCATCTCTTAACATTTCTTCGATGACTATCCTATCGTCCGCTCCTGGCCATGGAAGGTGAGGTTTGTCGGCTGTCATTCGTTACTCTCCTCTTTGGTTGCTGCTGGCTTTACTGTCAGTACAATCATACGTTGAATGTGAGGAGAGAGCCCTTCTCCTGACATACTCTGAGATATCGCGCATAGCGACAGCGGTCCTACTACCAACATACTACATTCACTTTTGACGATGGTACAAATGATTTGCGAATTGTCCTTCTCTATCCCTAATTATCTAAGACGTAAATATCCTGTTGTAGTAAAAAGTAGCTCTATTTGAACTGGAAACCTTTTCAGCATCCAAACACATCTCTACTTACATTTGACGTGTGGATGAACAGAAATGTTAATAATATCAGAGGGCATTTCCTAGCTCAAAAAATGGGGTAAACTGACTTCCAGGCGAGGCTAGCTTCCTCGTCAAGAAGATCAGTTCATGATGCCTTTGATTGTGTATGATGCCCCTTTTGCCCGTCCTCTTTCTGCCGCGTCCACCTCTCTACGGCTGGTCGGCCATTGCTCGGCAGGTGGCTTTGACCTACACCGCCACCATCATTGTCGCTCTCGCAGCTCAGCAGGCCGGACATCCTGACCTGATCCGTTCGCCCAAACGGGTCTTAGCCCATAGCACGGGTTTTCTCTTTCGCTCATCAGACGTTGAGTACGTGCAAGAACTCCTTCACCACCTGCACAAATTCAGAAAACTTGCTCCGGTGAATATTATGCGCAGCTCCCGTGATCTGCACAGCACGACTGTGTGCAGGCAAATACTGCTTTGCTTGCTCCCAGGCCGCATCGTCCAGAGTTGAGCTAAGAGTGGGATCAGCGCGCATCAAGAGCGTACGCGTGGTGATGTTGGCGAGCAGAGGAAGAAGCTTGCCAGTCTGGCCTGCCTCGCAAAAGATGCTTACCACTGCCTCTCGCGTCACTTTGTGCAGTGCGTCGATCTTGCCCTCAATATCGGCCTCTGCCCAGCTAGGGTTGGCGGCAGCAATTTCGCTTCGCAATTCATCGGCGGGACGACCAATGTCCTTGGTAAAGTCGGCGGCCCGTTTTTCGGGATCACCACGACCAAGGTTATGCGCCGGATCCTCAAGGATCAGCTGAGCAAGGTTGGGCACAGGCTTGGAGGTAGAGGCTCCGCTTGCCAGCACGATGGCTGTTGCTCCACCCCAGGAATGCCCGATCAGCACGGGACGTTCCAGCCCCAGAGCTTCTATAAACGCCATTGCGTCATCAGCGCTATGGCGCAGGCTATATGCTCCTCGTGCGGGTTTGATACTATCGCCATGCCCGCGCATATCGAGGGCATAGACCCGGTAGCGGTCTGCCAGTGCCGGTCCAACACGCACCCAGCTTTGTGCGGAACTTGTAACGCCATGCAACAGCACTACGCTGGGCAATTCAGTCCGTTCGGCTCTCCAACTGATATAGTGAAAGCGACCAGCAGGTAAGTTAATCATCTGAGATTGAGCAAGCGTATCACGGCTATCTGTCATGCTTCTCTCCTTTTTCACTCGACCTGGAAGCTGTTTACTTCTGCTAGGAAAGGAAGCGAAGCGATCCCGCCTAAGCGTGTACAACACAAAGCGGCGACCTTACTGGCAAAACTTCCCACACGGCTCAGATCGCTTTCAGTAATCTGAGAGAGGGCCGCAGGCGAGTCACACCCCTGCTGGATCAATGCATATAACGCAGCACCCATGAACGCATCGCCTGCTCCTGTCGTGTCAATAGCGCGAACAGGGACAGCTTTGACCTCTACCCTGTGCTTTTGAGTCATCAAGAGTGCTCCCTGGGGGCCAAGCGTAATCATAACCAGACGGGGGCCCTTCTCCAGAAGCGCATCTCCAAGTGCGTTTAGTCGGTCCCTCTCGATGGGTTGTAAGGGTGCATGGCCGGACGCATCCAGGAAATGCGCCTCTTCTGAGCTGAACTTCAGAATATCAGTCCGTTCTATGACCTCCGCCAGTGTTTCTTGCAGAGCTTCATCCGATGGCCAAAACGCCGGTCGGACATTGACATCGAATGACACAATGGAGCCAACCTGGCGCGTGTAGTCCATGGCTGCAAGCGTCGCCGATCGGCACGGTTCCGTAGACAGTGAGACGGAACCTGCATGACACACCACAGCATCTTGCCACGCATGCCACTCCACATCGCTCACCTCTAGGAGGACATCTGCCGTGTGTTGACGGTAGAAGGTAAACGCTCGTTGTCCATCAGCTTGAAGCGTCACCAGTGCCAGTGCTGTCGGCCCCTGATCGGTGGTCCGGATGTATCGCGTGTCCACGTAATTATCTCTGAGCACCTGTGCCAGCATATGACCAAAAGTATCTTCTGACAACTGCCCAATAAAGCGTGAAGCGCCTCCCAATCGTGCGATAGCCACTGCTACATTGGCAGGCGCACCTCCCGGATGCGGATGATAGCAAGTATCGCTCCCTTCGACTGTATCCATGCGTCTCTCTGGAATAAAGTCGATGAGCATCTCACCAATACTGATCACATAACTCAACAGATCACCTCCCGTATGTCTTCTCTTTCTGCCAGGAAAGGCCTCTGACAACAATTACGATTCTTAACATTATATCCTCTCGAAACGGTGTGTGTACTTCCCTTTTTTTGCCTGGCCACGAAGATGCGTCTCTTTCCACAACTTTCAATGCGATATATCGTATATGGGAATAGAAAGATGTACCGTACTGTTGCATCTGGTAAATGCGATATATCGCAAAAGTTCTCTCAATTGAAAGGAGATCGAGAACAATGTTTGGTCCATTTAACAGACAATCTGGTGCTTCCCCTGAGGAAGTGAACTGGGAAGGCTGGACGCCTCCCTGGATGGAGCGTGAGGGACGAGGTCCATGCGGACCTTTCGGTCACAGACATGGCTTTGGTGGTCACTTTGGTCCTGGGCATGGCTGGTGGCATCACGGCGGACATGGTCAGCACTGGGGTGTTCCCGATGAACTGCTGGCGTTACGTGCTGAGGCTGCAGAGGTGGCTCGGCTCTTCGCTATCGCCAGCAGGGGCGCGTTCGAGAATAAAGAGCGCCTGTCACAACTGCGTGCATTGCTTGATCGTTCCCGTAAGGAACTCTCTGATATGATCTACGGATCAGCTCAGAGTCAGACAACTGGCGAGGGAAAGAGCGCAAGCAGTTCTCCAGATATTGAACAGGCCTGACACTCCCCGGGCTAGCCGCCGCGGGGGTTCTTGGTTCGGCGAGATGGCTTGCCCTCCTCCCCTCTCGAGGAGGACAGTAGAGGTCATCTCTCCCCAAGCGTTTCATGAGACGGGCTCATGGGTTTCCCTGTGCCCCAGGGTACCCTCTAAAGCTTTGGCCAAGATGTTGATGGCGGCATTTTCATCGCGGTCGAGCACCAACCCACACGAGGGACACACATGCGTCCGGGTTGAGAGCGTCTTCTTGACACGCTCTCCACAGCCAGAGCAATCTTGACTGGTGTACTGTGGGGCGACGGCGATGATCGGCACATTATGCATGATGCCATAGGCCTTCACCTGCCTTCATCGTCCCCCAGACGCTGCTGCTGAGGAATTGCCCCCAGGCAGCATCATGAATGCTCTTGGCCAATTTGCGGTTCTTGACCAGGTTGCGGATCTGAAGGTGTTCGTAGGCAACCAGGTCGTGAGACGAGACCAGCGCGTTCGCCGTCTTTCTGGCGAAATCTTCACGCTGCCGTTGCACGCGTCACGATAGGCTTTAGCCAGGTGTTGCCTGGCCTTCTTGCGATTTTTGCTCTTCTTCTGCTTGCGGGAGACCTGGCGGTGCAAGCGTTTGAGTTTCTTCTCGGCCTTGCGATAGTGGCGTGGGTTCGAAACTTGCTTGCCGTCGGAGTCGGTGTAGAAGACCTTCAAACCCATGTCGATGCCGACCACGCTGCCAGTCTCGACATGTTCACACTTTCGTTCGGCCTGGACACCGAATTGGACAGAATACCCATCTGCGCGACGTAGGATTCGAACCCGCTTGATCTGCTTGATGGGGAAGGCTTCGATCTGCTGTCCGGGATTGCCGACCAGGCGCAGGCGACCACAAAGGGTGAAGGTGATGTGGCGTCCATCGGGCGAGAGCTTCCACCCGGTTTGTTTATATTCCACGCTCCTGTTGTCGTGCTGAAACGCAGGGTACCCCTTCTTGTCAGGCTTCGCGGTTCGCGGCAATTCTCATAGAAGCGGGAGATGGCAGCCCAGGCACGATCCGCACTGGCTTGACGAGCTTGAGAGTTGAGACATGCGGCAAATGAGTACTCTTTGGCGAGCACGGCACAATAGCACTGCAGGTCGTTCTTCTTGATCCGACGTCCGTCCATCCAGAGGCGCAAACACTTGTTGCGAATGAACTGCACGACGCGGATCGCTTCATCGATAGCCGCATATTGTGCTTTCTTGCCGTCCAACTTGTACTCGTAGATCAACATGAGCTCTTCTTTTGCTCTTTCAAACGCTCTAATTCCTGCTTTGCCAGCCTGGCCACCACTTCGAGCATGGTTTCACCGGTATGAGCCGCAATCATCTTCAAATCCTTGCGGGTTTGTGGTGTGACCCGAATATTGGGGTTCAGTTGTTGGCTGTTCATGGTAGTCATTATACCACTATGACTACTAATCGTCAAGTGGTTTTTTTGCCCCACTCCTGCCTTCATCGTCCCCCAGACGCGGCGTCACGCCCCACAAGGAACGGCTTTTCATTGGCCCTGATCATCCCCCGGATGGGGCCGCCCGCATGAATGACGGGGGCTTCCAAGCCCGATCACTGTAAACAGGGCTGTTCTGCATCCTTCATCTCATCAGCTTGTTTGTGATGTTGATCTTGAGAACTCTATTTTCCAGGTGCCATTTTCATTGATCAACCGAGTGTCATTGAAGTTGATAGGCGTAGTGGGTGCGGAGTTCACGATCCAGGTAACTAAAGCCTGGCTCGTGGAACCGCTAGTTGTAACATTGCCAAAGGTGCAATCCTTTAAACCACCAGCACTGGTAAAGGCCTGTGACAAACTGGCGGTAAATTTCGCTTCAGTTTCCTGGGCCTGAAAACTTGAGGAGAACTGCTGGTACGCATCATGATAATCACCACTCTTGAGATCGGCACAGTACGTTGTTAGGGTCTTCTCCGGTGTTGAACGATTGAGCGAAACAAAGACGCCAACGCAGGCGCAGAGGAGCACTAAGACCCCGGCACTGATACCCAGAATGAGCCAGAGAGAGCGACGGCTTTTCGCCTGCTGCTGGACCGGTGCGACAGGAGGTGGATAGCCGCCCGGTGGAGGTGGGACAAACCCTGGCTGTGCCGGTGGCGTATAGGACGATGCCTGATAAGTCGGGGGGGGTTGGTAAGCCGACGGTGGTGGTGGTGCAGGTGGTGCATATCCCTGTTGGGCATTGTAATCGGTGTAGGGTTGAGGTGCTGCCACCGTCGGTTGAAAACCCGGTGCATTGTTCTGATTGTCGGAGCCGACGTAGAAAGTCGGTGCAATCCCTGCTGCGCCAATGGCCTCATAAGTGAAGAAAGTTTCACCGATACGGATGGTGTCGCCGGACTTGAGGAGACGCGGAATGTTTGAGGAGAGGCGCTGCTCATTGACAAACGTACCGTTGGTACTACCCAGATCGACAATGCTATATCCCTGCCCGCTGTCATCAGAACGAATCTCAGCATGACGGGATGAAGCCTGCGAATCGGTTATCTGTAATTGGTTACCCGGCAAACGCCCGATGGTCAGGGGCATTGTTCCCAATGTTGTACGCCCGTTTGGGCCAATTAATGCTGCTTCCATGGCTTTCTCCTGACTGATAGAAAAATGCGAATGATACCATGCCTAGTCTAGCATATTATTGTCGAGGCTGTCGAGTACCATTAGGGCAACGGGGGGGCGTACGATTTTTGCAAAGAGTTCGCTGGTGTTCCTGAAGGGCGACCAAGAGGCATCAGCCTAAGGAGGGAGCTGGCGGAGAAAACGAGAACGGAAGCGGGAGCGCGTAGGGGCGGGAGAGTGAACGTTGCGCTAGGTTGATGCCTCTTGGTCGACCCTCGTGGTCGCCCTTCCGACACTTGCCTTGATCGTGTACACTATGCGTAGTTGATCGAGAACGCAACTTACCCAACGATAAGCAAACCAAGGCATCACCCCCTGGACGAGCATCCCGTCCGTATATAGTAGTGATGACCCTTGCGGTCATCATGGGGTGGGGCGGTGGTCATCACGGGACGGTACGGTGGTCATCATGGGACAGGAGCGGTGCTCTGAAAAAAAAAGTGGAGGGCTAGTGGACGAACTCATTAGTCATTATGACGATAATATAGTCATTAGCACCAGCAGGCTAACCAAGGCTTTTGGCAATCTGGTCGCCGTGAATGATCTGCACTTGCAGGTCATGCGTGGAGATGTTTTTGGCTTTTTGGGACCGAATGGTTCGGGTAAAACCACCACTATTCGTATGTTGCTCGGTCTGATTCGCCCGACTGCGGGGCGAGCCGTGATCTTTGGTATGGACAATGCTGACCAGTTGCCTGCAATTCTGCAACGGGTAGGAGCTATCGTCGAAACACCGGTATTCTATCCCTATCTTTCGGGAAAAGATAACCTGCACGTCGTGGCGGCAGCTTCTGGCATGCTTCAAGGCAAAGCCAGCAATCGGCGTGTTGAAGAAGTGCTGGACATCGTTGAGCTACGCCGCCATGCTAACCTCGCTTTCCGCAAGTATTCGCTCGGTATGAAACAACGTCTGGGCGTTGGAGCCGCTCTACTTGCTGATCCAGAACTGGTGCTATTAGACGAGCCAACCAATGGCCTCGACCCCGCAGGTGTGTTCGAGATTCGTCAGCTGATTCAGCGACTGGCAACCCTGGGCAAGACCATCTTCATCTCCAGCCATATCCTCTATGAGATACAACAGGTCTGTAACCGGGTGGCAATTCTGCAAAAGGGCAACCTTATCAAGCAAGGGGCTGTCAGCGAACTCTTGCAACAAAACGAACAGATTGTGATACGTCTGAATACCGTCGAGGAGACACACCAGGCTCTATCCATTCTGCAACATGCTCGAGAAGAGGGGCAGCACTGGATTAGCGGTGCCCATGTTGATACGGATAAGCAAAATAAACCTGTTATTCGTGTTGATGCATCACGTACACGCTCCGCAGAGCTCAACGCCTTGCTGGCGGAGCATCGTCTCTTTGCGGCCGAAATTCGTCCTCAGGAAGGGAACCTGGAAGAGATCTTTCTGGAACTGACGGCACCTGTCACTCCACCAGGAGCGGAAAGGCCTGGGATGGCAGCGTTAGCGAGAGAGACCACTGCAATTTTTGATGAACAAGGCATACCTTGACGAGAGGTCACATATGAAATCCGCAGAACCACTTATGTCCGAACAGCAAGCATCTCCTCATCCGCGAGTCAGCTCAGTAAGGCTGGGGCGACCCGATTACGTGAGCGTAATCGTGCGTTTAACAAGCATGGAACTGTACAAGATACGCCGCCGGGCCATGTCCAAAGTTTTGAGCCTGCTCGGCATTCTTGCCACGATCGGCCTGTTTGCCCTGTTTGCCTTGATCGTCCTTTTGATGAGTAGGAGCGGAGCCTCGGCAGACGCCATCAACAACTTTTCTGAGGCGTTGCGCCTGCCTGGTTCGCTGACGTGGACCGGACAGCTCCTGTCAACATTGGGGCAGGTACTCATTATCATTCTGGTAAGCACGATTGTTGGTGGTGAGTATACAGCAGGAACAGTGCGTTTAATGCTGACACGCGGTCCTACGCGTACACAGATCTTTTTTTCTAAGGTTGGGGTAGCTCTGGTCTGCATTGTGCTGGGCGTCGTAGGCATTACTCTCCTTGGTATCATCTCGGGTTTCTTGTTCAATCTGACCACAAGCATAACCGCTACCTTCGATTTCTTTAGCATGGCATGGCTCGGTCATGCCGTACTCTACCTCCTGGCTATCATGCTTGGCTTGTTCGTCTATGCCATGATGGCCCTATGTCTATCGACGCTAGGGCGTGCTACCGCCGCTGGACTGGCGGGTGTATTGACGTGGAGTTTTCTGATCGAGCCATTGATAGAGACGATTAGTTACTTCGGCAGAGGTATCAGTGGACCGGTTGGCAGCTTTTTTCAATCACTGCCTGATTATCTGATTGGGACAAACATCGGGGTGCTGGTGGGTAATCAAGAGCAGTATCTTATATCAGCAAACGCAGGCTTACAGGCTGGCGGGCCATCTAACCTGCAGGCTCTGCTGGTACTCGTCGTCTATATCGTTGTGTTCGTTGGTAGTGCATGGTGGGTCACTATACGCCGGGATGTCACAAATTAGCTCATGCTCAATCCTCTGACCATTAAAGAATATGCGTACTCGCTGGGCTTCGATATAGCACGGATTACGACAGCCGATAGTTTTCCTATAGCTGAACAAGTGATCAAAGAGCGAATCGCGCAGGGTCTGATGGAGGGCCTGCCGTGGTTTACGGCACAACGCTCTGAAGTTTCCTGCCATCCTGATGTTTTACTGCCGGATGCTCAATCGATCATTACGCTTGCTCTGTTTTACTTGACCCAGCAGCCTGACGAGATCAACGACGGTACGCCACGCGGACGTATCTCGCGCTATGCCTGGGGAGACGATTACCACGAGAGCATTAAACCTCGACTTCAGCAGTTCGCTGCCTGGCTACGCGAGTATGCACGTGGCGAAATCCCTGGCGAATTAGAGACCAGGCTCTTTGTGGATACCGGGCGTATGGTTGATCGGGCTGTTGCTCAGCGGGCCGGCCTGGGCTGGAACGGCAAAAACACGAATATTTTAACCAAAGGCTGGGGCTCATGGGTCTTCCTGGCCGAGATCGTCACTAACCTGCCCCTGCCTGCTGACAAGCCGGTCAAGACCAACTGCGGTAGCTGCGAGATCTGCCTGCATGCCTGTCCTACTCAAGCTCTGCCCGCCCCTTATGTGCTCGATAATACACGTTGCATCTCGTTTCTGACAATTGAGTTACGTGGCAGCATCCCTCTGGAGTTGCGTCCTCTGATGGGCAACCTTATCTTTGGCTGTGACATTTGCCAGGAGGTTTGTCCGGTCAACATTGTGGCCGAGAGACGCCTGGAGCTACGCCAAGATGTCAATGTCGGTGGGGAGCGAGAGGTACGGTTTGAGCCACGTTTGGAATTTCGTCCACGGGCTACTGTGGGCAGTAGTCCGGAACTGATTCCTCTGCTTTCCTTAACAGAGGAGCAGTTCCGTGAGCGTTTTCGCCGTAGCCCTATACGGCGAGCTAAGCGGCGTGGGCTGCTGCGTAATGTCTGTGTTGCTCTTGGCAATATTGGTGATCCGCTGGCTGTTCCTGCCCTTATTGGGGCTTTGCAAGATCATGAGCCACTGGTACGTGGTCATGCTGCGTGGGCCTTGGGCCGTATTGGGGGGGAGGAGGCACGGCAGGCTTTGCAGGAGGCTTTGCAGAAGGAAGAAGATGGAGAGGTGTGCAAGGAGATACAATACGCTTTGGATGGTTTAAAGTCTAGAACTCGATAGGCACAGATGCAAATGATCTGTTACAGACCCGGCGCGGGAAAGTCCCCGTCATTCATGCGGGGGATGAGAGCGCCGTTCCTTTTGGGCCGTGTGCGGAGCGGGGACATATGAGGGATCATCCCATGCCAGGAAACTATCAACCGCTCGCCGAATTAATTCTGACACCGGAACCCCTTCGCGTACAGCTCGTTCACGCAGCCGTTCTTTCTGCCTATCACTGAGATAAATGTTTGGGTAGTCGCACAAATAAGCAGGATATGGTAGACTGTGAGGACCAATTCCAGAGAAAAAAAAGGAGCCTTTCATGGTCACCATTACCCTTCACTGCCCTCACTGTCAGAGCAACCGACGCTCTGGCGCGCAAAGGTCACGCCCCTAATGGCAAACAGCTCTATTCAGCGGTTGTGGGAGGCCATTCCAGAGGGATATCGCCAAGGGCATTGCTTCACGGACTTTTGGGCAGCATACAGGGCAGTGATCCCTGAGGAGCAGCACACGGCGGTGGACTCGCGAGACGGGAGAAACAGCCCACGTAGAGCGCTAGAACAATACCCTACGGCAACGCCTCGCCCGTTTTGGGCGCATGACCCTCTCCTCTTCCTTCATCGTTACAATCGAGAGCGGGCCATCCTACTCAAGTGAGCCACTCCCCACAAGACTTTTGCCATGTGTTACCCTGCTACCACAGCGGCCAGCAAGCTGGCCAAACCACTGACGCGCATGAGATCTCCGACGTGGTCGAGAAGATCGCTGGGATAGGCATACTTCGGCATAATAGTGAAGTAGCCGAAGCTGAGCAGGAGAAAGGCCCCGCTCATCAGGAAACTAAAGCGTGTCTCCTTCGTCATAAAGGCGCCGGTGTAGTAAAAGAAGATAAAAAGGCAGATCACGCCACGTGAGCCGCTCAACAGCGTTTTGGTGACGACGGGGTTGGGAAAGTCAGGGGGCAGCATTGGGGCAAGCAGCAAGAGAATCACCAGTGGCACTGTGGCAAGCAGTTGGTAGCGCAGCACGCTCCGTAGGTAGTGCTCTGAACTGCGAACCAGACTCAGCAAGATAAAGATAAAGCTAACCGTTTGACCAATGTAGTTGAACCAATCGACATTGAGGGTCACGGTGGTAACGTTATCTCCAGCGAAGCCCGCTGCCGCTGTCAATGCGATCACTGTCATTGAGACTCCCAGGATGCATAGGCGATTGCTGCGAACCTGCACGTAGAGAGCAAAGGAACGCAGTGCGACGAAAAGGCCGACGAAAAAGAGAGAGAGCGAAAGGATGTTTGCAATCAGATTTTGATCCATGTTCCTAATTTCCCTTCTATCACAGTTAAGATGATACTTTCGTGTCAGAGAACAAACGGTGGGAATCTACGATCCCTCCTTCTTTGTCACAGAACTCAATGCGTTGTTGAACAAAGAGTGTCCGAAGCGTCTCTACCGTCTCTTTTATCCCGCCCCCCATCACCGCAGAGAGCTCGTCCACCGTTTTCAGGCCATCGATGGCTGCATAGAGCTGACGAGTTCGCTGATCCATGCGCATGGAACCGGCAAATGGATTGCTGGTCGTAAACAAGGTAGGATCGACGCGGCGGCGAGGAATAAGACTCGCTAGCGTCATCGCGGGAGGCTTTGGGACGAGGGGGGGAGGAGGGACGGCGGAACGAAGGTGTGAAGGTAACACATCCCAGACCGTCTGCAGGAGCGCCTCTGCGGTAAATGGCTTGGAGAGGTACCGATCTGCCCCTTGGCTTAGCCCATAGGTGCGATCAAGAGCAGTGTTTTTCGTGCTGATGAGGATGATCGGCACCGTATGTTGAGGATCCGCCGCCCGCACCTGGCGGCAGACGGTATAGCCGTTGACGTCTGGCAAAATTACATCCAGGACGAGACACTGTGGGCGTAGAGCTAGCACCTTGGCGAGAGCGTTGTGCCCGTCAAAAGCGATGTTCACCCCGTACCCTGCCTGTTGCAGGGCGTTGGCTATAAAGAGACATGCTGCTGCACTATCATCGACAATAAGGATTTTAGGCCGACTCATAAACCATCTTGCCTTTCATAATCACAACATGCGCATGGTATGCATATTGCATCCTTTCCAAATAGATGTATAGATACACAGGTATCGATGAAACATGCGAAAAAGCGAGCAAGCATGTTTCAGAAGTTATCTCAATCCTGTGCGATGCTCTCTTGAGCGAGAGTCAGGCAAGCAGTTTGGCAGAACTGTCCTTGTCGCCCTTCTTTGCCCGAGGCTAGCCCAGCGTGTCTGAGGCGTTGCAAGACGGACGGATCGACGAGGAGCAGATGCGTGCGCTCTGGCTCGACGCCTTGATTGACCCAGGGGACATCCCCATCTGGCTGGGCATTGAGAGCAGTAGGATCGAGCGGCCCCAAGCCGAGTGCAGTGCGGATCGCAGCATGATCTCTATGCCGAATATGCCGCACGCCACCAAGCCGGTCAGTGTCGGCTGGCAGTTTTCGACTGCGTCTCTGGGAAAGAGGCCCTCGTCCGGCGACTGCGCGACAGGCTCGTCGCGTCATGCCCGCCATTTTGGCCCAACTTGGCACACCGGCTCCTGCGCCCAAACCACGCGGAAAATCGCCGGGATGGCCCAAAGGCCAGTCGCGTACTAAAGCTCCATGCTTTCCGGTGGTGCGCAAACCCAAAAAGGTGCCAAAAACACACTGCAAACTGGCCTGAGTGCAACCGAATCCTCGTCATGCGTTATCCATTCCGACCTTCTTGACCATTCATCTGAGATGTCGGCTCGATCATTTTAGCCTCAACGTCAGTAGCAAGCAAACAATAAAATTAGTCTGAGTACCAATATAGCATACCTATATGCAAAAGTACATATTTTGGCTAAAATATGCTATGGGTAGTGGCACAATCAAGAAGGATCGGTTCTCGTCTTGCGGGAGATGATGTCTTCCCTCAACTGGTGGAAGGGATTCCCTGTGACCGGAGCCATCCTTCTTGATTGTGCCACTACCGAGATGTCATATCAAGCGAATTGGCTTTGGACCATTCTTCGTTGCATCTCTGGTTTCTGCGCTGAAAGTGAACAGCTCGTTGAAGATTGTGATGTTCCTGTGATGCTCTATGAGCTGAATGTGACGGTTATGTAAGAGCAATGAGGTATCTTCTCTCTTAAAGAAATTGGTCCGCAGAGGTGATGCGAGTTGCTCTCTCCCATTGCCCTTTCGGCTCAAAGCTTTTGCACACGGCTGTAGCGCTACTTTGTTGATTGAGGAAATACCATATCTTTGCTCATGTGCTGATGGCTGGTTCCGCCTGGCTTGTTCGTACAAGTCGATCAAAAAGAAAGGAGATCTACCATGTCAGTCTCGCTGATTGAACGTACACCCTCTGCATACGACTACCCGTTGCTCATCAAGCACTTGCTTCACACGCCGCTAGCGACGGCCCCAGAACAGGAGATTGTGTACAGGGATAGAAGTCGCTATACCTACCGAACACTGCGTCAACGTATTAGCAGGTTGGCAAGTGGTCTAGCTGGACTAGGAGTCCAGCCGGGCGATACAGTAGCTGTGATGGATTGGGACAGCACGCGCTATCTGGAGTGCTACTTCGCCATTCCAATGATGGGAGCCGTCTTACAGACAGTGAATATCCGCCTCTCCCCGGCACAGATTCTCTACACGCTCAATCATGCCAGGGCCGATGTCATCCTCTGTCACACCGATTTTTTGTCGATTCTCGACTCCATCAAGGATCGCCTGGAAACGGTAAAAATCTTTGTCGTGTTAAGCGATGGAGGCAGTGATGCCCAAAGTCCGTCGCCGTCCATCAGGTGTGCGACTGAGTACGAGGAACTGCTGGCAAAGGGCACACAAGACTTCGATTTTCCCGACTTTGACGAGAACACCCGAGCAACGACCTTCTATACGACAGGCACAACTGGAGATCCGAAAGGAGTCTACTTTAGTCATCGGCAACTGGTGTTGCATACACTAGCCGTGCTTGCAACGGCAGCTAGCCCTGCTGAGCATCAGTGCCTCCATTACGGTGATGTCTATATGCCCCTTACCCCGATGTTCCATGTCCACGCCTGGGGTTTTCCGTATGTGACAACAGCCATGGGTCTCAAGCAGGTCTACCCGGGCCGCTACATGCCCGAGACGTTGTTGGCCCTGATCAAACACGAAAAAGTGACCTTCTCTCACTGTGTGCCAACCATTCTGCACATGATACTGACCAGTCCGGCTGCCAAAGATATGGATTTGTCTGAGTTGACGGTAGTGATCGGTGGTTCAGCCTTGCCAAAGGGCCTGGCGAAGCTGGCTCTGGACAAAGGGATCGACATTTTCGGTGGCTACGGTTTGTCAGAGAGCTGCCCGATCTTGTCGCTCGCCCAACTGAAACCCAGCATGACCGAACTAGACGCGGACACGGCAATTGAATACCGAACCAGGGCGGGTCTCCCTATCCAGCTCGTTGACCTGCGTATCGTAGATGAGCACATGCAGGACGTCCCCCATGATGGCAAGACAACCGGTGAAGTAATCGTTCGCGCCCCATGGCTCACGCAGGGCTACCTGAACGACCCGACCAATTCCGAAGAGCTTTGGCGCGGTGGCTATCTGCATACCCAAGATCTCGGGACGATCGATCCCGAGGGGTATCTGCTGATCACGGATCGTATAAAAGACGTGATCAAGAGCGGGGGCGAATGGATTTCTTCTCTTGCGATCGAAGACATCATCTCTCAGTACCCAGGGGTAAGTGAGGTAGCGGCCATTGCTCTACCAGATGCGAAATGGGGTGAGCGTCCGCTGGCTTTGATCGTGTTGAATGAGGAGAGCATAGGCACCGTCACCGAGGAACACATCCAACTCCACGTCAAAGCATGGGCAGAGCGGGGTATGATCTCAAAATGGGCGGTGCCAGAGGTCCGCTTTGTGGACACACTGGAGAAGACCAGTGTCGGCAAGCCCGACAAGAAGGTGATGCGCCAGAAGCATAGCTACAGCGGTATGCAGAAAGGTTAAGCCGTGTGCTAGAATGAGAAGATGTAGTTTTCAAGCGAAGTGGCTCCAGGCCGTCTTTGTTCGCTTTCATGGTTGCCGCACTGAGACGGAACCTCAACAGTGTAGTGAGCAAGCAAGCGATGTGACCAAGATTGCTTGTGAAGCAGTTTCGTATTATACAGCTTGCTTACTACAATCTCGTTGCGCTTCCCGTGGGACAGAGGAGTCCAAGAGGTCAGGTGTATGCGCATCGAGGCTTCTTGTAAAACCGTCGTGACCACTCGTCTCAAGCGAGCCGGCATGTGCTGGACTCTCGAGGGGTTGGGCGCCATCTTGCCCCTGCGCACTTCGATGTTCAATCGCACCTAGGATGACTTCTGGGAGCATCGATCTCGCCTGGTGGCTTGACCTCCGACAACTTTTTCATACACCCACTCTGGTACTCCTAACGATGAGCTACCAATTGCAAAGCTGCGTGCTGCGAGATATGATGGAGTATACGCAAGCACAGGGAGCGTATCAAAGAGCTTTTCATGTGGCACAAGAGTTAGATGACCCTGAACTGATGTCATCGGCCCTGGCACGCAAAGGCGTGATGCTCATTCAACAAGAGAGACCAAAGGAAGCCATCCTCTATCTTCACGGTGCGTTAGACACGATTGATGGACAAAGCTTCCCCGGGTTGAAGGGACACATTTTACAAGGGCTTTCAGAAGCCTATGCCAAAACACAGCAGATGCAAGAATGCTGGCAGAGTCTTGGACAGGCCGAAGAGATGCTCACACAAGAGCAACAGATGCAAGAACGGAGCCTTGTACGCTTCAATGCGGCCTCCGTTGCAGCACAGAGGGGCATTGATGCAGTACTTCTGCAAGACTATCAGCGTGCGATTACACAGCTTGAGACCAGTTTGACAAAGTATGACCCTACGTTAATTCGTGGACGCGCACGCTTGATAGCTCAAAAAGCCGAGGCCTATTACGGGCTTGGTGAAATTGATACCTGTGTCACGCATGCTCAGGATGCATTGACCCTTGCACACGCCGTGGGAGCCAGCAAAACCATCGCCAGAGTCAAAAGTCTCCATGCCACGCTCACACAATCTCATTGGAGAAAGGAACAGAGCACCGCTCGACTGAGCGAACTGCTCTCTTTGTAAACATGCGGAAAACTCTCACCCTCTCTATCGTGAGTATCATCGCGCTGCTACCGTTTCTGACCTGGCTCACATTCTATATAAAGGGAAAACGATTTGCACGACGAGATCGTCTCCAGAAAGCAGATGCGATTATCGTCCTTGCCGGTACTCGTGGGAACATCACCTTCTTAGACGGCCCAATACTGTGAACTTAAGAGTCGTAACTCCTCAGCCTCCCTGGGAAAAGGTTCTGGGGAGGCGATTGAAAAAGTCCGAATGTGTGAGAGGAGAAACGACGAAACCAATTTGCACGTGGTCACGGTTTGAAACAGGAGACACCCAATTGGTGAAGGTTGGCATAGCTAGCAATCCTACACCCGAGCACCAAAAAGGGACCCCTTGGTTCTCTGCCAAAGGGGATGTTCGGGGGGCTCTGGCGTCTCTAGTAAGATCAGGTCTTGCACTTCATGCCTGATTTCTGCGTGCCTTTTGACGACAACCTCACCCAGAGAGCTATTGGAATCATGAAACTTCCCCAAAAGATCTCTAGTCAACCCTCTTTTGTGTTCCTCGCCGTTCTCATTTCCCCCATGCAAAAGCACGGGATCCATCGGGCTTTCCGTCTTACGTCATGTTTTCTTGCGTTCTCCTCTTTTCAGGCGCTCTTAGCAACTGAGTCGAGCCTTTGTTCTCCCCTGGTGTGCTGGCAGAAGTGGCTCAACCATCTCGACAAAATCCTCAAAACGTTGCCCTGGCTCGAAGGGGTGGGGCGGCGGCTGATTGCGCTTCTTGGGTTTATATTTGTTGTAGACTTGCTTGACTTCGCGACGATTGACCCGTAAGAGACGAGGTGGCAAGACCACCTGACGGATCTTGCGCTGGAGCCGCTTGCACAGGCGCTCGCCATCCCCTGGTTCCATGATCTGTGCTGTGGGAATCATCTCGACATCCGTTGGAACATTCCCTCCGTAAAACTCAAACGATCCGGGTCGATACCGGCCTCACATGCGGCTTCATACATGAACGCACGGACGGCGTAATGGGCCAGAAAGATCCCATAAAGCTCTTGGCGTACTCCCTCAGGCGTTCGTGAGCGTAAGATCTTGTGCTGTGCTCGCTCATGGGTTTTGACTTCATCAATCACCAGTTCGATCTCCCAACGTTCATGATACAAGACCACCCGCGTCCCGGGCTGGAGCGGTGCGTGGATTGAGCAGGGTGGTCACCAGTCGATACACCTTGCCTATCTCTCCCAGTCGCTCATCGGTGATGCGGTAGGAGATAATGCGCACCCAGATCGGTTTGCCTAAAGGATAGCAGCCGCGATGAGTGGGCGTGAGTCGTACCAGTTCGCTTCCATCGCGCAGCTTGATCCTCTCGTATCCCTTTTCCCACATCCCTGAGGGCAATGAGGCCAACACATGGCCCCCACGATCACGCACCGCTTGGATAAATCCTGCCGAGATGAGCCCCCCATCCACGAGGACGAGCATGTCGCGGGAAACCAAGCGGAGTAACAGATGCGAGCCATGGACCTCTGACTCATCATAGCGGCTGATTTGCATCCCTGCCACCGCGTGAGTCCCACACTCGGCCAAGAGCACGCAACGGACCTGCGGATAGGCCCCTTTGCCGTACTGATTGAGGCTCGCGACCAAAGGCTTTCTCATTGTCCTGGGTGTCAGGCGTCCTGAACAGCGTCCCATCTATTGCCATCAGTCGGTCACGTCCAAAGAAGGCTCCCGGGGTCTGCTCCCGCTGCGCCATCGGCTTGCAGCATGCCTGCATCAGTGTCTGCATCACTTCACTGCCGAGTTCCCCTCGTCGGGCTGTCAGTGCTGAACTGCTCATCTCGCAGAGCGGTTCCTCTGGATGCAGGTAGCTTCCGTCCTCCTACCAACTTCTGCCACACCTGTCGTTGGTTCAGTCGGCTCCAGAGTGCTAACATCATCACAAACAGCACCAGCGAGAGTCCTGTACTCTGCCTCACGCGTCGCTGGGTTTCTGCCCACTGCTCGCTCTCTTGCACACACTGCTCTATCACCTCCTTGGGATAGATCCGCTCTAATATTCCTGGACTGACCTGTTCACATACCTTGTCATCTACATCCATTTGCCGTAATCTGTACATCGGAAAGTTCCTTCTTTTTTCTTTCTGACATTATGCCAGACTTGGAACTTTCTTGTCCTTTCTTTCCCCCTTTTGGGCTTAAGTTCACAGTATTGAGCTCAAGGCCATTCAGCGCGAACTAGGTGAGGAGAGTGAAGAGCAGGCTATCGTCAACGAGCTGCGTCGCAAGATTGACGAGGCGCAGCTGCCCGAGGAAGCCCTCAAAGAAGCCCAGCGCGAGATGTCTCGGCTTGAGCAGATGCCTTCTGCATCGCCCGAGTACAGCATGATCCGCACCTACCTGGAACTACTCACGAGCTTGCCCTGGAGCAAGAGCACAGGCGAGCAGATTGATGTATCGCACGCACGCCTCGTGCTTGATCGCGATCATTATGATCTGGAAAAGATCAAGGAACGTATCCTGGAATACCTGGCCGTGCTTCACTTGAAGGAAGAACGCATGGCCGAGCACATCCAGCGCAGTCAGGACGTCGTTCCCGCAGAGGGCAGCGTTGCGGCAGAGGGAGGCTCCTCCGTGTCCCCGCAGTTCTCGCAAGAAGCCATTCGACAGATCAACCGTGAGCCCATTCTCTGTTTTGTTGGTCCGCCAGGAGTAGGCAAAACCTCGCTGGGTCAGTCGATTGCCCGTGCGCTGAATCGGAAGTTTGCACGCATGTCGCTTGGTGGTATTCGCGACGAGGCCGAGATTCGCGGCCATCGACGCACCTATGTCGGTGCGATGCCGGGACGCATCATTGAAACGCTGCGTCGTGTCGAAACCAACGACCCGGTCATCATGTTGGATGAGGTCGACAAGCTGGGAGCCGACTGGCGTGGTGATCCCTCGTCGGCACTGCTGGAGGTCTTGGACTCCGAACAGAACTATACCTTTCGGGATAACTACCTCGATCTGGCTTTTGACCTGTCCAAGATCATGTTTATCACCACGGCCAACTCACTGGAGCCCATCCCGCCAGCCTTACGTGACCGCATGGAGGTTTTGGAACTCTCTGGTTACACGGAAGAGCAGAAACTGCACATTGCACGCACTTATCTCCTTCCGAAACAGCGTGAAGCCAATGGGCTGAAGCCGGAGGAGTTGCTTATAGACGATGCTGCCCTTCGTCGCGTCGCACGTGATTATACGCGTGAAGCAGGAGTACGCAACCTGGAGCGCGAAATCGGGTCACTCTGTCGCAAAGTGGCGAAACAGATCACAGAGGGGTGCGAGGCACCAATACACGTGACAGCGGCAAAGGTCTCCGCGTACCTGGGTCGTCAGCTTTTCTTCGAGGAGGTCGCCGAACGGATTGACCGTCCGGGTATTGCCACCGGATTGGTCTGGACGCCGGTAGGTGGCGAGATCATCTTCATTGAGGCGGCTTCAATGCCAGCCAACAAGAGCCAGTTGACGCTCACCGGACAACTGGGCGACGTGATGAAAGAGTCAGCGACGGCTGCACTCAGCTATGTATGTTCCAATGCTGAGGCGCTGGGTCTGCCTGAGAACGTCTTTAAGAATGATCGTGTGCATATTCATGTGCCTGCAGGAGCCGTTCCCAAAGATGGACCATCAGCTGGCGTGACGATGGCAACGGTGCTGGTCTCGCTAGCCAGTGGTCGCAAGGTACGCTCGGATGTCGCCATGACGGGTGAAATTACCCTGCGTGGCAAGGTGCTGCCGATTGGTGGTATCAAGGAGAAGGTGCTGGCTGCTTACCGCTCGGGTATCCACAGGGTCATTTTGCCTCAGAAGAACGAGCAGGACTTGCTGGAGGACTTGCCCAGCGAACTGCGCGAACAGATGCTATTCGTGTATACTACCGATATCACCCAGGTCCTCGATGCCGCGCTCGAGCCCGGGCAGAAAAAAACCGTCGGGGCAATGGTCGCGTCCCCTGAACCAGAGTCTAAGGCTCCTCCTCGCTCCCAGTGGGATGCCACTATTGCCCTGATGGAAAAAAGCCCCTGAACGGGCAAAGCGCCAGTGGTTCGCTTACTGACTACCACCTATCACACGGGTGTCCGCTTAACCAAGCAGGCTATGGCCCAGGTGGAAACGCACATCAAGCGCTTGAGCGGTCTGGAACGTTGGTTGGTGGACATTTCTTATGCTGCGCCTGCTTCCCCGGATACTTAATTCTTTTTGTATCCCTAAGGAAGAAATCACCTTCCTGCTCTTTTTAGGCTGCGCCTCGCTACCATATCCCTCCTGATATTTTCCATCGACGATCCCAGGTGCGTCAACGGACGTATCCATGGCTGCCAAGTCCGCATCTTCGAAAGGACCTCAAAATGCGTCACGCCGGGCGTATTGTTAACAGAGCCAGGACAGACATCGACTTCTTGGTCTCCGATCCTGACTCTCAGCCAAGCATGGCCCGACACTCCTCCAGGCCATGGCATTCCATCAATCACCTCGGCGGGAAATTTGCACCGCAAGGCAAACACCGCCCTGGTTTCGATACCCAGCCGATCATAGATTTTTTTCAGCGCAAGAGCCTGTTGCTCGCAGTACCCCATGCCTCGTTCAAATGCCCTGGAAGGCGTATCCCACGTGTTGAGCCGCGAGTAGGTGAATTTTCTGGCAGCGAGATTCTGCGCATACGCCACCAGCTCCCACCCTTGCAGATGTGTCCGCCGACAGGCTTCTACCGCATCATCGATACTTGTGACACCATCCATCGAAACACGGCTTTGCTTTGGAAGACGACGCAGCAGTGGGATGGTGAGAAGACAGAGGGCGACAATACCTGCGGCTCCTATGCCTGTGAAACCCAGCAACAATTTCCTGAACATGTTCAGACCTCCTCTGCTCTCGCAAACACCTGCCTTATAGAGGCTATCTCACAAGCATAAGATACCGCACCACCATCACAACTCACTTACTTGGAGCCGTCATAGCCTCACAATGAGATCACGCAATTCTTTTG
>JAIQFH010000137.1 GCA_020073385.1 Terriglobia bacterium | reverse complement strand
CATAGATACTGTGCCAGTTGCCAAACCGCTTGGGCAATCCGCGCCACTTACATCCGTGCTCGGCCACGTAGAGGATCGCATTCAGTAACACCAAGTTCTCATGACGCACGTTGCCGCGCTGCACCGGCAAGCAATTCTGAATTCGTTCGTACTGCTCGGCAGTAAGTTCCATGCCTTGCATCTTACTCGAAGATTGTTGACGTAGTGTGAACAGGCCCTAGTACTCTCGGTCACTCTGTTTAACTGCTTTGACCGGTCTGATCCAGAGATGAATGCAGCGAGAAGTTTCTATTCGGATCTTGGAGAGGTCTGTATAAAAACCTACGTCCCGGGAGAATGGGAGAAGATTCTCTTCTCCAAGGAAATGGAGACTTTTGCCGAGAAATACGCCCGCACGTCGCTAGGAGTGTGACGCATTTGCTTCGACTCATGGACGAGTTCGCTGAGTCGGACTTGATCCGCGAACGATCGCTGTTCATAAGGGTGCTCCTTTTCGTAGGTCTTGATTCGAACAATCACAACCTACTCCAAGAGGGGCGCCCTTTTATAATGCGGTTACGACACTTATGGAGAGAAGCTCGGTTAGACTACCGAAGTCGATGTTCGGTAGACCACATCGGATTTGATCCAGGCGCGGCAGATTCCCTCGCCGCCGCGCCTTGGATTCATGGCTGCACGACTTGTGTCACTACCGCCGAACTTTGTGCGATATTTGAGTTTCCCAGATAAGCCACCTTGACCACGTTCGAGCCTGGAGGCAGAGATGACGTCGTGAATGTCGCCTTGCCGCCGCTCAGTTGAGATGTGCCCAGCGTTGTCTGTCCCAGAGTAAACGTGACTGGCCCCATGGGCATGACCGTCGGCGACGTAAGCCTCGCTGTGAACGTCACGGCCTGACCCGGCGTCGAAGGATTCAACGACGAAGCGACCGTCGCCGAAGTTGCAGTTGGCTTGATCACTTGGCTCAGTATCGCCGATGCGCTGCCCCCGTTGTTGGAGTCACCCACATACACGGCAACGAGCGAGTAGTAACCGGCGTTCAGCAATCTCCGAGTGATCCTGGCAAATCCGCTGGCATCAAGGAAAGCATTACCAATTAACGTAGCACCATCGTAGAGTTTCACCTTGCCTGTCGGTGGGAACGTGTAACCCGGGGATGGGGTCACGAACGCCGCAAAAGTTACCGACTGTCCGTAAATTGAAGGGTTCGAAGTCGAAGTGAGAGCGGTCGCAGTCGGCGACTGGCTCACGGTGTTGACTACTTGCCAGAGAGTAGGCGACAAACTGGATGCGAAGTTACTATCTCCCCCGTAGAGTGCGGAGATGGCGAAGATGCCAGCAGTTTCCAATCTGGAAGTGGTCAGCGTGGCGACGCCCCCTCTCAACCACGCTGTGCCAAGGACGTTCGCCTGCTTGTAGAAGGTAATGAATTCGCCGTCTGGTGGAACTCCTCCCGTTGAGTTCACATTCGCGGTGAAGCTGACGTTTTGCCCGATAACGGATGGGTTGATACTCGAAATTAATACGGTTGCGGTTGGCGCGATTGCCTGCTTGACGGTTTGGACTAAGGCCGCGGATTCACTTGGGCGGAATTTAACAGAACCGTCGTAAACAGCAGTGATTGTGTGGGAACCCGCCTTGAGCGTCGATATTGCGAATGAGGCGCTTCCGTTCGCCAAAGTCCCGCTCCCCAAAACCGTTGAGCTGTCAAAGAAAGTCACAACTCCTACTGGAGTTTCAGAGCCAGCAGTGACCGACGCTGTAAAGGTCACGAGCTTTCCGAAGAAAGATGGGTTGGCATTGGAAAGCAGGGTAGTAAAGGTCGCGGTGCTTCCGACGTGCAGGAGCACTCCGACATTTGCGCCGTTACCACAGCCGCTGATGGCGCATTCGGTAACCACCAAGTCGGGAGCGTGATCGCCATTCAGATCGGTGACAGCTATCGAACCGGGGGATGATCCCCCGGGTAGGTAAGTGACAGGAGCCTGGAGGATTCCATCCCCGCTGCCAAGCAGCACCGCGACGTTGTAGCCGTTCGTAAGGACAACATCTGTCTTGTCATCGGCGTTCACGTCGGCGAGTACGACGGTGCCTCCAAAACCACCGTTGCCTCCTGCAGGATAGGTTACTGCGGCCTGGAAGCTGCCATCTCCATTCCCAAGAAGCACGCCAATATTCCCCTCCGTGCACGGAGTGAGGAAGCCGACGGAATCACATGCATTGAAGTCCACCAGATCGGCTTTGCCGTCCCCGTTGAGGTCGGCAACGGCGATCGATGAAGGGTAGTACCCTCCGGAGTCGTAGGTCACGACGGGCATGAATGTGCCGTCCCCGTTTCCAAGCAGCACTCCCACCGCAACGTAATTGTCTACAATCACATCGGGCTTCCCGTCGCCATTTACGTCGATCACCGCAACTGTAATGGGGGACAAGATCCCCGATCCACCCGACTGATATGTCGTTGCAGGCTGGAAAGTACCATCGCCGTTTCCCAATAAGATACCGATCGTCGCATCCGGGCCGCTGCTGCCACCCACATTCGAGACGACCAAGTCTGGCTTTCCATCCGCGTTTACGTCCGCAACAACGATCGAGTACGAGCCGGACCAGCCTGAGTCGTACACAACAACAGGAGAGAAAGTGCCGTTGCCCTTACCAAGGAGAACACCGACAAATGCGTCTCCAACCTGGCATCCGTATGCCCCGGTCCCTCCGCAATTGCTCACCACTACGTCTGGTATGTGATCACCGTTGAGGTCCGCAATAGCGACCGAGGTGGCGATTTCACCGCCGGAGCTATAGATGACGGGAGGCTGGAACTTTCCATCTCCGTTGCCTAACAGGACGCCGATCCCGCCTGCAAAGTCCACGCACACAAAGGTAAGACAAGTATTCCCAACCACCAGATCCGGTTTGCCATCCCCGTTAAGATCCCCGACGGCGACCGAAGTCGGCCAATATCCGCCAGAGTCGTACATCACAGGCGACAAGAAAAGCGGCAGGTTCACGGATACAGGAGGATCCTCAGCCAGGATTGCTTGAGTTGAAGGGGCGCTCTGCTGCGCTGCGGTCGCCAATGCCGTCTGGTGCTGCGGATTCGCTTGAGGCATCTGCGCGAAGAGCGTCAGAGCAATCTGAAGGATGAGGGGTGCGGTGAACCGGGAAACAAGACGAAGAACTTCGATTTTGGAAGTGTGAACCATTGGAGATCTCCTTTTGCGTAAAGCCGCAGCGAGGAGCGAAGCGTCGGCTGTGCTCGAGAAAAACGGTTGACTTTGAGCCGGTTCACTGCTCAGTGTTCAGTAGGGACTACTGCGAATACGAGAATTACTGGCGATGGTCTGTCACCAAAACGTTACTCCGAAGCGGAGATTTTTCAGTGACACCGCTCACAGATGTTTCTTGCGAGCAATTAACAGCTCTTATATCTCCGCCGGGTGCAATTCCTAGCCGACGGTTGGGGTAACAGTGCGCCGTGAAAGGCGCTGGACTTCAGCGGGTGCAACGCCCGCCCGGGAACTGGTTCGCTCCACCCGGTAGCAATCGAGGCGGCAGTGGAGGCAACGAAACTGTCGGAGCCTTCGGTGTAGAGGGTCGCTAGGCGACTCGGCGAGCGTGCAGGCCATAACATGAGTAAACGCTGAGCAGGCCCCGAAAAAACAATTGCAGGAGCCGACCTGACTGTTACACAGGGAAGGCCGCTGCCGATGGAGATCGACGAGCGAATAATCTCCATCGGACCTGCCGGGGTAATGGCGATGGCATGTACGCATAGCAGGATGCTGAAAAACGACTCCCAATCCACAGGATGACGTGTTAGTAGTGGCAGCATGCGAGGAGACGATCAGCAGCAAGATGGGATGTTCAGCTATATTTCACCCGACAAACGAGTACCGCAGGACCATCCGTTGCGAATGATTCGAAGCCTGGTAGACGGAGTGTTGGAACAACTCTCACCGCGGTTCAATAGGCTCTATCAGTCCGTGGCGGAAGTAGTTTTTGTCACTGCGCCGCGGGTTGAATCACAGTGGCGAACCGCAGGACAGTCTGGGGATCTGGGCGTCGGTAGCGATGTGCTTTCCTGAATGGCACCCAGGATCGCAATCCAAAATTGCAGCCCAGTCAGTGGTGCGTCGGCCGAGAATCCCTGCCAGCCGCGAGGCGTGCCTTTTCCCAGCCACTGCCGCATCACCAGCGACAGGTTGA
>JAIQFH010000089.1 GCA_020073385.1 Terriglobia bacterium | reverse complement strand
GCCCCCAGCGGACTTTGGGTCCGTGGAGGCTGGCCACACTTGGTAGCGACTTTACGCTCTCAGAAAATGGGCGGGATGTCGGTGAGGGTGATCACGGGACAACGTGAGCGGAAGCACGCGACGCACTCCCCCACGACGGATGTTGCATCGAAGGCAAGAGCGAACGTCCTAGACTTATGGGTCCGTGGTTTCCCACCCTTGCAAAGAACGCAAGGATGGGGCACCCGGCCCTGCCTCCCCATATCGCCTCCACCACAGGTACCCGGTCGGGCGCGAGATCCCGAACTCCTCACACAGCGCTGTCAGCGACTTTTCCCGCCGCGATGCAGCCAGCACGAACTGTACTTTCTGCTCTTCCGCTTCCATCGTCTTCCACGGCATCCTTGCTCTCTCCGAGCCGGTATCAGATCCGGACTGAGGATGCCAGCGTTGTACGGCAATCGAAGACTGACTCTGCAGATCCAGTTCGCGAATCAGAGTTCGACAGTAATACACCAGTACGCGTTGGCCGATCCGCTCCAGTTGTACCCACTCGCCGATCAGTGCCTTGGCGATCTTCCAGCGAATGCCATAGGCGGCAAGTTTGCCGGAGCTGCATACCTTGAGCACGTGGGCTCCGGCGGGATACTCCCAGCGGGCAGGATGCGGATCGTAACGGCGCTCGCTGCGGTGCCAGACACTGGCCGGAGTCTGCATGCCGAGGGCCTCGTGCGGACGGACATGATTGTGCTCCCAGCGAAACTCATCGAGCCAGGCTTGCGGCTGCTGACGGGGCACCGGCCGCAGGCGTAGCGCCCGTTCCAATGCGCCGTGAAAACGTTCCACCTTGCCCTGCGTCTGGGGATGGCGATAGCCACTCCAATGCAGTCGAATGCCTTGCTTCATCAGCCACACCGTCAGGCGCGTGGCCCCGCTCGGCGCCTGCTGGCTCCACCACGGAATGCCGTGATCCATCAGCATCGCTTGCGGTACGCCGCAAGTGGTGAAAGCTGAGGCCAACTGCTCCCGCACCAACTCGCCATGATTGGTCCACACCGCCTGCAACACCAGCAGGTAACGGCTGCAATCGTCGAGCACTGACAGCGGCCCGACCGCCGCGTTCCAGCCCTTGGGACTTTTGAAATCCATCTGCCATAACTCGTTCGGCGCTCCCCGCTGGAATCGCCCACGAGCTTGGCGGTGGCGCTCGCGATCGTGCACCAGATCCTGCCGTAGCAAAATGCGGTGGATCGTACTCCGGGTCAGATTTTTCTGCTCGCGGGCCAGCAACACCTGCAGTTTCCGCGCACCCCAGTCTGGATAGCGCCGCCGCAGCTCTACGACACGCTGCTCCATCTCCGCCGCGGTGCGCCCCGGACTCTGCTTCGGTCGTCGGCTGCGCTCCGCGATCCCGGCCAGCCCTGCTTCCCCATATCGCCTCCACCACAGGTACCCGGTCGGGCGCGAGATCCCGAACTCCTCACACAGCGCTGTCAGCGACTTCTCCCGCCGCGATGCAGCCACCACGAACTGTACTTTCTGCTCTTCCGCTTCCATCGTCTTCCACGGCATCCTTGCTCTCTCCGAGCCGGTCGAACCAGCGCGCGAGTGTAAAGGATGTCCCGGGACATTTTGCAAAGCATGTCATGAGACTGGACACAAAAAACGCAAAGGATGGGCCACCCTGATTCTTTTGAAAGGGTGCGCCACCCACGTGTTGTGGGATCGTTGAGGGAGTAGGGATCCTTCGTCGGGCAAAGAGCGCCCTCCTCAGGATGACAACGGAGAAATCAAAATACTATTCGAACTCGCTTTCGAATCGGCACTGGGGACTACCCACTCTAAAATCGCAAAGAGCGCGATTTTAGAATGGTGCACCCTCGGGGGCTAAAGCCCACAATCCTCCCGAACGCTAACGGCACGGCTGAAGCCGTGCCCTTTCACAAACACTTCGGCTGGGGGCTAAAGCCCGAATCTTTTCTTGTCTCATCGCGGCGCTAAAGCGCCGCTCTTCCACGGTAACTGGAATGATTCTCGCGTTCGCTTTTCCACGGCAACCGGAATCGTTCTCACGCTCGCTTCGCTCGCGGGACGGACGAAGGCGTCCGTCCCTACACAATCATTTTGGGGCGCGAAATTCGAGGGATAGACGGACAGCGGAATGGGGAGGGGTAGGGCCATCAAAATCCCCACTTCTGGCAAAATCGGCCAGAAGTGGGGCACCCAGCGCTGGCATGGACTCGAGCCTTCCTCTCAGAACTGGAACTTAAACGCCAACTGGATCAGGCGCGGGGACTGCGCCTCGAGAATGGAGTTAAAAGTTGGTGAACTTCTGTCGCTGTCGGGGAGGCGGAAGTTCGTGTGGTTCAGGATATTAAAGAACTCCGCGCGGAACTGAAGGTCTTTTCCTTCCGCCACGGTGATGTTCTTGAATGCGGAAAAGTCCCAGTCGGCGTAGCCCGGCCCTTGCGCGATGTTGCGTCCGGCAGTCCCGAATTGCTGCACCGGCGAGTTGGGGTCTTGAGTGATCTGTTGAAACGCGCTCGCGTTCAGCCATGCGCCTGGGGTCTTTGGCCCTGAGTTGGGATTTTGCCCAGGGACCAGATTTGGCCGGTTCGAGAAGAATCCGCTGATCTCTGGAGCGGATCCCTGCACCGAAAAGTCTGTCGAATCGAAGACAGTGAACGGAGTACCGCTCATTACTGTAACGATCCCGTTGACCTGCCAGTTGCCGAGTGCCTGTTGATACCATCCGTGAGGCTGTCGCCACAACGGTAGGCTCCACTGATAGCTGAGCACCAGGCGATGACGCGAATCGAACAGAGAGCGTCCGCGTTCTGCGGCTACGTCGAACGGATTCTGCGCCAGGTCATTCTCACCAGCAACCGGCTTGGACG
This sequence comes from Terriglobia bacterium, assembly GCA_020073385.1. GTDB lineage: Bacteria > Acidobacteriota > Terriglobia > Terriglobales > Acidobacteriaceae > Sulfotelmatobacter. The sequence goes on along the minus strand of JAIQFH010000089.1, from coordinate 19,497 downwards.
CTGAACCGGTCATGTTGAAAGACGATGCATCATCGATGGACTTGGAATACGTATACGACGCAAGAAACGAGATGCCATGGCTGAAGCGCTTCCTCAGGCTCGCCTCGAGTGCGTTGTACGAAGAATTCGCAACGCCTTCGATCAACCCGGTGGACGAGTAAGTGCACGGCGGAGACGCGGGATCGAGTGTGCAACCGGAATGAATTCGTCGGTTGTCGGCATTGTTGGAAGTCGAGATCGGGTTGTGGTTGGAGTCGACCCCCGGGATGTAGATCGCGGGATTGCCTTCAACAAAACGCGGCAGCTTCGTGCCCTTGGTTCCCACGTAGCCGACCTCGAGGAGAAGATCTGTGCCGAAAGATCGTTGCACATTCAGGTCCCAGTCCTGCGCGTAGGGCAGCGGCAGGTTCGGGGCCAGTGTCAGGTTGGTCAGCGGCTTTGCGAAAGTGCCCGCGGGCGGCGGGTTGCCGAAGTAAGGATCGGAAAAATTCAGAAACGAAGTGGGAGTTAGGCTGATCTGCTGGGTCTGCAAATACGGCGGAGCACTGATCGGCGACTGCAGCGGTCCGCCCTGGCCCGTGTAATAGGGCTCATAGAAGATTCCATAGGCCGACGTCACTAACCAATTCGAACTCCCGGTCGGGTCCCATGCGATACCGACACGCGGTGCGAATGCCTTCTTGAATGTCGGTATCAACCCTGCGGGCACGCCCGCATCTCCGGGATAGAGCAGATCCTGAGGGGAATTGGGCATCACCGTCGACTGTCTTCCCGGAATCCAGAGTGTCTGCCGGTTATGGATCTCGGTGTAGGGGAACGGGAGTTCATAGCGCAGACCCACGTTCAACGTCAGTCGCGGTGTCACCTTGTACGTGTCCTGCGCGTAGCCGTTCAGAGAATTGCCCCGGATGCCGCGCGAAAAATCCCCCCGGCCTTGGAGAAAGAAGACTGGCTGTCCGAAGAGGAAGCTGGCGAACGCATCGGGTACGACCGGAAAACCCGCGAACACAAAGAAACCGTTAGTGGCAATGCCTTGCAGCACGTTGAACTGCGAGTGCTCGTAGCCGCCTCCGAACTTGATTTCATGCCGTCCGTGGACCCAACTCATCGAGCCTGAATAATCGAAGGCATTCTCATACGTGTTGCGCGGCCCGGTAATCGGATCTCCGATGGTGGTGTAGCCGTTGACTTGGATAAACGGCGGCCCGACGGCGAGGTCGAGGCTCGGCTGGTAACCAAAGCCGGTTGGCCACGTGTGGTTGGTCCTCTCCCCATAGAGAAATTTATTCCGCAAATATGAGAAGCGGAACACGCCGATCATCGACGGAGAGAAGGTGTGCGTTTCCTGCGCGACGAAGTTTTGCGCGCGCTGCTCTTGCCCGACAGGAAATCCCGGCACGCTCGCACCCGAAGTCGCGATGGGATGCAGCTCGGTGCCATCACTGAAGGCATACCGGAAGTTCAGGATGTCGGAGCCGCCAATATGCTGATCCAGACGCAATCCGAACTGATTTGTGTCCTGGTGCACGACTTGGGTCGCGGTGTAGACGTTGGTTCCATTGTTGGGCGCGGGGAAATGGCCGAGAAGATTCTGCGTGATTGCCGGCACCGAAGACATGTCGAACTGGTTGTAGGGATATGGCTGGTTGAGAAAAACATTGAACAGCTGATTAATCTGGTTGCCCTTCGAGTCTGTGTCTTTGCAGAAACCGTTGGGGTCAAACCCAGTGTGGCAAATCGCGGAGAAATCCCCCGCACGTTCCGCCAGAGACGGCACGGTCGACGAGTCCGTTTCCCCCTGCCGGTTGCGGAAACCCTCGTAGTATCCGAAGAAGAACGTCTTGTCTTTGACGATAGGGCCGCCAAACGTTCCGCCAAATTGATTTTGCTTCAGCGGCTCCGTCCTGGTAGCGAAGTAGTTGGTCGCGTCGAAGACGTCATTTCGAAGGAACTCCCAGAGCGCTCCATGAAAGCCGTTCGTTCCCGAGCGCGTAATGATGTTAGTGGTCGAGCCAAGACTGGTTCCAAACTCGGCGTTCGCATTGTGCGTCAGAATCTTGAATTCGGTGATGGCATCCACCGGGGGCTTGAGAACGAAGCCTCCATCGACGCCGTTGAAATTGTTTGCGCCGTCGATCAGGAAGTTGTTCGACTCGGGCCTCTGGCCGTTGACTGCGTATGCCTGACCGTCGCGAAGGGATCCTCCGGCTTCGGCCAAACCCGGAGTGAGAGGGACGACGCCCGGTTGCAGCAGGCCTAGTTGAGAGAAGTTGCGGCCGTTCAGGGGCAACTCCAGAACGTCACGCTCGCTGACTGTTTTCCCGAGGCTGGTCACCGTCGCCTGAATGAGCTGAGCGTCCGATTGCACCTCGATTTCCTGTGTCTCGCTGCCCACTGCCAGACGGACAGGAATCGTCGCAGTCTCGTTCACGTCCAGTACAATGCCTTGCTGAATGTAGGACTGAAAACCTTTGGCCGTGGCCTGCAAGCGGTAGTGCCCGACGGGCAACTCCACAAGGACGTACTCACCGCTTCGATTTGTCACCGCGCTGCGGGTTAATCCAGTGTCAACCTGGATGGCGGTAATCGACGCCCCCTGCACGCTGGCGCCGACGGGATCCATAACGGTCCCGCGAATGCTTCCAGTGATTTGTTGAGCGGCGACGGGAAAGCTAACGAGCAACGTCAAGACGGCACAGATCAGGCTCTTCGAAACAGGTATGCGTCGATTCACGGTTCCCCCAAGCAGACACGCTCATCCGTTCCGAGATCAAGCTCGGATCAGCTTGCGAACACAAGGGTAGACACGACGTGCCGAAGGTGGTTCGTATTCTTCTGGACCCCACGTCCACAAGAACGAATGAGCAGGCGAAAGGTAAAGGAATCGTGGAAAGCGGCACAATAGCGGAAAAATATTAGAGCGGCTTCTGAACGGATGCTTTCGTTTCGTCCACTGCTTTAGTGGCGTCTTTGATGGCGTCGGCTTTATTCGCGCCGGTTAGACAACAATGATCATCACTTCCGGAGATGAAAAAATACTCTGATTGCTACTTCCAAGCCCTGTTTCTGTCGTCCCTCCGGGACTGGGTCGCTTTGTCGGGGTTGACCCAGGGCTTACGCCCTGGGCTGCCTTCTTCCGCCGCTTCGCAGCTGGTGTTCGGGCGCGGCTTTAGCGAGCGGGCAGCGGGAAGGCGCTGTCCAGCCGGGAACTACCCCACTCAAGCCAAAATCGGGGTTGAGTGGGCCACCCGTCGCCGATTTGCGATAGATCTCTATTGACGCCAGCTACAGCTCGTTGAGGGCTCCTCGCCGGCCTAGAAAAACGCTATGATAATTAATTGAAAGCGCCCAATTCGTGAGTTGTCAGAATAGGTGACGGCCTTGAGCGAAAGTACTGCTGTGGGTTGGTACAAAGTGACGATGGTGAGCCGCGAGTATAAGGCCAGGGGGAAGGCGCTGGAGAACAGTTTTGAAGCTCAGCGTCAGAACCACAGTTCCAAAGATGGGGTGGCTCTCTTCTTGCGAAGAGACGAAAAATCGAACACCTGGGAGTATTACTTTACGCCGGAGGCGATGGCCTTTTCGCTCGATATCGTCAAAGAGTATGCGTGGGGCAAAGAGTACGCGTGGGGCCAGGCTTGCTCTGCTCCGTCTGCGAGCTTGAAAAACTTGTCCCTTTGCAGGGGTGAAGCGGGTGATAAATATGCCTACCTGGTGCAGGCGTCCGGGTAAAAGGCACCGAGGTCCATTCCTTCGTCTGAGTTGTTGCGCTCCGCTCCGATTCCGCCCAGTCGATTTTCATTACAACCTCGTGTTTGAGCTCTCACCAACACTCTGAAGCCGAATTGGGTCAGTTTACCTCGAGACGCAGCCTGAGTTCGCGGGCTAGGGTATCGATGGTACGTATCTTTTCTGCGGCCGGGCTTGGAACATCGGGTATCGCCATCGCTAACTCGCACGAAAGCAGCATCACCGTGAGAGTCTCGCGCATCTCGCTCTGCATCTGCTCGGCAACCGCACGGCGCGCCGTTGCCTCTTCACGTCTGCGGCGATGCAATGCCGAGCGCACCTCGCGCAACAGCCGCTCCATTCCTGTCAGCGCGAAGTTGACGTAAACCGGAAAGGCTGTTCCCAAGTGTTCCAGCACCTGATCGCTTTCCTCCGGTTCGGTTTCCAGAAGAAATTGATCGATCACAGCGGCGGAATATGTTTGTTCGCGCAGGCGAGTAGCGGCCTCCTGCAGATTTTGAGCCCAGTGAGTTTCCTGACTCGTGGCGGCGAACAGGGCAGCCGCGAATTCCGGGCCCTTCGATTGTGGCGTAATCAGTAGAATCATGACCTTTCCATTGCACGCGTTGCGCCAGATCGCTGCTGCTGAAAAGAAAGCGATTAGCTGTGCCCACGGTGCTTGGCGTTTCCCATTGCGGCACTCTTCAAGTTGGTGTGAGTTCATAAACGGGCATTCAGTACTGGTCTCATAAATCAGTTGCTGGACCTAAGGCTGTTCCCTCAGGGGCTGAAGAGTGTGCGTGAGGACTTTCAGGCGTCCCTCCGGGACGCGCTCAGTGTTCCACTTTACCCGGCGCTGAAAGCGCCGGGCTATTCTCAGACGCCCCTCCGGCGCGCAAATCCTGCCCGCTTGTCCCACAGCGCGGATTGAAAGTGCGGTTCTCACGCACACTCTGAAGCCCGCATCTTTTCTGGCTTTTTACGGCGCGGCTGAAAGCCGCGCCTTTTCAAAATCATTTATGAGACACGCGGTCAGCACTCTGGCATGGCGTAGTCCTTCAGCTTGCGATAGAGCGTCGTCTTACCGATTCCTAACAATCGGGCGGCCTGTAACTTGTCTCCATTGAGTTCCAGGATGGCGCGCAGGATGGTCTGTTTCTCCAGTTCCGCGATGGGAACGATCTTCGAGTGTCCGTTGCCGTTAGCGTTGCCGTTGGATGACGGCGGCACAGCCAGGTTAGCGATTTCCCGTGGCAGATCCATGGTGTGAATCGCCGGGCCACTGGTGAAGGCATAGGTGCGCTCGAGACAATTCTCCAGTTCGCGCACATTGCCCGGCCAATCGTAAGCCAGCATGGCCTTCAGTGCATCGTCGCTCAGAATCTTCTCCTGAGCGGAAGTGCGCGTCATGCGCTCAAGGAAGTGACCGATCAGAAGCGGGATGTCTTGTCTCCGCTCGCGCAGTGCCGGGATGCGCAAGCTGAGCACGTTGAGGCGGAAGTAGAGATCGCGGCGGAAGCTACCTTGCGTCACGGCCTGCTCCAGGTCGCGATTGGTTGCGGCCAGAATTCGCACGTTGATCGGCACTCGCCGGGTGCTGCCTACCGGACGGATTTCCTTTTCCTGAATGGCACGCAGCATCTTTGCCTGCAGATCGACGGGAAGCTCTCCGACTTCGTCGAGGAAGATCGTTCCGCCCTCGGCCATCGCCATCAGGCCATCTTTGGACTGATTGGCACCGGTGAAAGCGCCTTTCACATATCCAAACAGCTCACTTTCGATCAGAGTCGGCACCAGCGAACCGCAATCGACAGGGATGAAGGGTTTGTCGCGGAAGGGACCGGAGTAATGAATGGATCGCGCCACCATCTCCTTGCCGGTACCGCTCTCGCCCAGGATCAATACGGGATGAACACTGTTGGCCGCCTTGGCGATAATGCGGTAGAGCTTTTCCATCTCGGGCGAGCGTCCCACGATCCCGCCGAATCCCTGTTTCGACTTCACTTTCTCGCGCAGCAGGCGGTTTTCCGACTTGAGCTTCAGATGGCTGGCGACGCGCTCCAGCAGCAGTTTGAGTTCATCCACACTGAAGGGCTTGGTCACGTAGTCATAGGCTCCATTCTTCATGGCCTGCACGGCAGACTGGACGGTGCCATAGCCTGTCACCACAATCACCACCGCCTCGGGACGGCGCTCCCTGATGCGCCGGAGCGCATCAAGCCCGCCGGCACCTGGTAGACGCAAGTCGAGCAGAACTGCGTCGAATGCCTGCACGTCGAGCATGCGATGCGCCTGCTCGGCTGATTCCGCGACATGAGCACAAAAGCCAAGCGAGTGCGCTACTTCGCGGCAGGCTTCGCGCACCGATCGTTCGTCATCGACGATCAGGAGATTCAGAAAGTTGGCTGGTTCCATTTGTGGTGTGGCGGCAATCGGGCTTACTGCTGCTGACGTCATCGTGTTTCCTCGGATTGAAATGAGAGTACTTCCCCGTTATGCGTGGGATGAAAACTTGTGTCTTGAAGAGAATCTGGAGCCGATTCGGGAACGATGGGCAGGAGAATGTTGATCCGCGTGCCCCGGTTCACTTCGCTCTGTACGTGAATCAGACCACCGTTCGAGCTCACGATGTCGTGCACCGTGGCCAGTCCAATGCCCGTTCCCTTGCCCACTTTGGTCGTGAAGAAGGGCTCGAACAGATGCGCGCGGACCGACTCATCCATGCCCAGGCCGTTATCTTCGACCGCGAAGAGGGCGCACGGCAGGCACGCGCCGGAGTCGTTCTCAAATGTGCTGGAGAGGATCTGCATCTTGCAGTTGCCGGTCTCGACCGATATCTGCCCGCCGCCCGGCAGTGCGTCGCGAGCGTTCAGCACAAGGTTGAGAAGGATCTGCTGAGCCTGCACCGGATCCATCTTCACCAGGCCCAGAGCGGAATCGAGTCGCAGTTTCAACTCGATGTTTTCTCCGATCAGCCGGACAAGCAGGTTGCGCATGCCCTCGGCCACCTCGTTCAACGAAACCGGTCGAGGCAACGATTTGTTGGAGCGAACGACCGTCAACAGTTGCCGAACCAGGCCGGTGGCCTGCAATCCAGCTTTGCGGATCTCTTCCGCGTATTTCCGCGCCCGGTCAGCAGGGCCAACCACCGACATCAGCAGATCGCAGTACAGCAGAACTCCGGTTAAAACATTATTGAAATCATGCGCGACTCCGCCGGCTAAACGGCCAACCGTCTCTAGCCGCTCCGCCTGCTGAAGGCGCTGCCGGGCCAGCGCGACGCCCGAAAGATCCTCCAGCATCACGACAGCATTCACCGTTCCGCTCTCTTCTCCATGAATGGCCCACACCGTCCACCGCAGTGACTTGCCTTCAATTCCCCACGCTGTGCATTCGATTTGGAAGCTCTCTCGCGTTCCGCGAAACAGCTCCGATATGAGCTTCTGGCATGCCTCTCCGTCTTGAATCAACTCGGGGAGCGCGCTCGGAATCTGATTCGATGGCAGCCCTAGCAGTTCCTCGAAAGCCGAGTTCCTGGAGGTTACGTTACCCGGGCTCTGGCACAGTGCGAGCCCAACGGGCGCGTGTTTCAGGAGCGATGAAAACTGCTCTTCTTCTGACGAATGCAATATCTTCACTACGGCACTCATAATCACCACTCTGCTTGGGAACTGTTCCGAAAGGAACCGCCATTGCGATGGCTGGATACCTACGTTTTCCCAAAACGGGAATCCGACGTCTTACGCATTCCTCCCGTTTCGGCTCACTATAAGGAGATCGACCCATGTGTGCGAAAGGGCAGATGTCACTAAAACGGGAACAATTTCTGTGGAAAACTTTTTGGTGCAGGAGACAAAGGACTTACTGGCTGGTTTTTGATGAGCTGAGCTGCAAAAAAACTGGGTCCTTCAGGCGAAAGGTCATGCGGCGCCCCTTCTCCAACCGAATCGTGTCTGAATCGTCATGCGCTGTGGGCAGAGACCGCGCAAAAAGGCTGGCTGTCTGAATCGGCACATCGAGCCCATCGACCTGCACGGAATCGAGGGTGAGGCGAACATAGCCCCGGTCGGGAGTGACTCTCGACGTGTGCGTTGACTCAATGCGGCCGGAGACGATTGCGTCCCGGGGAATCATCGTATTTCCCTCAACCACCACCGGTTCATCCAGAACCGCCTCGAAAGACTCTCTGGACCCGCGCCCTGCGACAAGCGGAACATTTAGACGGACGGTTACCAGCGCTCCGGCGGGAAGAACCGGCGAGTTCTGAAACGGAGGGCCCGTTCCCGGAGCATCGCCCGGGACAAAACCATGCAGATCGGAATCAGCAGTGCTGGCCTTCTGACTCTGAAAGGGCGTTGGACTCGTCTGGTTCGCACCTTCACTGGGTACGTTCGGGGTGCGACGAGAGCACCCGGAGGTAAACAGGAGCATGACCAAGATCGCCTGGACCGAGGCACGAGATGACCCGCTGATCTGAGACATAGTCAGACGTACTTGCATTTAGACGAAGTGGCAACCCGAATACCAGATACCCTGCCATCAAATCAGAGACTTGGCGATGGCACTTTCGTGGTGTGATGTACATTTTTCGCAAACATCTTCTTTTCGCCTGAGTACCCCCCCACACCAGGAGAAGGTATTGCGAAACGCAACATCAAAGGAGGCTGGCACAGGCGGAAAATGGCCGCGTAGCGGCGGGTATGTGAAAACCGGACACGGTGGCCAGGTAGGGCAGGTAGAACAATCGAATCCGCGGTGGACGGCACGACTTTCTAGATTCTGCGCGTTCTCGGCTCGCTCGGCAGGTGAAGCTTTTGACCGCAGAGTTCGCTGAGAACATCCGCAGAGGGCGCTGAGACTTAAATCAACTTTAAGCGGAGAGTCGCTAGTCCGCCCGGAAAAAAAAACGGGGGGGGGAATGATCCCCCCGCTCACAATCGTTTTAGTTCTTGCAGTCTCCGATTACGGCTTCTTCACCGGTTTCTTCGGAGCACGCTTGGTGGCCGCGGGCTTTTTGACTTGAGCTTCGCGTCCGCCAATCAGGGTCAGGGCATCGGCAGCGTTGAACGGGAACTGGCGCACCGAGGTCTCTGTGGTGCCGCCCGCGTTCAGCGTTACGTCAACACGGCGATTACTCGCCATGCGGATGACCTCAATTCTCGCCAGGGCTCGCTTCTTCTCTTCCGTCGTCAGCTCCGTGTTCTGAACGACAGACTCTTTTACCTGGTCTGTGGTGAGATTGCGCTCGGCACCGAATGCTTTGGTGTCAATCGCGGACTCAGGAACACCTTGCTCGACCAGGTAACTCTTCACCCGGGCTACACGGCGCTCGGTGAGTGCCTGGTTGAAGGCAGGGCTTCCGCGATGGTCCGCGTGACCTTCCAGCGTCAGATGCGCGTCGGGCTTGGCGTCGCGGTACTTCTTGAAGTCCGTCGCCAGACCCGCCAGCGTTTGCTGCTGACTCGGCAGCAGTCCGCCCGTCGGATCTTTCGAGGTGGGCTGAGCCGTCACGAAGTAAACGCTGTGCAGCGCCAGCCGGGCTTCGAGGGCTTTGTCGACCGGCGGGGGTGGAGGATTCTGAATCGTTACCTGCGTCGAAGCCTGCGCATTCAATCCACGCGAGTCGGTGCAGTTTGCCGTGATCGTGACGGGACCTGGCGGCAGTCCGGATGTATTCAGGGTTGCAGAATTGCCGCTGCCGGAGAGCGTCCCGAGGGTAGAAGTCCAGTTGGCAACCGTTACCGGTACGCCGTCGGGGCTGGTGCAATTGGCGGAAACGTTGACTGCGCCGCCGGGGGTCAATTCAGTCGGAGTCGCCGACAGACTCATGGTCGGCGGATTCTTCGGCGGAAGTGGCTTGATGGTGTAGTTTGCCGAACAGCTCGCCTCGTTCGCTTTCTTGACCTTGGGATCGGTCACATGCGCCGTGATCGTATATGCGCCCGGCGCGACATCGTTGGTGTCGATACTGGCCGTCGTATCTTTCCCGGTTACCTTGCCGCCATTGCCGCTCCAGCTATAGGTAACAGTGTGCTTGGGATTGAAGTTGCTCGCCGTCACCGTGGCTGTAATCGGTTCGCCAACCATGACCTCGGTTGGTTGGACCGAGCAGGCAGCAATCGGGGCGGGCGCTTCCGCTCCGCCGAAGTTGAAAACAACACCCGTCCGGAGTCTCACCCCCTCCATCGTGGGACGCCTCAGGTCGGGAAACTGTGCCGCGGCCAAATCGGGAAAGTGATGATGCGCCCACATGTAGTCTGCCTGAAAGAGACGAATCGCGAACGTCTTGGTAAACACAATATCCATGCCGCCGCCGAGAAGGACACCCACGCCGTTAGAGCGATTGGGAATATCCTGGACCGCCAGGCGGTTGTAGCTGGCCAGCCCGTGCATAAAGAAGTTGACCCCTTCGCCGCGCCACATCAAACGCGGACCGGCCGAGATGGTGCTGTCGTAATTGCCGCCCTGGGTGCTGTGCCCGAGGTCGACTTCCATGCCCCAGTGCGGATCAAGGTTGTAGGTTAGAGCCCCGCCAACGCCTTTCGACATATCCGGAACGAGAAACGGCGTTGGATTATTAGGATCACTGAACCCAGCTGGTGTTGTTATGTTGGGATCCAGCCATTGATATCCGACAAAAAGGTCCCACTTGGGAGTTGATTCAGTCTGCGCTGCCAAGGGACCAGCGGACACTAATAGAGTTAACACTGCAACGGCACACGCTAAAGCAACGCGGGAAGCGCGGCTTAAGCTGCTGATTTCCATGATGACCTCCAGAAATTTAACCAGCCGGTGAAAGCCAATGGGCAGGCCTTCAACGGCCAAAAACCGGGAAGAATGGAACGTAACTATCGGGACCCAAAATTGTATCTCATAGCAATTAAAAGGGAAAGCGCAAGTGCGCGGCATTAGCGAATCAGACACCCCGCAGTCGGAGCTAATCGGCCGACCGTGTACGCTGCAGACCTTGCCCGGAGGGAACCAGGCCGCGTATCGTTGGGGTCTGGCCCGTGGGCCTTTGGCCGGCGGGCTTGCGCATTCATGCCGCGGAGGAACAGGACACCAGCAAGCGAATGAGCCACGAAAAAATATTGATCGTCGAGGATGAGGAGAATGAGCGTTCCGGACTGGCCGAACTGGTCACCTCCTGGGGCTATCGCGTCGAGACAGCGCGCGACGGCGCCGAGGGTCTGGAGAAAGCCACGCAATGGTCTCCCTCGATCGTAATCACCGATCTCAAGATGCCCCGCATGGGCGGGCTCGAATTGCTCGGACAGTTGGCTGAACAAGCGCAGACCATCGCCGTAATTCTCGTGACCGCGCAGGGAACCATCGATAGCGCGGTGCAGGCGATGCGCATGGGCGCGTACGACTACATCACCAAGCCGATTGACACCAACCGACTGCGTACGATGCTTTCGAACGCTTCCGCGCTGCTCGGCACACGCGCCGAGCTTGAGGCTACACGCCGGCGGCTGCGCGACACCGGATCGCTCGGACGACTCAGTGGCGCCTCCCGCAAAATGCAGGAGATCTTCCGCCTCATCGAGATGGTTGCGCCCAGCACCGCCTCGGTACTCATCACCGGCGCAAGTGGAACTGGCAAGGAACTGGTGGCACGGACCATCCATGAGCTCAGTCCGCGTAAGGATCGTCCGTTCGTCGCCATCAACTGCGCGGCCATTCCCGAAACCCTGATGGAGAGCGAGATCTTCGGCCACGAAAAAGGTGCGTTCACGGGCGCGCTGGAACGGCGGACCGGCTGCTTTGAACTGGCCGAAGGTGGAACGCTTCTGCTCGACGAAATCGGCGAAATGCCGATCGGAACACAGGCCAAGCTCCTGCGCGTTCTGGAGGACCGTAAACTGCGCCGCCTAGGAAGCAAAGTAGAGACCTCGGTCGATGTCCGCGTCCTCGCGGCCACCAACAAGATTCCCGATGAGGCGGTGGCCCGAGGCGAACTGCGCAGCGATCTCTATTACCGTCTCAACGTCTTCAACATTCACATGTTGCCGCTGCGGGAACACAAGGAAGACATCGCGGGCCTGGTCCAGCTTCTGCTCGCCGAGATGAGCCAAAAGCATGGCCGCAAGGTGACGGCAGTCAGCGAGGCCGTACTCAATCAATTCAACAACTACGCGTGGCCGGGAAATGTGCGCGAATTGCGCAATACGCTCGAGCGCGCCGTGATCGTTTGCGACACGGGTATGGTGGAGACCAAGCACTTGCCTCCGGGCTTCGGCCAGGCTCCGCTGCGCACCGCTGCCAACGACCCCGACGCCGTCCGCCTGGGCGTAGGTACAACCGTCGAAGAAGCGGAGAAGATGCTGATCTTGAAGACGCTCGAGGCCACTAGCAACAACAAGACTCGTGCGGCAGAAATTCTGGGGATTAGTTTAAAGACCCTTCACAACAAACTGAAGGAATACGGGAGCGCGGCCGCAGAAGCTGCCCCCGGCAAGGAAGAAGTGCCCAGCAGCTAGTGTAGTGCGTCGGAAATAGTGAGCGTTAAGTATTGCGCCTCGATCCGCGTATCCGTGGCGTCCGGCGAGGAGGACGAAGGTTTTAACCACAGAGGACACGGAGGATCACAGGGGAAACCCGCGACTTATAAATGTCCTTCTGGTTGACGCACTACACTGGCTGGGGTCGAGCAGTCAGGGGTTCGGATTTTTCTAGATGCTGCGACGCAAAACCATCATCGTTCTGGCCATCACCCTGATGGTGACGGTCATGGTGACCGCATTTTCGTATCTTTACCTGTCTCAGATCCTGCGGCTGCGAATCGCCAATGCCTATGAAACAGCCACCAGCCTGACCCATCAATTGGCCTATGCTGCCAACAACTCCGTCCCCGATTTCGGCAGCACAAACATCGACACCAGTGATCCCGTGGCCCTAAAGCGGGCACTCACGGAATACGTCCAGACCGATGTCGATCTCAACAACCTGCTGCAATCCGATCCCGGCGACTGGCGGTACATCTACGATGTGGCGATCGTTGACGTCAACAGCAAGGCGCTGCTGCATACGAACGCGAAGCTGCTAGGGAAGGTCATCGAACCTCGGCCCAACTTCGAGCACGTGGTGCGGTCCAATTTTCGCGAGCAGATTCGCCTGGTCTTCAGTCCCGCCGCCGTATACGAGGTGACCTATCCTCTGCAACTGAATGGCGCGCCCTTCGGCACGATCCGCATCGGAGTGCAAACCATCTTCCTGAAGAGCGAAGTGCAGACCCGGTTTATACGAGCGCTATACGTCTCGGGTACTTTGATCATTCTGTCGTTGCTGCTTGCCGCAGGAATTTCGAACATCGCTTTCGGACCGCTGAAGGAGATCAGCCGTAACCTCGACAGTGTGAGTGCGGGCGAGGCCGACCTGCAAAGCTCGGAATCCGAGCACGACGAATACGGGTTGGTCACTTTGAAAATCGCGAATCTGGGACGCCAGATCCGCGACAGCAAGGAGATCTTTTCCGCGCTGAAAGATAACGTAGACCAGTTGATGTCGAAGCTACAGGACGGCCTAATGCTCTTCTCGCGCGATTCGCGGGTGGTCCTGGTCAGCGCTCCGGTGGAGTCTTTCCTGGGTCGCCCGCGCGGAGAACTGCTGGGACGCACCGTGCAAGAGGTATTCGCCCGTAATTCTTTGCTTGGCGCGGCCCTGCTTGACGCATTCGAGCGCCGTCGGACAATGTCGCAGCGCGAATTTGAAGTAGCGGGCGGAAAGCGCGTACAGGTATCGCTCGATTTCGTGCAGGAGAAGAATTCGCAAATCGGAGCGCTGATCATCATGCGCGATACTGAACCGGCACGGCGTATCGGCGATGAAATCGAAATGTCGCGGCGCCTCTCCGCCAGCAGCCGCGTCACACGCGGAGTAGCCCATGAAGTGAAGAACCCCATCAACGCGATCGTGCTTCATCTGCAGCTCCTGCAGAACAAGCTGGCCCAGGAGGAACCGGACACGCGCCGGCACATGGATATCATCGACAGTGAAATCCGGCGCCTGGATCGTGTCGTGCAGACGCTCGTCGACTTCACCCGTCCACGCGATCTTCACCTCGAGGAAACCGATTTGCGCAGCCTGCTGGAAGAAGTCTCGCAGCTTGCCGCTCCCGACGCCGAGCAGCACGGCGTTACCATCGACCTGCACATGCCTGAGCAGAAGTTACCGGTGAAAGTCGATATCGACTTGATGAAACAAGCCATTCTCAACGTGGTAATCAACGGAGTTCAGGCAATGCCGCAGGGCGGGCGTCTGACTATTTCGGCGAGTCGCCAAAACGGTGTGGCATTGGCGGAAGTGCAAGACCAAGGCAAGGGTATACCGAAGGATTTACACGATAAGGTCTTCGAACTGTATTTCACAACCAAACGGGAAGGCAGCGGCATCGGGCTGGCGCAGACCTATCAGATTCTGCAGTGGCATTACGGCTCGGTGGATTTCGAATCGGCCGAGACCACGGGAACCGTATTCCGCTTCCACATCCCTATTGCGGCATCGGCTGCTCCCGCTGACTCCGAATATGCCGGGGGTGCAGCGACCTCACAGCGCGGAGATTAGAAAATAGAAAATATCCTGAGTCACTGACGATTCGGTGGCCTAGCCTTGCTTCAGAGCGTAATATGAGTGGAGATCGACGTTTCACGCATCCGGGACCCTGCATGACTCTGGCCGCTGCCATCCTGCTCTTCGGCATTTCCTCACTCACATCGGTTGATGCGGTGCTGGTCGCGCAGTCCGCGCCGCAGTCGGATTCGTCCGCGAAGGCGTCCGTCACGCAGGAGCAAACTCCACAGGGGCAAACGCAGTCGGGCGCAACGAAGGGTTCCTCCTTCCAGTCGCCCAGCACGCAGGCGCCCGCCACCAAGCCCAAGGCAAACAGCGGAAAAAAAACGAGTCACACGAAGAAGGTGGTTCCCGCCACCGCATGTGATCCGGCGCCCACGAATTCGAATAACGCTGAATCTAATCCTTCGACTGCCTCGCCACAACCCGGAGGTGCGCAGTCATCTCCCGCAAGTGAGGCCGCGAAGAATTGCCCGCCGGAAAAGACCATCGTTCGTCAAGGAGGAGTCACCGAGCAGAGCATCCAGTTGGCTGGAGGTTCCGCTGGCGATCAGGCACAGAAGAAGGACGCCGCCAGTCAAATGATTGCGGCAACTGAGCAAAACCTGAATAAGCTTACAGGCCGCCAGTTAAGCAACGCCGAGCGGGACTCAGTGATACAGATCCGCCAGTTCGTTGAACAATCCAGGACGGCGCTGACCGCCGGCAATCTGGAGCGCGCTCAGACCTTGGCCTGGAAGGCAAAGCTTCTCTCCGAGGACTTGATCGACCCCAAGAAGTAAGTGCGGCGAGGGTGCGTGCGTGAGAACTGTTCTTTCGCCGCTCCGCGGCTTTCTCATTTTCCAGTTTGCACCCACGGCTTGCGTGGGCTTCATTCAGCAATTCTTAGCCGCGAAGCGATAGCTAGCAGCCCATTTCCCCTCGAGGAGGAACTCGGCGAAAGTCAGCCCCCCCACTCTCTTTCGCAACGAACGCGAAAGAAGGATGGGGCACCTGTCGGCCCCGGTGGAACTGCCCCACTCAAGCCAAAATCGGGCTTGAATGGGGCACCCGGGACGTTCAGGTTTCTACCTGCCTTTCGCTCGGGCGGCATTCACCTTCAATAGCAGATCTTGCGACATGGATTGCATCGGTCCCTGGATCTTCGCCGCTTCAGTCAGCACCTCGCGTGCCTCGGTGAGCTTGTTCAGCTTGGCGTAAGCAAAACCCAGCCCGTACAAAGCGCGGGCATACTGCTGATCGTCCTGTCCCTTGACCAGCGCGGCGGCAGCTTTGAGTTCAGGAATCGCGGGCGTCGTCTTCTCCTGTTTCAAATAAGCCCACCCGATGGTGTTATGCGCCGCACCCGCGGAAAGCTTACGCGATTTATCCGCATCAGGCGCATCGGCCTTCGCCACATCGATAGCCTTCTGGGCATAGGTGATGGCCTTGGCGGAATTGCCTGAGTCCCCGTAATAGCCTGCGAGCAACAGCAGCGCCACCATCGAATTGGGATCGTTCGCCAGCATCTTCTCGCCGAAAGCAACCAGTCTGGCCTGATCGTTCAATTGTCCCGGGCCAAGGGTGTACATGGCATAGTTCGAAACCTGGTCGCCGAACTTGGAGTCCGGGTATGAGGCGGTAAACTTTTCGATCTCCGACATGCGGTTCTTCGGATTCGTCTCGGCTGTGATGACATTGAAGCCACTGGTCTCGAGGAAGTCGCAACTGCTCTGGCTCGCGTTCTTCTCTTCCGAAACTTTCCGCGCGAAATCCTCATCGCTCATGCCATCGGGCTTGGTCTGCTTGGCGATGCTGTGGCAAACCTCGCCGCCTTTGGCGGCATAATCCATCTTTTTGAGATTGTTCTTGGCTTGGGTGGCGGTACTGACCTGCGAAACCAGGATGTCCAGATTCCGGGGGGACCCGGCCAGCGCCTTGTCGCCGTAGTCGAGCGATTTTTGAAGGTCGCCGCTACTCTGGTACGCCTGCGCCAGTTGCCAGTTTCCGTAGGCCACGGCTTGCGGATTCGAAGAAAACTTCTTTACGAAGTCTTCATACATGGCCAGTCTCTTGGAGGCGTCCTGCTCATTGTTGATGGCCTGCAGATCGTGATCTTCATCAGTTCCCGCGGCAATTACGATTCGCTCCACCTGGGCTCGTGCCTGGGAAATCGAGAATGCAACCACAAGAAGAATGGCCAGCAGCGGTCCGATGCAGCGCTTCATGGCAAGCCTCCGGTATACGCGAGAAGTGGATTAAACTTCCGATCAGCAGCGAATCCTATCGCCGAACGCGGCTGTGCGCAAGAGCCGGCATCACGGACAGCGGTGAAAAGCAATAACCGCCGAGTTCGCGGAGAAAACCCGCAGAGGACGCGGAGAGTCTGACAGCCGAAGCCGGATCGCCATCTCCGCGGAACGATCGCGCACAAGGTCACCTGATGGTGTTGGCGGATGATTGCTGATTGAATCCACGCTGAGGAGGGTTCGGTGTTCAATCAAGAAATCAAGCATCGGCAATTTCGTTCTCCCGTCCACCTCGGCTAAAGTAGAAAGATGCGTGCGAGCTTCGGACATCGTCCCTTGAGATTTGTGTTTGCGGCCAACCTGATTTCCATGGTGGGCAGCGGGATGAACTCGGCCGCGGTGGCCTGGTACATCCTCAAAGCCACGCACTCGGAGATGGCGCTGGGCACGTTCGCCGTTTTGCAGACCTTGCCCGCCATGCTGATGCTTCCCTTCACTGGCGTGGTCATCGACCGCGAGGACCGTCGCCGGCTTGTGATGTGGCTCGACGCGCTCCGCGCGCTCATCATCGTGACTGTCGCCATACTCGCCTTCCGCGGGCAGGTAAAAGTCTGGCAGCTTTATTTGATGAACACGCTGGTCGCCGCCGGTTTCTGGATGTTCTGGCCGACCATCACCGCGCTCATTCAGGAACTCACGCCCGAAGGCCAGTTCGTTCAGTCGAATACTTTTCTGCTCGCCGGTGTGCAGGGAGGATTCCTGATCGCCGGCGCGATCGTGGGATTCATCTACGACCACATCGGACTGGGCGGAGTGCTGTTGCTCGACGTCTCGACTTATGTGGTTTCCTTCCTCTGCTACTTCGCCGTCCGAAAGGGAAAGCACATTGTCATGCGACCTGAGGAGATCAGAGCAGATCTCGTCGCCGCCGAGACTCAGCTCGCCCGTTTCTGGCGTGAGATGAAAGAAGGCCTCCACTTTCTGCGCGATCATCGCGCCGTGGTCATGCTCGGCATCAGTTGGGCATTGTTCCTGGGCGCCATGGTGACTGGTGTCGTCGTCACTCCATCGCTCAGCGACCGCGTGTTTCATGCGGGAGCGAAGGGTTATGGCTGGCTCAATGCCGGGTGGGGCACCGGAGCGTTTGTCAGCGCGTTGTACGCTCCCCAGATCATCGCCCGCATTGGCGGACGTCGCGCCATCGCCTACTCCATGGCGCTGCTGGCGGTGTGCGTCGCGTTCGCTCCGATCTCCGGACTTTTGTTTCTCGCGATTCTTACCTACTTCGTAATGGGATCGGCGCGCGGAGTCGGTGGCGTGGCCATGAATACGAGCCTCATGGAAATGGTCCCAAAGCACCTGATGGGACGTGTGCAGAACGCATTCTATTTCGCCGGAACGTTCCTGCAACTGGTGTTGGCCATTTGCGTCGGCACTGTCGCGCAAAAGGTCAGCCTGGTGGTTGCATTCGCAATACTGGGTTGCGTCTATGCCTTATCTTTCGTCGCGTCGAGCTTCCCGGTAAAAGGAGAAGTTCGCGAAGAGATGGCGGCGGACTGAAGGTTCCAGTTTACGAGGAGTCCGTCGGCACCCTCGGCGGAGTCTCTCGCGATTTTTGCGGTGAAAAGCTATGACCGCTGAGTTCGCGGAGAACATCCGCAGAGGACGCAGAGAAGAAGAGATCCTCTGCGCCCTCAGGAGTTCGGCGATCTTTGCGGTGAAAAACTATGACCGCTGAGTTCGCGGAGAACATCCGCGGAGGACGCAGAGAAGAGGAGATCCTCTGTGCCCTCAGGGGGGCTCGGCGATTTTTGCGGTGAAAAGCTATAACCGGTGAGTTCGCGGAGAAAATCCGCGGAGGGCGCAGAGAATCTGGCAGCCAAAGCAGGATCGGCATCTCCAGGATCGGCATCTCCATAGTAAAGAATTGCCCTTGACTGGTATTCTTTTCATTTCCCAAGGAGAGCTATGTCCGCTGACCTACAAGGCCGGAATGCCGTTGTCTTCGGAGTCGCCAATAAGCGCTCGATCGCGTGGTCGATTGCGCAGGGATTACACGCCGCCGGCATGAAGCTTGCCATCACGTACCAGAACGAGCGCTTGGAGCAGGAGGCCAAAGACCTCATCCTGTCGCTGCCCGGCGCCGAAGCTTACATGTGCGATGTCTCTAAGGACGAAGAAATTGCCCGCCTCTTCGCCGCGCTCAAAGAGCGCAACGGCAAGTTGCACACTCTGGTGCACTCGGTGGCCTACGCCCCAGCCGACGAACTCAAAGGAAGTTTCGTCGATACCTCGCGCGAAGGATTCCGCGTGGCGCTCGACGTGAGTGTCTATTCGCTGATCGCCTTAGCCCGCGCGGCGGCTCCGCTGATGACGGAAGGCGGCTCGATTATCACCATGACATATTACGCGTCCGAGAAGGTGGTCCCGCGCTACAACGTGATGGCCATCGCTAAAGCCGGACTGGAATGTTCGGTGAGGTACCTGGCTTACGAACTGGGAAAAGAACGAATTCGTGTGAACGCCATTTCCGCCGGCCCGATTAAGACCTTGGCCGCCCGGGGCATCGCCGGCTTCGGCGACATGCTTCGCGAACACGAGGAGCGCGCCCCGCTGGGCCGGCGCGTGGAAATCGAAGAAGTAGGTTCCACGGGAGTGTTTCTCGCCTCGAACGCCAGCAGCGGCATAACGGGCGAAGTGATTTATGTAGATTGCGGCTACAACATCATGGGGTTCTAGCTAGTGTCCTGTCCCGGAAATACGTTCACATAGTCGCTGGACTTTAGCGAAGATGGAATCTGCGGTCGCGGTCCAAACGAAGGGCCGCGCGTTCTGGTTATCGTTTTCGACGAATTGATCGATCTTGGTCACCAGTTCTTTCACGCTGCGAAAGGTTCCGCGCCGGATAGCTCGTTGCGTGATCCGGTTGAACCAGATCTCCACCTGATTGAGCCAAGAGGCGTAGGTG
>JAIQFH010000088.1 GCA_020073385.1 Terriglobia bacterium | reverse complement strand
AACTCAAAACTGATGTGCTTGTCGATCAGCCGCAGCAGATGGTTTTCGGGAACTTGATCTTCCAGACGGAAGTAGTAGAACAAGGCTTCAGAGCGGGAGTGTTGCCCCATCATGATCAGCAGGCCTCCGAAGATTGAAATCCAGCGCAGCATGAGAAGCAATTCCTTCCTTCTAACATGCTTTCGCTAAATCTCACCCGCTAATCTCGGTGACTTTTTCAACACCCACGAGATGTTTCAACAACTGGCTGCGTGTGCGCAGGCTTACACGTCTAGGGCACATGGAAAACGAAAGGCTTACCCCGAGAAGTTGGGTCCCACCCGGCGGCGATAGCTTGGCGAACGTTAGCTTCAATTGTTTTGACGGTAAGCGGTCAACTTGCCGGAACGGAGAAGCTAGCGCGCGGATTGCTGCGGTTTTTGCAGTTCCTCAATTTTCAACCACGGCGTCAGATCCAGGTGCTCAGCAGCAGTGCGCTCGGGGTGAAGATTGTCGCGCTGCGCGGCTTTCCACACTTCCGAGGCGTATTGGCTGGGCTCGTCGACGGTTTGAATGAAATCCGAAGCCCAAAGGAAGCGATCGGATGGAAGGAAAGCCATGAGCGCCCCTTCACTGCCGATGCCGTCGATGGGATGGAGGGTAAGCGCACCGTTGGCGAGGTCATAGCGGCTGTCCACACCTATAAACTTGAACTTCGTATTCTTCCGGTGCTGCTCCAGAAAATCGGGCGCGAGCGTCCACCTGCGGTCAATCACGCCTTGCAGAAAACCGTGCGCTGTTGCATGTGCGACGACGGTGGCTCCCGACGCGACCCAGTAGCGAAGTCCGGAGACGTGCGGCCAGGCCAGATCGGTCACGACTACAGTGATCTTGTGCTTGCCAGGAAAGAGCTTGGCGATCTGTTCCTCGTCTTCGCGTGCTCGCTGCTCACCCTGGGTCGCGTCGAGCAGAAAAACCTCATCACCGATTCTTGTGACAACTTCGCGGTAGCCGGGATTTTGCAGGATGTACGTTGCCGGGCCGACCTGCTTAACCTGGAGCGGCAGGGGCTGCAAGAACCGGGGAAGCCTATCTTCGGAGCGCTGCGGTTCTGGCGGAAGTGAGAGTAAGGGAGCGCCGTCTGCGGCGATCAACTCGACCTCCCCAATGGTCTGGGAGATTTCCGTTGTGCCGTCAGCGAGCAGATAGCTGGCACCGGGAAAAGCGACACCCTTTTCGCTGACCCACGTCGTGTAGACATATTCGATATGGCGCTGCCCCCACAAATAATGCTTAGCGGTCAACTCCAGTTTTACCGGAAAGCCAGATTTGGGATCGAGAAAAAGACGCTGCTCGCCTTGCGCCGTTTGGCGGGCAAGCACCGTACGGGCGAAATCGCGGTATCGCTCGGTGCCGCTGACGCGCGCTCCGCCTGCCTTCGTCCAGTCGTTGATCACCAGCCACGGATTCAGGTAGCGTCGCTGCATGTCTGAGCGGGACAAACTTTGCAGTCCATTCTGCGCCGCGGAAAATGCGCGCTCGGCGTCGGTGAGCAGGACGGAATTCTGAGATTTCGCTAATGGATATGAGGACTGGATGGTCGAACGCTCCACAGCAGTTCGCGGATTGAACCAAGATTCCTGCTCCTCGAAAAAATCGAGAAAGGGCGGATACATGCGGTCGGATTGATAGTTCTGTGAAAGAGATGCAGAAGCGTGATAGTGGACCAGCATTCCCGCGATTTGCCCGCCGCCCATCACTTCCCATGCACGCTGCAGCAGAGTCTGCGCATCGGATGGTGGGCTGGCTGCCTGGGCGGCCGCCTGTGAACAAAGACCAGCGCAAAGTCCGAGGCCAAGCAGGCAGGAAAGCAGGAGCTTCCGAATAGAATGAATAAACGAGAAACGATTGCGTCGGGCGGAAATTCGAGTATCACTGAACATGCAGCCTCACTTTGTTTAGCCAGTTATTAGACGTGGGGATAGAGAATACGGCAACCGCCGCTCCATCATCAAAGATTCCACATTTCGGGCACATGCCTGATAAACGCTGCCAGCTCAATCGCCTTCGACATGCGTCACTCCTGATGACTTCGCCCTACCACGAATGATTGTAGTTGGTTAACTGTTGCACACGGCTTGATCGACACCCGCCGCGCCATGCGCTCAGGGATAGAACCCCACACTCTTCACCAAATGTGCGGAAGATCCGCTTTTGAAGTGATCACTGAGGGCTGGGAGATCATAAACACCCTGTCACGCGGACGCGATGAAGTGGTCAGATCCGCTTGTGCAACGCCGTGAAGGATGGCCGATTCAGTTCTTGCTGCTGGGCGCAATATATGTTCCACAGCGGAACAGACTATGAGAATCGTCCGGAGCATCCTTGCCATCGCGCAGGTGTTCTTGCCGTACTCAAAGAAGAGCCTAGTGCTGAGTGGCTAAAACGTCGACAATCGGTGGTCCCGCCTGGCGGACTCCATGGATGTAGTCTTCGCCCAGAAACGCCGCTGTCGTGGCCGCGATCTGGTTCTGGGTCACGGCAGACACCTTTGTCCGTTCGCCGAATGCGGCAGTATCCGGTCCGAGAAACGCCATCCAAATGTACTTCGATTCCGGAATCTCTTCCCCATGATCGTTCCAGGTTGTCGCACTCATGCCGCGGCCATGGTCGGTCGAGAAGACCAGGGTCGTGCGGCCTCGGTATTGGGGCATGGATTGGACCGCGTCCCACAGGATGCGCAGGAATTCATCCGCGCGATGAGCGGCATCCAGATACTGCAGATAGTTGCTGCCGTGCGCCCAGTCATCTGTTTCTCCCAGCGAGAGAAAGAGGATCCGAGGCTTGCGCCCCTTCAAGTACTCCAACGCGGTGTGGAACGGAAGGGCGTCGAACGGCTCTTCGTCCCAGTAGTGGGGGATCTCCTTCTTGAGCGTGTTCAGCAACTCGATTCGAGCATTTCCTTCCAGATCAGGGAACGGGTCGTAGCCGGCGTTGATCGTCAGACCAGCCCGCTCCTCGTTCAGAATGGAAGGGAAAACATCCCAAGCGGCGAATGCGGCTACCCGATTCTTGTAGGCGGGCTTCTTGGCCAGCCACTCCAGAACGGTGACATTCGGATTTGGAATCTTGTCGTTGCTGTTGATGCGGGGATCGGCAAATCCGCACAGCGTCTCGCTATAGCCTGGATAGGAAAAATTCAGCTTGTTGGTCACGTGGGCGTCGGAGCCTTTGTCACGGTTTCCATAGATCTGCCCATGCCCGGCGATGACAGCCCAGAAGAAAGGCATCAGAATCTGGCGGCGCTCTTCGGGAGTTTCGCGCCAGTATTTCTTCTTCAATGCCGCGACCGCATCTGCGTCCGTGGAAGATTTCTCTAGTAGGTCCAACTCTGCGCCGCGAAACACCTCCTGCCACCGTAGGCCGTCGGTCATCACAAACAGGATGTTCTGGGTCTTGTGCTTTCCGACTTCTTGGGCAGACGTAAGACCGCTCGAGGAAAAGACTGCCAGGGCGAACAAGAGTGCACAACGAGTCGAACGACGCAAGAATGCTCCTCCAACTAAGGATTGAGAATCCGATTGTCCACTCGCAAGTCGTACGCAAGAGACAACCAGAGTATGACAAGAGCGGAGATTCCTCGCTTCGGTTGAACCTGATCAGAACTCCAGCCTCAAGGAGACCTGACCGGTTCGGCTGCCGCCAAAATCGGAGCCGCGCGCGGAATTGATCACGCCGAAATCACTGCTGCCGATGTCCATATCGGGGTCGGACAGGTTCGCATGGTTGAGCACGTTGGTAAAACTGGCGTTGAACGTCAGATGCGCGTGTTCCGTGAAGGCGAACTCCTTGATCAAACCGGTCGAGAGGTTGACTGTGCCGGGACCGATCACCGCACCGGGGCGGGTGGTGCCGAAGCGGCCAATGGGGGCTTGCGTACCGCCACCCATGCCGATGTCGCACGTCGTTCCTGGCACCCAATCCGGCAGACCGGGACAGACAAACGCTGCTGGATTGATCCAATGCTGAGCGTTCTGGTGAGCGGGCACAGGGTTGCCGACCTGGTCCGGATATTGTGAACGGCCATAGAGAGAGCCCGAACCTGTGCCCGAAGGATCGCCGCCATCGAAATATGGCGTGAGAAACGGACCACTCTGCCACAGAAAAATGTTCGACAGGCGCCAGCCACCGAACGCTCCGTTCATGGTCCTCCCCCATTTGTTGCCGAGGGCATGTCCCCGACCGATGGGCAGGGTATAGATGGCCGTACTGATCCAGCGATGATGCCGGCTTCCATACACCCGGCCGTAGTCGATATGGCGATCCCAGAAATAGGTGGATCGGGAGCCGCCATTCTCGTCGGCGAAGCTTTGCTGGTGTGCTTGGTTGTCCGCCATGTTCTTGGCCAGGGTATAGGCCGAAGTGAACGACAGGCCGTTGCGGAAGCGGCGGTTGGCCTCGAACTGCAGCGCGCTGTAAGTGGAGCTTGCGCTGCTGGCACGGTCGTTAACCGTGTGCCAGTTCGGGAAGGGGCGATCGCTTTGCGGACGATCGAAGGCCGACGTCGTCGTCGAGTAGGACAGGTCATTATAGTTGGGCGCCCACACCAGGTGGGTCGTCTTCATCCCGATGTAGGAGACACGCGTGCCAATTCCACCCGCGAGCTCGTGGTCAAAGGAGACATTCCACTGCGAGGAAAGCGGGTCCTTGAAGTGGATGTCGTTGGCCGTCCCGAAGTAGGCCGAGTCGTAATCCGGCTGCCCGTATCCAGACCCTCCACTGCTGATGGCAGGCCACTGATAAAGCGGGCCGGTACCAGTCAACTGGTTGTCGAACTGCTGCGTGCCGGACTGGAGAGTGCCAGTCAGCGCATAGAAAACGGCTCCCAATGTGGTGATGTTATACATGCCGAATCCGGCGCGAATCGCGGTCTTGTCGTTGTTGAACGGACGGAATGCGATTCCGATCCGAGGCATGAGACGCAGCTTTTCCGCTGTACGCAAAGATTGCGGCAGGTGTGCCTGGCTGGCCGATAGAACGGGCGTGCAGGGCGCACCGTTGACGACCGGGCCGGGATCCGTCAGGTTCGGGCAGGCATTGAAGTCCGCCAGGAAAGCGGGATTCAGCAGCGCCGCCTTGCCATCTGGATAGATGACGCGGCCCGATTTCGGAACCGACGGGTCAAAGTTGCCGATGTTTCCCGAGACATCGTGATAGCCGGGGTGGTACTCGTATCGGAGCCCGTAGGAGACAGTGAGACGCGGCGTCACCTGCCACGTGTCCTGCCCGTAGAAGTTGTAATAAGTGGAAAGGCCGTGGTTGTCCTGCTGTACCACGTCGTAGAACGTATTTGTGGGAAGACCCAACAGGAAATCCGCGAAATCGTAGCCCGTGAAGGTCGCGCTGTCGAAACTGAAGGTGCCGTAGTTATCGGCGCCATTGAAACCGAGCGGCGTGATCGCCTCGATGTGGCGGAGGTCAAGACCGAATTTCATGCTGTGACGCTTTTTGGTCCAGCTAACCGTATCGGTGTACTGGAAGGTGTTCGACTGACTCACGTTGCTCAGGCGGTCGACCCCAATATTCGACATACTGCTCGAGAAATCAATCTCCGTTACCCCATTGAAGAACAGGCTGTTGTCCCCGATATTGGCCAGACCCAGGCCTTTCGCGAATGACGGTCCGTCGAATGGATTGGTATTGCCCGTTCGGTTCCGCGTGAAGCCGAAACGGAACTCATTGAGCAAGGTGGGCCTGAAGTCGTACGTTGCAGAGATCACCAACATCCGGTACTGGTCGATGTAGCTGCTGGGGGGAAGGAGCAGATTGGTCGGATTAACTTGGGCTATGTTTTTCCAACTGAAGCGGCCGAACATCTGCGTCTTGGTGCCGATGTACTGGTCCCCACGGATATCGAACTGCTTCGAATTGTAGCTATTGTCGACGTTCTGGGCGTAGTTGCTGGTTCCGTCAAACACGTTGACATCGCCGACATTCGGGAGGGGATACAAAGTCACCAGTTTCGATGCAGCCGAACTGATAGCGTCGGCTGGAATCTGCGTACCATACGTGCCCCCAGTAAACGGGTTGTTCAGGCTCTCGATACCGGCATTCGAGAAGTCCCCATTGCGCATGGCCTCGGTCGGGACGACGTCGTGGATCGTATCCCCTTTCGGGAAACGGAAGCCTTCGTAGGTCGCGAAGAAGAACGTGCGGTCGCGGCCGTTGTAGAGTCCCGGAATGCGGACCGGACCGCCCGCGGTGAAACCGTAGTCATTCCCTATCTTCTGCGGTTTTCCTGGTTGGCCGTAGGCGATCGCGTCCAGTGCGGCATTCTGGTGGTACCAGAACAGCGCTCCGTGATAATTGTTCGTGCCATTCTTGGATACAGTGGTGATGGCGCCGGGTTGGCCGAACTCGGCATTGTTGCCCACACCCTCTACGCGCAGTTCGCCGATTGATTCAGCGGAGGGCCACGCGTTGGAGAGTGGATTGTTCGACGTCGTGTCTTGGGTAGTGATGCCGTCCACGGAGGTTTCCGACATGAAGGGCAGCCCGCCCTGCACAGAGAACTTGCCGTCACTGTCTGCCTGCACTCCGGGCAGACTCTGCACCAGTGCCAGCGGGCTCGTGCTGCCGGCCGCACGGTAGTTCGCAGGCAGATCCAGCACCTCGGCCGAACTGTGGCTGGCGCTGATCGAGGGAGTCTCCGAGTTAATGGCGCCGGTGAGCGTGTCGCGCACTTCGACCATCTCGCCGACCGCCCCGACCGTCAGCACAAAGTCAACGCGAAGCTCCTGGCGCGCCAACAACTCAACGCTGTCGAAAACCTGAGTCTTGAATCCTGTTTTGTGCGCTTGCAGACGGTAGTGTCCGGGTTTGATGTCGGCGGCCCGATAGTTGCCCTGCGCGTCGCTGGTGACGACGTGCGTGGCACCCTCGTCAATACTCTTGACCACGACTTCAGATTCTGGCACGACGCTGCCACTCTGATCCTTCACGGTTCCGACAAACACTCCGTGGGTGGATTGCGCGTGCAAGGCCACCGAGCCGAGAGCAACCAGCCCGCAAAGAAGAACGAAGCCAAAACGTTGATGTCGCATGTGCAGACCTCATGGAGTATTTTCGCGGAATGGATGTGGGCGCCAGGGTGGCACCGTCAAACCGTGAAGAAGGCAGAGAGACTCTGCGCACGCTGATCAAGACCCCTCCGAACCGAACCCGCCTGCGACACCCGGCCGCTGGCAAGCGAGGTTCGCCGCCTACGCAGATTGGCCCCCCGGACCTGGTTCGCCGCCAAGGCTGCGCGCTCCCCGGGTCGCCCCAGCACCCCATTAAAACGTTCCAGATAAGATCACGGGGGGTTCAGTTCTGTCAAGAAATTCTGTGACAGGGAAATTACGGCTGCGATCCGGTGGGCTTCGACGCCCAAGATGACGCCAGCATTGGAAGAATGAGGTGGGACAAACGCAGCACCAGACAATTATCAAAATTGGTGAGTTACACTAAGGTGCGTTATCGGATTTCTCGCTAGGGATCGTGGCGCCGAAGTCGTACCTGATCAACGGAACAGATGCCGGGGTTGCGATGGTTCCGGTGATGTCTGCCCGGACTTGAGCACTCTGTGGCTCCCAATTTCCCAGCGGGATAACCCTGAACTGCCAAGTGCGTCGAGTTGACAGTGACTGCTGCTAATAGGCGTGGGTGTTGAAAGAGTCAGAACTGGGACAGACTTCTGAGCGGTTCTGGGAGAACGTGGCGTGATGCGGGATCTCCTGATCGAATCCCAGTCCTGTGAACCACTTCCAGACCAGTGCATGCGCAGTTCCTCCACTAGTTTGTGATCCCCGGCAGGAACGCCCTGATGTGCAGGATTTCGTTTCGCCATGATCAGGGATATTCTGCAGCGCGCAGATCCCCCTGCGCCGAGACAGCAGCACACGCGCCAAATGCATTCGTCTTCATGGCGCTCAACAACTGCTGTGCCGTTGCGACATTCATTCCATAGCGCGCACAACTGTTTCTCGCAACGAGTAGCCTTGCGCCACATGCAGCATCAGCACACGCAAGAGCACGTCCAGCGATGGGAACCCGCGCAATCGACAAACCGCACCCGACTGCCACGCCGTTTGCCGCCATCCTGCGGGAAGCAGTGATCTGAGTATCTTCCAGTTCCTTTCGGCCATATGCGCTCACCAAGAATGTGTCCACCTACATTAAAACTCGTTCGTTAAGTTAGCGCTTATGGTGCGGCACCCTGGAGGGTGGGTAGAAAAAGATGAGAAGGCGGGAAGCGGTATCAGCCCGTGGCCACGTGGCGGAGGTAGCCCTGGATCAGCCTGGCATAGGTGTTTGCCCGGCTGCGAATAGCCATCATTCTCATGTGCCGTATGCCACTCCTTGCCTGGGTCCTTGCGCGCTGTCGCTTCAAAACCGCAAAGAGGTTACCAAAGATTTCTGTTGAAACGATGCGGCAAAATGGCCGTTGTTTCCCGGTGCTTTGTATACTGTAGGTAGATCATCGTTCTTCCCCCTCTGTCGCAAGCCAACCCAATCCCCTCGTGCATGGAGGTAACTGATGGACCGCGCGCGGATATTCGTTCTCACATCTTTGTACATTGACGATGCAGGCAACGTCGCGAACCGCAATGTAGGCGTCACGTTCGATCTCCTCGAGGCTGAAGCCCATCGAGCCCAGGGCATAGAGAATGATTTTCAGACCTTTAGTGTCTTCGTGAATTGGTGCGAGGATGCCGAGCAGTCCAACCTGGTTACAACGATGCGCGATCTGCGCGCAATGGTGCAAGAAATGCAAGAAGCCGCACTGCGATAAGCGATCTCGGCTTGCGCCCCCGGCTGATCAACAACAAGACACCCACGAATGTCCGGCCCCCTTGTAGCCTCAGGGCCGCCTTAGCAACCGGAGGATAACGCGCTGAAGAACAGACCCATCAGAGCAACCGCTCCAGACGACCGAGTTGGCAAGGTGTTCTGCCTTGTAGCCCAGAACGTACGCCGATGCTTGATCTGCGAAAAGCTGTTCACGCGCCAAGCCGCCGCCGCGCATGCGGAGACATCATGTCGTCCATCGCAGAGGTCTTTTGCGCGGATTGGAGAAACAGACCATGAAAATCGGTGAGCCGGTTCGGATCATCGTTGTCGAGCCGTTGGAACTTCCGGTTAAAGAACCACTGTATTGGCCAGAGCCAATTGCGACGGAACCTGATCCAGAGGAAGAACCAGCCAAGAAGTGACGAGCGCCCCAGATTACATTTCGCCGATCATCGGCTGCCGCCTTTGGCAGTGGGAGGGGGCGGGATTGCGGTCACTCAATGGCGAGCCATGGCGACCCGGCGAACCGCTCGAAGCGAGATGCAGACTATCCGAGTTCGCGCATTGGAGGCCCCACAGAACAAACCTTCGTCCGCATGATGCTCCGCATCTTAAGTGCACCTGCGGAATTTATGCCAGCAAGAGTCTGGAGCATTTACGCCGGCCCGGTTATCAGAGATCGCTAATTTACGGACAGGTCCTGCTCTGGGGAACGATAGTTGAGCACCAGCGCGGGTGGCGCGCTCAATATGCCTACCCTAAGAGCTTTCTCTTGCCGCCTGAAGTCTTGCCGGTAGCACTTAAAGAAATTGAGACTCGGCTTGAGACGCTGATTTCCTACGGCCGCGACATTTTTGTCCTTCACGATGGTGCCAGGTGGCCCCTCTGGAAAAAGGGCGGGGGGATGGACACCCTCGGGCTTGACTACCTGAGCGATCGAGCACGCAGATGGTATACCCAGCGAAATCAGAGGAGCGGGATCAGGCAGGGTGACCGAATTGCAGTAGCCGGGGAGGGCATCGCGGTGGTCGATCAGATCGACGGTACGTACATCCGCGCGAAGCTAGGGAATAAGACCATGCTACGAATTGCTCGCAACGAGGTTTCTTGGAAGAAAGAGAATCTGCGCTGGGAAACGGAAGCAAGTGCCTATGATGAAGCTGACGGAAATAAGTGAGTGTTCAGGAACAAGCCAGCACTTTCAGGCTGAGCAAGCAAACATGTGCGTGGGGTGCTTTGCATGCGCATGAGGCTGCATTGCTACTCGAGTTCGTCACCCAGATGTTGAGTCTCGCTTCGGTTTCTGGGGTGCCCTTAGGGTCGCATCGGCTCTCAGGAGCGGTGCCACTTGGATCCTGTCGGAAGATCTGACCCCAGGGCAGGCGATCGCGGGCATACAGATTCAAAAACCGTGAAAAGTCATGGAGGGTTAACTGTGGCCGCAGTTTTGGTTCACGCGGTCGCATGAACTGCCTGCGCATAGTTTGGTCGATTGAAATTACCTCGCGGAGCCCACTCTCCCGACCCATCTGCGTGCAAAACAAAACGCCCCAAACTCGATTTGAGTCGTGGGACGTTTGCTGATCAGCCCTCCCCCAAGTGCTGCTCAAAAACAATCTAACTCTGATGTCCAGAGCGGTGAATGGCGCACCAGTGCCATAGCACGCACGAAGGTGGAAAGAGGAATTTGGCCCGCCACAGTTTCTCGTGAGTCTGGCCGGCTCTAGCTAGCCGAAAATAGTAGGGTATTGATTTGGACTCTTCCTGTTAACCTCATCGCTCCAATCTGGACGAGTGCGATTTTGCCTCGTTCTTCTGCTTGGCGATTAGGCGCTGGATGAGGTTCGCGGAGTGGCACCTTGGCAACGGTGATTCGGGGTGCGCACTTCTGAAAATGCATCCCTTTGAAAGGCGAGGAGTTTAGGTGGCTTTCGTTTCGCAAAACTTGAGCGAGGCTCCGTGGCGGATCGCACTGATCATTCCTAGTTCTTGTGATCGGAAATCATCGGCGCGTCGTGCGACACCTGCACGGTCAATGGCGTTGGCGACGAGGGGCCTCTCGTCAAGTGCGTGGCGGTAAGAATCTCTTGCTCCAATCCGTCGACGCCTGCCGGTGGGAAGCATAGTTCCAGACCTTTCGTTCAGATGTAGTCTTCGCGGCTGCGCATCGCAAATAATCGCTGGACGTAATCCTCCAAAATCAGCCAGTCGGGTTCGCTACGAATCGCAAATTGCTGTACCTGTAGATATGCCCAGGCTTAGTGCATGGTTGTAGTGGTCGAGGCCTTGCAGTTGTTGGTCTCGTTCGTTTCGGAAACGGCTCTCCTATCATCCGAGCACACCAGCAAGAAATACGCCCCGCTTGGCAGCGTGGACGGGACGGTAACGGAGGCGTTGCCGCTCGACGTTGTTGCGGGTGCAAGCGAAGGTACCGAGCGACTACCCGTGAGATGGATGCTGCTGCTCGTCTTCGAGGTCGTGGTGGACAGATAATAGTTCGTGGTCGAAGCTGCCGCAGTCA
Organism: Terriglobia bacterium; assembly: GCA_020073385.1. Lineage (GTDB taxonomy): Bacteria > Acidobacteriota > Terriglobia > Terriglobales > Acidobacteriaceae > Sulfotelmatobacter. Next base: position 11,247 of record JAIQFH010000088.1, on the reverse strand, counting down.
CAGTGCCGATGTTCTGCACCGTATCGCTGACAGAGAATGTGCCACCCAGGGTTACGGTGGTGGGTGGATCACTTACACCGGTTTCCACAAGATCCGGACCGCTGACTGTGACTTGTGTGGCCGAAGCCTTGCAGTTATTGCTCTCGTTCATTTCCGAGACCACGGAGGTGCCGTCGGCGCAGGCCAGCAAGAAGTAATTCCCCCCGGCAGTGCCCGCACTGACCGTTACGGTCACAGTGCCGCCTGAACTGGCGCTGGGGGCGAGGGAGGGCACAGCGCGGCTGCCAGTCAGCAGACGAGCATTGCTCTTCTTGGGGGTGGTGGACAGATAGTAGCGCGTGGTCGAAGCTGCGGCAGTCACAGTGCCGATGTTCTGTGCCGTGTCGCTGACGGAGAAGATGCTGCCGTCCAGAGCAGTTGCGGGCGGATTGGTCACGCCAGTCTCAGTCAGGTCAGGTAAGTTGGGAAGCGGGAGTAGTCCGTACACCACCAAACTGTTCTGCGTAGCAATGAAGACTTTCCCATCAGCGGCAATTGGCGTTGCAAAATGTGCCAGCGGCGGCACGGTGTCGCGGCCATTCGCCGCCTGACGGCTGGTGTAAAGCGTTTTCAACGTCATAGCATCCAGTGCCCACAGAGGCCCTCCTCCATTGATGAACCAGAGTATGCCATTGGAGTTTCCATTCGCTGTAATGATGGCGTGGCCTCCACCGCCAATCTGGATGGGCTCCAAGAAAGGTGGAACCACGAGGGTGCCATTGCTTATGGTGTAAGCCTGTACCGGGCTGGCTTCGGCGGTGAAATATACGGTGTTGTTCCAATAAACGGGTGTGCCGCTTCCCTTGCCGACACCTTGCGGTATTTCTTGCACAATCTGCGTGTCACCAGCAGTGCAGCTCGAACAAAACTGGCCCATACTATCGCGATTTAACACATAGATCGTGCCTTCCTTACCTACCGCGATCAATTCGTGTACATACGGCCCCGTCTGGTCAGGCAAAATGACTGGAGCGTTGTTGAGATCTTGGTCATTTTGAGAGAGGTATTGCCGATTGTACGGAGTGAACCAGTCACCCAGCGCCAGTGTCGTGCCCAGTTGATTAATCTTCAACACGCTTATCGACAGATTCGTGCCCGCCGAATAGAAGCCTTCTCCGGTTTCGCCATAAATACTGCCATTGCTGTCAGAGGAAAGACCCGCCCCCTTTTGCCAGATGGAGGCCAGAGTTTTGCCCGGCTCGGCTGTGTAGGTGCCCTCCTGCTGCAGCGTGGCGGCATTGTACGACAGTACCCATCCCTGGCTGTAGGCATTGCAGCAATTCGAACCGAACCCAATGTAAATGTGGCCATTTGCAAGTAGCAACCCGGGCCGGTTGATCTGGTAGAGATCCGCAAATTTGGTCGTGGTCCCGTTTAATGTGTATGTGGCAGCTATCGTTGTAGGTCCGCCGAACTTTTCGTGCCCGGTGGTGACGTCGAGTGCATGCAGCCGATGCACGACGTTAACATTCTCGTAGGTCTCGGCAACAAGGTACAGGGTACCGGTCTCAGGATCGATCACAGGAGTGGAGATGATCCCTACTTCGGTCCACTTTATTCCAGTCTCTTTCGTCACAGTCGCGGGTACGGAAGTAGCGCCTGCGGGACTATAGGTGAAAATGCTAGTCGTCCACAGAGGAGTGGGGTTACCGTTATCTGCATCGAAGGCGTAGATGCTGTCGTGCATCGTGCACACGTAGACCACGTTGTGCACGCCTTGCCCGGGAATGCTCACGTTCGGCAAATACAGCGGCTGTCCGACGACGATACCGTCTACTGGGTAGGTAAATAGTTTCCCAAACCTCGTGCTGTTTACATTCGACAGAGTAAGCGTGGTTTCCGATGTGTTCGCGCTGGTTCGCGCGTTGTCATAATGCCAGGTTGTAACTGAGGTTTGGGCCAGCAGGCGCAGCTGGGCAATGAACAATGTCAGCAGCAAAACTGACAAAAAGGCAACCCTGCGGGAATTTGCACAGAAGATGAACGATAACCGCCATCCAGCTGCGGCCAGTTCGGTAGTGATTTTGCGCGCGGGAGCGACATTACTATTCCAGGAGTTCGGCATGCTAATTCTCCAGCCATCGGTGCGAACCAAGATAGCATTTTCCGGGCAAGTGATCGACTTATCGGCACCCGAGCAGATTTCCATTGCTAGTGGGAAGCTGCGGACGCTTGCGTCTGGCACTTGGGGCAGTACCGGTTTCTGCCGTCGCACAGGTCGCTTCTCTACTTTCGCGACGCGCTGCTCGAAATCCGTTCTCTCGATGACGCGCAGCTGCAGAGTCAGCAACGGTGCCAGCCCTGCAGAGGTACGGGGATGCAGCTTGCCGGCATAGACGTCAGAGATCAGTCGTTTGACCATGTCACGCAATGCCGTCACGCTCTTCCAAATCATGCAACGGATCAGATCCGGCAGGGACGCGGCCGTTCTTCCTTCGGCCGATCCGGCCAAGTTCTACAGCCTTCTTGGGGTTGGCGCGGAAGAAACAGGTCCGCTCGCAGTCGCAGCGGCGTGGCAGGGCTAGCCGCTCTTAGTACGCGCACTGCAGCGAGTCTTGAAAGCCGCCCGTGGTGGCGCGCCGTTTCTCTTCAGGACCGGTCACCAGTGCTGGTCTGCCCCAGCGGTGGGTTCGTTTCGCAAAACTGTTCCGCCGCGTCGCTCGAGAACGAAGCAGGCTGCTGGTTGCTTGCAATTGCAGGGTCGCTGGTTCCGATGAGGCGCCCGGGCGCTAGGGTGGAACCGCTGTCGACACGATGCGACAAGTCCCACGGTCCCTCTGGTCCGCCCGTCAATCCTTCCTCGAGAGTCTTGACGTTGACATCGATATTGATCGGCGCTGGAACGGCTTCCCCGTTGCGGCGACGCTGTAAGCGTTCGAGTTCGTTCATGGCTTGCAGCAATTGACGGTGAATCGTGTTGGCGTATCGTCCCATGCGATCGGCGACGACAATGAATTCATTGCGGGAACGTGCAAATTCCGCCTCGTACCCATAGGCGATGTGCAGGCGCCAGTACGCCATCGCGATCTTTTCTATGAGAATCTCTTCCAGTGCGTTCCCCGGATTCAGGTCACGCCGCAAATTCTCGAGCAATAGCGTATAGGTCTGCCCGTCGTTATCGTTCAACACAACCAAACGCTGCGACAGCACGCCATGCTTGAGGGCGTTCCAACGGCTGCGGGACTTCCCTTCCTCGGTTTTCGGTCCCTTCGACTTTTGTCCGTTTCGGCGATTGGCAGCCAGCTTGGCAGGTGAAATCGGCTTTCGCCCGGCTGGCGCGGTCTTGCTCGTTGGCGGTTCTTGGTCGCCGGACGGTGCATTGCTGTTCAAGCAAGTGTCTTGTTCATTTTCATTCATAGGATGTCCTCATCCGGCTTGCTGCCGGCGTCACCTACGATCTCAGGTCGTCGCGAGGTGAAGGTCTTCTATATAGGGGTTCGCAGCGGACATTTTGGGTTCATTATCGAGAGTCGCGTTGGGTTGTGGCGCTTGGTGGACTGGGAGATGGGGGACGGTTGCGAGACGGTCCGGTCAAGCCTCGGCATGCCGCGAAGGGCAGCGGGACCCGGTGGGGACCGGGGAGGAACATGATTGCCGCACGCAGACGCGATGGGAGGGGTTGGACCGAGAAGGAGGGGAGGGACCGGTACAGGGTACAGGTCCGGAGGCACTTACCGATCCGGTGCGGCTAGGGAGCCGGGGACCCGGAATCGGCATGGCGCGTGGAGGCGGGTTGGGCCGTGTGGGTGTGTACCGGACCGGCAGAACGGAAGGAACGACTACCGGGAGCGGGTTCGTGTGATGTGGATAGGGCGAGTGGCGCGCGCGTCGGGAATGTGAAGGTAAGGAGGAGGTCGGATCAGTACGGGTGTAGAAGGTCCAGCGATCCGACCCGTGGCTACTTCTTGGCAGCTTTCAGTGCGGCGTTGATCTGGTTTGCAGCTCCGGCTAAAGCCAAGAAGAGCAACTCTTGGCAGCGCTTGACCACCGGGGCTGCGTCTCGGCGAAACGCGTGAAACGCCGCAGACCGCGCCCGGAGAGTCGTTCGTGCCTGCGACTGTCCCTTGGCTTCGGGGAACAGGGCTAAGTTCCGCGCTGAGCATCGCCAATGCAGACACCGTGTCATTGACTATCGAGAACGCTTCCGTGTACAGACTGTCAGATCATTGCCGAGTTGCTTGGTGGGGAAAGCAGGGCGCAGCTTGTAAGCGCGGAGCAGAGAAGCAATGATGCGCTTCTCTGCCGGGGTTGAACACCTTATGAATGAAGTACCTAAAGTCCTCGTACTCGCATAGATTGGCGACCCAGCCTCTGAGAGACCTTCTCCAGATGGCAGGACGCCCCACCGGGCCTCGCTGAAAATTCCTCTCTAAGTCGCACATCATTGCTCACATCCGGCATGGCACCGCGCCGCAACGATACGAGAGTCTACTGCGCGACGGGGAAACGAAAAATGTCGATGCTGATGGGTCCAACAGACAAGGTGGCGGGCGCTTCGCCGATCACGGTTTCTTTTACTTCGACCTGTGGCGTCTGCCCAAGGTGGTTGGCAGCCTGGAGATCCTTGCCCGTCATCTGCCACAACGTTGCGTTTCCGGTTAGGCGCGCGCCGCTGACGTTGAGATCGAATTTCTGCTCGGAATCGGTCGCGTTTACGACAGCTAGTGTGAGGTATTTGCGATCTGCACTGAGTGCCGCCACCATGTCCAGCGGATATGTGGGGCTGCCGGCACTCGTTCGTGGGAGGTCGCCCACGATGTGTTGCGTAGGAGTTGGTTGTGGGGAGTTGCCCTTGAGCGCAACCGGAACGGAGTTTGCGCCGAGGTGCTCGCCGTAAAGTTTGAAGAGCAGGCCGTTTGTGTTGAGGATTGCGGCGGTCTGGTTGAAATCCAGCGTGGAAACGCCCATGGTGAAGGCCGTCATGCGTAGAAAGTCGGATTCACGCAGCATTTCATTAAAGACCATGGCGTAAGCAAGGGCGAGTTTGAGATTGGGCTGACCGCCTGTGTAGGCGTATTCATCATTCGACATGAAGATGTTTCTCGTCTTCATCTCGGGAAAGCGCCGCTCGTACTCCTGCCACTCCTCGCCTTTGAGGTGAACGCGATCGGACGGACGGCGCACCCACTCGAGAACGGTTCCCTCGTCTGGTACGTAGCCGGCTTCGAGGCGACCAACTTTGATGCCTTTCTCAGCGCGCTCGCGGTCCCATCGCACACCCGCGCGTGTGTACCAATGCTCGGTGACGCCGTCGAAGTTGCCCCAGTTGTGTTTGAGAAAGCCGCAGGTCCAGTCTGCGTCGGAACAGATGCCGGCCTGATCGAAGGGAACGTGCCAGTCAGCGGCGACACCTTCGAGAATCGCCTCTTCGGGCATGGAGCCTGAAGCCAGAAGGGTGATCGAGGAGTCGGCCGCGCGCATCGCTTTGGCAAACTCATTGTGCTTGAGCAGGTAGTACTTCAGATCGGTGCGGCCGAGCTGCCACTGACCGTAGGGCTCGTTGCCGATGTTCCAGAACCTGACATGATACGGCTCTGGATGCCCGTCCCGCGCACGCATCGCGCCCATCGGCGTGCTGGTTGCGCCGTTCATGAATTCAACTTCTTCGGCAGCCGAGTGCGCGTCGCCGAAGCCGGCGTTCACGGTAATGTAGGGCTCGACGCCGACGAGTTTGCAGAAAGTCATGAACTCGTCCATGCCGACGTCGTTGGTCTGCATAGCATTCCAGGCGTAGTCGAAATCCGGCGGCCGCTGGTCGCGCGGGCCAACCGAGTGGTACCAGTTGAAGTCGGAAATGAAGTTGCCGCCAGGCAGGCGCCAGAAGCCGGAGTGCAACTGCTTCAGTAACGCAAGGACTTCCGGGCGGAAACCGCCGAGGTTGTCGGCAGGCATGAGAGAGACGGCGCCGATGTGAAAGTTACCCGTCCCAGTGCCGGTGATCTCGATCGCACCGGCGTCCGTGTCGGCTTCAGCTGTAACCGTGAAAGGCAGTTCTTTGTACGTCGTTGAGAGCGCGGGTAGCACGACGGCATCCCGGTCGTTGGCGCCCTGACCCCACGCCAGTGAGACTTTCACCTTGACGCCTGGTGTCGCGCGCAACCAGATGTGGCCGGTGTACTTCTTTCCCTTCACGAGGAAAAAACCGGATTGGCGTATACCATGCGGCGCGGAAGCGTCGAGTTCGATGCGTGGGCTCAGCTCGCCAACGAAGGGATGCTCTTTGTCCATTACGATGACTTCGGCCGGAGGGACCGCGAGCCACTTTCGCAATTGCATATTGCGGAAGGGGCCCTGCACGGGTGCAGGCGCCTGGGACTCCTCGGGTTTGATTGCAAAGAAGAACTTGCGGTCATCGAGCATCTCGGACCAGAGGCTGCGATAAATCAGCGCGCCGATATGTTCGATGAACATGCCGTATTCGTAAGGCGACACAGGCTGCGCCGCTAGCTGGGTATCGATTTTGACTCTTAGATCCCGGAGCGCCTTGGCTGCATCTTGCTGGGCCGCTCCGAATTCAAGTGTGCCGGCCAGCAAGAGAGTAGCCACTGAAATAATGGCAGTTTGATTTTTCATGCAGCACTCCTATGTCATCGATGTTCGTGGTTCCTGAGGCAAGACTGAAGTCACTTTCCCGATGTACATATACCGCCGGCTTCATCTTTGAGGATGGCCTCAGCGGCATTTGCCCCCAGCACCCAGACTGCTAGCGGCAGCAACGTGGTCGCTCAAACCAAAGCATGAAGCATAGCGCGATTCATTTCACTTGTCTGCCGCACGTGAGACTTTGTATAGTCGATGCCTTATGAAAGATGTGACGCTAGAGCCAGCCTGGCCGAAGGCATGAAATCTGATCCACTCCGCTGCAATGTCGAAGCCGCCGTCCTCGTCTGCAAGCCCGGCCAGACTGACGGTCGCATCGCTCCTCAAACAGTTGGCTGCTATCAAGCGGAACTGGTGTATCGAAGGAGACAGTTACCTGATGTCATCGTCCCTCGATGCCCAGCCCCAAGCAGATTCTGTACGAGTGCAATCAAATGCCGCTGCCACCCTCTTCCTTTGGCGCGAGGCCAACTGCTCCGCTCCGTACCGACACCTGGCCTGGAAGACGGAGGAAGCAATGAGCACCGGATTACAAACACAGCGCCGCCGAAAAATGCCAGAATTCGTTCAAAATGGGGAGGAATATGAAACGCAGTATCATGCGAACCACCGGGTGGGTTGTTGTTTGCGCGGGAGCGCTTTTCCTGGGGACAGCCCTGCAAAATGCATTTGCGCAGGAATCCGGTAATCCTGCCTACCTGAATCCCCAGCTCTCGCCCGAGCAGCGCGCCACCGATCTGGTTCGCCGTATGACGCTCGCGGAGAAAGCCTCGCAGATGCAAAACAACTCGGCGGCCGTTCCGCGGCTGAAGGTTCCTGCGTACCAATGGTGGAGCGAAGCACTTCATGGGGTCATCAACGAGGGAGTTACTGAATATCCGGAGCCGATCGGGCTTGCGGCGACGTTCGATGCACCGGGAATTCACACCATGGCAGCGCAGATTGGCATTGAGGGCCGCATCAAGCACGTCCAAAACGCGCGCGAGGGGCACGTCGGCATTATGGGAGGCCTGGATTTCTGGTCGCCCAATCTCAACATTTTCCGTGATCCGCGTTGGGGCCGCGGACAGGAGACTTACGGCGAAGACCCGTTCCTCACAGGCCGCATGGGAGTTGCCTACGTAACTGGATTGCAGGGCGATAACCCCAAGTACTACCTCGGCATTGCGACACCCAAGCACTACGCTGTGCACAGCGGACCAGAACCCACGCGCCACTTCGCCGATGTAGACGTAAGCAAGCACGACCAGGTGGACACGTACGAACCGGCCTTCCGCGCCGCCGTCGTCGAAGGCAAAGCGGGATCGGTGATGTGCGCCTACAACGCGATCAACGGCGAGCCGGCATGCGCGAATCAGTACCTGCTGCAAGACCAGTTGCGCGGGAAGTGGGGCTTCCAGGGATACGTGGTCTCGGACTGTGACGCAGTCCGAGACGTTGCTGCCAATCATCGCTATCGCCCCACGCAAGCGCAAGGCGCCGCGATCTCCGTAATTCGCGGCATGGACAACGAGTGCGTCACCTTCACTTCCCGCTTTGGCGAACCGGTCGAGAAAGCCTATATCGACGCCGTTCAGCAGGGATATCTGCCGGAAAGCGATCTCGACGCCGCACTGATTCGCCTCTTCACCGCGCGCATCAGGCTTGGCATGTTCGATCCTCCGGACATGGTCCCCTACACGAAGATCGACGAGAAGGAACTCGACAGTGCGGAACATCGCGCACACGCTCGCAAGCTGGCCAATGAGTCCATGGTCCTGCTGAAAAATGACGGCCTTCTTCCGCTCAAGCCGGGGATCCGGAAGATCGCCGTTGTTGGGCCTCTTGCTGATCAGACGAGGCCGCTCCTTGGAAACTATGCCGGCCAGCCTACTCATATCGTCTCCATCCTCGATGGGCTCCACGCTGAGTTCCCCAACGCGACCGTCACCTTCGTTCCCGGAACACAATTCCTTCGCACCGATGGAAGCCCTGTGCCAGATGCTCTTCTGACCACTCCAGACGGCAAGCCCGGACTCAAAGCCGACTACACCGAGGGTATGCGACGGGGGCAGCCGACCTCAGGTCCGCCGCCTGCCCAACTTGCCAGCCGCACGGAGGCGAATGTAAAGCTCACCGAGAGCGAACTCCCCAAAGAAGTCGCGGGAAAGAATACCTTTGGCGCGCAATGGTCCGGGTTCCTGACACCTTCGGAATCTGGCGACTTTCTCCTTGGCATTCGCTGCGCGGGATTCGGCAGGCTTACGGTCGACGGTAAGCAAGTAGCAGCGGCAATCGGTGGTGGTACACGAGGACTCGTATCGGGCGCGGGCCGCGTTCACCTCGAAAAGGGCCGGAAGGTCGCGATTGAAATCTTCTATGGCACCAGGAACGCCAAGCCGCATTCCGAACTCTTTTGGTCCAAGTACAGCAGCGCTCCTTCGCCGGAAGCCGTCGCCGCAGCGAAGAGTGCGGACGTTGTCATCGCCGTCGTCGGAATCACCAGTCAGCTTGAAGGCGAGGAGATGCCGGTGAGCGAACCCGGCTTCCTTGGCGGAGATCGCACGAGTATGGATCTCCCTCAGTCCGAGGAAGATCTGGTGGAGTCTGTCGTTGCGACCGGAAAACCCGTCGCCGTCGTTCTCATGAATGGTAGCGCTCTAGCCGTCAACTGGATCAACGAACATGCCAATGCCGTTCTCGACGCATGGTACCCCGGAGAAGAGGGCGGCGCCGCAGTGGCAGAAACCCTGAGCGGGGAAAACAATCCTGCCGGACGGCTGCCGGTAACGTTCTACAAGGGAGTTGACCAGTTGCCCCACTTCGAAGATTACGGAATGGCAAACCGGACCTATCGCTACTTCACCGGAAAGCCGCTTTATCCGTTCGGCTACGGGCTCAGCTACACGAAATTCAGCTACAGCAATCTCAGTGTGACGGAACAGGGTATCGCTGCGGGACAATCTGTAGGGGCTGATGTCACGGTTACCAACGCCGGAAAGATCCCGGGCGATGAGGTAGTTCAGCTATACCTCAAGTTCCCGCCGGTCAAAGGTGCGCCCCTCATCGCTCTTCGAGGATTCGAGCGAATTCATCTCGATCCGGGTGCTAGTCAGAAAGTTCATTTCGAGTTGAAGCAGCGCGACTTGGGCATGGTGACCGAGGACGGCAATCCGATCATCGCTCCAGGAGACTACACCATTAGCGTCGGTGGCGGTCAGCCCGAAACAGGAGCGCCCGGCGCCACCGGTCATTTCCACATCGACGGCCAATACGCATTGCCCGAGTAGGGTGAGCCCGGAACGAGGCTATGCCATTGCCCTAGGGTCTGATTTCTGCATTCCGGGAACCGAGTCGGCGAAAAGTAGTCGCGTGACAGAAGATCGTGCGAATGGAAGAGGTCCCACCGTCGTTTCACCTTGGTCCCGGTTTGGAGGAGTTCGTGCCGACCTGAGTAGGCGATGAGAAATTGTGTGAGCTCTTCGTCAAACGAAGCTTGATTCATGGGTCCAAACCAAAGGCGCCTTATCATCATCGCTGGTTTAGTGGCGCTTGTGAACAAGATTCGTCCAAAAGATCACATCGATGTGCTGAGAAGAGTACTGCCCTCACGCTATTCCCCATTGCAGGAAACAGGGAACGGAATCCAGTCTGTTTATCTGACCGAATTGCCATCAGCGTTTGCAGAAGTTCTGATTGGGCTGATCGGCCAAGAAGCCACAATGCTACGAGGCAGGTTATCTCAGTCAGCCGCTGAGACGCCCATACAAGCCGAAAATGCTGACTTGGAAACCTGGGAGCATCACATCGAGTCCAAGATCGAATCCGATGTCCAACTCTCGGAAACCGAACGCCAAGCGCTGGTCGTGGCGCGACGAGGCCAAGGTCTATTCAAACAGCGGGTAATGGAAATTGAGGACCACTGCAGGATTACTGGCGTCACCAATCCGATACATTTGCGAGCACGCCATTGCAAACCTTGGCGGGATTCGACCAATTCAGAGCGGCTCAATGGCGAAAACGGACTCTTGCTGACTCCTACTATGGACCACCTGTTTGACCGTGGCTTCATCAGCTTTGAAGACTCAGGAGCTCTGATCATATCGCCTGTAGCTCATGCGCCCTCTTTGCAGCGAATGGGAGTACCTACCGACCGAGTTCTGAACGTGGGTACGTTTACGGAAGGACAGAAACAGTTTCTTGACTACCACCGGGATGGTGTCTTGCTTCAATCTGTGCACTGAGGCTTGACAGGGTATGAGGCCTCCAACCTTTGCGAGCATAGAGATTTACTCCTTGGCTCGCAAAAAGAGACACACATTCAGCACACACGCGGGGTGAAACCAGGTATTCACCGTTTGATTGAAGAGAAGATGGCTGATCGGCATTTTACCGGCTAATCTTCGGTAGCGTGGGAGTGAGAGTTATCCTTCTGGAGCTGATCGAGCAGGAAGGAGAAAGGCTCTCTTCTGAGCGCACATCCTCGCAAGATTTCGCTCAGTGAGAGAGCCTCGCAGAACAATACGATCTACGTTATCCCACTTTTTGCCAACCATGGCAAGTCAGGATTCGACTGGGCAGCCGGTGCAGGACTGATTCTTCGCTGGTGTCCGTTCTGCTTGCTCGATT
>JAIQFH010000020.1 GCA_020073385.1 Terriglobia bacterium | reverse complement strand
TTCCTCTCAGTTTCTCCACCAGCTCCGCCAGTACTTCCTTGGCTTCTCGCTGCACTGGACGCCGAGCTTTCGCCCGCTTCGCTTTCTGTTCCTTCTTCATGGCAGACTTGCTATTCTTCTTCAAGGGTCGATCTCCTTATCCTTCGGGATTGCACTACGAGTGCTTTGATCACCGGTAGCTTAGCGCGATCCGTGATCGGGGATCGACCTTCTCATCCCATCTCAAAAGCGCGCTCGACGGCTGGATTGCGGGAGAGAATCGCGAGCAGGTTCGCGACCGGGCGGCGGGCGCTTACGATAAGTACCAGAAATGTGGGATCCGGGCCGCGCATCGGTTGCTTACTACCGGCTGGTGACGTGGTGAGAGAGATGTAGCAAGCCACGTCTCTACGATGGGGTTATCGCGCACCCGGTTCGACACTTCTCGCAGCGTCCGATAACGCGCATAATTAAACTCTTTCCTGTATGGCTTCTGAGGCCAATGCGCGCGTTCTCTCAGGATTTCTCGACTATCTGAGAATCGAGAAGGGACTGGCGCGACTAACGATAGCCGCCTATACCACTGACATCGGACAGTTCGCGGAGTTTCTCGAAAAAAGGAAGCGGCTACTGATGACCGCCCGGCGCAATGACGTCCGTGAATTTCTTCAGCAGCTGTTTTCGAATCGAGTAGACGGGCGCAGCGTTGGGCGGAAGCTTTCGGCGCTACGTCATCTCTATCGCTACCTGCTGCTCGACAAGAGAATCGAGCATGATCCGACGTTGAACATCGAATCGCCCCGGCAGTGGAAAGTGCTGCCGAAGTCGCTGGCCCGGGATGAGGTCGAGGCGACGTTGGCTGCGCCGGTTCACGCGTCGAAAGCAGACAGGCGGGATTCGGCGGCTCTGGCATTGCGCGATCGGGCGATGCTCGAATTGCTCTATGCGGGAGCTTTGCGTGTTTCTGAGTTGGTCACCGCGACGCTGGAAGACCTGAAGTTGGAAACAGGCTACATGCTGGTGCGAGGTAAAGGTGATAAAGAGCGCATTGTGCCGCTGGGAAAACCCGCGCAGGACGCGCTGACCGAGTACCTGGCTCAAGGGCGGCCCAAGCTGTTGAAGCCTGCCAGAAGGGAAAGGAAGAAGGGTAGGGATCCTTCGACTCCGTTGTCCTCTGGTTCGCTTCGGACGACTCCGCTCAGGATGACAAAGGCGATGAACGCGCCGATATTGAGGGCATCGCCGTTTTTGTTTATCGCAAAAGGTGGTCGCAAGCTGACCCGACAACGCATCTGGCAGATGGTCGGGCAGGCATCGTCGGCTTCGGGAAGACATGCGTCTCCCCACATGCTGCGACATTCCTGCGCTACACACATGGTTGAGAATGGCGCGGATCTGCGCACCGTGCAGACGATTCTTGGCCATGCTGATATTTCGACCACCCAGATATATACGCACCTTGCTCTCGACCGCTTGCGGAGTGTGTATCAGAAGCATCATCCGAGGGCGAAGGCGAGATAGTGAGATTGCAGATTTAAGATTTCAAATTGCAGATTGTGAATCATCCAGAGACCGGGTTCTGAAATCTGCAATCTGAAATCTCAAATCTGAAATCAGAATCAACCATGACTACAACGCGGACCATCGTCGAAAAAGCCGTGGCAGACTTTCTCCGCCATCTGCGCGAGAAGAATGCATCTCCGCATACGATCAAGGCCTATACCGGCGATCTGGCGAATTTCTCCGCCTACGCCGGATCTCGCAGTTGGAAGCAGATCGACCACATCGCGATTCGAGGGTTCCTCTCTCAACTCTATGAGAAAGGGCTGAGCAAGACCTCCGTGGCTCGTTCCCTGGCTGCAGTCCGTTCGCTGTATCGCTGGCTGGCCCAGGAAGGAGTGGTCGACCAGAATCCCGCTAAGCTGGTCGCCACGCCAAAGCTGCCGAAAAAACTCCCGCGCGTGCCCACGATCGAAGAGATGAATTCCGTGCTCGATGGCAAAATGCCCGAGACGGCAGCTTTCCCGGAGCGCGATCGGCTCATGCTGGAATTGCTTTACGGTTGCGGGATCCGCAACTCGGAGTTAACGGGAATTAACCTCGACGATATTCGGCTGAGCGCAGAGGCCATTCTGATTCGTGGGAAAGGGAAGAAGGAACGCTACGTTCCGTTTGGCGATTCCGTGAAGACCGCGCTGCCTGCTTATCTTCAAGTTCGGCACACACTACTGTCCGAGGCTCGCAAAAATTCCAACGCGCTGTTGATCAACCAGCGCGGCGGGCGACTTACGACGCGCAGCGTGGGACGTATCATCAAGAAGATTGCGGTCGCCAAGGGTCTTTCGCCCGATGTTCATCCTCACACCCTGCGCCATGCTTTCGGCACCCACATGCTGGAAGAAGGCGCCGACCTGCGCGCGATCCAGGAACTGCTCGGTCACGAGCGCCTGGCTACTACCCAGCGTTATACGCAACTCTCCATGAAGCACGTACTGCAGGTGTATGATCGGACGCATCCCCGCGCTAAGTAGGATGAACTGCAATGAAGGTTGCCTTGCGTGAAACCGTCAGGCGTTCTCGCGGAGACCTTCCCACATAGTCACGATACGTGACTTCAATTCCGCGGTGAGTTTCTCATAGGCTTCTTCTGACGCCTCGTTCTGCGGGGGCGGAACGATGGGATCTCCAAACACCATCTTTAGCGGCTTGAAGCCCTTGAACGCCTGGTTGCGTGGCCAAGCGTCGTAAAAGCCTTCAATCGCGATCGGAACGATCGGTATTTGCAGGTGAATGGATAGGATAGCCGCGCCTTTCTTGAAGATTCGCGGCGTGCCGTCGATGGAACGCTCGCCCTCGGGATAGAGAATGAGCACCATTCCATGCCGTAATCCAAAAGCGCCGGCCCGCATGGCAGAAACCAGATTCGCATCGGGATCGACCACGACGACATTGAGAGAGCGTGCCAGCCGGCGCATGAACCCATCACCGAAGATTTCGCTCGTACCGACGGCGAAAAGCCTCTGGAACAGTTCCGCGGGCAATACGCCCGCCAGGATCAGCGGGTCGAGGTAACTCTGATGGTTTGAACAAAGAAGGTAAGGGCCATTCTTTGGTAGTTTTTCAATACCGCTTACCTTCAGGTCGAACAGATCGAGCGAGGCGACCTGCGCCAGGCGAGACACCAGATACCAGAAAGTGGTTTTGAAACGATTAGCACGCGTCAGTTCCAAGACTTCTGGGTCGTCAGGGTCTTCGGCAAGAATGGCTTTCCATCCGGCGAAGGCGGGCCGCGCCGTTGGCTTTCCGGCCCCGCTCGCCGCGCTCTGCAGGACCGCGTCGATCAGGTCCCGAATGGTATAGATCTCTGCAAGTCGGGATTCTTCGACATTGCCGCCCAGTTCCTCTTCCAGGCGGCTGAGCAGTTCCACCCGCTGCATGGAATCCAGTCCGAGATCGAGTTCCAGGCTGTGGGTAGGCCGCAGATTCGGGGAAGCGGAGTGCGAAGTTTCGCGTACGATCTTGAGGGCGCGCTCGACGTCAGGCTGTTCGAGCCATGTGGACTCTTCGGAAGAAAGAGGCTTTTCGGTGGGCAGTTCGGATTCGTCGCTGAGTTTCTTGACCTGATTTGCCTTGACGCGCTTCTGAACCTCGAAGCGCTTGATCTTTCGTGTAGTCGTGCGGGGCAGATCGTCCTGCCAGATCTCGTAGCTGCTGATTCGCTTCGTAGTGGCGATCTGTGGGGAAAGCCCTTCAATGTCGAAGCGGATGACTTCCTTGGCGTTGACGATTTTGCGCTTCTTGAGTTCATCGAAGTTGGGAACGATGACTGCATGCAAGCGGTCGCGTTCTTCGCCCGGCTTTCCTTCCATCCCCATCACGGCAATTTCCTTGATGAACGGCGACTTTAAGTAGTGCGCTTCGATCTCTTCCGGGTAGACGTTCTTACCGTTGCTGAGGACGATGACTTCCTTCTTGCGTCCGGTGAGAAAGAGATGGCCCTTGGAATCGAAATAGCCGAGATCGCCCGTGAGGAACCATCCGTCCTTCATAACCGCCGCTGTTGCATCGGGACGGTTCCAATATCCCTTCATCACGACGGGCCCGCGGACAGCGAGTTCTCCCACCGCAGGGCCGCCGTCTTCCTGAGGCTGTGGATCGACAATCTTGCCCTCAACGCCTTTCATGGCTTTGCCGCAAGAACCGATGACAATATCGTCCGGGGTATTGACGTAGATGGCGGCGGCTGTCTCGGTCAGCCCCAGAGCCTGCATCACGTCGACACCGAGGTCATAGAAATCCTGGGCGATTGCCGGATCAAAGCGCGATCCTCCGGTCGCGAGGTAACGCATTTTCGGACCAAGAGTGTGATGGATCTTGCGAAAAAGAACGGGCCCCGCGTTGATTCCGACCTTCCGTAAAGTGCGATTGAGCATCACCATCGCGGCAAAAATCTTCTGCGTAACCGTGCCGCGCTTCTTGATTTCCTGAAAAATTCTCTCGTGGATCAGATAGAAAAACTGCGGCACGACGGCGAAAGCCGTAATATTGCGCTCCTGCAACGCCTTCAGCAGTTCGGTGGTGTTGAGGGTTTCCAGATAAACGACTCGCGATCCCTTGACCAGCGGCAGGAGCAAGTTTGCCATCAGCGCCAGCACGTGGAATAGGGGCAAGAGGCCGAGCAGCGCGTCGTTGGGCCCGATGTCGACCCAGTTGAAGACGGCATCTACTTCGCCAAGGAAGTTGCCGTGTGTCAGCATTACGCCCTTGGGATCGGCTGTCGTACCGGACGTGTAGAGCAGGGAAGCGAGGTCGTCGGTCTTCACCGGGACCGGGTTGAACGAGCCTGGACCTGCTTTGAAGATCTCCGGCAGGTTGGCGAGGAAACGATCGTTGCCAGTCTCAACGGTCATGCGGTCGGGGTCGGTCAAGATAAGGCCGACCTTCAGCTCGCTTACGGCCCGCCGCGTGACGGGGACATGCTTCACGTCTACGAATACCGCGGATGTCCCGCTGTCCTTCAGAAGTTTGACGACCTGGTCGTCATGCAAGGCCGTATCCAGCGGAACCGCAGCACAACCGGAGGCGATGATGCCAAGATAAGTCGCGACCCATCGCGGATGGTTGTCGGCCAGGATTGCCAGCCGGGAACCCGGCGCGAAGTTGTTTTCAGTGATCCAGCGCCCGACAGACTGGGCCCAGCTTTGCAGTTCACCGTAGGTGCAGCTTTCGAGGTGGTCGTGACGCTGCAGTTCGAGTGCGACGTTATTCGGCCAGCGCTGGGCGCACTCCAGAAAACGGTCGTAGAACGTGGGCATGGGTCGTGGGGAATATTACAGGAAAAGGCGACACGGA
This sequence comes from Terriglobia bacterium, assembly GCA_020073385.1. Lineage (GTDB taxonomy): Bacteria > Acidobacteriota > Terriglobia > Terriglobales > Acidobacteriaceae > Sulfotelmatobacter. The sequence goes on along the minus strand of JAIQFH010000020.1, from coordinate 101,469 downwards.
CGCAGTGTCGACAGCGCTATTCTGACGAAGGGTGATCAGTTACGGAGTCTTGGGCACCTTCGGCTTTTCAGCGTCGGCCACGGCCTTGCGAAATTCTTCCACGGCAGGGACATGCGGGGTCGGGCGCAGGCAGTCCTTCCTCATGTAGCGCCAGACTGGAGGCGAGTCGAGTGGATCATCCATGCCTCCGCGATACACCTCGAACGAGTCCTCGCTCGGCCCAATCTCGGTCCCCATACGCGGCCGCTGGTTCTGCGGGTAACTGCCAGGTCCACCTAGCGGTGGCGGTTGCCCCTGCTGTGCTCCAATTCGTATATCGCTGTCAGTAGACTGTCCGATGCCCGGACGCTGGTCGATCGGTCCGCCCCGCATGGTGGGACGCGACATTCTGCCATCGCCGGTGCGAATCACGATCACCAGGTCAGATTCCCCCCCGTCGAGCACCAGCCGAAAGCGCCCCCATTCCATCAGCGCCTTTTCGACATTGTCGCGGGCGAGGGCGTTGACCTGCGGTTGATCAAGCGGCTCGCCCGCGTTGGGATCAATGACCACGCGCACGGTTTGTGCTCGCAAGACGTATTCCGGAAGGGCTGGCTTATGCTTGTCTTTTGCTGTTGCCGCACAGGCGAGGAGAAGTAGCGGAACGAGAACCGAGCCGAGGCGTCGAGTCATGAAGCCCCCTTCATCCTGGGTAGCATTATATTGGCGGGTGCCTTGAAAGTCCCGCTGGAACTCTGGTGCATCTAATGTGCTAGGCTTCTAGAGATAGTATTTGGGCGTACCTTGCCCTCCGAAGGACTTCCGGTTGATCAACAGACTGCTAGGTAAGGTTTTTGGGACGAAGAATGAGCGCGTCATCAAGGCGCTGAGGCCGAATGTACAGGCCATCAACGCGCTCGAACCCGAGATACAGAAGCTCTCGGATGCCGAATTGCGCGCCAAGACAGACGAATTCCGCAAGCGGATTCAGGAACGGCTGGGGAACCGGGTTGGCGGGGGCAACGGGAATCCCCCAGCCGGCAGCGACGCGGCAGCAGACTCGGAGGAGGAGGAGAACGACTTTGACCGCATCAAGCGGATGGAGAAGGAGCAGTACGACGCGCTTCAGGAAGTGCTGAACGAGATTCTGGTTGAAGCGTTCGCTGTGGTCCGCGAAGCCGGTCGCCGCGTGCTCAACATGCGGCACTTTGACGTGCAGTTGATCGGCGGCATGGTGCTGCACGATGGCAAGATTTCAGAAATGAAAACCGGCGAAGGCAAAACGCTGGTTGCTACCTTGCCCGTATACCTGAACGCGCTGAGCGGGCGGGGCGTGCATGTTGTCACCGTCAACGATTACCTGGCTAAGCGCGACTCCGAATGGATGGGACGGCTGTATCGTTTCCTGGGATTGACCGTCGGCGTCATCGTGCACGACCTCGACGACGAAGAGCGCCGCGCCGCCTACGCAGCCGACGTTACCTACGGGACCAACAACGAGTTTGGCTTCGACTACCTCCGCGACAACATGAAGTTCGACATCAAGGACTGCGTGCAGCGCGGGCACAACTACGCCATCGTTGACGAAGTCGACTCCATCCTGATCGACGAGGCTCGTACGCCGCTCATCATTTCGGGTGCAAGCGAGGAATCCACCGACAAGTACTACATCGTCAACCGCATCATCCCGAAGCTGGTACGCGGCGAAGAGCTGAGCCCGGATGAGCTGCGCCAGCAACTCGAGGCGGGAGAGATTCCTCCAGAGCAGCGGGATGAGATGCTCACTGAACTGGCTCGAGTTGGGGACGACCCGCAAAGGAAAATTCTCACCAACGATTACGTGATCGACGAGAAGCACCGTAATATCACGGTCTCGGACTCGGGCTGGGAGAAGGTCGAGAAGCTGCTCGGGATTGGGAACATCGCCGATCCGGAGAACTGGGGCACAAAGCATCACGTCGAGACCGCGATTAAGGCTCACGCGCTCTATCGCCGCGATGTGGAATACGTGATCAAAGACGGTGAGGTAATCATCGTCGACGAGTTCACGGGACGCATGATGCCAGGCCGGCGCTGGTCTGATGGCTTGCACCAAGCGATTGAAGCCAAAGAAAACGTCAAGATCGAGCGCGAAAATCAGACGCTTGCGACCATTACCTTCCAGAACTACTTCCGCATGTTCAAGAAGCTGGCCGGCATGACTGGCACCGCGGAAACCGAAGCCGAAGAATTCGAGAAGATCTACAAGCTGGAAGTAGTCGTGATTCCGACCAACCGACAACTCCTGCGCATTGAGAATCCCGACATCGTCTACCGCACGGAGAAAGAAAAGTATTTCGCGGCAGCAGACGAGATTCAGCAGCTTGCGGGCAAAGGCCAGCCGGTACTGGTCGGCACCACATCGGTCGAAAAATCCGAGCGGCTTTCCGAGCTGCTGAAGAAAAAAGCCATCAAGCACGTCGTCCTTAATGCCAAGTTCCATGAGCGCGAAGCGGAGATCGTCGCGCAGGCCGGTCGCAAGGGCGCGGTAACCATCGCGACGAACATGGCCGGCCGCGGTACCGACATTCTTCTCGGTGGCAATCCCGAGTTCATGGCCAAGCAAGAGATGGTCAAGAAGGGAATTGCGCAGCAGTTGCGAGTAGCCCAGGGCAAGATCGAGGGTCCGCAGGAAGACGGACAAACTTCCGTCTTCTACTACAACGGCAACGAATACACGGTTCCGACCGACAAGTGGACCGATGCCTTCCATCGCTACAAGAAGCAGACCGACGTGGAGCATGAGGAAGTCATCGCTGTCGGCGGACTGCACATTCTCGGCACTGAGCGGCATGAGTCCCGACGCATCGATAACCAGCTGCGTGGACGCGCTGGACGCCAGGGCGATCCTGGATCTTCGCGTTTCTATCTCGCTCTCGAAGATGATCTGATGCGCATCTTCGCCAAAGAGTGGGTCTCGACGTTGCTGCAGAAGCTGGGCATGGAAGAGGGCGTGCCGATCGAGTCGAGGATGATCACGCGCCGCATCGAGACGGCACAGAAAGCTGTCGAAGCCCAGCATTTCGAATCGCGCAAACACCTGCTCGAATACGACGACGTGATGAACAAGCAGCGCGAGGCCGTTTACGGCCTCCGGCGTCGTCTGCTCGAGGGCACCGACCAGAAAGATCTGATCCTTGAGGATTACGTTGCGGCAATTCTTGCGGAGCAACTCGAGGAGTACTGCCCGGAGAAGGCTCACGTTGCCGACTGGAATATCAAAGGGCTCAAAGACGCGATCTTCACCCGGTTTGGAGTGGACTTCATCGCTGAGGGCGTCAAAGCCGAACAACTCAATCGCGGCGAACTGGGCGACGCGATCTTCGCCAAGCTGAAAGAGCGGTACGACGCCAAGGAAAAGCTCATCGGACCCGACGCCATGCGGCATCACGAGCGCATGATCATGCTTAGCGTGATCGACCAGCAGTGGAAAGATCACTTGCTGAGCATGGACCACCTGAAGGAAGGCATCGGCCTGCGCGGTTACGGGCAGCATGATCCGCTGGTTGAGTACAAGAAGGAATCCTTCGAGATGTTCGAAGCGATGATGCAGCGCTTCCAGGAAGACACGGTCCGGTATCTCTACCTGATGCAGATTCTGGAGCGTCCAGTCGCACCCCCGACTGAAGCGGCGCCGGCAGAAGCGGGGCCAGCGATTCCTTCTCTGCATGGCGGCGATGGTAACGGCAGGCGTCAGCCGCGAATGGTCTCTACATCCGCGGACGAACTCGAGGAAGCCTTCATGCGGCGCAAGCGCCGCGAACTCGAGCAGGCGCGGATGGCGGGTGCTGGCGAAATGCAGCAGGTCCAGCAGGTGGTACGCGGCCAGGAAAAAGTCGGCCGCAACGATCCTTGCCCCTGCGGGTCGGGGAAGAAGTACAAGAAGTGCCACGGGGCGTAGCTTCAAATCGTGAGCGTAATCGCCCCTTTAAGATCATGTCATCTTGACGAGCGCGCCAGCGGTCGGGGACCGCACAACAGGAGTGCGGCGCTACCGCGGTGAACAAAGAGCATCACTACGGCGTGTGCCGGTTTCGTTCTCGCCCGCTGCACCAACGCAACCACCGGTCGTCAGGTCCGTCGTCCGGCTTTCGCCGGACTCAGGATGACAACGGATAGATCTAGCGCTTTAGCGCTTCGAACGTCATCTCCGTGGCAGAGCTACTATGCTCTTGCTGCCACTCCGCGAACAGTGTCGCGTAATTCTTCGTGATATAGTCCGCGGGCCGTACTCCCAGTTTTTTCGCAGTCGCATCAATCCATCGCGGCCTGCCTTCAATCTCGCAGAAGTCTCCAATCGGAGTGTGATCGACCACAACCTGTCCCTTACGGTCCGTCCACTCCGCCCGAAACTTTTCATAGCAGAACGAGGGCGAATACCCCAGCGCACGCAGGATCGCGTCCATCTTCTTGCCGTCGCTGACTCCCGTTTCCAGTTCCCTCCGGCTGCTGTGACGGCCGACTTTACTTCCGCTCTTGTGGGTTAAAGTCCAGGACGAGCCATACTCCCGCAGTCGCAGCAACTCCTTCCGGCCTCGCAGCACTCCGCCAGGCAAATCATAGAGCGTATTCATCTCATGGGTACGCGGCGTTTTGACGCCAAAACCCGCAGCACGCAGCTTGCGAGCAAGCGTACCCAGATTCTCCACACGAAACTTAATCTCGATTTCCTTCTGCATGAAAGTAGTGTATTACGCGACCTTCGGATACGGAGTCCACTCGATGGGCTTGATCGGACCCACGATGAACACCCAGCTGATGGCGCCCAACCACACCACCGCGGTCGTGATGAAGAAGGCCCAGTAGAAATGTCCGGTGCGGTCCAGAAGAAATCCCGTGAGCGTCGGCGCCACGATGCCGGCGAAATTCCCTACGAAGTTCTGAACGCCTGTCCAACGGCCCACCACCTCACGCCCGGCCAGGGTCTGAGTCATAGCCCAGATATTGCAGGACGACATTCCCATGAATGTCCCGGCCAACGCCAGAGTCGGAACGAGCAGGCCGTCGGGCGCGATCCCTGACAACGCTAGAAATGCGCCCATGCCAACGTTTCCCGCGGTGGCCAGCGACTTGCGAACAGTCGTGGGAGACGCGCCCGCTATGACCCAGCGGTCCGACAGCTTTCCAAAAATGGCCGCCGATGCCGCGAACAGGAGATAGACAAGGCCACCCACTCGAGCCATCTGGCTCATCGACAGATGCCGTCCGCGCGTGAGATAGAAAGGCAGCCAGGTGACCAGAAAGTAGGACGCATAGTTGAAGCTGAACTGGCACAGGCACGTCCCCCATGCGGAACGCTGCTTCACGATGGCGAGCACTCCTGCGCTCGCCTTAGGCGCTCGCTTCGGGCGTGGGGACGATCGCGGCATCCATGCCCACCAGGGTGGAAGCCACAATAATGCTGCCATGCCCAGCACGAGAAAAAATGGCCGCCACCCAAATCTGTCGACGACATTGCCTCCGATCAGCATCCCCAGCGCAGGGCCCAGGGCCAAACCTGTAATCACGACCGCATTCGCGAACCCGCGGCGGCTCTCCTGAAAATGGGTGCCAATAATTTTGCCATAGGCGGGAAAGGCAACAGACTCTCCAATGCCGAGAACGACGCGAGCGATGAGCAGCGCGACAAACCCGTGAAGCAATCCCGTAACCGCGGTGGATGCGGACCAGATGAAAAAACCCAACCCGAAGACCCACTTCGCGTCGAAGCGGTCCACGAGCCAACCCGCGGGAATCTGCAACAACGCGTAGGTGTAAAAGAATCCCGCCAGCAGCGTGCCCAATTGCGCTCCGGAGATGTTCAATTCATCTTTGATCAGGGGAGCGGCGATCGAAAGATTGCTGCGGTCGATGTAATTGATCAGCACGGACAACCCAAGCAGAAAAAGGACCCGGTTCATCCGGAGATCGTTTGCCGGCCGATCTTGGGCGTCAGTCCAGCGCGGGGTAACGCTTTCGCGAGGCGGGGTAGTCATTCAGTCCAAAGCCGCCTCATTGTACTCTCGCCCTGCGCGGGCAGAGACTCAGTGGAGTGCTATGATTCCAGGCGATTCAGGGTATTCTCAAGGAACGGTCGTATGAAGAATTTATTCGAGAAAGAGACCATCGAAGAGGTCATCGGACGCATCGATAGCCTGCAACCCGCGGCGCAGCGCCAGTGGGGAAAGATGGATGTGGCGCAGATGATGGCGCATTGTTCCGCCGCGCTCGATATGGCATCGGGAAAACTGAATCCGCCGCGCATCCTGATTGGCCGGATCATCGGCCCTCTTGTGAAGCCGATCTACACGAACGAGAAACCTTTCTCTCAGAACAATCCCACCGACAAGAAACTCGTCATCAGCGATGCGCGGGATTTCGCGCGCGAACAGGAACGGCTCAAGATTTGTGTGCGGGAGTTCCAACAGGGCGGAGAAGCGAAGTGTACGCGCCACCCGCATCCGTTCTTTGGAGCATTGACTCCTGCGGAGTGGAGTCGCGGTATGTACAAACACCTCGATCATCACCTGCGGCAGTTCGGCGCGTGAGGTTAACAGAAATCGGTTAACTGAAGGTTGGCAGCTTCACCAGATCATTCTTCGGCACAGATTCCAGATGTCCCCCGGCCTTGCGCCAGGCGGTAAGTCCGCCGACGATCACGAACGTGTTGAATCCTTTGTCCCTCAGTAGGTGCGCCACCCGGGCGCTCGTAGTTTCGCGCGCTCAAGTGCAGTAGAGATAAATATCCTTGTCCTTGGGGAGATTCTTCAACTCTTCCTCAAGATTATTGGGCTCGATGCGGATGGATCCCAGAATGCGTTCGGCCCCGACGTCATAATAGCCGTGGCTGCGGACGTCAACAATCTGCAGACGGTCGGCTTCCCCGGCTGCCAGACGCTCTGCGAGTTCCTCTGCCTGGACCCGCGGCACAAAGTCATATTCGCGGTACTTCTGGTACTGCACGATGCGATACACGACGTAAATCACGAGCGCGACGATGATGATTCCTTCCATGACGCGGCTGGCGGCATAGATGCTCTTCAAGGTGGCAGCAAGAAAATCACGTGAGACGTATCCGATGAGAAGGTAAGTGAGCGTGTAAAGTGCGCATCCCGCGAAGTCGAGGCGCAGGAACTGTCCGAAGGGCATCTTCATGCTCCCGGCCAGCGGAGCCGCCATCGTGTTCACTCCGGGAATGAACTTGGCGACAACCAAGGTGGCTTTCCCGCGCTTGTAGAACGACTCCGCCGAGCGCAGGATGCACGTCTCGGGATTCATGGAAAGGCGGCAGAGGAATCCGAGCAACGCCCAACCGGTGTAGCGCCCCAGCCAGAACTGCCAGATGTCACCGAGAATGAGCGCAACCAGGGCGGCCAGCAACACGCCGGAGGCCGACAATGTGTGCGACGCAATCGCAGCTCCCGCCGCGACCAGCGCGATCGAAGCGGGGAAGGGTAGGCCGATGGTTTCAGCCAGCAGGAAGGCAAAGGTCAGGGCATAGCCGTGGCGCCCCATGCTCGCAAGGAGATCGTTCATAAGTCTGAATAAGAGAGTTTGATTCGCCCCAGCAAGAAAGGAATCAGTATAAACAAAGCCGGACGATTCCGATGGAGGCCGTCCGGCTTTGCAGTGCGAGGAGCGAGTCTCTCAGGAGGACTTTCCTCGACAGGGTGAGCAAGACAGCGGCGTACACTCGAAGTCCCTCCGGCCCTGCGGGCCGGCGCGTCGAAAAAGCTAGGCGCCTTTCGTCTTAAGCTTCGACTGAAGCCGCCGTCTCTAGTTGATGGTGAATCCACCGCGGATAGGCCCCCGGCGACCTGCCTTTCTCAGGTGCCAAGGGGAGAAGTGAGGTCACCTGCGTGCCCCACTCGCATGCCAGTGCGTCTCGTTAGCCTTCCGCTCTAACGGACACTCCCACCAACTGGCTGCATTTTGATGCGGACCGTCCGGATTTTCCGTAGCTACCGTCACCCTTCGAAGTGACGGCAATCAACCTGAGATTTTCTGGATTTTTGTGCTCCGGGTCACACCTAGAACAAGGCGGCTTCAAGGTAAACCACTGATTCCCAATGGTGTTAGAGGTTACTTCTCTCGCGCTACCACGAACTCTGGCGCCCAAAGCAGGGCGCGCTTGATCTCAGAATCCGGGAAGAAACAGATCGACTTGCGGGCAGATTCCGCGTACTGGGCGGCGCGGGATGTAGCCGCGTCCAACGACCCATAGCGCTGCAGGATTGCAAGGATATCCGCATGCGTTACGCCATTAAAGGCCCGATCCTTCAAAATCTTCTCAATTTTGCCGCGCTCTTCGGCAGTGCAACGCTCAAGAGCGTGAATCACAGCCATAGTGACTTTGCCTTCGCGCAGGTCGCTTGCAACCGGTTTGCCGAGCACGTCCTCCGACGCGGTCAAATCCAGCACGTCGTCGACGATCTGGAAGGCCATTCCCAAATCGTGACCATATTTGCCAAGAGCACTCTCCTGCTCTGGTGTAGCCCCGCCCAGGATCGCACCTAGCCGCATGCAGACCGAAAAGAGGCAGGCCGTCTTGCGGAAGATCAAATCGAAATGCTCGTCGAGCGTGATCAGCTTGCCCAGTTTCTCGATCTGCAGCAACTCGCCCTCGACCATGTGCTGAGTGAGTTCGATGAGCGTGTCGAGGATGCGGAAATTCCGCTCCTGGACGGCGATTTTGAAGGCCTGCATGTACAGCCAGTCGCCGGCCAGTACGCACTTGGAGTTTCCCCATTGAGTGTTTGCCGCCGGGCGGCCGCGCCGGGTCTTGGCTTCATCGATGATGTCGTCGTGAACGAGCGTCGCGGTGTGAATGATCTCGACGACGGCGCCGAGTCGAACGGCACCGCGTCCCTGGTAGTTCAGCAGCTTCGCGGAAAGCAGCAACAGGGCGGGCCGGATTCTCTTGCCGCCGCCCGCGCGCAAGTACTCGCCGATCTCTGTGATCGCCCTGACTGTGGAGACGGTGTCGTGGCCGAACTCGTCCTCGAGGGAGACGAGATCATCCCGCAGGAGGTCGAACACTTCTTTTCCGTTAATGGTAGCAGGCGCGCTCAATATGACCAGACCTCAGACTTCAGCCCCCGGACCTCAAAGCCTAAAGATCTCTCAAGCCTGACGCCCAAGGTCCGAGGCCTGAGGTCCGCTTTAGTTCGTTCTGTAGTTCGTAAACTGCAAATCGATTCCGAAATCATGCCCCTTCAGCAACTGGATCACGTCCTGTAACGTGTCCCGATCCTTGCCGCTGATGCGCACCAGGTCGCCCTGAATCGAGGCTTGAGCCTTTTTCTTGGAATCTTTCACCAGCTTCACGATTTCCCGGGCCTTTTCGATGGCGATGCCTTGCTGCATGGTGACGCGACGTTTGGTGGTCCCACCGGCAGCTGGCTCCACGGGCCCATAAGTAAGAGCCTTCAGCGAGACCCCGCGTTTCACTAATTTTTGCTGCAGGATGTCATTGACTGCCTTCAACTTGTACTCGTCCGCCGAGTGCAGCACAATCGCATCTTTCTCCTGCTCGATATTCGACTTGGAATCCTTCAGGTCGAAGCGCGTGTGGATCTCCTTCAACGCCTGCTGGATGGCGTTGGCGACCTCCTGCACATCGACCTTGCTGACGACGTCGAAGCTGTTATCGGGCATACATTTCTAATCTTTCTGAAAGAAGGGAATCGCAATGTGAGGTTAACAGAAGTTGGGACTCAGCACGTGGGAACTTTGTTTTCAGCGGTTTCAGAGATTTTGAAAAAATTGTAGAAATTGCGCGCAGTCTGCTCCCCGACCTCGTCCATCGATAGACCGCGCAGTTCTCCGATTTTGCGGGCGGTTTCTTTCACGTATGCGGGTTCGTTCCGCTTGCCGCGGTGCGGGATGGGAGCCAGATAAGGGCAATCGGTTTCGATGAACATACAGTCGAGCGGAACTTCTAGAGCGGCGTCGCGGATTTGCTGGGCCTTGGGGAAGGTGACATTCCCTGCAAACGAGATCATGAATCCCATATCCAGGGCGCGCTTCGCCTGCGGCCAGTTTCCGGTGAAGCAATGCAGGATGCCGCCAATCCCTTTCGGGGCCCATTGTTCTTGAATCAGTTGCAGGCAGTCGTCCCAAGCGTTTTCGCTGTTGTCCGAAGGCCGGCAATGAATCACGATAGGCAGCTTGGCCGCGGCCGCCAACTCCATTTGCCGAATGAAGACTTCCTTTTGCGTGTCGCGTGGGGACTGATCGTAGTAATAGTCGAGTCCAATCTCTCCCCACGCAATGACCTTCGGAAGCCGCGCCAGTCGCTCCATTTCGGCATACGCGTGATCGGACGCCAGCCGTGCTTCGTGGGGATGAATCCCGATCGTCGCGTACATGAACGGATATTTTTCCGCGAGCTGAACCCCGGCATCGAGTTGAGGCGGACCATCTCCATTGCCGATCGCGACCATCGCGACGACTCCAGCCTCGCGGGCACGCGCGATTACCTGCTCCCGGTCGGAGTCGAACTGCTTCCCATCGAGATGTGCATGAGAGTCAACGAACATTTTGGTTCGGTCTATGTGGGGACAGCCGCCTTCGGCTGTCCGCCGAGCGACGCTCGGCTGCTTCACTGGCTATTTCAGTCTCGCCCCTATCGGCACGTCCTCCAGGAAGCTAGCCAGCACCGGCTTGCCACCCTCCAGCGACGCGGCAACAATCATCCCATTGGATTCCAGTCCCCGCATCTTTCTCGGCGCGAGATTCGCAACAATAACCACTTTTCTGCCCACAAGCGTCTCGGGCGCATAAGCCTCGGCGATTCCGGCCAAGACCTGCCGCACTTCCGTTCCAATATCAATCTCCAGCCGTAAGAGCTTGTCCGACTTCGGCACACGCTCGGCGACTTTCACCAGCCCTACGCGCAAGTCGACTTTCGCAAAGTCGTCAATCGCGATCTTGCCGTCGGTGGCGACAGCAGCCGGTGTGCTTGTGGGTGGTGCCGGCGGGGCTGCAGGAGCCACCGGTTCTTTCGCCTCTTCCACAACCGGCCCTCGTTGCTGATCTTCCATCTTCTGCATCCTTTCAACGGCGCTCTTGTCGGCGCGCGGAAACACCGGACTGATGTCTCCGAGCTTCGTACCTAGCGGCAGCTGGCCCCAAGCCAGCTTGTTCAGATCTAGTTTCTTGATGTCTCCTAGTCCCATCTGCTGCCAGATCTTTGCCGTCGCATCGGGAATGACCGGATGAGCGAGCGCCGTCGCAATCCGTAGCGCCTCGGCCGACGTGTACAGAACCGTCGCCAGCCGCGCCCGGCTCTCATCATCCTGCTTCTCGCCCAGCGACCAAGGCTCGTTTTCGACGATGTATTTGTCGACAGTCGCGACGAGGCCCCATGCCGTCTCCAATGCGCGGGAGAATTGGAATTGATCGAACAGGGTAGAGAACTCCCGGATCGCCTTGCGCGCCGTTTCCGCGACCACATCGTCGGCAGCCGTCTTCGCCGCCCCAGGCGATGGATACGGCACTTCACCTTTGAAGTACCGGTTAATCATCGTCAGAGTACGACTGGCCAGATTCCCAATGCCGTTGGCCAAGTCCGAGTTGTAGCGCTGCACTAGCGCGTCGAACGAAAATGATCCATCCTGTCCGAAGACGACTTCGCGCAGCAGGAAATAGCGCAGCGCATCTGCTCCGAGCACGTCGAGGATGGTTTCGGTTCGCACGATGTTGCCGCGCGACTTCGACATCTTGCTTTCTTCGAAGAGCAGCCAGCCGTGAGCGACGATTGCCTTTGGCAGTGGTAATCCCGCCGCGAGCAGGAACGCCGGCCAGTACACACAATGAAACCGTACGATCTCCTTGCCGATCATGTGAACATCGGCGGGCCAGTATTTCTTGAACGCCTCTTGCGCGCCCGCATGAGTCGAGCCATAGCCAATCGCCGTAATGTAGTTGGCCAGCGCGTCGAACCAGACGTAAATCACATGCTTGGAATCGTCCGGAACAGGAACGCCCCACGAGAAGGTCGAGCGGCTGATCGATTGATCGCGTAGCCCTGACCGGACGAACGAAATCACTTCATTGCGTCGTGTCTCGGGCCGGATGAAGTCAGGATTCGTGTAAAGTTCGAGCAGCTTGTCCTGAAATGCCGAGAGCTTGAAGAAGTAATTCTCTTCCTGGACGGTTTCGGTGATGCGCCCGCAAATCGGGCAGGGATCACCCGGCTGCGCGCCATCGACGTAGAGTTCGTCAGAAACGCAGTATTGTCCCGTGTATGTGCCCTTGTAGATGTACCCGTTGTCGCGAATGCGGCGGAACAGTTCCTGCAGGCGTTTCTTATGCCGCTCTTCGGTCGTGCGGATGAAATCATCGTTGGAAATCCCCATCCGCTTCCACAGCGCGCGGAATTCTCCAGAGATCTCGTCTGCATATTGCTGCGGCGATTTGCCGGCGGCCTCTGCCGCGCGCTCGATCTTCTGCCCGTGCTCGTCGGTCCCAGTGAGAAAAAATGTATCCGCGCCCAGCAGTCGCTGGCGCCGCGCAATCGTGTCGCACGCAATAGTCGTGTAAGCGTGCCCAATATGGGGTCGCGCATTCACGTAGTAAATCGGTGTCGTGATGTAAAACTTCCTGGTCATAATCTTGGTTGTCGAGTGCAGTGGTGTGACTTCCTCAATGCCCCTCTGTGTCCTGTGTGGTTAATGCTTTTTGTCTCTCGAATATGCCCGCGATGCTTCCTGCATCACCGTCTTCAGAGGCACATGATGCTCCGCCGCGATCCGCCGGCAGTCCTCGTACTCAGGCGCGTAATTCGTGACCGTCCCGTTCATGCTGGCAATCTTGATGCGAACTTCGCCCCACTCGGTGCGTACGCTCTCCCAGCGCCGGGCCAGCGTCTGCCGCGATTCATCCCGACGACGAACTCCCAAAGTCGTGGTCTCGGAAAATATTAGCTGAGCCAGTTTCTCCGCATCTTCCGATTTACAGAGCACGGTCAGCAGGGCCCCCGGCCGGCTCTTCTTCATCTGCACCGGCATTCCGAACACGTCCAAAGCCCCTTCCTCCAGCAAACGATCCATCACGTAGCCGAATACCTGGGGATTCAAATCGTCGAGGTTCGCTTCCAGCACTGAGATAGTTTCGGATTTCGTTTTCGCAGTGAGCGCTGGCAGCGCCTCGCCGATCACCAGGCGGAGCACATTGGGATGCCCCGGAAAATCCCGCGATCCCGCTCCGTACGCCGACTTCTCAATCTTCATCTCCGGGAACGCGCTAAAACATGTTGCGAGCGTCCGAGCAATTGCCGCTCCTGTCGGGGTAACCAATTCCGCTTCAAGACCGGACGAATACACCGGCACACCGTGCAACAGTTCGACCGTCGCCGGCGCAGGGACGGGGAACGTGCCATGTGCACATTTCACCGTTCCGCCCCCGACATTCAGACGCGAGCAAACAAGCTCGTCTACCCCGAGAGCTTCGACACCTACGGCGGCGCAAACGATATCCACGATGGCATCAGCCGCGCCCACCTCGTGGAAGTGAATGGATTCCACCGGGACGCTGTGTATCTTGGCCTCCGCCGCACCCAAAGCCTCAAAAATGCGGACAGCCGTGTTTTTTGCCGACTCAGAGATCGGCGCGGCTGAGATCATCTGGCGTATTTCCGTCAGCCCGCGATGCGAATGTGCATGCTCAAGCTCGTGCGGAGCCGCCGCTGCATCCTTTCCGTGAGAGTGCGCATGCTCATGGGAGTGCGTGTGTGAGTGAGGATGAGTATGGGAATGCGGGTGTTCCGCGGTTTGCTTGGCCCAGTACTCCTCCCGAGGCATATCCTTTTCGCCATCGACCCAGACGTCCACTTTGGTCGCCGAAATCCCGCTGCGCACCACCCTCGAAATCTCCAGTTTCGCGCCGACTCCGAGCGCCGCAACGGTCTCTTCCAGCAGTCGTGCCGGAACCCCGGCATCCACTAGGGCGCCCAGAAACATGTCGCCACTAATGCCGGAAAAGCATTCGAGGTATGCGATGCGCATAAAAACTCACGAAGGACTGAGGTTTTCATCATAGGGAACGGCGGTATCCGCGGTCAAACGTCCGCCTCGCGCCGACTCTGTTAAAATCACTGTTTCTTCAATAGTTTAGAGGGCTTCCTTGTATCGTCATCTCGAACGTCGTCTCGCCCAGCGGGTGCTGGAGTGTTTGCAGAAGCGTCATCCTGGCGTGTCGCTCCCGGCTGTCGTCATTGAGCAGCCTCCCAAGGTGGAACTCGGGGACTTCGCAATTCCTCTGTTTCCCTTCGCCAAGCCGCTGCGCTCGGCGCCGTTGAAGATCGCCGAAATTATCCGCTCGGAGATTGGGCCAATTGAAGGCATTGGCGAGTTGCAAGTCGCTCCGCCGGGATATCTGAATATCAAGATCGACCGCGCTTGGATGGCGGCTGCCCTCGCGGCAGATCAGAAGCCTCCCGCCGACGTTTCATCCGGCAAGATCCTGGTCGAGCACTCGAGCATCAATCCGAACAAAGCTGCCCATATCGGACATCTGCGCAATGCGATCCTCGGTGATACATTCGTGCGCCTGCTGCGCTATGCGGGCAGGGAAGTCGATATTCAGAACTACATCGACAACACCGGCGTGCAGGTAGCCGATGTCGTAGTGGGATTCACTCATCTGGAACGGAAATCGCGGACGGAAATCGAAGCTCTGACGCGTCAGCCGCGCTTCGACTATTACTGTTGGGATTTGTATGCCCGTGTCTCGCAATGGTACGAAGCCGATAAGCAGAACAAGCAAGTCAGGCTGCAAACGCTCCACGCCATCGAAGACGCCGGCAGCGAAACCGCCGCGATTGCGGAACTGATCTCCACCGCCGTTCTTCGCCGGCATCTGGAGACGATGGACCGGCTCGACATCGAATACGACTTCCTTCCCCGCGAGAGTGAGATCCTTCATCTTCATTTCTGGAATGCCGCTTTTGCGAAGCTCAAAGAGCGAGGCGTCTTGACCTTCGAAGACAGCGGCAAGAACAAGGGCTGTTGGGTCATGCGGAGGGCTGGAACTTCAAGAGCGTCCACCACAGAGGGCACAGAGAACACAGAGGAAGACGAGATCACGGAGGAAGATCAGAAGGTCATCGTCCGCTCCAACGGCACGGTCGGCTATGTCGGCAAAGACATCGCCTACCACATGTGGAAGTTCGGACTGCTCGGCTTGGATTTCGGCTATCGCAGGTTCTATCGCTATCCCAACCAGCACGACTGCTGGATTTCAACGACCGATGGCGAAAAAGATCATCCTCACTTTGGCGACGTGGCCGAGATCTACAACGTCATCGACGCTCGCCAGTCTGAGGCTCAGAACACCGTCATCGAAGCGCTGCGCGGCCTGGGCCACGGCGAGGCTGCCGACCACTACACGCACTTTTCCTACGAAATGGTCGCGCTCACTCCTCGCTGCGCCGCCGAACTCGGTTACACGCTGAGCGAGGAAGACAAGACCCGTACTTACATCGAGGTCAGCGGCCGCAAGGGCTTCGGCGTGAAGGCCGACGACCTGCTCGACCAGCTGATCGCATCCGCCAAAAAAGAAGTTGATTCCCGCCATCCGCAACTCACCGAACCGGACCGGCTCGGCATTGCGACGCAGATCGCCATCGGGGCCCTGCGCTATTTCATGCTGAAGTACACCAAGCAATCGGTGATCGCCTTTGATTTCAAGGAAGCTCTTAGTTTCGAGGGTGAAACCGGACCATACGCCCAATATGCGGTTGTGCGCGCCGCCAGCATCTTCCGCAAGGCTGGAGTTGACGCCGACACCTTCAGCGATACTTTAACGGCGAACCTGTCAGCTGACCGCTTTGCTCTGTACCTGTCAGGCGAGGCCGGAAACGAAATCTGGGAACTTTGGCTCGCCGTGTCCAAGACTTCTTACATAGTAAGCCAGTGCATTGCCACGACGGAACCCGCCTATCTGGCTAAGCACGTGTTTCAGTTGGCTCAGCTTTTCAACACGTTCTACCATCGTTATCCCATACTCACGGAGGCCGACGAGAAGCGGAAGCAGTTCCTGTTAGCCACCGTGGCCGTGGTCCGCCGCGAACTGATTCAGGCTCTCGCGGTTATGGGCATCACAGTGCCTCCTGTCATGTAGAATGCGTGGCAGCATGCGGCGGGCTCGTGCTGCATCCCCTGTGCCCATGGACAACTCCGCCCCTCAATCGGTTCGTTCGCCTTCGCTGTTCCGCCGCATTGTTCTGATGTTGCTTGTATTCCTGCTCATTCTGGCTGTTGCCGGCTTTCTCTACGAGAACATCTCCGAGGCCCGCGACCGGCGATTCAATCCGATGGAAGGGCGGCTGGTGGACGTGGGCGGGCACAAGATGCATATTGACTGTACGGGTGAGGGAAGTCCTACCGTCATCCTCGATTCCGGCCTTGGCGACAGCTACCTTTCGTGGCGCAAGGTGCAGCCGCCGATCGCCAAATTTACCCGAGTGTGCTCCTACGACCGTGCTGGCCTTGGTTACAGCGATCCCAGTTCCCAGCCTCGCACAAGCAAAGTGATTGCTGAGGAACTGCACGCCCTGCTACGGGCTGCGAGCGTATCTCCGCCGTATGTCATCGTCGGCCACTCTATGGGCGGATACGACGTTCGCGTTTACACCAGCCTCTATCGCAATGAAATCGTCGGCATGGTTCTGGTGGACGCGTCCCATCCTGACCAGGAGAACCGTTTTCCGCCCGAGCTAAAGAACATGGAAGGAAGCTGGCACCGCGAAGCTCAATTCATTGCCTACACCATGCCGATTGGGATTCCGCGACTGCTCGGTCTGTGCGAAAACGATCCGGTGACTCGAGCCGCTGACTGTAATTGGCATAGTGCCAGAGAACAACTGGCCGAAATAGGTGCGTTTCCTGAGAGCGCCGCCGAGACGGCCAGTGCCGGTTCGTTGTCAGACCTCCCACTGGCCGTGCTCTCGCACGACCCCGACAAGCCTTCAAGTGACTTGCCGCCAGACCTCGCGAAACCGACCAATGTGGCCTGGGAGAAAATGCAGGAGGAACTGGCCCACCTGTCAACTCGGGGTATGCAGACCGTCGCCAAGAACAGCGCACATTACATTCAGATCGACCGCCCCGACATCGTCATCGACGCCGTGCGCAATGTCGTCGAGCAAGCGCGACCAGCGCAGTCACCACCGGCCCCGACGAATCGTTGATTGCTCCTGACTCTAAGCCTGCGAACCTGTTACCCTTTTCACTCACCTTGAATCCCCCTTGTCGCCGACAGACGGTAGCGCCGGCGTCCCGCCGGCTGTCGCGAGGCCATCTTGGCCTCGCTCCGGCATGCTCCCAAAAATGTTTTAGGAGTTCTTGATGGAAACCCCTGCAGGCACTCGATGCCTTCTGACTGCCACGATCTTTCTTCTTGGCCTCGTAAGCCCCGGTTTCGTGTATGGCCAGGACCCAGCCGCCGGTGCACCACCCACGCCTTCCAGTGAGCGCCCGCGCGTCGGACTCGCCCTGAGCGGTGGGGGCGCACTCGGTCTCACCGAAATCGGCGTCATCAAATGGATGGAAGAAAATCACATCCCTGTAGATCGCATCGCTGGCACCAGTATGGGAAGCATCATCGGTTCCATGTACGCCACGGGGATGACTCCCGCGGAAATTCAGAAATTCGCGGAAAAGATTGACTGGGATCAGGCGTTCCTTCCCGAACCCGGGTATACCGAGCTTTCTTATCGCCGAAAACAAGACCGCCGTGATTTCCTGGTCGCCGCGCCGCTAGGGCTCAAGCATGGACTCAGAGGCCCGAATGGACTCAACTCCGGCCAGTCCGCGGGATTGCTACTGGACCGCATCGCGTTCGCGGATGCGGGGATTACAAATTTCGATGACTTGCCCATCCCCTTTCGCTGCGTCGCGACCGACATGCAGAGCGGCGAGGCGATTGTTTTGCGTGAAGGTTTCCTGGCAGACGCAGTTCGAGCGTCCATGGCGATTCCCGGCGTTTTCACTCCGGTGGAGCTGAATGGCCGCATCCTGGCCGACGGCGGAATGGTGCAGAACATTCCAGTCGAGACTGTCCGGGACATGGGCGCCGACGCCGTGATCGCGGTCGAACTCCACTATCCTCCCGGCGACATCGGACAGTTAGGAACTCTCGTTGGCGTATTGTCGCGCGCCATCGACGTGATGATTACCCAGAATGAGCACCATTCCTTGGCACTCGCAAAAACCAAGGTCCGCGTCGACATGAAGGGATTTGCCATCACCGACTACAAGCGGGTCAATGAACTCGTCCAGCTTGGATACAAAGCGGCGGCCAGCCAATCCGCTGAACTCTTGCGATACGCCATCACTGATCCCGCAGAGTGGCAGCGATATCTCGACGAACGCAACGCGAGAGAACGGATACCCATGACAAAGGTCGAGAAAGTTGTAGTGGCTGGCGCCGATCCCGATACAGGTCGCAGAATTCAGCAGGAAGTCACGAAAAGCGTGCAGGGTTCACTCGATCTCCCTCATCTCGAGACGCGGCTTACGCGGATTGCTGGCGAGGGTCAGTTCGACCGTTTGGGATATGAGGGGTTCACCCAGAACGGCGTGCCCGCATTGCGCGTGACCGCCCACGAAAAAACCTACGGCCCGCCGTTCATCGACCTGGCAGTGAACGTTCAAGGCTCCGGCGTAGCGGCCTTTGATTTTTCCGCCGGCACTCGCATCACGTTCATGGATTTGTTTCATCGCGGAGGTGAGTGGAGGTCGGATCTTCTGTTCGGCTCGAGTAATCTGGCGGCCACTGAGTATTACCAGCCGCTAGGGCAGTCGCGGTTTTTTGTAGCGCCCTACGTCTTCGCGTCCAAGTGGGCCCGGAACTCATTCAATGGTCTCACGCGCATCGCTGTTTTCGGCGACGAGCGCGCTGGTGGCGGCTTGGATATCGGCTTCAATACCGGACGCCACAGCGAATTCCGCCTCGGGTACGAGCTGTTCGAAGGAAAGTTGGCCCCCCTGATTGGAGCAGCTGGTCTGCCGATCGATCACGGCAGTACCGGCGAATTCCGAGCGCGCTTCGTTTGGGACGGCCAGGATAGCCCTTCCGTTCCCAGTCGCGGATCTCGCGTTGTAGCGACCGCGACGCGCGTGCTGCAGAGTCCGGGTCTGGCACACCCAATCGGGCAAGTGGACGTGCAGAGTTCCAACTTCGTGCGTCTGGGCGACAAGACCTCGCTATTTATCGATGTCTCCGGCGGAACAACCTTTCACGGATCTGCCGGTCCATTTCAAGTTTTTTCTCTGGGTGGTCCATTTCGTCTGGGTGCCTATCTTCCTGACGAATTTCTCGGGAACCACTATGCATACGCATCTCTCGGTTTTCGGCGGGAACTCTACCGCCTTCCGCAGTTGATAGGAAGAAAGATCTACTGGGGTGGATGGTACGAATCCGGATCTGCATTCGGGACCCAACTGAATAATCGCGGACCCGTGGTTGTGCGCGGCACGTTCAATCTAGGAGTAATCGCGGATACGATCGTGGGCCCGATCGCGCTGGCGGGAAGCGTCAGCCCAACAGGCCAGAGCCGAGTGAATTTCTCGGTCGGAAGATTGTTTTAGGGCGAGCGATGAGCAATGAGCAATGAGCCAAAACCGAATTGCGCCGCGTTTGCTCATCGCTCATTGCTGATTGCTTCATTTCATTGACGCCATATCAATCACAAAACGGTACCGCACATCGCTCTTGAGCACTCGCTCGTACGCCTCATTGACCTTCTGAATCGGCACAACTTCGATGTCGCAAGCAATTTTGTGTTTCGAGCAGAAATCCAACATCTCCTGCGTCTCTCGGATCCCGCCGATTTGCGAACCAGCCAGGCTCCGCCGCCGGGCCGTGAGGGAAAAAGCTGCAATTGGGATGTCTTTCTCAGGGAGTCCGACAACCACCATGGTTCCGTCGATCCCCAGCAGATCGAGATACTGCTTCCAATCCACCAGTGCCGAAACGGTGTTGATGATCAGGTCGAACTGCCCCGCTAATTTTGTGAATGTCTCAGGATCAGATGTCGCATAGAAGTGATCGGCTCCCAGGCGTTTTCCATCGGCCTGCTTCTTGAGCGAGTGGCTCAGCACGGTGACCTCGGCTCCCAGTGCGTGCGCCAGCTTGACCCCCATATGACCGAGTCCACCCAGGCCTACGATGGCGACCTTCTTCCCCGGCCCGGCTCCCCAGTGCTTCAGAGGGGAATACAAGGTGATTCCTGCGCAGAGCAGAGGCGCGCACGCGTCGAGCGGCAGATTCTCAGGCATCCGCAGAACGTAGTTCTCATCTACGATGATTTTCTCGGAGTATCCACCGTAAGTCGGCGCGCCTTCTTTGTCGCGTGCGTTGTAGGTCCAGATGGTCCCCACAGTGCAGTATTGCTCGAGTCCCTGCTTGCATTCGGGGCACGTGCGGCAGGAATCGACGAAGCATCCCACGCCGACCTTATCGCCCACCTTGTACTTCGTGACCTTGCTTCCCACCGCTGCCACAACTCCTCCAATCTCGTGTCCCGGCACCATGGGAAAAATCGCTTCCTCCTGATACTCGCTCCATTCGTCGCGAGTCTGATGAATATCGGAGTGGCAGATGCCGCAGTATTTGATATCGATCACAACATCATGTTCCCGCGGTTCCCTCCGCTGAAATTCCCACGGCCCCAGCGGAGCCTTTGCCGCCGGAGCTGCATATCCCTTGCACTTGCTCATGATTGCTCTCTTTCTGAAAGATTCACTGCAATGACTATAGATGACACCGGTGAGCATCGGTTTCGCGCCAACGCCAGCATTTCAAAGAAAGTATCACCTGATTCACTCACTCCGCTTGCGGTTGGTATACTGCGCCTCTCAGTTCAATTCAAGCAAACCGCCCGGAGGAAATCCCTGGTGCGCCTGGACAAATGCTTTTCTCTCATCCTGCTGCTGGTCACAATCTCTGCCGGAGCGCAGCAAACCTCGCCCCAAACTCCTTCAAAGCCGGTGTTCACACTGCAAGAGGTCATGATTCCGGTCCGTGATGGCGTTCATCTTCAAACTGCAATCCTAACGCCAGCCGGCCAGCAAGGGGCCTTGCCGATTCTATTCCGTCGTACTCCGTATGGCGTTCCAGACAAGCCCCCCGAGCAGATGCCCTCATCGATGAAAGAACTCGCCCAGGACGGTTACATATTTGTGATCCAGAACCTGCGCGGGCGTTTCAAATCCGAAGGAGTCTTCAACTTGTCTTCGTGGGTCGACCCGAACGATCCCAAGGCCACGAACGAAACGACTGACGCCTACGATTCGATCGAGTGGCTGGTGAAGAATGTTCCAAATAATAACGGCAAAGTCGGAATGTATGGCGTCTCCTACGATGGCCTCACGACAGCGCTGACACTGCTTCATCCGCATCCCGCACTCAAGGCGATCAGCGAGCAGGCATCGCCAGTCGATCAGTGGATGAACGACGACGACCATCGCTACGGCGCGCTCCGCGAGAGCTACGACTTCGAATACGCCGTGATGGAACAAGCCGACAAGAACAAGAACACCTACTTCGAATTCGAAACGTACGATACCTACGAGTGGTATCTCAAGCTTGGCCCGCTCTCCAACATCAACGCGAAATATCTGCACGGCTCAATTCCGTACTGGAACTCCAGCGTCGACCATCCCGACTACGACGAGTTCTGGAAGAAAGAAGCATGGGTCAATCAGCTTCATGCCTCAACGGTGCCCAACCTGAATGTCGCTGGATTCTGGGATCAGGAGGATCCCTGGGGACCGTGGCAGATCTTTCGCCACGCGGAAGAAAACGATCCGCAGCACACGAACTTCATTGTGGCCGGTCCGTGGTTCCACGGCGAGTGGCAAGCTGCGAAGGGAGAGGGCATCGGACTCATCCCCTTCGGAGGACATGAGACCTCGCGCGAGTTCCGCGAGAACATCGAGGCGCCATTCTTCCGCTACTACTTGCACGATCAGGGTGAGAAACCGCAGTGGCAGGCCAGCACCTTTCAGAGTGGGTCGAACACTTGGCACACGTATGCTGTGTGGCCGCCCAAAGAAGCCAAGAATACGAATCTGTATCTCCACGACGAGGGCACGCTTTCGTTCAGCGCGCCTGAGGCCAAGAGCGAGGGATATCGCGAATACGTCTCCGATCCCGCCAATCCTGTCCCCTACCGAGAGCGTCCTATTTCCCCGACGTACCCCGGCGGTGATTGGCGTACCTGGGAAGTCGCCGACCAGCGCTTCGTCGATCACCGGCCCGACGTTCTGTCGTTCGTAAGCGAACCGCTCGATCACGACATAACTGTGACTGGTCCCGTCGCGGCGGATTTGTACGCGTCCACCTCAGGCACCGACAGCGATTTCGTGGTCAAGTTGATTGATGTCTATCCGCAAGATGCCCAGAAAAATGTCTGGAATGTCGATGAAGGACCAAAGCCCGGCCAGTACGCCCAGTCGTTAGACGGATACGAGTTGCCGATCGCAATGGAGGTCCGTCGCGGCCGCTATCTCGCGAGCTATGAAAAGCCGCAGCCCTTGACTCCGAACAAACCCACCGAATGGAATGTGCCCCTGCGCGATCGCGACCACGTCTTTCTGAAAGGCCACCGCATCATGGTTCAGATTCAGTCCACCTGGTTTCCCGTGATCGACCGGAATCCGCAGAAATTCGTGCCCAGCATCTACAAAGCCACAAATGCCGATTTCGTCCCAGCCACACAACGTGTGTATTGCTCTCCCGAACTACCGTCGCACATCGTGCTGCCGGTCATGCCGTAACGTACGCCGCCATCCTGCCGGCTGTGGTGGGGCCATCGTGGCCCCGCCGCTGCGGAGGCCAAAAAAAATGGCCCGGCACAAAACCGGGCCATTGCTCAAGCCGAATGCCGCTACTTCCCGCCCGCATTCCCGTGTTGTCCCAGCCACGAGGCCAACTGCGGCTCCTGCTGCGACTTCAAATCGATGCAATTGTTAATGCGCTCGATCGACTGCCGGTAAGTCCGTTCTGCCGCCGCGATCTTGTGAGCATTGAAGAAATCGGTCACTTGATCGCGCATTCCAGCATTGCAAAAGTTGCTGGTAGCTCCCACCACCTGCGCGCTCGCGAACGGGCCACCGGCTTTCTCGACCTCGCTCCAGTGCTGACGAATGAACTCCCATGCCAGATTTTCTCCGTCCGGGTTCCCGAGAACGCCTGTTACAAGTTGCAGCGCATCTTGCGACCGCACATCCGGCGAGATCGCGAAATTCAGCGTGCGCTGCAGCAGTTTCGGATCGGTGAATTGCGGTAGTGTGTAGAAGTAGGCGTAATACTCCTCCGGCGACTTTGTGTTCTTCATTGCGGCCATCACTTTGTCGTAAAACTCGGAGTCAGCATTGATGGCTGCCACGGCCAGAGCTATGCCGGCAAGTTCATGATCCACAGATGCCGGGTCCGCCAGGGCTTTGTCGGCGATCTTGCGGGCCTCGGCCAACGTGTCAGGATCACGCGCGTCCTGCCCGAGCGCTCCCAACAAACGAGCTCTCAAAGTTCTCTGCTCGTCGCTCTCGCTGGGCTTTGATTCCCAACCTACTTCCTTCATCATCGGCGTCATATACTGCCGTAGCCACGCGCGGAACGAATCGCGATCGCTCTCGTTGACAAGGTATTCGCGGATATAGTCGAGGCGGCCCAGAACGTCCTCCAACACCGCCCGGTTGCGGTCATCCTGCAACCCCTGCGCGAATGCAAGATAGTCTCCCACCGGCTCACGGCCGACCCTCACCGAAGCCCAGATGTCGTTCTGCAGCGAGATCCTTTCCGCCGGACTCAGCTTTGTTTCTGCATCGTGCGCCAGAGCGCGGACGGCATCGGGCTGGTATCCCACGCGGTAATACCCAGTGGCACCGGCGTTGGCCAGAACCCAGTTCGAGCATCCGGGTAGTGTGAACGTTTCTTCCTTCTTGGTCAGCAATTCACATTTCGGTGCGCCGGTGGTTGCCGATCCTTTCAGGCAAAGCGGGATCTGCCAAGCCTGATCGTTCGGAGATTCGAACTTCGAGCGGTCGAAGTAGTAGCGCTGTTGTGTGACCGTAACGTTGGTGGAGTTCCCAGAGCATTGCGCTTTTGCATTGATAATCGGCTCGCCCGCCTGCTTCACCCAGGTCGGCATGATTCTGTCGACCGGCTTCTTGGAAGTCTTGGCCTGCGCATCCCAGAAGTCTTCGGCAGTCGCATTCGCGTATTGGTGTTGTTTCAGATAGGCATTAATCCCAGCGCGAAATGTTTCCTCTCCCAGATACGACTCCAGCATGCGCAGCACCGAAGCGGCCTTTCCATACGCGATGCCGTCGAATAGTTCCTGAATCTGCGCCGGCGTTTCCGCCGCCTGGTGAATAGGACGTGTGTTGTCGAGCGCGTCCACGTTGAGCGTTCCGCCCGTGCCGCTGACGTCATCCAGCCCGAAGTTCCATTCGGGTTTCCACTTCTGAAGCGGTTTGCTCGACATCCATGTGGCAAATCCTTCATTCAGCCACACGTCATCCCACCATTTCATCGTGACTAAATCTCCGAACCACATGTGGGCAATCTCATGCGCGGTCACGGAGGCGATAGTCTTCTTAAGGTCGACCGAACCTTGCTTGTCGTCGATCAGCAGCAATACCTCGCGGAAGGTGATGCAGCCGATATTTTCCATTGCTCCCGCGGAAAAGTCCGGGAGGCCAACCAGGTCCAGCTTGCCGTAGGGATACTTGATCCCAAAATACTTGTCGTAGTAGCCGACATTCTGTTCGGCCACTTCCAGCGCAAACCTGCCCATTTCTTTTTTGCCGGGAGTGCTATAGACGCGAATCGGAATGCCGTCCACGGAGCCTTCTACGTATTCGAAATTGCCGACAATCAGAGCAGCCAGATAAGACGACATTCTTGCGGTGGTGGCAAACTTCACCGTGTGCTTGTCACCTGGTCCGGGCGTGTCAGAAACGACTTTGTAGTTGGAGATTGCGACCTGCCCTTTATCAGCTACAGCGGTGATGTCGAAAGTTGCTTTGTAGTCGGGTTCGTCGAATGAAGGAAAGGCACGGCGGGCATCGGTGGACTCAAACTGCGAGGCGGCGTATCTGCGACCCTGATCGTCTTTGCCAAGATACAGGCCGCGCATCTCGCTGTTGAGAATCCCCGTGTACGTGATGTGGATCGTTGCCGGACCGGCAGCCAGCGGTTTCTCGACTGACAACACGACCATCTCTTTCTCTTTTTCAGGTGTGACCGTCGCCTTTTGCGTCGTGCCTCCGCTCGCGATCGTTACTTCGTGGAAGTCGATGTCGACCGCGTTCAACGTGATTTCGGAGGTTGGCTTTAGTACGCTGACGGTGATCGTCTCGTCGCCTGCAAACTTTGCGTTTTCCAGATCGGGCGTCAATGTAAGCTTATAGTTCTCTGGTCTGGCCGTCTCGGGCAACCGCTGGGCGGTTGCTATGGACAGAGTCAACAATCCAAAAATCACAACTGCAAGAGTCTTCTTCATGGATGGTCCTCAGAAGGTAGATTCGGATGGCCCTATGATTTCGAAATTTCCCCACAACCGCGGTCGGGACGCAATATTCTGAAGCTATTTACGCAATTGTCTCCGCAAAGGTTCAATCGCTCGCGGCGATAACCCCATTCAACACTGTCATCCGACAGTGATTTACCCCATACCAGTACGGTACCTCGCGGTAATCCTCGACGTCGAAAACAGCTAAGTCAGCGTCCTTCCCAGGCTCGATGCTACCCTTGCGGTCTGCCAGACGCAGTGCCCAAGCTCCGTTGATGGTCGCGGCCGCAATCGCTTCCGCCGGGGACATCTTCATTTGCGTGCACGCCAGCGACATCGCCATGGGCATGCTGATTGTTGGCGAAGTTCCCGGGTTGTAGTCTGTTGCGAGAGCGACCGGCACTCCAGCATCGATAAATCGCCGCGCGTCGGGATAACTCTTGAGGCCCAGGAAATAGTTTGCTCCGGGCACCAGCGTAGTGATCGTGTCGAGCTTTGCCAGTTGTTTCACGTCCTCGTTGTTCACATGGTCCATATGGTCGAACGACGCCGGATTGAACCGGAGAAGCGGCGCCAATGCTGTCTCTGAAAGCTGGCCCATGTGCGCGCGGACGCTCAATCCATCCTCTTTGGCGGCGGCAAAGATTTGTTCTGTCTCCTCTGGAGCAAAGGCGCCCTTGTCGCAGAAGACATCTACGAATTGGGCGAGATTCCGCTTCGCCGCCCGCGGAATCATCTCCTTACAGACGATCTCAACGTATTTTTGTGAGCAACCCTGGAATTCTTTCGGGACTACGTGGGCTCCGAGCAAGG
Source organism: Terriglobia bacterium (assembly GCA_020073385.1). Classification (GTDB taxonomy): domain Bacteria; phylum Acidobacteriota; class Terriglobia; order Terriglobales; family Acidobacteriaceae; genus Sulfotelmatobacter. Next base: position 75,134 of record JAIQFH010000020.1, on the reverse strand, counting down.
TCGGGACCACAGTTCCGGCCCAACCATCAGAGGCTTCGCGAATCGCCTCCAGCGACTTCAGTTCTGACTCGAGCGTGAGGCCGTAACCTGATTTAGCCTCGACCGTGGTGGTTCCGTGCGCGGCCATATCCTGCAAGACCCTCAGTACCTTTGCAGTCAATTTAGACATAGCCGCCTGGCGAACGCCTTCCAGGCTGGAGCGTATTCCGCCGCCGGCAGCAGCGATCTCTTCGTAAGATGCACCCTCAATCCGCTTTTCAAAATCGACCAGACGCGGGCTAACAAACACAGGATGGGTATGTGAATCGACGAACCCGGGGATTACGACGTTGCCGCCGCAATCGATCTCGGCGAGTTGCTTGCGGTTCTTCCTGATCCAAGGGTCGCGCAGAGCGTCTTTCGTTGTGCCAACAGAAACGATCTTGCCGCCGATGCAGAGGACGGCGGCGTCTTCGAGAATGCCGAGTTGCTTGAGATCAGCACCGCGTCTTGGACCCTGTTTGACAGCGCTAGAGTGCAGCGTGAGGAGCTGACCGATGTTAATCAGCAGCAAAGAAGGGACTGACCGCAATCTTCTTTTGTTATTCGTTGATCTTGCCTCAGTCAAAATGAATTGGTCGACACTTTGAGTTCAGTGTGTTTCCGACTGACTGTTGTGCCAGTCTAGCCCGCAAAACGGCATTGCCGTGCCGTCGGTGTTCATGTCAGTTCCCCGCATCGTGGGCAGAGGTTCAAAAAGACATCCTTTGCATGTTCAGTCAAGATCCTGCTTGCAGTGCGTTCTACGAACGCTTGGTAGCCCTCGCTGGCTAGCTCCAACCACGCAGGGTCGTCAGACAAGTAGCGGGAAAACCTATTGTCATTTCTGGCTTCTTGTTGTGCGACTAGGTCGCTGCGTCCCATGGTTGACTTCATGGTGCCGACTAAGTGCGAGTAGGCGCGTTTTTCAGTCCCAACCATGAGGTGTCGGTAGTACGAGATCACGTAGCCAACAAGATTCGGGTTCATTGCTTTGACATCGGTATAGTCACGCCTGTCTTCTTCGCAAACTCATTCGCTTCGTCATAACCAGCGTCGACATGGCGGATGATTCCCATGCCTGGATCCGTGGTCAGCACGCGTTCGATGCGCTTCGCCATCGCGTCAGTTCCATCAGCGACTGTGACCTGGCCCGCATGCAGCGAGTATCCGATTCCAACGCCTCCGCCGTTGTGGATCGAAACCCACGATGCGCCCGCAGCTGTGTTCAACAGCGCGTTGAGCAACGGCCAATCTGCAACTGCGTCCGATCCGTCTTTCATACTCTCGGTTTCGCGGAACGGGGATGCGACTGATCCACAGTCGAGGTGATCGCGGCCGATTACGATTGGCGCTTTGATCTTGCCTTTCTTCACTAGATCATTCATCGCCAAGCCGAATTGCGCGCGCTCGCCGTAGCCAAGCCAGCAGATGCGTGCGGGCAATCCCTGGAACTTGATGCGCTTGCGGGCCAGGTCAATCCAGCGACGCAGGATACGATTGTCTGGGAAGAGTTCAAGAACAAGATCATCTGTGATGTGAATGTCTGAGGCTTCGCCCGAGAGCGCAACCCAGCGGAACGGGCCGCGTCCTTCGCAGAACAAAGGACGAATGTAAGCGGGCACAAATCCCGGGAAGTCGTAGGCGTTCTTCACGCCGCGCTGGAACGCGAACGTGCGGATGTTGTTTCCGTAGTCAAACGTGACCGATCCCATCTTCTGCAAACGCAGCATGCCTTCGACGTGGCGCGCCATCGAATCGAGCGACTTCTCTTCATAGGCCTTTGGGTCCAGTTTGCGCAGTTCGAGCGCTTCCGCGAAGGTCATGCCGTTCGGAACGTATCCATTCAGCGGATCGTGAGCAGAAGTTTGGTCGGTGAGTATGTCAGGAACGACGCCACGTTCGGCGAGTTCCGGAATAATATCGGCGCAATTGCCAACCAGACCGACCGAGACGTTTTCTTTCTTGCGAACGGCGTTCTTCAGGATGCGTAGCGCTTCGTCGAGCGTGGTCACCATGAAGTCGCAATATCCGGTCTTCAGCCGCTTCTTGATGCGCTCGGGATCAACGTCAATGCCAAGGAAAGCCGCGCCAGTCATGGTTGCGGCTAGTGGTTGAGCTCCGCCCATTCCGCCCATTCCGCCACTGACGATCAGCTTGCCGGCGAGATCGCCGCCGAAGTGCTTTTCTCCCGCAGCCGAGAACGTCTCGAATGTGCCTTGCACGATGCCTTGCGAGCCAATGTAGATCCAGCTTCCCGCGGTCATTTGGCCGTACATCATCAATCCGGCGCGTTCGAGTTCGTTGAACTTCTCCCAGTTCGACCAGTGGCCGACGAGATTGGAATTCGCGATCAGAACACGCGGCGCGTGATCGTGCGTCTTGAATACGCCAACAGGTTTGCCCGATTGCACCAGCAGGGTTTCGTCGTTCTCGAGAGTCTTCAGGGTTTCAACGATCGCGCGATACGCTTCCCAACTTCGCGCGGCGCGGCCTGTTCCACCATAGACGACGAGATCTTTTGGACGCTCAGCGACTTCCTCATCGAGATTGTTCATCAACATACGCATGGCGGCTTCCTGTTGCCAGCCTTTGCAGCTGATCTGATTGCCGCGCGGCGCGCGAATAGAAGTTGGGGCCTGGAGTTCGGTTTCGACGGGCATAGTGCAATGTTACTTGTCGACCGCGGCTGTAGACAAACAGTACGTGCTCAACCCGCAACGCGCAGGTCTTGACTTGGGCGTACTTCGATGGCTTCGCCAGCCTTTGGCCAGCACAACCGCTGCTCCAATCCCGCTGCGCGAAATGCACGGAGAATGTCTTCCTTGCCTTCGGAGAAATGCGCCCAGCCTTCGAAATGAGACGGGACGATGATTGCGTCAGAGAAGGCTTTCGCCGCTTGCACTGCCTCTTCTGAAGTCATGGTCAGGTGGAAGGGGCCAACCTCCGGAACCTGCGCTGCGCCGAGGTGTAACACGGCAGTTTGTATCCGAAAGCGTCGAGCGATCTCTGCAACTCCTTCGTACCAGACGGTGTCACCGGAGATGTACAGGCCTTGTTCGGGGGAGTCCGTGAAGAAGACTACGAAACCGGTCACGGCTCCGCGTTCCAGACCTGCAGGTCCGTGACGCGCTGGGGTGGCAAAAATGCGCAGAGTACGATCGGCAATCCGCAGATCACGACTGTCCCAGGCGTCCATTCCAATGGCGTTTCCGCCGAGACGCTGCGCGCCTTCCGGAGTGGTGAAAACGAGTTCTGCTCGCTGCAAGGATTGGTGTCCCGCGTGATCGAGGTTGTCGGAGTGATGATCGTGACTTAGCAGAACGTAATCGAACGATGGCAGTTGGTCTGGCTGGAGCGCGGGCGGAGACAGTTTGTGGAGAGTGACAGGTCCGGAAACGTATTCGCCGCCTGCGGGATCGAATGTGGGATCGGTGAGGATTCGGATTCCGCCGAAGTCCAACAGCATGGTTGGACCGCCAACGTAGGTGATGTGGAGGCTCATAGGCTTTGGATGGGTCTACGCGGAAGCGGATGCGGAGAGGTCAAAAAATGCGCGAGAAAAATTTTGCGGAGAAGTTAAAACGCTCGATCGGGTTGGATCTTAATTTTTGGAATTCGGTGTGTTGCGAGGGGCATTCCCCTCCCCCTGGTCTATTGGAATCATTAATTTACGGGGAAATGAGAAAGTAAATCTTGTGGCTCAATGAGTTGCGGCCAAAATCTTGATTTGAAAGAGCTTAGGCGTTGCGGATGTTCGCTTTCGCTTACCTCTCGCGCCTTGGAAATCATCTGCTTTTTCTCTGCGTGGCGCAAGGGCAGATGTCACATTGGGCTGTGGAAATTAACCGAGCACTGGCCCTGAAGGGCGTGTTTGAGGCGCGGGTTAACGCGGCCCTGAAGGGCCGCTCTTCCACTGTGCTCGCCAATCTTGTGGCCGCAGGGGCAGATGTCATATTGGGCCGTGGAAATTTAACCGAAGCCCTGGTCCTAAGGGCGTGTTTGAAGGGGGCGTTGACGCGGCCCTGAAAGAGCCGCTCTTCCACGTGAGATCAGAAAGTGATTAACGGCGCATCCCGATCGTTTGCGAGCCCGTTAGAGAGGAACGTTCCAGGTATCGCTGTGGGCCTGTGGCGAGCCTTCACGCGCTGGCCACTCTTGTCAGGATCGCATCCGGGGTGGGTGGAAGGAACGAGGCAGTCGGCGACAAGTCGGGTTCTGTGGTCGGGGCCGCTCGTCTTCGCCATCGCGGGACGGACGAAGGCGTCCGTCCCTACACGAATCGTGCTCCGTCCATGCACGGGCCGTACTTCCGGCTTGCGACGTCTAGAACGAGACGCGGGCGCTCATTTGGAGTTCGCGGCCTGGGGTCATGGCCATGGTGATGGTGCCGAACTGGGGCGTATTCACGAAGCGGTTCGGAGTGCCCAAGTTGACCATGTTTAGAACGTTAAAGGCTTCGCCGCGGAACTGGAAGCTGGCGCGTTCGGTCAGGCGGAAGCTGCGGACTAGGGCGATGTCGAGTGTCTGGAGTGGGGGACCGTACACCGAGTTTCTTCCTACGTCACCGAAGGTGTAGGCGGCGGGCGTGGCGAAGGCGGCGGGGTTGAACCATTCATTCGACGTGTGCGTGCCCGGTCCGAAGACTGGCTGGCCGGTGTAGTTTGCGCGGATGGGATTCTCACCGAGAACCGTTCCCGCGTTTGCCGTGTCGCCGAAGACCGAGATCGTGAGCGGCATCCCCGATTCAACCTGGTAAACGGTGCTGAATTGCCAGTTCTGCGTTGCCAGCTTCGTCCAGGTTGCGCGCTTGAGTGCAGGGATGTTGTAGACGGCACTCAGGGCCAGGCGATGGCGGACGTCGCAGCCGGGGCCCTTCTCGGCTGCGAGATCACTGTTGTTTTGCGGGATGGCACTCTCGTCCATCGGAGAGCGGAAATCCGGCGCGTCGCTCAGGTTCTTGGCGAACGTATAGTTCGCGAGGAAGCTGAGGCCGTGAGAATACTTGCGGCGCACGTTGACGTATCCGGCGTCGTACCAGCTCTGCGCGGTGTCTTCGAGAAGATTGATCGTGCTCACTGGGAACGTCTGGCTCTGAATGACGGCATCAGTGCTGCTTGGAGTGAGGACAGTTCCTGGCACGAAGCTGAGTGTGTGGAAGGGGCGACGCGGTCCCAGTGGTCCCGGTCCGGGAGGCGCGTTGTTGATCAGGTGCGAGCGCTGCAGGTGGAAGCCGCGGGCGCCGAGGTATCCGACTTCGAGTGTTGTGGCGCTGCCGAGAGTCTTTTCGACTTGCGCATTCCACTGCTGAATGTACTCGGCGGGAGCATGAGGATCGAAGGCGGTGAAGCTGACGGTTGTGGCCGGTAGCGTGCCGGTTCCTAGAACCGGAGTGCCGAAGTTCAGCGTGTTCGTGTAGAGAGAGGCAGGCGGGGTGAAGTTGTCTGCTTGTTGCGTTTCGGGGAAAACGTAGGGAACATTGTGTCGCTGGTTGCACCAGGTGTTCTCGTCGACCGGGGTGAAGAAGATTCCGTAACCTCCGCGCAAGACAAGGCCGAAGCGTGGCAAGTTCTTTGCGATCCCGAAGCGGGGTGCGACGTTGTGCTTGTTGGCATACATGAGTCCGGTGGGATAACCATTTTCACCACCGATAAAGACCGAGGGCACGCCGTTGTTAAAGACCAGGTTGCTGTTGGTTTCGCGCAGATCGTAGAGCGGGCTGGTGTACTCATAGCGAACGCCGAAGTTGATCGTCGTGTTGGGAGTGATCTGCCAGCTATCTTCGGCGAAGCCGTCGTATCCCCAGTTGCGGAGGTTCATCTGCGGAATGCCAGCCTGGCGCTGCTTGACCGTGGGCAGAGAGAGCAGCAGGCTCGCCAACCCTGATCCGCTGCCGTCGTTGAAGCCGAATTGCGTGGTGTAGCCGTTGGTGAACTGGTAGAAGCCGCGGTTCTGGAAGAATCCCCACATCGGCCAAATGTAGCGGCGAGCGTCGCCGCCGAAGCGGAGGGCGTGGTGGCCGTGCTGCCAGGCGAAGGTGTCGCGCAGTTCGATGGTGGTATCCCACGCGTGCATGGGTGTTGCTGCGAAAGTGTCGCCTATGCCTGTGTAGCCCTGAGCGGCAAACCAGGGAGCGCCCCACGCACCCGGTCCCCCGAACCCGATTCCTTGAATCCCGAGTTGCCCGACGATGTCGTTCACCTTGTCGTTCTGCGAGGTGTGATTCATCGAAAGGCGGGACAGGGCCAGCGAAGCCGTGTTGAGCTTGTTGCTGGCGAAAACGTGATTCCAGGAGATGACGGCCTGCTGGGAAAGATTGTCGAAGTTCGCGCCAAATCCGGGAAGATTCTCGGTGGTGGAGGTGCTGCCATTGCTCGGGGAGAATCCGTTCTCTGAGCCGAGCGAATAGCGCGCCATGGCGGTGTCGTTGTTGGAGAAGTCGTGATCCACACGAACCGTTCCCTGATCCTGATGGTGCGTTTCGTTGCGGATGTCGAGATAGTTGTTGGAGTCTGCGCCCATCGACATCATCATCATGTTGGGCATGGGAACGTACGTCATCAGGAGGGCTTCGAGATTCTGGTTAATGCGGTCGCTGGGAATCTGATTGTTGGGGAACTGGCTGCGAGTGTAGGGATAGTTGGAAGGACCGGTCGGGAGCGCCGGGTTGTAGTTCGGATTGGCTACGGCCGTTGTCGGATCGTAGATATTCATCGGGCTCATGCTGAAGTCACCAGCGATTTCGGCAGGCGTGGGAACGGTAAGGATCTGGGCATCAGCCTGGGAGAGGCGGAATCCCTCGTAGTTCACGAAGAAAAAAGTCCGCTTATCTTTGCCAAGGAGCGGGCCGCCAAAAGAAGCGCCGAAATTGTTTTGCACCAAATGGTTGTTGCCCATGGACTGGAAGGGGCTGGCATCGAGGGCGCCATTGCGCAGGAATTCGTAAACCGTGCCATGGTATTGGCTTGTTCCAGAGCGGGTGACGATGTTGATCTGCCCGCCGCCCGCGCCGCCCATGTCGGCGGTGTAACTGCTGGTGACGACCTGAAACTCCATCACGGCGTCTGGCGAAGGGCTGAGATTCTGCGTGTTGAAAGTGGGGTCAGTATTCGTGGCGCCATCGAGCAGAAAGAAGTTGGCGTTAGGGCGGGCGCCGCCGATCACGACGGCCGAGCGCTGTCCGGGGCGCCAGTAGAGGGGATTCGTTTGTCCGGTCTGGGCGCCGAAACCGACGTGAGCGCCGGGAACGGTGAGCACAAGATCGATCAGCATGCGACCGTTGAGGGGCAATTCCTGAATGGATTTCGGTTCAACGACCTCGCCGACGGCGGCGTCGGTGGTGTGAAGGATTTCGGGAGTGGAACTTACCTCAACGCCTTCTTTCACGGCGCCGATCTTTAGAGCAACATCGAGAGCCAGCTTCTGTCCGACTTCCACATGCAGGCGCTGCACCACGGAAGCGAAACCGGAGGCGGCAGTGGTGACTTCGTAATCATCGGGCAGAAGGGCGGGGGCGTAGAAGATTCCCGCGTCGTTGGTGGTGACGGAGCGGGTCGCGCCTGTGCTCAGCGCCTTGAAATTTACGGTGGCGCGGACCACGGGAAGGGATTGGGAGTCTCTTACCGTCCCTGAAACAACCGCGTAATTGCTTTGGCCCAAGGAGAGCGCGGATAGAGTCAGTACAGACACAACGAGCGACAGAGTTCGCATGGACTACCCCACAGAGAATTCTCGGGCGGTGCTGGAGAGTGCGCGCTGCAGAGGATTCCCCAAAACACCCTGCCCCACGAGTGTCCGAAACTTTATCCGCGGAGTAAGTGGGGGATCAATAACAGGAAAGCACTAGCGGGAGAGGGCATGCAGAGGTAGGGATGCTTCGACTGCGTCATCTCCTTCGCTTCGCTGCGGAGATGGCTTCGCTCAGCATGACAAATCGAGGTACTCCGGGGGGGCGGGACGCCCCCGCCACAGCCGGCCGGAGGCCGGGGCTACGATCCTGTCTCTATGGTGCGTGGCTGTGCGGACGAGTTCACCAGGTGCTGTAGGCGGTGCCGTCGCTGCCCGTTCCGTCGGAAGCGGAGTGGACGTTGCCGATGCCAGGTTCCGTCTGGTCGACGGCCATTAGCGTATCTTCCTGATCGACTGTCCAGTTGGTCTGGCGCGTCATGGGATCTTCAGGGATTTTCCGTAAGTATCCGCCAGTTACCAGATCGTCGAGCGATTGCGGGGCTTTCTGCTTGTCGAGAGTGTATTGGTCAATCACGCTTCGCAAGGTAGCCAGGTTCGAGCGCAGCACCGATTCGCGTGCCTGGATGATGGTTTGGTTATAAACCGGGACGGCCACGGCCATCAGGATCATGATGATGCTGATGACAATCATCAGCTCGAGCAGAGTGAAGCCTTTGCAGAGACGTAGCTTGCTACGTCTCTTCCCGCCACTTGTACGGGTGCCGCTTGCGGCAGGAGACGTTGTGAGCAACGTCTCTACGATTGATTTGTTGGCGGGCCGTGTCATTTACCAGTCTTTGTATTTCGTGCCATCAAGGCCAGTTTTTTCCGATTTGGTGTAGACGTCGAACACGCTCTGCCCGCCCCAGGAATCGGAGTCGGGATCGTCCTGCATCGACCGCAAGCCCCATTCTTTGGTACCGGTCATGGGGTCCGTAGGGATAGAACGCAGGAAACGGTATTTCTTGCCGGCCTGTCCCTCAACGCCCTTGACGAGTTCGTCGAGGTCGGGGGGATAGTTCTGGCTATCGACCTTGGTCTGAAATGCTCCGCGGTCGGCGGCTTCCTTGTAACGGTCGATGGCGTCGCGCATCTCCCATAGGGCCTGGCGCAGCTGCTTTTCTTTTTCGCGCTGGATGGTTACACGCGCCAATGGCAGGGCCATGAGCGTGAGGATGGAAAGGATCGTCGCCGCGACGATCAGTTCCAGCAGGGTGAACCCGCGCGCGCCCTTTGCCATCGATCTATTGTGAAGTTTCGAAACCATCTGCACTTTGCTCTACTACAAACTGCCGAAAACTATTGTACTGTCACTGAGGCTTGCGCCCCGTTGACGGTAATCGCCTGCAGGCCCGGATCACGCGCTCCACCACGTGTGATGGTAAGAGGAGTTTGCCCGGAGGACTTTGCTTCGAAAGTCACAGTGACAACGGCTCCCTGGCCGGAAACTCCACCGGCGCCGCTGGGCCGCGAAGCGGTGATTTGCGACTGGCCCATGGACTCGTCCTCGCGATGGACGAGCGTGACCACCTGGCCGTCCTGCGAGAGGAAGCCGCCATTTGATACGTTCACCAGCTGCAGCATCTTGGGGTCATAGTTCAGCTGAACGGGAACGGAATAGACATTCTGCGCGCCGGAGATCAGCAGGTTCACGGCAAAGGTGTTGCCTTTCTCCGTTTGGATTTGTGGCGGATCGAACAGGAAGCTGGGATTGCCCCCGGGGTTGTTCTGAGCGGCCGGCTGGGAAGGAGGAGTTGGGCGAGCAGGCTGATTCGGTGCCGGACCGGTGGGGACGATCGATGGAGTTCCATTCTGGCCGGGCGGCATTGACGACGAGGGCGGTGCGGCGGCTGGCCGGGGTGCATGGTGCAGTTCGATCGTGGTAGCCGTTCCAATGTCGATCGCACGCTGGTTAATTTCGTTGACATCGGTCGCGCGGATGATGTGAGGAACGATGGCAAAAACGATTTCGTTTTCGGAATGATCCTGGGTTGTCTGACCGAAGAGATATTTGAGGATGGGAATCTGGGCCAAGCCAGGAATTCCGCTCAACTGTTTGGTCTGCTGGTCTTCCATGATGCCGCCCAGCAGGTTGGCCTCGCCATCTTTGAGGCGGATCTCGTGCTCGATCTTGCGTTGTCCAATGATGGGCTGGCTGATGCCGCCGATGTTCGACTGACCGGTGACGGCGGAAACGTCCATCGTCATCTTGAGAGTAACTTCGCCGTTGGCGTGGACGCGGGGTGTGATGTCGATATTGACGCCGACGTCGAGATACTGGAATTGGGTGTTGACCAATGGGTTGATACCGACGCCGCCGATACCCGGCTGGAACGATCCAGTGGCGACCGGCACTTTGTCGCCGATCTTGAGCGAAGCCTTCTGGCCGTCGAGGGCGCGGATCTGCGGATTCTGGATCAGCTTGGTGTCGCTGGCGCCCATTACGACCGACAAATTGGCGGACGGGATGGTGACCTGGAAATTCGTTGCGTTCAGACTACCGAGCGTGTTCAGGTTGATGCCGGTGTTGGAACCCGTAGTTCCGGTGGTCGTGGTTCCGTTCGTAGTCCCTGTAGTCGTGGAATTGGTGATGTTGTTTTGCAGTGTCACGGTTGCGCTGGTCGGCGGATTCAGGCCCAGAGTGCGGGAACGGTCTTTGCTGACCTGCATGATGGCGATATCGATAATGACCTCGGGACGCGCTTTGTCGAGGTCTTCTACCAGCTTTTGGGCGAGAGCGATCTGATCGGGCGTGCCGCGCACAACCAGGGCATTCTGCGAGAGGAGTTGCTGCACGCGCTGCACATCGAGCACGGCGCGAATGGCGTTCACGACATCCTGCAGTTCGGTGGGCTGGGAAAGATTCGTAAGATAGAAGGTTTTAAGGACGCTCTGTTCCAGCTCTTTTCGCTTGGCAGGATTGTCGGCCGCGACAAAAATTGTGTTGGTAGTGACCGGACGCCAGAAAGTTTTTGACTCAAGCGCAGTGATCTCCAGCGCTTCTTCCAGCGTGACTCCATTGAGTTCGACTTTGATGGGCCTGGGAGTGTAGTCGGGATCGAGCAGGACGTTGATGCCCGCTAGCTGGCCGATGGTGCGATAGACGGTGTCGGACTTGTCGGTGAGCTTAACGGTGATTGGAATGTTGGAGATGGGACCCAGTTCAACCGGGCCTGCGGCTTCGTGGATCTTCTGCAGGAGGCTGGTGGGCGGCCCCGCGGCCTGCGGCGGCGGATTGCGCTGGTCGTTGATCATCTTCTGCGTGCGGATCAATTCCTGCTTGGCAATGAAGAGGGATGGATCAACGGTCAGCGCTTTCTGGAACTCGGCGAGGGCTTCATCGAGCTTGCCTTCTGCGCGCAGCTTCTGGCCGCGATGCACAATCGCGGATGCAGCCTCGAAGCGGGCGCGCTCGAAAGCGGCTCGATAGCGCAGATCTCTCGGCTTCAGGTCGTAAGCCTGCTTGTAGAAATCGTAAGCAGCCTCGTACTGCAGGCGGGCCTGAGCGTCCTGGCCCTTGGCAAACAGGTCTTTGGCCTTGTCGGCGACGGCGGGGAGGGTTACGGCGACCAGCCACAAAAAAAGAGCTGGACGCATTAGGCGTCTCATTCTTTGTTCCTCACTCCATACTCCTTAAAGATGCGAACTTCGCCGGACAGCGGTTTCCGGCGTTTCCACCCGTCTCACCGACGCTTTTGCGGGGGAAACCACTGAATTCACGAAATAAACTCGCGGTAGGGCGATTATAGCATCGCCATTTTATGGTCCCGAAGTGCTTGCCCGCACGAGAGTTACACTCTTTAGTCGTAGGACCAACGGGGCCACCCCGACCTCGAACCGCGGACCTCAGACCTAAGGCCTTGGACGTCGCCACCGCTCTACTGAGGCCTGAGGTCTTAGGTCCGACGCCGTTCTGCGTTAAGATGAAATTTCGCTTTCACTCCTATGGCCCGCCAGTCCACGCATCAGACGAAACCGAATCCGGAGAAGACTCCGCGGCGAGATCCCACTGCGAGCGGGCAGAGAGATGCCGCCGTTAATAGGATCGCTTCACATAACTATTTCTTGCTGGAAAAATTTGAGGTGGGGGTCGCGCTGACCGGGACCGAAGTGAAGTCCGTCCGCGGCGGACTGGCCAATCTCAAGGATTCGTACGGGTTGATCAAGGACGGGGAACTTTGGCTGCTCAACGCGCATATCGGCCCTTATGAGCATGGGAACATTCATAATCACGCTCCGCTGCGGACCCGCAAGCTGCTGATGCATCGCGAAGAAATTCGCAAGCTGATCGGCAAGACGCAGCAGAAGGGGCTGACCTTGATACCGGTTCGCATGTATTTCAAGAACGGACGAGTGAAGGTCGAACTGGCGCTGGCGAAAGGCAAGCAACTCTGGGATAAACGCGAGACTGAACGGCGGCGCACCGCGGATAAGGAAGCGAGGGAAGCTGTGGCACGGGGGAGGGCGCGGGGATAGTCTGAAAGCTTCTTCTTCTTCTTCTTCTTCTTCTTCTTGAAGTGCCGCATTCAAACGTTTCATCAGGCGAGCAAGAACTCAGAAGCACACCTGAGAAACAGCGAAACAGCCCGTTCGGCAAGGGTTTCCAGCGATCAAACCACCCAACCGTCCGTCCGGTTTCCCTCCAATCCGGAATCTTGTTCGTTTTTCGTGACTTGAAAATATTCCTGAAACAAAACAATCAGGTGCCGTTATCATGCCTACTATTTTGGGTAGTAGTCACATTTCTCGCGCCCCCGTGACTTAGAGAGCGCACTGCGTGCGGAACAGAATGCGCTCGTGTCGTTACGCAAAGTCAGAACCGAATGACCACGAAGCCCAGGAGAGAATCTATGTCGACCCCTCGCTGTCGAACGGTCCAGCACGTCGTGCTGGCCATGTTGTGCCTTGCCCTCCCATTGTTCGCGCAGTCGGGCCCCACGACCATCCGCAACGATGTTCACCATGATGTTTCTCTGCCGCTCAGTGAAATGATCAAGCATGCTGCGCCTCCGTCGCTTGCCCGGCGGCGGGTTGAACCTATGAGGCGGATTCCTCTTCCTCCCGGACTTGAAGCAGTGCAGCAAGATCCGGTGATCCAGGTGGGAACCGTCGCTCCAGCGACGCCGCCTGTGACTTTAGGCTTTGAAGGATTGGGGAACGGGCAATACGGATTCAGTGTGACCGGGGCTCCGCCTGATACCGAAGGCGCGGTTGGCGCGACGCAATACGTTCAGTGGGTCAATACTTCGTTCGCGGTTTTCAACAAATCAACCGGCGCCTTGATCGCCGGGCCGACTGCCGGAAACACGCTATGGTCAGGCTTTGGCGGGGGCTGCCAAAGTAATAATGATGGCGACCCGATCGTGCTTTACGACAAGCTGGCTCAGCGATGGGTCTTCAGCCAGTTCTCGGTTTCGACGACGCCGTATCTGCAGTGCATCGCAGTGTCGACTACATCGGACGCGACTGGAACCTACAACCGGTACTCGTTTCAGTACTCGAACTTTGATGATTATCCGAAGATGTCCGTATGGCCCGACGCCTACTACGAGACCTTCAACATGTTCGCGGGCGGAACGACTTTTGTCGGAGCGGATGCCTGCGCCTATAACCGCAGTGCGATGCTGGCGGGCACGGCGGCCACACAGGTGTGCTTCCAGCAAGGTACTTCGGTGGGCGGACTGTTGCCGTCCGATCTGGATGGCACCACCGCTCCTCCGGCGGGATCGCCGAACTACATGCTTTATTTCGGCACGAATAATCTCAACCTGTTCAAGTTCCACGTAGATTTCACGACACCCTCGAACTCCACATTTACCGGGCCGACGGTCATCAACGTAGCGGCGTTCAGTCCGCTATGCGGAGGCGGCACGTGCGTGCCGCAGCCGAGCACAACCCAGCAACTCGATTCCCTGGCGGATCGATTGATGTATCGACTCGCCTACCGCAATTTCGGGTCGCACGAATCGCTGGTGGTGAATCACTCGGTAGTTGCGGGATCGGGCGGAGGCATTCGTTGGTATGAAATCCAGAATCCGTCCGGTACGCCCGTGGTGGCGCAACAAAGTACGTTTGCGCCGGACTCCAACTACCGATGGATGGGGTCAGTGGCGATGGATCAGGCCGGAGACCTGGCCGTCGGCTACAGCGTGTCGAGCAGTTCGATACGGCCATCGGTTCGATTTGCCGGTCGCGTGTCCACGGACCCGGCCAGCACGCTGGAGTCGGAGGTCAGCATCGTCAGCGGAGCTGGTTCGCAGACCGGCGGCCTGTCTCGCTGGGGCGACTACAGCGCGATGCAGATCGACCCGGTAGACGACTGCACCTTCTGGTTCACGGAAGAGTACATGAAGACTACGGGGAGCTTTAACTGGAATACGCGGATCGCGAACTTCAAGTTTGCGAACTGCGGCTCGACGGGCACGCCGGATTTCACCATCGGCGCTTCTCCGAGTTCGGTGACGGTGAATCAGGGCTCAAGCGGGACGAGCACGATCACGATTACGAGCTTGAGTGGATTCAACTCGGCAACGACGCTGAGCGCTTCGGGCTTGCCAAGCGGCGTGACGGCGGCGTTCTCGACCAATCCAGTGACGCCTCCCGCGAATGGCAGCGCGACGTCGACATTGACGCTGACCGCTTCTTCGAGCGCGACAACCGGGACGGCAACAGTCACGATCACCGGTACCTCGGGATCGACGACGCACACGACGACCATCAGCCTGACCGTGAACACGGCGGCGCAGCCGAATTTCACTATCGGAGCATCGCCCTCTTCGGTCGCGGTGACACAAGGAGGCAATGGGACGAGCACGGTGACCATCACGAGCCAGAACAGCTTCAGTTCGGCGACGACGCTGAGCGCGTCGGGATTGCCGAGCGGCGTGACGGCGGCGTTCTCGACCAATCCGGTAACGCCACCCGCCAACGGCAGCGCAACTTCTACGCTGACCCTGACCGCTTCAGCGACGGCGACGACCGGAACGGCTACGGTGACTGTAACTGGAACCTCTGGATCGCTCACGCATAGCACGACGATTTCACTGACGGTGAATTCGTCCGTGGGATTGCAGACGGCGGTGTTCGACAACACCCTGAAGGCGCCGAAGTGCGTGAATGTCAGCTCAGGCTGCGATTCCGGTCCTTCCTTATTGCTCGGTCGTGACACCTTGTCGGGTGGAACAGAACCGAATCAACCGAATACGATCAACAGTTCCTGCGCCGACGGCACGTCGGGTACCTTCCATTCTGATGAATCGAATGACCGCCTCGTTATTTCGACAACGGACAGCAGTTCACTGGCGGCAGGTAAAACGGTAAGGGTGAGCGCGACGGTATGGGCATATAGCTCATTCACCTCGGATCATCTCGACCTTTATTACACTGCAAATGCAAACAGCCCAACGTGGACACTGATCGGAACTATTACGCCGCCGGCGGCGGGTGCCCAAACCCTTTCGGCAAACTACACGCTGCCCAGCGGAAGCCTGCAAGCGGTGCGGGCACAATTCCGGTACCAGGGCACCGCGTCCTCCTGCACATCGGGGGCCTACAACGATCACGACGATTTGATCTTCGCCGTGGGCGCGGGAACTCCGGGCTTCAGCGTATCGGCGTCGCCGAGTTCGGTGAGCGTACAGCAGGGAACGAATGCAACCAGCACCGTCACGGTCACAAGTCAGAACGGATTCAACTCGGCTACGACTCTGAGTCTGTCTGGACTGCCGAGCGGCGTGACAGCGGCGTTTTCCACCAATCCGGTTACGCCTCCGGCGAACGGCAATGCGACGTCAACTTTGATGTTCACGGCCTCTTCGACGGCGACTGCTGGGACGAGCACGGTGACGATTACAGGTACGTCGGGTACAACCACGGCGAGCACGACTGTCTCGTTGACAGTGACCACGGCCGGAGGTGCGCAGACGGCGGTCTTCGACTCGACATTGAGGGCTCCGAAGTGCGCGACGGTCGGCTCATCTTGCGACTCGGGAGCAAGCTTGCTTCGGGGCCGCGATACGATGTCGGGCGGTGCCGAATCTAATCAACCCAACAATATCAATGGAGCGTGCGCGGACGGTACTTCTGGAACGTTCCATTCCGATGAGTCCAACGATCGCATCGTGGTAGCCTCGACCAGCGGCGGTGCGATGACTCACGGCCAAACTGTGAGGGTCACGGCTACGGTCTGGGCGTGGAACACGGGTTCGGCTGACTCGCTGGACTTGTACTATGCCGCGAATGCCAACAGTCCAACGTGGGTCTTCATCGGAACCATGGTGCCTCCGGCAGGCGGCGCACAAGCGCTGTCCGCGACGTACACACTCCCCACAGGGACCTTGCAGGCTGTGCGAGCGAACTTCCGCTATCAGGGAAGTGCGTCGTCATGCAGCACCGGAGCGTATGACGATCATGATGACCTGGTCTTCGGTGTGAACTAGCTGTCTTGCCTCAAACCAAAGAGCCGGTCCCCGCGGGGCCGGCTCTTTTTATGTTTCGGATAGGATAGTCGTCGTGCGTGCTTCGAAGCCAACGATCAGGACCGTAGACCTGAAATCTGATATGCCATCGGTGCGTGAGGCACTGCAACGGCTTGATCGAGAAATTGCGGCTGCGCGTAAGGGAATCAGTCCTCTTCTGAAAATTGTCCATGGTTATGGGTCGAAGGGAGTGGGTGGAGAGATCCGTATTGCCGTGCAGAAGCGATTACACGAGCTCGCTGAAGACGGCCAGATTCGTGGGTGCATCTTTGGAGAAGACTGGTCGAGAACCTGCGACGAAGCCTGGCGACTCTTGCAGTCACATCCGGAACTGAAGGACGACCCGGACCTCGGCCGACGTAATCTCGGAATCACGATCGTCCAGCTCTGATAGCTCGGCCAGGGGATCCTTCATTGCGATTGTGGTGTTTCCGTTGGCGGGATTGATGGATTAGAAACCGCAGGAGCAGAGTCCGGAACCGGAGCAGTCGGAACTGTGGTCGCTGGCAGAGGGGCCGCTTCGATCGGCTGAACTGCCACCACCGGCACTAGCATTTGCCTCTGCCAGTACGAAACCGCGATCCCGCGCTGCCAGA
The DNA here is from genome assembly GCA_020073385.1 of Terriglobia bacterium. Lineage (GTDB taxonomy): Bacteria > Acidobacteriota > Terriglobia > Terriglobales > Acidobacteriaceae > Sulfotelmatobacter. The sequence continues at coordinate 58,315 of JAIQFH010000020.1, read as the reverse complement.
AGCGTGGTATCAGCAAAAGGAAGAGCGTAATCTGCGCGATCACAAAGGCGCCGACCACGCTATCAGGGGGCACGAACTTCATCCAGATCCAGAGTCCGCCAACTAACACGATGGCGGCGACGATGGTGACGGCAACGTAGCTGGTGAGGAGACGTGCAAGGCTGCGAAATGTGTGACGGAAGGCCACTGCTATCGACTTGCGCACCGCCCGCTGGTCGTCCAAAACCGTGTCTACCTCGGCCAGATCAAACCAGATGCGGAGTGTGGTCATGATCAGGAAGATCACTGCAAGTCCGATCATCTGCAATTCGAAGGGAAGCTTCTCGTTGGTGCTCTCGTCCGCCCTTTTGGCGATGGCGCCATTGGCCGCGAACAGAAGGCCGAAAATGATGCCCATCACAATGCCGGCGATGATCATGATTCGAATGAAACGCCACAGGTTTCGCCCGCAAGCACGAAAGAATTCCTCACGGGGCAGGCGATAGTTCGAAGCGTATCCGGAGAAAATACCTGGCAGGAAAAGGGCGGTGGCGAGGAAAAATGTGAATCCGAAGTAGAGGGCGGGGATCGTCATGGAGTTCAGGCTTCCAAATTCGGGTTTGAACAGCAGTTCTCCGAAAACACCGACGTCGAACCCTTTGACGAGACGTTCGGCCAACCGGGTGTGGTCGAGAATCGCGTGAGTGCTTCGGCGGAAGGCGGCTGTGCCGAATTCGGCGAGGGTGAGGTTCAGGAGCCAGAACCAGATGATGTATCGTTTATTGTGCGCGACCTTGCCGAGGCCGGTACTTAGCAAGCTCTTGTTGGTCATTCGTCTTCCTTATCCTGATCCTGCTTGATCGCGCCTTCAGGGGCTAAAAGCCCAAATCCTTTTTGGCTCTGGGCGGCACGGCTGAAGCCGCGCCCTTTCAAAACAACTTCTCTTGAAACGAACTTATGGAGGCCAAGTTCTAGACTGCCCACCAAGCCATTGCCTGACTCATCCACTGCGTTACAAACAGCCAATAGGTCGAAAGCTTATGCGTGGGCTTCGGATTGGGCTCTACGACCAGGCTGTTGTTGAAGTTGTCGCGATCGATGTGGATGGTGTGATCGGGATCGATCTCCACGGATGCGACCTTCGCCTTTTTCTGATAACTGAATCTGGTCCAGCGGCTTTGGCCGTCCCAGTGCTCGCGGACCTTTTCGTTATTGTCAAATTCCACTTCGACCTCGATGGGCATGATGAAGTCGCCTTTGCGATGTACCGTCACGTACGACTGATAAATCGTATCGCTGTCTTTCTTACCATCCTTGCTGTCTTTCTTCTTTTCTTCAAACCAATCCGTCGGGAAGGAATTTGCGCTGAGGACTTCGTAGTCCAAAACCTGCGTCCCATAGACAGCCTGGTTGAAATACCAGCGCAGGTCTTTTCCAGAAACCTGCTCGATCGTCTTCAAGAAATCTTCTTTCGTGGGGTGAGTGAAGCGATATTTCATGAAGTAAGTGTGCATTGCCTTCGCCATGGTTTCTTCGCCGACGATGCCCTCGAGAGTGAGCAGAACGCTGGCGGTCTTGCCGTAGGTGACCCCCGCATAAGAAAAGGAATTGACATACGCGAAGGCGTTTTGGGTCATGGCGTCGCGGTCGGCAGTACCGATGTAGAAATCGCGCTGTTGCTCGCGCTCGCCGTAGGTCGCCCCGGCCAGGTTCAATGTGGATGTGTTCTGTCCGAGGATCGAGTCGAGGACCTTCACTTCGGTGTAGCTGTTGATGCCTTCGTCCATCCAGGCCTCTTCGAATTCATTGGTGGCGACCATGCCGTACCAGTACTGGTGTCCGAATTCGTGTTCGACCACGCCTTCGACCTCGTGCAGGCCGCCCGGCATCCACCAGGTTGTGCCCCCGGTGATGAAGGTGGGATATTCCATGCCTCCGGCGGCGGAGTCGGGCTCGGGATCGACCACGGTCAGTGTTTTATATGGATATGGGCCGTACCATTTCTCGAAGCGGTCGAGAGTCTCGCGGGTGATATGTTCGTGGCGCTCGATCTGGTCCCAGTGCGCAGGTTGCATCAGGAAGCGGAGCTTGATGGGTCCCATTTGGGCCTGATAGTCGGCTTCCTTGACCTTGAAGCGAGGGCTGGCCGTCCAGGCGAAGTCGTGAATGTCGTCGCCGTGATAGGTCACACTTTTCGTTCCGTCGGAGTTGTTTACGTTGCTGACCTCAATCCCGCTGGCGCCGATGACTTCATTTTGCGGGATGGTCAGCTTCACGTCATAGACGCCGAAGTCGGCAAAGAACTCCGTCGTGTTGTGATACTGATGGCAGTTCCAGGCCCCGTGCCACCAGACTCCGACTTTAGGGAACCATTGGCCGCCGAGAACAAAATCGCGCTTCCATCCGGAGCGGGCCTGCGTTTCGGGAAACTTTGTCTGGAAGGCGACCTTGAACTGAACAAATGCGCCATCGGGTATCGGCTTGGAGAGGCGTAAATCAACTACCGTCTTGTCATCTTTATTATTGTCATCTGGGGCGATGAACTGCAGATTCCGGGTGAGGTCGCCCTGTCCCACGACTTCAATGCTCTTGATGTCCTCCGAGCCATAGTATTTTGCTTCCCATTTCCGGTAACTGGTATCGCGGCTGCCCATGAGCTTGGCGTCGCGTACGAAGGTTGCGTTTGGCTGGAACGCGTTCTGATAAAGGTGAAAAGGGAAGTGGTCGAGCGCCTGTCCGGTGAGATTGTGATACGTGAGGACCTCGGTCGCGTCAACCATACGTTTCGCGGCGTTGTACTTGGCGTCGATCTCGTAGTGAACGACCCGCTGCGACAAGGGGGTTGGGGAGTTAATGGCCAGGGTAGTGTCGGGAATGGAAAGGGATTGGTTCGTGAGCGATGGTGCGGCCGCTTTCGACGGAACCGGGGATTGCGGAGCGGCAATCGCGCTCTTTCGCGCGGTCAAGAAAACTACGCTTAAGGCGAACATGGCGAGAGCGGCAATCATTCCCCAGCGAATCTTCATGGTCCCTCTTGTGCTGCGGTGTTGAATCATATCGCAGCGCGAGTCGTGCAGTCATCCGTGAAGGGGCTGGTCCCGGATTAGTCAACTCCGGGAAGCGCGTCTCTATGCATCCTTTCCGAGGAAGGAACGGGAGTACAATGCGACCGACGATTTGTTGCGCAAATGACTGCGAGAAGAAGGAGAGGCAACAATGCTTGCCGTTAAACAAGGTGATCTGAGCTTGCTGCAGCATCCGGCGTCGCAAGAGCTGTTACATTCGAAAATCCCGGCGCGCCTCGCCTATATTGCGACGGATGGAACGCCGCGGGTTGTTCCCATCTGGTTCCATTGGAACGGGCGCGAGATTGTGATGGCTACTCCGCCTAAGGCTCCCAAGCTGAAGGCGCTGGCAAAGAATCCCAAAGTTTCGCTCACCATTGACGACAACACTTTTCCGCACAAGGTGCTTTTGATACGCGGGAGTGCCCGCCTCGAACCCGTGGAAGGAATCGTTCCCGAATACGCAGCAGCGGCGGAGCGGTATTTTGATCCGGTAATGGCTAAAGGGTGGCTGGGACAATTGCGCACCATGGTGTCTTCGATGGTGCGGATTACGATTACGCCGGAATGGGTGGGGCTGTTGGATTTCCAGACGCGCTTCCCCAGTGCTCTTGCTGGCTGAATTGCGAGTGATTCGGGCTGGAGTGAGCTCTCAGCGGGCTCAGTCCTTCTTTTCCCGAGATTCTGCACTCCGTCGAGACCCGACGGAACAGGAGTTGCTGCGTCACGTCGGCACACCCAGCTTGGGCAGCAGCCATTGAGTCAGAACAATATAGACGACGAAGAAGGCGGCGATCCACACCCAGTCTTGCATTAACGTGCTCCTTGCAGCGAGCTGCGCTTCAACCTGCGGTTGCTTCGCGTCGGAATTGCGCTTCTCCGCATAGCGGCGTACTTTTGCACCGATGCGGCCTGGCGGGCCGTGCTGCGGCACACTAATTCGCACAGCCGGAAGACAACGGGATCGGCAATGCTGTAAAAGATGCTGTTTCCGGAACGGTCGCGGCCAACGAGTCCTGCGTCGAAAAGGATCTGCAGGTGTTTCGAAATGTTCGGTTGATTCCCGTTGAGCCGGTCAACGATCTGATTGACCGTCATGGGGCCATCTTGCAGGGCTTGCAAAACACGGAGGCGGCACGGTTCTCCCAGCACCTGGAACCGGCGTGCCACCAGATCGATCATCTTTGTGTGCATCATCGATTGTTCGTATGAAGCATTGAATGACTATATAATTATACAAGCATATAGCTAAGAAATCGAATTGTCCGGAGACTCGCGAATGCGATCCGATATGGACGAAGCTATCGCCCTGCTGAAGAAGGGCGACGAGCACGCACTGGAGAAGGCGATCACCGTCCTGCAACAAGCGGTGTTCGCGTTTGGCATGCGAGTGTGCGGGCAGCGGGAAGATGCTGAAGACACGATGCAGGAAGTGTTGTTCAAGGCGATACCGTACCTGCCGAAATTTGACAACGCCGCCGCGCTGGCAAAGTGGCTGTACAAAGTGGCCAGGAATCGTTGCCTCATGAGCCGCCGAAGAAGCAAGTTCGCTCCGAAGCAGGATTTATCGCTGGATGAGCTTATGCCGGGGCAAGCGGAGTTGCAAGAACTCGACAAGCAGCCGTTGAATCCGGAAGGCGCGGCTATGCGGGGAGAGCAGGGGCTTCGGCTGCGCGAAGCGATCCGAGGGCTGCCGCCGCACTACCGCATCGTACTGGTGCTGCGCGATATGGAAGGTTTCACCGACGAAGAGGTAAGCGAGATCACCGGACTGCGTCCCGGCACGATTCGCGTACGGTTGCATCGCGCGCGGCTGTTCGTCCGGAGAGAACTTACCAACAAGAATGCAGAAGCCGAGATCAACTCAGGAAAGAAGGCACCAAATCCCCAACGCCCTGGGCGCTGCAAGAAGATGTTCGCCGGCCTCTCTGACTACCTCGATGGTGAGTTGGACCAATTCTCGTGCGAGGAGATTGAGGCCCATCTGGACGGATGCGAACCCTGCAAGAAATTCCTTCGGAGTCTGGAAACGGCCATCGAAACGTGCCGGCAGTCGCCCGCTGATTGCCCTGATCGCAAGAGGGCAGCGACTTTGAAGAAGCAACTGCTGGCGGCTTACAGTCGGGCCCTGGCAGGCACCGGAACTAACTGAATCATCACAAGCTACTCGCACTCACTGTTGATCGTTGAGCGCTCCCCAAGCGGCCAAAGAGGTTGCGGGAAAACTCCGAATCGCTGCGATAGGCGACCACTGGGGCTTAAAGCCCGATCGTTCAACACCGTTTACGCGGCGCTAAAGCGCCGCTCTTCCACGTTACCACCGGCATTCAGGGTTTCTTGCGCACCTTATAAAGCCGGTTGATTTGTGACACTTAGCGGCGCGGCTGTAAGCCCTGCCCTTTCAAGTCTGGCTCGCTTCTTCGCCGCCTGATTTGAGCTTAACCTCGGCCCGCCCACGTCCGTCTTGTAACAAATTCCACGGGATTGCATTTATTCATGTGGCATCCGTGAGGGGCCCGAAGGAGAAGCGATGATTTCCGCAAAAGTAGAGTTGACTCAGCCTCTTAGCCAGCAAAGGCAATTTGTCGCGCGAACTGGAAGTGAACATTACCTGTTGATGGACGACAGCGCCGGAGGCACGGCCCCGAAACCCATTGAACTGGTGGCCGTCGGACTGGCGGGATGCACTGCGTTCGACGTGATCACGATCTTGCGTCAGAAATATCACCAGAAAGTTACCGGCTACGAAGTGCGCGTGGAAGCCGATCAGGCAGAACGCCCGCCGCAGGTTTTCACGGCGATCCGTATTCATCATGTGGTTCGAGGGGTTGATATCGACGCCTCGGCAATTGAGCAGGCGATTCACTTGTCGGAAGAAAAATACTGCTCAGTCGGAGCCATGCTGCAGAAGACCGCTACCTTCCACACTACCTTCGAAATCGTGGCAGAGAAGACCGACTGGGTGAATGCGGCGGAGACGGCTACAACACGGGCGTGAGCGATTTCTCCCCCAAGGCGGGAATCGTTACGGATCGGTGACCCGCATCACGGTTTTCGTTTCCGTGCAGGAAGACGATGGAAACAAGCAACAGCGTCTCTTTTCGATTAGGTCGTGCCGAGATGATTTCTTACTTCCGACGTTCGTTTATGGCCGCGGTTGTGATCTGTGCTACAGGGATCATGTTTTCACAGACGCCGGCGCCCTCCCGGCTTTCCCTGCAGCAGGCAGCGAGCATCGCACTGGAGAAGAACCCGGTTCGCAAGGCAGCGCTGGCGGATCGGAAAGTAGCGTCGGCAGGAGTGCGCGAAGCCCAGTCGTTCCTGATGCCGCACGTCACTTTTTCCGAACAAGCCACCCGGGGAAACGATCCTGTATACGTGTTCGGCAGCAAACTGCGCCAGGAACGCTTCTCGGTCGACGATTTTGCACTGAACAAGCTCAACACGCCTCGCCCGTACGGCAACTTTACAACCCGCTTTGGCGGCACCTGGAACCTGTTCGATTCATTTGCGTCCTGGCGTGGAGTCGATCGCGCCAAGGAAATGGATTCCGCTGCCACGCATCAACTGGAGCGTACGGACCAGGAAATTCTCTTCCGCGCAGTGCAGTCCTATTACGGAGTCTTGCTTGCAACGAAGCAGCTAGAGATTGCAGAACAAGCGGAGAAAACAGCGAAAGCGATCATGGACCGTAGCCAGATTCGCTTTGACGCTGGACTGGTCGTCGAATCAGACCTGCTAAGCGCCAAGGTTCGTCTGGCCGGCAGGGAACAAGAGTTGATCCGCGCGCGGAACAATCTGGACCTTGCCCGGGCCCAACTCAACACGGCCATGGGTGTGCCGGGCGATGCGCAGTACCAACCCGTCGATCCCGCGGCGGAGAAGTCTTTGGCTCCCGCGTCCCTGCCAGAACTGGAACAGAAAGCCCTCACGACCCGCCCTGATCTGAAGCGGATTGAATCCCAGCAGTCTGCGCAAGAACTGAGCGTCGCCATCGCCAAGTCGTCGTTCGGCCCGCGGCTGAACGCTTTTGCCGGGTGGCAATTGGACAATCCGACCTTCCTCGCGGGCGGTGGAGGAAATAACTGGCTGGGAGGGATTGAACTGCAAATCGATCTCTTTCAGGGCGGCGCGAAGCGAGCCGCATTGTCACGCGAGCGTGCCATCGCCGAGAAAATTGCGGCGCTCAAGCAGGCAGCGAATGATGCCGTGCGACTCGAAGTGCGTCAGGCTTATTACGATCAGGATGCGAGCCGCCAGCAAGTCGAAGTGGCGCGAGCTGCGATCGCTCAGGCCCAGGAGAGTCTGCGAATCAATCAGGACCGCTACGACGGCGGCCTGCTCACCATCACGGATCTTCTGACTGCCGAAGAAGCAGCCCGGCGCAGCCAGGCAGATTACTGGCAAGCCGTCTTTCAATATCACATCAGCTACGCCAACCTGGAGTTGGCCAGTGGAACTTTGAATCTACAGTCCCCGGTGGTTACGCCATGAATTGGATTCTCGCTTCAAAACTGAAAGCTCTCGTGAAAATCGCCTTGGGCACGGCGGCCATACTTCTGTTTCTTAACTTGCTCGGCTGCTCCAGCGAGCGTGAAACGGTCAGCGCCGCGCCGGAAACGGTGAGCAACGTCTCCGTCGTCTCCGCACAGGCGGTGGTTGTTCCCGATGTCGTGGAAGCCGTGGGAACACTCCGCGCGGCCGAGACCAGCCAACTCGCCGCCCAGATGATGGGCAACATCGTCGAGATCCGCGTGCGTGAAGGCGACCGCGTTCGGCGAGGCCAGGTGCTGGCCGTAATCGATGAAGCTCAGCCGCGCGCTGCTCTCGACCGCGCCACTGCGGGCGAGTTAGTGGCGCAACAGGAGAGTACTGCATCTGAATCTGATTTTGCGCTTGCGGAAGCGACCTTCAAGCGATATCAGACGCTCTACGACAGGAAGTCTGTCAGCCCACAGGAATTCGACGAGATCAAGGCGCGGTATCAGGCGGCCCAGGCGCGCCGCGAAATGGCCCATGCGGGTCAGGCGCAGGCCAAAGCTGTGCTCCAGCAGGCGCACACGGCGCTCAGTTATACCCACATCGTGGCGCCCTTTGATGGCGTCATCACCGAGAAGAAGGCCGACGTCGGCACGCTGGCCAATCCCGGCATGCCGATCTTTACCGTCGAGGATCTGCGGCGCCATCGCCTCGAAGCCAGCGTGAATGAATCGGACCTGCAGTATGTTCGCCAAGGTCAGCAGGTTCCCGTGCTCGTCGATGCCCTGGGCAATCGTCAACTCAAAGGCAAAGTGGTCGAAATCGTTCCAGCCGCCGATCCGGCGAGCCACAGCTTTGTGGTGAAGGTCGAACTGCCATCCGATCCTTCGCTCCGTTCAGGACTCTTTGGCCGCGCGCAGTTCGCGCGCGGGGAGCGATCGGCTCTCCTGATCCCGCGCACCGCCGTGGTGGAGCGCGGACAACTCCAAGGGATCTATGTCCTTGACCAGAACAAGGTCGCTGGCCTGCGCTACATCACTCTCGGCAGGCCATCGGCGGGACAGGTGGAGGTGCTGGCAGGGTTGCAGGCAGGCGAAACCCTCGTTGCCGATCCCAGCAACCGTGAACTCAGCGGCAAGAAGATCGAGGCTCGTTAGGAGTCAGGAATGAGTGACCAGAAGAACTCGCATACTGCCACGCGCTCCGCTCTGCGGCTGGCAGGAGAAGTTGCGCATGCCTTTATCGATTCCAAGCTGACTCCGCTCGTCATCGTTGCTGCTTTGTTGCTCGGTGCCTTCGCCATTCTGCAAACCCCTCGCGAGGAAGAGCCGCAGATTGTGGTTCCCATGCTCGATGTATTTGTACAAATGCCCGGAGCGTCGGCGCAGGAAGTAGCCCAGCGCGTCAGCCTGCCGATGGAGAAGTTGCTCAGGGAAGTCCCGGGAGTCGAATACATATACTCCATCAGCCATCCCGGCATGAGCATGCTGATTGTGCGCTTCTACGTGGGTACAAAAGAAGAAGACGCGATCATCCAGACGTACAACAAGCTCTACTCCAACTTCGATCGCATTCCTCCGGGCGTGTCGCAACCGTTAATTAAGGTTCGTTCGATCGACAACGTCCCAATCATGGCCCTGACTCTGTGGGGCAAGAATTACGATTCTTACCGCTTGCGCCGCGTCGCGGGCGAGTTGGAGAACTCACTCAAGAAGCTGGATGACATCTCCGAAACAGCGATCATCGGCGGGCAGCCTCGGCAAGTGCGCGTGGTGCTCGACACTCAGAGGCTCGCAGCTTATGGCCTCACGCCCGGAGCAGTAGTCGCTCAGCTGCAGAATGCGAATACCAGGGGACAAGCCGGCAGCTTTGCCCGTGACAATCACGAATTCCAGGTGGAAGCGGGACTCTTCTTCACTCGAGCCGAAGATTTGAAGCAGGTTGTTCTCGGAGTCCACGCAGGGCGTCCGGTCTATCTGCGCGATGTGGTCGAAAAACTCGAGGACGGTCCCGCCGAGCCTGAGAACTATGTTCTGTTCGCCAATGCCAAGGGAACAAGCGGTCAGGCGGCGAATCCTGAGTATCCAGCGGTAACCATAACGCTGGCCAAACGCAAGGGCACCAATGCGAGCGTTATTGCGGAGAATGTCCTGGGCAAAGTCAACGCACTGCGCGGCTACATGCTGCCGCAAGACCTGACCGTCACCGTAACCCGTAACTACGGCGAGACGGCCAAGGACAAGTCTGACGAGCTTCTAAAGCACCTGCTCATTGCGACTCTATCGGTCACTCTGCTGATTGCGTTGGCGCTGGGATGGCGCGAATCAGGCGTCGTTCTATTAGCCGTCCCCGTCACCCTGGCTCTGACTCTGGCGATCTTCTACGTCTTTGGATACACACTGAATCGGGTCACGCTGTTCGCTCTGATCTTTTCCATCGGCATCCTCGTCGATGACGCGATCGTTGTCGTCGAAAATATCGTTCGCCATTTCCGTCTGCCGGGAAGCCGCGGACGTTCTTTAGTGGACGTGGCAGTGGAAGCCGTAGATGAGGTGGGCAATCCCACGATCCTCGCCACCTTTGCTGTAATCGCGGCGATTCTGCCCATGGCCTTTGTGCGCGGACTTATGGGTCCGTACATGCGGCCGATTCCGGTCGGCGCTTCGGCGGCGATGGTGTTCTCGCTGATCGTCGCCTTCGTGGTTTCCCCCTGGGCGGCGCTGCGGCTCCTGCGCCACTACGCCGGTGATAACGGACACGGGCATCATGAAGCCGAAGGCTGGACGACGCGGCTCTATCGCCGGATCATGAACCCGCTCATCCTCAATACGAAGACACGCTGGTTCTTCCTGGGCGGGGTTGTTGTCCTCTTATTGGCCGCAGTAGCTTTCGTCCCACTCAAGTGGGTACGCGTGAAAATGCTGCCCTTCGATAACAAGAGCGAATTCCAGGTCATGGTTGATATGCCCGACGGAACGCCGCTGGAGCAGACGACGCGAGTGGCACAGACCTTGGGCCAATATCTGGCCCAGCAGCCCGAGGTCACGAACTACCAGATCTATGCCGGCACGTCTGGTCCCTATAACTTTAATGGACTGGTACGCCATTATTTTCTCCGCCGGCAGCCGAATCAGGCAGACATTCAAGTGAATCTGCTTTCGCGACACGATCGCAAAGCGCAGAGCCACGAAATCGCCCGCCGCCTGCGACCGGAACTGGTGAAGCTCGGTGTACCGTTCGCGGCGCGCATCAAGGTGGCCGAAGTGCCGCCCGGCCCTCCTGTTCTCCAGACACTCGTCGCAGAGGTTTACGGCCCCGACTACAAAGGCCAGATTCAACTCGCCAGTCAGATTAAGCAGGTCTTCCAGCAGACCAAGGGTGTGGTGGACGTGGACTGGTACGTCGAAGATCCGCAGACGAAGTACGACCTGAAAGTGGATCTCGACAAAGCCTCTCTGCACGGAATTTCGGTTGCCGATGTGACGCGAACCTTGCAGATCGGCGTGGGTGGAGCCGATGCCGGACTGCTGCATGATCCAAGCTCGCGGGAAGACGTCCCGATCCATGTCCGGTTGTCGCGCGCAGATCGTTCCAGCATTCAGGATTTGGAGAATCTCAAGCTCCCGACGCCTTCCGGTGGTCAGATCGCGCTGCAGGAACTTACCAGCCTGGATCAGACCACGATCGATACGGGCGTATATCGCAAAAATCTGCAGCCCGTGGTCTACGTGACCGGAGACGTCGCCGGAGAAGAAGAAAGCCCCGTCTATGCAATCGGAAAGATGAGCGAGGCGATCGACAAGATCAAGCTGCCTGAGGGTTACGCGGTCAAGCAATACAAGGGCACCACGATGCCCGAACGCACCGACCGCTACTCCATGAAGTGGGATGGCGAATGGCACATTACTGTGGAAGTATTTCGCGACCTCGGCCTGGCATTTGCTGCCGTGCTCGTCCTTATTTATGTACTCGTGGTGGGATGGTTCAAGAGTTTCAAGACGCCGCTGGTAATCATGGCCCCGATTCCGCTGACGCTGGTCGGGATTCTGCCGGCTCACACCATAGTGGGCGCCTTCTTCACTGCCACGTCGATGATCGGATTCATTGCTGGAGCCGGGATTATTGTGCGCAATTCGATCATCCTGGTGGATTTCATTGAACTGCGCCGCATGCAGGGCATGTCGCTCGAGGAAGCAGTTGTTGACGCTGGTGCGGTTCGTTTCCGGCCCATGCTTTTGACGGCGGCCGCCGTGGTTGTGGGGGCAAGCGTGATTCTTTTCGACCCGATATTTCAGGGCCTGGCGTTATCGCTGATGGCCGGCGAAGTGGCCTCCACAGTTTTGTCGCGGATGGCGGTGCCGGTCCTTTACTACATGTCGCAGAAAGGGAATCAGCCGAGTCCCTCGGTTCATATTCGTGCACCGGAAAACGTCGCCGAGTGCGAAACACCCGAATGCTCGGTTTCTTAGAGGCTAACAATTCAACGTTTGGAGGAATACAAATGACGGTAGAACGCGGTCTTCGATTGATGGCGGGAACGTTCATCCTGCTCTCGCTAGCCTTGGGATATTGGGTGAGTCCGTACTGGTATCTGTTCACGGCTTTCGTCGGACTGAACTTGTTTCAGTCAGGAATCACCAACTGGTGCCCCGCAATGTATTTTCTGAAGAAGTGCGGACTTCGGGCAGTTTGAGGAGTGGCTAGGCGCTAGCTTTTTCGAATGAGGACTCTAATTTGTCTGAAAGTGGCCTGCCCGGCAAGATTCTGATTCGCTGATGCGAATGCACGCGAATCCGGAGTGGTCGCATCTGCCCGGTAAGTTCACGGAAGGGGAAGATTCCTTAACTCGGGGGCGAGCTGATAAGCCCTTTCGAATTCCTGTTGCGAGTCCACTTTCTTGCCTTCCTGACGAAGCGCCAGGGCGAGGTTGTAATGCGCCTCGGCGTAGCCTGGTTTCAGCCGCGTTGCCTCTCTGAACTGCATCTCTGCCTTCTGGGCATTCCCTGACTGCAGCAGCACGAGTCCGAGATTGTTGTGTCCTTCGGGAAATTCTGGATTCTGCCGGATGAGATCGCGAAAGATATTGATGGCCGCCGCGGTATCGTTGTTCTGGCTCAGGACCAAGCCCAGTTGCACTCGCGCGTCGATATTGTGAGGATCGAGGCTGGCAGCGTCCCTCAACTCGCGAATGGCTTCTGGCAAGCGTTGCAGCTGTGCCAGTGCGACCCCGAGGTTGTAGTGCGCCTCGGCCAGATCGGGATCGGACATCACGGCGTGCTGAAGCTCCTCTAGACCCTTCGTTTGATCGCCTGACTTCCAAAGGAGCAATCCAAGGCTGGCGTGCGCTTGCGCGTAGTCCGGCTTGAGTGCAAGCGCCTTTTCATAGTTTTCTCTGGCTCGCGCCAGGTCGTTCTTGCCCTCCCAGGTGACGCCTAGGTAGTAGAAGCTGGTTGGGAGTTCGGGGGATTGCTCTGCGGACTTCTGGAACAGCGCAAGGGCGTCGTCGAATTTCTGTTTCTTCAAGGCATCTACGCCTTGCAGGATCAAGAGCTTTGATTGCGCCAGGCGGGAACGAAATTCATGCAGTCCTGAGAGCTCATCCAATTCTTTCTTGGCACTGCCAGCGTCTCCCTGGCTGCGCAAGGCGAGGGCGAGACTGTAATGCGCTTGCTCGAAGTCGGGTCTAAGTTCGATCGCGCGACGAAAGGCGGCGATAGCGCCCGGCGCATCGCCGTCAGCCTTCAATTCGCGACCGAGGTTGTACTGAGCGTCGGCATCATTCGGAGTGAGCGTTACGGCCGTGCGAAATTGACCGAGCGCGCCCTTGTGGTCTGCCTGACGACGCAGAACGATTCCTAGCATGAGGTGGGCGGCTGCTACTTTTGGATCGAGTTGGATCGCGCGACGAAACTGGGCCGCGGCTTCAGTCAGATTGCCTAGTTGTCCTTCGACGACACCAAGTTCCAAGTGGAGGTCAGCCGAGGGCTTCAATTGAAGCGCCCGCTTCAGTTCGTGTTCGGCATCGGCGAGATTGTTCTGCTGGGAGTAGATTCGGGCCAGCAAGCGATGCGTGGCGGCATGGGCGGGATCGAGCGACTCGGCAGTGCGGAGTTCGCTGACCGCCTCAGATTGATTTTGCAGGTCGTACCAGGTTGCGCCCAATCCGTAATGAGCCTCGGCCCATTTCGGTCTGAGATTGATTGCCGCTTGAAATTCTTTCAGGGCCTCGCGGCCGTTTCCCTTGTACTTCAGCGCCAACGCGAGGTTGTAGTGCGTGACCGCGTCGTTGGGCTCGAGATCGAGTGCCTTGCGGTAGTTCGTGATGGCGTCATCCCAAGACCCGGCCTGGGAGAGATCGGTTGCACGTTGGCGATAGGTGTCCGCAGTCTGCGCCCGGATATGCGTAGGATGAATGCAGGCAAAGAGACAAAGGGCCACGACCCAAGGCCGGGCCAGCGGCTGACGTATCTCTGTGCTACTCGTGCGGGTCGTCGGAAAGCGCCGCATCCTTACAATTTATCCCAAATGGAAAGGGACGGCTTGGCGGGCTGCCGTCCCTTTTCCAGCGGTCTCGCTGTCAACTCACCAGATGAACTTCGCGCTAACCTGCCCGATGCGCATGGGACGGGCGCTGGTGACGTTTCCAAAGTTGCCACTGCTAATGTCGCCGCTGGGATTATAAAATTGCGCGTGGTTGAATATGTTGAAGAACTCACCCCGAATCTCGAAAGACTTCGCTTCCGTGATCGGGATGATCTTTTGTATTCCTAAGTCAGTGTTGTTGATGCCCGGGCCGTGGAAGAATCGTCGGTTCGCCGTTCCAAAACTTCCGCAGTCAGCACCAATCAAAACCCCATCGGAATTTAAATTGCAAGACGTTGCGGTAAATGCGCTCTGGTCGAAATACGTCCACGTGCCGGGAGTTGCGCGAGGATTGTGTTTGTGAATTGGACCCACGAGATTGGGCATATCGGTGGAGGGACTGCCAGTAAGCGAGGCATCTCCCGGACACGTCTCTTGTAGTGTCGGGTCCTGAATCGCCAACCCCGGACATAGTTGAGTGGCATTCGCTTGAGAGGCGTCTATGGGATTCCCTTGACCCATCTGGATTGGAAATCCCGTTGCAAATCGGGTAATGCCTTGGATCTGCCAACCTTTAGTCAGTCGCTTGGGCAGGCCGTGAAAGGCCTTATCGAACGGAAGAGCCCAGATATAGCTGATGACGAAATTGTGATGAACATCAGTCGATGACAGGCCACGGCTTAGCTTCGGGTTAGCGAAATTGACCAGGTCACCGAACCCTGAGGAATTGTCTATAGCTTTGGCGAGTGTGTAAGCGGCTAACAATGTCACATCGCCGGCCTTGCGCTCCAGTGTGAATTCGCCGGCGTGATAGATCGAGTTCGCAGTTAGCTTCGTGAATGTGTTGCCATAGCCAAAACACAGCGTCTGCGCGCCGGGGCAGTAGTTCGGATTCAGAAGAGTGTCCCTGGTGCCGTAAATCGTGGAGCCATTAAGGGTGTAGGTGTCCTGCTCACCATTAGGTCCGCAGCCGGCTCCTTGAGCAGCGAGTTGGATACATAAAGCCGCATCGCCCGGATTCGCCTCCATCTGAGTGATAAGCCTGTGACCCTCCGTGCCTACGTACGCCAGCGTCAGCACGGTGGACTTGCTGAGCTCACGCTCAATGGAAAAATTGAAATGCTCGGCATAGGCAAGCTTGTTATGAATGTCATATCCGGGGAAATAAGACATCGGCTCATAAACCGAGAAATCCAGAGTCTTATTTGCCGGGCTTCCTGGAGTCGGGACAGTGAATGGGAAGCGTTGTCCCTCGTCCTTGGTGGTTCCGTCCTGCCGATTTCGGTACGGCTCCTCAAACAAAACGGGTCCGGGACTAGTCCAGTACAAGCCAAACGGAGCATCAGCGACTTCGTAAAACAGGTTCAGATCTTCAACGGAAGTGTAGTAAAGGCCGTACGCTGCCCGAATGCTGGTCTTGCCCGGCCCGCCGAAGATTTTTCCCAATGCTCCCTCGTGGAAATCAGGGGAATATGCGAGACCGACGCGTGGTCCGAAATTGTTGTATTTGGTCGGGGCAAGCGTCTTGGGAATACCTGGATCGCCCGGATATACGAGGCCGGTAGGGGAATTCGGAAAAACTACGGACTGTTTTCCCGGAACCCAAGTCTGGATCTTGCCCTGCGTGTCATACCAAGGCATGCTGACTTCCCAGCGCAGGCCGAGATTCAGAGTCAGATTGGGTCTTGCTTTCCATGTGTCTTGTACGTAAGCGCCTCCGTAGCGAGTGCGCGAATCAAGCAACTGCAAAGCCGCTTGCGTGAAGCCGCCCCCTGCGCCGGTCGGAGCCCCAATTAGGAAATCCGCGAAGTCGTTGCCTGTTACGGTGCCGTCGAAGACGAATGCCCCGTCCGGGCTGGCCAGGTTGCGCTCGTTGACCTGCAAATAGCGAGCCTCTCCCCCGATTTTCAACGAATGCTTCCCCAGCACCTTCGAAAAGCCGTCGGATGCCATGTAGGTGTTGTTGGGCTGGAAGGTGACCAGAGAGGGTATGCCGAGGCTGAAGTTGTTGAAGTACATCTGCGGCACATACTCCGCGAATCCGGGAAGGGCATCGGGGTTGATCCCGAGGGTACCGGCACCGGTCACAAAACCGAGGGAGGCAAGCGACGCCTGGCCACCCTGCGGCTTGTTCAAGTGGGTGGCGGTGCGGAAGAAACTCACCCGCGCCTCGTTGACCGCGGTTTGTCCAAGGGTCTTGGTGTTACTCATTACGAACTGCTGCGCTCGCGTCGGTGTTAGCGAAGGAAAACCCGGTACGCTTGCCTCGGGCAGGGAGTTGTAGAATGTTGAATCGTCGAAGTGATAATAAAACGACCAATTGCCAGCCTTGCCGCTGTTGAAGTCGACGCGCTCCCCAATCTTGTTGTCGTGAATCCATGTCTTCTGACTATTATCCGAGTATGTACCCGCCGCAGGGTCTATATTGGGCGTCGGAATGTACGGAAGAATTCCTACCGCCGCCGGCGACCAGGCACTCGGCGGGATGACGCCGCCGGGGAAAACGCACATCCCAGCCTGAGCATCGGCGGGCGTGTTGCAGCCGGTAACCCAATACGGCTCATCGCTGGTCACGGTGTAGCCCAAGCGCTGCCCAAGCCGTGCTGGCCAGTCGACACAGGGTTGGACGGACGCGGGACAATTGCTGGCGGAACCGGGACCGCCATCGACCGTACCGGTCAATGCTTCGGGGCCAAAGTTGCCCTGAAGCTGGTCAACGCTCGGAAGGTTCACGATGCCGGTTTCCGCGCCCCTAATCTCCCTCGTCCCCTGATAGTCGGTGAACCAGAACAGCTTGTTCTTCCAGAAAGGTCCTCCCGCGACGCCTCCGAACTGGTGGCGGCGGAGCTCAGACTTGGTAGTGTTGAAGTAACTAACGGAATCCATCGCGTCATTACGCAGAAATTCGAAGACAT
Source organism: Terriglobia bacterium (assembly GCA_020073385.1). Taxonomy (GTDB): domain Bacteria; phylum Acidobacteriota; class Terriglobia; order Terriglobales; family Acidobacteriaceae; genus Sulfotelmatobacter. The sequence continues at coordinate 41,295 of JAIQFH010000020.1, read as the reverse complement.
CCCCGTGGAAGGTGTTTGTTCCCGACTTCGTAATGGCATTCATCACGGCGCCGCTGAACTTTCCGTATTCGGCGTCGAAGCTGTTAGTGATGAGGCGGAATTCTTCGACCGAATCAAGATTCGGCACCAGGCCGGCGCCCAGGTTGCGTCCCTCGCTGACGTCGCCGCCGTTCACAAGAAAGGCGTTCGCGGTCTCGCGCTGGCCGTTCACCGAGATGTTGCCCGCGTTCTGAATGTATCCCGAGATGGGACGGTCGCCGCCAATCGTTCCCGCGGAATCGGGCGCCACCCCGGCCTGCAATCCCAAAAGGTCAATATAGCTGCGCCCGTTCAAGGGCAGGGACAGCATCTTTTTCGAGTCGATCACATCGCCCAGTTGCGTGTTTTCGGTTTCGACCTGGACGGCGTTGGCCTCGATGGTCATCTGCTCGTTCACACTGCCGACGGTGAGTTGGATATCTAATCGCAGTTGGTCGTTCACCTTCAGCACGATGTCGGTGGCGTTGTATTGCCGGAAACCGGTCATCGTGGCGTTCACCTTGTAGGTCCCGACAGGCAAGGCCAGAAAGCGATAGGAGCCGTCATCGGCCGAAACCGTTTCCAGGGAGAGATTGGTCTGCGTGTTGGTGATCCGAATATGCGCTCCCTTGACCACGGCTTGCGACGGATCGCGCACTACCCCAAGGATGGCGCCGGTGACATCGGCTAGCAGCATACTGGGGAGTAACAGCATCGACACGACGGCGAAAATCAGGACGAACCTGTGACCATTTCGCATGACCCATCTCCCGGGGCGGCGGCCTGCTTCGACCGTCTGCCCAGCACACTAAATTTTGAGGAGCCCCATCTACAGATTCGCACGGGCCTGTTTCCTACGTCGAGGCAGACTCAGCGCGACACGAACACCACTCCCATGGCGCGAAAACATATTCCACTGCATGGAAATCTGTCAAGCACGGAATTGATCCTGGTCCGCTGGTCATAGTGCAGATATTGCAAAATCGATTTTCAATGGCCACCTCGATTGCGCACCGCAATCAGCGAGACCTGTTCCAGTCCCGGGAAGTGATCATCCTTGTCGGCTTTGCGTTCGGTCGGTGCGATTTGCTGGACCGTCGTTCGCGCCGGCGGCACGGAGCCGAAATATTGCGCATACACTTCGTCGAATGCCGATAACTCGGACAGATTGTCGAGATAGACGTTTGTGGCTACCACCTGATCGAAGTTCATACCGGCTTCTTCCAGGTTGTCGAGTTGATTGCGCATCGTCTGGCGAAGTTGATGCTGCGTGCTGGTGGCGTAAACTCCGCCGTGCGGCCCGGGAATAAAACCGTCTTTGGCGGAGCAGTACAGAGTATCTCCGGCGAAAACACACGGGCTCGCAGTGGGGCTCGGAGGCATGTTCTTCGGGCGCACCGCTTTTCTTTGTGTGAGATCGCGCACGGCTACACCTGTGTACTCGATGTGGGCGCCACCGGGCAGGCTTGACACTTCGATTGTGGCGCGCGCCGGAGTGTTCCCGAACTCAAACCGCTTTGCATAGTGCTCATTCATCAGGCGCGTCGGAATCTCGGTGGTCAAATACGGATTCACGAAAACCATGTTTTTGAGTTCGAGACCCGCGGCCTTGACTACGGCTTCCATGCGATCGAGCGCGAGGTCTACCTGGGATGCCGGGTCATCGGGAATTTTTCCGCTCGCAGGATCGGCGCCGGTCATGCTGGATACGAACAACCGATCATGAGTCAGCATTCCCGGAGGAGCAGGATCGTCCGATTTGTAATTGGCCGGATAGATCGGTTTCTTTTTCTCAAGGCTCCTCACGGCAACTGCGTTGATCTCAATCGGTGAGTTGGGAGTGCGGGCAACGCCCAGCACAGCTTGCGCCGGTTGAGACTTTCCGAAATATTCAGAAATTGCCTTCTTTGCCTCGGCGTACTTGGTCATGTCTTCCAGGTAGACCTGCATGTAGACGACATGGTCCATACTCAAACCGGCAGATTTTACGATTGCCTGAACGTTGTCGAGGACCTGCCTGACCTGGTCGTGAAAATTTGCGGGCAGGCTGCCGTCCGGTTTCCGAGGTCCCTGCCCCGAGACATAGAGGTAATCACCAGCGTCAACACCCGGCGAGTAGAAGCGATTCGCGAGAACGCCCGCCTGTGCGGGAACGACGGCGCGAATGTGATCCTGTGCTGCGAGCGTCGAGCAGAGCAATAGCGCGGCAAGGATTCGTAAACCGAGTTGTGGGCTGAGAATTCTCAAAACGATCTCGCGTATCTACGCTGCTGCCTTCTTCTGCGCTGCGCCCAAGATGGCCCGTAGCCTTTGTCCAACGATGATCTCTTCTCCCGGCTTGATAGTCATCGAAACAAGTTCAATGTGATCGGGCTCCTTGAGTTCTTTCCGATTCGGCTTCGGATTCGGATTGCCCTCGCGAACCGCCTTGACCAAGCTGGGATTGTCGGCTCCGAGCACTTCGATGACGGGATCTCCGGAGCGCAGTTCCTGCACGCAGTCCGAGATCTTGTATTGCCAACTTTGCTGGTCCCAGTAGATCCTCAGCGTGGGATAGCGGTTGCCGTCCTCTGGAATGAATGTGTCTGTCTTGACCCCTGGCACGGTCTCCACCAGCTTTCGAATGCGGTCGAGGCGGTCATTCCATTCGGCGTAAAGCTTTTTGTCGTCGATCTTCAACCATGTCTCGAGTGCAGTGAGACATCCGATGATTTCTTCTTTTCCCACTTTCATGGGGCGGCAAACGGCTCCTTCGCGAGGAGCGGAATTCAACAGCGCCGCTTCGATCAGATCTTTGCGCCCAAGGAGAAGGCCGCTGCACTGTGGGCCCCGGAGTCCCTTTCCGCCCGAAAAGCAGTAGAGATCGATTCCCATCCTGGCGTAAAGTTTGGCATTGTCGACAGGCGGGATGCCGGCGGCGTCGTCGAGCAGCATCGGGACCTTGTGTTCTTTCGCGATCGACAAGCTCTTCTGGAGTTTCTCCCCGAGATCGGTGGTATAGATCATCGCCGTATTTTCGTTGATTGCGTTGGCGAGTTCTTCCGGGGAATACACGAGCACCAGTTTGGCCCCCGTCAGCCGGATGGCGCTGTCAAACGCGCTGCGTCCGCCGACCATGATTACTTCATGCTTCAAGCCAGTCGTGTCGGGAAGTTGCCAGATGTACTTGTCGTCGGTGCCGGCCATGCATCCGGCGGAGGCAGCGGCCATGGCGCCCGCAGCGCCGGAAGTGACGATGCCGGACTCGGCGCCCGTCAATTCGGACAGTCGTTTGCCGACGGCGCGCTGCAACTCGAGCATGTTCACAAAATGTTGTGCCGCTTCCACCTGGGCCTCGCGAACTTCCGGGAATTCGAGCGAGCCGCTCAGATAAGTCCAGGTGCCGCGACAATTGATCACCGTCTTCACGCCAAGCCGGGTGTAGACATTCTGGCGCGGGTCGCGACCGACGGCGGACGCGGCTTGTGCGTACAGATCGCGCGCGGCGATCTGGCTAAGCAGCGGAGTGGCCGCAAGCAGTTTTACGAATGATCTCCGGCTAGAGTTCCGGATAGGCATCAATGCCTCCTGATGGAAAAGTCCTCATGCTAACGTCAACCAATCTCCTGCGAATCCCCGGCTGCCTACTAGTCTTCCTCGTTGCTAAGAGGAATACGTGACCGTACCGCGAGAATGTGGGCCTTCGATCCCGGCTTATCCTGGTTGTAAAAACCGACAGTGCAGTTCGGGCGGAAATAGTAAGCATCCCCGGCCTTGGCGGGAAAGCGGCCTTCAAGTCCATCCATTCCGCTTCCAGCGACCATTTCTCCCTCCCCATCAACCACTAGATAAATTTCTTCTGCCGTCTCGTGATGGTGCGGGAAGTTTGTTCCTCCCGGGGCGAAGTCCATCCAGAAAAAACTCGTGATCACGTACGCGTCATCGATGGCATCGCGCTTTCCGCTGCGCGGACCGACCAGCAGTTTGTACAAAACTGAGGTCGGATGACCTTGCACGGGCTCTTCTTTTACATCTTCCAGGTTCACAACTTTGGCGTGTTGAGGCGGCGGGCTAAGCGTGACACGGGTGGGAATCTTGAATCCCATCACCAGGACCCGTAACGGCTGGTCTGAATTGTTGGCCAAAGCAAACTTCGCACCCGGAGCCAGGTAGGTGAAGTCATTCGCGCGCAGGGGATTGGTGCCGTCTCCGTACTGCAGGCTGCCTGTACCCTGGAGAACAAAATAGAGTTCTTCCTCGCGATCGTGGACGACGCTTTGGCAATTGCCGTGGGCTTCCACGGTAACTTCACCAAAATGAGAAACGCTTCTCAGAATGCGATTGTCAGCGTCGCCTGCGCCGAAAATTGGCTTGTAGTGGCAGGTCGAAGAGGAAAAATCAGCTTTGGCCTCGCTCAAGCGCGGAACGAACCGATGCAGCCAAGTTGGGTCGACGGTTCGATCCTGAGCCAGCAGATTGGCTGGGTTCAGTAACACTAAGAACACCAGGGTTTCGGACATTCTTGATTTGAAGGTGCTCACACTTGGTGCCTGCGCGTGAACGCTGGTATACCACAGAATCTTCTTGACGCAAATCGAAATCTTTCGTTTTATTAGGATTCATTTCGTTTAGATCGAGGAACGAATTTTGGGGGTGGGGTTGCATGCTACTCTCAATCGCCGCAGCCGTTGGCTCGCGGACGAACAATCATGACACTCCATCCTGTGCCGTTGAATCGAATGCGAATCGTCTGTGCAGTGCTCGTTGCCCTGGCCTTGGTGCCGACAGTGAATATCGCTCGGGCATTCGGCCAATCGAATCCGCCAAAGAATCCGGATTGCCGGGTTGAGGCCGTCGACTATAAGGGATGGCACGCGCAGCAGCTCTCGAACAAATGGGTGCAGTTGATTGTTGTGCCGCAGAATGGCGGTCGCCTGATGCAGGTCACTTTTGCTGGGCACGCGTACCTGTTCGTCAATCCCAAGTTGGCCGGCAAGTACTTTCCGCCAAGTTCCAGTCAGTGGTTCAACTACGGCGGCGACAAACTATGGCTCCTGCCTGAAGGAAACAACGATGAACAGCATTGGGTGGGAAACTCGGACCTGCTGGATGACGGGCCCTATACATTCAGGAAAGTCTCGGAAGGGCAGCGCTGCGAAATCGAATTGACGAGTCCGTCCGATCCGCAAACCGGCATTCAATTTACACGTACGATCCGTTTAGATGCTGATTCTCCGCACATCGCATTTCACGCGTCGATGAAGAACGTTACGGGCCACACTCTCGAGTGGTCGATGCAATCTGTGTCGCAGTACGACACTTCTCTTCCGGGCGCAGCGGGTTCCGATCAGACCGCACACATCAACCACGATTTCTGGACGTTCACCCCGGCGAACCGATCGAGCAGCTATCTAAACCGCTACCACGTCCGCTTCGGTCCGGCCGAAAATCCGGCGGTGCGGGTGAGAGATGACGATCTCTTCACCGTCCACTACGTTCACATGGCTGCCGAATTGTGGCTCGATTCGACCGACGGATGGCTGGCGGTCGTCGACGGCAGCAGCCAGTTCGCCATGGTCGAGCGCTTTCAATACGAACCGAGCAAGCCTTATCCGGGAAAAGCTTCTGTCATCTTCTGGACAAACGGTCCGGAGATGAGACTTAACAGTGATGGAAATCCGTCGATGAGTGCCGATCCGGATGCGAGTCCCTACTACCTGGAAGCTGAGCTCAATAGCCCCATGTGCCGTTTGCGTGCCGGGGAGAGCTGTAGTTTTGAGACGGACTGGTTCCCCGCGCGATCCGGAAACGAATTCCACGGCGTCAGCGACGCGGGAATTCTGATTCAGCCACTGAGAGCGACGACTACTCAGGGTGGCAAGATCGGCCTCTCGGGATCCTTTGGAGTTTTTTATTCGGGGCATATCGTCGCCCGCGTTTACGATGAGCACGGGCACGCAGCGGCGGCGATTCCGGTTGCCGACGTAAGCCCAAACGAACGAGTGTCACTAGAGACTGAGATTGCTTCGCCCGGAAAAACTTCGCGGGTGTCGCTCCACCTCTCAGACGATAGCGGCATAGACCGCGGCGCGCTGCAAGAGGTTCAATTGACTGGCCAGGACAATCATTGAGATGAAACGGCACGCTGCAGCAATCATTCTTTTCCTCCTGGTTTCTACGGGGCAAGAGTTGTTCGGGGAGGAGCAGGCAGGTAACTCCAGTTCCGCGCTGCAGGTGACTGCCGACGATCTGCTGATAATGCCGGTGGGCGAGAACTGGCCTTCGTATAACGGAGACTACACCGGGCGCCGTTACAGCAGTTTGCGTGAAATTAACCGCTCTAACGTCGCCCAACTACGGGCGGCATGGGTCTTCCATCCTGGCAATTCTCAGAAGCTTGAGGTAACGCCGGTAGTGATTCGCGGCGTCATGTACGTAACTTCGGCCAATGACGTCTTTGCTCTTGACGCCAGCACCGGACGAACTTTGTGGCACTATTCCCGGCCCGTAAGTTCCGGACTGCTCGATGATGCCGCAGCCCATAAGAGTCGCGGTGTAGCAGTGTGGGAAGAGTTCGTTTATTCGGAAACCGACGATGCCCATCTGCTCTGCCTCGATGCCCGCTCGGGGAACCTGCTCTGGGACGTCGAATACGCGGACAAGGTCAAACAGTACGGCGCGACGAGCGCACCTCTCATTGTCAAAGACGAAGTAATCGTGGGCACATCGGGTGGAGATTCCGGAGTGCGCGGGTTTGTCGCGGCCTACGATGCGAAGAAGGGAACTCTGAAGTGGCGTTTGTGGACGATCCCCGGCCCGGGAGAATTTGGCTCGGCTAGCTGGCCAGGTGATTTGTACTTGCATGGCGGCGCCACGACCTGGATGCCTGGAACTTACGATCCGGCGCTCGACACTGTGTATTGGACCACCAGTAATGCGGCACCCGATTTCGATGGAAGCTCGCGGCCGGGCGACGACCTTTACACCGCCTGCGTCCTTGCCATCGATCCCGATACCGGGAAGTTGAAGTGGTATTTCCAGTTCACTCCGCACGACGTGTATGACTATGACGCCAACGAAACGCCGGTATTGGTCGACAAGGAAGAGAACGGGGCTGTGCGTCATCTGCTTCTCCAGACCGACCGCAATGGTTTCTTTTATGTGCTCGACAGAACGGATGGCAAGTTTCTGCGGGCGACTCCGTTTGTGGAGAAGTTGACCTGGGCTACTGGGATTGATGCCTCCGGCCGTCCGGCGCTTTCTGGACTTATCCCGACCAAAGAGGGCACGCACATCTGTCCCGGCATTGTCGGTGCGACGAACTGGTTTTCGCCTTCTTACAATCCGAACACCGGCCTCTTCTATGTGATGGCTCTCGAAAACTGCAATCTTTACTTTTCGAAGCCGAAGCCTTTCACTCTAGGAGAAACTTTCTACGGAACTGGCACTAAGCATCCTGTGGGCGAAGACTCAAAGAAAATTCTCTTGGCGCTCTCTCCTTCGGATGGGAAAAAGGTCTGGCAGTATCCGCAGGCGGGTCATGGCAACTCGTGGGGAGGAACGCTTACCACAGCGGGTGGGCTCGTCTTCTTCGCTGACGATGCCGAGTCCTTCGAAGCGGTCGACGCAGAGACGGGACAGCCTCTGTGGCACTTCAACACCGGCCAGTCATTCACCGCGTCTCCCATGACCTATGCGGTTAATGGAGTTCAGTACGTGGCAATCGCCGCTGGGAGCGACGTGTTCAGCTTCGCGCTATCGCACTGAGTAGTGGCACGATTAGTGTTGAAGATAAGGAACGAAGCCCTTGGTCTTGGTTCGGAGCCTGTACACCGATGTCGTCGCTGTGATGTAAAGGGTGTCGTATTGCGCATCGCCCCAAGTCAGGTTGGCAGGCTGTTCGGGCATCACGATCGTGCCCAGGTGATTTCCGTTGGCGTCCCACACCCAGATGCCCTTGGGGCCTGTCACGAAGAGATTGCCTTTGTCATCCACCTTGATTCCGTCCGGGACGCCGTCGCCCTTGCCTCCAGGCTCTTCGCCGAAAATCCGGCCATGGCTAAGCGTTCCGTCGGCCGCCACGTCGTAGACGCGGATATTTCGCTTCTCGTCATCGTCCACGTAGAAATTTTTGCCATCGGGAGAGAAAGCTAATCCATTGGGTTGCCCCATGTCCCGCGTTAGCAAGCGCAGGTTTCCGGCGTCGTCCAGCCGGTAGACCCCCTGAAACGGAATTTCCTGCTTCTCTCCTGCGACCAGGTCGAGCGTGGGATCGGTGAAATAGAGCGCGCCATCCGGCCCGACGATGACGTCGTTCGGGCTATTGAGACGCTTTCCCTCGTAGCGATCGGCCAGCACTTTGTATTTTCCGTCTGGAGTTACTTCGATGATGGCTCTCAACACGCTGGCGCAGTCGATCAAGCGGTGCCGGCGGTCGAAAGTATTTCCGTCCGGGTCGCCCAGTGCGATGACTTCTTCTTTCTTGCCGTCCGGATAAACACGGAAAATCTTGTTTAGCGTCTCGTCGCTGACGTAGAGAAACCCCGACGGATCCCACATCGGCCCTTCCGTGAATCCGAAGCCGGTGGCAATGGTTTCCAGTTTTGCATCACTGCCGATAAGCCCAGCAAATTTAGGAGAGAGGGGCTCGAGTCTGAAGCCGCGTTTTTCCTGTGCTGAAGCAATTGCGGATGAGAGGAATGCGGCTAAAGAAGCGAGGCAGAGAGCAGACCGAATTTTCATTCGTAGTCGTCGACTTTCTTACGAGGAGGCGCGGCTTTGTTGGGCGATGGAGTGGTCATCAGATAGCTGGCCAGATCATTCAGTTCGCCTTCACTGAGGCGGTTGCGGTAATCGGCTGGCATCAGGGAGCCATCCTGACGATCAAAGCTCCGTAGGTCGGTCTTTTTGAAAAAATGGAAACTCCCATCCTTGGTTTGCAACTGCACGGAGAAGTTGTCTTCGTTTCGAACGAGTCCCTCCATGTGCTCACCACTTTCTGTGGTGAGAACGGCCGTCCGGTAGCCTATCGGCGGCACTCTCGGTGCTCTTACGATTTCATCGCGAATCGCGTCCGCTGACGAAGTAGCTCCGTGTTCCGTGAGATCGGGGCCGAGGAATCCACCCTGGCCGGAAATGGTGTGGCAAGCGGAACAATCACCTTTGCCGAAGAAAATTCCTTTGCCGCGTTTCGGGTCGCCGGGAAGAACGCGTCCTTCCGCCTTGCCCTGCAGCGATCGCAGGTAGTCGACTACTGCGCGAAGCTGTCTAGCAGTAAGACTGTGAAACGCGGGCATGCCCGTTCCTGGCAGGCCGTTTGAAATGATGCTCGAGAGTTGGGCATCGGAGAGATGCCGCGCTCTGGCACTCCCTGAAATGTTGACAGCTTTGTCGCTGCCAGTGCCATCCAGGCCGTGACATCCTGCGCAGGAAGAGTTAAAAGTAGTTCGACCCGTCGCGGTAGCCGGCTGTGAGTTATGGCTTGAAGGGAGATTTTGTCCTGCCTGCAAAATGGAAATTGAGAAGACCGACAGAACGAAGAAGAGCGCGACCTGATATAAAGAGTGGCGAATGGGGAGCATAGCAAACGGCCACATTCTATCGCATCGAAAAAGAGAGGGCGAAAAACTGCTCTCTTTCGATTTCACTGGATGGGAAGTTGTCCACCACGATGCATCGATCGGCAAGAGGCTGATCGGCAAATCGAAGACCGCGCCTGCAGCGATTAAGTCCGCGGACGCACAGAGCTGAGGAGGAAGGAATGAATCTGGATCATCTGTTCTCGAGAATTCGTATCCTGATACTTGCTTTTGCAGCGCTCACTTTCATTTTTGCAGGTGCCGCCCAAGTTCATCTTGTGCGCGCGCAATCCAATTCAACGGCTGCGACCCCTCTGTCGGACAGCGATATGGTTGCGCAATATCGACATGTGGAAGTAGCCTCCGTTTCGGATGCGCTGGAGCAGATTACTCATAAGAAGATGTACATGAGCCACCGCATGCAGCCGATCTTCACCGCCAAATTTGCGGGGTTTGCGAGAACCGTTCTACTCAAGAAAGACGAGGGCAACAACGATCCTGAGGCGCTCACGGGAATGCTGGAGGCCATCGATCAGGGATCGACCGACTCGGTGTATGTAATGGTGGTTGAAGACGGCGAAGACATCGCCGGGATGGGCGGCCTGATGGGCACAGCCATGGCGGCGCGTGGCTACGCCGGAGCGGTGATTGAGGGCGGAGTGCGGGATGTCGCGTATCTGCGCAAGATCGCATTCCCAGTCTTTGCCACCGGCATAGTTCCCTCCACCTCGGTACATCACTACCGGTTTGCGGGATCGCAGATCCCAGTGGTGTGCAATGGAGTTGCCGTTAACGCTGGAGATATCGTCGTCGCAGATAGCGATGGCGTCGCTGTGGTCCCAAAAGCTCAGGCGCAGGCGGTGCTCACCTTGGCTCAACAAATGGATTACAAAGAGCATTCCATGTACGCGCTGATCGAGCAATTCAAGTCGATCGTGCAGGCCGTTAAGAAAGTAGGGCGGCTGTAGGTTGCATAAAATCGATTTTCATCAGATAATCCAGCGTTTTCATTTTTGTTTGCTATGACAGCGCGACCGAAACGCAATTACGATATTACCGCTCTGCAGCGTGGGCTGAAGCTTCTGAATCTCTTCAGTGAATCTCCGCGCGGACTTACCGCGAAACAGGTCGCAGCTTCGTCGCGACTGCCAGTGAGCACCGTTCACCGCTTCCTGGCCAATCTAGTCACCGCAGGATTCCTGAACCGCGATCTGGAAGGCACCCACCACCTCGGGATCGCATGCTTTGCCATTGGGCAAGCCGCCGCAGGGCAACTGGATATTCGACGCTTAAGTTTGCCGCATCTGCGGGAGTTGAACCAGCAGACTCGCGAGACCATACATCTCACGGTGCGGCATGGCATGTCTGCAGTGTACGTGGAGAAGTTGGACTCGCCGGAACCTCTGCGTATCCATTCGCGAATTGGCGCGTCTGTTCCGCTTTACTGCACCGCCGTCGGAAAGGTGATGCTGGCCTTCATGCCGGCTGACGAACAGGATCATGTTCTCTCGCAACTCGAACTGAAACGCCTGACGCCGAACACGGCCGGCAGTCTCCAGGAACTCAAAGCTGAGTTGTTCCGCGTCCGCAAGAACGGATATGCCTCGGACCTGGAGGAACACGAGTTGCACATCCGCTGTGTCGCTGCTCCGATCTGGGATCACACGGGGAGCGTGCAATCGAGCGTCAGCATCACGGCGCCGAGTCTTCGGATGCCCGTAGCACGCCTTCGCCAGCTGGCGCCGCTTATCCAGACGGCGGGATTGCAGATCTCGGCAGAACTGGGCTATCAGCCGGCTGGCCTTCGTTCCCGTTCGTCAGTGGAAGGCCGCGACGGCAAAACTGCACTGCAACTTGCCAGAATGGCTGTGTAACACACAGCTGCGCTGGCCACGAATGACGGATTTCAAAATCGCAAATTGAAAGGAAGATGAACATGGATTTCACTTCGACACGACGGACTTTTGCCCTGAAGATGGGTTCAGTTCTCTCGGCTCTCGGCCTTACTGCGGCTGCGGCTACGCGCGGAATGGCGCAGAGCTCTCAGGATGCGAACGCCATACGGAAGCTCAACGCAGAAGGCAAGCCGGGCGGCGAAAAAGACGTCATCATGCCCGTGATTGTCCACAACGGATTGATTTACGTTTCCGGGATAGGTGCGCACGACTCGCGGGATCAGAAAGAGTGGACGATCGAATCTCACACCAGCATGGTCATGGACAAGTTGAAGAAGATGGTTGAAATCGGCGGAGGAACGATGGATACCGTTCTTCAGGCCAATGTGTTTCTAGTGAAGATCGAGCACTGGGACGGCATGCACAAAGTGTTCGGGACGTATTTTCCTCATGGCGGACCGGCCCGCACCACGGTGGCGGTGGCTGCACTGCCGGGAGATTCGCTGGTCGAAATCAATTGCATTGCCGCTGTGGCTCACAAGTAAGACGCGCTGGTAGAAACGAGGAGAATTTATGCGGCTGAACTCGACGTGGAACCGGCGCGGATTTCTCGGGACCGCTGCAGCGATGGTGGGGTCTATCTTAGCGCCTCGCAAGCTCTTTTCAAAAGTTCCTGCAACGGCTGGAAGCAATGCTGTGAGCGGCTTTGGGCAGAGCGGAAATCCATATGACGAACTCGGGGTGACCACCGTCATCAACTGCGAGGGAACCATGACCATGCTGGGCGGTTCCATTCTGCGGCCGGAACTCGAAGCCGTGATGGCCATGGCGGGTCGCCACTTTGTGAACATTCCTGAACTCGAAGTGGCTGCGGGGAAGCGCATCGCGGAGATGCTGAAACTCCCCGAAGGCTACTCCGCGCTGGTTACTTCAGGCGCGGCCGCCGCGATTCAATCCGGACTGGCAGGCATTCTCACCGGCGATAACGAAAAGCTGATCCAACAACTGCCCGACCTTAGCGGCATGAAGTCGGAAGTCATCATTCAAAAATCGCATCGCAACCCGTTCGATCACCAGTTGCGGTCGACCGGCATCAAGCTGATCGAGGTTGAGACTCGCGATGAACTCCGCCAGGCCGTGAACGACCGGACGGCGATGATGCATTTCTCAAATTTTGCTAATGCTGCCGGGCAGATCAAAGTCGACGAGTGGGTGAAGCTGGCCAAGCAGTATAACGTTCCATGCATGAATGATGCTGCTGCGGATACACCCCCGGTGTCGCATCTTTGGGACTACACCAACATGGGATACGATCTCGTCACTTTCAGCGGCGGCAAGGCCATGCGCGGGCCGCAGTGTGCAGGATTGCTGATCGGGCGCAAGGACCTGGTCGCTTATGCGCTTCTCAACAACAGCCCGCACGAAGACACGCTGGGCCGCAGTCAGAAAGTCGGTAAAGAAGAAATTATCGGGATGGTCAAGGCGCTGGAACTTTATCTGAAGGAAGATCACGACGCTCTGGCACGGGAATGGCAGGAGCGGCTCGAGCGGATCTCGCGCGAACTCACCAAGGTTCCGGGCGTGAGCACCTCGTTCTTCGTCCCTGACATCGCGAACCACGTGCCTCACATGCAGATCACGTGGGATTCGAGAGTCTCTCTGGAACCGAAGCAGGTTTCGAAATTACTGCGGGAGTCCAAGCCCGCGATTGTCATCGGCGGCGGTGAGGGCAAGCCTGGGCTCAGCATGTGCTCATTCATGCTGCAACCGGGTGAGGACAAGATCGTCGCCGAACGGTTGGAGCATATCCTGAAGGAACACTCCGTTTAAGATCGCGATACCGTACTCATGGCCCCGGCGAAAATAACGCGCGTGCGCTGGTTTCTGGTCTTCTGGTTGTTTGTCCTCAGCGCCGTGTCGTATTTGGATCGCGTCAACATCTCCATCGCGGGCGGGGCCATTGTCGATGCCTACCATCTCAGCGACGTACAGTTGGGCAAGGTCTTCAGCGCGATGCTGTTGGGTTACATGCTGTTTCAAACGATCGGCGGCCGCCTCGCCGATCGTTTCGGCCCACGAATCGTGCTCACAGGTGGAGTGATCTGGTGGGGAATCTTCACGGCTCTCACTGCGCTCGTTCCGGCGAACATCACGGGCGCCCTGTTCCTGTTCATGGCAGTCCGCTTCCTTCTCGGAGCGGGAGAGGCGGTCATCTATCCTTCCGCGAATCAGTTTCTCTCCCGCTGGATTCCTGTTCACGAGCGCGGAATCGCCAACGGCTGGATCTTCGCCGGAGTAGGAGCCGGTGCCGGCCTCACGCCACCGTTCATCACATACCTGATGGTCCACTATGGATGGCGCTCCTCGTTTTGGGCGTGCGCCGTGATCGGGTTAATCGCCGGCGCGATCTGGTATACATCGGCTCGCGATACTCCAGCCGAACATCCCGGGGTTTCCGACTCGGAGCGTGCGTTCATTGAGTCTCGGCTTACCGTCACAACTCCGCGTGAAAAGCCTTCGAGTCGAGAGTCAGAGCTCATGCCGTGGTCGCGTGTTGTGCGGAGCGGAGAAGTGTGGGCCCTCACCATCAGTTATTTCTGTTACGGCTATGTTGCCTGGATGTTCTTTAGCTGGTTTTACCGGTATCTGTCGAAGGTAAGAGGACTGGATCTCAAGGCAAGCGCGTTCTATTCGATGCTGCCCTTTCTTGCGATGCTCGTGGGCTGCCTTCTGGGTGGGTGGATCAATGACCGCCTGACGAAATCGCGCGGCCCACGGGTCGGGCGGTGCGGAATTGCGGTGCTTTCGATTTGCGTTGCTGGCATCTTCATCGCCTGCGGGACGCAAGTGCAGAGTGCGCGCCTGGCGAGCGTTGTCCTCGCCGGCGGCGCAGGCGCGCTTTACTTGTCGCAGAGTTCTTTCTGGTCCGTGACCGCAGACATCGCCGGCGGATCGTCGGGCACGGTTTCCGGGATCATGAACACGGGCAACCAGTTCGGCGCCTTTCTTACGGCTATGCTGACCCCTTGGATCGCGGAACACTTCGGGTGGACATCTTCTTTCCTGGTCGCAGCCGCTTTGTGCGTGGTGGGTGCTGCGAGCTGGTTGGTCGTGGACCCAACCAAGACACTCAGCCCAGCGTCGCTTGGGAGTCCTTCGCCAGCACCGACTGGAGAGCCGGCCCTAGCAGCGAGGCCGAATCCCGGTCGAGATAGATAGTGGCGTTGGAGTGTCTTCGTATGATCGAAGCCGGGGCCATGGGACTGATCTCTCCTTCGAAGCAGGCTTTTATGGCCTGAGCTTTGCGCTTGTCCGGTACCACGGCGAGAATTTCTTTCGCCTTGAGAATTTGTTTCGCCGACATCGAAAGGGCTTGCTTCGGAACTTGGGAGATATCTGCGAACCACGCCTCACCGACCTGCTGCTGGCGGCACGCCTCGTCGAGATTGACGATGATGTACGGTTCTTCGGTGTTGAAATCCGCCGGGGGATCGTTGAATGCGATATGTCCGTTCTCCCCAATACCGAGGAAGGCGATATCAATGGGTGCCGAGGCAATCTGCTTGCTGGCCTCACGCGCCACTGCGCCCGGATCGGCAGCATCACCGGCGAGCAGGTGATAGCGGCGGATTCCAGTTTTGCTGACCAGTTGTTCCATCAGCATTTTGCGAAAGCTGCCCGGGTGCGTGATCGGCAAACCGATGTATTCATCGAGATGGAAGGCCTCAACTTTTGTCCAATCGATTCCCGGGGCCTTCGTGAGTGCATCGAGGAACTCGAGTTGCGAGGCAGCCGTGGCGGCGATGATGCGTGCCGCTCCGCGCTCTGAGATAGCGCGCCGAATCGCTGTGGCCGCCTGCTCGGCGGCCGCGCGGCCCAACGCGGTTCTGTCGTTGAATACTTTAATGAGCATGGCAAGATCCGATGATCGGGAATATGGAAACGGCAAATTATACAAGCCAGTCATTGGAACTGACGCTGATACGAATCGCAATCTTACGGCGTGAAAACGAATAGCCTGTGTCGTGGCACGAGAGACCGGTACTGTTGTATCACTCTAGCCAACACCTAGCTTGGAGATTCTCGATGAGAATGCCTGTCCGGATGCTTCCTGTCTTCATTCTTACCAATATTCTTCTTGGTAACGCTCCGTCCGTTGCGCAGACTGTGACGGTCGACGCCACGCCAAGCCACGTTGCGAACCGATTCATCCCGCAATATGCGTTGGGATCCACCGTCGATCGTGTTCCCAGCAACGCCACCGACGTCTTCTTTCGTCCGGATCAAATCCAGAAGGTGCTCTCGGCAGGGTGGGGAACCATCAGCTATCGGCAGAACACCGACTTGTTCGTGCAAGCCTGGCATTGGAATCCGAAAGGCACATGGAGCGATCCCGCCGGCAAAGGATATTTCACGGGAGACAAGACGCCAACCGGCGAGATGATCCGCCACTCTTACGGCTACTCACTGCCCCACCGTGGATTCACGCGCAATGGTGGGTCCGAGTTCGACGGTTATTCCCGCCTCGACGATGGAGACGTCAACACGTACTGGAAGAGCAATCCGTATCTGACGAGTACGTTCACCGGGGAAGAAGATTCTCTTCATCCCCAGTGGGTGGTTGTTGCGCTCGACAAAAAAGAGAGCATCAATGGAATCCGCATCCAGTGGGCGGATCCGTATGCCCGCGACTTCCGGATCCAGTACTGGGTTGGAGACGGTGATGCCATGGACGAGCAGAGCAAAGGCGAGTGGAAGGATTTTCCTTCGGGGACGGTTACAGAGGGGAAGGGCGGCGACTCGACCTTGCCCTTGTCATCATCGGCTACATCTACGAAGTTTGTGCGAGTCTTGATGACTCGTTCCTCGAATACCTGCGACACTCATGGCTCTTCGGATCGCCGCAACTGCGTGGGATATGCGATTCGCGAAGTTTATCTCGGAACAATCAACGAGAAACACGAATTCAGAGACATCCTCCGCCACTCTCCCGACCAGAAGCAGACGCTCACGTTGTGCTCGTCGGTTGATCCGTGGCACGAGCCATCCGATTTGTACGTCGCCCCCGATCGCATGGAATCGGGTGATCAGCCGGGCTTCGATCTCTTCTTCACGAGCGGAATCACTCGCGGGCTTCCCGCCATTGTGCCCGTCGCATTGCTTTACAGCACGCCCGACGACGCGGCCGCGCAGATGGCCTACATCAAGAAGCGGGGCTATCCGGTTTCGTATATCGAGATGGGTGAGGAGGCCGACGGGCAGTACATGCTCCCGGAGGACTACGGTTCCCTGTACTTACAATTTGCCAGTGCTCTTCATCAGGTGGACGGTGGCTTCAAACTCGGCGGACCTTCTTTTCAGGGCGTCACAGAAGACATCAAGGCGTGGCCCGATGCGCAAGGGCGCAGCTCGTGGCTGGGGCGATTTCTCGACTATCTGCGAGCCCACAATCGATTGCAGGATTTGGCGTTCATGTCGTTCGAGCATTATCCGTACGACGGGTGCGAAACGCCGTGGAAGAACCTGTATCAAGAGCCGGAGTTGATTACGCACATCATGAAGGTGTGGAGGGATGATGGATTGCCGCCGGGCATGCCTCTGCTTGACACCGAAACCAACGCGCACGGAGGCGAGGCTTCGGTCGATATTTTCGGTGCTCTGTGGCTTGCCGATTCCTTTGCTGGATTTCTTGCCGCGGGCGGACAATCTACGCACTATTACCACGCTCTGTCCTACTCTCCGCCTCATCCAATTTGCCGCAACAGTTGGGGAACATATCACCTCTTCATGGTCGATGATCACTACCAGATCGTTCAGCCCACGTCGCAGTTTTTCGCCGCTCAACTCCTGACCCAGGAGTGGTCGCAGCCGAAAGACGCCGAACATCAGCTTTACCGGGCCGCGAGCGATGTGGGTGACGCTGAGGGAAACGTGCTGGTGACCGCCTATGCTCTACATCGTCCAGACGGCCAGTGGGCTCTGATGCTGATTAATAAGGATCACGATCATCCCCATCCTGTACGCGTTGTGTTTCATGATTCAGAAGCCAACCGCGATGTATCGTTCAGCGGCCAAGTCACAATGATCACGTTCGGCAAAGAGCAATATCAGTGGCATCCGGATCGAAGGAAGGGACACGCCGATCCCGACGGGCCGCCCAGGACTTCAACGCTCCAAGCTGGGCAAGACACGAACTACGATCTGCCGGCCGCATCTGTCACAGTACTTCGCGGAAACCTCGGCCCGGCCGTACGATGACGCTCTTCATTGTCGTAGCGTCTCCGCGCTCAGGCCGGCACTAAAATGTCCGCCGGATCAATTCTCTGTACGCTACACTGACACCCCATGATGGAACCGGGAAGCGAAGAGAAGGTAGCGTCGGCGGCATCCATCTGCGAGGTGCCGAAAGAGTCCGGGCAAAGTGTCATTCCATCTCCTGCGAACCAGCGCGAGGCGTACCAGGCACTGGCGACGGCTTTTGTGGTGCTCTTCTTCATCGTTGGTGTTGCTCTCTGGGGGCTACCTTTCTATTACGATTTCATGGTCCAACAATTCGGTTGGACGCGTGCTCAAGTGACGTCAGGCAACGCTCTGAGCAAACTGATCGTCGGTCCTATCTTCGGCTTCCTCGCAGGATGGATTGTCGACCGCTATGGACCCCGTCGGGTGATGATGATCGGCATATTGATGGCGGGGACTGCCCTGGTTGGGCTGGGCTCGATCTCAAGCCTCGGCATGTTTTACTTCTTCTACTTCTTTAACGCGTTGGGCTATGTCTGTGGGGGCCCACTTCCTAACCAGGTTTTGCTGACGCAGCGGTTCGACCGGTCGCGCGGAAAGGCGATGGGTTTCGCTTATCTCGGAATTGGCATCGGAGGGGCAACAGTCCCGTGGATATCGCACTCGCTCGTCCAGCATTTCGGATGGCAGACCGCTCTGCAAATTCTGGGCCTCACAATAGTGGTCGTTTCATTCCCCCTGGCATGGTTGGTAAAAGAGACGCCACGAGTGATCACAACCAGCGGATCGGTTAACGTTCCAAATCCGAAGGCAGCGTTCAAGCAACTGTCGTTCTATCTGCTCACTCTGGGAAGTATGTGCTCAATTGCTGCCATCAGTGGCACGCAGCAGAATCTGAAGCTCTTGTTGAGTCTCGACCGCCACTTTACGCAACGGGATGCCGCAAGCGTCTTGTCGATGGTGCTGGCCTTCAGTATCGCTGGCCGGTTACTCATGGGTTGGCTCGCTGATCGGTTCTCAAAGAAACACGTCATGCTCCTGACGTACCTGCTCGTTGCCGCGGGCATTCCTCTTTTGTTCCTCGGGACGTCGCATCTGGCCCTCTATGTCTCCGCTGCGATTTTTGGAATCGGTCTGGGCGGCGATTACATGATCATTCCTCTCATGACCGCGGAAATCTTTGGGATTGAAATCCTGGGACGATTGTTGGGCGTTATCCTGACCGCGGGAGGTATTGCGGAAGCGGCTGCGCCCTGGTTGATAGGCCACTTACGAGACGCTACGGGAAGCTATCGCGAGAGTTGCATTGTCCTGGTGGTGGTCGCGTTGCTGGGCGGAGTTGCCGTGTTGGGCTTACCAGGCCGGCGGAGCGCCGCATGAGCGCTGCAGTAATCCTTCGCCTGGGAAGCCTCAAGGACGTCGGCCGCTTTCAGGATCACGTGCAGGCCCTCGGGCTGCAGATCCCGTGCGATCTTCAGATTGCGATGGGAGACCAATCCCCGCTGCGCTGGCCCTTGAAACGCGGTCCATTCAAAATCGCCAACCGCATTGCCGTTCAGCCGATGGAGGGTTGGGATGCGACTCCGGACGGTGCGCCTTCGGAAAATACTGTTCGGCGCTGGCAACGCTTCGGTCGTAGCGGTGGGAAGCTGATTTGGGGCGGAGAAGCGGTTGCGGTTTCCCACGAAGGACGGGCGAACCCGAATCAGCTTCTCGCCGCGCCAAGAACGCAGGAAAGCCTTGCAAACTTGCGAACTGTTCTAAGGCGCGAACATGTCCTGACAACCAGTAGCGACGACGGGCTAGTCATTGGTTTGCAGTTGACGCATTCCGGGCGTTACTGCCGCCCCAACGAACACACACGCCCGGAACCACGCATTCTTTATCACCATCCATTGCTGGACCGGCGCCTGAAGTTGCCCCCCGACTATCCCCTGCTCACCGACGCGGAAATCGAGTCGATCATCGAGGACTTCCATCGCGCCGCGTTCCTGGCGTGGCAGTCAGGTTTTGATTTCGTGGATATCAAGCATTGCCACGGCTATCTGGGGCATGAATTCCTCAGCGCGCACACGCGTGAAGGACGCTACGGCGGCAGCTTCGAAGGCCGAACCCGCTTTCTTCGCGAGGTCGTGCAAGGGATCCGTTCGCGCTGTCCGGGATTGCACATCGGTGTGCGGCTCTCGGCGATCGATACTGTGCCCTTCAGTAGTGATTCGAGTCGGAGCATCGACGCGAAGCCCTCCACCGGAGTAGCGGAGACGCGCCCCGATCTACTCCCCTACCGTTGGGGCTTTGGTGTGAATCCGCTCGATCCCACGGATAGCGACTTGAGTGAGCCGGAGCGCTTCTTGTCTCTACTCGAGGAGCTTGGAATTCAGTTGGTGAACATCACCGCTGGCAGCCCTTACTACAATCCGCATATCCAGCGCCCGGCGCTGTACCCACCTTCTGATGGATATCTGCCACCAGAAGACCCATTGGCTGGAGTTGCCCGGCAGATGGCAGTGACCCGTGAACTCAAGCAGCGGTTCCCAGAATTGCTCGTGGTTGGATCCGCGTATACCTACCTGCAAGACTTCCTCCCTCATGTAGCGCAAGCTGCGGTGCGCGAAGGCTGGGTTGACTTCGTGGGTCTGGGCAGGATGGTGCTCACTTATCCCGAGTTCCTTTGGGAAGCATCCGAGGGAGTCGAGATTCAACGCAAGCGTATTTGCAGAACCTTCAGCGATTGCACCACGGCTCCACGCAAAGGATTACCCTCCGGTTGCTACCCGTTGGACGACTATTACAAGGACTCTGACCTGGCGGAAAAACTGAAGGAGGCCAAGAAGCGTTGACATTGGTTGTCTGCGCGCACTCGTGCCCACAAATGGAAAACGATGACGATTGATGATCTGATCGCGCGCCAGAAGCCGCGACGCAAAGTTCAGGGCATTGCCGCCGCCTTGCTGCCGTACGAGGCAGACGGGGGGATCGCTGTCGACGCGTTTGCGAAGCAGTTGACTTCCACCCATCGAGGCGGGCTGATGAATGCTGTCAACATGGACACCGGCTATGTGAACTACTTAAGCGATTCGGAAAAACAAGAAGTATTGAACTGGACGCGGCAGGCTCTTGGAAGAGGGATCCCATTCGTGGCCGGCGCGTACATCGAACATCAGGCCGGCGATGACGTGGTCACGTTGTATCGACGCCAGATCGACACGATTCTTCGTTTTGACGGCATTCCGATTCTGTTCCAGACAGCTCGCCTTCACGGTAAATCACCGGAAAAAATAGCTGACGCGTATCGAGCGATATGTCGAGATTATCCGCATGTGCTCGCGTTCGAATTAGGTCCGATGTTTGCCGCGAACGGGGAGATCTATGACAACGAAACGGTGCGGCGCCTGATGGACATCCCAGAGATTAAAGGGATGAAACACTCGTCCCTCGACCGTATTCTGGAACTTGAACGACTCGCCCTTCGCGATGCATGCCGGCCGGACTTCCGTATCTACACGGGGAATGACCTGGGAATCAACATGATTGAATACGGGTCGGACTATTTGCTGGGGCTTGCTGCCTTCGCGCCTGAGAAATTCGCCGCCCGCGATCGTCTCTGGGAGGCTGGGGATCCCGAGTACTACGCCCTATCCGACGCTCTGCAGTATTTGGGAAACGTCGCTTTTCGCGCGCCGGTTCCGGCGTACAAGCATTCTGCCGCGGTGTTCCTGAATCTGATCGGGCGGATTCCCAGCGATCGAACACACCCTCAAAATCCACAGCGTCCCGCTTGGGAGGCGGAAGTGATGGCGGACTGTGCCCGACGTTTGTCGATGCTATGAGCCGCTTTGGCCCGGATTATTGGCCGATCCATCTCGATTCACGACTTTTGAAGCTAGTCGGCCCGCATCCTGCGGGTGCCCCATGCAGCGGGTGCCCCATTCTAAATTTCGCGCTCTTTGCGAAATTCAGAGTGGGGATTTGCGCCGAGCCTTTGTCTTGGGCTTGGATTTCGGTTTGCCCTTGCCCATGAGATTGAGCGCCACGGCAGCGCGGATGAGATCCTTCAAGGCCGCCTCATCGACCTTGTCGCCTTCATGGATGTCGATGGCGCGCCTGACATTCCCTTCGAGGCTGGAGTTGAATAGACGGGACGGGTCCTTCAATGCAGCGCCCTTGGCAAAAGTCATCTTGACGGCGTTCTTGTATGTCTCTCCCGTGCAGATGATGCCGCCGCGGGAAAAGACGGCCGTTCCCGGCGATGTCGGCTTGACCCACTTCCACTCTTCGACGATCTCAGGGTCTGCCTGGCGTATGATCTCGCGCACTTTCGCGAGCATCGTCCCGCGCCAGTCGCCGAGCTCCCGGATCCTCGCGTCGATGATTGCAGAGGCAGAATCCATCGGAACGCTCCTTTTCAAGTACAGCACCTAATTTAGTTGCGCTTCACCTAACCTGCAACCTCCGCCAGTTGAAGCCGCTTCTGTATCTGTCGACTTTTGAACGTTCGGACGGTGCCCCATTCTAAATTTCGCGCTCTTTGCGAAATTTAGAGTGGGGATTTGGAGGCTGATCTAAAACGATAAGCGTGAGCGAAGGGCGATATCGAGTCCGAATGGGCGACACAAAAACGTGGGTGAAAGTCTTTGTCCAGGGATGGAACTGCCCACTCAAGCCAAAACCGGGCTTGAATGGGCCACGGCCATGTCGGACGAGGGCTAAAGCCCTCTGCATGTTTGCATTGACGCGGCGCTGAAGCGCCGCTCTTCCACAGAGGGTCGACATACTCGGGGGCCACTACATTGAGCACGCATTCATCGCTGCAATGGCCGCCGCCATTGCCATCTTGTGATCCTGCCCCCAGGGCGGACCAAAAGATCGCCTGAGCTGTGCGAAGTGAGCGTCGAGATTCTTGACTCCCAATGTTTTACTTGCCATGTCCTGCACCTTCCGCGGATCGAACCAATGAACGGGCCAACCCCGCGCCTCCGCAGCGGCGGCGAGCGCTTTGCGATACATCACCCAGTCGGCCACATTCTGCGCGCGGTAGTTCGTGATCCGCTCGCTGATGGTTGGTGGAAGCTCCGGGCACTGGCGAAGCGCGATGCCGAGGATGCTCTCAGGCAAAGCCATGGCGACAACGTCGAGAACAATTGTTGCGTGCCGCTCCGCCGATGCTCGCACGCGTTCGACCAGTCGAACTGCCTGATCGAGTGGGAGCCCCTGCGCTTCGCTGTGGTGTGGGATCTTGGGCAGCCCTTCGTCTACAAGTTCAACGCGTCGGCGATCAAGAAGTGTCCCATGGCCATCAGCCGTCACCAGCACGGCCCAGCCGCCGTGATCCGACACTCCTATGATTCCTCTTCTCGACATGAATGTTTTCTCTCGCACGAGCGCTTTTTGCGGCTCGCCATCTGTTAGTTGTGACCGGAGATCCCCTCTGATTCTTTCACGCCGTGGGGGCGGAGTACGAAAGCTCAACAAATCCGTTCTTGTAAGCGACCACGTTCTTCAAGTTCCACCTCTCCTCCGTCAGGGAACCACCGAACAGTCGGAGCCCTTCACCCAAGAGGACAGGAGCTATCGTCAACCGGATTTCGTCCACCAGGCCGAGTTCGAGAAAACGCTGGCACAACATGGCCCCGCCTACGAGCCAGATGTTTCGATATCGAGGCGCGAGTTTCACGTCAACTAATGTCTTGAGATCGCCGGAATAGAACTCGACGCTCTTCTTCGCCGACGGCCATTCTCTGCCGGTCACCACCACGACCGGAGTATCGCCGTAGGGCCAGCCTAGCTCAACCGCGTGTTCATACGTGCGGGAACCGAGCACATAACAGTCGATCGTTTTGACGAAGGTCGCAATTTCTTCCTCCGAAATGGAAACCCCCGCTTCGTAGACGCCTCCAGGGCTATCCAGCCAGGAGACACTGTTGTCCTTCTTCGCGATGAAACCATCGAGACTGGAAACTACGTGCAAGGTTACACTTGTTTTTTTTGCGTTTCCTTCGCTGCTTGACATAGTTCCTCTTCGCGGAGAACTCGGGAGTGTTCTGGGATCCGTGCAACCATCAGTTGATGTTGCATTCGATGTTACAACGCGAAATCGCCTTTTCCGGTCGTGAAGATCCCCACTCAAGCCAAAACCGGGCTTGAGTGGCCACCGGTGGGGCGTTCCAGGGTTGCTCGACTACCGGGGTTCGCTCCGTCGCAGGCCCCACAGTCCGCGCACCGAGAGGATGAGGGAGAACATCCCAGTCACGCCGAGCGCGTGAAGCGTCCAGACGAACAAGAAGGCTGGGCTGGACCTTGCGATCTGGCCGTGAAAGATGCCTCCCGCTCCGATCACGTGGATGACAGGCATGCCCAACCCGAGGATCGATCCGACGAGCATGATGATGTACCCCGACCGCCGTTCGGCGAGCACCAGCGTCCCGTACAGCCAGAGAGCTAGGACGGGCACCGCAACGAGGGTTGAGCCCCCGGCTTCGGGCGTCCCGACCTTGGCGTGGATGGTATCGCTAGTCAGGTGCAACGTCATGAACAGGATCGTGAGCAGAGACGAGATGGTTAGCATGAGGTTATGCTTCATTTGGATATTCTCCAATAACCAAAATCCAAATTAGACCCTTAGTGAGCCACGGAATCCCCTGGCGGCATAATAAGATTCCGCACCATTGTGGTACAGGAAAACAGTGTCGAAGCGACGATCGCAAAAGAGGGCGCCCCCGAGTTTTCTAATAGCAGAAGGGGTCTTCACCCAGCTCGACGTTTTCGTATCGAAGTTTCCAAGAGTTTGCAACTCCCGATATTGCTCTTCCGTTAAAAGCTCAATGCCCATGCCCGCTGCCATATCCATGGCGTTATCTCTCGGTTTATTCTCTTTTCTTGAATCCAGCGCTTCACGGTCGTAACAAAGACTTCTGCGGCCTTTGGGGCTTTCCGCTGAACAATCATAAAAAATGTATTCGCCGGTCTTTTTGTCATGACCAACGACGTCCGGTTCACCGCCAGTCTTTTCCATTTCATGGAGTGACCACAGTTTTTCGGCATTCGCTTCGAGCTTTGCTTGTACCTTCACCCATTCCAGACCTTGATGGCGGTTCATGTTTTGCTCAAAGCGGGCTTTCAATACTTTGAGGATCTCTTCACGTTGTTTTTTTGAAAGGGTTACATTTGGCATAGTTCTCTCTCACAATCGAAGGGCTTGCAGGAAAACGATTCAAGATTGACCACCACCTGATGCTGCCGCGTCATCCGCAGCGACCCTCACGCGTCGCTTCGCTCCGCGGGTCGGACGAGGCGTGCGCCCCTACACTCGAAGATCACAGGTTCGCGTACGAACCTGTGCCACTCGCCGATCGTCTCGAAATGAGCCGTCGAACGACATGGCCTTTCCACATCCACAATCCTGAAAGGATCATCACAGGAACAAAGACATACCGGGTAGGGAAGGCGTAGTTCGGAATCTTGTCAAACGGACTATAGATATAGCCGAGTATGGGAATGCTGAAGACGAGGTGAATCCAGCGAAAAATCGAACGCGTGATGCCTCGGCTCACGATATTGGCTGCATTCGCTGATGTGGCCATGACGTCACTCCTTGGTGGTCTTCTCTTCTTTCAACACTTGCATGGTCCAAAATGCGCTATTCATGGTCGCCTCCGGGAGCGTGGTTGGTGCATTGTTCTGATCCCCTCGACTCACGACTTTTGAGCCGGCTGAGGCGACCAGCCCGGTGTTTCAGCGCCGAACTGCCTGGCATATTCCGCGACCAGCCGCTGCCAGCCGTTGAACTTCATGGCGTCAGCGCCGGCGATGCGTCCGATGGGATCATCCTCGAGGAAGCGATCCAGGACGTCGAAGCAGATATGCCAGCCCGCAGCGCCCCATGAGACGAAGCAGCGATCGATGCTGTGCCACAGCGTCAGGCGCGTACCGCTGCCCGCGGCTTCGAGTTCCCACCGGATGTCGCCGTACTCCAGCAGCCTGGGAGCATCGGCTCGCGTCACCCTCGTCTCCAACGACTGCGGATTCCCCACCCAAGTCATATTCACCGCTCCAACCGTGCCCAGGCTGCCGTCGACCACAAAGGGAGCCCACTCGCGCAGTTGTGCCGGATCCGTCAGCGCCTCCCACACTTTTTCCGGCGAGTGGCGCAATTGTCGAACGAGAATCAGCGTCCACTTATCTCCGTCCTTACGCACCTGCGCTCCGCTGGCCGGACCCGGTATATATTGCGCTTGCTCGGTCATCTTCTTCTCCTTGTCTTAATAGCCTGCCAGATGGTGAGCTCAACTCGACGACTCTCACGAGCGACTGGCGATGCGCGTACGATCTTTGCCGCAGTGCCCCAGTCGAACTCAGATCAAGTTGAGGACGTTCCGAACTACATCGGGCACAATGCCATGGAGTATGGCGGGAATCACAATCCGTGCAATCGGATACGCGATCACTAGCACCGTGGAGGCCATCAGTGCCCACGTGTTGGCCGAGAGGTGGCGCTCGAGAGCATCCACATGAGCGGACCAGAACCGGCACAACTGCGCCCTGCTGGCCAGAGACATTGCGTACTGCTCGCGATCGGTCATCCATTTCTCCTACGAGTGCTTCAGCTGCGTCACCTGAATGAGATTGCCGCAGGTGTCGTTCACCATGGCGATCTTGGATGCCGTCACGTCCGTGGGTGGCATGGTGAACTGGGCCCCCCGCGCCTTCATGCGCTCGTAATCGGCCTGCAGGTCGTCGGTGAAAAACATGGCCGCGGGCTGGTTCTGTTGAAACATCGCCTGCTGATACGTTTTGGCTGCGGGGTTGTTGTTCAGAGCGAGTTGCAGTTCAGTGCCGTCCGGTTCCTCGGGCGAGGCCACGGTCAGCCAGCGATATGGGCCCTGACTGAAATCGACTTTCTTGGCAAAGCCGAGTACCTCGGTATAGAAGCGCAAGGCCTTGTCCTGGTCGTCCACGTATAGGCTGGTCACTTTGATTTTCATTTCACTTCTCCTTTATCACGTTCGCGGTTTGGGCCGCGTCGTCTTCTCCTTTGTCTTCCCTTTCGTCTGTGTTGATTGATCCATGCGGTCGAGGTGGCGTTCGAGAGCATCGATGTGAACGGACCAGAACCGGCGGAACTGATCCAGCCAGGAATCCACCTCCTGAAATGGTTCTGGTTTCAGCCGATAGAGACGGCGCTGTGCGTCGACCGTGGATTCCACGAAACCGGCGTCGCGCAGCACGCGCAGGTGCTTTGAGACGGTCGGCTGCGGCATCCGAAGTTGACGCTCGATCTCTCCCACCGACTGCTTGGACGAGACCAGGAGGCTCAATATCGCACGGCGGTTCGGCTCAGCAATGATTTCAAATACGGATTGCACGCTCTGTATATACGCTACAAGGCATATACGTGTCAAGGTATATTTACACCCAGGCGACGATTTTAGTCGGCATGTGGATGCACCGTCAGATGCGTCCGGCGGGTTGCGATTCAGAGCGCTTCGACTGTTTTAGGCGTTGAGGTGGGGAGGAAAAGGCTTGCCACAGGTTCCCCGCGCTTTTTTTGACGTTCTTTGGTAAGACTGGTGGAGGCGGCGGGAGTCGGACTAATCACTATGTTGACAGCACGTAAGTTATTGATTCTAGGAAGTGCCACATGGGCGAAAACGGCCACATTGCCTAATCCATTGTACGTTTATTGTACGAAAATGTTTTCGTTCTGGGTCCCTGCTGACGCCACATAGCGACGTAAGTATCCCACAGGTTTGCTAGGTTGATCGATAAAAAACTCGATCTATTTTTCGGCAGTGGGGCTTGAGGCGAGATGGAAGCTGCCCTTGCCGCAGTTTATCGAGGAGCTCTACTCCAAACAGTTCGGCAAGACTTCCCCAGAAGCAGTTCTGTCTATCGAGGAGCGATGCCGACGCGAAGCAGCGAAGAAAGAGGAAAGGCGCATGGCCCTGGGGGAAACAAGTTACTTGTAAGCGCCCATCGGGGCTAAATTGAGAACGTTGGTTTGCGGCCGGCTACATTCCGCAATCCCCGATCCAATAGTAACAGGTGCCCGAAAGGCTACGCGCGTGCTGTGAAAAGCCATCGAAAATGAAGGAGTTGGTTCTTTACGCCAGTGAAAAACGTGGGAATGCGCTGATTGCAGAAACATCCAAAAGCCATCTACTGGCGTTGCCACATGGGCATGAGCTTACCCAGAATGTCATGCTCTTCCCGGTACGCTTCGGCCTTTTTTTCCGCACTCCCCGCCTGAAGAAGTTAGCGCAATCGACCGACCACCAGCCAAAGACGGCTGAGCAACCCGACTGGGTCGAGCTGATCGGGTCAACGGTGACCCGTATTCCCGAGTTCTCCTATGGGACGATTGCAAGACCGATCCGTCCGTGAAGGCGATAGACCATGAAATCGCTGCGGTCCACTGTGAAGATCCTCCTGATGCCTTCTCGCTCAGCCACTCTGACCAGTGCCGCGTCCGCGAGATCCATCGGGCGGTCGGCATATTTGATCATGAGCTCTCGTATGCGGGGTATGTCTACCAGGTCGAGGGTGAGGAGTCGCACAGCTCCTCGCGCCAACATCTCCCACAGAGCTTCCTGGGCGTGTGGAAGATCCCCTAGCAAATAGACGGCTTCGACGAGGGGAGGCCACACGGTGACCAAGGGCTCTCGCAAGCTCTTCAAGCAATCGACGCACTTCTCGTGATACTGATCGTCAGCATCGACCAGCGCCACAAGTGGTCCAGCGTCGATGAGGATCACTTGTGGTTCCGCCGCTTCTTGAGGATCTCGGAGAATCGGCGGCCCATCTGAGTGGAGCGACCGGGCATCCCGCCATTGGCCACCCCGATCAAATCAGCAATCGCCTCATAGGGCGCGGTGATCGGCTCTTGCTGCTCCGCCCACGCTGCGATCGCGAGACGTATCACTTCGGAGACGGAGACTTGTCTGCGGCGAGCGATGCGCTCGATCCGCTTTCTGGTCTTTGCGTCAAGTCTCAAAGTCAGAGGAGAAGCCATATTGCTAATACCCATGAGTTTACCGTATTACGGCGTGTAATACAAGGAAATTGCGGATCGCAACTATTAATGGCAGATCAAATGACGTGGGAGACCCAAGCATCTGTCGGGCTTCGTCAGGCGCCTGTTCGGCTTGGCGTGCATCGCCACTCTTTGCGTTCGCCATTCGCGAATCGCGAATGCGGGGCCCTTAAGTCTGAGGCGCACAACCACAGGTTTCGATAAGCTTGATAGTAAGGCAATATTGCCTTACACTAAAACTGGCTCAGGAGGCAGAATGACCGTTCTAACCATTACCGCTAAAGGGCAGGTCACATTGAAGCAGGATCTTCTCAAACATCTTGGTGTCAGTCCCGGGGAAAAGATTGAGGCTGACAAACTGCCTGACGGCCGGATCGTCGTGAGAGCGATTGCGCAAGATGGCGCTATTACCGATTTTTTTGGTTGTCTGGCACAGCGGCGTGGGCCGAAATTCACCATCGATGAGCTGAACGAGATCGCAACCCGGGGATGGGCGAAGGCCAAATGAAAGTTACTGCCGATACCAAGGTGCTCATTCGCGCTGCTGTTCAAGATGATCTTCATCAAGCCCGGCGAGCGGCAAAGATCTTGGCGGAAGCCGATCTCGTTGCCGTGCCGGTGCCGGTTCTTTGTGAATTCGTGTGGGTGCTTCGTCGAGGCTACAGGAAATCAGCGACCGATGTTTCCGACGCGATTCGCCGCCTCATGAGGAGCCCTAATGTGGTAATGAATCGAACCGCAGTGGAGGCCGGCTTGTCCGCACTCGATGCGGGCGGGGATTTTGCGGATGGCGTAATTGCCCACGAAGGGGAGTGGCTGGGTGCCGAGGAATTTGTCTCGTTTGACTCGAAGGCGGTTTCTTTACTGCAAGCACAGGGCAGCCGTGCCCGTTTGCTGTCGTAGCTCAATGAATGCCCGAATACACGACTGCAGGGAGGAGTCTTAGCTCTTAACTGGACTCTGCCTTCCACTGAGGGCCCATCAGTCGTTTTCGGATCAACGTCCGGTTTGCCAGTCATACACTTTTAAGAGCCGGATCATTATCCCGGTCGTCCGCCGATACCAGTGTCCACCCGGACCTGCTCAACTCCCGTATCGGCTACGTCTCAATCTCTCGCGCCAGCCACGAGGCCACGCTCTTCACTGACGCTTTGGCAAAACTCGGGCCCCAACTCGGAGCCGAGGTCTCGAAGACCTCCCGCCCTGGAAATCAATCAAACTTCATCGATCGCGCAGGGAATTGGCATGCGGCTCTAATTGGCATTTTCCATCTAATCCTCCTTGCCTGATATGCTAAAGTATATCAATGTAATTTCGTGATATATTTTAATATATATTTACTGTTTGTCGTTGATATGCTATATTATATCAAAGATGAATGCACATATAGCAAAACATATCAGGCCGCTGCGCCTAGAGGGCCTTCCAGAGGACATGCGCCGGGCCTTGAAGGAGGTGCGGGAAAAGCGCGGCTGGACCCAGAGGGATCTGGCCAGCCGCATCGGGCTAACCCAGACGCACATCTCCGGCATCGAGTCCGGCAAGATCGTGCCGCGCTACGACACCCTTCTTGAGCTGGTCCGTATTCTCGACCGCGATCTTCTCATGGTCCCCCGTGCCCTCGTCCCCGTCGTGCAGTCGCTCATACGCGATCATCTGCAGCCGGACCAGAAGGGCGAAGGCGAGGAACGCTCCCTCTATGCCGACGGCGACGAGGACAGCATGCAGGAGCCGCGCGATGAAGTTTGATCCCAAGAAGCTCAACGCGCTTTCGGTGCGCCTGCACGGGAACCAGATCGGTGTCATCAACCGCCTTGCGGGCGACCGCCAGATTTTTGCCTTCGAGCAGGACTACATCGACGACCCGCAGCGTCCGACTTTAAGCCTCTCGTTCAAGGGCCGCACCGGCGGGCTCGTTACGGCCCTGCGCCCGGTGCCGCGCCGCGTGCCGCCGTTCTTTTCGAACCTGCTTCCCGAAGCGCACCTGCGCGAGTATCTCGCAAAGCTTGCCGCCGTGAATCCCGAACGCGAATTCTTCCTCCTCGCGGTCCTCGGCGCCGATCTCCCTGGAGCGCTTGTCATCGCGCCGCTTGATGGCGATGCCAAGGAGGACGATGCCCATCATGATGATGCCGACGCCGACCATGATGATGGTCCCTCGCGCGAGGCCGTGCTGCGGTTCTCTCTCGCCGGCGTGCAGTTGAAGTTTTCCGCCGTCATGGAAGCATCCGGCGGCCTGACCGTCCCCGCCGGTGGCATGGGCGGGTCATGGATCGTCAAGCTTCCCTCCGCCCGCTTCGCCGCCGTCCCCGAGAATGAATTCGTGATGCTGGAACTCGCGCGCCGCGCGGGCATCGTGGTGCCGGATAACCGCCTCGTCGAAGTGTCGGAGATCAAGGGACTCCCCGAAGAGGCGCGCGCGCCGGGAAGCAAGGCTCTCGCCGTACAGCGCTTCGACCGCGTCCCCGGAGGCGATCCCGTTCACATGGAGGATTTCGCGCAAGTATTTGGCCAATTTCCTAATGACAAGTACCGCTTTCACAGCTATGCCAACATCGCGTCTGTCCTATGGGCGGAGGCGGGCGAGGAGGCCATCGTGGAATTTGTCCGCCGCCTTGTGTTCTCCGTTGTCATCGGCAACGCCGATATGCATCTCAAGAATTGGTCACTCCTCTATCCCGACCGGCGTAAGCCGGCCCTGTCGCCGGGATACGATTTTGTGGCGACGCTTCCTTATATTCCCAACGACAAGCTCGCCCTGAGCTTCGGCGGCAGCCGCAGCTTGTCCGAAATCACGCCAGGCCAGATGCGGCGCTTTGCCGACACGGCTCGGATTCCCGCAAGCCCGCTCTGGAAGATTGCAGTCGAGACGGCGGAGCGCGCCGCCACTGCGTGGAAGGGCCTCGAACAGGCCGACCTTCTGCCAAAGGATCAGCGCGCCTCCATCGACAAGCAGATTCTCGCGGTCGCCGCCACGGTCAAGTGACGCTACATCGTGTCCGGCTGGATGGTCTCGACTTACGGCCTATCAGTCGTTAAACCCCTGAAGGTGGTTGTGAACGCTCCAATAGTGCGCAAGTAGTGTGCTCAATGGCTCCGGAATCAGCAGTATTTTGATGACAGTCCACAGTAAACGGCGGCGGATAGAATTGGGCTTATAGGTCCGACACATCCTCAGTTTTCGAATGCCCATCTTGTATTGACCCTCTCCTCGGCGAAATTTCTGCAGCGGCGATCGTGCCGGCTGACTGTCGGACAGCCGCAACAACGAGCTTCCCCGGAGTTTCGTGACCATTTGTGTGCCTGGTGTGGGCCGATTCAATCACCAGATTATCGGCGGCCGGAAACGTGGGCCCAAAACGGTGTGATCGTCCTCGTGACAAAGAAACGGCTAGCCCTTCATCTATCCACGGTCAGCGAAACCGTATTCGCTATCTATTCGCTCCCAGCACATATAGGCGTGACATGAATCGAAGGCGATGGCACAATTGACTAGGTGAAACCGAGATGAGTTCGCAAATCACAAGCCCCAATACCGAAGCGGCGATTCTCTCCCGCGTGATTCAGGTCGAGGAAGGGGCCTTGTCGCGCGGCGCAGCCGAGTATTTGTTGTCCATTCGCTTTGGCGAACGCGATGTCGCACGCATGAACGAGTTGTCTGAGTTGGCTCGGCAAGGCAAACTGACCACTGATGAACAAGCTGAGCTCGATAGTTACCTCCACGTGAGCAATCTGCTAGCGGTCATGCAATCTAAAGGACGCAGCGCCTTGCAGCGCCCCACTCAGTAATCAGACATCTTGAACGCCGATCTCATCCGCCGGGTTTGGGAGCGCGCCGGGGATCGCTGTGAATACTGTCAGTTGCCTTCAGCTTTTCATCCGGCGCCCTTCCAGATCGATCACATCATTGCAAGACAACATGGTGGCAAAACTGAATTTGAAAATCTCGCCCTCGCCTGTATCCATTGCAATCGCTTCAAGGGGCCGAACGTAGCTGGGCTTGATGCTGACACCAGCGAGATTGTTCGCCTTTTCCATCCTCGACGCGACAGCTGGGCGGACCACTTCGTCTGGGACGGGCCCGAGTTAAAGGCCCGAACACTGATTGGTAGGGTAACGCTCGCGGTGCTGATGATTAACGCCCCAGAGGTCGTTGCCGTACGGAGAGCCTTGCAAGACGAGGGAGTCTTTTTGAGGTAGCGAGCCGGAACCGAATGTCAGCTCCCGGCTCTCTCTATGACTGACGGCCCATCAGTCGTGACTCCTTCAAAACACCGCCAGGAACGCGGCGACGAAACCGCGGTGCGCGAGCGCATCCTTGAGGCGGCCTTTGCGGCGTTCATGAAGAGCGGCTACGCAACGACCAGCACGCTTGAGATCGCGACGCGCGCGCGCGTTTCGAAGCGAGAGCTTTGCGCGCTGGTTGGCAACAAACAAGAAACGCTGATCGCCTGCATAAGCGAGCGCGCCAAGCGATTTGACGTGCCCGCTGACCTGCCCGTGCTGCGCGATCGCGAGACCCTAGAGCAGGTGCTGGTTTCTTTCGGGACGAAGCTCGTCCGCGAGATAAGTGATCCCACGGTCATTGCGGTATTCCGACTGGCGATCGCCGAGGCGGTCCAGGCCCCCGAAGTGGCGCGTACACTCAACTCTATAGGACGCGGGGCAAGCCGCACCGCCTTGCGTAAAATCATGGCCCAGGCCCAGGCGTCCGGACTGCTCGCAGGCCGTCCTGCCGAACTTGCCCAGCAGTTTGCCGGGCTGCTCTGTGGCGATTTGATGGTCAGCCTGCTTCTTGGCGTCGCCGAGCGACCGAACCCCCGCGAAATCGCGGGACGTGCCCGCGACGCCGCGGCCGCCTTCCTGCAACTTCATCCGCTGCCGAAGGAACATGCGCCTCGATAGACGTCCGAGCACCCGGCTCAATTCCAAGTAAGATCCACAATCTGCAATTAGAAAGTTAGGTGCGATTCGATAGTTTTGCACCAACTCGAATTACACTCAGTCTCCCGCAGTCAGTTCGTGAATGGTCGGCAAATAGACAGTTATCTAGATCCTGCCTTAGGATGGCAGCGCGAAAAAGCAATCACTCCGATCTTCCCCAGCTATTCCCGTCAGGAATGGCTGTCCGCCGAACATTCATTGGACAGCGTGATTGAGTGAGGTTAGCTTTGCGCCAAAAGCAGCCAGTTTGAGCTGTTGCTGGAGGTGCATATGCCACGTTGCTTCCAAGTCCATCTCATCCGCCGAAGCGAGACCAATCCTCGCTCGAAGTGGGCGCGTCCAACCGCCGCTCTTTTCGTCCTGCTTTGTGTCATGCCCGTGGCCGCGATGGCACAGGGTTCACCCTTCGACACGGGCTTTAACGCGCTACAAACACTCTTCACAGGAACGGTCGCGAAGGTTGCAAGCCTCATCGCCATCGTGATCGGCGGCTACGGCTTCGCGCACGGCGAACCTGGTGCAAAAAAGGCGCTCGCCGGCGTTGCCGCCGGAACGGGTATTGCGGTTCTCGCCGTGAATGTCCTGAGTTGGCTCTGGGGCGTGTAACGCCCTTGAGTCCTGCTTAGACGAGGGACTTATGTCCGACAGCGCACAGCGGAAGCAACGCACAAATCGGGTCTTCAAGAGCCTGCATAAGCCACTCACATACCTGGGCGTGGAACGCACCCTCTTCTACTTCGTCTGCGTCGGAGCGGTGGGAGCTTTTAACCTTTTCAATTCCATCCTCGCCGGGATCGCTATCTTCATTGGCGGCTTTGCCTTCGGCCATTGGGTCACAAACAGCGATCCGGCATTCCTCCGCATCCTAGAAAAGTCCGAACGCTACAAGCTGCGCTATGACGCCGCTAAGCAGCAAATTCCCCGCGTGGAGGTAGTGTGATGCTGCGCCTCGACAAGGTCATCAAACCGTGGAAAGAAAGTGCTGCGCTGAACGACCACATCAACCTCTACGGCTTCTGGAATCAGACGGCCTTCCTTACCAAGAGCGGCGATCTAGGCATGGTTCTCAGTGTTTCCGGTGTGGACTACGAAAGTCTCGACCGGTCGGAACAGGAGTATGCAGTGAAGCGGTTGGAAGCAGCCCTGAAAGCGTTTGGCCCAGGTTTCCATGTTTACCAGTACCTCTTCAAATCGAATCGCCCGGACATACCATTCGCAACGTATGACGACCCTGTTGTGGATGCAGCCATCGACCAACGGCGGAAGTTCTTTGAAGCGAAGCGAGACCATCTTTATCAGGTTGAAATCTTCTATTGCATCCTGCTCGAAGGAGTCCGGTCGAAGACCGGCATCGGCACGGCGCTAGCTCGGATCTTGCGCGACCCAGAAGGCGCCATTGCCGAACTCAAATCGCAGTTCACCAATGACAACATCAAAACGCTCTTGCGTGCGCACATCGAGCGCGATCTTCAGCGACTCGACCAGCATGTGCAGGCGTTCGCTCGGCAACTTGCGGATCTCATGCAAATCGAGGTCCTGAATCAGCAGGGGCAGTTCCAGTTCTTTCGTCGTTTGCTGAATTATGACGACTGGCGTGTTGCCGGGCGGCCGCAGTCCACGCAGTTCCTCGACTATCAGGTCGTCAACTCCGACATCGAAGCGGAACGCGATCATCTGCGGATAGGCGATCACATCGTCCGTGTGCTGACAATGAAAGAGGCCATCACCGAAACGAGGCCTCTGGTACTGGACGCGCTGTTGAAGATCCCCGCCAACTTCTATGTGGTCACGGAGTGGACGCCGCTCCCCGCGGACAAGGCCCGCAAAGAAGTGAACAAGCGCCGCCGCCACTTCAATATGTCGAAGACGGGATTCGTCTCGCAGATGGGCAATGACACCACCAAGACGAACCCACGCGATGTGCTGGTGGACGAGTCAAAGCAGGCCGACATCGAAAATCTTGGGGATTGCCTTCGCGCCCTGGGTGACGGTCAATCGCTCGGCGACTTCTCGCTCACGATTGTGCTGTATGGCCGGTCACGAACGGAACTCGATCAACTCGAGGCGGAATTTACTGGCGTCTTCACCAACGCGGACGGCAATCTGTTTGCGGAAACCTATAACCAGCTGAACGCCTATTTTGCCACCGTGCCCGGCAACTATGCGCTGAACCTTCGCAAGTTGTATCTGCTGAACACGAATTACGCCGATCTGTCTTTTCTGTTTACTATCCTTCCCGGCGAGAAGACAAACGCGCATCTCGGCACCGAGTATCTGGCTGTGCTCGAAACCGACAACAGCACGCCCTACTTCCTCAACCTGCATACCCGCGACGTTGGTCATACGCTAATTCTCGGGATGACCGGCAGTGGCAAGTCCTATCTCTGCGTTTTTCTGCTGCAGAACGCGCAGAAGTACAAGCCGCTGACTTTCATCTTTGATATCGGCGGCAGCTTCCAGTCGCTTACGACGATATTCAAGGGCTCGTATCTCAATGTGGGTCAGGAAGCGCGGGACTTCACCATTAACCCCTTCTCACTGCCTCAGACCAAAGAGAACCTGCAGTTTCTCTTCAGCTTCTGCCGCGTGCTCATTGAGGGTAACGAGCAACGTTACCGGATCGACTTCAAGGAGGAACGCCGATTGTGGGACGCGATCGAGCGGATTTACGTACTGGAGCCGAACCAGCGCACCATCTCGAATTTTGGGAACATCATCGGCGAGTTGAAAGAACGCCTCCACCGCTGGACCCGCGGTGGACAATACGGCTTCCTCTTTGACAACGCCGAGGACACGCTTTCGTTCAAAAGCTTTCAGACGTTCAATTTCCACGGCTGGAACGATGCGCCGGAAGTCTTGGAACCACTGCTCTTTTATGTTTTGCATCGGGCATCGAATGAGATCACTGACCCGAAGAGCCTCGGCACCTCCAAGTTCTTCCTGCTCGATGAAGCGTGGCTCTTCATCAAGAACGAGACCATCCGCAATTACGTGGTGCAGGCGCAGAAGACCTGGCGCAAGCACAAGGCGGCGATGATCCTGGCGACGCAATCCATCAAAGAGCTTGAGGAGTCGGGGATGCTGGCGATAGTGGCCGAGAGTTGTCCGACAAAGATCTTCCTCGCCAACCCGGATATGAACCGGGACGTTTACCGGGAAGCGTTTCATCTGAACGACACCGAACTGGACCTTATCGACGGCCTTGTTCCGCCGGGCCAAATGCTGATTCGCAAAGCCCAGACGTCAAAGAAAGTGCATTTGAACGTCGATTCGGTCTCGCACTGGATGGCAACCAACAATGCCCGCGACAACCTCAAGAAGCAGGAGTATTTCGACCGCCACGGTTTTGCGGATGGCCTTCGCCAGCTCGCGGAAGAATGGCCATTCCAGCCGCGCGCGCTGGCCGTATCAACTTCGAACGACAACCGCTAAGGAGAGCTCTATGCGGCATCTGAAATTCGTCGTCAATTGCGCTTTGGTTGTTTCTTCCTTCGGTGCTTTTGCCCAAGACTCTGCGCGCACTGTGCAGTATCACTCCGAGGACATCGTTCCCATCCGCGCAAAGTTGAAATATACGACCCTGATCGAACTACCCCCCACCGAGAAAATCATGGAAGCCGCCACGGGTGACAAGGAGTTCTGGATCGTGGATGTGGTTGGCAACTTTTGCTTTGTGCATCCGGCGAAGCAAGGCATCAGCTCCAACTTGAATCTCATTACGGACAAGGGGAACATCTACAGTTTCACCCTCCAGGATATCTCTGCTTCATCGACGACGCCTGATCTGAAGGTGATCGTCGAGCCCGCCGACCGTTCTGCGATTGTGGCCGCGAGCGGCCCTCCCCAGTTCGTGCCCGCCGCCCAACTCGAACAATCGCGGCAGCAGCTTGCCGCTCTGCAATCGCATGTTGAACAGGCCGTGGACGAGTACAAAAGCGCCTATCCAACACAGCTCAAGTTCGACTATGCCTACAAAGCGAACGAGTCTCCCTTCAACATCCAGTCGATCTATCACGATGACAAGTTCACTTACATCAAGACCAACGCGCCTGAAAAGTTCAGCGTGTACGAAATGAAGGACGGCAAGCCCAACCTCGTCACCTATGACCTGAGGGAAGGGACCTACATCATCCCGAAGATCATGGACAGCGGCTATGTGGAGCTGGGCAAGAAGCGGATGGAATTCACGCGCAAGGGATCACCGTCATGACCGAGAATGCCTTCACTCCCCACACAGAACCGCACCCCGAGCCAACGTTGCGCCGCAACCTCGAACTGCCAAAGGGTGTCTTGCAGAAGAACCTCAAGACCTTCGTGTATCTGGGCGCGGCCTTGCTGGTGATTGTGGCGGCGCTCTTCAGCTCGTCCGGTAAGAAGACGCCTGGACAGCCGACTGCCACGAAAGGGCAACCACCACAACCAACCTTGCAGGACAACACCGACAGCAACGTGCAGGAGTTGAAAAACCA
Source organism: Terriglobia bacterium (assembly GCA_020073385.1). GTDB lineage: Bacteria > Acidobacteriota > Terriglobia > Terriglobales > Acidobacteriaceae > Sulfotelmatobacter. Next base: position 3,143 of record JAIQFH010000020.1, on the reverse strand, counting down.
GCTTCAGGCCGAACGTCAGAAAGAGCAGGCAACAATGGCCGCTGCTGCGACAGCAGATCCGACACTCGCATCTGCGACGCCGCAGCAGCGCTCCGCAGCCGCGGCCTACGGCCCGACCGGCGTTGCCATCCCGTGCGTTCCGGGCCAGCCTTGCGCGCAAGCGCAGCAGGGCAATATGCAGATGCAACTCACGCCTGTACAACAGCAGGCACAGTTGATCGCTGCGAAAGAACGCGAACGGGCTGACAACTCCCGTTTCGCTTCCAATCTTGTGTACTCCCGCTCTGCCGGTCCGCCGCAACAACAGCAGCAAGGCCAGACGATGCCCGCCCAATATGGCCCTGCCGAACGACAGACAAACAACAGTTTTGTCTCCCCACCAGCCGAAGGAAAACAGGAGGACACATCCGGAGGCTATAAACGCCCACTAGAAGCCAATGTTGATTCAGCCCTCGGTCAGCCCTATCTCGTCTACGAGGGTTCGGTTCTCGATACGGTTCTCATGAATCGCCTGGATGGGGATGCCGCAGGACCGGTCAAAGTCCTGGTCTCAAATCCGTTGTATTCCCACGATCATCAACACGTGATCATTCCTGAGGGAACGGTTGTTTTGGGCGAGGCAAAGAAGATTGGAGCGGCGGGCTTTGGCCAACAACGCCGGATGGCCGTGGTTTTCCACCGCCTGATTATGCCTGACGGTTACTCCGTCGATCTCGATCAATTTCAAGGTCTCGATCAGATCGGAGAGGAAGGACTGAAAGGCAAGGTCAACAATCACTACCTTCAGATTTTCGGCACCTCGATAGCTTTGGGTGTGATTGCTGGAGCAAGCCAGATCACTCGGGGTGGCGGCGCGATTACCACGAGCGGTTCCCAAGCGTTCACCAACGGGGCGGCGGGCAGTGTTTCCCAGTCTGCGACCACGATCCTTGACCGCTTCATACAGATACCGCCCACCATCACAATTCGAGAGGGCCACCGCGTGAAAGTGTATTTCACGCAGGACTTGCTTCTTCCTGCGTACTCCAACCACACTATTCCACAGACGTTTTGAGGAGGCTGTCCATGCGAATCGTTGCCCTCTCCTTATTAGTTCTGTGGACTCTCACCCTTGCCGGCTGTCAGAGCAAAGCGGCAAAAGTGAAGCAGTTGCAGGATCAATACAACGCCGAATACCCGGCCTATGCCAAGGATTGTATCGATCCGGAGACCGCCGGATCGGCGGATCTTCTGACGGGAAAGAAACTGACTCAAGAAGAGATCGCAGCCCTAGAAGCCAAGAAGAAAGAACGCGACGCACGGTGTAAGCCGCAGGCGGACCGTCTTGCGCAGCTCCAGAAAGAGATTCTCGCTGCACAGCAGTAAAGCCGTACCGCTGTAAGGCATCGCGAAACCAACGGCGACGAAGGGATGAGACAAATGAAGAAACTAGCCCTTACCGTGCTCGCCGTTGGCTTTGCGGCGTTGCAACCATTCGCAAATGCACAATTCGGTTCCGGCATCGTCTTCGATCCTACACAGGCAGGTCACGCCGTCACGCAGATCGAGAACGAACAGAGATCGATCGCCAACGAAGTCCGCCAGATTGAGCAAGGCCAACAGATCTTCACGAATACCGTGAAGATCGCCACTACTGCGCTACAAGCCTACAACGTCGCAAAGCAGCAATACGAACTCACCCACCAGATGATCCTCGCGCCCAGGATGCTTTATGCGCGGTTTCTGTCTCCAACCTCTGACTTGCTACTCCTGCAGCAAATCTCGAATACCTATGGCAATTCGATGGGTTGGCTCAATTCGGCAAACACCGGGAAGGGCGCCGCATCCGCGTACCAACAAGTTAGCGTTCCCAACACCAATAACATGATTCCCGGCTACGGCACGGCGAGTATGGCCGGGCAGTTGCAGATTGCCGCGCAGGGCGCCACCGTTGACATTACCGACTCCATAATGACCAACAACCTCCAAGCCCTCGGGACCATTCGTGCCAACCAGACCGCAAGGCAGACGGACATTGCGAATCTGGAGGCTGCGACACAAAGCCAGGACGTGTCCCAGCAGACCATCATGGCCGAACTACAGCGCATCAATCAGGCCCTGCTTCTCCAACTGCGCACTTTGCAGGACGCAAACCAAATAAATGCCAATCTTGCCCTACAGCAGATCGTTGCCCAAAAGCAGCAGCAGGACGCCATGAAATCGGCCTTCCGTGACTCTTCTGGATATGAGAGCTATTACAACGCCAACATAACAACAACCAGCGGTGGAGCGGCGAATCTCCTCACGCAAGCGTACTGAGTAAGCCCAAGCAGAAGAACACTAGAGGGCATGGAACATGGGTACAGGGCTCTTCGAATTGATCGCGCAAGGGTGCCAGTCGCTTGCAGCCACGGCCGCTCCCTCCATTACAGCGATGGGAGTTCACATCGTCCTAGCATTGGCGACCATCATGCTGGTTTGGTTCGGCGTGCAGGAAGCACTGGCATCGGCGCACGGTGGGCCAGGGTTCAGCATGGGGAGGTTTCTGAACCTCTTCATGCTGCTCACCTTCGCTTATGTGATGGTGAGCTACTACGACAGCTCGATTCCTGGACTAGGCTTTTCCATCAAGAGCCTCATCGACGGCGGAACAACAAGCCTAGTGAACTTGATTGGTGCCGATGGCTCTACATCGATGTTGAGCGAGATCCATACTGCATCTTCCAAGACAGGGCCGTCGATACTGAACAGCATGATGAATCCCTATTACGCGATCGTGTACTTCGTGGTGCAATTCCTATTAGCCATGCTGGCCGCAATCATCTCTGCCATCTTGGCCTACGGCGCAATTGCGGCAACGATCATCGGATTACTTGGGCCGATCTTTATCCCTTTTCTTGTCTTCGACAAGCTCGATTGGCTGTTCTGGGGTTGGCTAACCCGCATTATGCATGAAGCTCAGCCTGGCTGCGGATATGGGGCGGAAAGTGGGTAGAGATCCGGCAGGTGGGCTTGGTATGGCGAAGGTTTGCGGAGTTCCGACGCCTTGGAGGCCGATCGCCGGATTGCAGAGACAGTTGTGCCACAGTCGTCTTCTGGTGCGGGGTATTGTTGCTGAGTGTTTTGGTTTCCGACGAGAAGCTATCCGGTTGCAGCGCCGAGCG
>JAIQFH010000019.1 GCA_020073385.1 Terriglobia bacterium | reverse complement strand
CCCTTCTTGGCCCAGCGATTCATGCGCACATAGATACTGTGCCAGTTGCCAAACCGCTTGGGCAATCCGCGCCACTTACATCCGTGCTCGGCCACGTAGAGGATCGCATTCAGTAACACCAAGTTCTCATGACGCACGTTGCCGCGCTGCACCGGCAAGCAATTCTGAATTCGTTCGTACTGCTCGGCAGTAAGTTCCATGCCTTGCATCTTACTCGAAGATTGTTGACGTAGTGTGAACAGGCCCTAGATCGTCGCGAGTGGCAAACTCGCTTCCAGCGATCTGCGTCGAGGCTGTGATACGAACTTCTTGGACGTACACCATTCGACCGCGATCCAAGGGATAGTCGGGACCGGGCTGAGATGCTGGACACCACGATGGCTAACCTGCTAAGGGGCCTTTTAACATCAGACGTTGGCTATCCACAAATCCGCCATCAAACGGTTTTGGGCAAGCCAGCAAGTGCCCGCTGGGCAGTCCCTTTGCCAACCCCCACTTCTGCCACGATTTCAGACCAGGAGTGCCCCTGAGCGCGAAGCGACGCAATCCTGGAGGCGTCCACGATCACTCGCGGTCTCCCAAGTCGTCTGCCTTTCGCGCGGGCGTTCCTCAGCCCGGCACGGACCCGCTCCTGGATCAGTGCTCGTTCAAACTCGGCCATGGCGCCGATGATCTGGAACATCAGACGGCCTGAAGGTGTACTTAGGTCCAGATTGTCCCGCAAGCTGATGAAGGCCACTCCCAGCGCCGCGAGTTCGGCCAGAGCGTTAACAAGGTGTTTCAGGGATCTGCCAAATCGATCAATCTTCCAGACCAGGATCGCATCGAACTGCCTACGACACGCGCCAGCCATGAGCTGATTCAGTGCTGGTCGCGATTCTTTGCAACCTGAAACTCCCTGATCCGTAAACTCCTCGACAATCTGCCAGCCGCGGCGGCCAGCATACTCCCGCAGTTCGGCTAGCTGCATTTCCGGGTGTTGATTGTTGAGGGTGCTGACTCGGGCGTAGAGCGCGACCTGAGTGATGGGACGAGTGGATTCTTGAATGAAAGTGGTGCTACGTTGCTGTCTAGCCATTTGTTGCCTCCTTACAGGCGGCTGTGGTTAGCGCCGTTTCGGTGTTGACGCACCGATACGGCGCGCTTATCGGTTAGTGTCTCTTCTTGCGGCCCCTTCCTTTTCGGTAGTTCAATTCCTTGTATCGGCGCACCCTTTGGACATCGGGTTCGCTCCACAAGCGGAGATCTTGTCCCCCTCCGGTGTGCCTCCTTGGCTCACGGATCTTGCCGGCGTACAGCCAGCCAAGAAGAGTGCGCTTATGTACACCGACCAAGTTGGCGACTTGAGCCGTAGAGAGTTGCATTTACACCAATACCATAGGTCTATTTAGGTTGGGGTGTCAAGCCCTCACAAGAAAGCTGGTGGCAGTTCTGGTGGCAGTTCAGTTTTCATTTGGGTGCGCTCACATGCGCGACAGCGCGCAACGCAGCCGCAACAATATCCACCTAAGCATCTGCATAGACTGGACTTTTGCGGGCAAGTGCAGCGGGATGCGTTTCTGTGCAGACTTGAGCGGAATGAGGAAAAACGGATTAAAAGGGCATTGCTCTACCAACTGAGCTACGCGCCCACAATCTTTTAATGTAACACACCGATTTGCGCGCCGCGTGCTGCTATCGCGGCAGTTCAACACCCGAGAACTTCCGGCACGCGGCCAGAAGTTCTTCTTGCAACTCCACCTCGCGAGCGGCCGGTTTCGGCGCGCGACGGCGCATGTGATGGAAGTACTCGCCTGTTACCTTCGCCGCCGGATCATCACTGACCGCCAGCCAGACCTGCGTGCGATGCCCCTGATCCAGATCATCCGTCGCGGCGGCGCCTCCCATCTTGGTTGACACCCAGCCTGGTTCCACAGCATTCGACAAAACATCCGGCCAGAGGCGTGCGATGGCAAATGCCAAAAGCACGTCGTGCAGTTTGGTGTCCGAGTACGCCTGCTGTCCCTGCCATGGACGCTCTTCCCAGGCCACGTCCTTCAAGCTTGCATCGCCGTGTCGATGCAACATGGAACTCAGATACACAAGCCGCTTCGGTCTCTGGATCAATGCAGTGAGAATGTAGGGCGCCAGCGTGTTGACCGCAAGCTCATGCGGCAGTCCATCCTCTGTCGCAACGCGCCGTGGCTGTCGATACCCTACTCCTGCGTTGTGAATCACTGCGTCGAAGGCTCCAAGAGCATTCACCTGGTCGGCAACGCTGCGTGTCTGCCGCATGCTGCTCAAGTCCCCAATGACAACCGACTCTGCTCCCGGAACGCTCTTCAGCGCTTCCCTGCCTCGGGCGTCATTACGCGCGTGCAAAACAACAGAGTGTTCCTGCTCGACGAGCAACTGCGCCGCCATTTTTCCTAAGCCGTCTGCTGACCCAGTAATGAAGACACGTGCCATAGGAAGCATTATCCCCAAGAGGCTTGATGCAAGGTTTCGCGATTCGATTCAACAAGGCATCGGCTGCGGCAGAGGGTTATGCATTCCCGCGCTCCATCGCCTTTTCGAGGCTGCTGCTACAATCGTTCGTTATCTACAAAGGGAGAAGCGTCATGCGTCCTTCTCTGCTGGTCGCCGCTCTGGCGTTGTGTCTGGGAAACTCTGCTCTCGCTCAACTGGACGACATCCTCAAGAAAGCCGACGAAGCCCTTGCGCATCGGAACACCTCCGGACTCAGTGACGACAAGATCGTCGCCGGCCTGAAGCAGGCTCTTCAGTTCAGCACGACGAAGGCAGTGGCGCTCACCGGTAAGCCTGATGGATTCCTCAAGAATGATGCCATCAAGATCGTTCTCCCCCCCAAACTTGAAACCGTCGGTCGCGGCCTGCGCATGCTGGGAATGGGCAGCAAAGTAGACGAACTCGAAACCGGCATGAACCGGGCCGCGGAACAGGCTACGCCACAGGCCAAACAGATTTTTCTCGCAGCGCTGAAGAAGATGACGTTTGATGACGCTCGGCACATTCTCACTGGCGGCGACACTGCCGCTACCGAGTACTTCAAGCGCACCAGTTCCGCCGATCTGACCACAGCTTTCAGTCCGATTGTTCACCAGTCGATGGAGCGTGTCGGCGTCGTGCAGCAATACGATCGAGTGATTCAATCCGCTCCGGGTGGCAGCTTCGTTACCGGTCAATTCGACCTCGACAAATATGTTGTCGGAAAAACGCTGGACGGACTGTTCTACATGCTGGGACAGGAAGAGAAGAAGATCCGCAAGAATCCGGCAGCTCAAACCACCGCGTTATTGAAAGAAGTGTTTGGCAGAAAGCAGATCAACTGAATCCTGATCATCGCTGCGTATTCCACTAAGTCAGCCTGGATGGCAAACGAGTATGGGAGTTCGCTCGCCGCATCGCCGCGTGAACTTGAATTTCATTTTGGGAAATGGCGGGTGGCGTGGTACCCCTCCCCCTCCCGGTCCATTGAAATCAGCGGATTTGCCGGGGAAGAATATACTTGACGCACATGTGCATTTGGTATATATTCTTTGCATGGCGCACGAACCAAAGACCTTGCAGGAAGCGATAGCATACTTCAGCGATCCAGAACGAGCTTTTCAGTACGCGGTTAAGATGCGGTTCCCTGATGGCCGGATTTACTGCCCTCGGTGTGGGGCTGAGAAGTTCTCGTTCATCAAGACGCGCCGGATTTGGTTCTGCTACGCCTGCAAAAAGCAATTCACCGTCAAGGTTAAGACCATCATGGAAGACTCGGCCCTCGGCCTCGATAAGTGGATGGTTGCGATTTGGATGCTGGCGAACTGCAAGAACGGCATTTCCTCTCACGAACTGGCGCGATCCCTTGGAATCACCCAAAAGTCGGCATGGTTTATGCTTCAGCGGATTCGTGAGGCTTTGAAAGAGCGTTCGTTTGGTGGCACGAAACTCGGCGGATCGGGAAGCGAAGTCGAAGCCGATGAAACGTTTGTCGGTGGCAAGGCTTCCAATATGCACACTGGAAGGCGGAAGGCTCAGGAAGCCAAAGGCCCGTTGATGAATAAGACCATCGTGCAGGGCATGTACGACCGCGAACTCCGCAAAGTCCGCTGCACTGTGATTCCAAACGTTCGCCGCGACACGCTGCAAAACATGCTTCTCAAGAACATCAAGTATGGTTCGACGGTCTATACCGACAACGCAGTGGGCTACGACAAGGTTAGCTATAACTTCGTCCACGATGTTATCAATCACACGCAAGAGTACGTTCGCGGTCGAGTTCACACCAATTCCATTGAGAACTTCTGGTCGCTTCTGAAGCGCGGCCTCAAGGGAACCTACGTTTGTGTCGAGCCTTTTCATCTTTCGCGCTACGTTGATGAACAAGTTTTCCGTTTCAATAACCGCAAAGAACATGGCCACAAAATCACTGACGCAGAGCGGTTCGCCGCTGCAATGTCCGGTCTAGCTGGCCGTCGCCTAACTTACTCCGATCTAACGGGCAAGAGTGATTCGCCACATCACGAAGCGACAGGGACGCGGACGGAAGTCCAAGAACCGTTCTAATTCTCGTCCTTGTCGTGATCTGAGTCACAGACTTTCTTAGCCTTTTTGCTAGACTTCTTCGTCTTCCTTCCCCCAGGTTTGGGAGCCTGAAAGATGGCCGTCGCCATCTTTTCGAAGTTCTCCGTTGCCTGCGGCCCTTCGACGTATTCAGGTTGTTTCATGTAATCAGGTTACTCCTATGAGCGGGATTCGACGCAAGGAACGTAATCACCCGAAATCAAGGAATCAAATGAAATCTACTCAAGACAAAGAGGCTAAAAAAGCTAGCCGGGACTCCACCAAAAAAGCAGATCATGCCGATAGTCCAATCTCGCTGACATCTACACCAAAGCCTCAACTTGAGCCACCCAAAACCCATTGTGAAGTAACTTGCAAAACAGAAAAGAATTGGTGGGACAAGACGAAGCCATGGGTAGAAATGCTCGGCGCCTTCGTCCTTATCGTGTATACGTTCTACACAGCAAAGATGTATTGTGCCAACCGAGATGCAGCCACCGCCGCTACCAACGCAGCGAATACAGCGAAAGATACGCTCAATATATCCGAGCGCGCCTATGTCATATTTGGCACACCAGAAATTGATTATGAAAAGAAAATCATGAACATTCCCGTTGTAAATACCGGCCACGTAGTTTCCGGGCAAGTCGATATAACTCTGTACGAAGGTACGTTCAACAACGACTCGCGATCTCACGAGCCTATTCCTTTTAAAAACCTCGTAGAGAGGCACCGCAGTATTCAATCCCTTGAATCCATAGCTGCGGGGAGATTGCCTTCCATTTTCGCAGTCCCGCTTCCACGAATGGATCCCCAGAAAGTGAAAGATGCTCGACAAATGGTAATGGTCGTAGGTAGCATCTCCTACAACGACGGGTTTCCAAATACCCCAACGCAGCATTGGACCATGTGCGTCCATACCGTCTACCAAAGCATTGCCAAACAAACTTACCTGAGTATCTGCAATGGCGGAGTACTTCTCCCCAAGTTCGAAGCCCTGCCGGATTGGGAGAAATTCACCGAACCCCAAACCGACTAGCCCTGTCACGGCAAGGCACACTATGACGCAAAGCAACATGTGCGTCAAGTATATTTGTACCATTTGCCGGGAATCTCGAAATAATCTATGGGGCTCAATAGTTTATGAGCAAAATCTTGAGCCGCAAAGAGTTAGCTCTTGTCGACCGATTTCTGCTTACACGCTTTCGCCTTGGTTAGGATCTGCTTTGTTGATTGTGGAGCGCAGGAGCGGAGATTACATGGGGCCGTGATTTCTGTCACAAGCCGGCTTAGCAAAAAAGGGCGGACGTCCTGGCTGCCCCAAGCTTCCGTCCCCAAGTTTCTTCGAGCCCGAACCGGTCATGGTTGGGTTCTAACCCTGCACCGCACTTTGCCCCATCGCGCTCGGAACCGCCGGACCTGCGGCGAATCTCTCCACGCGATTCCCCACCGGGCTGGACTGTTGGTTCGCGTAATAAGCATTCGCCCCGAGAATCACCAGCGCGGTTAACAGCGCAATCCATAAGGCTAGCGTGGTTGCTGCACTGATATCCCCGGCACTGGCGGGAATCAGCGCTACCAATTTGTTGATCTGATCGGCGACTCCGGTGATTAATTTGTGCAAGCCCGCGCCGCTGGACCCGATGTTCCCGGTTGTGATGCCGCCCAGAAACACGGTCAAATGCGACTGGATCTGCGGCGCCAGGAACTTGCCCAGGACTTTGGCAACGACCGCTCCAGAGAAAAGCCCTAGGGCCATCAGCGGCATGTAATGATATTTCGTCGCAATCGCCGTCCCTCCGAGCAATAGCAAAACGGCAACGATCAGCGGACCAACAATCACGGCCCGGTTGGCCGGCGAGATGTTGCTCCACCTCGGACATCGCTTCCCCAGCAGATCGAACACTGTGATGTACATATACGCCCCCACGCATCGGCAGCCCGCAGACCATCTGCGCAGCCCCGGCACCTTAATTCCTGGCTAATAGTGATGCGGAAAAGCCGGACGTTTCTTTTTTGCGGATAAATAAAAGGGGGCGGGTGGAATCGCCAGAGCAGTGGCGGTGGAGCAGTTATCGGCACTATCTGTGGTGAGAAGCAGGGTTGGCGCAAGTAAATGCGGGATGGGGAGAGATTTCATTTTGGGATCGGGTGGCGTGAGGGTGAAGCAAAATCTCTTGGTGTCGGCGCTCGTGGTACCCGCCCTTCGAAAAGCGCGAAGAGCGGGGCACCCACAGTCTTAGTTGTGTCAACGAGCTCAAAGCGCGGGCCACCCCCTCAGACTTGTTCTTCTTCCCGTTTCGAAACTGTGGGTGCCCCGTCCTTGCGATTTTTGCAAGGGCGGGTACGATGCTGCCGATACCATGGGGGCTGTCTATGCCCAGCGGCTTGCATCGTACCTATGGCGCGCACCATCTGCACCTTATCACCTGCTCGTGCTATCGGCGATTGCCTTTTCTCCGTTCCGCGAGGGCTCGTGATCGCTTCCTCGTGATTCTCGAACAGACGCGTAGGCGCTACCGTTTTGTCGTGGTCGGCTATGTCGTGATGCCGGAACATATGCATGTGCTGATCACCGAACCGGAGGTCGGAAGCCCTTCGACGGTGATGCAGGTACTGAAGCAGCGTTCCGCGCGATCGTTGCTGCCAAGGAGAAGACGCCGTGATAGGCGGCAGCGCGAGTTATTTGGCGAAGAAGGGCAGAGGGCGTTCTGGCAAGCGCGTTTCTATGATTTCAATGTTTGGACAGCGAAGAAGAGGGTGGAGAAGCTGCGCTACATGCATCGCAATCCGGTGAAACGTGGGCTGGTGGAATCACCAGAGCAGTGGCGGTGGAGCAGTTATCGGCACTATCTGTTGGGAGAAGCGGGTTTGGTGCAAGTGAATGTGGGATGGGGAAAAATTTTGTTTCGGGGTCGAGTGGCTTGAGGGTGTGACGCACATCTCTTGCTGTCGGCGCTCGTGGTACCCGCCCTTCGAAAAGCGCGAAGAGCGGGGCACCCACAGTCTTGCTTGTGTCGACGAGATCAAAGGCCGGGCCATCCCGCCTCAGGATGACAACTCACCTTGGATGACAACTCACCTTACGTTTCGCAGGGCGCGCCGATGAGACTATAGATTTCATCACGATCCGGTGAAACGCGGGCTGGTGGAGTCGCCAGAGCAATGGCAGTGGAGCAGTTATCGGCACTATCAGTTCGGAGAAGCGGGGGTGGTGCAAGTGAATGTGGGATGGAGAGAGACTTCGTTTCGGGATCGAGTGTCGTGAGGGTGTGATGCATAGTCCTTTGCTGTCGGCGCTCGTGGTACCCGCCCTTCGAAAAACCCGAAGAGCGGGGCCCACGGTCTTGGTTGTGTCGACAAAATCAAAAGCCGGGCGCCAGCCCTTGCACGTCCCGACCGTGGGGAGTCGATCCCCTATCTCTCCCCCGTCCGCTTCTTACCCTCACTCATGACTCTTCTCAATATCCGGTTGATTCGCGTCTGGTGAACCCGGACCTTTGGCCTTGAGCCACTCGACCACTTCGGTATCCACGCGCAACGAGATCCTCCGCTTGCGTGGGCGGTTCCAGCGCTCCTCTGCGCCCCCTCTTCCTCCGCCAAAAACAACAGGTCGTCCTCAACAATTCAATCCTTTCTATCGAGCGCTTTGGAGTTCCTGAGCGAAGGGAAATCGCCGCTTTCCCTTGACGCGTACTTATCATGGATGTCCCGGTTTTGCCTCGCAAAGCAGAGCAACCCTCCGACCCGTGATCCGTGATAAGATTCGCCGGATTTCTGTGCTGAGAACATCAGTAGGGCCTCAAATCCCCCGGAGGAGGCCCGGACCGATAGGTGGGGAACGGTCGTTTAGAAGAACGTCAGGAGAGCACGAATATGCCGATCTATTTGAAACTGGGGACCGTACAGGGTGACAGCAAGGCCAAGGGGCATGTGGGTTGGATCGAGGTGGATTCCGCGAATTTTGGAGTTCCGAGGGTACAGCGATCCGGAACGTCTGGGGAAGCACCCACAGTCCACGATATGACATTCACCAAGCAAACTGATTCTTCAAGCGCGGCACTCTTCAGAATAGCGGCGGGAGGAGGACAGCCGCAACCGGCGACAGTTGATTTCGTAGACAATGACGGGGATATCTTCTTGAGGTTTGAGTTGTCTGACGCAGTGATCACCGCATTTAACGTCTCGAGTAGCAAAGAATCTCGGAGTTTCGAGAACTTCACACTGAACTTCGGAAAGATGGTGACCAGGCACTTCACCTCCGATACCACGACGGAGGGTCTCGAGGTGCTGCATAAGCTATTGTTTACCCAGGCGCAACCGTGAAGTGGACGGCCCACACAACACGATGTTCGTGGCGTGGGCAACTGAGGACTCTCTACCGGAAACCTGGAAGAACGCGGGAACACAGACCGGGCGTTCTTCGGGAACGTAGTAATCGAGAATATCGGGGCACGTCCCGCGTGTCGCGGAAGTCGACCACTTCGGTATCCACACGCAACGAGATCCTCCGCTTGGTCGCAGCGGACGCGCGCCGACGAGACTATAGATTTCATCGCAATCTGTAGTTTCCGTGCTTTCTCGCAGCCTCCCCTGACGGAACATTTCTGCTGTCGGCCGCAAGCGAACGTCAGATGAGCCGGTCACATAAGCAATGCTTTTGGGTGCAACTTTCTACTCCCTCTCAGCATCTGGCATAGAAGATCGCATTTCCTGATCGGCAACTGAATACTGCCTTTTCACGCTCGTTCGGAAGGGTACCCGTCACAATACTTTCGTAGTGAGGCTTTATGGCAGGAGCTTTTCGCAGAGGCATCAGGACCTTTCTGAGTCCGCTTTCCGATGAAAATCTTGCACAGCGTTTTACAGTTGCCACGCTGGCGGGAGTTCTTGCCATTATCCTTCGCTGGGTGTTGGATCCAGTCCTGGGCCACGTAGCTTTCTACGTCACGGTTTTTATGGCGGTTGCTTACTGCGCACTGGTGTGCGGATATGCCCCGGCAACGCTGACAGCCCTTCTGGGATTCGTGGGGATCTTCTACTGGTTCGTCGATCCGCGCCACTCTCTCTTGCCGACGCGCCCCGCTGAAATTCACGGCGTTGTGGGCTTCTTCTTAGTGAGTACCGTTCTGGTGGCGCTTGGAGAGGCCAATCGCAACAAGCAATTGCGATTGAATCAAACCATCGTTACCCTCACTGCTGAGATTCGTGAGCGGCAGCAAGCCCAAAGGGATTTGCGCGCTGCGCATGATCAACTGGAACAACGTGTACAGGAGCGCACCCACGAATTGTTTGAGGCCCTGGAGCATCTTCAAGCCGAAATCAGTGTTCGCGAACGCACAGAGGAAGAACTTCGTCGCTTATCGCTCCGTCTCATGAGCGTTCAGGACGACGAGCGAAGGCACATCGCGCGGGAATTGCACGACACGGCCGGTCAGACTCTCGCCGCGATGAAGATGTCAATTGCGCTGATCCGTCAGATCGAAAAGCCTCGTCCGGAGCTACAAGTCCTGATCGATGACCTGAACGCGCTAGCCGATGCGGCGCTGCAGGAAGTTCGCACGACTTCGTACCTGCTTCATCCGCCATTGCTGGATGAAGCCGGCATAGCGTCAGCCGCCCGCTGGTTCACCGAAGGTTTTGCCCGCCGGAGCGGCATTGAAATACGGTGCGAGATTCCGACGAATCTGGAAAGGCTTTCCCGAGATTGTGAACTTGTGCTTTTTCGCATTCTGCAGGAGAGTCTCACCAACGTTCATCGCCATTCCGAGGCTTCAGCCGCGTGGGTCCGGCTTGAACGGGATGCCGAACAGCTCCAACTCGAGATTGGAGATAACGGTAAGGGTATCGACGAGAGCCGGCTTCGCTGCCTCGTTATGTCGGGTGCCAACGCGGGCGTAGGCATCGCAGGTATGCGGGAACGCGTGCGCCAGTTAGGCGGCCGTCTTGAGGTTCACTCCACCGGCACTGGGACGACCGTCCACGTAATCCTTCCCTTGCTGGAATCGATCCGGTCCTCGTCATCGAACGCGGTGAGTGTCAGCCAGTAGCGCAGCATAAGAATCGTAATAAGAAAGGCCGCCCGCAGGCGGCCTTCTTGCTAGTAGCTGTGAGCTGGCTTAATCGCCTGCCACCGGCTCCGCAATTTCTGGCTTCGGTGTATGTGCGCCATTACCGTTGCCGTTTCCGTTCGGCTTGGCCAGCGCGCCCAGCGGGATGAAGCCATCCTGCGATTGCACCGGCTTCTCTTTCAGAACCACCTCGCGATACAGGGACGCCATGCGCGCGTTGTAGGCTTCATCGTTCTTCTGCGGACCGCGCGCCTCGGCTTCCTTCTGCTTCGCATCCCGCGCCCGTGTCTTTTCCTCGCGCGCAGTCTTGGCGATACCCAGCTTATCCAGATCGTGCTGCAGTTCGTTGGTAACCAGATCTTCGCGCAGCTTTAGATATTCGGTGGCGGTCTCCTGCTTATCCATCTTCACTTTCTTGCCGCCCGCGAAAATCTCATGACGTCCGTGCTCTTCGTACCACTTTGTAAGCGTGGCCGTCATGTGCATCTTCTCGATGATGTTCCGCCATCCCACGCCGGTGTTGTAGGCGCAGAAGGAAATCTCGCCCTCCTGCGTCGCGTAGGGAATAATGCACTGCTCGGTCCGCCGGAAGTCGTAGTTGAACAGATCCTGGAACCACATGCCGGCGATGAACAGGAAGTTCCAGCGATCGCCCGTGCGGCGCTTCATCACGTCGTCGATGGTGCGATCTGGACCGACCTTTCCGTAGTCTTTTCCGGTTACGTGATAGTTCTTATCGAACTTCTTCAAAAGGTCCATCAACTTGAAGTGCGTCGGAGACTGGTACGGATCGTAGTTCTTCATCAGGCACAGCGCCATTCCAACACCCGTCCAGAATTTTCCACGCGATGCATCGTTGACTTTCGCGATGTCTTTCGCAAGCTGGTCGCCATGCAGGAAAGCCGTGACCGGCACAGCTTCCTTCGTCTCTTTATCGATCATCACGGCCATGCCAGTTCCGCAATTCGGATGACATCCGCAGGAGAGTTGTCCCCAGTCGTTGTTCGCGTCCTGCGCGTGCATCAGGTCGGCCCAATCGCTGAACGTTCCCATGAAGCTGATGGGGAACCAGTCGCGGGCGGGCTCACCGAGCCCGGTCTGATTCTTTACGTCGTGCGCGAGATGGCTCAACGTGTAGCGCTGCGCTTGACGTCGCTCGTCAGTTACCGCTTCATCGCGGCCTGTAAAGCTAACCGGCTGGAACGACAGGAAGCTGATCGTTTTGGGATTGTCGAGCGCGAACTTGATGATGCGTCCGACCTGCTCGTTATTGATGCCGTTCACGATCGTGATGACGGGAACGATTTCGCATCCGGCCTTGTGCAGGTTCTCGATCGCCTTCAGCTTCACGTCGAACAGGTTGCCCACCATGCGGTGCGCGTTGGCCGCGTTGCCGATGCCGTCAAACTGCAGGTAGGCGTAGCGCATGCCGGCTTCAACTGCCTGCTGCGCAAATTCAAAGCTCTTCGCGAATTCGATACCGTTCGTCGCGGCCTGCACCGAGTTGTATCCGACTTTGCGGGCATACCGGACTGCGTCAAGGAAGTAGGGCGACAACGTCGGCTCGCCACCGGAGAACTGCACCGACATCTGGCGGCGCGGCTTGATAGTAATGGCGTTGTCGAGCATCGTCTTGATTTCTTCCCACGTCAGTTCGTGGACGAACCCGACCTGGTTCGCGTCCATGAAGCACGGATCGCACATCATGTTGCAGCGGTTGGTCAGGTCGATGGTGAGCACAGATCCGCGACCATATTTTACCGTGGACGATCCGTGGTGATGCAGGTGCTCGTCGTTGTGCGCCACGATGTCGCGGCCGGGAAAAACGTCTTCGAGGTGCTTCGAGAATTCGGTGTCAATCGACATCACGTCTTCGAAGTGGCCGTGCTTGGGGCAATCCTTGACCATCAGGATCTTGCCGTC
Source organism: Terriglobia bacterium (assembly GCA_020073385.1). Taxonomy (GTDB): domain Bacteria; phylum Acidobacteriota; class Terriglobia; order Terriglobales; family Acidobacteriaceae; genus Sulfotelmatobacter. The sequence goes on along the minus strand of JAIQFH010000019.1, from coordinate 94,341 downwards.
GCGCTCGATGATCTGCGCCTTGATCTCGCCGACCTTCTCGTTCATCAGGACTTCATGCGGTAGGTGTCCATCGAGAATTTGCTGGCGGATTTCCGGAACACACTTGGGGCAGAGAGAGTCCGTGCTGCGGGGCCAGCCGAGGGGTGGCTTGGTCTTCTCGTACGACTTGAGCAGCGGCTTGTCGGACCACTTGGGCTTAGGCGACGGGTTCGGGTTGATGCGGTTCACACGATCGAACACAACCCACGTGGCCTTAGCGGCGGCGACTGCGACCTTCTCAACGTACTTAATCGGCTTGCGCATGATTGCTATCGGCTCCTGACGTTTTTGGCTCCGAGCTGGGCTCTGAGCTTCGAGCTGGCTTTTCATTCGGATAGCCCGTCGATATCAAAACTTAGTGCTATCCCTCTGACTGCTCTCACCTTTGGCCTTCGCTTCGGATGAACCTGAGAACTACCATCACCCAAAAACTGTGGCTTCCCGGGAAATTCCTCTAGCCCAAATGAATCTTGGGACATCGGACTGTTACACGTTTCCTAGGATGTGTATCTGAACCTATCCTATTGGAGCGCCGGGAAATCCCCATGAACATCCCAACGAACGGTGCAAAATCGGGGTTTAGCGGGAAATGTGGGGATTATACGGAGCTAAGTGATTGAAAGTAAAGGAGAGCGCCACCATTCTTGAAGGAGCTCTCGAGACGGCTTTTCTTCGCCGATGGAAGATTCCGCCCTGCCAACCCATGCGCCCAAATTTCTCTCTCCTTGACAATCTACAGGTAACCTTTCAATATGTCGAACGTCTAGGAGAGAGACTGTTTATGACCCCTCTGCAAAAGACCGACTTGCTGCAAGGCACGCTCGACATGCTCATCCTCAAAATCGTCGCTCTGGGTCCGGTACACGGCTACGGGATCTCTCAGCGCATTCGCCAGATTTCGAAGGAAGTCTTGAACGTGCAACAGGGTTCGCTGTATCCCGCACTACATCGATTGGAGAAGCGTGGCTGGCTGGTCGCGCAGTGGGGTGATTCAGAAAATGGGCGGCAGGCGAAGTTTTACCAACTCTCGCGGGAGGGTCGCAAACAGCTGACCCGCGAGGAAGAGACCTGGGAACGTCTGGCGGAAGCGGTGACCCTCATTCTGGGCACGGCCGCCAATCAGGAGGCATAGATGCCCTGGTGGAAGAATCCATTTCGCGGCGCGCAGAAAGACGAAGACTTTGACAAGGAACTCACGTTTCACATCCACGAACTCACGCAGGCGAATGTATCCAGAGGGATGACGCCAGCCGAAGCTCGCCGTCAGGCAATTCTCGAATTTGGCGGGCGGGAGCAAGTCAGGCAACAACTGCGCGAAGTCCACAGTTCCCGATTACTCACGGCTTTGGGATTCAACTTGAAATCGGCATGGCGGTTTGCGCGGCGCTCTCCATCCTTCTCTATCGCCATCATTCTGATCCTGGCATTCGCAATTGGAGCGAACAGCGCCGTGTTCTCCGCCATGGATGCCGTTGTCCTGCGGCCGCTGCCCTTCCCTAACGCGGACGAATTGATCCTGCTCGGTCAGCACGACGTGAAGAACCGGGACGCCAATCGCTTTGTGGCTCCGGTGCGCCTGGAAGACTGGAACCGGATGAATTCCACGTTCCAGTCGATCAGCGGGTATTACATGGACGACCTGTCGGAAACATCGGGACCGCTGCCGGAGAAGGTGACCGAGGCGATGGTGGCCCCGCGCTTTCTGCGGGTCATGGGCGTGTCCCCAATTCTGGGGCGCAACTTCACTCCGGAAGAGGAGACGTGGGGTGGTCCAGCCGTGGTTTTGATCAGCTACGGATTCTGGCAGCGCCGTTTCCATGGAAGCCCCGACGCATTGAATCAGAAGATTCGCGCCGGGGAATCCTCTTACACGATTCTCGGCGTGATGCCACCCTCATTTGCTTTTCCGAACCGTGAGGTGGATCTCTGGTCGCCGAGCGCACCAGACGCTCCCTTTGCGCAGCGCCGGGATTCCACCTGGTTTACCGTCATCGGACGATTGAAAACTGGAGTACCTCTTGCCGAGGCGAGCGCCGATCTGGCCACGGTCCAAACGCAGCTTGGCGCGCAATTCCCGAAAACCGATCATGACCTTATCGTGCAAACGACTCCGCTGAAAGAAACGGTTGTCGGCGGCGTTCGTGATTCGATGTGGCTGCTCTACGGGTCAGTTTCCCTGCTGTTGCTGATCGCCTGCTCGAACATCGCCGCGCTGTTGCTCGCCCGCACTGCGGACCGCGAGCATGAAATTTCAGTCCGTTTTTCGTTGGGGGCGTCGCGGTCGGCCATCGTGACTCAAATACTCGCTGAAGTCCTTGCGTTGGCCACGGCTGGTTCCCTGCTGGGGTTGCTGGTGGCGGCTGGGGCAGCACGGGCTCTTCATTTGCTTTCGAACCAGCTCCCCCGGGCAGAGGAAATCACGCTCAATTGGAGGATCGTTGCCTACTCTCTTGCCTGTGCAGTCGGAACCACGATTGTTTGTGGGCTGGTCCCTGCCATTCGCGGCACACGGCGACAGCTCGCGCATTCACTGGCACAGACCAGCCGGACGCAAGTCTCCAGGCACAGTCCACTGCAATGGACCCTGGTAGCAGTGCAAATCACGCTGGCGGTGACATTACTCACTGGGGCGGGATTGCTGTTGCGGAGCCTGAACGAGCTAAGTCACGTATCTGCCGGATTCGAACCAAGTCATGTGCTGACGTTCCAGATCACCGGATCATGGGGCGAAACCGCAGAGATGAAGACGCTCGTGCAGCGCATCGACCGCACTCTTGACGGCCTGCGATCGCTGCCGGGAGTGGATGCGGCCGCAACCTCGGGCATGCTTCCGGGCGTTCCCGCTCTCTACCAGTTTGAGTTCAAGGTGGATGGACGTCTGGATCCGAATCACAAAGTGCTTGCCGACAGCCGCTACGTGTCGGCGGGATATTTTCAAGCCGTCCAGATCCCTGTTCTCGTCGGAGAAACATGCAAACAGGGAACGAGTTCCAACGATGTCGTGGTGAATCGGAGCTTCGCGGATCGTTACCTTCCTGGCACAGCTCCGATCGGACATCAACTTCAGGGAGCGACATACAACGACTTTCAGCCTCAAGGAACCATCCGCGGTGTTGTAGGAGATGCGCGCGAGGAGGGGCTGAATGCACAGCCGGTACCCACCGTGTACTCCTGTTTTACGGCTCCCAATCCGTTTCCAAATTATTTGGTCCGCACGCGCGGCAATCCAACAGAAATGGCGGAGGCGATCCGCCGCCGGGTTCACGAACTGGAGCCGAGCCGTTCGGTCTATGGCGTCACGCCGCTGCAAGGTCATCTGGATGAAGTCTCGTTCGAGAACCGCTTGCGCACGTTCCTGCTGGTTCTGTTTGCAGCATCGGCGGTCTGTCTCGCCTGCATTGGGATCTATGGAACGCTGAACTATCTTGGGCGCTTGCGGCAGAGAGAGGTAGGAATGCGGCTCGCATTAGGCGCATTGCCGCGCCAGATCGTCACCAGATTCGTATTGCAGGGCCTTCGTGTAACGGGTATCGGATGCGCCGCCGGACTTGTGCTCAGCCTTGTGGCAACTCGCCTCATCGACAGCATGCTTTATGGAGTTTCGACGCTCGATCCGGCGACCTACGGGAGTGTCTTGCTTCTGATTCTTCTTGTGGCAACCGCAGCATCGCTGCTTCCCGCGTGGCGTGCTTCGCGCATTGAACTGGTGCAGGTATTGCGCGAAGAGTGAAAAAGGCGGCGGAACCCGAAGGCTCCGCCGGCGTATGCTGCGACTGGTGCAAGTTGTCTGATCGGGAGCGCTCCTGATCAGAGATCTTTGTGTTTTGCTGCACTCCATATCAATGTCATCCTGAGCCGCGTTTTTTGCGGCGAAGGACCTATGCCAACTTGCCGGCAGCACCAGCGCAGCGAGAGAGTTCATAGGTCCTTCGCGGCAGAGAACGCCACCCAGGATGACACCCGCAAGTGGACTACACAATTTCCAAGACGGCTCATCCCCAGCGCGGTTGCTCATCCAGACTGATGCCCAACGCGGTCTTCGCCACAACCTCGTGCGTGAGGAATGAATTCGCAGGATGAATTCGCCCGAGGCGCGCATCGCGAATCAGACGCTCGTAGCCTACGGAACGGAAGATTCCGGCGCCGCCGCAAACTTCCAGGCCCAGATCTACGACCCGCCATGAGCCTTCGACGGCGTGGTATTTGGCGCTCATGATCTTCAGAGGCCACTGCGCGCCATAATCCACTCCCTGCGACCACTCGCGAGCCACCGTGTCCAGGTGCGGACCGATCGCTTCCAATTCGATCACCATGTCAGCAATCGTGTGCTGGACTTCCGGGTGATAGGCCATGGAGCGAGTCAACGCCATCGAACCCTTACTCTTGGCCGCAGTGATGGCATGGTCGAGTGCCCGCCGAGCGAGCCCATAGTAGACGTTCGCGAACCCCAGCAAGCCCCACGCGAATACCGACAGAATGAACGCATCGACTCCGGCGCCACCCGGGGCCAGCACCCGGGCCACATAGCGATCCGGTATAAACGCATTTTCGAGCACGGTGTCGTCGCTGCGCGTAGCGCGCATGCCGAGTACGTCCCAAGTCTGCTTGACGGTATATCCGGAAGAGTCACGCGGCAGGAAAGCATGAACGACCTTCGGCGCTGTCGGGTCGCTCATATCCATGCCGTGCAAACCGAACCGCGTCCACACAGGCGTGAGGCTGCCAAACATCTTTCTGCCGGTGAATCGGTATCCACCTTCCACGCGCTCGGCCTTTGAGGTCGAGAGCAGAAGCGGGACATCGTTTCCACTCTCGGCGTGACCTGCGGCGAAGACTTCGCCGGCGGCCGCGTCTTTCAGAATCCATTCCAGTGAACTGTCTCCGCGCCGCCAAAGATCGGCGGCTACGCCAACCCAGTAAAGGTGCATGTTCAGCGCGAGTGCGGTCGCGGGTGCGTAGTAGGCCAAGCGGCGCTGCTCGCGGAGGACTTCCGCCAGCGACATTCCGGCTCCGCCGAATTTCACGGGCACCGGCATGAGCAAGTACTTCGCCGCCCGCAATTCCTCGAAATCCTCCTCGAAGAAGCGGTTCTCACGGTCGTAGTTGGCGGCTCGCGCCGCAAATCGCGTCAGCATCTCCTCGGTGAGTACGGACTTCACGGGCGCTGATTCTGTTGAGTTGTTAGCGTGAGGAGAACGACCATTCCCACCAACATTCTCCTCGATTGCAGTCGCCTTAGTGACTGGCTCCATGATTTCTCCTCCTTAGTTTCCGGGATATTCTACAGTCGGTGATACAGCACCGGGGTTCAATTCCGGGAGCTTGTTTTCGGTGGTTTCTCGGCCAAAACGCACGGGCAGAATGGACGGAACCTGCCGCTTATATCGGCGATACGACTCCCCGTAAACCCGGATCAAATCGCGTTCCTCGAGTTGAATCGCCGCCAGGATGTAGCCGGTCGTGGCCAGGGCAAACACGAGATGGGCGATGGTCATCCGCGGCGTCGCCCAGAAAATGCACAGCCAACTGAGATAGATCGGATGACGCACCACGCGGTAGAGTCCAGGCGTGCGGAACGGCAGGCCGGTATATTCCTGCCCCCGGAACCGGAGGTAGACCTGTCGCAGCCCGAACAGGTCAAAGTGGTTGATCAGGAATGTGGCGAGCAGAAGCAGAATCCACCCCGCCGCATAGATCCAGTAGATGGCCATGCTTCCCAATTCATTGTCGACCTGCCAGACCGATCCCCCGATCGGCCGCCACTGCCAGAACAGCAGGATCAGCGCAAGGCTCGAGAGAAGAACGTATGTGCTGCGTTCGGCTGCGGGCGGAACAATGCGCGTCCACGCGCGCTTGAACCATGACCGTGCCATGATGCTATGTTGGAGGGCAAATAGGGCCAGCAGGCCGGCGTTGATTGCCAGGGCGTGGCCGATCGATCCCTGCAATCCGGAATCGATGGTCCGGGGCACGCCAAAATCCCCTAGGAACGCAATGGCATACAGAAAGCTGGCAAGAAATACGAGATAGCAGAAGATCCCGTAGAGCAGGGTTGAGATCCGTCCAATCATTGGTGAACTCCTCTATGGGCCCGGCGTTTGGCCTATAATCGGTCCACTTTAGATCCGGGCTGTTTGCACGGTAATTGAGGCCCTGGCTATGAGTAACGAAAGAAAGCCAAAGAAACGCCAAAGAATTGATGCGGCTTGCGTTTAGGCCTGCTAGAACGCTGGGAAGCTTGGGGCTCCCTGCATGATCGATCCAGAAACCGCGAAGAATCCAACCTATTACCGCTTCGGCGAGTTCATTCTTGAACCCGAACGTGCCTCATTGGTCAGGGCGGGTCGGGAGATCAAGCTGCGCCCCAAAGTCTTCGACGCCCTGCGATACCTGATCGAGAACCGCGGGCGCCTGGTTCCCAAGGAGGAGTTAATTCAGACCCTCTGGCCCGAAGCCTTCGTCACCGATGACTCGCTGGTGCAGTGCATGGTGGAATTGCGCCGGGGGCTGGACGATCGCTCCCAGGAAATTCTGAAAACAGTTCCAAGACGCGGCTATATTTTTGCGGCTACCGTCACGACCGATCATGAGGCATCTGCGTCGGCGGCGCCGACAACTTCCCTTCCCCAAACGATTCGGGGAGATTATCGGCTGCCGATGGCGCGCACCCCGCTGGTCGGCCGCGAGCGCGAACTCGAGGCAGTCCAGCAACTGGTGCGGGATCCAGCCGTTCGGATGGTGACGCTTACGGGTGCGGGCGGATCGGGAAAGACGCGGCTTGGCCTGGAACTGTGCCGCGAGTTGGCGGGCGTATTCGAGGGGCGCGTATTTTTCGTCGCCCTGGGCTCGATCAGCGATCCCGCCATGGTTCCCGCTGCGATCGCCGAGTCGGTCGGTATTCGCGAGACCGGGGCCCGGCCCATCCTTGATCTTCTCAAGGACTACCTTCGCGATAGCGAACCTTCACCGGTCTTGGTGCTTCTCGACAACATGGAGCACATTCTCGCCGCCTCTGCCTTCGTTGTGGACCTGATCGAAACTTCCCGGTCGCTGAAGGTACTCGTCACCAGCCGTGCGCCATTGCGCGTTTATGGTGAGTATGAGTTTCCGGTTCCGCCGCTGGAGCTGCCGGACTCACGTCAGATGAGTTCATTGCCAGCTTTGGCGGAGAATCCATCCATCATCCTGTTTGGCCAGCGCGCACAAGCGGTGAAGCCTGACTTTCAACTCACGGCAGAGAATGCTCCGACCGTGGCAGAGATTTGCTCGCGAGTGGACGGCCTTCCCTTAGCCATCGAACTTGCCGCGGCCCGCGTCAAGATGCTGCCACTCAGCGGAATCCTGACGCGCCTTGAGAGCCGCCTGCAACTTCTGACCACTGGGGCCCGCGATCTTCCTGAGCGGCAGCAAACTTTGCGCAACACGATCGACTGGAGCTTCGACCTGCTGAATGAGGCTGAACAGAAGTTCCTGCGGCGGCTGAGCGTTTTCTGGGGCGGATGCACGCTGGAAGGAGCCGAGGCTGTGTGCAACACGAACGATGATCTTGGCACTGACATCTTCGAGCTGATGTCCTCGCTGGTTGATAAGAGCCTGATCCAGCAGCGGCAGCAGAACAATGACGAACCTAGGTTTCGCATGCTGGAGACCATCCGCGAATATTCGCTCGAAAGGCTGCAGCAAAGCGGCGAAGAGACTCCTACCAAGCGGGCCCATGCCGCCTATTGCATGGTCCTAGCCGAGGAAGGCAATCCAGAGTTGAATGAACCCGAGCGCGCCGCCTGGCTGACGCGCTGCGACATCGAGCACGACGATTTTCGCGCTGCCCTGGATTTTCTCTTTCAAACTCGCAATCTCGACTGGGGCTTTCGCTTTTGCACGGCCCTGTTTCGATTCTGGGATATGCGCGAGAACTCCACCGAGGGACGCGCCCGGCTCGAACGAATCATCGAACTTGCCGGAGCGGACTATACCCGTGAGCGCGCAAAGACATGCCTGTTCCTGGCAGCATTCACGACCGCGCAGGGCGATTTCCCGGCTGCCGCTCATTTTTCGGAGCTGGGCCGTTCGCTCTTCGAAGAGATCGACGATCCGTGGGGTATAGCACTCTCGTGGAACGCCTCTGCCATCGGGGCGCGCGATCACGGAGACTACGTCACCGCGCAGTACAACTTCGAAAAAAGCCTGACGTTTTTCCGGACAGTAGCCGACCGTGTTGCGATCGCACGCTGTCTGCACAATCTCGGAAACGTCTCAAAAGTTCGGGGTGACTATTCGCGTGCCCGGATGGCCCTTACCGAAGCGATGCAGATCTTCGAGGAGCTCGGTGATACTAGCGGAGCTGCCTGGGCATTAAACCAGCAGGCCGATGTCGCCAGGGATCAGGGCGATCTTCACGGCGCTCGAACCCTCTACGAACGAGCCCTTTTCGCCTTTCGACGGGCTGAAGAGCGCTGGGGCCAGGCTCGCTCTTTAGCGGATCTAGGCACTATCGCTTGCGAATTGGGCGAGCATTCCTCTGCGTTTGCCAACTTCCGCGAAAGCCTTGAGATCTTTTCCAGCCTGGAGCATCGGCGCGGCGTAGCCCGCGTGTTGGAAGGGCTTGCGTGTTACGCGTTAGCCCGGGAAGATTCGCGCCGCGCACTTCGGTTGGTTGCTGCCGCTTCGCACGTGCGAAAAATGGTCAGTGCACCGTTAACGCCTGCAGAACAATCCAAGCTCGACCAAAAGCTGCTGAGCGCGTGGCAGGAACTCGGTGAAGCAGAAGGAGAGAAGGCCTGGACCGAAGGCTACGCGATGCCCCTGGACAATGCGATCCGCTATGCTCTGTTAGAGTGACGGCTCGCTGAACTTCTTGGGATCGATCAGCCGTCGCACGGCGGACACGCGATTCGCAGGAATGTTGGCCCTGCGGGCATGTTCCCTGACGGTCTCTTCATCCGGAGCGAGATAGACGCAGTAAACTTTGTCTTCCGTGACGTAGCTGTGGAGCCACTGAATCTGCGGCCCTATATCCTTGAGGCTCTGCAAAGAGCGCAGAGATACCTCTCGGATCTGCGCTTCGGTCAGCGACCCGGCACCTAGAATCTCGCGCTCAATCACGAACTGCGGCATGACCGCACTAGTCTACACTACCGGCCTTGATCATCAAGATCCGATCTTCTTGTGAGGTCGGTAGCGGACATGAGACCTATGGATACCGCCAGGTCCCTTGCCCTGGCCAAGTCGCCTTTGGGAGCGCAACGGCCTGCTTCCTCGTATCCCAAAACGGCGTAATAAATTGCGCGGTCGAAGAACTGATTCAGCAGCCGCTGCAACTCGAGTTCGCCGTAGAGCGCCACTACGTTATCCGCGAATGACTGGTGACGAAGGAAATGCCAGAGGCGATCCCGCGAAAGCAAGAGCGCCCAAACGAACTGATGCAGCCTGATTCCCTCAGCCGCCCGCCGCGCTGCCACCGCGCGAAACCGCGCCTCAATATCGCTCTCTGTTTTCTGCAGCAGCCACTCTCCCAGGTTGCGATAGACCTCGTTGGCCGCGAGTCGCAGTTCTTCGCCCGGGATCGTCTTGAAATCGCTCGTTCGCTCCGATTTGCCAATCTGCTCCGTCAGATCCCGACACAACTCCCCGGAGTGCGCCTCTATTAGCTTTACCAATCTCATTGCCAACATCTCGTTTCCCGTCCCCCAGACTCAAACATGTATATCGTATCACGATATATAGCGCCAGCCAAAACGCACTCGCGCTAGCCTATCGAACGGGCACTGTCACGCAGCAGGTTACAAAACACAAATCGCCAAGCCTGTGGAAGGCACTGTTCGAAGTTCATTCCACCCACCGAATCCATTGACATCCGGCGCCTGCCTGGATCTTCGAAGAAGGGGGTGACAACTCCCAATGACCAGCTTACAATTCTCAAGGAGTCCCCCCAAGGAACTTGCCCCCTGTACCCTTCCCGTCGGCGTGAATACGGACAGCGGTAATGACACGCCAGGCGAGTCACGGTGACAACTTGCTGACACAAATGCATGGACTTCGCGTAGCTGTCCTGGTGTCTTTAGCAGTATCGGCACCTCTCAGGGCGGCGGATGCGAACCCGGATATAAAGAATCTGGCGGCCTCAGTTGATGCGCACTACAACCATCTGCACTCGCTGGAGGCGGAATTCACCGAAGTTTACCGGGGCTCTGGCATGGACCGGACTGAGTCGGGCACGCTGTGGCTGAAAAAACCCGGCAAGATGCGCTGGGAGTACCGTTCTCCCAAGGAGAAGCTCTTTGTGAGCAACGGGAAAGATGCGTGGTTTTACGTCCCGGACGACCGGCAAGCGCGCAAGGAAGCAGCCAAAAAGCTGGACGATGTTCGATCTCCGCTTGCATTTTTGCTAGGTAAGACGAAGTTAGCGAAGGAGTTACGTGGACTATCGATAGCTTCCGATATCGAGCCTCTGGGATCCGGGAATATCGTCCTGCGCGGAGTGCCAACGGCATTGGCCGACCAGGTGAGCGAGATCATCCTGGAGGTCACGTCCCAGGGCAGGATTGTTCGCCTGGTGATGCAGGGAGTCGATGGGGCTTCGACGGAATATCGCTTCACCGATCAGAAAGAGGACGTATCGATTGCCGATAGCCGGTTCGATTTTCGGGCTCCGGCAGGCACGGAGGTCGTTGAAGGCGAACTCGGGCAGTAGGCGTAGCAGGTTACTTGCGGTACCTCATAGGGGAGCTTTGGGGTGGGTCGACGGCTTAGAATGGTAGACTGAGCGGTAGGATTCTGGGCCGACAATTCCTTTAAAAACAAGGACAAATGGCGGAATTTGTAGTCAAAATCGCGGACGACCGGGGGCGCGTGCATCAGCACATCGAGCAAGGCTACTCGGAAGCTGAGGTGCGTGACCGCTTCTCAGCCCAGGGATACCTTGTCTACTGGGTCAAGCCGCAGGGCATGATGGCCGGCGGCTTCTCCTTGCGGCGCCGCCGGAAGCTCAAGCAGGACACGTTCCTGGTTTTCAACCAGCAGTTTCTGACCCTGATCCGCGCCGGACTGCCAATCCTGAATTCTCTCGAATTGCTCATCAAGCGACAAAAAGATCAGCAACTGAAGACGATTCTGGAAAACGTGCGCGACCGGGTCAAGGGCGGAGAGTTGCTGTCAGACTCGTTCGCCGCTCAGGGGATCATTCCCAAGATCTATACGACCACGCTGATGGCCGGCGAAAAGAGCGGCAATATCGATGAGGTCTTGTCGCGTTACATCAGCTTCCAGCGTCTGGCGATGACCTTCCGCAAGAAGTTGTTCGTGTCGCTCATTTACCCGACCCTGCTGGTCTCAGTCGTGCTGATCATGGTGACGTTCCTGTTCACCTACGTCGTCCCTAAGTTCGCCGATCTTTTTAATAGCCTTGATGCCAAGCTGCCCGAGATCACGGTTTTCATGCTGAATGTAGGGCTGAATGCGCAAAAATATGCGCCATTCATATTTGTGGGCCTGGTGGTTGGCGGCATTTTTTTGTGGAAGTGGAAGGATACAGACCGCGGTGCGGACCGCATTGATCGGGTCATTCTAAGCATTCCGCTGCTCGGGGAGATTCGGATCAAGCATCAGGTCGCAAGTTTCTCGCGCATGCTCTCTACCCTGCTGTCTGGCGGCTTACCGCTGGTCCCCGCAATGGAAACGGCGGGTTCCGCCATGAGCAGCCGCCGCATCTTAAAAGGTGTGATGCGCGCCGGCATTCGTGTGAGAGAAGGTCAGGGGTTGGCGCCTAGCCTGGAAGAGCAGAAGATATTCCCCGAGCTTGCCGTGGAAATGATCGAAGTGGGCGAATCGACCGGCGCCCTTCCGCAAATGTTGAACTCGGTCGCGGAGTTTTATGAGGAAGACGTGCAAACGGCGCTGGGAGCGGCCATGGCCCTGATCGAACCGCTCATCCTCATTATCATGGCAATTTTTGTAGGCGGCGTGCTGATTTCGCTCTATTTGCCGATCTTTACCTTGGGAGTGCACTGAGTTCGAAACGATGAGCTGCGATAGTTCACAACTTAAGGATGAGGACGGTTAGTGGTCAGGACTAAGTGAATGGCAACAGCAGATAAGAAATCTCTCTTCGTAGGCGGCGGCAACGGCGGACCTATCAGCCCGACCGGTAACCCGATCACGGACCTGGAGCGGGCGCAGGACGTGGCACGGCGCTATCGCTGCGAGTTCATCGATCTCAGCGGGTTTGAGCTGCACCACGAACTGTTCAAGAAGATCCCGGTTGAACTGATGTTCCGCTACAACTTCGTGCCGTTGGAAGAGACCGGTGACGGCAAACTGGCGATCGCAATCGCTGATCCCAGCCAGTTGATGATGATCGACGAAATCAGCCTGCTGCTGAAGCAGCGCATCATCACCAAGGTTTCGACGCTCAAGCAGATCTCCGACATCCTGAAGAAGACCGAGCAGTCGCAACGCGTGCTCGAGGAGGCCAGCGAAGGCTTCCAGATTATCCGCGAAGATGAGAACACGGGTGCGGAAGAGACGCTGAGCATCGACAAGCTTACGGCCACGGGTGACACCAGCCCGATCATCCGCCTGGTCGACACCACGATTTTCACCGCTCTGCAAAGGCGCGCTTCCGACATTCACATTGAGACGCGCGACGATTCCGTCGTGATCAAGTTCCGCATAGACGGCGTGCTCACGCAGGCCATGCCGCCTATCGGCAAAGAACATCACTCGACCGTGATTTCGCGTATCAAGGTCATGAGCGAACTGGACATCTCCGAGCGCCGCGTGCCGCAGGACGGACGCTTCCGCGTGAAGTACAACGGGCGCGCCATCGACTTCCGCGTATCGATCATGCCGTCGATTCACGGCGAAGACGCCGTGCTTCGCGTGCTCGATAAAGAGTCGATGAGCGAGAAGTTTCGCACGCTCACTCTGGACGTCGTTGGGTTCGACGACGATGACCTGCGGCGCTTCCGGCGCTACATCAAAGAGCCATACGGCATGGTGCTGGTCACGGGGCCGACTGGCAGCGGTAAGACGACGACTCTTTATGCCGCGGTCAACGAAATCAAGACCGACGAAGACAAGATCATCACGATTGAAGACCCGGTTGAGTATCAATTGCGCGGCATCACGCAGATTCCGGTAAACGAGAAGAAGGGCCTGACGTTTGCCCGCGGATTGCGGTCGATCTTGCGTCACGACCCGGACAAGATCATGGTGGGCGAAATCCGCGACGCGGAGACGGCGCAGATCGCGATTCAATCGGCACTGACCGGCCACCTGGTGTTCACCACCGTCCACGCCAACAACGTGGTCGATGTCATTGGACGATTCCTGAACATGGGCGTCGAGCCCTACAACTTCGTTTCGGCCCTGAACTGCATTCTGGCGCAGCGACTAGTTCGTTTAATCTGCGATTCGTGCCGCACCGAAGTTCACTACGCCCCCGAAGTGCTGGAGGCCAGCGGCCTTGATCCGGCGCAGTGGGGCAAGGTTCCGCTATACGAGGGTCCGGGCTGCATTGAATGTGCGGGCACGGGATTTCGCGGTCGAACCGCCATTCACGAATTGCTGGATTTGAGCGACCGCATCCGCGAGATGATTCTCGGCAAGAAGCCGACGTCGGAGATCCGGCGGGCGGCGCGCGAGGAGGGCATGCGCTTCCTGCGCGAGTCGGCGCTGGATAAGGTGCGTCTGGGAATGACCACGCTGAAGGAGATCAACAAGGTCACGTTTATTGAGGCGATGAGATAAAGCAAGCTTCAAGGTTTCAAAGTTGCAAGGTTTCGAAGGTTTCAGCGTTTCAACGTTGGAGACATCGAGTCTCGGAAAACCTCTTCTCCCGCCGGCGTAACCGCTCAACTTTGAAACCTTGAAACTCTGAAACCTTGAAGCCTTCGGATGTGCTGTATCAGCTATTGCATTTCTGTACAAGACAGTTTCTGATTTATAGAGGCAAAAGGCGTACTCGGGTATGAGTTCATCTACAAATACAGCCAAGCCGAGGTTGGCTTGTGAGATTTCGGCCGACCGGGTTCTGGCCGGGCGCGTCATCGACAACGGCGACGGGCTCGAAGCCTGTTCTGCGCACGAACTCGCACCCGGCAGCGTGGTCCCCGACCTGGTCGAGAACAATCTGCGGCAGCGCAGTGTTGTCCGCGAGGGAATTGAAAGCGCGCTGGGCGGCGTGGCCGGACGGTCAAAAGATGTCATTGCCATCGTCCCTGATGCGGCAGTACGCGTCATGTTAGTCGAATTCGATACTCTGCCCTCAGATCATGAAGAGGCGCTTGGCGTGGTGCGGTTCCGGCTGAAGAAGTCCCTTCCTTTTGATGTGGAGAAAGCGAAGGTTTCTTATCACGCACAGAAGATAGGCGATGAAGTAAAGGTTGTGGCCGCCGTGGCGCTGGGCAGCGTCATTGAAGATTACGAAGGGGCGTTCCGGGATGCCGGATTCAGCCCGGGAATCGTGTTGCCTTCGACCCTCGCGGCATTGGGCGCGGCCGACGGCAAGAAGCCGACGATGGTCATCAAAGTAGACGCGCACACGACCAGTATCGCGATTTTGAATGAAGATCAGTTGCAACTGTTCCGCACGCTGGAGAATGCGCGCGGCGTGACGATCAATGGCGAGCAACTGGCGGAGGAAGTCTATCCGTCGATCGTGTTCTTTCAGGACACGTATCATCTGAATATCGAGCGGATCTATGTGGCCGGGCTTCCCGAGTCGGGCGGTGCGGCTGCGGCGCTGCGCGCGCAGACCGGAGCGGATGTGCAGGAATTGGTGTCGTCGGCGCAGTTGGGAACCAGCGCCGGTGGCGCGGTACCAAGGTGGAGAATGGCAGGAGTGGTGGGAGCTTTGATTTCGTAATAAGGTAGCGCGCCAAACGCGCGGTTTGTCGCCCCGCAAGAGGCGCGCGGCGATTCGCGCGGCGCGCCCAGGTCCTTCGCGAGACAAAAGACGCCTCGCTCAGGATGACAATCGTAATTTATGCATATTGATATCAATCTCGCGAGTCAGCCGTACGAGGATGCGCGGCAGTTCTGGACGCGCTGGGGGACGGCCCTGGGGATACTCGGTCTGCTGACACTCGTTCTCCTGGTGCTCGACATAACCGGATGGGTGGGTGCGCACCAGGACCGCGTGGTGATGGCGCAGAAACGGGCGATGATCGCCGACCGCGACCGTGTGCGCGCGGAGGCCGACAGAATTCTCAGTCTGCCGGACAATCGCACGACTCGCGATCAGTCCCGCTATCTGAACGAACTGATCGAGCGGAAAGCGTTCTCGTGGACGCGGGTGCTGGAGAGTCTGGAGAAAGTGATGCCGCCCCGGGTACATCTCGTCTCGATCAGTCCGCAACTGGACGAGGATAACGAACTCGCTCTGAAGATGACGGTGGCCGGCGACTCACGGGAGAGAGCCATCGAACTGTCAAAGCGCATGGAAGAATCGCGCCGGTTCGTGCAGACGAATATCTTGCGAGAAACGAAAGTGGAATCGCAGACGGGCGATACGGTAGCCATTGAAATGGCGGCAATTTACATTCCTGAGCCGTCTGGTGAGGCTGGTGCGGCAAGTACGAAGCCGGCCAGCGACGCAAAGCCAAAGACAACCTCGCGGAAGCCATCGCCGAAGAAAGGGGTAAGAAACTGATGCCCGATCTGCGGCAAACCCGGAAGAAGATGAAGCTGACGCTGGCCGTGCTGGCGGGAGTGGATCTGCTGGCCGCGGTTCTTTATTTCTCGCCGGTCGTGGGCTCGGCCGAATCCCGGCAGATGGAAAAGAACCAGCTTCAGGCTGAGCTGACTGCGAAGACACGGCAGGTGGCGCCCCTCAAGGATTTGCCTCAGAAGGTGAACATCGCCAAGGGCCAGATCTCTGATTTTTACAGGAACCGGTTTCCCTCGCAGAACTCACAAATTTACATGGAGCTCGGCAAAATTGCGGCCGCAAACAGCGTGAAGATTGATCAGGTCCGGTACAAGCCCGCGGACACTACCAGTAACGGCTTGCTGCCGATTGAGATGGAAGCTGACCTGTCAGGGAGCTACGCCTCGCTGGCACACTTTATCAATGCGATCGAACGCGACGAAATGTTTTTCATCATCAACAGCGTGACCCTGGGCGGCGAGCCGCAAGGTGATGTGAAGTTGAGCGTGAAACTCGAGGCTTACTTGAAGGTAGGGACGTAGTGCAACTGGGACTCGAAAATAAGAAGCAAATGACGTGGGCGATCGTCCTCGGAGCCGTGGCGCTGATCGTGTGCGCGTATGAATTGATCCCCCTGATTGGAGGATCATCCGAGCCGGCTTCGAGCGCGCAGGCTGCGTCCCCGCTCGCACCTCGTCCGGCAGCTTCGAAGACTGGAGCGAAGGGTTTAGCCAAACCTGGCAAACAGCCAGCTGGCGAAAATCTCGATCCGACCCTGCGGCTGGATTTATTGGCGAGCAGCGAAAAGACACAGTACGAGGGAGCCGGGCGGAACATCTTCGTATCGCAGCGGGAAGAAGTTGATATTCCGAAGCCGGTCGCGCCGGTGAACACAGATCCCGGTCCACCAGCCTACGTTCCCCCCGTTGTCACGCCTCCGCCAGCGATTCCTTTGAAGTTCTATGGCTTCGCCAATTCCCCCGGCGAACCGAAGAAAGTATTCCTCAAAAACGGTGATGATGTTTTTGTGGCAGGCGAGGGCGAAATCGTGGACCGCCGGTACAAGGTGATCCGGATTTCAGCCACCTCGGTTGAGATTCAGGACATGGTGTACAGCGGTCCGGCGCAGGTCATTGCGCTGACGCAGGGAAGTTAGGAATTGAGTATTGGATCGATGTCCTTTCGATTACAAACCCGGCACAGTCGTCGGAACGATGAGCAAGGCTACGCCCTCATGACGCTGCTGATGATGATTGCAATTATGGGCATCATGGCGGCTACGCTGGTGACTTCGATCAAGTTCGACATCAAACGCGACCGCGAAGAAGAGATGATCCACCGCGGCGTCCAGTATTCGCGAGCGATTCGCGCCTATTACAAGAAGTTCGGCCGGTATCCCGCTACCATCGAAAATCTGGAAAATACAAACCAGATGCGGTTTCTCCGCAAACGGTATAAAGACCCGCTGACCGGCAAAGACTTCAAGTTGCTGCACTTCGGCGAAGCGAAGATGGGACTGACCTTGGGTGGGGGCGTGATCCCAGGGGCGAGCACCATCGGGTCGAATGGAACCTTGACTGCGAACTCCGGTTTCGGCAGCAACAGCAGTTTCGGGAATTCCAATTCGTTCGGCCAGACGACCACGCAGAAGACCGATTCCTCACAAGCCGGAGATGCGAGCGCCTCTCAGAGCGTCTCGCCGGGGGGAAACAGCGACGCCAGTGATCAGAGCTCTTCCGACCAATCGGTGCGGACGTTTGGAGGAATGCCGATTGTCGGAGTGGCGAGCCTGAGCAAAGATCCGACCATCCGGGAATTCGACAAGAAGAAGAAATATAACGAGTGGCAGTTTCTTTACGATCCCACCCTAGACCGCGGCATGCTCATTACAACTCCCTATCAGCCCCAACTGCAAATGTTCGGGACCGGTCCGCAGAATCTCAATGGGCCAGGAGTACAGGCCCCGACACCGGGCATGGGCACTTCGGCACCGGGAACCGGCGGAAATTCCGGAGCGCCGACGACCACTCCCTTGGGTAATCCCAGCCAGCCGACGGACACACCAGTGCAGCAGTAATAAACCGAGCTTACGTCAAAAGGCCTCGCCTGGTGACGAGGCCTTTTCGATTTTCGGAAAAATGCTGCCGCGTTTCACGCGGCGGACAGCCGAAGACGGCTGTCCCCACATTCAATTCCTTACACGCTGAACGACGATCCGCAGCCGCAGGTGCTCTTCACATTCGGGTTTTCGAACTTGAAGCCGGCGCCCTCGAGCGTTTCAACATAGTCGACGATGCATCCGTTTAGGTACATGACCGAGGTGGCATCGACGAAGACCTTAAGGCCGTCCATGTCAAAGGTCTTGTCCATCATTCCGGCGCCGTTCTCGAACTGCATCGAGTAGGAGAAACCGGAGCATCCGCCGCCCACGACTCCGATGCGCAAGCCGGCGGGCACAGGGTTCTGCTGTGCCATGATCTCTTTCACTTTGGTTACGGCATTGGCAGTCAGGTTAACGGGTGCGACTTTCTTGACTTCAGGGACGGTTGTTGTGGCCATTCGTATCTCCTTGGCTTTAAAGCTGTTTGATTATAGCAAATAGGACCCATCCCACTGCCGGTCAAGGTCCGGGGATAGGAATCATCTACCTGATTTGGATGCGGATTGCAAGGGGGAAGTCGCATTGTTCCGATTCTGTAACAGGCCTTTTCAACAGGATTAAATCATCGCCGGGGGCTTGCCAACAGGGCTATAATCGTGCCGTTAAAGCCTTCCCCCGGGACTGGTGTGGGGTACCGCGTGCCCCCTTCAGCAAGTGGGGAAAGCCGCTGTGGTTGGGTTGACTCTGCCGAGGTGGCTTATGACGCCAATTGAAATCGTCGGGGGTCTGTTTGGACTCTTCGCCGTTGGTTTGATCGTCCTGTTGATCTATAAGAGCACGCTCACGATGCATGAGGATGATCAGCTGTTTCTGGATGACGCCAATTCCCACATGCAGGAAGAGCAGACGGAACTGCTCACGAAAGTCAACAAGCTCACGCTCCCGATGCGAGTGTTCAGTATTGGTTCCGGAGTGTTTCTGCTTGCATTCCTGGCGATGCTGATCTACCAGAAACTGAACGAAGTCCAGTAATCGTCACTGGGCGGAACGTCGAATGCGGTCGATGCTTCCGCCGCAGAGCCCGCCCCGTCATGCGGCTCTCCGTTGCCTCTTGGCCGGCGCAGGCAACGGGGCCGCCGGGTTATGGTTTCGTCCTTCCTGTGTGGTTGAATCATCTTGAGGGCACTCCATGCGGAGTTGGCGAGCACCCGTGTAAACATGCTGAATGAGCATCTCCATAGCGGAAAATCAATCGCAGGGTCTGCAAGTCCTAAACTGTTAAACGATCTATCGAGTCCGTGAAACGGGTTTGTCAATTGACGAAGTCACAGAAAGTTCCAGGGGCGGGCAACGTCGCAACACAATCAACATTCCTAGAAGCGGGAGTAGTCGGACATGTCAACAGCTCCTGCGGAAGTGACCCCCGAATCTGAGTCCTTACCGCAACAGCCGGGATCACAGCCGGAACCTACATCGGACGACCAAGGTCCGAAGCGTTGGCGCGTTTGGGTCATCGCGGCTGTTCTCCTGGTTGCGCTGGGGCTGATGTTCACACTCGGCTGGCGCAACCGTGCTCCGGTTTCCTCAAAGCAAATCTCAATCACCTATCAGAGTCCGGGAGACATTTTGCGCCTGAAAGGCACCACCGAAGCGGTGGAGGCGCGGGCCGTTCTTGCGCCGTTGCTGGCGGGGCAGCAGATCGGGACGCTGACCATCATTCACCTCACGCCGGCCGGCAAAAGGGTCAAACAGGGAGACCTACTGGTCGAGTTCGACCGGCAAGCGCAGATGCGCGACATCATCGACAAACAGGCCGAGTACCAGAAACTGGTCGACCAGGTTGCCGGGGAGCAGGCGAAAGAATCCGCCGCGCGCGCCAAAGATGAAACCGAACTCAAGACGGCTGAGGACAATCTCAAAAAAGCCGAACTCGAGATCCAGAAGGCTGAGATCGTGTCGCGCATTGACGCGGAAAAAAATCAGGAGAATCTCGAAGAGGCGAAGGCCACCTACGAGCAACTGCGAGAGACATTCGACCTGAAGCGCAAGGCGGCGCAGGCCGCTATTCGCAGCCTGGAAATTCAGCGGGACCGTACCCAACAAACGATGGATCATGCGAAGGCGAACTCCGATAAGATGCAAATTCATTCGCCTTTGGACGGCGTGGTCGTGCTGAATACGATCTGGAAGCAAGGCACGATGGGTGAGGTGCAGGAGGGCGATCAGGTACGCCCCGGCGTGTCTTTTATGCAGGTGGTGAATCCGGCCACGATGCAGGTGCGGGTACACGCCAATCAGCAGGACTTCCCTTCCCTGCAGCTTGGGCAAACTGCGAAGGTGCGGCTGGATGCTTATCCGGAGATGGTCTTCCAGGGAAAAGTCGATCAGATTTCACCCATCGGTGAAGGCGGGGATTTCTCCAACAAGCTGCGGACGTTTGTCGTGATCGTCGCCATTCAGGGAAATGATCCCAAGCTGATGCCCGACCTTTCGGCGGCGGTGGATGTGGACATGTCTAAGCGCAATGCCCAGTCAGGAGTGACAGGCTCGGGGAGCGGCTCGCTATGATGCGGCGTTTCCGGCAACTCTCGGCGACCGGCAAGTTTGTTGTCGTCGCTATAATTCTGCTCGCCGGAAGCGGCGTCCTGCTCGGCGCGGTGCGGCTAGGGCGGCGGGCACCGACAGTCCCTACGATCGAGGTGAAGCGCGGAGAGTTTCTAGACTCGCTGCAATTTCGCGGGGAAGTGAAGGCACTGAAATCGGTGACGATCAGCGCGCCGGCGGAAGCGGGTGATCTGCAGATCATCAAGATCTCGCCCGAAGGAACCGTGGTGAAGCCGGGTGACGTGGTCGTCGAGTTTGACAAGACAAAGACGGAGCAGGACCTCGCTCAATTCAAGTCCGCGCTGAAGTCTGCTGAAGCTGAAATTGCACAGGCCAAGGCGCAGGCCCGCCTCGCTGAAGAAGAGAATAAAACCGCGGTCCTCAAGGCGCGGTATGACGTCGAAAGCGCCAAGCTCGAAGCCAGCAAGCAGGAGATTGTCTCAAGAATCGAAGGAGAGGAAGCCAAGCTGAAGTTGGCCGACGCCGAGCAAAAACTGCGCGAGGCGGAGACGAAGCAAAAATCGGACGAGGCTCTGAACAAAGCAACGATCGAAAGCAAAGTGCATGCGAGTAAAAAGGCTGAGTACGACGTGAATCGCGCGGAACGCGCGCTCGGCCAGATGAGTCAGCGCGCGCCGTCGGCGGGCACCATCAGCCTGCTGCAACACTGGGGCGGATCGGGAATGGTCACCTACCGCCCCGGGGACCGGGCGTGGCCGGGGGCCGCAATTGCTGAATTGCCTGATGCTACGACACTGCGGATTACCGCCCGCGTGGACGAAACCGAACGTGGAAGGCTCGCTCTCAACCAGTTAGTCACCGTGCAATTGAACGCCATCCCCGATCGGCAGTTCACGGGACACATTCAACAGATCGGCGCCATCGCCAGCCTGGATTTCACCAGCGGCTGGCCGATTACGCGAAACTTCATTCTCGAAGTCGGGCTTGACCAGACCGATCCCCGGTTTAAGCCAGGCATCACCGGTGACGTGACCGTTATCGTGGACAAAGTGCCGAACGCCATCATCCTCCCCGCGCAGGCACTGTTTCAGAAATCCGGACAGAATGTGGCGTATGTGTGGCGCGGGGGAGAGTTCGAGGAACACGCTGTCGAAATCGGCCGGCGCAGCGGCGACAAGATCCTCGTGGCCAAGGGCGTTTCCGCCGGAGACAAAGTAGCGCTCAGGGATCCGACGGCAAAGGAGTGACGCGGTCCGAATGAAGAGCCGTAAAGCCATCACATGGGCTGTCGTGGCCGTGGTTCTCTGTGCGGTTGCGGGAGTCGTTGCGGCGGCGCGCCGCGTCGGCCCGTCGACGAGCGCCACCGACGTGCCGACTGGGCGAGTGAAACGCGGCGATCTCGACATGAAAGTCTTTGTGACGGGCGAACTGAAGGCGAGTCACTCCGAGATGTTGGCCGCTCCGCCCATCGGCGGAGGTGCCTTGCAGATCACCCATCTTCTGCATACCGGATCAGCGGTCAGGAAGGGCGATCTGGTCATGGAGTTCGATCCCAGCGAGCAGCGCTTCAAGCTCGACCAGAATCGCTCGGAATTGATGCAGGCCGAACAGGAAATCACCAAAGCCAGGGCAGACGCTGCCGTAGTCGCGGCGCAAGATAAAGTTGCTCTGCTCAAAGCGCGTTTCGACGTGCGCCGCGCCGAACTGGAGGTACAGAAGAACGAACTGGTGAGCACCATCGACGCGCGGAAAAATGAGCTGGCGCTGGAGGGGGCGCAACGGGTGCTGGCGGAACTCGATCAGGACGTGAAATCGCGCACCGCTTCCAATCAGGCAACAATCTCGCTGGCCGAAGAGAAACGGAACAAGGCAAAGCTGGCCATGGAGCAGGCACAGGGCAACATCGACAAGATGCGTGTCGTCGCGCCCATGGACGGACTGGTTGCGCTGGAAAAAAATGAGGGCGAAGGTTTTTTCTTCAGCGGAATGTCGTTGCCGGAATTCCGCGAGGGCGATCAAGTTGAGGCGGGCAGAACGGTCGGTCAGGTGATCGATCCGAGTGCGATGGAACTTGTCGCCAAAGTGGGAGAACTCGAGCGGAATCGCATTCAAGAAGGACAATCCGCCGATATCCAACTCGACACGTTGCCGGGCACAATGTTTCACGGCACGGTAAAGACCGTCGCCGGCAACAACGCCCGCAGATTTTGGGACGAAGATACGAGCACTAAATTTGAGGTCGCAATCACTCTTGCTTCCACCGATCCTCGGATGCGCCCCGGCCTCACGGCTCACGTCTCCATCAACAGCGATCCGCGGAAGAACGTCCTCTATGTGCCACGCCAGGCGTTATTCCTGAAGGACAACAAACGCGTGGTGTACGTGCGCAGCGGCGGCAATTTCGACACGCACGAAGTGAAGATTCAGGCGGAAAACGAGAGCCGGGCTGCCATCGAGGGCATTGAGGCCGGAACTGAGATCGCACTTGTGGACCCTACAGCTCCGCGAAGGGCGGCGCGTCCCGGCGCGTCTTCCGGAGCAGGAGGCGCTCCGTAATGGCCAGTGTCGCTTCCACCCCATCCCTTCGAGCGCTGCGCGGCTACCAACAATGGCTCCCCGACCTGCAACTTGGTTGGCAAAATCTGCTGCTGCACCGCCTTCGTTCTCTGCTGACTATGTTGGGCATGATTTTTGGCGTGGCCGCGGTTGTGTCGATGCTTTCGATCGGTGCGGGGGCACGGCAGAAGGTCATGGCGTTGATCGAACAGATGGGCGTCCATAACCTGATCGTCGAAGCCAAGGAAACAACCGAGTGGCAGGCGCATCAAAAGGTCCGGAAGATTTCCCAGGGGCTCACATTTCAGGATTATCGGGTCATTCGCGACGATGTGGGCGACATAGTCGCCGGCACGCCGCGCAAGCGCATGACCCCTTCCAAAACGATCCCAAAGTCGCAACTGGATCCCCCAACCATCTACGGTGTCGATCCCGTGTACCTGAACATTGCGGGCCTGCACGTCCTGCAAGGAAGATTTTTCAGCGATGATGAACAGACCCACGCCGCGCCGGTCTGCGTGCTGGGAGCGGCTGCGCGTTCCAGCTTGTTCGGATCTGCCGATTCAGTCGGACAGTACGTTAAGGCCAATGAAACCTGGTTCCGCGTGATTGGCGTGGTTTCGCCGCAACTCAGTTCACAAACCGAGGTCGCAGGAGTTCCTTCGCAGGATGTGAACAATATCATGTACGTACCGCTGAACTCGGCGATCCTGCGGCTCGAAGATAACTACAGCGACGTGCGCGATGAGATCGACGGAATTTACCTCAACATCCGCGAGAGCGCGGATATGAGTTCCGTGGCGCAAGTGGTGCGCGCGATTCTTGATTCATCTCACCACTCCGCCGGCGATTTCAGCGTGATCGTTCCCGCCGAATTGCTGGCCGAGCAAAGGCGTACGGAGCGGCTCTTTAACGCAGTCATGGTTGCGATCGCCTCCATTTCCCTGCTCGTTGGTGGAATTGGAATCATGAACATCATGCTGGCCAGCATCCTGGAGCGCACGCGGGAGATCGGCGTGCGCCGTGCTGTGGGCGCGCGCCAGCGGGACATCATCCGCCAGTTTGTGGTCGAGGCTGTACTGATCTCTTTCATGGGAGGAAGCTTCGGCATTGTGTTCGGCTTCATTATGTCGCGGCTGATAGCACTGCTTGCAGGATGGTCAACGATTGTCACGGCCAGCTCGATCCTGCTGGCATTCCTGGTTTCGATCACGGTCGGATTAGTGTTTGGGATTTACCCTGCAGTCAAGGCGGCCCGGCTCGACCCGGTGGAAGCGATTCGCTACGAGTAGCTGCAGTCTGCTGTTCACCTGCACCACTGAATACAATCCGGAGGAATTGAGGAATGAGACACTCTCGCCTGTTTCTGCCAGCTTTTCATCTGTTGGTCCTGATTGCACCGCTGTGGGCGCAAAAGGGTGAGAGCTATGGCAACTTGATGACGCCGCAACTCCGGTCGAGCGGAGTGAGCACACCAGATGGCCTCCGGACGTACGTGGTCGATGGAAAGCTACGGCTGAGCCTGCGAGATGCCGTGGTCCTGACGATCGAGAACAACAGCGCGGTGAGGGTTCAGGAAACACAGATCGAGTCTTCGAAGTTCGCTCTCCTGGGAGCGCACGCGCCATTTGATCCGCTGATCACCAGCACGGATAATATTGTTAGTTCAGTTTCGCCCCCTTTCGCTTTCCTCCAGGGAACCGGAGGGAACAGTTTTAACACCAACTTCAAAAATACGACCAAGAATTTGCAGGTTAATTACTCCCAGACCTTCGAAACGGGAACGAATGTGCAGACCGGCCTGCTCACAAACATTGATTCCACGAACATTTCTCTCGGCTTCTTCAATCCGTTTACAACCTCAACACTTAACTTTCAGTTCACGCAGCCTCTGCTGCGGAATGGTTGGCTGCCGGCGAATCGCGCCGCGTTGGTCATCGCGCGGCGCAACCTCGAACAGTCCCGGGCCAGTTTTGCGGCAGAGGTGAACAACAGCGTCTTGCAAGCGGTGGCGCAATACTGGACGGTCGTGCAAGCGCGCGGCAACCTGAGTGTCGCGCGGTCTTCAATGGAAGCTGCGGAGGCTACCTACAAGCACGACAAGCGGTCGCTGGAGTTGGGAGCCTTGCCGCCGCTGGATATTTACCGGTCGGAGTCGCAGGTGGCATCGCGGCGTGTGCAGGTGATCCAGAGTGAATACGTGTTGAAACAGGCGGAAGACACTCTGCGGTTAACGATCGGGGCGGACCAGGATCCGTATTTTAACGCACTTGATCTTGAACTGACGGAACAGGCGGAACCTGCCGGCGAGTTACGAACGATCGACGCAGGAACAGCTTTGCAGACGGCGCTGACGAAGCGCCCGGAGTTTGATGCGGCCCGCGCCGCTCTGGCCAGGGATGAGACGCAGATTCGCTTGGCGCACAATCACCTTCTTCCTCAGTTGGACTTGACGGGTCTCTACGCCAGCAATGGACTCGGGGGCGCCGGATTCAATGGTCAGGGTCAGCCCATTAGCAGCTCGTGGGTCAGCCAAATGTTCAGTTTTAACTATCCCACTTACGAGGCGCAGTTGACACTGAGCCTTCCATTGAAAAATCGGGCAGCGAAGGCCGAGATGGGGACCGCCCTTGTGGAGCGGCGCAACGATTTATACAGCCAGCGGCAAATCCGCGAGCAAGTCACCCTCGACGTCAGCAACGCCGTGCACCAACTCGAACAGGCGAAGCTGAGCATGGTCGCCGGCAAGGAAGCGTTGGACTTGGCGAGGAAGACCATGGCCGCCGAGCAACGCAAGTACGAACTGGGATCGAGCACCATCTTTCTGGTGCTTGAGGCGCAAACAGAAGTCGCTACCGCCGAGCAAAGCCTATTGCAGGCGGAAGTCGGTTATCAATTGGCCGTGGCCGCCGTCGATCATTCAACCGGGGAGTTGCTGGAGCCTTATCACGTACAGATTGCAGAGCTCACGAAGTAGAGCGAGGGATTCGAGACGTATTTCGTCTTTCATTTCTCACGTCGGGCGAACGAAACTGCGCGCTTCAGTTCGGAAGTGAGGTCGGCATTGCCGGTCGCGACATGAATCGGCTTGCCTGATTCCCTTCCCATCCAGTCATTCAGCTCTTGCACCGTGGTACTTACGAATCGACCCTGCCGCCGGAGCGGCATCCCCTCCGCCGCCCAGCGTTGAACGACGGAAGTCGGTTCACCCAGAAAAGCTGCGATCTGCTGCCAGCCTTTGAGTTCCTCCGTTCGTGTACTTGCCTTTAATTTCGACGAGTTGGATGTCCGTGCCATACAGTCTCCGCGACTATTTGGATGCATCCGGAGCGCACAAAGTCAATGCAAGCGGCCGCAGCCTCACGCTACAATGAAATCACTGCCATCGATTCAGCGTGCGAAAGTGGCGGAATTGGCAGACGCACCAGACTTAGGATCTGGCGGGTAAAACCGTGGGGGTTCGAGTCCCCCCTTTCGCACCAACGACTCTCGCATGGCGTCACCGGTAATTAGCCGCGTCTTCTTGGTTGCAGGCTGTCAGCGGCAGACGTGACTACTTTGCGGGCAACGAGAAATGGAAGACGGAGCCTCGGCCGAGTTGACTGATCACACCGATCTTTCCTCCGTGCAATTCGACGATGGCTTTCGCAATCGGAAGTCCCATACCTGTGCCCGGCATCAGCATGCGTTGGTCTCGGCCGCGGTAAAACTTCTCGAAGATCATTTCTTGCTCCATCTGGTCGATGCCGGGCCCCTGATCCGCCACATTCGTAACCACTTCCGATCCCTCAACCTCGATCGTGATGCGAATTGGAGCCTGCGCAGGGGAATACTTTCCCGCATTATCCAGAAGTTGTGAGATCACCTCGGTGATTCGCTCGAGATCCATCTTCACCGGTGGAAGGTCCGGCGCGACGGTAATTTCCACGGGATGGTTGCGCAATGCTGGCTGGGAATTCTTTACGGCTTGATCGACGGCTTCCCGCATCTGATGCTCTTCGAACTGAAAATGGAGTTGGTGAGCGTCCAGTTGGGCGACCTCTCCGGCCTCACCCACCAGGCGGTTGAGCCGGTCGCTTTCTTCGTTGATTACCTGGAGCAGATCGGTGCGCTGGGCGGGGTCGAGATTGGCATCCGACAGAAGGGTCTCGGCTGATGCCTTGATGGAAGTCAGCGGTGTGCGAAACTCGTGAGTCACTGAGTCCAACAAGACCGAACGAAGCCGATCACTTTCGCGGGCCGCTTCACTCCGCGTCAGCTTTTCCACAGTGTTGGCGCGCTCGATCGCGATTGCGACCAGGCTGCCGATCGCTTCCAGGCTCTCGCGAGAAAGATCGCACCCAGCCAGCCCCAGAGCTCCTACAGATCTCACTCCCATGCGCACTGGCATATAGCAGACGTGCTGCTGGCGGTCCAGAACCGGTTCTCCACGGTCGCTGATCGACTTCAGTTGGTCGCTCGGGAAAAGGGTTCGGCTGCGATCATCCAGAAAATACGTCTCCTGCTTCCCTTCGAGAAAAAGCGCCGCGCCGCTGACATCGAATGAGTCCACGAGATGTTTGGGGATAACATTCAGCAATTCGAAAACATTCTCGCTCAACCACAGCTGCTGGCTGAATGCGTACAGCCGTTCCACTTCCCTTCTGCGCTGGTCCGCATACTCTGTACCGCGCCGGGCCCGCTCCGAGAGTTGGCTGGCCACGCCCGCAGTAACCAAAAAAGCTACCAGTGCGATCCAGTTCTGCGGGTCGGTGATGGTGAACCGGAAGAGCGGCGGCAAGAAGAAAAAATTGTAGACCGCGGACGCGAGAAAGGCGGTGAAGATTGCGTAGCGCAAGCCCCAGGTGGTAGAGATCAACAAGACGGCAAGCAGGAAACAGAATCCGACCGTCGTCGGGTTCACATGCAGCCACCGCGAGAAGAGCACCACGATTCCCGAGACAATCAACAGGCAAGCAAATAGCCGCAGGATCGGATTGTTAAACTGTCGTTTCACGTGCGAGGATTCCGACTCGACTTCTGAACGGTTACGAGGATAATACATACGCATGCCCAAGACACCCGAGCAGTGGCTCGAAGAAACCGCGCCACGGAAGAAACAGCCTGTTTTCAAGCTCTTCTTGGGTTACGCACCGGGCGTAGGAAAAACTTTCAATATGCTCAGCGAGGGAATCCGTCGGCATAGCCGCGGGGAAGACGTTGTCATCGGGGTCGTAGAGACGCACGGTCGAGCCGGGATCGCAGAATTGGCGGCGAAGTTAGAAACGGTTCCGCGACGCAAGATCCAGTATAGAGGTGCAACTTTTGATGAGATGGACCTGGACGCAATCCTGGAACGGAAGCCTCAGGTTGTACTGGTGGACGAGCTGGCGCACACGAATATCGAGGGCACCAAACATTCCAAGCGGTACCAGGACGTGATGGATTTGCTGGATGCGCAAATCGACGTGCTGTCGACCATGAACGTGCAGCACATTGAGAGCCTGATCCCAACGGTCCTCAATATCACCGGAGTGCAAGTTCGCGAGGCCGTGCCTGACTGGGTCATGCAAAAGGTCAATGAGATCGTGCTTGCTGACTTGACACCGGAGGCCCTGCAGACGCGAATGCGACGTGGAGATATCTATCCACTCGACCGCGCAGAGAGGGCGCTTGGGCACTTTTTCCGGCCGGGCAACCTGATCGCGCTTCGCGAAATAGCGTTGCAGCAGGTTGCCGGGGCCGTTGACCGCAGCCTCGAGTCGTACCTGGAACGCGAAGGATTGAGCAAGAATCTGGCATTGCGGGAGCGAATTGCGGTTTGTGTCAGCTCCAGCCCCGCTGCGCAATACCTTATCGCGCGAGCGGGACGAATGGCTCAGCGGATCGATGCGGAGCTGTATGTACTCTATATCGATGTCGGATCCGACGAGGACCCAGAGGATCAAAGAAGCCTGGCGCAGAACTTACGATTTGCTGAAAATCTTGGAGCCAAAGTGATTCGATCGAAGGGAAAGAACGTCGCAGAAGAGGTAGCCAGGATTGTAAGAGAGCACCACATCACCCAAGTTGTGTTCGGACGCTCAGCCCAGAAGGGATGGAAGCGCTATCTGTATCTTTCGGCGATCCACAAATTCTTGCGCGATGCTCCACCTGTCGACGTTCATATCGTCACGCAAGAAATGAAATGAGCCACATGGTCAATCAAGACGGAAAACGGAACATTTTGGTAGTCGATGATGAGGCACAGATCACCCGCGTCCTCAAGACCTCTCTGTCGGCTCAAGGTTACGGAATACGAACCGCATCCGACGGCATGCAGGCGCTTCTAGAAATGAAAACATGGACTCCGGATCTGATCATCACCGATTTGCGAATGCCCAACATGGATGGGCTCGAGCTTTGCAGGCAGGTCCGACGCGAATCTCGCATTCCGATTATCGTATTGTCGGTAAAGGGCGAAGAAACCATCAAGGTGGAAGCACTCGATGCCGGCGCAGATGACTACGTTACAAAGCCCTTCAGCATAAATGAGCTGTTGGCGCGAGTGCGAGCCGCTCTTCGTCGAGCTCACAGTGAGGAGCAGCCTGAGACTCTGGTAATCAATGTCGGTGATTTTCACATCGACATTCCGGGCAGACGGGTGGAGGTGCGACATCAAGAGGTACGTCTTACTCCGAAGGAGTTCGATGTTCTCGTGTACCTCGCAAGGCATCCTGACAAGGTCATCACACACCGCGCGCTACTTTCGGCAGTTTGGGGACCGAACAGCCTGGAACAAACGGAATACCTACGCGTTTGTATAGGTCACCTGCGGAAGAAGCTCGAACCGGACGAAGCTGCACCGCGCTATATCGTCACTGAACCCTGGGTCGGCTACCGATTTGAGCCTGGACAGTGAGCCATGAGTCGCAGACGGGTGCTCCCGATTCGATCATACTTGGGATAACTTGCACTCTGACTGATCGACGCAGCATTACGAATCTTTATGAAACCCTTATCAGAACTTTTGGGTCTTCGTGTCCAACGATTGAAGCAATCCAGTGCGTGATAACGCATTGATGAGGCGTGGCGGCAATTCTGGGGTTGATGAGTGCGACCTTGAGCGGACGAATTCTTACGGCGCCGGAGTTTGGCCAGCGCGTCCTTGTTGGGCCTGCAATTGTTGGCGCTGTTGATACATTCGCTGCAGGTTCTGCTCCATCTGCGAGAGCGCCGAGGATCCTCCCGCACTGGAAGCTCCCGCGCTATTGCCAGGAAGTGTTCCCACAGCATTTCCAGAGATTGGCTGCTCTGCCGCCGTCAAGGTAGTCGCGTCGGCGGAAGAAGCGGAATCAGCAGCTTTGGCTGTGGTCGGAGGAGTGTCGGCCTGGTTCGCCGCGTTGGAGTCGGTCGCGGCGGCAGTCTGGTCAGAACCTTGGGAAGAGGGATCCGCAGCAGCAGGTGTTTCTGCAGCCGTCGACGCATTGTCGTCGACAGCGTTGGAATGAGCCACCTCGAAATCGCGCTTGCCGGGCGCGGCATAGCCGGGCATGAGCCTTATCTTAGGATTGGTTCGACCGTCGCCGGCCACGGTATCGCTCGCCGCGGCGTCACTACTCTGATCGCCATCTCGCGCCGTCAGAATCACTTTTCCTACAGCGGCGTCATCGTCTTCAGCGGACTGGATTACGTAATTAAAATTGGTTCCATACAACAGCGAAGAGAGCACCTCGCGAATCGGCGCGGGCCCGAGGTGGACGGCAATTCGCTCCCGACTCGTGCTCGCGGGCATCTCAATAGAAGCGCCAGTTCGAGATCGAATTCCGAGCAAAACATCGGAGAGCGAGGAGTTCTCGGCATCGACCGTAAGGAACTGCCCATCCCAGGCAATGACGGGCGCATGGGCAGGAGTCTGTTCGGGAGGAAGCACAACCGGTGCCGGAGCTGGCGCCGGGGCAGGAGGTGTGGCTTCAGCGGCAGGCGGATTCGCACCGGATGGGGGTGTTTTCTTGGTTTGTGGAGGCCGCGCGGATTGACCAGATACAGAAATACCTTGGACGAGAAGGCTCGATCCTAGCACGAGGAGAAGCGCAGCAGACTTGGGCCGGAAAGTCCCTCGACGGCAAGCAAGCCAGTTCACGAACCCGGAACGAAGAACTTCGGCCACCCCTTTGACCCCTCTCGCGGCTCGGAAGCGCGCCACAGCCGCAGGAACCACGGCTCCCCCAGAGCCGCATTGGGGTGCTAGTCTAGCACGTTCCCTGCACCCCGACTACTTCCTTTTAGCAGCGAATGCCGCCTGCCAATTTGCTGAAGATCAAATGCCCGCCAGTCAAAAAGTCTTTTTTATGATGTAAAAAAACAGGCCTCTCTTTGCTCTAGCGCAAAGAGGCCCCCTGCCGGATGGGGCATCGTAGAGCGACTGTGGGATTGCCTTGGGTCCGTATTTGCCCCAGGCCTGCCATTATTTTTCATTTATCCGCGAGTCCCCCTTCCCCGCTCGCGGTCTGAACAACTACAAGCTCAGGCGATGTGGGAGTCTAAGGCTCTCGGTCTCTCCTGAACACTTTGGCAGTCATGACTGGATGTAGCTCGGGGCTTAGCCACTTTTCCCGGCATTGGCGGTGGGGTAGGATGACACTCTTGGACTTTTCGCCGCGATTGATCGGCGTCATGTTATGGCAGTGCTCTCAGGCCGATCGGTTCGAGGTATCAGTGCCGAGTCTTTTTCTCCCGCAAGCCTTTTCGTATCCAGTCCCCCAACACTTTGCAGGTTCCAGGCGGCTTCGTATCCCAAGCGAAGCTATTGCAAGCAGGTTGCCGTAGCACCAGACAGAGAACTACGAATTCTCTGCGAGTCCGACAGGGGGAGTAAAACATGGGTCAAGCTGCGCTGGTGGGAGCAGTATTCCCTTCCGCAGATCGAGTCGTCCGGCATGTATCCGCCACCTCGGGAATTCAGGATCGTGCGGCCGTGCCGGGGTTCAACAGCATCCTGAAACGGCGATTGGATTCGGTGCAACGCTTCGAGGCTTTCTCGGAGATTCCGGGGTCCGATTGCGCTGCCATCGTAGTGGATGCGCAGGAAGTGCAGTTCCAGCGCCATTCCACGATCTTTTCCGAAGGAAGTCCTGCAACCCGGGTCGCTCTTTTGCTGTCCGGTTGCATGAAGATCACCCAGGGCAAAGCTCAGGGACAGGAAGTCATTCTGCGGCTGAACGGGCCGGGAGATCTGCTCGGCAAGTTGGGCAATCAAGCCCGGGCGAACCACTTGTATACGACTTACGCCGTGCAGCCCTCGCTTGCCTTGGTATGGGAAATGGACGCCTTCGAGAGGTTGGTGGATCGTTTTCCCCTACTGCGGCGAAACATCGCGAGCATTCTCGAACGCCACCTGAACGAATTGGAGGTTCGGTATCGGGAAGTCTCCACGGAAAAAGTGTCGTCGCGGCTGAGCAATCTTCTGGTTCGGCTAGTGGGCCAAGTCGGAAAGCGAATCGAGGATTGCGTTGAGATCGCCCTATCGCGGCGGGAACTGGCCCAATTGACTGGCACGACGTTGTTCACCGTCAGCCGTCTGCTTTGCCAATGGGAGGCACAGGGAATAGTAAGCGCGAGACGCGAAGTGGTATTGGTGCATGACGTGCCGGCTCTGCAAGAGCTGTCCCGCGAAGAGTAGACTACGATTGCATACAGGAGTTGAGGAGAATGCCGGTTCAACGAAATAGCTCGATTGTGCTGCTGTTCTTGGCGCTGGGAGTACCCGTATTTGCCCAATCGACCGAAGCTGCCCCGACCGAACCCGCTGCGGACCAGCCTGTCCCACATCGCTCACGGGTTCAGGTTCCTTGTTGGAAGCAGGCCGGGATGACTCCTGATATGGTGAACCGGCGCTGGAAACTAGAAGATCAGCAGAAAACGCGGATCGCCCAGGTTTGCTCGGAGCCCTCGACATCAGCCCAACAGAAACACGACAAGATTGAGCAGATTCATGCCGACACCGACAGGGCCTTGGCACAACTGATTCCTGTCAATGAACTCAAAGCGTTTAACAAGTGCCAAGCTGAAGTGGATCAGCGCCGGCCGAAAGCTCCGGGCGAGAAAGAGCTCGGCCCATGTGGCGGCGTCATTCCGGCTTCCGCCGCGGACGGGACGACCGCCCCTGCAGCCGATCATCGTCACACCAACACTCCAAACAATCAGTAGAAGATCCGCCGTTCCCGAGCGAAAGCGGCGGGTGAGAAAGAGCTCGGACCGTGTCGCGGCGTCATTCCGACTTCGATGTCCGCCGACGGGACGGTTGCGCCCGAGCATCGTCACACCAACAAAGCGAATCCGATCCTTTCCTTTATACCCACGATGTGCATTTTGTGAAAATCTATCCACTTGAAACTAAGGGGGTTCTTGGCTTCGTTTCGTAAAATCTAAATCTCTTGTTATAGCTTATAGCTATTCACTAAGCGAACAACTATTACTCACGATGAAGCGTCAAGGGGATAAAGCTCATCTTGTCGACTGTCTGATCGCCGCCACCGCCGTGGCTAAGAACGTGTCGGTTTCCACTCTTGATCAGGACTTTCAGAAGGTCATCGGTTGTGCGCGCAGAAACTGAATAGTCGCGAGCAAATCCCCGAAGTCATTCCATCGACTGGGGACCTTCGGGTTGCCCAAGCGCACTTATCCTTCGGAGTTCTCCTGATCGGAGACTGTTACCGGGTCGTGCGACTTCTGCAGGTTCAGCCGCGCCGGCACATTCTCTTTCCGGGCAGCATGGAAGACGCGGGAACGCTGCTCGCACGGCCCACAAATACGGCCGTTCAAAGCTGATATGCTGATGACGTCAAAAGCAGGACTCGGAGGGGCAATGGGCATTCCTCAGAATTCAAGATGGAAAACACGACTGGTGCAGGATGGTTTTCCGGATCGTTCATTCGACATCGAGTTTTGGCAGGAGCAGGGGGATGAAGCCATCTTTGCCGCCGCATGGGAAATGGTGGAACTAGCGGAGGAAACCAACCATGGCAGAAAGCCCGGACTACAAAGAACTGCTACAACTCTTAAACGAGCTTGAAGTTGAGTACTTGATTGTCGGCGGTTTCGCCGTCATGAAATATGGCGAACCGCGTTACACGAAAGATCTCGACGTGTGGGTGCATAGTTCGGCATCAAACTCCCTTCGGCTTATTGAAGCGCTCAAGAAGTTTGGTGCTCCCTTGGACAATGATGGGATCACTGCCGAAACGTTCAGAGAGAAACAAGTCGTCTACCAGATTGGAATTGCTCCGGTGCGAATTGACATCTTGACAGAAATCACTGGAGTTGAGTTTGTCGAGGCCTGGAAGAACAGAGTCCCCACTACCTTTTTTGGCGTTCCGGTGCAATTCATTTCCAAGGTTGATCTCGAGAAGAACAAACGCGCTTTAGGCCGTGCCAGTGACCTGAAGGACCTGAAGCGGAACCTGAAAAACAGCAACCCTGAGAATTGAGAGCAACGCGAGCGAGGCGGGCGCCGTATCCGTGTGGACGTCGTTGTGGCTTACTTCGGCCAGGATCCCCGGCAAAGCGCACTCAGCATTCTGAGTTTTCTTGATCGGGGATCGTCGGCGCGTCGTGCGACACCTGCAGAGTCAACGGCGCTGGGACGTTCTCTCCTTTGCGGAGTCGTTGTAATCTCTCCAATTGGTTCATGGCCTGAAAGAATTGGCGATTGATCGTTGTCTGATCCCGAATGATGCGGTCGATCGACGTGCGCTTAAATGGGTTGGCTTGTGAACGTTCCTCCGTTTCATGCCAAGCTGCTACACCGAGCCGCCAGTATTCATGAGCAATCTTCTCAACCAGAACCTCCTCCAACGTGCCCACCGGTTCCAAGTCCCTGGAGCATTTGTGACGCAAGCCGCTGGTGTCGGGCGCGGCGCTGCCGAACTTCACGGCAGCGCTATTGTACGTCGGGATCTTTCCCATAAAAAACGGAATCCTCCACGACACTACGGTTCGCCATTTCTTCGGTGTACCATTTCGCCATGAAGAAGGGGGCTATCTCGAAGTCTCGACGCCGGTCACAACAGACGCTGAACAAAAAGATCCTGGTCTACTTCACGCAGTCAGAGAGGAAACTCGTCGATAGGGCAGCCGACCTGGAGCGAAGAAGTATAAGCAGTTTCGTTGCTAACGCTGCAATCGTTGCAGCCGAACAGATTGTGGCAAAGCGCGACCGGTAGATTTTTTTTATTGAAATATCGATGTCGTAACGATATCATTATGACATATCCAAGACGAGGTCAGAATATGAAATCTCCTATTCATGATGAAGCGTCTGAAGCGCACAATTGCAAGTTCGCAAAAAGGTTGTGGGGTGCGGGAGTCGGACTTTGGCACATCCGAGTTCTGAAAGAGCTGACAAGATCATTCCGGTTTTCGGTGCTACTCGGAGACCTTCTTCTTCTCAACGGTAAATGGTATGTAACTCACACTGGCCTCATCCGATTGGCGCGGCGCAAACACTGTGCGGGTATTCATGTTCGAGTCATTCCGGGATTCTCTGACTCTGCGGCCCAGCGCTGGGCTTTTGAAGCCACTGCTTACAAGTCACGAGCCTGCAAAGGCCTCGTCGGATATGGAGATGCCGAACCGTCCAATGTCTCGGCATTGGTCCACGGTGCAGAGATGCGCGTGGCCGAGACCCGCGCAGTGAATCGCGCCCTGCGCAAGGCGTACGGCATTGGCATCTGCTCAGTCGAAGAGATCGGATCCGTTGCCGAGTCTTTCCAGCCGTCGCAAGAATCGAGGAAATTGCCTCCGCAGCCTGCAAATGGAAATGCTGGCAGCAGCCATACCGTCCGCGATCGCCTCTGCCAAGTCATTCGCCAGCATCGGCTCGATCCGAACCTGGTCAAGTCTTACGCGACTGATTTCTGTGCGGTGAAAACGCTTCGGGAAGCCACGCGTGAACAGGTCGAGAACTTCGTCCAGCACCTCGCCGACTGGGCCGAGAAAGACCGCAATGCCCTGCTCTGCCAGCTCAACAGTTATCTCGGCCAGAAAGAAGGCGCCGCATGAAACGTCAGATCACAGGCTTGCACGCTGCCGATCGGTGTGCCGCCGACCAGGTACCAGATGGCGTTTTCCTGGTTCGGGTCCAACGAGTCTACTTTCGTCGGCAGGCACAGAAGCCCTACTACACGCTCACTCTCGTCATCCTAGAGCCAAGCCGGTTTTCTGGCCACGTCCTTTCGAGCCGTATCTACTGCAACCCGAAAGCGTTGTGGAAGCTCAACTGGTTTCTGCGCGATTTCGGCTACGACACCGAACTGCTCGGACGCGACGAAGTGGACGAAACCCAGCTCGTAGGTCTGAAGGGCGTGGTCAAGATCAGCCACATCGTCTTTAACGGCACTTCCCTGCTCCGGCTTGACGGCTTTGCTCCCGCTAGTCGCTGGGAAGAGCTCTCCCCCGCAAACCTGGACAACCCTCAGGTGGCCTGATGACTTACAGCTACACCCAAATCAGTCAATACCTGACATGCCCCCGCCGCTATCGGCATCGCTATCTTGATGGGTGGAAGGAGAAGGACACGCGGGCGGCGATGCTCTTCGGTCGCGCCTTCGAACGGGCTTTGGGTGCGCTCTTTCGCCGGGAAGATCCCGGAGCCGTGCTGTTCGCCGAGTGGTCTGCTTGTCAGGGCGAAGGCCTGCAGTACTCGAACGGAGACTCCTGGGATCGCATGCTTCAGCAAGGAATCATGCTCCTGACCCGCTTCTGCCAAGACAGTCGCGTGCAGATCACCCAGCCTCGACGAAATCTTCAGATCAAGTTCACCCGTCCCGTGGGCAACAAGAACGACTTCGTCGCCTATATCGATGCCATTGGAAAACTCGACCACAAGCGATGCCTAATCGAGTGGAAGACTAGTTCGAGCCGATACCCGGAAGAGCCAGAGGGACTGTTGTCTCTGGATCCGCAGCTGGTCTGTTATTCGTGGATGACAGGAATTGCTGAGGTCGCGCAGGTTGTCTTCGTCCGCAAACGGCTCGTCGAGGTGCAGTATCTGCGTACCACGATCACCGACGAACAGCGCGAGGAGTTTGGCCGCCTGGTGGAGGGCACGATCCGGCGAATCGAGTCGGCGGACTTTCTGCCGCACAGCGGCATCCGCTTTCCCCAGAATCCCTGCAGCAGCTGTCCGTATGTAGGGCTTTGCCTTGGAAAACAGGAAATGGTTGACGCCGCTGTCGTGCGGCGTCCAGGAGCCGAGAGTCTTGATTGGCTTGACGAGCTTAGTTACTGAGTATCCGCCTATGCCGCCGAAGTTAAATCGCCGCCGCGCCGTATTTGTGCTGGGTAAGATTGACCAGATTCTGGCATGGGAACAGCAGAAGGAGACGGATCGAGATACGAAATTCGTCGAGCTTGCGCGCTATTTATGCGAGGTGCGGGCGGGGCAGTACTGGCGGCTGGAAAACTTGAAGTGTTTCGATGAATTTCTGGAGAGGCGATTTCCCGAATCGAGGAGGAAAGCGTACTACCTGATGTCGATCCACGAAAACTTGCCACCGCAGGCGAGGAAACAGCTGAAGGAAGTGGGATGGGCGAAGGGGATCGAGCTGGTCAAGCTCGCGAGGCGGGACCGGCAGAACTTCGATTGTGCAACCTGGTTGCACAAAGCCCGGCAGATGCCGAAAGAGGACTTTAAGAAGGAGGTAGAGCGGGAACTAACAGGGCGGGAAACGGAGCCTTGGGAGATTGTCTACTTCAAGCTGTACCAGAGCCAGATGCCGGTCATAGAGAAAGCGATCGAAACGGCCGCGCTGATGCTGGGCTGCGACCGATCGCGAGGCTACTGTCTGGAGATGATCTGTGCGGACTTCTTGGCGGGAGCCAACCTGGACAATGGGGATCCGGAGACGTTGTTATTTTCGATGACCCGGTTCTTCCGTTTCCTGCCCGAAGCACAGAAGAGGGCGTTCCTCGACAACCTCAGCGAAAAAGCATCGTGAACGACATTCGCCCAAAGGCCCCGCGTTTGCGGCTGGATCCCATCGCCTACGAGAATCTGCGCCAACAAGTGTTACGCCGCGATGGCTGGCGATGTCAGTCCTGCGGCACGATGTCAAATTTGGAAGTCCACCACCAACAGTTTCGCAGTCGCTTGGGTCACGACTCTGAAGAGAACTTAATCACGCTCTGCTCGGCCTGCCATGCGTCCAATCACGGTCACACGAGATAGCCGGGCAATCGAGCCGATTGCAGAATAATGTGGAGCCGCGATTTGGGCCCGAGTTCAAGGAACTCACCGAAGTCGACGGCTACATCCTTAATCCTTATCCATATCCTTATCCATGAACTCCTAATCAGTAGAATACCGGCCGTTGCCGAGCCAAATTAACCCTACTGAGCAATTGCTAGAGCTGCAGGCTGACGAGGCTTCCTTCTCTCAGCTCAGCGGACTCCTCTTGCGCTGCAATGAGGGCTGGCTCGACCGTGCTTGTGATCGACCGCTGCCGCCACACGGCATAGATGGCTGGGTAGACGAGTAGTTCGAGTAGGAAAGAAGTGAAGATCCCGCCGACCATCGGGGCCGCGATTCGCTTCATGACTTCGGAACCGGTGCCTGTGCTCCAGAGGATGGGCAGCAACCCCACGCACATCGTGGCGAAGGTCATGAACTTGGGGCGCAACCGCTTGGCGGCTCCCTGTACGATGGCTTCCGTCAAATCCCCGGGATTACGAAGACGACCCTGTCGGATCGCTTCTTCGTAAGCCAGGTCAAGGTAAAGAAGCATGTATACGCCGGTCTCGGCGTCGATGCCCAGCAAAGCGATCAGCCCTACCCAGACGCCCACACTCATGTTGTAGCCGGCCAGGTAGAGAAAGAAGATCGCGCCCACGGCGGAGAACGGCACCGCCAGCAGGATGATCATCGTCTTCACAGCCGAGCGTGTATTCAGGTACAGCAGAAAAACCACGAGCACCAGAGTGATGGGAATAATTCGGGTCAGCCGATGCTTCACGCGCGTCATAGCTTCGTACTGTCCCGCCCACGAGAAAGCGTAGCCGGGCTGAAGTTTCAGTTGGTCTCGCAGCAGGCCCCCGGCTTCGGCGATATAGCCAGCGGGATCACGGTCTGCGAGGTCGATGTACACATAGCCTGTCAGCATTCCGTTCTCGTCGCGGATCATCGCAGGACCGGTGCTGGCATGAATCTCGGCCAATTCGCCCAAAGCGATCTGCCGCTGTCCTGCTGGAACCAGGACCCGCTGGAGAGATCCCAGATCGCTGCGGAAGTCTCTCATGTATCGCACGTTGACCGGGTAGCGTTCGCGCCCTCGAACAGCAGTAGTGACGTCCTCGCCCCCGATCGCATTCTCCACGGCGAGTTGCGCGTCTTCGATGCTCAATCCATAGCGCGCCAGTCGCTCACGATTCCACTCGAAATCCAGAAAGTAACCGGTGCCCGTGCGCTCGGCAAAAACTGCGCGAGTGCCCTTCACCCGACCGAGTATGGTCTCGACGCGAGATCCGATCTGCTCGATCTTGCCCAAGTCTGCGCCGGAGATTTTTAGCCCAATGGGCGTTCGCATACCAGTCGTCAGCATGTCGATCCGGCCCCTGACCGGCATCGTCCAGGCATTTGTTACACCCGGCACCTTTAAGCTTTCATCCAGAAGTCGTACAAGCTCCGTGGATGAAATTGTGTCGGGCGTGACGTGGCGCAACAGTGGCTTTACGAACTCAGGTGACCAAGAGGAGTACCAGGTGTCGACGTGCCGCCACTCCGACCGGGGTTTGAGCACGATCACTGTCTCCAGCATCGAGAGTGGTGCTGGATCCGTCGACGTTTCCGCGCGGCCCGCCTTCCCCAGCACCCGGTCGACTTCCGGAAAACGCGCAAGTATGCCGTCGGTAGTCTGCAACAGTTGCTGCGCCTGACTTATCGAGATGCCGGGCATGGTCGAAGGCATGTACAGGATCACGCCCTCATCAAGCGGCGGCATGAATTCAGAACCCAGGTTCAGGAAGACCGGGACGGCCAGCACAACCAAGGCCACGGCGCCGGAGATCACCGCCCATTTCCGGCGCAGTGTCCAGCGCACAACCGGCTCGTAGATACGGGTCATCCAGCGGCTGACCAGGTGGTCCTCTTCCCGACGGATTTTTCCCACGAGCAGGGCGTTTGCAACCCGGCAGAGCCATGACGGGCGGAAATCAAAACGATCGACGCGGGCGAGCAGAAGGCGCAGTGCCGGGTCGAGCGTGATCGCCATACCGGCCGCAATCAGCATCGCGAGCGTCTTGGTGTAGGCGAGAGGCTTGAACATGCGCCCTTCCTGTGCCTCCAGCGTCAGCACAGGCAGGAAACTGATCGCGATGACCAGCAATGCAAAAAACGTCGGACCGGCAACTTCCTTGACAGCAGCGATTATCACCGCGCGGTAATCCCCGCGCCGTCCTCCCTTTTCCCAAAGCTCGAGTTTCTTGTGGGTCTGCTCAACAACGACAATCGACGCATCCACTAGCTCACTAAAAGCAATCGCCACGCCAGCGAGAGACATGATGTTGGCGCTTATCCCGAGATAGTGGAAAGGAATGAACGATGCCAGCACCACCACCGGCATGGTGACGATCGGAATTGCCGCGCTGGGAAAATGCCAGAGGAAGATCAGGATGATCAGCACGACGGTGACGATGACTTGAAAGATTGTGGAGTTCACGTTGCTGATCGCGCGATGAATGAATTCCGAGCGATCATAAACAGGCACGATCTTTACGCCTTCGGGAAGAGAAGGTGTTACATCGCTGATCTTCTGTTTCACCCGGTCGATCACGGCCAGAGCGTTCTCACCACTCCGCATGACAATGATCCCGGAAACAACTTCGCCCTTTCCATCCAGGTCCGCTACACCACGCCTTAATTCCGGACCTTCGACGACCTGTCCCACGTCCTTGATGCGAATCGGAGTTCCGTCGGTACTTGCGTCAAGTACGATGCTGCCAAATTCTTCGAGTGTCGTGGCATAGCCGCGGCCTCGAACCATGTACTCGGTTCCGCCGAACTCCAGCAGGCGTCCGCCGACTTCTTCATTGCCGCTGCGGACCGCCTCCACGACTCGACGAATTGGTATGCCGTAGGCTTGCAGCCGGTTAGGATCGACGTTCACCTGGAACTGCCGCGTATATCCGCCGACAGGAGCAACCTCAGCCACGCCCGGCACTGCGCGCAGGTAATACCGTAAATACCAATCTTGATAGGTGCGCAGATCCGCGAGGCTGTGCTTCCCGGAGGTGTCGACCAGCGCGTATTGATATACCCAGCCGAGGGCGGTCGCATCGGGTCCAATCTCAGCCTTCACACCCTCGGGCAAGTGCGACTGCACACCAGACAAATATTCGAGCGCTCTCGAGCGGGCCCAATACAGATCGGTTCCGTCCTCGAAAATCACGTAGACGTAGGAATAACCGAAATCAGAAACTCCGCGCACCGTCTTGACCTTGGGCGCGCCGACCATCGCCGTGACGATCGGATAGGTCACTTGATCTTCGATGATGTCGGGGCTGCGATCCCAGCGCGAGTAAATAATGACTTGCGTCTCGCTCAGGTCCGGCATGGCGTCGAGAGGCAACGCTTGCATCGACCACCAACCGCCAATGCAAGCCAAGGCTGCACAGGCCAGCACAATGAACTTGTGCTGCACCGAGAAATCGATAATGCGGTTAATCATGAATGGGGCCCAGAAGGATTTGCAGCAAGATAATGGTCGGGCTGTTCACTGAATTTCCGCTTGCAACGATCAGAGCAGAAATAGTACGTGACTCCTTCGCGGCTGATCGTGTGGCCCTCCGCGACGGCTTTAGCTGGATCAATCGCCATGCCGCAGGCCGCATCTTTCACCGTGTTTGTACTAACGGCGGTGCTCGTGTTGGACTTTGGCAGAAGCTTTGGCTGTGGCTGTTCCTTCGGCGCCGATTCCACCGATTTCAGGCGGCTCTCTGAATCCACCAGGAAGGTTCCCG
Source organism: Terriglobia bacterium (assembly GCA_020073385.1). GTDB lineage: Bacteria > Acidobacteriota > Terriglobia > Terriglobales > Acidobacteriaceae > Sulfotelmatobacter. The sequence goes on along the minus strand of JAIQFH010000019.1, from coordinate 52,462 downwards.
CGCTGACAACCCGCTCCCCTTCGCTTAATCCTTTTACGATCTGTACGCGATCACCAACGCGCCATCCCACTTCCACATTGCGCGGTTCAAACACACCATTGGACCGCTCGACGAAGACCCGTTGCTCTCGACCCGAATCAATGACTGCGTCGACAGGAACCGTCAGACCCGCTGGTCTCAGAATAGGCAACTCCACATCCGCGAACATGTCCGGCCGCAGAACAAAGCCGGGATTCTCTGCTTCCAAGCGAAGCTTCAGCGTCCGCGTAGCGGGATCCACCTGGGGAAGCACATTGCTCACCCGCGCGGTCAAAGTCTTCCCCTGCCCCGACAACAGAATGCGAACTGCCGTTCCAGGACGAAAATGCTGTGCTTCGTTTCCCAGGATATCGGCGACGATCCAAACCCGGCTCAAATCAGCAATCCGGTAAAACTCAGTGGAGTGCTCGAAATGCTGGCCCGGACTGATGTTCCGGACGAGCACAAACCCATCGACCGGTGAAACGATGTCGATGCTCTCAGGAAGAAGCCGGGTTTCGGCCATCTCCTGAATCTGCGCGTCACTCATCCCGAGATTGCGCAAGCGGTCGGTGTAGCCTTGCACGCTGCTCGACCCCTGCTTCGATACCGCTCCGGGAAACGGCACCGTGCGCGAGCCATCTTTGCCGTTAGCGCCGGGTACTCCGGCGGTCGCCGCCAGGAATCCGGAAGCGACGGCGAGTATGTCTCCACCATAGTAGGTCGCCAGTTTTTGATTCTTCTTAACGAGTTCTCCAGGAGAATCGTTGAACGTCTGGCGGATAAAGCCTTCCATGCCGGCGTTGAGCCGGAAGACCCGCGTGTCTTCCGGAAGGACGCGGCCAAGCACACGTACGTTCTCAGTCCCGGCTGACCGTTCGACGGCGGAAACCCGAATCCCGAAAAGCTGCTGTTTCTCCGCGTCGATCCCGACCATGCCGGCTGGTATCGTCGCAGCGGCATTGCCGGAGGCGGCAATCGATTGCGCATAGACAGGCTCTAGTTGCATGCCGCAATCCGGGGCTACTCCGGCATGATCCGATTTGTAATCGGGATGCATCGGATCAACCCAATACAGCACGCGGCGGCCACCATCGGCCGCCGCTGATGACCCTGATTGCTGGGTATGCTTCCTTCCCACGAAGTACGACACAAGCATCAATGTTCCAATCAGGATGCCACTCAATACTTTTTTCATTGCTTTGTGCCCCTACCACCGAACTGCAATACGCCGAGCTTCTTTCAACTTAGTTTGGAGACGAGGACGCGGGCGTCTGTGCGGCTTGAGGAGCCGGTGCCGCCGGTTGCGATCCGCTCTGTGCTGCTTGAGGAGCCTCTGCTACGGCCGCCTTCTGTGCTTCCCGTGCGCCCTTGGCAGCCTCTGAGGCTTTCTGATCCGCCTGCTTATAAAGGGCGGCGCGGCGTGCTTCGAGATCCTGGCGAGCGCGAGCGGCGAGACTCAGTTGTTCATACTGCTTGTCGAGTTGTTCAAGCATCAGCGCCCACATGTCGAGATTGGCCTTGGCAATCGGGTCCTTGGCGCTGCTGGTAGTCTTCGCGCGCATCTGCTTCAACAGCGAGTGCATCTTGGCGAGCGTAGCCCCCATCTCCTCCATCTGCTGATTTGCAGCGACTCTTGCGCGAGCGGCCGCCGCAGCACCATCCGCATTGCTGGTTGCAATTACAGGTTGGCGCCGATGTGCTGGGACACCGGCGGAAGCCTGGCCCCACGAAGTAGCGGCGGCAAAAACTACAAGGATTACGGTGCTGTTTCGTAGCATCATTTCAAACTCCCGTGTCAATCGCGATTTCACGAATTGGAATCAGCAGCAAGAACGCCCAAAGCACTGTCGGAATCGGCGATCAGCCACCAACGTGCTTTGCGGCGCCCAAAATAAGGGGGAGGGTGAAGCTCAACGCGGCATTGCGAATTTAGAAGCGTCGAGCTTCGGATTCGAAACGACTTCTTCGATCTCGATCTTCTCAGTGTCCTTCACTCCCTCGACGGTCGTTTCCATCAGATAGGGCATCATCAGACCGTTCACGGAGCGATAATTACGAAGATAGACTGCAACCGGGTGATACTTGCCATCCAGACGGCGTGGCGCACCTTCGACCTTTACCTCGAGAAAACTGTCGGCATCCACCCACACATGGCGGGCATATCCGTTCTTGTCAGTCACTTTCAAGTTGTATGCGCTGCGACCTTCCACTTGATCGACACCAGCCAGTTCGACCTGGGATCCCTTCGCCGCGTAATCAATCAGCAGGCCATCAAGATCCGATTGCTGCGATGCCGCTTTCAATTCGTCGGCGGTGAATTTCTCGACCTCATGACGGTTCAGGAAGGGCCGGATCTTCCAGCCTTGCGAACCGTCGTAGACCTGAACCGCGGTCTGGCCGTTGAATTGTATCTCGAGACGCTGTTTGCGCCCGCGGCCCAGGTCCATCAGAAATGGAAGCTGTGCCTGCTCTTTTAGCCGCTCTGCGCGAACCTCTCCCCCGACCTTGGTGCCCGGAACCGGGATGGTCGGCCGCTTATTGCCGCCGGCTTGCATCTTGCCCTTCATCTCCAAGGTCTGCAAGGCACGCCAACGATCCAATCCTCCACGCGCAGTGACGTTCTTTTCTACGATCTGCGTAACCGACAAACTCGGCGCCGTCGCCTTGGTTGAAGTATCGGCCCCGGACATCAACGACGGCAGAAACGCAAAGAGCATCGCCGCGCAAGAAATAAGCTTCGTTTTCATGAACACACCCCTTTTTCGAGCTTTTGAACCCAATCCCCAATTGCGAGCTTCGGTCGTGGAGGAGGAGAACTAATCGACCACAAGTCCATCGGCGTGGAAATTCCCGATCACCACATTCACCCGGTCCCCACGCTTCACATATCCACCTTTGTTCGAAAACAACATCCAGTAAGTCTTCCCCGCCTCGGGTGGACTGGTCTGGCGCAATTTCCCCACTTTGTCCATCATTGGCACGACCAGTTTCACGCGCGCCCGCTCGTCGACCAGCGACGGCTCCAGCCTCTTATCGCCGAGAGTCTTAGCCCTCTCAGTGTCGATGACCCGATAGGTAAAACGAATCATCTCGCCTGACTCGGCCCACTTCACACTCAGCGAATCGACTCCCCAGACCACGCGGTAATAGGTCCCTGCGCGGCCGGCAAAACGATCTGGATGGTAGTGGGTTGATCTAACATTGCCTGCAGTCCTGGCGCTGGCCGCAGCCATCGGAGTGGTGGAGCTGGATTGCTTGCTGCTGGGACTCGGCGAAGCATTCTGCGCCAGCAGAGCGCCGCAAAGCACGAGGGTGCACGAAAATGAACGAATCATGGGATTTGGGCTATACCGAGGGAGGAGTTTTAATTGTACCACAAAGCCCCCTCTGTGAACAAAAAAAGGGGTGACCTAACGATTGTCTAAAATCGAAGGGCTGTAAGTTGGCTTTGCGAGCAAGCGAAGCCGACGCTACCGCGGAGTGGTGGCATTGATCCAATCCTCTACACTCCGCTGACCCGGCGCCGGCTGTATTCTTCGCACGGCCAGCGGATCATATTTCTTCCTCTGCTCCTCGTTGAGCACGGCCCGGATCTGTTCCACAGTCTTATCCTGCAGGGCGCGAAACCGATCGAACTTGGCGGTTCCGATAAGCGTCGGATCCAGCCGGATACGCACAGTCTCCTGCTGCCTTTGCTCCAGGATCTTCTTCACGGCAGCCTGTTGCGCCTCGTTGAGGTCCAAATTCTTGGCGAATACCTTGACCCGGTCCTCAATAGCCCGCGCGCTTCTCTGACTGTGAAGCATTGGTTTTGCCGGGCTCGCCGCGGTGCCCACCTGAGCGACGCCGGGCGCGCCCGAGCAGACGATCAGCGCCACCACAGCCAGACTCAAGAGGAACCAGCGGCAGCAGCCTCTCACCTTCGCGGCGGACGTCTTATAGCAGCTTGAAGCGAGGGTTCTCCACCGCGAGTTGACGGCTACCTCTTCAATTTCGAACGTCCCTGTCAGCGTGGTTCCTTGCACTTTCGCCTCCATGACATAGGTCCTGTATGTACTGCACGCTGTCTCTGGTCAGGCAAGCGGCGGTGCTGGTTGGCCCTCCGCCGCCCGCGACTCAACGAAGATGTTGCTCGCCCACTCAGGCTGCGAACAGCAGCATCGTTTAAACCTGGCCACCTGCTTGGACTTCTTGGGGGAATTCGGCGCCCGCGGGTTGCACGATTCGGAAGACGAAACCACCCGCAAGGAGTCTCGCGGGTGGTTTCGAGTTCAAGACAATGTCTGGCCCACATATTGTACTGCACTAAGTTCCCTTCGCAGTCGACATCAACGCGTATACTGCCGGATATTTTGGGGCGACCAGTTTGGCCGCCCCATACACCCTAGTTAGCGCTGAACTCCGGACTGATCTGGGTTCCCGTTCCTTGAGCTCCCGCCATCGTATCGGTCAGCGTCACATGTGCCGTTGCACCCGAAACATTGGCGCCGGCGCCGTACTGCACGCCGATCGTGCAAGATGCTCCGTTTGCCACAGCCAAGCCCGACAGGCATCGCGTTCCCGACGCGGGAGCAACAATGCTGAAGGTTCTCACTCCCGAATCCCTGGTAACCGTTGGATTGGAGGCGAGCGTTATGGTTGCACCGCTATTGTTCGTAACGGTGATCGTGCCTGAGTGCGCGTTAGTGCCTCCCGTGACCAGAGACGGAGTCGGTCCCGAGAACGCCAAGGTCACTGCACCCGTGCCAGTGAGTGTCACTGATGCGGGCGTGACCGTGGCCCCCGTGTACGCAACCGTCAACGATCCGTTGAAGGCCGTTGCCGCGGTTGGCGAGAACCGCACCTTGACGGTACAAGAAGCGCCTGTCGCCAACGTCCCTGTGCAATTCGGAGCGTTGCCCGGGAATGCTCCGGTAGTGACCCGCGAGAAGGCCCCGACCAAGGTGAAGCTGCCGCCGTTTAAGGCAACGTTGCCCGTATTGGTCACCGTCACGTTCTGCGTAGTGCTGTTACTGCCTGTCACCCAGGTGCCGAAGCTCAGCGAACCAGGTGTTACGCTTGCGCTACGGTTCAGGACCGACGCAGTCTCGATCGCGCCGATATCATACGGAGGCGTCCTCGGATTCCCGAAGAAATCGGTGGCCGGAGGTGCGACGTTGGACACAGCAATCGAGCTCCCGTTATTAATTGCCGAAGAACCCGTCGCTGGCGCGTAGTTGCCCAGCACAGTACCGGTCACCGGGTGCGTCAGTGCCAGAGGGCCCCATCTCATGTTGATCCAGTTGTTGCCTTCGTCCACCGTCGCCGATGGCGTGAGACTGAAGATGGGCACAGGAGCGTTGGTTTCATTGGTTCCCGGGTTCACGATATAGCCCATCGTGCCAAGCTCTGGCGGCACCCGCGAACCGTTGCAGTATTGGCTGACGAAGGTCGGGTTGCCATTTTGGTTTTGGTTGCCGGTGTAACCCGCCGTAATCACGGAGTTCGACGGGGACAGCGGCGTTGCATTCGTGCTGCCTTCGTGGGTCGTCGGTGAGCTGTCGCCGCGCACACCGATGTCCCAATAGTTCGGAGCTGCATTAGGCAGGACGCAGGCGCCAGCGCCACCGGTGATGATCGTGCCGCTGCCATTCGCCGTGGTGGCGTCCACTTGCGGCTGGGTCTCCGCTGGCGTCGTGGTGAATGAGTCATACAACGTGACTACATTCTGCTGATTCTGCTGTCCCGTTCCGAGGCCGCCCACTCCGATGAAGAATGAACGGTTCTGCCAGAACACGTCGTTATACATAAGCGGGAAGGAGAAGCGCTTGCAAGCGCCGTTGTTACGGCCACCACCACCCGTTCCCCCTGTTCCATGGCCTAGGGGGCAAGTGATCGTCCCAGGCAAGGCCGAGGTCAGGGCTGAGCTGTTTGGAACGCTCACCAAACCGGCGACCTGCGGGCACGACTGCGAGTTCGAAGTGGCCGAGACTCCGCTTGTAGTACAACTTGTTCCCGAACTGCTGCCCAAAGGAGCAAACAGCGTGTTGAACAGGATTCCCGCAGATGCGGTGGAATCGTTGGAAGCGACTGTATTGTTGATGAAGTCCACTACCAGCGAGTCTTGCAACGACACGCCACCGCCATCCAGACCAGCGACGTTGTTCGTGATGACGTTGTTGGTAGCCCTGACCTCGTACCACCGCGTCGGGGTCGTGGGGAACGTGCTCACTTCCGTTCCGTTAACGTTTTGGAAGCGCATACCGCCGCCGCTGCCGCTTTCCGCCGTGTTGCCCAGCAGCAGGTTGGCATTGATCACCAAGCCAGGACCGGTGCCATCGCCCAACCCAGGAGCCGCGCAATCCTTGTCGTTCGTTTGGCCGCAAGTAGGATCAACGTCAGGAGCAGCGTAGACCAGGAGACCGCCGCCATTGGTCACGATAGTCGGGTTGGTGCTCTGGTTGAACAGAATCGAGTTGTGCTCGATGTCACCGTTGTACGAGAACCCAAGGTGAGCGATGCCCGCCCCGTCTCCCGTGCTCATGTTCCCGCAGATCCAGTTGAAGTTGAACTTGTAGAAGTCGGAGCCGGTGCAGAAGCTGATACCACCCGCCCCCGCTGGCGTCGACGAGAACAGCTCATCGCCCTCGGAAGAGTTCAACGAGATATTGTTGTTGTGGACGTTCACGTTCATGTCAAAGCAGTACGGCAGCGCAAGGCCCTCTACGCCACTGTTCTGGCAGGAGCCCGGAGCCGCATTCGTGGCTCCCGCAACTGCTCCCCCGAGATACAGCCCAGGATGTTCGCCTTGCCCAATCGTAATACCGCCTGAGAGTGTTCCCTCGTTGTTGTGGATCCGGTTGTTGGCAATTTGGATGTTATGACCCCAACCGTGCACGTTGATGCCACCGCCGCCCTGGGAACTGTTCATAATGCCCAAGCCGTCGATGCTGGACGGGTTGCACCAGAAGTTGCTTGGGAACGGGTTCTTATTGCCAACCCCATTCGACCCGCAACTGCCGGCCGTAAGCAGCGTGGTGCCGTCCGGGAACGCTCCCGTCTCGGCGATGGCTGCTCCGCTCCACGGATCGACTCCGTGGAAGTTCACACCTTTCGCCAGAACCGTAATGGCTGCGCCTTCATAGGCTCCCATCAGGGTTGGCTCTTGCAGGAACTCCGCTAGGTTGCCGTTAAGGGTGGCATCCCAGCCCACCACCGCTTCCAGCGGTAACCGATCGACCTGGAGCTGCATATTGGCCGGGCAGGTAAACCCACCCTGGTCGGGAGGGGTCGGATCGTACGGATTGGTGGCGCTGATAGGCGTGCCGTTGAGCGCCAACCCAAACAGACACACCACCTGACGACGCCATGGATCCAGCTTCAGTTGTCCCGAAGGCTGGGTGTTTGCGTTGATAACGCTGGAAGCAGCTCCGACGCCTTGCAGACGGACCGGCTTCCACATCAGCACCATCTCGCTGTAAGAGCCGGGAGGAATGATGATCATGTCGCCCGGGTTAGCGGCATCAATCGCCGACTGAATCGTTTGCCCAGCCGCCAACACCTTCGGAATGGTGGTCTGGCTGTTTCCGACGGTGACCGTTACGGTGTCAATGGATTGTTTGCCATTGCCGGCCGTAATGAGCAATTGGCCGCAGAGCTCGGGATTGGCGGGATTCGGGCCTCCAAATTGCCGCTGTTGCTGTATGGCACATGCAGGCACGTTGTCGGGAACGGTGACAGTGATCTGCGTGTCGCTCCAACTTGTCACAGGTGCCGTTACTCCGCCGATTGTCACACTTCCGGTTCCCTGACTTGCCCCGAAACCGTAGTGGCGGGTAACCTTCTGCTTAGCCCAGCTGAAGGTACTCGTATTAATCGCGGGCCCGGAATATCCATAGTTGTCCACCTGCACGTCACCTAGAGCGGTGATGGTAAGGGAGTGACCGGGCGCGCTCACCCAAGGTCCGGCTATGTCCGAACTGGTAACACTCGCGATCGCTGGCGTAGCATCCGGGTAGTTGCAGTCCGGATGGTTGTAGCCTTCCGAGTATGCGGAGGTGGGGATTACCGGCGTATCGAAGTATCCGGTTTGTCCCGGCATGAACGGCAGCTCATAGCAGAAATCGCTATAGCCTGGCTGGAACAAATTATCCGGGGTCGCCCCAGTGCCTGGGTCGTTCATGCACACCACCATCATGGTGGGCGCATATCCGGTCGGGTTGGGCGGGTTCACTTCCCAAGTCGAGTAGTTCAAGCCATTGTAGGTGCCAAACTGATCGGCATAGACACGGGCCACTTCGTTGGCGTTCCAGTCCTTAAGAGACACGGGCAGGTTGGCCGGCGAGAATTTCTCTCCGAAGTCGGGCGAGAACGGATCGAATTCCGAGGTGAAGTCGTCGGTGATAATTCCGGTGTAGTGGGAGGCAGCGTGAGTCGAAGTGAATACGTAGAACTTCGCCAGCACTGACGACTGATCTTCCAGCGTGACCTCCTTGCGATCGCACAGATTGCGAGTCGCTCCGGCGAACGGCGCGACTTCCTGCGCTTGCGGGAAAATACTCAGATAGTCGGGAACGACGCGCGCCTGGCCCACGCACGGCCAGTAGCTCTCGACGCTTCCCGTGTCGCCCTCATGCCGCGGCAGGCCCATGTTGGTCGTCGAGTTCTGGGTATTGTAGGGGTTGTACATTTCGGCGAGCGCAGCCTGGTCGGGCAGAATGAAGACGTTGCCCAAACCTGCGAACTCCTGGGTCACCGGCGCAATGTAATTGTCGCCGATCAGGATGTTCTTGTCCTCTTCCTTCACCAGTTCGTAGCCGGGCGGCACAACCACTTCGACTACGTACTTGCCGGCCGGCAGCATGGGAAGGTTGCGATCCCAATCTGTCGAAGCTGCGGCGGTATTCGGTGCGCAGATCGTGCAATTCGTCCCGGTGGGTACGCCAGTTGTTGGATCCGTGGCGGTGACGCTGGGGAACTGGTACCTGCCGTCGTAAGGCGCAGGCTGCAACTGGTTCCACGCGTGCATGCCGTCATAGCACTTGAACTGGGAATTGTTCGGCAGCGCGGTCGCGGTCGTCGCCGTGCCGTGCAACACGTTGTTGTACCAGTCAAGGTAGTTCGGCTGATCTTGCAGCGTGAAGAAGAAAGGATCGGTGGTTGTCTGGCCCGGGCAGTTCATGTTGGGAACGCCGTCGGACCGGAATCCCTGTGCCCAATCATCCCAACTGCTGGTCTGCGTGGTGTCAACCAATTGCAGGGATGGTCTTCCGTCTGCGGCCGTCCCCTCCTGGTAAAGGTTCACGGTAACGTGCGGAACCAGAGGAGTCCAACTGAGCTGCAAATCCAAAGCCGGGTCATCAAAGGGGCGCGTCGAATAATACACGACGTGGCCATGGATGCCGCCAGTCTCGCCGGGTGCGAAGGGCTTCTTGCCGAACTCCAGGAACGAGTTCTGTCCTGCGAAGCCCTGCCAGCCATACGAATTAGCCGTAGGCGGATCAACACGGCCCGTGGAGCCGCCCGGGCCGCTCGTAGCCGCAGCGGGGAGCGGAACCGGGGCATCGCCGCAGTCCCCTGTGGCGCAGTAATATGAGCCCGGTACCCGTAGGGAAGGAGGCAGAGCTACGGTGGGGTCTTCATAGGTGTTCGCCATGTTGGCGGCAATGGTGGTGTTTCCGCACGGTGCCGTAGAGCCGCTGCAGCCGTCGGCCGGGCCGCCCGCGTCGTACACCACGTGGGTTCCCGTGTTCTTGTAGCGGGTCGAATCCGTTTCAATCACATACCAACTGAACAGTGGGAACACCTCATTGAAGCCGGCGTTTCCATCGAGGTCAGTGTTGTTAAAGTTGGAGAAACTGCCGTCGCGGAAGCGGATGTTGGTCGGCACCAGCGCCAGCCCCGTTTCGTTGTCTTGACGAACGCCATCTTGGTTCGCGTCAAAGAAGGTTGAGGTGTAAATATTGGCTTGCCACTGGTTAACCGCAACCTCTCCCATATTGATGTCGGTATCCCCAGTGCCGATCCTGACAGGCGTCGAAATGCCGTCCACGATCTGATCGTTCCACTGGTCGAAGATGGTCACTCTCCAATCGCCAGCGGGAACTTTCGGAAGGGTGAAGGTCCCATCCGGGTTGCACTTGGTAAAGGCGAAGTCCTGGCCGTCGGGATCGCCCAGGCTGATATAGCACTGAGTGAACGAAAAGCTATCGCGCGTGCCGCTGCCGTAGAGTCTCTCATCCGGCGTGCGGCTATTGCGTGCGGTCGTTACCAAGCCTTTTACGGCATGCGAGCACGTGTTGGTGCCCGAGGCCGCACATAGGATCGGCAAGCGGTCGTTGATGATCTTCGGGTTAGCAAAGCCGATGGAAACGTGATATCCCGCCGGCCCATACTCCTGGAAGTAGCTCGGTTCGCCGACGCGCATGAAGGAATCGTGGGCCTTCTGCCCGTCCAGGGTATTGGTCTGCAGCCACTCCTCGCCCTGGGCAATGTGGTCGGCTCCGGGGGTCGCAACCACGCCGTAACGTCCCGGATACAGGTTAGCCACGATCGCATGGCCCGCTAACGGGGATAGAGTTACTCCGTCGGCTTCGTATTTCGGGCAGGTCACGATCATGCCGGTGATGCCGGTTGGACTGGTAACTCCGTCTACACCGGTCGTTGCGTTCTTCGAAACCGGGCAAGCATCAAGCTTGGTGACCGGATCGATCGTTCCCGCCAACGCGTTGGACAACGGCATGTTGAACATGTCGTAGGTGGGCTGGCCAGTGGCGTCACCGGTGCCGCCGGCATCGTCAAACAAGGTGATTTGGAAGCCCCCCAAACCGGGCTCGTTGGGCGACAATACGTCAATTCCGCCGCCGCCATCCTGCTCGCCGTTCAGCGGGAAGTCGTCCTCGAAGACAAACACTGAGAGCATGGCCGGTTGCAGTGGGGTAGGCTCGACGATCACATTGACGCCGCCCGCGACGATTGGCGTTACGCCCGGGTTTACCCAATGTCCCGCGGTCGCGTCATAGACGATCGGAGCGCCGCCCATGCCGTGGCCGATGTCGGCTCCATTGAACGGATCGGCCGCATCGCCTGGCAGAACCGAGATGTAATACCGCTTAGTTGGGTCCAGATGGACTTGGGTGGGATCTACGGCTACTTGTCCGTCGCCCGTAGGATCAGGTCTGCAGACGCCGTTGCCAGCGTCGCACACCGCCGGCACGTGGTTCCCGGTGGCGGGATCAAGCACAAACTGGCCCGATTCGCAGGAATTTTTCCCGGTACATCCTTGCGCCACTAGCGGCATGTAGCTGGTATGGAAATTTGTCCCAAATACTGCGGGACGGCTGGGCGGGGCTGTCGTAACCGTGGGGCAGCCACCCGGCAGGGGGTTCGTTGTGCAGTTGGGGTTGACGTAGAACGTGCGGTCTTCCTCAATAATCCAGCGATAGTCCTGGCTTGCAAGCGCGGTATGCGTCTTGCCGTCCACAAGCGTTACCGCTGGGCCGTTCGCTCCCGGGAAGGTCAGGGTCACGGTTGTTGCCACACCGTCTGTCCCCTGTGAGTTCTGTGCCTGGAAGGTAAAGGACGTTGAGGCGCTGGTCGCAATGAACCCGCCATTCGCCTGCATCGTTACACCTGGCGCCGTAACGCTCAACAAGTCAACCTTAAGAGGATAGCCCGCCGCGTCTTTGCAAGCCGCCAAGACGCCCGGGGCCGGGATGTTGATGTACGTGGCCATGGCCGACGTGTACGCGGAGGGGTTGCAGGTAATGCCGCTGGGGAGCTCCGCAGTCTCGGCGCCTAAGGTCACCCTGGCAGTGATGCCAGAGGAGCATGTCGTTCCCGTGACAGTGCCGTTCGCGCAATACATAAAGCTAGTTGGAGGGCCCGAGTAGGTAAATGTCCCGTTCGGGTTAACGGTAAGGCCCGCGACTGTCCCCACGAGCGTAACGCCGGAGACATTCGTGTCGTTCGCGATAAGACCCTTGGCTGGGTCCGACACCGTGAACGTCTGGCCCGCAATCACCGAGTTGTAGGTGTCATCTCTGGCTACTGCGCCCCCGATTGCACCCGCGGCTGGCAGTCCTGCGCCGTTAACGCTGATGTAGGCGAGCATACCGGCGTCGCGCGCGACCGCGTTGCCCGACAGGCTCAACTCACGATCAAAGATAGGTAGCGCTGTTCCACCCGCGGCAGGAACATTGATCTTGACATCGTAGGTCTTGCCCGCGGCCATGAACACTTCGCTCTGTACTCTGGTCACGCCAGGGAGGGGATTCCCATCTTCCGCAATCAACCCGAATCCCGGGACCGCTGGGGCTCCGGTTTGCGAGCCGACGATCGAAGGTACGTGCATGCGCAGGCCAGCATTCACCAGGCGCACCAAAACCGAACCGGTCGGGGAAAGCACGGCAGAGGGGAAGGTTGGGAATACCGAGGCCAAGGCGTGCGTCTTGTCGAAGGCGGCTCCGTTGATAAGGTAATACAGCGGCTTGTAGTTCACCGCCGGCGGATAGCAGGTGTGCATGTGCGGGGCGGTTACAGTTACGTCGCCACAGGTCCCGACCTGGCCTGACCAAACCGTGGTCTCGCTGAAGCCAGCCGTGTTTACTACGTCGTCGACGTAGCGGTTCTGGGCAGGGTCGATTTCACTGAACAGCAACTGTGCATCCGCGTTGTAAGTCACGCCGGGATAAGCCGTGAAGGGCGAAAGCGCCGTCGCTGGCGGAGTGGTGACCACCACCATTCCGTACAGGCCCATGGGACCCTGAATGGACGGGTGCGTACCGGACTCCAACAGATATGTACCGGGCCTGAGATTGCTCCAGGTCAAATCCGTTGGGGTTCCGACGGCCACTTCCGTCGAGAACGACTGCACGCGTGGCCCTTGGGCCGGCGGCGTGCCCGACGTAGTCGGATCGACGATGGGCCAGGTCACTGCCCCCTGGGCGTTGGTGTGGTCGGGACTCGACGTAGTGGTCCTCTGTGTTCCCAGGCCGCCGCCTAACTGGCCCACAATCGTCAGCGAAGTCGGAATATTTCCGCCTGCGAAACTCAGATTGTTGGTGAGGTGGATGGTCAGCGCTTGTCCGGTAGGAACGGTGATCACAACCGGCGACCACCCCACGGACGCAGGATTCAGCGCGCGGCAATTCGCGGTCGCGCCGCCGTCGCAGCTATAGCCCCACATGGGCACGGAGGAGCCGTCGGGCAGGAGCGCTGTGCTCGGCCCAGCGCTCAGGGGGACGGTCACCTGACCGAGAGCCAGACCCGCTCCGAGGAGGAGAACTGTTGTTACCAGTACCGCTGTCTTCAAAGTGGACCTTAGGTGATTGAATCGCATTGCTCTCTCTCCTCAGTTAGTTCGACTCGTTAATCTGAAATTCCCGGGAATCAACCAGCATCATCATGAGCATGCCGCCGGGGAAAATATTGTTAGTGGTGATTTCGCGCTCGTTGTGCGAGTGCCACATAAAGGCAAAACCGGCCTCTGTTGAGGGGTTATTCGCAATCGTGCCCGAAGGTGGAGTGGTGCCGGTAGTGCTGCAATTGCCCGTAGAGTCGCACGCGCCATAGGTGGCGCGGGTGGTCGCATCCGGACCAAGATAGGGACTGCCGCCGAACCAAGCGCCGTTGGCGAACAGGTTCGGATCCGGCAGAGTGGCCGGGCCGCCGCCCGCGACATCGCCGAAGGGAGCGACCTGCAGCGGTTTGTCGTGGTCTTGGCACCACTCGTAGTAGTTGATGGCGTTTGGAGCGCTCGTGTTATAGCCGTTGGCGTCCGGAGTGCACGGAAGCTTGGCGCTGGGGTCGGTAGACGCGGGATTGTGACCGTACGCATCCCAGTTCAGGCCCTTGGCTGTCCAGTAGAAGATCCCATCCATGGCAAGGCCAGGAGTGGTGGTCGTGGTGAACATCAGTGGCCCGGCCAAAGCATTCCCATCGGGCGTGAGAATCAAGTTCCCATCCCGCGCCAGGATGCGCACGTGGTTGCCGTGCTCGTGGAAGGGATGTTGCCACCGTCCCGTGCCGATGACGCGCAGCAATGTCAACTCACCCGGGTGCATGTGCGGATTGCCGTTGTAGGGCTGGTGCGGATATTGGACCGCGTAGTTGGGGTCCATGTTGTCAGGCATCGAGCGGCCGTTAATCATGAAGTACGCGGGATGGTACGGCTCGGTCGGAACATTGAGACTGCATCCCGGAGCCGTAGCCGAAGTCGCGCAGATCGGAGCGGCTATCGCGACCTGCTCCTCCGCGGCGCGGTGAATGGCGGGATCCATCTCCGAGAACTGGAACAGGTATTCGCGGTCATAGCAGGCCTGCGGATTGTTATAGGCGGCCTTCGCTAGCCGAAAATCAGATTCAAGCCAATGCGACCTGGCCGCGTCATTTGAAGCAGCAACCCCGGACGTGCAGGTGGCGGGGGTAGCGGCCGGAAGCACAATGATGGCGCCGTAAAGGCCCATCTCGACCTGCAGATCGCCTTGGGTTCCGCTGTAATAGGCGCGGGTCCCCGGCGTAACTGAGGAGGCGGTCAAGGTGTAGATCACCGTTCCGCCAGGCGCCGCTTCCCGCGTGAGCAACCCGGCCACCCCGCCACTCGTCGTCACGTTGAAGCCGGGAAACAGAATGGAAGTGTTGCCGGCCGAGACCGGGAGATTGTTGTGTAGCGTTACCGTCACCGCGCTTCCTTCCGTGACGATCAGCGTGGGGCCAGGCAGCTGCATCGTGTTGCAAAACGTGCCGCCGATCGCCGAGGGGGCATAACCGGTAGGCGCGCCGTTGCAGCCGTAACCCCAGGAATAGACCGACTGCCCGTCGGGCTGGCTGATGAAGGCGGCTTGCGCCGTCAGGTCGAAAGTCGGACCGGTGATTCCAGGAGCCGCAGCGAAAGCCGCCGGCGTCAGAAACAGAGCTAGAGCCACCGTCAGCGCCAGGAGCAATTGTGTTTTCGAAATCGTGTTTGTCATGTTCATCGCCCTCATTGCTGCTCTCCTAGTTAGTTAATGCGGACCTCGGTCATGAGCCCACCGAAGTTCTCCGCGTCGTTCGACAAATGGTCAAGGTTGGGGGTGTAGAGATAGAAGACGCTACCCGACGGATACTTTGTGGTGTCGCTCGCATCCAGGATCACGTCCAACGACTCGCCGCCGCCCAGCGTGATCGAGTTGGTGTTGTAATACATGTTGTTTCCCTCCTGGTCCCGCAGCAGCTTCGCATTGAGCGCGATAACCTGCATTGGAATCCCAAGTGAGGCCAACGTTTGATATTCGGTAACATCCAGGTCGGAAATGCGCAGCAGCGCTCTCTTCCCCGCCGGAATGTTAATGATCGAAGGCAGCGGCTGCGAGTAATGCAAGGCGCCGTCGGTCGACTGGGTAGCCAGGGGGCCGGGGGTGACGGTGTCGGGATAGCTGCGCCCGTTCAGCAGGAAGTACTTGTCCTTCATTTCAGTAAAACCTTCCGGGTTAAAGGTCATGCCAACGAAGTGGAAGGTCGGGTCGAAGCCGTGGATCTGGATGGGATACTCAACGTCGTAGTAGGTCGAGCCGTCGCCATCGTTATAGGCATACCCCTTGGTGACGGCAGCGTTGGTCGATACGGTCTCAACTGCAACTGCGCTCGTATTTACGGCCGGCACAGGATTGCTGCACAGGATGTCGGGATAGGTGGTAACACTTAGGGTGCCGCCATCAACGGGTCGTCTGCAAGCCATGCGCAGGTCATTCTCTTGTGTCTGGAGGGCTGTATAGAGGCTGCTGCCGGCGGGTACGCGGTTCTGCCGGGGACGCACGTAGAGCTGCCCCACCATGCCCATCTGCAGGTGCTCTGGCGGGGTAATGTGGCAATGCCAGAAGTATGTACCGGCGTCCGGCGCGAGATAGTAATAAGTGAAGCTGCCACCGATGTTGATGGCCACGGAGGCGTCAGGCACGCCGTCGTAGAACGAGGAGGCGTTGGGATAGCCGTGGAAGTGGACGGTGTGCTGCTCGAACAAGTCCGGCCGCATGATCATGCCCACGTTGGTGAGCGTGAGGAAGAATTCGTCATCTTCATCAATCGCCATCAGCGGGGCCGGAATGTTGCCGTTCATTACCGCGACGTCCATGATGGGCCGGGGATCGACATGGCCATCGATTACCGGAAGAGTCGAGGCGGTAGGCGCAAACTGCTGCTCAAATGGCGCAACCGCTTCCGCCAGCCCGGTGGCCGTGGCTGTGTACTGGAAAGCGTAGTTACTCGGCAGAAATGGGTTTGCGATGTTGGTGGCGGCAACTGTCCAGGTGCCGTCATAGCCGGTGCCGAGGTTGGCTATTTTCACCTGGTCGCCGGCTTTTACAATAAACGGCCCGTTTGCCACAATCGTCACCGTGGTGCCGACCTCGTGGGCTTCGTAAATGTTGACCGTGTCCACCACGCGTGCGGTCAGTCCTATGGCGCCGTTGTAGGCAAAGGGAACAGTGGCACAAGGAGCGCCAAATCCGCATCCCGGGCTTACCCCATCGGTTGTGGCCGGATCACCGGGCTGCGGGCTTTTTGCGCCTGAGTACGGGTCATTGAATACGTTTGGAAACTCAGTGCCCGGCAGCCCATTCGCCAGATCCGCGATCCCGGACAGCGGCCCGAAAGAGAACATATATGTCTGCGTGCCGTCGCCCATCGTCGAATAACCATCACCGCCGGAGATCTGTTGACACTTGATGGCGCCGTTAACGCCGGACCCGGTGTAAGCCGGCTCCGAATTGTTGTTTGCAGCTACCGGGTGGGTGATCGTGCTCGTCGGGCATTGCACACGGAACGACTGCGCACTCACAGTCACCGTTGCGAAACCTAGGAGAAAAATGGGCAACCAGTATCGACACGTATTTCTCATGGCTTTTGCAGCCTCCTTCGTGGGCGGAAACTTGTCTCCGCTCCAGTGCACCTACGCTTTTTATGGGGGCGGGTCTGTGCGCCGTCCGATGACGAGAAGATGAACCCAATCTTCCACGTACTTGGGGGATTCAGACGGATTGCGTTCCCCAAAACCCGTGGCGTCACAGTACTAGGGGGGTATTTGTAACTCTTTGCGGTTAGGCAAATACAAATGTAAAGTTTTGTAAAGAAATCGAGGAGTTGTAAAATACGTAAGAAGTATTCCTTATATGTTACCTAGGCCGCGCAGATCGCCTGCTTCGGTCGCACGACAAGCCCAGCGGGGCGCCGAATATTAAGAGTCTCTTCTTTGCTCCAGAGCAAATACCAGGACCCCGGCGTGGTTTATCACTGAATGACCATTGTGCGTACCCACGGCTGAACCGGTTCGTTGGGTGCTATCAAATTGCTCCCCCAGGTTGTCTCGGCACGGCAAGCGATGAACCCCAGAGTTCCCGGCATGCACGACGAGACCTCATCCGATTCCTAAATTGGACGTACACAAACGGACACCATGAAACGTGCGCGAATTTTCGCAGCTCTCATTCTTCTGGTTTCATTCACTGTGGCCGCTCACGCGGATCAGGCGAGTTCCGCGTTCAAGAAAGGCGTTCAGGCCGAAAGCAAGAACGACTACGATGGGGCTTTCCAGGCCTATAGCCAGGCGCATTCGCTGAAGCCGAAAGATGCGAAATACTTCACGTCTTTCACGCGCATGCGGTTTTATGCGGCTGTGCAACACGTCACCAAGGCACAGGCGCTGCGCGATAGTGGCAAGCTCCAGGAGGCAGTTGCCGAATTCCAGCGCGCCTTCGAAATCGATCCCACAAACTTTGCCGCCAAAACCGAAGCACACCGCACCGAAGAGATCATCAAGAAGCAAGCGCACGCCGGCGAGGAGACACCCAAGAAAGAATTGCCTCTCGACAAGATGGCCCAGGAAGCCGCTGGTCCCGTGGAGTTGCAGCAGCTGTCCAACACGCTCATCAGCCTGCGTCTCACGGAAAACGCGACCATGGTCTATAAGACCATTGCGCACCTCGCCGGAATCAACGTTCTGTTCGATCAGGATTACAAACCACCGAAGATCACTGTCGAACTGAACGACGTCACTCTGCGCGAAGCACTGAACACCGTCGCGCTCCAGACAAAAACTTTTTGGACGCCCGTTTCCAGCAACACGATCCTGATCGCGGCAGATACTACGGCGAAACGCAAAGACATGGAGAATTCGGTGATGAAAACGTTCTACCTCAAGAACGTTTCCACTCCCGCCGAACTGCAGGAAGCCGCTGCTACGCTCAAGAGCATTCTTGATCTCAACCGCATCCAACTGGTTCCCAATCAGAATGCCCTGATCTTGCGCGGCACAACCGACCAGATGGTTCTCGCGCAGAAATTACTCACTGATCTCGACAAGCCAAAGCCAGAGGTAGTCATCGAGATCGCCGTGCTGCAAGTCAGCCGCAGCCGCATTCGCAATCTCGGAGTCAATCCGCCGACCTCTGCCAATATCGTGATGGTACCCGGCACGACCGGTGGCGGCGGCTCTGGATCGGGTGGATCGTTCACCCTCAACTCTCTAGGCGCGCTGAATGCCACGAATTTCCAGGTGAGTATTCCGGGCGCATCGATGACGTACTTGATGAGCGACAGCGATACGAAACTGATTCAGAATCCTGAGATCCGCGCGCTCGACAACGAAAAAGCGACATTGAAGATTGGCGACCGCGTCCCGGTGGCGACCGGATCCTTCGGAGCCGCTGCGGGTGGCGGCGGCGTCAGCGCACTGGTCAACACCCAGTTCCAGTATCTCGACGTGGGCGTAAATATCGACATTACGCCGCATATCCACTCGGAACATGAAGTCACATTGAAGATGACTTTGGAAGTGTCGTCGGTGAGTGGAACGCAGAACATCGGCGGCATCAGTCAGCCGATCATCGGACAGCGCCGCATCGAGCATGAAACCCGTCTGCGCGATGGAGAAGTCAACCTGGTTGGCGGCATCCTCGAAGACACGGAGACGACTTCGCTCAGTGGATATCCCTGGCTGACGAAGATACCGATCCTGAAATACCTCTTCGGACAAGAAGACAAGCAGAGGCAGGAAAACGAAATCGTATTCGCGATCACTCCTCACATCGTCCGTGCACAGGAGGTGACGGACGACAATTTGCGCGTGGTCGATCTCGGCCGTGGCACCTCAGTCACTGTAGGTCACACGGATCCAAGAAGGAATGCTCCAGCTCGTGTCCCGAACACCATGGAGCAGACTGCGTCGCCCAACTCTCCGAATCGCAACGCGCCACAGAAGGCAGTCACTCCGCCTGCCGCGCCTCCGAAGCCCGAGCCGTCCAAGACGCCGGCACCCGCACAGATCCCCAGCGCTGTCACCACGACCACTCTCGTCCGTCCAGTCAAGGCTATGCCCGACGAACAAAGGTTATCGCTTCAACCACCAGAACGCGCCAAGCCACGACCTACTGAGGCTACCGCAGACCCGTGCCCCTATGGCATGCACTCCATCGGTAGCCAGTACGGAGTTCTCAACTGCGCTTTTGACTGAGTAGGCAGTTTCACGACCCACACCGGCCCAAACTCTCGTCCGACTTCTCTGCCAGCTTGATTGTTGATTGTGTGCCTGATCTATAACAATCGTTCAACCCACCCAGAACAAAACCAAGTCCCGACCTGACCGCAGATCTGTGCCCCTACGGCATGCCCGCTATCGGCACCCAAGTGCAGAACTCTTAATGTCTCTTTTGATGTGGGAGCTGTGGCAGGACACACGCCGACGGGAACTCTAAATCAGAGTCCCTGTCAGCTTGATTGTTGGGCTGTATTGCTGATCTATGCGGTGCGCTCTTCGGCCTGAGAAATCTGCGCCAGGGCAGCGAAGTCCTGCACCAGAACTGACTCCCGCCGAACCCTGACGATGCCTTGGGTCTGCCACTGGCAGAGAAGCCGACTCACCGTAAATAGCGTGGTCCCGGTCAATTGCGCCAGTTCCGCACGCGACAGCGTGATCTCGAGAAGACCGTTCTCGGTACAGCGGCGCAGCCGATCGGACAGGCGAACCAGTTCGCTGCTAAGCCGCGACCCTACTTTTTCCGTGGAAACTTCCCGGAATCGCTGTTCCATCTCGAGCAGACGCTCCTCGAGGGCCCGTACCGTATTTCGGCGGAACGTCGGAATCCGCGCCAGCAGTTTCTCAAACACTGCCGCATCCCACACCAGGGCGACACACGGCTGAACGGCTTGTGCCGTCGCGCAATGGCTACAGTTAACGCAGACGCGATAAGAGCCCACGATTTCGCCGGCTGCATTCAGGCGCAGGATTACTTCGTTGCCATTGAGCCCCATCTGCGTCACTTTCACGATTCCGGAAACCACCATCGTGACATGACGCACAGGATCGCCTTCACTGAAAATCGTCTCTCTGCGGTCAAAACGTTTTTCGCGGGCAGCTCCGATGATATGTTCAAGCTCGGCGGGAGCCACTTCCGCAAACAGCGCAAACTGCTTGGCCGATTTGATTCTTTCGCTCAGCACGCTTAGGTTTCCCCCAGTCCTTCGACACCCGTCTTGCAGAAACAATTGGCCCGGTTCGTGAACTCAACGCACCGACTCGAGGCGGCTTCGTCAGCCTCTGACACTTACCCCAGAACGTAGCCCTCTGAGAATGCCTTCCCCCCAAGTCATGGTCAATTACACTGTCGAGGGAGGGGAATAGCACTCTTGGGGGATTCTTTCCGGGAATTAGACTACCTTGGCTGGGCTTGGCAGGTCTTGGTACGGCAGTAACAAAATCTTTGATTACTTCAATATCCCGGAGAAGGCGGGTGCAATTGATATGGATCTACAAACCCTACTGCAGGCGGCCCTAGGGGAGGCCCGGCTCGGACGACACGAGGGCGGCCTGCCAATCGGATCAGTCTTGGCCGATCCGCAAGGGCGAATTCTTGCCCGCGGCCACAATTTGCGAGTCCAGAGCGGTGATCCGACGGCGCATGCCGAAGTCGTCTGCATCCGAAATGCCGGCCGTCGGCGAGACTGGTCTCAGTTGACACTGGTCAGTACGCTAAGTCCCTGCGTGATGTGCACGGGAACCAGTTTGCTGTACAGGATTCCGCGAGTGGTCATCGGCGAGAATGAGAATTTCCTGGGTGCGGAAGAACTGTTCCGCCAGCATGGCGTGAATCTAACAGTCATGCAGGATCCCGCATGCATTCAGATGATGCGGGATTTCATACGCGACCACGCGGATTTGTGGAATGAAGATATAGGCAAGTAGAGAGGGTGCGCTTAATTCGTCGCGGGCTGCTCCGCAGGCTTGGTTGACGAAGGGATTTCGCTGGCCGGCAGTATTCTGCGTATGTCCCACCGGCATAGTGGGCAGCGAGTGGCGACCGAAAATACGATATGGCCGAAAGCGACACACTTCGCGTTCATACAGGTTCTCATTTAAAACTCCCGACTCTACAGCGATCACCCATCCTTATTGCAATGACGCTAGCATGCGTTCACGCACGATCGCGTCCTTCTTTTCGATTGCGACTGATTGAATTTTCTTCTAGGACGGAATCGAGCACTAAGTGCTCGCTAAGCTAGGCCGAGATTTGCGGCCGCAGTGTCTACGATCGTCTTGCCGATCATCAGGGAAGCCGTCGCCGCTGGAGAGGGAACGTTGAGAACGTGCAGCACCTTGCCGGAAGGCACAAACTGAAAGTCATCAACCAAGGCGCCATCGGGCTTGAGCGCCTGCGCCCGAACCCCGGACCCGCCCGGTACCAGATCGCTTTCGTTGATTTCAGGCAGCAATCGCCGCAGTGCTCGAACAAAAGCCCGCTTTGACAGCGAGCGATGCCATTCTCCCAGCCCGTTGCGCCAGTGCTTACGGGCCATGCGCCAGAATCCGGGGAACAAGATCGATGACGCCAGATCGCGCGCGCTGATATCGCTGTGTCGGTATCCTTCGCGCGCCAGGGCCAGCACCGCATTAGGTCCGGCGTCTACCCTTCCCGTTATGCGGCGCGTGAAGTGCACCCCCAGGAACGGAAATCGTGGGTCCGGCACCGGATAGATCAGCGCCCGCACTAGCGACGCGCGTTCGGGAGTGAGGTCGTAATACTCTCCTCGAAAGGGAACGATCATGATTCCCGGATCATCACCTGCCATGCGCGCGATGCGATCGCTGTACAGGCCGGCGCAGTTGATCACCGAACTCGTCGCCAACGCGCCCCGTGTCGTCTCGACTACGATTTCCTGCTCGGAGCGCTTAATTCCCGTGACGGCAGTAGAGGTTCGAACCGTCCCTCCATTTGCCATGATCAATTGCGCGTACTTTTCGCAGACCAAGGCGTAATCGGTGACTCCTGTGGAAGGAACAACTAGCGCCTGCAATCCGCTCGCGTGCGGCTCTATCTCGCGCAATTCCTGTGAACCGATCAGGCGAAGCCCGGTGAGTCCGTTCGCCTCGCCACGTTTGCGTAGTTCCTCCAGCCGCGGAAGTTCGTCTTCGCCAGTGGCGACGATCACCTTGCCGCAGACGTTGTGGGGAATCCCATGTTCGCAGCAGAACTCCACCATCGCCGCGGCTCCCGAAACGCACAAACGCGCCTTCAGCGACCCTGGCTTGTAGTAGACGCCTGAATGGATGACGCCGCTGTTATGGCCGCTCTGGTGGCGGGCAACCTTGTCTTCTTTTTCCACCACCAACAGCTTCTGGCGCGGTAAACGTCGCGTGATTTCGAGTGCGACCCCGAGCCCGACCACGCCTCCACCGATGATGATTACGTCGTAGCGAGAATCGGTCATGTCGGCGGCCTTGGAGCATTGCCCACGGCCGCATCATCGTATCCCAAGAAACCTTATTAGTTTACGACGAGTGTCAGGGTGGTGCTCTGCCGGGCATCGGAGGGCTTTCCCGAGGAGGTACCGGTCCCAGTGATGTGGTAGGTGGTGGGCGGAGGCGGCGGTCCACCAACCGCCTCCGCCGTTTGCGAACAACGGCTCACAGGGCGCCGCTGTATCCTTAAGTCTTGGAACTCGATTTTAGTAGGCTAGCACCTTAGACCATGGCAAGACTGGGGAGTGACTTCTGTTTCTCGATTTGCCCAAGCAGCTTCAGGACTTTTCGGTCTTCTGGAAAGTCCCGGCCCAGACAAAGCACATCGATGCTGTTCCTAAGAGCTCGAAGACTTTGGCAGGCTGAGCGAATAGATTACTTTTGGCAATCGATATATCTTATAGATAAGTATGTATGCCACAACTATATCTATATGCAAGAAACCAACAGTGACTATTCTTGCAAAACGAAGCCAAGAAGTCGTTTATTTTCAGACGCGCAGCCGGCCGTGTTGACTAAGCAATCAGAAAAAGACCGCGCGCGATTCCAATGCAAGACTGCCTGAAGGGTGGAGGCTAAACTTGATGAAGCGGTTTTGCGTTACGACAATCCTCAGTGTTGTCCTGAGTTCAACCTGGTCGTGGTCCCAGCCAAAGAAAGCAGACTGCGAGTTGCTGGTCGCGGCTGCGGCCGACCTCAATCCTGCGCTCCACGACATTGCCGAGCAGTACGAAAAGAAGTCCGGCATCCGGATCAAGCTTTCCTTCGGAGCATCCGGAGCGCTCACTCAACAAATCGAGAATGGAGCCCCCTTCGATCTATTTTTTTCGGCGGACATGGATTATCCCAAGCGCTTGATCGCCGATGCCCAGGCCGACGCCGCCAGCCTCTACCAGTACTCCTTGGGTAAGCTGGTTCTCTGGGTTCCTGCCAACTCGCCCCTCGATCTCGAACGCCAGGGAATGGCGGCTCTCCTTGACGGCTCGGTCAAGAAGATTGCAATTGCCAATCCTGAACATGCGCCCTACGGCCGCGCTGCAGTCGCGGCTTTGAAACATGCTGGACTTTACGATCGTTTAGCAGACCGGTTCGTGACGGGCGAGAACGTCTCGCAGGCCGCTCAGTTTGCCGAGTCAGGAAATGCACAAGCTGGATTTGTCGCGCTCGCACATGCCTTGTCACCCGCGGTGAAGAGCATGGGCACGTTCTGGGTGGTCCCTGCGGACTATTATCCCCCGTTGGAGCAGGGCGCTGTAATCCTCAGCAGGTCACAACACAAGAAGGAAGCGGCAGATTTTCTGCGATATTTGAAAACGAAGGAGGCGTCTGACGTGCTCCGCAAGTACGGATTCACTCTTCCCCAGAATTAAAGAGCTGAAGATCAGCGCGAGCCAACGCGAGCGGCTTTTGCCAAAGGCTCACATGCGGCACGGCTGACGGGCCCCATGAGGCTGACGTGGTGCTCTTCAAACGTGACTTTCGGATCGCTGGCGACACGATCCGCGTATGAGGCGATCGCTAGAAGGAAAGTTTCCATCTCCACAAGAACCTGTTCGTTGCCCGACATACGATGGCCCCTCCTTCGTTGAAACCTTCTTCCCGTCATTACTACTCACCCTGCCCGCCGGAACTACTAGGCCCCACTGTTCTTAGGTCGTACATGCGCGACTCTTAGAACACTTTCGGCGCAAATTAGTTGTTCGCAGGGGGGAAGTCTCAACGTACTCCACAGGATGCCTGGGGTAAATGGCCCATTCAGGCCAGGAACAAAACTTGAAAACACATCTTGGTGAGCTAGGGCCGCCCACCACGCGAAGTAATGGAAGTTTCGAGCAGTTCTGCAGTAAAACCCTTATTGGCAATATGGGTATTGATGTGCTTACGCGCTCGTGAGATCGACATGCGCGGATCGAGGAACACCAATACGGACGGTCCCGCTCCGCTAAGCACCGCTCCCAGGACTCCGGCCTTCCCTTTCAACTCCTGCAAGCAGGGCAGCAACGGGCATAGGGCTGCGCGATAGGGCTGGTGGATACGATCATCGAGCGCAGCACTGAGGAAATCGGGGCGACCTTGGGTGAAGGCGGCCAGCAGCAGCATCGAGTTCTGCACATTGGTCACAGCATCCGCGCGCGAATACTGGGCCGGAAGCACACGGCGCGCTTCTTCCGTTGAGAGCGGCTGATCCGGAATGGCCAGCAACAAAGGCCACTTCCCCTTTGGCCGGATGACGGCGACCTGTGCCTCGGCCTCTCCAGACATCCGCGCTACAGTCAGCCCTCCCATCCAGCAGGCCGACGCGTTGTCGGGATGGTGCTCGCGCCGTGAGGCTTCGCCGACAATATGTGCGTCAGTCCACTTGAGCCGCCCGAAGCGCACCGCGAGAGCAATCCCCGCCAGCCGTGCAGCCGCCGAAGAGCCGCAGCCCTTGCCGATCGGAATATCGTTGTCAATGCGAAGTGACAATGGCGTGATCTTGCACCCGGCACCGGAAAGTACTTCCTTATAAGTATTGAGGATGAGGTGATTCTCGAGTTGGCCGCAGATCGCCTGATCGCGCCCCTTGGCCACGATTGAAAAATCGTCGGCTGGACGCGCATCAATCCTGATGTAGAAATCCATCGCCAGGGCCGCAGCATCAAACGCTGGCCCAAGGTTGGCCGAAGTAGCAGGCAGCGCAATGCGGAAGTTGGATTGTCGCACTTTCTGCATTAGAGTAGCGCCGGCGTCCCGCCGGCGTGGCGAGCGCATCTTGCGCTCGCAGCGTGAGGCGAGATACTACCCTCCCCGTATCACTCAACTCAGTTGAATCGCTCTAGCGTGCGCATCACGGCGTCCAGCGAAGCATCCAGAACAATTGGGGGATGGCGCAATGGCGCTGCTGCTTCGGCTTCTTGTATTGACCCAGACATGTCGCCGCGATGGAAACCGATGGTGAATTCCGGATCTTTCAACAGATTCCCTGTCAGCACTAGCACCACCGTCTCATCGCGTTTCACAAAACCCTGCTTCACCAGTTTCTTAAGCCCAGCAAGAGTGACCGCCGACGCGGGCTCGCACCCGATCCCCTCAGCGCCGATCTCCGCCTTTGCCTGCGCAATCTCAAACTCGCTAACCTGCTCGCACGCTCCACCGGTCGTCTCGAGCACATGCGCAGCCTTTTTCCAGGAAGCAGGATTACCAATGCGGATCGCGGTCGCTCGGGTTTCCGCGGGAACGCTGATGAGGCGTTTGCCGCCGGCTTCCCGAAGCGTGCGCACCAACGCGTTCGCCCCTTCCGCCTGGATGACCGACAGCTTCGGCAAGCGCGAAATCAATTTCAGCTCACGCATTTCCAATAGGGCCTTGCCAATCGCGGAGCTATTCCCCAGATTGCCGCCTGGAACAATGATGTGGTCTGGCACCTGCCAATCCAGTTGCTCGAGTAATTCGATCGCAAGAGTCTTCTGCCCTTCCAGCCGAAACGGATTAATCGAATTCAGTTGGTAGACGGGCGCCTTTCGGACCAGTTCTTGCAGCAGCTTCAGGCAGCCGTCGAAATCGGTGCGCAACTGGCAGGTTACCGCGCCGTAATCAAGCGCCTGCGAAAGCTTGCTCCAGGAAATCTTCCCTTCCGGAACCAGCACCAAACTTCGCATTCCTCCCCGCGCTGCATAGGCCGCCATCGACGCCGACGTGTTTCCCGTTGATGCGCACGCCACCCAGCGGAATCCCGCGCGCCGGGCAAATGTCGCAGCCACGGTCATTCCAGCATCTTTGAACGATCCCGTCGGATTCATTCCTTGATGCTTGGCAAAAAGGCGCGGCACATCGGTGATGCGCGCGCACCGCGGCAACTCATAAAGGGGAGTATTCCCTTCCCTGAGAGTGATGACCTGCTGCTCGTCATCGAGCGCTGGCAGCAAATCGCGGTACCGCCAAACCCCGCTCAGATCTACTGGGCTCGACGAGAGGCGCCGCTTCTGCCACGTCGACTTCAGCTTCGCCGCGTCAGGCTTCGTTTCTTTCCAAGTGGGGTACGTGATTTCAAGCAAGTCTCCACAATGACCGCAGCGAAAGTCCTGGCTCGCGGCATCACTGAGATCTCCGCAAGCAATGCAACGAAACCGGAAGTTTTCTTGCCGCAAACCCGGAGTGGAAGTGGAGACCGATGACATGAGCGCGATCTATTTCTCTCTCCGCAGGTATTGGTCGGTCTTATTAATCCAGTCGGCCCGCGGCGGAGCGAACACGTCGAGGTCGACTGTATCCTCCAGCGCCTCGGCCTTGTGCGGCATATTCGACGGGATGCAGAGCACTTCTCCGGCATGGACCACGATTTCTTTGCCGTCGATGTAGAACTTGAGCGCGCCTTCGACAATGTACGTCAACTGCTCGTTGTGATGGCTGTGCTCGGGGACGATGCATCCTTTCTTTAGCAGGACGCGCGCCAGCATGATCTCCTGACCGACCACGAACTGCCTTTGCAGCAGAGGATTGAGATCCTCGAGCGGAATCGTATGCCACGGGATGTACTGCAGTGCGGCGGAAGGGGCCGCCTGCTTTGCGACCGCGCTCTTGGCGGGCTTATTGGACTTCACCTTTGCTAGTGGCGTTGATTTGGATTTAGGTTTCGATTTTGGCATAAGCTTATTGTGTAGCGCCTGGCTTTCGACAGTCTTCAACTGCCTTCCATTATGCGAAGGTCCCGTTCCGCAGAATTTCCCAGCACCTTCAGAGCCGCCTGGTATGCAGGACCCTCATAAGTGGCGACGGCAGCTTGCACACTGTCGAATTCGATCACGACGGTCCGTTGGTCCAGTCCCGCTTCATACCTTCGGTAGGGAGTCCCGCGTGCGATGAATCGTCCTCCTCCGGCCTGAATCGCGGGAGTCGCCAATTTGGCATATTCCGCCAGCGCAGCCGGATTCGAAACTGAGCGGTAGAATGCGATCCAGTATCCCTTCGCCATATTAAAGTCCCTGTCAGTGAACTCTTCCGTTGTACAGCTTCACCGCCGTGTCATGCAGGTAAGCGTGGGCCAATTCCAACGCGCGCGACTCGGTGATTTCACCCTCAGACACCATCTCCGCTAACGCAGCGGCCAAGGCGATTCGCGACGAATACGCGCCCAGCCAGTAACTTTCCTCCGCACCCAAGACCTGATTGTACGGGAAACAGTCGGTGCCAAAGGTGATCTTGTCGGGAAAAGTTTCCAGCCACATCTTCAACGTGTGTTTGAACTCCGATGGATACTGCGCTAACTCGCCAAACGAAGAATCCAGGTACACGTTCTTCATCGCCGCCAGCCAGATCGCCTCGCGCTCCAGCGGATATCCGCCATGAATCATCACGAATGTCGTCGACGCATAGCGCGGATCGCGCAGCACGCTTTCCAGGCTCATGATGTTGCTCTGCGAGAGATTGAAATAGTCGCCGATGCCGATCGCCGTGTGAATGTGCACCGGCAAGTGCAGTCGACCGCCTTCCTGCACCAGGTAACGGAAGATGTAATCCTGAAACGTGCGGTACTCTTTTTCCGTTGGAATCCCGCCCGTGATGAAGCGGCGATAGATGTCCTCAGCCTGCGAGCTTGTCGGATCGCTGAACGACATCGGTCGGAAATAGGCTACCTCGAACTTCATGGCAATGCCGCCGCGCCGTGAATTATCTTCGAGCACCCGACTGATGAAGCTCAGATAATCGGCGAATGACGCCGGGAGCTTTGTGACGTTCACTTGCTGCATCCAGCGATGAAGCATCTTCTCCTGCAAGGGAATGAAGACTCCCTCATCAGGATTGCGTCCAGTTTCGCGCTCATTATTAAACGGCCACATGAACGAATCGGCGAAAAATACCCAGGGAAAGCGCTTGGCGTCGAGATAGTCGGGCATCATCGCGCGATTCGCCACCGAGGATTCGATGTTGATCTTGTCGAGAATCGAATTGAAGTAAGCAGTGCCGGAAAGCTGCTTCTTCAACTCGGCCTTCTTGTTCAGCAGCCATTTCGCGTGCTCCGGGGAAAGATCGTTGTACGGATATCCGAATAACGCCTTGGCAGCCGCTGCCAACTCAGGATTGTCGTCGCGCGTGCGCAACGCCTCGCTCGCATTCGGCGGAGCAGCCATGGCGTCAACATCCGGATCGTCGGCGTAACCTGGGTGCGCGTGATGGTCGAAGGCCTGGATCTTGTCGATCTGTGAAAGCAGACGTTGATAGATCTGCTGCACATCTCCACTCGGAAAGGGGCGAGCCTGCGCCGCACATAAGCCAGTGAACAATAAGATGACAACAAGAAACCGGATTCCTTCTCGCATGGGATGCCCTCGAACCAACTTTGAATCTGGGACTGCTCACCGAACTGCAGTTGCCTGCCACGCCGACGAGACTTTCTGAATACGCTCGACCGCTTCCTGCAATGTCGCCATCGACGATGCGAACGAGAAGCGGATAAAGTCTTTGCCGGAAGAACCGAAGGCTGCACCCGGAATTGCAGCGACACCGGCGTCCTCGAGCAGAATGCGGCAAAGCTCCTCGGCACTGATGCCGGTTCCCGTAATCTCGACCCACGCATAGAACGCGCCGTCAGGCGGCAGGCAGCGGAAACCGGGAACGCGATTCAGATCGCGCGCGAACTGATCACGGCGGCGCGCGAACTCCGCGACCATGCGCGGAGTGTTGCCTTCGGGATCGCGAAGCGCTTCGATCGCCGCGTACTGCGTGAACTCCGCAACACATGTGTAGGTGTTGACGACCATCAGGCTCAGCGCGGGTACGACTTCGGGCGGAGCGACCGTGTAACCGAGCCGCCATCCTGTCATGGCAAAGCTCTTCGAGAATCCGTCGATGATCAGCGTTCGCTCAGCCATGCCGGGATATCGCAGCATCGAGAGATATTCCCCGCCGTAGATGATGCGCGCATAAATCTCGTCCGAGAGCACCCACAAATCGTGCTTCACTGCGAGTTCTGCGAGCGCGCGTTGCACGGCGTCGGTGTAGACGGTTCCCGTCGGATTGCCCGGAGAGTTCGTGAGCAGCATGCGCGTCCGCCGAGTGATCTTCGAAGCAACTTCGTCTGGATCGGGCTGAAGTTGATTCCGCGCCGAGAGCGTGTAAGGTACCGGGACAGCTCCGAGACCGAGCGAGATCGACGGATATCCGGGGAAGCCGGGGTTTGGGTAAAGGACTTCATCGCCCGGTTCCAGCAGCGCCATCATGGACTGGAACAACGCGATCTTGCATCCGGGAGCAATAACAATGTTGTCCGGCAAGACTTGAATGCTGCGCGTGCGGGCCAGATACGCGGCAATTTTCTGACGCAATGCAGGAACTCCGATCACGTTGCAATAGCGATCCTTTCCCTCGGCCAGCGCTCGTGCGGCCGAATCGATCACCGACTGTCCAGGATGGAAATCGGGTTCACCAAGCTCAAGATGAATGATCGAGCGGCCCTGCGCCTCAAGCTCCTTGGCGCGCGCAAAGACCGACAGCGCGCCTTCGCCACTCATAACTGACATTCGTGATGCTATCGATCGCATGAATCTCCCTAGAGCAATGAGCTATGAGCATTGAGCTATGAGCAATCGGCGCAACCAGCCGGCTTGCTCACTGCTCATCGCTCATTGCTCTTTGCTCTTCACAACCCTTTATACATTCCTCCGTCGACCAACACCGTTTGCCCCGTGACGTAGGACGCGCGCTCCGATGCCAGCCAGACAATTGTCTCCGCCACTTCGCGAGGATCGCCTAAGCGTTTCACCGGAGCGTCGGCGGCCCATGCATCGAGAAATTCTTGCTCCGACTTACCTGTCGTTGCAGCGCGGGCTTTCGCCAGCTCCTTCAATCGATCGGTCGCGGTGAATCCCGGACCAACGTTATTGACCAGGATTCCGTCTTTCCCGAACTCGTTCGCCAGGCTCTTCACCAGACCGACGACGGCGGCGCGGACAGCATTCGACAGCACCAGATCGGTGACCGGCTGCTTGGTCGTGATCGACGTGATCGTAATGATGCGTCCCCACTTCTTGCGCTGCATGTGCGGGATCACTTCGTGGGCGAAATACACGCTGCTCAGAAAGTTGGCATCGATCGCCTTCTTCCAGTCTTCGAGCAATGCGGTTAAGAATCCCTTGGCGGGCGGACCGCCCGCATTGGTCACGCAGATATCGACGCTGCCGAACTTGCTTGCCACCGCGGCGACGAAGCGCGACACGGCTGCGGGATCAGTCACGTCGAAGGCTTCGGCGTAGACTTCGGCCGAGTGCTGCCTGCGAATCTTTTCAGCGGCGGCTTGCAGTGTGCGGTCGTTGCGGGCGCACATCGCGACGCGGCAGCCTTCGGCGGCAAACGCTTCGGCGGTGGCCAGTCCGATGCCCTGACTGGACGCCGCCACCAGCGCTACACGACCTTTGATCCCCAAGTCCATGGCGGAGTGAATTTGGCATTATAAATGGTGGCAGGAAAAGCTTGAACCACAGAGGACACCCTTCGACTTCGCTCAGGGCAGGCAGAGGCTCACAGAGGCTTTGCTTGCAGCGCTCGAATCACGCCATTAGTCTTGACGTCAGAGGAATCTATGAAACAGCGTAGGCGTCGTGCTGAGACTGCGGCTGTGCGCGGGGCGTCGGACCTGCAGAAGAAGAATGGGCCGGTCGCGCCAGAGATCTATCAGACCTCGACATTCGAGGTCGCCGACAACGAAGAACAGATCCGCGTAACCACGACGGACCGCTACTACACGCGCTGGGGAAATCCGACGATCACGCTTGCCGAGCAGACCGTTACAGCGCTGGAAGGCACCGAGGCTGCGCTGGTGTTTGCCTCCGGAATGGGAGCGATCACCACGACGATTCTTTCGTTGCTGAAAGCAGGGGATCACATCGTCGCGCAGCGCGACCTCTATGGTGGTGTGACGAAGTTCTTCTCCGAATGGCTGCCGAGACTCGGGATCGAGACCACATTGGTCGATACGACCGAATACGAGCAGCATTCACGAGCCATTCGTCCCAATACGAAGCTGTTGTATCTGGAATCGCCGACGAATCCGGCACTGCGCATTGTCGATATGGAGAAGACGGCGGCGCTCGCCAGGCAGCACGGGCTGATCAGCATGATCGACAGCACCTTTGGCACGCCGATCAATCAGCATCCGGCGGAGTACGGAATTGACCTGGTTATGCATTCGGGCACGAAATATCTGAGTGGACACGCGGACCTGACTTGCGGAGTGATCAGCGGGCGGCGCGACTTGATCGAGCAAGTTGGCGAGAGTCGCAAAACGCTGGGTAACTGCATGGATCCGCATGCGGCGTGGTTGCTGATCCGCGGATTGAAAACACTAGCGGTGCGCGTGGCGCGGCAGAACGACAACGCGCTGCGCGTAGCCGGATTCCTGGAGCAGCACGCGAAGGTGCGGCGTGTGCATTATCCGTTTCTGAAAAGCCATCCGCAGTACGCGATTGCCCGCCAGCAGATGTCGGGCGGCAGCGGCATGGTGACGTTTGAGGTTGATGGCTCGGGCGATGATGCGCGGCGGGTAAGCGAGGCGATGAAACTGTTCACACTGGCAACGAGTTTGGGTGGAGTTGAGTCGCTGGTTTCGATCCCGGTGCTGACTTCACATGCGATGATCTCGGCCGAGCAGCGGGCGCAGATGGGCGTGACGGAGCAGATGGTTCGGCTGTCGGTTGGGATCGAAGCCGTAGAAGATCAGATTGAGGATCTGGAGCGGGCGCTGGAAGCGGTGAATAGCCGCGTCAGAGTCCCTGTGGGATCGGGTCCCCGCTCGTAGCCGTTGACGCTTACTTCAAAAAAATCTCGCGAGCGCCTCTCCCAAAATGGGACTGGCATGCGAGTCAGATGGGTACCCCTCCCCCCTGAATCTTTGCCATCAAGGAGTTAGCGGAAAATGCCGAATAAAATCGTGGGGCACAATCACTTGCGGGCAAAATCTTCGTATCAAAGAACTTAGCCAGCACTCCCTTGTGGCGCAGTTCCAGAACGGGACAGAATGCGCCCTCACCGCACCGTCTCGGCCTCGATAATGATGGCTCATGCTTCCTGTGGAAGGCAAGGTCAGATGTCACATCGGGATGTGGAAAAACGATCTGATCACCGGCTGCAGGGCACGCCGAGCATCGCAGGCGCGCGAACCTTCTGGGGGACAGGCAAGAGTAAAATGAACCCACAAATCCGCCTTTGCGGTCCGGAGGCGCTCCATGACCAAGCCCGCATTTCTATCGACCATCCTGCTCGTCTGCGTGCTTTCCACCGGTGCTCAGATGAAGGACGTTTATATACCTGGGGTGCCCCCGCCGCCGCCGCCCCTGGACCCGGATCACGGGAAGACGGCTCCGAACGAGCGCAAGTTGCAGCGCCGCGTCGATCCAGTGAAACTGCAGCGGGATGCCGACGAACTGGCTCGCACCGCTCAGACCATTCCGTCCGATGTAGCCAATATCAGCCGAGGCACGCTGCCGAAGGACACCATCCAGAAATTGAAAGAGATCGAGAAGCTATCGAAGCGGCTGAGGACTGAACTGAATCCGTAGAAGGGCGGATGCACCTTTGCATACGCAGCTACCGCGCGTTAGCCATTTCAGTCATCGACGCGGGAAAAAGAAACCCGGCCTCTTGCGAGGCCGGGTTTTCTTCCGGTCTTGGCGGTTAGAAGATGAACTTCGCGCCGAGTTGCAGAATGCGAGGAATGTGCGCGGAAGAGATCTGGAAGAAGTCTCCGCCTCCAAAGTTTCCTGAACCAGGATTCCACTGCGTGTGGTTGAAGACGTTGAAAGCCTCGAATCGGAACTCGAAAGCCGCGTTTTCCCGGATATCAAAATGCTTGAACAGCGCCATGTCAAAGTTGGTGCGGCTGGGATTGACTAACGAATTTCGGCCGACGTTTCCGAAAGTGAGCCCTGTTGGCACTGCGTAAGCCGCAGGATTGTAGAAGTAGCCTGCGTACGCGGGTGATGTGACCTGGCTGGGAGGCGGGACGTTCGCTCGCGGATTTCCAACCAGATCAGGGTACGAGCCCGTTCCCACTCCATTACCGACGCCGGCGTTATCGCCGATATCTGTACCGTTGGTGACGTTGAGCGGGTTGCCGGTGGAGTAGGCAACAATGCCCGACCACTGCCAGCCACCCAGAGCCGTGTGGGTCAGACCGGGCTTCTTAAAGAACGGCAGGTCGTAAACGTAACTGATATTCAGCACGTGCCGGCGGTCAAAGCTGGAAGTTGCCCTGGCTGACGAGGGATCGTAAGAGTTGACGAAGTCACCGTTATATCGATCCGAGGAGTCATCGATCGAGTGACTATAGGTGTACGCCAAGCTGAGGCTCAGAGTTCCAACGGTCTTGCGCGCCGAAAACTGAAGGGCGTTGTAGATCGATGATGCTGCACTCTCCAGGCGAGTAATGTTGCGGAGACCATAGTAGGGACGGAACGGGTTCGCGTCCGCGCCGCAGGCCACCTGAAGATTTATGGCTGCCTGACCAGTAATGGCAACGCCGCTCGGCGTGGTGAAGGTACCGCAGTCATCATGCGGCTGGTTTGTTGAGGGGTCTATTCCATTGATTATCTCACCCGGTTTGTATGGATTCTCCGAGGCGGGGGTCGGATGCAACTGGTTCAAATCGCGTTGCCGCCCGAGATGCGTACCCTTGCTGCCCACGTAGGAGACAGAAGCCACAATATTGCTGGGCAGTTCGCGCTGCACGTCCAAGTGCCATTGTTGCATGTAGGGCCAGACCACCTTTTTGGGGATGGAAGTGAAGCTGAAGGGGAACGAGGGAGCTAGGGCTCCACCGCCAATGTTCGCATAGCCAGCGATGTTGTCTTGGCTCGCAGTTTGAATCAAAGGCGTCGACTGACCTTCCATACCCTCGGTGTTGGCTTCGTTTCCGTTAGTGTGCTCGAAGAAGATGCCATAGCCACCGCGGATGGCAGTCCTGCCGTTCCCAAAAGGATCCCACGCGAAACCGACGCGCGGAGCGGGATTGAAGAGGTGCCCACTGGAGCAACCTACGGGAACGCCCCCTACGCCACATTGAACCAGTCCGTCGTACGGATTTCCGATGATCGCTCCCGAAGCGTCGGTGGCAAGCGCGTCCGGCGTGCAGGGAGTCTCTCCGTCGGGCCCAACCCCGCTTGGCGGACAAATCACCGGCGCATCGGCCGCGCTGTAAACAGCGGGATCCCAATTGTAGGTGTGCTTGTAGCGATCACGGTAGGTCCCCATGAGGCTGATACGCAGCCCCAGGTTCAAGGTGAGGCGATCGGTGATTCTCCAATCATCCTGGAAATAGGGCTCGATGATCTTGTAGCGATTGTAGAACTTGATCTGGTTGCTGCCTTGTGTGAAATTTGCGATGTTCCCCAGAAGCAGGTCCGCGAAGGCATTGCCGCTGCTAACAACTGAGTTACCGGTGTCAAACGTCAGAGAGCTGTTCACCTGCAGGCTGCTCAGCTCATTCTTCTGGGCGGCTGCCAGGTAAGCGCCGAACTGCAAATTGTGACGGCCGACGATTTTCGTCATGTTGTCCCGATAGGTGTACGTCGGGTTGGAATTGTAAGCGCCTTCGGGCCATAGGCCGCTAGGGTCCTGGAAGATTCCGTCGTAGATTCCGCCGCTCAGAGTGATGGCGGGTAATTTGCCGGCTCCACCGTTGGGGAAGAGGTAACCCATGGTGAAGCCAGACGGCTGGGCAAAAATACCCTGCGACTTGAACGAGATGTGATCCGTGGTATAGCTGGCGACGAATTCGTTCAACAGGGTCGGCGAAATTGTGCTGGTCAGACGCGCCACCATGCTCACGCCCGGTCCGTTG
The DNA here is from genome assembly GCA_020073385.1 of Terriglobia bacterium. GTDB lineage: Bacteria > Acidobacteriota > Terriglobia > Terriglobales > Acidobacteriaceae > Sulfotelmatobacter. Next base: position 16,889 of record JAIQFH010000019.1, on the reverse strand, counting down.
AAGAAGGTCTGCGTCGTTGGGAACGAAGAACCCGTCCAAATTGGAGTTCCTTCGACTGTGCTCCAGGAGTCGTGAATATAGCGGAAGGTGATGCGATTGTGGGACGTGAGATTGTGATCGATCTTGAACAACTCCTCACGCCAACTCGTCGGAAGCGTCGAATTGGCAACAAAGGCTGATGCCCCAGGCGCATCTACGGTGCCAACGGGGATCAGCGGCAACAGCGCCGACGCCACTGGATCGATGGGTAGCGGACCTTGGCTGCCGTCGAAAAAGGCGCCCGTACGTGGATCGATGGGACAATCCGAGGTAGGTTCTGGGAGACACAAATCGCTGAAGTCGCCGGTGCGCTCCGCACTGTACGGCACAACATTATTGAACGTCTGCGGCGCACGTTCGCGCCGCCACTCCTGAGACCAGAAGAAGAAGGTCTTCTCCTTGTTCTTGTTGTAGACGCCAGGGATGGTGACTGGGCCTCCAAGTGTGTATCCGAAATCGTTCTTTTTGTAGGGAGTCGTTACTCCTGTGCCGCCGTGCGACGGATCGTCGAAATAGTTCTGAGCGTTGAAGAAATCATTGCGGACGAACTCGTAGGCGTTTCCGTGGAAGGCTTTCGTTCCGGATTTGGTTTCGACCTCGATGGTGCCTGAACCGTTGCGGCCGTACTGAGCGCCATAGTTGGAGGTAAGCACCTTGAACTCGGCGATGGCGTCAAGGCTGGGATAAACGTTCAGCGTGTTGTTGCTGCCGTTGTCCATGTTGTCGCCGCCGTCCAGTTCCCAGTTGTTGTACTCGGTACGGCCACCGTTGATGGTGTAGAAGATGTTCGAGATACCAACCGCAGCCTCGTCTGGAGCGTCGGGTGCGCTACTTACGCCCGGGACGAGTGTGACCAGGGACGTGTAGTTGCGGTTATTCAGTTGAAGTTGGGTAATTTGCTTACCGGTCACGGTGCCAGAAAGGTCGGAAGACTGCGTTTCCACCTGAGCAACAGCAGTTCCCTCCACGATGACTTCCGTAGCCGCCGTTCCAACCTCCAGGCTGACGTCTACCCGGGCCTTCTCGGCGACGTCAAGCTTGACGCCTCTGGCTTGGTACTTCTTGAATCCGCTCGCAGTAACCGTGATGTCGTAGTTGCCGGCAGGCAGGCCGGACTGGTTGTAGTCACCCGTGGAGTTGGTGGCCATCTCGCGGGTGATACCGCGCTCGGGACTGGCAACGACGACGGTAGCTCCGACGATGGCTGCGCCGGATGGATCCCTCACTGTGCCGGTGATCGAGCCGGTTGTCTGGGCCCACCCAGCGGCGCAAAACATCATGACTAGCAACGTTCCCAAGAGAACACGAGAGGATTTCATAGTGAATGCTCCCCAATTTGCGCAGGTTTCCCACTGCGCCAGTTTCGATCGGCTGCGTACTTTCGAGCTTGAGCGCTCGGTCGTTTGTTCAGACACTGATTCCCCTGCGGATTGAGACCCGGGACGGGGTTATTAAAACGTATGAATAGTGCGTTTGCATGACGTGTACTGTCAAGAAAAAAACGATGAGCGAAGTGTTGAAAGGCAACAATCCATGCTCGAAAACGTTTCCGGTCGCGTTTCTGATAGAAGGCCGGGGCTCATCAGTTCTACACGTGCCAGGGCGAGACGCCTCCACAACAGCCGGCGGGGACACAGCGGCGCCACAAGCAGCGACACGCTACACCAGTCTTCGTGTCGATTCGCGCACGACCAACTCGGGAGCGACCTTGCGGTGGCTGGGTGTGGGCTCGCGCTTTTCTAGGACGGCATTAATACCGTCGAGCACAACGCCGACGGCCGACGCGCCCATGGTTTCCATGGGCTGGCGCACCGTGGTGAGCGACGGGGTGTAGATGGCCGACGTGGCCACGTCATCGAAACCGATGACCGAGCATTGGTCGGGCACGCGTATCCCGGCGCGGCTGAGTGCGCGAATCGCGCCGAACGCGCTCATGTCGTCGAAAGCCAGCATGGCTGTGAAAGAACGCTTCTGGCGAAGCAGTTCCTCGGTGAGTTTGTAGCCGGATTCGAAACTGGAAATCGGATCGCTGGATTCGGGCATGTCGACGATCAGACGGGCGTCGAGTTCGAGATCGGCTTCTTTGGCGAAGTTGCGAATGCCGCGCCAACGAGGCGAGCTGTCGACGAGCGCCTTGGGGCCGCGAATGATTGCGATCTTACGGTGGCCGAGGGCATGCAGATGTTCGAGCGCGAGATGGCCGCCGACCTCGTTATCGACGATGACCGAACTGATGGAATCGGTTTTCAATTCGCAGCCAATCATCGCGGTAGGGATACTGCTCTTTTCGAGATCGGCGAGAAGGTTGATGTCGAGGAACACCCAGTTGGCGACGACGATCAGGGCTTCTATGCGGCGGTCGAGCAGCATCTCGAGGTAGCGTTCGAAGCGGCTGCCTTCGTTGTGCACATCGGTGAGGATCGGAAGATAGGACGCCTGGTAGAGAGTGTTTTCGATGCCGCGAAGGATCAGGGTGCAGAACGGGTCGGTCATGTCGAAAACCATGACGCCGACGGTGTGGCTGCGTTTGCTGCGCAGCGAGCGGGCAAACTGGTTGGGACGGTATCCGAGCTTCTCTGCGGCGCGCTCGATCCTCTTCTTGGTGGCAGCAGGGATGTAGCGCGCCAGCGGCGCGTTGTTCAGAACAATAGAAACCGTGGTCGAGGAAAATCCGCTTTCTTTGGCTACATCACGAATCGTCACCATGAGTCAGAGTTTCAACGTTTCAAGGTTTCAGGTTAATGCCGCGCAAGCCGCTATTCTGTGCGATCGAGCTTATCTCGCGATCATCAGCGCGTCGCTTGTATTTCAAGCGATCGCTGGCGGACACTACAGCAGAGAGTTATGCGAGTGTCAAGCACTGGGATCACATCGATCGGTTGCGTTTTGCTTCTTGCGCTGGCAGGCACCCTCGCGGATACCGCGGCGCAGACCCCATCCGGAGGCGTGTCCAGCGGACGATCTGCAGAGGGTAAGGCGGCGGATCCGGCAGTGTTTTTTCGGCATGGGGAACAAGCCCTTAAGGAAAACCGGCTGGAAGAAGCGGCGGCGGATTTTCGTCACGTCCTGCAGTTGGATCCGAAAGCTGGGCCTGCCTATGCGAATCTGGGCGTCGTATACATGCGGGGCAAGCAGTGGACGAAGGCTCTGCAGGCTCTGCACAAAGCGAAAGAATTGATGCCGGGGGTGGCGGGCATCCGGCTGAATATCGGGCTGGCGTACTACCGGCAGAATGAGTTTCTGAAAGCGATCCCGGCTTTCGAGTCGGTGGTGCGGGAGCAACCGGAGGCGGTGCAGCCGAGGTATCTGCTGGGCCTCTGCTATTTTTTCGCCGAGCGCTGGAGTGATGCGGCAGCCACGTTGGAACCGCTATGGGCGCAGGAATCGGAGAATCTGCCGTACCTGTACGTGCTGGCCAATGCAGCGCACCGGGCGGGCCATACGGATTGGGACGACCGAGCGACGGCGCAACTGCTGAAAGTCGGGAATGACTCGGCTGAGTACCATCTCTTCGCCGGAAAATATCATCTCAATCGCGAGGAATATGACATGGCGATTGCGGAGTTTGAGGCGGCGGCGAAAATCAATCCCACGCTCGCATTCATCCATTTCAATCTGGGGGTGGCGCATTTGAGAAAGCAGGAGTACTCCCAGGCGCGGGAGGAATTTCTCAAGGATGTGAGTATCGAGCCGGACCTGGCGCTGAACTACGACCAGTTGGGCGAAGTGTATTGGCAGATGCAAGACGATACCAACGCCGAGAAAAGTTATCGCGAGGCCATATCGCGAGATTCCCGGCTGGTGAGTTCTCATCTCGGGCTGGCAAAGATTTATCAACGGCAGAAGAAGTATGCGGCAGCTCTGACCGAAACCGATCAAGCGGTAAAGCTGGACCCGGAACGGACCGAGGCGCACTACCTTCGCGGGCAAGCGCTGCTCCGGCTGGGACGAAAAGAGGAAGCCAAGAAAGAAATGGCGGCGGCCGCCAATCCAAAGAAGGAAGTTTCCGTGCCTTCTCCCGAACTGATGCAGGAGCCGCAGTGATACACTTGCCTCGCCGCACGAACTTCCTTCAATTCGGTTGCTACCGCCTTTTCCATAGGAGGTAAGAAATCATGAAAAGATTCCTGAAGATTGTCGCGATTGTCATCGCGGTACTGGTTGTCATCGCCATCGCAATTCCCTTTTTCATTGACGCAAACACTTTCCGTCCGAAGCTGGAGGCGGAACTCACCGATGCTCTGGGGCGGGAAGTGAAGGTCGGCAACTTGTCGCTGTCGCTGCTGTCGGGTGGGGTGACGGCGGACAACATTTCGATCGCCGACGATCCGCAGTTCAGCAAGGCGGCGTTCGTGCAGGCCAAGTCGTTCAAAGTTGGGGTCGATATGATCCCGCTGATTTTTTCGCGAACCCTGAATATCACCGAACTGACGCTGGATCAGCCTCAGATCAACCTGGTGAAATCGGAGAACGGGGAGAAGTGGAACTTCTCCAGCCTGGGCGGGAAGAATCCGTCGGCGCCGGCCCACACGACAGAGAAGGCTGCGCCGAACACAGCGCAGGAGAAGAGCGTTGGCGGCGGCAATCCGAATCTGTCGGTGGCCAAGCTGAACGTAGACAATGGCAAGCTGACGGTCTCGCAGGCTGACTCGAGCGAGCCTCAACACGTGTACGACAAAGTTAATATCGAGGTTAAAAACTTCTCTTTCAATTCGTCGTTCCCGTTCACGATGTCGGCGAACACTCCCTCGGGGGGGACGGTGAAACTGGCAGGTACCGCCGGACCGATCAACGCGACAGACGCAGCGCTCACACCGCTTAACGCCAAGATCAGCGTGCAGAAGATGAATCTGGCGGCGTCAGGATTTATCGATCCGGCGGCGGGAATTGCGGGCATTGCCGATCTCGATGGCTCCATCGTTTCCGACGGTCATGCGGCCAAGATCACTGGTACGCTGAAAGCTACTAATTTACAGGTCGTGAAGAAGGGTTCTCCGGCGGGACGGCCGGTCGACGTGAAGTTCGCCATCGAACATAACCTGGTTCGGGAAAATGGAGTCATCCGGCAGTGCGACATATCCATGGGACAGGCGGTTGCGCATCTGACCGGGACCTACGATGCGCACGGCAAGGTCACGGCGGTCAATCTGAAACTGGTGGGCGACAAGATGCCGGTGGACGATCTGGAAGCCATGCTTCCCGCCGTGGGAGTGGTATTACCTCCGAAGGCAACTTTGAAAGGCGGCGACCTGATCGTGAACGTGGTGAGTTCTGGGCCTGTTGACAAGCTGGTTAGTACCGGGTCGGTGAAGATGGAGAATACGCAACTGGCGAACTTCAACCTCGGGGAAAAGATGGGCGCAGCCATCTCAGCCCTCTCCGGGAAGAACACGGGCAATGACACTACGATTCAGAACTTCAGTTCCGACGTGAAAATGTCGCCGGCCGGTACTGAGGCGAACAATGTCAATCTCACCATTCCTGCCATTGGTGTGCTCACCGGCGCGGGCACGGTGAGCCCCACGAACGAACTTGCCTTCAAGATGAGGGCTGATGTGCAGGGCACGGGGATTCCGTTTGGAATCACGGGGACAACCTCGAATCCGAAGTTCACGCCTGACGTGAAAGGAATCGCCACCGGCCTGCTGCAGGGATATCTGAATAATCAGGGGAAGGACAACAACCAGCAGCAGCAGAATCCGATCAACAGCGTGATCGGGTTGTTCGGTAAGAAGAAACCGCAGCCGAAATAGGAGCAGTTACGAGTTTCGGATTTCGAGTTTCGACCTTTCAAGACTTCAGATCAAAGCTTCAGAGTTTCGAGGTCTCTCATCCGAGAGGCCTTGGGACTCTGGGGCTTTGAGAAAAGCAATTTCGGACTTGACGGGTCCGCCCTCAGCGCCTAAAGGCGCGTCTTCGCTGGCGCTTGGACGGCGCGGCTAAAAAGCCGCACCCTTTCAAAACTAAACACCGGAGTACCCATCCAATCGGAAACCACTCGATCCAAATTTTGACTCAAGGCGCTGGGAATCGTTTTACCAAAATGAACATCGGTTTTATCATCAAGAAACCATGAGTCAGGTTCCTGACGCTGTCTCGCAAGGCTTGGGACGGTATTCGATTGGCGAGAAGCTGCGTACGTTGCGCCTGCGAAAGAGCATGGGGTTGGTCGAGCTCAGCAGGCACACGGGGCTTTCAGCGGCGCTGTTATCCAAACTGGAAAGAGGAAAGTTGTTCCCTACGCTTCCGACTCTGTTACGGATTGCGATGGTGTACTCGGTGGGACTGGACTATTTTTTCACCGATGAGCGCAAGCGGAGGGTGGTGAGCGTGGTACGGAAAGAGGATCGCGTGCGGTTTCCGGAGCGGCCCGGCACGCAGGAGGTGCCGTACCTTTTTGAGTGCCTGGACTACAAGGCGACCGAACGAAAGATGAGCGTATTTGTCGCCGAATTCCAGGACATTGCGCCGGAGAAACTGAGGCCCCATCAGCATTCCGGGGTGGAACTGCTGTACTTGCTGAAGGGAACGTTAACCATGAAGATTGGCAGTGAGGAATTCAATCTGGAGGCCGAGGACGCGATCTATTTCGATTCGGCTGTGCAACACAGTTATCGCCGCCAAGGGCAGAAACCGTGCACCGGGGTAATCGTCACGGTGCCGTAGGGACACGTAGCGGGAAGCCGCAGACCTAGTGTAGTGCGTCGGAAGTAGTGAGCGTTAAGTATTGCGCCTCGATCCGCGTATCCGTGGTGTCCGGCGAGGGGGTCAAAGGCTTTAACGACAAAAGACACAGAGGATCACGGGGGAAACCCGCGGCTTATAAAAGTCCTTCTGTTTGACGCACTACACTAGACTCCTGCAAACCAGACTCCTGCAATCTTGGACTCCTCCAGATGTGGTACACAGAGGGTACCTAAGTTTCATTGACAAGGCCGTTTGGTCCCATCCATACTTTCGCCTAAGCTTCAAAATCTAAGAACCTTGCTGACATCAGAGCATCGGCGCGCATCGGGATTTCTTTGCGTTGCAGCCGAGTCTATCCCCCGCAAAAGAGACTAAGGGTTCATTTCAGGAGAGTGTCGTGTCGAAACCTACCGTTGCCAAATTCCGGATGCCTTCCATGTGGGTTGCTGCCATCGCCGTGTTGACGGTCGCAGTCGCCGGGGGCGCAGCTCTGTTCTCCGCTTCGGGTGCGAAGAACGCGCGCGCAATGAAGACGAATCAGAGCACGAACAAGTCTGAGCCGACGGTCAGCGCCGAGCAGCGCGGACGGATTCGCGCCAGCCTCGATGCCCTGCCGCTGGCGTTCGAAGCAAACCAGGGACAGACCGATCCGCAGGTGAAGTACACGGCGCGGGGGAATGGATATTCGGTGTTCCTCACATCGAATGACACGGTGATCGCGATCACTTCGGCGAAGCACCAGCAGCCGTCGCGTGCCGCGGGCGCGCACTCGCAGCCAACCGAGAAGAGGCAGAGCGCGGCCATCGACATGCGGCTGGTGGGCGGAAATGTGAAGCCCGAAATCGCTGCCGGCAGTGAAGTTCCCGGAGTCATTAACTACTACGCCGGAAGCGATCCGAAGAATTGGCACACTGGCGTAAAGCAGTACTCGTCGGTTTCCTATCGGGATGTTTATCCCGGCGTAAACATGGTGTTTCACGGCGCGCAGCGGCAACTGGAATTTGATTTCGTTGTAAGCCCCGGCGCTGACCCGAAGACGATTGGCTTGGGCTTCAAGGGCGCGCAGAAACTCGCTACTGACGCTGGGGGCAACCTGGTGCTCGCCTCGTCCGCAGGCGATGTAGTACTGCACAAGCCTGTGGCGTATCAGGAGAAGGACGGCAAGCGGGAGATCGTCGAAGCGGCGTTCGAGTTAAGAGCCGGCAACGAAGTGGCGTTGCAACTCGGCAACTATGACCACGACCGGGAGTTGGTGATTGATCCAGCCCTGAGCTATGCGACCTACCTGGGCGGAAGCGGGGAAGATGAGATCTTCGGCATCGCAGTCGACAGTTCGGGAAACATGTATGTCGCGGGGCAGATGAATTCGATCAACTTCCCGGCGCACACCGGGACCATCTCGAACGTCGGCAATTTCGACGCGTTCGTCACGAAGATAAGTGCGTCAGGAACGACGCTGGATTTCACGACATTGATTGCCGGAGCGGGCATTGATTCCGCCCTGGGCGTCGCCGTAAACGGCACTGCTGTATATGTGGTGGGCAACACTTCATCGGCGGCATTCCCCGCTACCAAAACCCTGGGGCCAGCAGGTGGACAGGATGCGTTCGTCGCCTCCCTGGGTAGCACGGCTGGTACTGAAAATTACGTGACGAAAATTGGAGGCACGGGGACAGAATCAGGCAACGCTATCGCGGTCGACAACTCGGGCAACGCTTACATCGGAGGCGAGACGGACTCGACGAACTTTCCGGCATCTGCAATTCAAACCTCGAACGCCGGATCCACGGATGGATTTGTGGCCAAACTCAACGCGGCAGGAACCGCGCTGACCTTCTCGACGTACTTGGGAGGTGCGAACGCCGACCTGGTCACGGGGCTAGCTCTGGACAGTTCAAACAACGTCTACGTGGGCGGCATCACGCAATCGACAGATTTCCCAACTACCACCGGGGCGCTGCAGACGGCTGGAAAAGGCGCTGGCGATTCTTTTGTGACTGAGGTCAAGGCAGATGGATCGGCTCTCACGTACTCTACCTATCTTGGAGGAACGGGGTCGGACCAGGTGCTCGGCGTTGCGGTCGACGGCGCCGGGGAAGCATATGTCACCGGAAATACCAACTCAACGGACTTTCCGACTGCAAATGCTGCACAGGCCACCAACAAAGGGGGGAACGATGTGTTCGTGAGTAAGCTCAATGCGACGGGCACTGGGCTGGTCTTCTCGACGTACTACGGTGGCACTCTGGACGAAGTGGGCGCCGGTATTGCGCTGGATGCGTTTGGCGATGCTTATGTGACGGGTAGAACGTCTTCATCAGGTTTTCCAGTGAGCGGTTCACCTTTCCAGGGCACCTTGAATGGGACGGTGGACGCATTCATCACAGAGTTCAGCAACACCGGGTTCGTTGTGTACTCCAGTTTTATGGGTGGCACGGGCACGGAGAACAGCATCGCCGGTGACGCCACTCAGGGAGCGATTGGCGCGGTTGCGGTGGATTCGTCGAGTAACGCGTACATGGCGGGCGGCACGAATAGCACGACAGGCTTTGTGGTCGTATCGCCACTTCCCTGCTGCACTGCCGACGCGGGTGGTTTATCGGATGGCTTTGTCGCGAAAGTAGGAGCGGCGCCGGCGGACTTTTCGGTGGCTGTTTCTCCGAGCAGCATCTCCACAACCAGCGGTCAGACGACCTCGACGATCACCGTTACGGTATCGTCGGTCAACTCCAGCTATGGGCAGGCGGTCGCGCTCTCGTGCGGAAGTCTTCCAGCGAAGGCGGTTTGTCACTTCACTAGCGCTTCGGTAACGCCCGGAAGCAGTGCGGTGACGTCAAATCTGACAATCGCGACGAATGGCGCATCCAGCGCAAGCCTTGCTCTGCCGGGTACTACTCATCGAACGCAGGTTTTCGCAGCGCTGTTCTTGCCGATCTTTGGCATCACGCTGCTGGGCGCCGGAATAAACGGGCGTAGGAGGAGGCTCTTCGGATTCCTAATGCTCGGACTGCTGCTCGCCGGACTCATGATCTTGCCAGCGTGTGGCGGCGGTGGTGGCGGTGGAGGGGGTGGCGGTGGCAACAATACAACTCCTGGCACTTACAACATCACCGTGAACGGCGCCGGAGGTGGAGTAAACCATTCTGCTGCGCTCACTCTGAAGGTCAACTAATAGCAAATCAACGCGGCCGCCCCTGCTGGCAGGGGCGGCCGTTCTATTTCCACAGCGGTCCATCCGAACGATTCAACGGCGGGAATGGTAGTATGGGAATTCAAAGTTCATGGTTTCAAGGGGATCGGACTTGTCCTTGGGACCTCGAACCACGCTACGCACGATCCGCCCGGGTGGCGGGCAGCGTTTTTGCATTCCCAGGAATCGAAGCTAGTTGAAACCGAACCCGTTCATGTTGAGATCCGAGTGGATTGAATCCAAGTTGAAATCTCTGGCTGGACACCGTGGGATCGCCACGCTGTGCCTGGTGGCGGCAGCCTTTGCCCTTGCTTGCACCTTCGCCCCGGTGGCGGCGGCACAGGGGGGAACATCGGAATTCACGCTCTCGCCCGCTTCGTTTAATCCGGATGCAGTTGCGCCAAGCGGTGTTTCGTCGTCGCTGATCCAGGTGGGATCGGTGAACGGATTCAGCGGCACGGTCAATTTGAGCTGCCAGGTCACCTCGCAGCAGGCGGCGACGGATCCGCCGGTGTGTACGGTGAGTCCGCCGTCGGTCACGGCTCCGGCGAGCGCGAGCGCGACGGTGACGACCCAGAGCGATACCAGCACGCAGCCCTACAACATAACGATCACCGGAACCGGGCCAACCACCACTTACACAACACCGGCGCTTCCACTCACCGTTCTCGCGGTGACCCCGCAGTACACCCTCAGTGTGACTGGCGCGGTGGCGCCCACCAGCGTGCCTGCCGGCACCGGCGCCCAGGGCTTGGTCACGGTGAATCCGATTTTCGGATATGCCACGCCGCAGGGCGGGGGCATTACGCTTGCATGTGCGTCCATCAGTCCGCTGGTGACGATCGCTCCTGTATGCTCGTTCACCTATCCACAAAATGACAAGAACCTGAAAGTGACCGGGACGCCCGCGAGCGCTACGCTGACCATCAGCACGTTTGGGCCGATCACTACCGGAGCCCATAGTTCGCGCAACGTCATGGGTCTTTGGTTTTCTTTACCGCTTTTCGGACTGGTCGGCTTGGGCGCCGCAATGAGCGGGAAACCTGGAAGAAGAGCGTGGGGCATCCTGGCGCTTTTTGTGCTCTGCGGAGCCTTCATTCTCATTCCGGGATGCGGGAGCAACAACCCATCCACGACGACGCCGAACGGGGTAACGCCGGCCAACACGTATACGTTCACGATCGTCGGCGTTGATTCGAACGGAGTCGTTTCGAGTAACACCAGCACCACCACCACCGGGCCCACCGTCAGCTTGACGGTCACGGCGCCGCCAAAAACGCCGTAAGCCATGAGCCGGTCGGCACCTCAGGGGCTGAAGCCCGTCTCTTTTGCGAGCCTAAGCGGCACGGCTGAAGCCGTGCCCTTCCCAAAACCATTGTCCAGCCGCACCGCTGAAGCCGTGACCTTACCAAGATCGTTCAGGCGGCAGATTTCGAAGCTGCTGGTGCTGATGATCGCGGTCGCTTCCCTGCTGCCATATTCGGCGGTCGCTTCCAGCAAAGACAAGAACAGGATTTCTGCGGTGCGCTGGGCGGAGGGCAATCCCGGCTGCACCTTTTCGCGCGACGACGATGGGAAGTACCGCTACGGGATCTGGTCGGACGAGGCCGGGATCGTGATGGCGGTCGATTCGCAGGAACTCGAGAAGGTGCACCGGCGGCACCAACCGTTCTTCGCGGTGCTGCTGACGGTGCGATATCGCGGGCAGACATCACTCGAGGTCGCCACCGAAAATATCTCGCTGCAGTTCATGAAACATTTTCAGGTGATGCAGACCGCGCTCGATCCCGATGACTTCTCCGACAAAGTGCAGAACGATGCCGACGCGTTGAACGATGAGACCGCGCGGCAGGTGGAGAAGCATCCGGAACAGAAGGAACAGAAAGAAGCTTTCGTGCGGGCGTTCCTGAAGGATTCGGCAGAGCTGCAGGAATTCATCGGCAAGAACAGCCTGCGGCCGACGAGGCTGAGCCCGGGGAAAACCGAGGCCAGCGGCTGGGTCCTGTTCAGCACCGAGAGCAAGTGGATCAGCCGGTGGAAGAAGCAGGAGGAGTTCATCCTGCGCGTGCCGCTGGCGGGAAAGATTTTCGAGTTTCCGTTCCGGCTGCCGCCGAAGCCGGGGGAGACGATTCTGCGGAAGCGGGAGTGAGGAAAGCGGTCTTAGAGCCCTTTAGGAATGTGTAGTCCTCTTACGGTGTCATCCTGAGCGGCGTTGTTTGCCGCGAAGGACCTATGAACTCCCTCGCTGCGCCGGTGCTGCCAGCAAGTTTCATAGGTCCTTCGCCGCAAAAGAAGCGGCTCAGGATGACACTGTTATGGATTACAAGTTATGGATTACAACACGTAAGACCCAAGATTTACGATGCCGCTCGTCTCGTCTGCTTTTCGATCTCGGCCGCCTGGTGCATCAGAACATCCCGCAGAGAAACCAGTCCTTTCAATTCCTTGCCTTCGACGATGGGGAGATGACGGAATCCGAATTCACGCATGATGAAGAGGCACTCTTCGATGCTCTCGTCGGCAGGGACGGCGCGCGGGTTCGCAGTCATAACTTCAGAAACGGCGGTGGTGCCCGGCGTGCGGCCGACGGCGACTACGCGGTTCATAATGTCGCGTTCGGAGAGGATGCCAGCAAGATTTCCGTCGCGGAGAACGGGCAGGGCGCCAACATTGTGCTCCAGCATGTAGCGCGCGGCTTCGAGCACGGTGCGGTTGGCATCGACGGAGTAGAGTCTGCGGTCTTTTATCAGCTCGCGGAGAGTCGTCATCAGTTAGTCCTCGGCGAAGGGGAATCTCATGATGCAGCCGGCCCCACGGCCGACCTGAAGTGAATGGGCAATACTGTACCACAGGCCCGGGGGAGCGTTGCGCTGTTTTCGGCCCTGTCCGCCCAGGAAGAGGGACATCGGATGGGTCAATGAAGGATTCTGAGTGCTATGGGGATTTATCGACAATCAGCCGCTCAACGTTCACTTCTCTTTTCGCAAACCGCAGGTTCCTTGAACTCCCAGATTGAACCGTCAGCAAATTCGTCCTCCCTGATGACGATTTCGCGCTTCCAAACCCCAGCGCAGAAATCTCCGTAGGCTGAATGCTGCTATGGCAGTTTCGCGTACTCCGCGTTGGTGTTTCAAGACGGGGATGTCTGCCTTTTTCTTTGCCCACCTCGACAGGAAAAGGATTGAGATAAGGCTATTGCGGGAAATTCATGCGGCGCAGCAGTTTCTGGAAGCGCGGGTCGCCGCGCAGCGGGTCGAACGCGGGGTCTACCTTTAATCGGTCCATACCACCGGAGTAAGTTTCGACGCCCTTTTGCAGCCACGCCAACGCTTCGTCCTTTTCACCCAGAGCGGTGTAGGCGCGAATCATGTAATACGGTGCGATGTACTCGCGCTTCGATTTTTGCTTCAGCCAGCTGAGTATTCTCAGGGCTTCCTTTCGATTGCCGGCGGCGGCGTAGGCGCAGACGAGTCCCGGGTCCGGCTCATCGCTGCTGCTTATGAGGCGGTACTCTGCAAGGGCTTCCTTCGACATGCCCATCTGGAGATATGTCTCGCCGAGTCGCTCGTGTGTCATACGGTCGTTCGGTTCCAGTTCCAATGCCTTGCGCGTCTCAAGGATTGCTTGATCATACTGACGCCTGAGGTAAAGCAGGTGTCCGACGTTCGCACTAATCCGGACCGATAGGGGATCCAGCTTCCGCGCTTGCTCCATCTCGCGCATGGCCTCTTCGCTCTGGCCTATCTCGGCCAATATCACGGCGTACCAGTGGTGCGCAGTCGCGTAATTAGGGTTCAACTCGATCGCGGTTCGGAGTTCCTTCATCGCGGCTTCGGGATCCCACTCATAACAAAACAAAACATAGGCCAATGAAGTGTGCGTCTCGGCCGAATTTTGATCCAGTTCAAGTGCCTTCAACGCCGCTGCTTTCGCTCCGGAGTAAACCTCGCTGCCGGAAACAAAACGGTTGTTGGCGAGCATGGTGTAAGAGTCTGCTATGCCGGAGTAAGCCAGCGCATAGGTGGGATCGAGGTTGATGGCTTGCTGGAAGTATTCCAGACCCTTCTTGAGCCCTGCCTGCGTCCGCTTATTCCATTCGTAACGGCCCTTCAGATAGAGTTCGTAGGCTTCGGGATTGACGGAGCGGGCACTCGCCAGGCGCATTTGCTCCTCTGGAGTGAGTGCTACCTTGATTTTCTTCGCTACATCTCTGGCGATTTCCTCTTGCAGAGCAAGGACATCGCGTGTGTCCCCTTCGTAGCTTTCTGCCCACAGGTGAGTATCGGTGGCTGCGCGGATGAGTTGTGCAGTGATCCGCACTCGCCCACCGGAACGTTGCACGGAGCCTTCGATGATGCCATCCACTCCGAGACGTCGGGCAACTTCCGGCAGCGGCCTCTTGACGTCTTTGAATTGCATCACCGAAGTCCGGGAGATCACTTTCAGCCCGCGAATCTTGGCCACGTCGGTGATGAGGGCATCCGTCATTCCGTCGGCAAAGTAATCCTGCTGCGGATCGCCAGATAGATTGGATAGCGGCAACACGGCCAGGGAGCGAATAGGTGGCTCATTGGCGTTGCTCGAGAACCGACCGCGCCAGCCGTCCGGTATGAACACAAGCAACGCCACCACGGCCAGCAGAGCAACGGTCGTAACGACGGCTGTGATGGTGCTTCGGCGTCGTCTCACAGGCTCGGGCCCTAGTGTAGGCGCGGCTTCCACGGCCGCGAGGAAGCGATACCCGTAGCGAGGCAACGTCTCAATGAACTGCGGATTCTCGGCCGAGTCTCCCAGGGCCTGTCGCAGATTCTTTACAGCATGGTTCACCCCGTCGTCGAACTCAACGAACGTATTTGCCGACCACAGCTTGGCTCGTAGCTCTTCCCGCGTGACCACCTCGCCGGAATGCTCCGCTAAAGCACGCAGCAACTCAAACGCTTTGTGAGGAAGAGGGACCTTACGACCGTCCTGGTGGAGTTCGCCGGAGGCAGGGTCCAACTCGAAACTGCGGAAGCGCAGTCGTCGTGGCGGGGATTGGACCGACGCAGGCATGGGTGTCGTCCCTCGAGCCTGAGAATGTAGCACAAAGCCGTTGAGAATACTGTGACTTCGGCACACCGGAAGGCATGTTGCATTTCTCATCTTCGGGCCCCTCCATCCAAACCTCATGCAAACGACAGACGTTCTCCATTGCGAATACAACTGCCAGCGTGAGATAGAGGGCTGGTGACAGGAGGTGAAACTTACTTGATGGAGGTAAGTGATGAAACACATTACGGTTTTCTTCTTACTCGTGTGTGGATTCTTTGTGTCCTCCGCGTGGGGACAACAGGGGGCTCACGTACCGCGTTTTGGGAAGAGTGGCATCCTGCATAATAGGCCGGCTCATGCAACGCCGAACTCAAGCCGAACGACGGCCAACCAATCCGCCGCAGTGGTTAAAACAACATTCTACGATTTGGGGAAATACCCCAGCGGGACCTGGGCCGAGACTTGGGACATCAACGATTGGGACGTTGCCGTTGGCTTGGGCGATACTCCAGCGGGGTACGATGCCAATCTTGACCCGCCCAGAGGCTACACCCGGCCAATCGGAATACGACTGTTAGGTCCGGGAGCGATGCACTGGTTCGATCTCGGCACATTTGGCGGTGAATCGTACCAGAATACTTTTGAGACTGCCGATACTGGGGCCACGGGGATCACCAACACCGGCATGATTGTAGGCCTCGCTCCCAGGGCAGATAACTACATTCGTGCTTTCGCATGGACAGCAAAATCCGGCCTCGTGGAACTAGGAGCGCTCGAAGATCTCGGCTATTACCATAGCAATGCGCTGGGGGTAAACAGACTCGGTACGATCATTACTGGCTGGAGCGGCGCAATCGACAACTTCACTCTCCCTGCGCTTCCCGTGTCCTGGACACCATTCGTCGCTCAAGATCATGGCAAGCCGGTCATAACCTGGAATATCCATCAACTTGAGATAAGCGGCTATGAGCAGTTTCCATACTGGGTAGCCGAGACGGCCAACGACTTCCGACAGATTACTGGATTCGCATTTGACGACAGCGGCAATCAATTGGGATTTGTCTGGAATCCTATCCCCGGCGGAGGCTGGAAGATCCTTCAAGTACCCGTTTCTCGCAAGTACGCCGACTACATCCAGTCGTATGCAGGAGGGATTAACGAGAAAGGAGAGATCGTCGGCAACATCTGGAATGCGGACTTCAGTTTGGGCGTTCCCGTGCTCTGGCAGCCGACGGATCGCTACAGGCAGCACTATAAGATGACTGTGCTGGGTACGCCACCGGGAATCCCCGACAACTCCAGCTTCCCGGCGTCGATCAACGATCTGGGCGATATCGTCGGCACTAGCGTTGATGCGGACGGCGCTCCTCTGCCTGCCTACTGGAGCACGAAAAGTCCCAGTTCCGCTCAATTGCTGGACTTTAAGGGGTACGTCGGAGTGGCGAACAAGGTCAACAACCTTAGAATGGTTGTCGGCGGCTATTGGTCCGACACCTGCCCACAAGGCTGCGCCGCAGCAGCGCAACTCCGCTGACCGTCAAATACCACTGCACAAAGAAAGCCGCCCAATGTCTGGGCGGCTTTTCTTTCGCATCGCCCTCAAAACGCCGGGCGGACTTGAAACTCTAGGACAACTGTCGCTATCAGGCGATTACACGCAATATAAAAAGGCGCCCACTTTTGCGGTAGGTTGAGAATGTTCGCACGACCAACCTAGCGAAAGGAGCGCCTTTATGAGTCAAGAAAAGTATATCGGCATGGACGTTCACCAAGCAACGATCTCAGTTGCTGTCATGGAGAGTTCGGGCAAGCTGATCATGGAATGCATCCTGGAGACCAAAGCGGCCACGATTCTAGAGTTCGTCGCTGGGCTACGCGGAACTTTATCGGTAACCTTTGAAGAAGGAACTTCTGCCGCCTGGTTACATGACCTGCTGAAGCC
>JAIQFH010000087.1 GCA_020073385.1 Terriglobia bacterium | reverse complement strand
CAGTTTTCCCGTCAACTTCCCCAGGACTTCCGCGAGTACTTCTTTCGCATCGCGCTGCACCGGACCTCGCGCTTTCGTCCGCTTCAAGCTTGGTTCACTCCGCTGCGAAGACTTGCTATGCTTCTTCAAGGTCGATCTCCTTTTCATGTGATCGCACGTTGAGTGCGTTGATCACCGCTAGCTTAACGCCATCCGTGATCGGGGATCGACCTTCTCATGCCATCTGTTATTCGCCTCGGCGCAAATGCATCTCAGTGCGTCGGACTCACTGCAGACGCTGGCAGCTTTGCGGCACCTCCCACCGCCTCTGGGCGACGACGCGCGAATTGACATGACAGAGGCTTCTGCATGGATCAACAGAGACTTCACCAAAGCCCGCGCTGCCGCGAACCTCGCGATCGAAAAGGCGACGGCACAAGGATCACCGGTCATTGTCAGTCGAACGTATGGCATCCTCTGTCAGCAAGAGCCCTCGATAGATGCATCGACCGAAGCGATCGAAATCTGTCGAAATGCCCTTCAAGCGTCGCTAGCCGCTAAGGATCCCAACGGCGAAGCCATGATGCGCACAGATCTCGCGACAATCTACTATCTACGGGGTGATCTCACACAATCTGCGGAAATGTTCCAGCAAGCAGTGAAGAAGTTTCGCCAGGTTGGTAACAGGGACGGCGTTGCCACCGCACTCAGCGACTTCGCTGATACTCGCTTTTCTCAAGGCGATCTGATGGAAGCGAAGAAACTTTTGGAGGAGTCCATTCCGGAGTATCAAGCTGTCGATGACAAGGAAGGCGTGGTCCTTAATTTTAACAACTTGGGAGATATGTGGAGACAGAATGGCGAACTCGATAAAGCACAGACCGCGTACCAGCAGGCAGAAGTTATTGCACGGAAAATTGAAGACAAAAACGCAACCGCCTATGTGTTAAGCGGAATGGGGGATGTGGCCTTGGATCGGGGTGATCTCACCCTGGCTCGGAAACGATACGAAGAAGCTCTTGCACTTAGAAGTGAGGCTGGAGAAAAACAGTACGCGGCTGAAAGCCGCGTGTCGTTGGCAAAGCTTGCCATTGAAGAAGGTCACAGTCCTGACGCTGAGAAATCGGCACGTTCGAGTCAAGAACAATTTCATCAGGAGCAACAGGCGGACGACGAACTCAATGCCAGCATTGCATTGATCGAGGCGTTGCTCGCACAAGGTAAGCAAGGCGAAGCTCAAAAAGAAATGGAAGCAGCTCAACGGCTCGGAAAAGGGAGCCAGAACCGCTTTCTCCGTTTGCAGTTCGAATTGGTCTCAGCCCGCGTCCTTATGAAGTCTGAACACGCGGAAGCGGCAGAGCCGTTGTTAACAAGCGTAAACCGCGACGCACAACGTTATGGATTTGCCGGCCTGGAGTTTGAGACCGAGCTTGCGTTAGCTGAACTTGCGAACAAGACGAAGCATGGTGCGCAGGCCCAAATCAAGTTACATGCCTTGCAGAAGTCAGCCACGTCCAAAGGCTTCGGATTGATTGCGCGCAAGGCATTCCAAGAAAGGCGAGATCCGTAAAGGCAATTGGCGCCACGTGATCTAAGCATAACGCGGCAATATAGCCCAGGTTTCTCACTGAATACTTTCGGTAATCTATTGGAGGACGGGTATGACATCAGAACCGTCAGGTCGTGCAAGCATTCATCGCGCTGACGCCACCCGCCGTCTAGACTGAGGCTGGCATGGCGACCTTCGTCAGCTACGCGCGCCCCGACGCACCCTTCGCCCTCAGGCTCGCCGCTGACCTGCGCGCAGCCGCGGTGGAAGTATGGCTCGACCAGCTGGACATCAAACCGGGCGAACCTTGGGATCAAGCGGTGGAACAGGCCATCAAATGCTGCGACAGCCTCCTGGTAGTCCTGTCTCCCCGAGCGGTCGATTCCCGCCCCGTCATGGACGAAGTGTCTTATGCGCTGGAAGCGAACAAGCGGATCGTGCCGGTGGTGGTCGAGACATGTGAGCTGCCCTTCCGGCTCAGGCGGCTCCATTACACCGACTTCACAACGGACTACGACGCCGCGCTCCGCAGGCTGCTTGCGGCGTTTCCCACGCGCGCGCCTGAGGACCGCGGCGGCCCCCCGCCGACTTACGTGGCTCCCGGCGGAGCTGCCACTTCACGCCCGAGGACTGTGAACTGGGCGTCGCGACGACCTCGGCTGCTGACCGGGCTGTGGACCTTCTTGACCGGGGGGCTCTTGGCCGGTGTGGCGCAGATTTTCATCTACGCCCACGATCCGCGCCTCGGCATGGTAGGTTCGGACTTGCACCTGTCCACAGCCGCCGCTGTCGGCGGTGTAATCGCCGGGCTGATCTGGGGGATCGCCGGCATCGTTGCCGGTCCGCGCCGCGAAGCGTTGGTCGGCGCCGTCGGCGTGTCATTCGTGGCGCTCGTCGGTTGGATCAGCGTCTTCGGCACGTACCAGGACGTAATGAGTGCGGCGGTGGTGTTCGGGTGGCCCGTAGGCGGAATCATCGGCGCATGGATCGGCGTTGAGGTTCTCAAGTACCGCGCGAGGAAGCGTGGCCGTTCGACGTGAACTGCCCGGCATCGTGCTGCCGCACGACGAGTTTTTCGTCCCGACCAACACCACCGATGCCGCCCACAAAGGCATGCAGCGGACGGCGCTGTAGCGCCGTCGCTGATGCCGAGCGTTAGCCTAGCAGGCATACTGGCCAGAAGTCCTAGTGTTGTATCAGAAGCGACCGCAGATGCGAATTCGTAGCCTCATCGGAATCTGTGGCGGTCGCTTTTGATACAACGACTTGAAGGAAGCCGCCCCGCGGGGCGGCTTCGTTCAAGTCGGCTTCGAGGAGATCGCCATTGATCTCCTCCAAGCCCGTTTCTCGACCGCGACGCGAAGCTCTGCAGAGCTCGCGGATTTCCACCCGTAGCCAGGCCAGACAGATCGTCTCGTTATGGGTGTGCCTGACAGTCTGATCCAGTCACTCTGAGAAGACCCCGGTGACCAACCTACGAGACCGAGGTCACATTCACTCCCAAACTTGGGGGTGAAACAGAGTGGTATTTGGCGTCGTTCAACTCTCGTGTAGCGGTTTTTCCTTGACTCTGCCGAGGCTGGGGCTGAGAATTGCCTGCAGTTTACCGGCGGTTTTTCCTTAGAGCCGGTCCCCCGAGTCTGGCCAAACCCTCTCTTGTGTATGCGGTTGAGCGCTTGCGATGGCTCTGAGTGTGCCCAGGTTCGCCGTCCGTTTGTGAGTGCGGGTTCGAGAAAAATGGAGAGTAAAGATGATGAAGCCCACGATTCGTGGTGGTTTTGTAGCCGTAGGACTGCTCGTTGTTGTCATTTTCGGGGCGCGGTCAGCATCCGCCCAGACCTTTGGGTTTCCAGTCGCCGGGTTCACCACCAGCAACGTGTGCAAGAACAGCGCCACGCCACCGCCCACCTGTCAGATTTTGACCGACGGTTCTCCGTCGCGACCCACGATCGTAACCGGGGGCATTTTGCGGCTTACGACGGCAAATCTGAACCAGCATGGAGCGGCCTGGTACTACCTGACGCAACCCCTCTCTACCGGGTTCACTACCGCCTTCCAGTTTCAGATCTCGAGCACGAATTCGTGCTTCTTCTGCAGCTTTCCCGCAGACGGTCTTGCGCTGGTCATCCAGAATGATCCTGCCGGCACAGGCGCGATCGGATACACCGGGAACGGGCAGAACATTTCGTATGGCAACAACGATGTTTCCACTGCCAGCGGCCCGGGGAACGCCATCAAGAACAGCTTGGCCATCGAACTCGATACTCATCTGAACTCCAACTACAGCGACCCTGACGGCAACCACATCGCGGTGCAAAGCTGCGGGCCCAATAACGCCACGACGTTAACGCCGAACAGCGCGGATCACAATTACGCCTGCCCGGATGGGAACCTGGCGAAACTCGCGCTACAAAGCCTGCCAGCGGGGATGTCCCTGTCCGACGCGAAAACGCACACCATCACGGTGAACTATCTGCCACCGGGGACCTGCACCAGCGCCTGCAACAATTTGTCGGTATACCTGGACAGCACGCTGATCCTGCAAGCAACGGTCGACATTACGAACCAGCTCAACCTGACAACCAATGGTGGCGCCTATATTGGGTTTACAGCCGCGACCGGCTCCAGCGTCCAGAATAACGACATCATCAGCTGGTCGTTCAGTTCCCTGCCGTTGGCGTCCATCACGATTAACCAGCCGCTGCAAACCACGCAAACCAACTTCAACTACACACCGAACCTGACAGCGGTGACGGACTACTCCCAGAGCGGACTCAATGGGAACTCGTTCCAGGGTGTGGTGATGCAGGGGACGTCTCAGCCGATTACCGATCAGCAATTCTCTGACCTGGTGAACAACACGCCTTTTCAAGGAAGCACCTGCCAGCATCAGGACACGGGCAGTGGCAACTACAACTGCGTGACGACCACCGATCTATGCACGACGCCTACGAACGGTAACGCGAGCGGAGCGAACTGCCCCAACACCGGTACGAACGCTCTCATCATCGTCACCAACAGCTACAATCTTGATCCCTCGCAAAAGCCTGTCATAGCTCCTGGCTACATTATGGGCAAGGACACGGCGCTGAGTTGCGGGGCCTCCGGAGATAACACCTGCAAAGGGTTAGTCAATATCTTCAGCAGTATTAGCGGTGATTCGGTCAGCACAGGCGGGAAAACGAATAACTTCAATTCCATTCTCATTCCAATCCTCGGTGTGGTGCAGCCGACCACATCGCCCACGACGACTCCCGCGCTCACCAACGGTTGGACCAATGGCAGCGTCGCGCTGAATTTCAACAGTATCGAGACGGTGCCTAGCATCAATCACAATCCGCCGTCCTCGCTGCCAACCGTCAGCAACATCACGTATACCGCTACCGGAGCGAACCTTCCCAGCCCGGCGACGGGAACACTACCGGGGAGCAGTGGAACGATCACGATTCCCGGAACGGTTGAGGGGACGACTGTGGTCACGTTCTTCGCGACCGACAGCTCCGGGACCGTCGAGAGCCTCATCACCAACGACAGTAGTGCGAATACGGTGAGCACTGGTACACCGACGATCACGATCCAGGTGGACAAGACTACGCCAACGGCGAATTGCGTCGGCCCAAACCCGCCGCCCAGTGGATGGCAGGCTGCCGACGTCCTTTACAATTGCACGGCAAGTGACAACGGTTCTGGCCTCGCCAACTCGAGCCAGTCGAGTTTCACGCTTTCGACCAATGTTCCCGCCGGAACGGAAACGGCCAGTGCCTCGATCGCAAGCGTGACGATTTTCGACATCGCCGGAAACTCCACGACTCAGGGCCCATTCGGCCCGTTCGAGGTCGATAAGAAAGCACCAACGATTAGCGGGCCTAGTTTGTCCGTATCGAATCCGGTTTTCGGCCAGTCGGTGACCGCTACATACACCTGTGCCGACGGCGGCTCTGGCGTCGTGTTGTGCGCTCCGACACAACAGTCCACCCAGATTCCACCGACTCCCTCGGTCACAATTACCAGCCCCGTGGATACCGGTTCGGTCGGACCTCATACGTTCACCACTTATTCGCAAGACCTGGTGGGCAATTCAAGCTCGAGCCTGCTGAACTATGCGGTCGGGCCGGCGACACCGACGATCACGTGGGCGGCGCCAACTGCGATTACCTACGGGACGGCGCTGAGTTCGACCCAACTCAACGCAACCGCGAACGTGCCCGGAACGTTCGTGTATGCACCGCCTGCGGGAACGATTCTGGCCCCTGGCAATCAGACGCTGTCGGCCACCTTCACGCCGACGGATGCGGGGGACTACACATCGGCGACCGCGCAGGTAACACTGGTGGTCACGCAGCCCTTGCTCAGTATTTCGCCGAGCAGCGTGAACTTCGGGACCGTGTCGTCCGGGAAGACCGCCACACAAACGGTAACCGTTTCCAATCCTGGCACGGCAACCGTGACCTTCAGGAGTATCGCAGTCACGAACGCGAGCGACAGGGACGACTTCTCGGCCACGAGCTATTGCGGCTCATCCCTGGCCGCAGGCAAAAGCTGCACGATCACGGTCAGCTTCAATTCTGACGATTCCGGGACGCGGACGGCGAACCTGACGCTGACCGATAGTGCTGCCGGCAGTCCGCAGAACGTGCCTATGACGGGAGTAGTGGGTAAGAAGGGGCACTAGGATAACTCGTTTCGCCGCACACTTAGAGGGCGGGATCTTCGGATCTCGCCCTTCTTTCATTTCTGCATCAGGGATGGCTACTCCGAAACCAGAAGGCGGGCTATTCTGCGAACTTGGTGGCTTCGGCGTAGATAGGCTTAAGATCATAGCGTTCGACGACGTGCTCCGCGCCCGGCTCTTTGCGGATTTCGTCCAGCAGACGCAGCGCCTGACGGTACTGGAGAGTTGCCTCTGATGCGCTCCCCGAGAGGCGGAGTTCGCTTCCCAGCAGGTAATGAATCCTCGCGTTTTGCAAACGCAGTCCCAGCTTTTCGCTCTTGCTTAAATTGCGTTGCAGCTCCTGGCGAGCATGCGGATAATCTCTGTTTTGGATCAAAGCCTCGGCTAACAAAGTGGAACAAACCACCGAGGCGTACTTCTCGCCCAGGGTATCAGCCTGCTGCGCGAGCACTCGCAAGTCTCCGGCCGATGTCTGCGAATGCCCTTCGCTGACCGCCACCATGGCCAGATTCAGCCTTGACGTCAGCAACCCGTTCTTGTCAGTGGCGTGCGATGCCAGACGCTGGGCTTGCTGATAAGAGTCTTTCGCCGACTTCAGATCGCCTTCATAGAAGCGGGCATCGCCTTCCGCATTCAACAGAGATGTCGTGATGGCGTCATTCTTAAAGCCTCGGGCAAGACCCTGCGCTTCTTCGAGTAGTTTGGCGGACTCTTGTCCCCTTCCCGCCCTGGCCAGCGCGCCGGCCAGATCCGTCAATGCCTGCGCCATGGTGCCGCTTCGGTCGCCGGCATCGCGGAACGCCTGCACCGCGTCTTGCAATGCACCCACTGCCGGGCCGAGACGCCCTTGCTCTTCAAAGACCTGACCCACGCTGTTCGACATCACCGCGACGCCTTGCTTGTTGTCGGATTTGCGGTACAGGTCAAGTCCCCGCATATAAGAGGTCATGGCCTGGTCATACTGTCCAAGGTTGGCGTAGGCCCCACCCAGATTCTGCAGAGTTTGCGCGATGTCGCCCGGGACGTTTAACTTCT
Source organism: Terriglobia bacterium (assembly GCA_020073385.1). Classification (GTDB taxonomy): domain Bacteria; phylum Acidobacteriota; class Terriglobia; order Terriglobales; family Acidobacteriaceae; genus Sulfotelmatobacter. The sequence continues at coordinate 15,545 of JAIQFH010000087.1, read as the reverse complement.
CCCGGATCTGGAGAGCCTGCTGCAAGTAAGTGAGCGCATCCGCGTTCTCGCTCTTCTGGAGATAGGCTGTGCCGATGTTGCTTAGGCACAACGCCTGGTTCGCCTGGTCGCCGGCGTCGCGCTGAATCTGCAACGATTCCTTAAACATCTGCAGCGCTTTGTCGGGCTGGCCGCGTTCGAGGTAGAAATCGCCCAGGTCGTTCAGCGTGTCACCCGCCTCTTTCTTGGCGCCAATCTGTTGCCGGATCTTCAGGGCGTCGTTATAAGACTTCAGGGCATCGTCAGGCTTTCCCAGCGAGAGTTGCACCTCCGCGATCTCTTCCAGGCTCGCGGCCACGCCGCGCTTCTGCCCCAGGCGCTGGTTGATGGCCATCGAGTCCTCATAGTTGCGCAGGGCCTCGGCCGGTTTGCTCATCAATTTGTACGCAATGCCTGTGGCCTGCAAGATGAGCGCCTGCTGCTCCTGGATATCCAGATCAATCGCGATGTGCCGGGCCTGATCGAGCGGATCGAGGCCCTTCTGCGGATTACCGGATTTGATCTCTACGCGCCCCATCGCCAGCAGAGCGTCCACGTTCTTCCCGTCCGCTTTCAATACGTTCGCATAGTTGGCACGCGCCTTGTCCAGGTCGCCGGCATCTTCATAGAGGCTTCCGAGTGCGAACTGCACATCGATATTATCGGGAAAGCTCTTCGCCAGATTCTCGTAGGCGCTGAGAGCCTGCTGGTTGTCCTTGGTGATGCGCGCCAGACTCGCTTCAATAAAATATCTCTGCGCCAAGGGCAGGTTCTGGCTCAAGTCGACGGCATGCCGCGATGCCTGCTCCGCGTCCGCGTCATATCCCAAATCAGACAACGCTTCGCCCAGCCGCGAATACGCGACGGCAAACTGGGGGTCTTCTTTCGTCGCAGCTTCAAACCGTTTCTTCGCTTCGAGATTATTTCCCTGGCGCAACAGCTGCAGCCCCTGGTTGTAATCGCGCAAGGCGTCCACCGAAGTCGAAGTCGGCTTGAAGGATTGCGCCTGCAGCTCCTTCACCAGATCGGGCGACAGCGCAAGGTTCTGGCGGATCATGGCTGCTAGCCGGTCCACCGCAGCCGACAGGTCCTGCTGATTAGCCGCCTCCGCCTTCACCGGGATGGTGCGATTGTGCTTACGATCCTGAATCGTTGCGTCGATGCGGATCTGGTCGCCCAGTTTGGTGTATTGCCCCCAAACCAGAGTGTCGGCATTGGTGAATTCGGCAACCCGGCCCAGGGTCGACGAGTCGACGATCGAGTTGGGAGCAATGCGCAGATCATGAAAGACCTGCTGTACGCGATCGGAGGATACGGCGCGCAGGTGCGCGGACTGTCCGACATCCGTGCTCAACATATCGGCGAGACTCGGCCCCAGCCAATCCCAGGACTGGTCCCCAGACTCGTTTTGAAATGGAATCACGGCCAGCGACAGCGCCTGCTCCGTAGCCGCCTTCTTGGCCGATGATGAAAAAAGCGGCCCTCGGAACACATATCCCACAATCGCGAGCGCCAGCACCGTGACGATCCCAGTCACCAGAGGCCATGGAATCGTGCGCCCCCACGGCTCGACCGCCGGCTGGAACTGCAAGTTCGCCGCCGCACCTTTACCCGAGTAGGCATCCAGCTCGCGCAACAACTCGGCCGCATTCTGGTAGCGCAATTTGGGATCGCGCTCCAGGCATTTACTGACGATGTTGCTGAGCGGACGCGGAATCGTCCCATCATGGTCGGAAACCGGGATGGCCCGTTCCTGCGTGCGCTTGATCAAGCTGGCGACAGCGCTTTCCGCTCCGTACGCAGCCTTACCCGTCAGCAGTTCGTAGAGGATCAGCCCCAACGTGAACAGATCGGAGCGCTGGTCCAGATCCTTCGCCAGTGCCTGCTCGGGCGACATGTATTCCATCGTCCCGACCAATGCACCGGTCTGGGTCATTCCATCGCCTTCGACGGTGCGAGCCAGGCCAAAATCCATCAACAGGATCCGCCCCGTCTGATCGCGCATAATGTTCTGCGGTTTCAGATCGCGGTGGATTACACCCACGTTGTGCGTTGCTTCCAGAGCGCGGCAGATCTGTTCCGTGATCTGCACTGCTTCCTCGGGCGGAAATTTCTTCTTTTCCTGAATCAGCGCCCGCAGGTCCACACCTTCGACAAACTCCATGGTCATGAACTTCACGCCGTCGGCGTCGCCCAGATCGTAGATGCGGATAACGTTCCTGTGCGTGACCTGATGAGCCAGCAGGAGTTCCTGCTTGAATCGCGCCAGGATCGAGGGATTGGCGGTCAGTTGCGGACGAATTAACTTGAGCGCGACCGGACGATTCAACTCGCGATCCATGGCCTTGTACACCGCGCCCATTCCGCCTTCGCCAAGCAACTGGAGAATCTCGTAGCGACCACCCAGCACGTAGCCAGTCTGTAGCGCGGGTGCACTGGTCTCAGTCCCTACGGGTCCGGGACTGGTGGCACGAACCGGCGGGCCCGTTCTGACATACGATGCATTGCCGTCTACTATCGTGGCATCCGGATCCGCATACGACTTCGGAAAATCGATCAGGGTTGCGTCAGGATCATGCGGAGGGTTGGATCCAGCACTGTCCCCTTTGGCGGGAACACTGATACCAGGCGAATTGGCGGCGTTCTCTCGATCTTGAGGTTCAAATGGCGGATTCCGTTCTTGCATGATTTGCTTGGCCGGGTCCAGACAGAAGAGCCCAAAATGCTCCGCAAAGGGCAAAAGTGCATCGAGTATATACCGCGGGAGGGCCAAGCGCACTAAGAAGGCGGGGCAATGAAGCAGCACTGAGGGCACGTCTTGGGCCCGGGGCCTTCTCCCCAAGGGGACAATAAGCCGCACCCTAAAACCCGAAGAGTAAGAAATGGAACTTTGCGTCCGTTCTCTACTGAGGCTCTTCCCCCCTCTGGAATCTCAGCACGTCAGCCCTTTTCACGACGAGTTCGGTCGACGTTTAGGACGCCGTTAACGCGACTGTCGGAACTCCAGCGGCTTCGCTCGCGCTGAATCACTGATTTTTTCGACCTCTGATGTTCTCAGTTGATAAAAATCTCTTTCTTGACACTGGACAAAACGAAATAGAACGATATAAAGGGGAACATGTCGAAAGTGTTTGCAGCCAGCATCGGGTGTGCGGCGGACCCGGATGGCACGGAAAGGACATAACTTCGATGCAGCGAAGAGACTTTCTGAAGCGCAGTGTCGCGTTAGCGGCAGCTGCTGAACTTGGAGCAACCAAAGCTCACGGGTTTGTTCTTGCGCACAACTGGGATAAATACGACTTTGGTTCTGGCCCTACGGTCGCCGACCGGCTCAATCAGGGGCCTTTTCCGCAGTACGCCCCTGAGGCGCTGATCCCAACGGATGATGTGGTGATGACTACTACTCCTTCAGAAGAAGTCGTGCCGAACTATGGCAAGGGACTGATCACATACATCACGGCCGACAGTGGCACAGACGAAATTAAGTCGGACAACATTCCCCAGGCCATCGAAGACTTGGTTCGCTTTCCCTTGGGGCAGCAGCTTTACATACGGCCGACTTGGCGCGAGGTCCAGCCGCGACCTGGTCGACTCGAGTTGCCTGATTACGTGAAGCTCATTTTCGATCTTGCCAAGAAAAGCAATAAGCGGGTTGGACTTCGCATTCAGATGAGCGCTCCCGACTACAAGCACCAGCCGGCGCTCCCGGATTTCGTTCTCGACAAAGTACCGACCGTTGATCTTATTCCTGATGAGAAAGAAAAGAAGGCGGCTGCGCGGTTTATAGAGAATCAATATTCGCGGTATCAGCCCCGTTTCGATAACCCCTTCTTTCAGCAAGCATTCGGTGAACTGGTCGGCCTTCTAGCGGCGGAATTCAATGGCAATCCGATCGTCGAGTTTGTGGATACCTTTTTATATGGCTTCTGGGGCGAAGGGCACACTTGGCCCTTCGTCAACACTCCGTTTCCCGACTACCAAGCCGCGGAGAGGACCTGGGTCAAAATGTTCGAGGTTCAGCAGGAGCACTTTACCAAGACTCCGCTGATGACCAACACCCAACCCGATTACAGCCGCGTCGGCAATTCCGAAGTCCTCGACCGTACAATTCGCAGTTATAACTGGATTCGTAGCGACACCATCTTTATTGAGAACGAGCAAATCGAAACTCTCAGTAATCGTCCGCCGTGGGTCGCCGCGGCGCTCGAGCAAGGGATCCCTGCGAAGAGTCCGGACTCGTTCCCGCTGGAGGAAGGTCTATCGCCGGCGGAAAACATGATTGCTCACGTAATCGATGTGGGGGCGAACTACTGGTCGCTTTGGAACTTTCACGCGATCAGCGCGAAGAATCTGCTGAGCTATTACGAGGCATTTCCTAAGGCGTTCGACCAGATCAATCGTCGAATTGGCTATCGCGTCAGGCCGTCGATGATTTGGAGTTATGATGACGGCGGCTACCTGGGACTTATTGTTGCTTTTGCGAATGATGGCATCGCAGGTGTTCCGGGTCTGCTTCGGGTGACCGTAGAGAGCGAAGACGGCAAAATTCTGACAGGCGGATGCCTGGATGCTGGTTATCCCCTGCCCGGAAAGCTTCGGCAGGCACAGTTTGTGCTGCCGAAAGGAACAAAGTTTGCAGGTTTGAAACTCAGAGCGGCGATCGAAGTGAAAGGTATGCGTTACCCAGTGCAGTGGGCTTGTCGGCAGAAGCTCAACGAGGATGGTTCACTGACCCTGCGTTCTAATCTCCATCATGGCTTTTGACGGTGGAACCATGACCAAAGCGTTCTCTTCGTTGCTCATCTTCACGGCACTATCGGCGGTGGGCCAGTCTTCAGCGCGGCCTGATCAATCCCTAGGGCGTCATGCGTCCGTGGCTCAAATCCAAAGTCCCAGTCTGCGGATCGAGTTTGACAAAAACATGCGCAGCCGCGTGATTGCACGACTTGGAGAGAAGGATATTCCACTGGGCGCGTTTTCCGCTTCCGAAACTCTCAAAGACACTGAACGCTCCTGGTACGACTTTGCTTTGAACTCGCAGACGCGGGAGCGCGTTACCGACGCTTATGGCGCGGGAGAGAAACTCACAGTTACGGGTACGTCCGGCGTAGTGAGGAAGAATCTCTCCGTCACTATCTACGATGAATTCCCCAATCTTGCGGTCTTCGATGTCAGCTACACGAATACTGGCAAGTCACAACTGAAGATTCTGGAGTGGACCAACAACAAATATACGATCGATGCGCAGCGCAGCCCGGCGGATGTGCCTTTCTGGTCATTTCAGAGCGGCTCTTACGAGCGTCGTCCGGACTGGATCGTCCCACTGCACGCAGGCTTCTCGCAGAAGAACTATCTCGGCATGAACGCGAGCGATTATGGCGGCGGCACGCCGATTGTTGACGTATGGCGGAGAGATGCAGGCATCGGAGTGGGCCACGTCGAACCGCGACCGCGTCTGATTTCCCTGCCAGTCTCCATGCCCAATGCAAGGCAGGCCCAGGTCAGCGTGCAGTATCTTCACGAGCAGTCCCTGGCGTCCGGCGGAAGCTTTCACACCTTTCGCACGTTCGTTACCGTGCATAACGGAGACTACTTCCAGACGCTGCTTACATACCGTCGGTTCATGTTGAAACAAGGGTTCCAGATGGCCAAGGCTCCGGAAAGCGCTTTCGGAGCGATCTGGTGTGCCTGGGGATATGGACGCGACTTCAAGCCGCAGCAGGTCTATGACACGCTGCCGACGGTTAAGCGCATGGGATTCACCTGGGTCACGCTGGACGATGGTTGGCAAAACAATTATGGCGATTGGCAGCTCGATCCAAAGAAGTTTCCCCATGGCGATGCCGACATCAAAGCGATGGTGGAACGGATTCACCAGGAGGGCTTCAAAGCGCAGCTCTGGTGGTCGCCGCTGAGCGCGGTTCCGGATTCCAAGTTGCTCACTGATGAGCCTGATCTGGCGTTGGAAAATCAAGACGGTTCGCGACGCAAGATTTCATGGTGGAATTCCTACTATCTCTGCCCTGCCAACTCGCGAGTTGTGGAGTATCACAAAGAATTGGTACGCAAGATCCTTGTCGACTGGGGATTTGACGGTCTCAAACTCGATGGCCAGCACATGAACGGCGTTCCTGCCTGTTACAACCCTGCCCACCACCACAAGCGCCCCGAGGACTCAGTTGAAGCTTTGCCCGATTTTTTCCGTGAAATCTACGATGCCGCACAAAAAGCCAAGCCCGGATCGCTGGTGGAATTCTGCCCCTGCGGAACTGCGTATTCTTTTTTCACTATGCCGCATTTCAATATGTCAGTGGCTTCTGACCCGAGAGGTTCTTTCCAGGTACGCACCAAAGGCAAGACCATCAAGGGTCTCATGGGGGACGATGTTCCTTACTTTGGGGATCACGTGGAGTTGAGCGACAATCACGATGATTTCGCATCGACTCTTGGTATTGGAGGAGTGGTGGGCACGCAATTCGTGCTGCCTTCTCTCGTCGAGAAACATGGCCGTTTCGATCTAACGCCGGAACATGCGGAGAGCTTCCAAAAGTGGCTGGAGCTTTATAAGGAGAAGGGGCTTTCCCGCGGCCAATATCTTGGAACGCTCTACGATATTGGCTTTGATCGGCCTGAGGCCCACGTCATCCGCAAGGATACGAAGATGTACTACGCGTTCTTCGCCGGAAACTGGAAAGGCACCCTGGAGTTGCGCGGCTTGAACGATCGCGCGTATCACGTCGTTGACTACGTCGATGGGAAAGACTTCGGAATTGTTCGAGGTCCGGTCGCACACCTTTCGGCCGACTTTTCCAAACATCTTCTGCTGGAAGCAACCCCGCAGTAGGGGTACGCCGCAAAGGCGAGACAAGGTGGTTGCGCCGTTTTAGGAGCACTCATGCACCGACGCATGTTCTTGAAGTCCGCCACCGCCGCAGGACTCTCGGTTGGCTTGTATAACGCGGCCGCCAAGGCCTACATCCCTGAACACAACTGGGACAAATACGATTGGGGGTCAGGACCTCCCATTCCCGACCTGCTCTATCAAGGACCGTTCCCGCAGTATGGGCCCGCTGCTGTGGTTCCCGACAGCGATGTCGCGATGATCACTTCGCCCTCCAAGAACATCGTCAGCAACTATGGCATGGGTCTCATCGTCTATGTGTCCGATGACACCGGTCCACTCCACATTCCTAATCAAACTCTGGAACGCACACTCGAAGACCTGATCAAGCTACCCTTCGCTCAGAAGATCTACATCCGCCCCAACTGGCGTGATGTCCAAAAACAACCTGGGCGGCTCGACTTCCCCGAGTCGTGGAAGATCACCTTCGATCTGGCACGCCGCTACAACAAGCGCATCGGTTTCCGTGTCATGCTGGAGAATCCAGATTTTCCCGATCCAGGGATGCCGGATTTTCTCCTCAACAAAGTCCCCTACGTGAAGCTCAAAGGCGAGTGGAAGGGCAATCCTGCGGAAATGCGCTACCGAAAAGATAACCGGGTGCCGCAATACGATCACCCAGCGTATCAAGCTGCATTTCGCGAATTGAACGGGTTGCTGGCCGACGAACTCAACGGTCATCCGCAAGTCGAGTTCGTGGACACGATGATGTACGGCTTTTGGGGCGAAGGGCACACATGGCCCTTCGAGGGCAATCCTTTTCCCAGCCGATTGGTTGCTGAACGGACTTGGTCGGCCATGTTCGAAATGCAACTCGAACACTGGACGAAAGTCCCGCTAGCCACGAACACGCAGCCCGACTTTAGCAACGTCGGCAACTCCGACCTCGTCGATCGGACCATGCGTACAGGTAATTGGCTGCGTACCGACACGATCTTCATTGAGAACACTCAGATCGAGGCGCTCAGCTACCGTCCGCCCTGGGCCGCTGCGATCTGTGAGGTTGGTTTCACCACCGGCGACCCGAAGGAACTGCAGATTGACGAAGACGGAATTACTTACAACGAACAAATCGTCTCCCACGCAGCAGACGTCGGTGTCAACTATCTCTCGCTCTGGAGTTGGCACAACCAGTCCGCTGCCAACATTCTCAGCTACTACGACAAGTTCCCTGAGCCAATCGACGAGATCGCTCGCCAGATCGGCTACCGCGTTCGCCCCTCGTTCATCTGGACATTCACGCGGGATGGAGTCGGCGGCTTGGTGATCGGACTTACGAACGACGGCATCGCTTCTGTCCCTGGCGTGCTTCGACTGAGTGTGTTCAGCGAGGATCATAAGATCAATGTTTCCGGCTGCGTTGACGCCGGGTACCCGAAGCCGACCGGTGTTCATCAAGTCATGCTAATGCTGCCCGCAGGCGCGCAATGGGAGGGGCTACGGCTGAAAGGCGAACTCGAGGTTAAAGGCGTGCGTTATCCGGTCCGTTGGGCGTGCCGCCAGAAGGTCAACTCCGATGGCTCATTGACGCTGCGCCACAATTACAAGCCTGAGCAGCCATTGGTGTAGACCACGAAGGGCTGGCGGCCGGACGTGGACGGATCCGAGGCCTGACCCAATCGAGCGCTTTCATGAGAGGGGGAGTATGAAATATTCAATCTTTTTTTGTTGCTATCATGCGCCGGCCAAGCTTTCGGCCAAATGAATTCCTTGTTTTACGTGTCCATCGCAGGGAGCGATTCAAATCCCGGTAGCGAAGCCGCGCCGTGGCGCACCGTTCAACACGCTGCGGACACTGCTCGCGCAGGCAGCACTGTCAACGCGCGCGGTGGGATCTACGAGGAACTCGTGAGCATCAGTGCATCCGGCAACGCGAGTGATGGCTTTATCACATTCAGAAGCTATCCAGGCGAAACGGCGATTCTGGACGCAGAGCACTTCACTCCCTCAGGACGGCAGGCCGTCCTTACCATCCACAATCAGAGTTACGTAAGGATCGAGGGTTTCGAAATCCGGAACTTTCATACTGCCGAACATCGGCTTGCACCGTTAGGGATAAGCGTTATGGGGGCTGGCTCGCACATAAGCTTCTGAAGAACAACGTCCATCACATTCAGCAGACTTTTCCGGGCCGCGATGCTCCTGGAAGCGGTGGCAACGGATTTGGCATCGCCGTATATGGTACCGATGCCAAGACTCCGATCACCGATCTGGTCATTGACGGCAATGAGGTCCATCACCTCAAGACAGGTTCGAGCGAGTCGCTGGTTGTGAACGGGAACGTCACGGACTTTCGCATGACGCACAACGTCGTCCACGATAACAACAACATCGGAATCGATGTCATCGGCTTTTGAGCACACGGCTCCCGACCCTGCGGTCGACCAGGCCCGCGATGGAGTGGTGAGCAATAATTTGGTGTACAACATCACGTCGCGTGGCAATTCGGCATATCGCAACGATGAATCTTCGGATGGCATCTACGTCGATGGTGGCACCAGAATCCTGATCGAACAGAACGTTATGCATGACGTGGACTTTGGAAAGGAACTGGCAAGCGAGCACAGGGATCGCGCCACCAGTTACATCACTGCGCGGAATAATCTGATCTATCACAGCCATACCGCGGGTGTTTCCATCGGAGGCTATGCGCCCGACCCGGACACACCGATCATTGCATCGTGGTCAACAACACTCTTTATGAAAATGACAGGTCGGCAACGGGCTCCGGCGAATTCCAAATGCAGTGGAACATGGCGGACAATGTTTTCGAGAACAATATCGTGTATGCAGGACCTCGCTGCCTTATGATGCTGAATAAATCTCAGCTCGACAAAAACAGGCCGCCTGCAATCATCGACCACAACCTTTACTACTGTGCGGCCGGGGCACAGGCGAGCACATGGGCAGGGGCTTCCAACACCGTGACGGGATTCGACAAATATGTTGAGGCCACCGGGAATGACCGTCATTCCCATTTTTCGGATCCGCATTTCGTTGATCCGGCCAAGAATGACTTCCATCTACAATCCGATTCTCCCGCCCTCGCTGCCGGCACAGCTGACAAAGTTTCGATGGGAGAACTCGATCTTGAAGGCTCAGCGCGAGTCAAATCTGGGAAGATAGACATCGGCTGCTACCAGCGGCAATAGGAGCGTCCATGTCGGCTCGGACGTAAATCGCCGCGACTTCGCCAAGGTCACCGCGGAAGCGGCCGCCGCGCCGGATGTTCTCACGAGAGGTCGGCATAAGCGGCGGTTTAACGATTATGGGCCTAGCACCAGCGACTGGAAAACCGTGCTGAAACTCTTCGAAACAGTGCGGCAGAAAGCCAACCGGGTCATAAGTCGGCTTCGAGGAGATCGCCATTGATCTCCTCCAAGCCCGTTTATAAACAGTGTTCTGCTCATCGAGAAGTCTGGGCTGTACGTTCCTGCTCTTGCTTCGTAGTAAATCGCTGTGATAAGGGATTCCAATGAAGCTCTCCGGACTTGTTGTGTTGGCCTGTTTCGCCCCAGTCGCCTTCCGCTGCGCGGTTGGCCAACAAACTGGGAAAGCGATTGTCATTGAAGTGAAAGACGCTTTGTCGCCGCCTTCCGCCGGGGCTGACCGTTACGTCAACGGATACCACTCATCTGTCGATGGAGAAACGATTCATTACCATTCACCGGACCCGGATGCGGATTCGGCGTTGCTGGTAAGAGGGCAGGACGTCGCCCCCTCAATCTCCTGGGAAAGCGATCGCATGCCGGACGTGCCTAGCGACTTTACCCAGTTCATCTGGCTGGCAGGGATTGAATGTGGTGGCTTTCCGGGAGAAGTGGAGATCCACAATTTCGACTTCCTGATCAACGGCCAGCGGTGGTTCACCTTCAGAAATGCGAGGGGTGACGCGGCGAAGAACTGGAAAATTACAGGTAAGGACGGCTCTTTACTGACGTTCAACGCCACGATGACAGACAAGGCGGGCGATCTGTTCGGATACATGGTCCTCAAGGCTCCTGCAAGGGACTTCCCACCCGGAAAGGCGCTCCTGTTCGAAGTGAGAGGAGACAGTTCGGGAAGCCCTGATTGGTACATGACTTTTCAACATGCCTTCAACTTCGCACCGAAAGTACGAGCTGAGCCCGCGCTGGTCAGAGACACCGGTCGCGAGATGCAATCGCTGCGGCTGAGTCTGGACAATCTGATTGCAGGCAGAACTCTGAGCGTTCGCACACCTACACAAGATATTGCCGATACGCCGTTAAAGATTGGAGCGAATGTCTGGCAGATCGCCGTTCCCAAAGCAGAGTCTCCGGAAACTGTCACGATCCGATTCAAGCTCAACGGGCAGCTTGTGCAAACTGACAACGTTGAGGTCGTGCCCGTCAAGACAAAGAAGATCTATCTCCTATGCTATTCGCACAACGACATCGGATACACAGATCTGCAGGCCGACGTCGAACGGAAGCAGTGGAAGAACCTGGAGCAGGCGATGCAGTTCATCCGTAAGACGGCGGATTACCCGCAGGATGCCAGGTACAAGTGGAATATGGAGACGATCTGGGCACTGGAGAGTTACCTCAAGCAGGCTTCTCCTGCACAACGGCAAGAAGTGTTCGCCGATATACGAGAAGGAAGCATCGGGCTCAGTGCACTTTACGCCAACATGCTGACCGGCCTCGCCAATGCGGATGAGATGCCGCATTTCTTCGACTTCGCGCGACGCCTGCGAAGCGAGTATCAGCTCCCGATGACGACGGCGGCGACTTCGGATGTTCCCGGTTTCAGTTGGGGGCTCGTTTCTGCCATGGCACGGAGCGGCGTGAAATATTTCGCCACGGCGCCGAACTCGGGCGATCGCATCGGATATACCTTACAGGCGTGGGGCGACAAACCGTTCTACTGGGCGTCGCAATCAGGCAAGGAAAGGGTACTGACCTGGATGGCCGGTGCAAGTTATTCCAGTTTTCATGAAGGTTTACTCAGCCAACTCGGGGACGAAAAGATCATGAAGCTGATTCGAACGCTGGATGAATCATCGTATCCGTACGATATGGTGCAGCTTCCTTACACGCTTGGCGACAATGGCGGGCCGGATCCAACCCTAGCCGATTTTGTCCAGCATTGGAATGAGCGATACGTGACGCCGCGGCTGATCATTGCGACGCACGAGCAGATGTTCCGGGAATTCGAGAAGCGCTACGGCGCGACTCTCCCCGTCGTGCAAGGTGACTTTACTCCTTATTGGGAGGACGGGGCGGTCTCTACAGCGTACGAGGCTGCGCTCAACCGCGCGACCGCCGATCGCCTGATTCAGGGAGAGACTTTGTGGTCGATGCTGGCACCAATCGCGTATCCGGCGTCGGAATACGAGGCCGCATGGCGCAATGTGGCCTTCTTCGACGAGCACACGTGGGGAGCACACAACAGCACGGAAGAGCCGGACTTACCTTTTGTGAAACAACAGTGGGAGACGAAGCGTGAGTTTGCGCTGAATGCAGACAGGCAATCGCGCGAACAATTGGAAAAAGTGTTGCACGCTCCGTCGAAAAAGGACCTGTCGCATAAGGCAATCCAGGTCTATAACACAAACTCCTGGCCGCGGACTGACGTGGTGTTTCTCTCGTCGGAGGAGAGTTCGGCAGGAGATCGGGTGATTGAATCCAACGGCAAGCCGCTTCGGTCGCAACGCCTGTCCACGGGAGAACTGGCAGTGTTGGTCGATAACATTCCGCCGTTTTCGTCTGAGGAACTTGTAGTAACCCCTGGGAGCGCCGACAAGCATGATTCCGCAAAGGTCACAGGGAATGCGCTGGACAATGATTTCCTTTCACTGTCGATCAGCCCGCAAACGGGGGCGATCGCAAGTCTGAAGTGGAAGAAGAATGGGGTTGAGTTGGTAGATGCAGCACGCGGCGGGTTGGATGAGTATCTCTATGTGCCTGGCACTGATTCACGAAAAGCACAGGGGATCTCGAACGTGCATGTGAGAGCAAAGGAACAGGGAGACCTGGTGGTCTCTCTTCTCGTGGAGGGCGATGCGCCCGGCACGAAGCACTATTCCAGCGAGATCCGACTGGTCGAAGGAATCGACCGCGTGGACGTGATCGCGAATATTGACAAGCTCGCCGTACGCAAGAAAGAGGGGGTGCATATCGCTTTTCCGTTCTCCGTAGCTGAAGGGCAGTTGCGCTACGACGTGGCCGATGGAGTGGTTCGTCCGGAAAGCGATCAGTTAGCCGGCGCTTGCAAGAACTTCTTCTCGGTACAGAGTTGGGTGGACATTTCGAACCGGGAGTACGGTGTAACGTGGGCAACACCGAACGCGCCGCTGGTGGAAATCGGCGAGATAACGGCCGAGCAGCCCTGGATAAAGTCGATCAAAACGTCATCCTCGATCTACTCCTATGTCATGAACAATTACTGGCATACAAATTACAAGGCTGATCAGGAAGGACCGGTCACGTTTGTCTATTCGATTCGGTCGCACGCAGCGTTCGATGCAACGGAGGCCGCGAAATTCGGCACCGAGAGGAGACAGCCGCTGATCGTTAGCGTATCGGGCTCGCCCCGGCCGTTGCATCATCCACTGATGGAGTTCTCTTCAACGAAAATTCTGGTCTCTTCCGTTAAGCCAGGGGCCACTGCGAACAGTTGGCTGGTTCACGTCTATAACCCAACAGCGGCGGGGCAAATGGCGGAATTCCGGTGGAAGGGCGGCGAGCGCGTGTTGGTCCGTCGCAGTGACGCAGCGGGAGAGTCTGGTAACCCTGTCCCCAATTTCGAACTGGCTGCTTTTGATGATGCGTATTTCTTAATATCCCAAGAGTGATTTCTGCATGCGCACACGCATCGTGACAGCGATGTGCCCGAGGAGATGCCAGCGAACCTTAGCGCACAGCGAGCAGAGCGTTCAAGGCGGCCGACCCGAACGCTACCCAGATCCTCGCAACTTCGAAGAGCCCAACATACCCCTGATCACGCGAAAGCGGATTGAGCTAGACGATTCTTAGCCTGAAGTCGGCCTCGCGGCCAGAAGTCCTAGTGTTGTATCAGAAGCGACCGCAGAGGAGAGATTGGTAGCCTCATCAGAATCTGCGGCGGTCGCTTTTGATACAACGACTTGAAGGAAGCCGCCCTACGGTGGGGTCGGGTGCCGATGGCTATAGGTTTTCAATAAGGTCGCTGGGCGGCATGAGGTAGGCGATGGAGCGGTGTGCTTGGTGGGAGGAGAGGAGCGGTCTGGCTGGCAGCGGGTGATTGAAGTAGAAGATGATCGCGGTTGGAACAGATTCTGGGTCAAGGACGAGAACTTTTTTCGGCGGAAGGCGCACGAAGGGGGATCGAGCCGAAAGACGGATCGAGGTTTGCGGTTTTGGGAAATTGGTTTCATGCGGCGGCTCCGGCGAGAGAGGGCGGAGAACGGAGTTGGATCTGGGCAGCCGTAAGTCTCTCGATGACCACCATGCGGCCGCCACATTTGGGACAGGGCCAAAGTGGACTTGGTTCCCGGGCAGGAGAGGTTTCTGGTTCAGTCTGCGATGGCTGTACAACTCCGAGTAGTTGAAGGCAAAGCGGCAGGACGGTGGCGCGCCGCCGGTTGGCAAGGAAGCCAAAGTGGCGAATGCGGACAAAGCCTTTGGGAAGGACATGCAGGAGGAAGCGGCGCAGGAACTCATCGAGGGATAGAGGCAGCAGTTTTTCTTGATTGTTATGAGCGCGGTCGCGCCAGCGAAAGGTAACTTGGTCATCGACAAAAGAAACGAGTCGATGATTGGAGATGGCGACGCGATGGGTGTAGCGGCCTAAATAGCGCAGTGCTTGTTCGGCTCCTCCGAAGGGGCGTTTGGAGTAGGCGTGCCAGTGGTGTCGGTATAGGGTTCGCAACCAAGCGGAGAAGGCTTTGGGGTGAGCGAGGGGCTTTAGAGTGCCATGGAAGCCAAGCTTGCCCCGACGGAAGTTGCGTTTCAGAGCGATGACAAACTTGCGGCGAAAAATCTGTCGCAGCACGGGAATGGGAAGAAAGAAGCGAGAATGCGATGGAACCCAACAAGAGTGATCGAGCGACAATCCGCCAGCGGGGACCACACAATGGGCGTGCGGGTGATGTTCGAGTTTCTGATTCCAGGTGTGGAGCACACTGAAGAAGCCGATTTCGGCGCCAAGATGTTGGGGATCGCGAGCGACTTCGAGGAGGGTTTCGGCAGCGGTCTGCAGCAACAGATCGTACAGGATTTTTTTGTTCTGCAAGGCGAGCGGCGCCAGTTCATGAGGTAGGGTGAAGACAACATGGACATAGCGCGTGGGGAGAAGTTCCTTACGACGCGCTTGGAGCCAACGGTCGCGAGCGTTGGCTTGACACTTTGGGCAGTGCCGATCACAGCACGTAATGGTGAGCTCACCATTACGTGTCTTATGGGGAGTTTTTTCTAATGGGGAGTGGCGCGCCGGAATCTGCGCAGGGCGGGCTTGTCGGACCCGGTTGGGCGGGATGCGACTCCCCATAAATTCAGGGGCTTTGCTAGGTTGATGCGGCCATTTATGGCCAATGCTCAACAAGGAGAGCCCATGCTCGAAAAATACTTCTCCGCGCCCAAGACGCTACGACGCTTGCGGAGTGGAATCAGTGGACCGCACGTAG
>JAIQFH010000086.1 GCA_020073385.1 Terriglobia bacterium | reverse complement strand
GGTTCCTTTCTGGGGAATGAACAGCTCATCTGGATCACCTACTACTCCGCTCAGCTTCTTATCCTAGGCGGCGTCCAGCGTCGCAACAGCGGCAACCAATGCATACCGCTGTCGCAGTCACGATAATCGCCCAAGCGTCCTGAGCATCAAGATCTCCGAGCACGCGAGGTCCGGCAGGATTCCGTTGTTCCGCATCGGCGCGTGCGTGTGGTTCGCGCTCCTTCGGTCACACACTGGGCTGTTGGGAGAAATCCAATAGAGACGCATTCATAGGATGTTAGAAAGGCAGCCCGGGATCTCTGCCGCGCACCCCCACAACGACTGGCCTTTTGGATTTCAACTCCTGCGTTAGAAATGGGTAGTTTCCGCACCTACAGAATTGAATGGGATCGAGACCCGGAGATCGTAATGCATCTCAGCACCGATGCCAGTAAAGCAATTGGCCTGGGCCTTATCACAAAGGAGGAAGCCTCCGCGGTAGCGAATGATAGCCTTTCAAAGAGCAATCTTTCTTTGGGTCTCATCCTGCCCCTCTCATTGTTTCTGTACGCAGTAGCCTTCCGTCTGCAATTTAATGCCATGGGGTTTTCTGGGGCAATTCTGTTCGTCTTTCTTTCGAACGCGGCATTGTTGGTGGTCGGCTTGGATCGCCTTTACAGCTATAGACTGGGGCTTCAGTCGTTGATCCTTGGAAGATTTGAGAAACAGCAGGTCGATAGAATCGAAGGCGAGCGGAAAGGGTAATGAAACGCACGGGATGTTGGCACCGAGAAGTTTCAGACTTGCGCATCATCGGGTGTCGAGCGACGAGCACGAAGCGCCGGCGTTGAAAGAAGGTCAAGAGTCAGTCAGACATCGACAGTTGGGTGGCCGCCAGTGCCTCGGATGCGGTCGGCGTCTGCCCGAACGGACAAATGCAGCGTAGAGATGTGACACCTTCCTTGCTTCTGCAATCTCCCGAACCTTCTTGTTTCTGAGCAACGGCTGAATTCTCTGGACGTAACATCCCTCCGTCAGCCAGCTCGGCAGACTCTTCGGGTCCCACCACGTGTTCGCCACGGCGTGATCGCTCAGGGTCTCAGGCTTTACCTAGCGGAGAGCAGATATGGCGCTCGGCGGGCCGGGCATCCCAGGCGTTTGCACAACGGCGTCGTAAACAGCGCGATCCAGGAACGCGCCGTATCCTTGCAGACTTCCTGATTGGGGCTCATGCGCTTTCCAACGGTTGCCGCCTTCTGACTCTGGACGACCGTTTGTATCGAGCGTCGTTTCCCGCCCTTGTAATTGAGACGTTCTGAGAAGAGCCATGCTGAAGTTTCGCGATCCAAGTGCGCGTGTGAAGCCATGATTTGTTGATGGTTTCTGTCTAGCCCGGGTTCAACCCTTTTCTGGCATTTCTTCTGCAGCACTTCCCTTTCGGTTCTCCATGATCGCTTCTCTCATCAGCCGTTCGAGTTTTCCGAGCCGCTTCTCGATCTCCGTTTTCTCGAGCACTCGGAGCTGCAGGTGCATCAGAGGGACCAGTCCCGCCGCGATCCGGAGCTGAAGTTTGCCGACATAGACATCGGCAATCAGTCGGGCGACGGTGTCTCGGATAAACTACCGTATGCGATTACGATGTGCATTTCATAAAGGATCTATCTACTTGAAACCGATGAAGTTCTTGGCTTCGTTTCGTAAAATTTCGCCGTCGGATGTTGAATGTATATCTATTAGATACATGCTATGCTCTATATTATTACTTATTGATGACACATTTCTGTGTCTGCCACTTTGGCTGATGATCTCTAATAGAGCACGCTCATCCTTCCAAGTTCTCCTGATCGGAGGTTGCAGGGGCGTCGTGCGACACCTGCAGGGTTAACGGCGCTGGCACATTCTCCCCCTTGCGGAGTCGCTGTAATCTCTCCAATTGGTTCATGGCTTGAAAGAGCTGTCGATTGACCTAGTTCCTTTGAGAGCAGCCAAGGCTGCAGGACTGGCCCTACGTCACCTTCGCCGTGCGGTCGCACAGCGTGCTTGCCAACCGGCGAAAAGTAAGGGAAAATATGTAGGTAACGACAGCCGTATAAGTAAGGAGCAGCGCGATGCTACATTCTACTGTCACAAGTAAGGGCCAGACGACCATTCCGGAAAAGATTCGAAAGGCCTTGCGAATCAAGCCGGGCGACAAGTTGGAGTATGCGGTTGACGGAGATCGAGCCACCATTCGTGTGCATCCGGGCATTCGTTCACTCAAAGGCGTCCTCGCCAGCAACAAAGGAAAGAGGATGTCTTTTGCTGAAATCCGCGAGGCCGCTGCGGAGGCGGCGCGCGTTCATGAGGGTACACGGTGAGCCAGCGAAGACTGGTCGACACGAATTTGATTGTCCGATATCTCGTACAGGACCACGACAAACATGCCAAAGCAGCTGGCAAACTGTATGATGCCTGCGACCGCGGTGACTTGGTAATCGTGGTGTTGGCGGTCGTTTTGGCGGAGTGCGTATTTGTACTCGAGTCTTTCTACGGACATTCACGAGCCGACATCGCTTCTGCACTCGGGCGTCTTATCTCCAGTCCTGGCGTCGAGATCACTGAAGTCACAATCCACCTTGACGCGTTGAATCGCTATAAGGGGACAAAAGCTCATTTTGTCGACTGTCTGATCGCCGCCACCGCCGTTGCTAAGAAGGTGCCGGTCTCCACTTTTGATCAGGACTTTCGGAAGTTCGTTGATGTGCGCGTAGAAACTGAATAGTCGCGAGCAAATCTCCGGAGTCATTCTATTGACTGGACTCCCCTCGACTCTGGCGGAGGATATTTGCCGAGCGCATTTATCCATCTGAGTTTTCTTGATCGGAGATCGCCGGCGCGTCGTGTGACACCTGCAGGGTCAACGGTGCTGGGACATTCTCTCCTTTGCGGAGTCGCTGTAATCTCCTCCAATTTGGTTCATGGCTTGAAAGAGCTGGCGATTGATGTCTCAGTCGAGTTCGGCCAAGCGGATGCATTCGGAGAGTGTACATAAAGAACCATTCTTCTGTTGAGCGACAATCAGAACTCCCGAGCAACGACAATTTAGAATTCCCGATCCGCGACAATAGCCAAGCTCTGGCTTTGGGTTCTTGGCGGCACTCACAATTTGGTGACAGACAAGCAGTGAGGAGGTTGTTTGCCTTGGGGAAAGTGAAAACGAGTCTGGAAACAGCAGTGACCAAAGCAGGTAGTCGTTGGGAAGAACTCTCCCCTACAAGCCTGGATAAGCCGCAGGTGGCCTGATGACTTGCAGGTTCACCCCAGATCGGCCAATACTTCACCTGCCCGCGGCGCTATCGGCATCAATATCTTAATGGGTGGAAGGAGAAGGACACGCGGGCGGCGATGCTCTTTGGTCGCGCCTTCGAACGGGCTTTGGGCCCGCTCTTTCGCCGGGAAGACCCCGGAGCTGTTCTATTCGCCGAGTGGTCTGCCTGCCAGAACGAAGGCCTGCATTTGCCCCAACGGAGAATCCTGGAGGGGTCAGACGTGCAGCACGATGACGAACCTGGAAGTGCATCACAAGGAATCTCGCAGTCATGCAAGTGACATGGGACAGGATTGGCCCGACGCCATCTAGAGGCTCGGTTTCGCTCATCAGCGTCGCAGGAAATAGATTCTATTAGTCCAGTCCCAATTCCCGGTCTCTCTTGCCAGTCTGGTCAAGGCCCAGACCAGACCGCCGATATCCGCGGGAGAAATAGTTTTTTCATCCACAAAAACTACGCCGCCGTGCGTTTGCTCTTCTTCTGCCCAAATTTTAAGCAGGGGAGGAATCGTCCTTCGGTCATAAGTAACAAGCGTTAAACCCTGGGCGGCGGCTTCTCGCAAGCAAGGGGAGTCTTCCTGTCCCAGAAAATGCCCATTTTCCCATTCCGCCATATAGCGAACATCTATCGCACGATTGCGGCGACGAAGGCCATTCGCAACTTCCGGTGAGATGTGCTCATCGAGAAGAAGCTTGAGCATTTCAGATCTTCGCCGCTTTCTTGGAAACAAATTCGGTGGCCTGAGGCAACATGCGCTTCAGAGTTTCAAAATCCGTCGCCTCATTCTCAGCTATTGCCTCATTGATTTCCCCAGGAAACGCACCTGCATAGTTGACTGCTGCTTGAACCTTTACTTCTGGCCACCTGAGATGTCTCGCCACGGCCGACACATCATTGTTATAGCTGTGAACGAGCAGCACGACCTCCCACACGGCGAGCGTGCTCCCTTGAAGGTAGGCTTGCCGGCCCGCAGGCGAATCTCGAAAGTCGATGAATCCAAATTCCGATCGGCGCAAGCCTTCCTCCACCAAGCGCGCACTGGCGTCGCTGGGAGTCCATCCATGCC
The DNA here is from genome assembly GCA_020073385.1 of Terriglobia bacterium. GTDB lineage: Bacteria > Acidobacteriota > Terriglobia > Terriglobales > Acidobacteriaceae > Sulfotelmatobacter. The sequence goes on along the minus strand of JAIQFH010000086.1, from coordinate 18,553 downwards.
GATTCGCCATGCGTTTGAGACGCTTTCCGCTCTCGGCTGGCAGGCGCATGCTGATGACCATCGAATGGGTTGATCTCATGGCAGTCCAAAGTGTAACTACTGTAAGCATTGTAACATACGGACTCAACGGGGCGGAATCGACCGTAATATCGCGTTCTCGCGAGGTCCTTTTCTCAGCCGGGCCACTAGGGACACCGCGGCCCTCGGCCCTCACGTGCCGGGGTTCGGCGTCGCTGCCGGTGTCCGCAACAGGTGGGACAGTTGCGCGTTCAGTGACTCTTCGGGCGCGGCGGGCGGGCCAAGCCAAGCTGTCCAAAGGAAAAGTACGCTTTCCTCAGAAGCGCCGTTTGCCCGCGCCTGATCAGTTACAAAAAACGACTTGAGCTGATTGCCTCGAAGCCCGTTTCCGGCCGACGACTCGACCACTCTTGGCGGAGCCCATTGGTGCCCCGCCGTAGCTGCATCAAAGACCAGCCTGCCTCCGACAAACGTTTTCAGCGCTCGAACGTCGCGGATCTTCTCTGGCACAATTGAGAATATGTCGTCGCTGAGCAGCACCATGTCGGCGAGTTTGCCGGGAGTAATCGATCCTTTTTCCTTCTCCTGGAATTCAGCGTAAGCCGAGCCCGTGGTGTAAGCTTCGATCGATTCAGCAACCGAAAGCTTCTGCTCGGGGAACCAGCCATTGGGATTCTTCCCGTCCAAAGTTGCGCGAGTGACGGCGGCATAGACCGTGAGCAGCGGGTCGAGGGGCGCTACCTCCCAGTCTGTGCCGAAAGCCAGGCGCACGCCGTGGTCCAAGAAGGTGCGGAAAGCGTAGGTGCGGCTGGCGCGATCGTGGCCGATATGTGACTCGGCAAAGCGTCCATCGTCGATCGCGTGGTAGGGCTGAACCGACGCGATAACGTGAAGCCGGGCGAAGCGATCGAAGTCCTTGGCCGCCATGTGCTGGGCGTGTTCGATGCGGAAACGGCGATCGGCTTCGCCGTGGGCCTTCACTATGTCGCCATAAAGATCAAGGATGGTTGAGATGCCCTCGTCGCCGATGGCGTGCGTGCAAATCTGCAAGCCCGCGGCATCGGCTGTCATGTAGCGATCCAGCATGAGCGAAATCGGATGCATCTCGTCGGACAGCAGACCACGATTGTTCCCCTGATTCAGGAAGGGCTCATAGAAGTAGGCCGTACCGGAGCCGAGAGAACCGTCGGCGAAGGCCTTCAGGGCACCGATGCGCAGATCGGGCCCGCCGAAAGCGTGGCGGACGCCGATCTTGGCCTGGTCCTCCACGTGGGTGATCAGAGGAGCTGCGTAGATGCGCGTGGTTAACTCGCCGCGCTGCAGGAGCTCAGCGTAAATGGCGATGTCCGCGTAGCTGGCGTCCATGTGCTGAACACTGGTCACGCCCACGGATGCCGCATAGGCTAGTGCTCGCTTGGCTGCCTTCATGCGTTGGTCGTGGGAGAGCGGCGGGATAACCTTGTAGATGTAGTCTGTGGCTGCGTCTTTCAGAGTGCCAGTGGGAGTGCCGTGCGCGTCGCGAACGATGGTACCACCAGGCGGATCCGGAGTCTTCGCCGTAATGCCGGCGAGCCGCAGGGCTACGGAATTAGCCAGCCCCATGTGCCCGTCATAGCGGCTGACGAACACAGGAGTATCCGGGGTAAGAGCGTCAATGAGCTCTTTCGACGGCATGTTGGGTGGGCTCCATTTGGTTTCGTCCCAGTTGCCACCAAGAACCCACTCGCCCTTCGCTGTAACCTTCGCCCGTTCGCCAATGCGGCGCACGAACTCTTCCGCAGTCGTAGCATCGTTGAGTTGGATGTTGTCGAGCTGCATCCCTCCAGATACGAAATGCACGTGGGCGTCATTGAACCCGGGCAGAAGTAGCTTTCCTCCGGCGTCGACGACCTGAGTGTTAGGGCCGCACCAGGCATCAACAACGGCGATTGAGCCAACGGCCACAATGCGGTCTCCGATGACGGCGACGGCCTGAGCCGTCGGCAAAGACTTATCTACCGTCCAGATTTTGGCGTTGGTAATGATGAGATCGGCAGCCGGCCTCGATTGAGCCTGGTTCCGTACGGGGAGCACGACGCAACACACAAGGACCAGGAGCCACCAGGGGCGATGTCGATGATTCATCAATGTGACCTTAGTAGTGTTAGATCCGCGCATGCTCGATGAAGCCGCGGCTTCATCAGCGCACTGCTGTAAGAACCTAAGAGCTTGAAAGTCAGAATTCGTAGCGCAATGCGAACTGCATCACCCGCGGGTTGGTCATCAGGTGCGTATAGTTGCCGAAGTTCGGAACCGCGATGGAGTTGTTGCTTTCGCTCGCGCTGCCGGAATTCTGGTCGTTGAAGTCGAAGCGGGTCGAGTTGGTCACGTTGAAAACTTCCCAGCGCAAGGCCAGACTCTGCTTCTCATTCCAAGGCATGTTCCAGCGCTTGGAGAGGCCGAGGTCGACGCCGAAGTAGCCGTCGCCACGTACAAAATTACGCGCGCCGACCTGACCGGGCAGCGCCGGATTAAACGAACTCTCGGCTGTGGCCGGGTCCGGAAAAAGATTAACGTTGCCGTCCGGCATATGATAAGCCCCACTTTTCACATGCGACACAGTCGGAACGGCAGCACCTTCCCAATACCAGTCTGTCGGGTAGTCGGCGGGGTTGTTATAGATGGTATAGGGGAAGCCGCTCGTCCATCGGAACAGGCCGGAAAGCCGCCAGCCACCGATGGCCGCGTCAAGGGCGCGACCAATGTGATAGCCGATGGCGCGGCCCCGACCGAACGGCAACTCGACGACCCAGTTGGCATTCAGTTGATGCGTGGTATCAAAATCGGAAACCGCGCGGAATAGATTCGGCGACCAGGCATTGAAAACTTGACAGCCGCCATTGAAGTTGAGATAGCCGTAATTTCCGCTGCGCTCGGCATCTGAGCACAGGTCGATCGACTTCGAATACGTGTAATTGAAGTCGAATTGAAACCCATGGCTCATTTGATGCCTGAGCGTTGCTTGAAGGGCATTGTAATTCGAGAATCCGATGGAGCGCAGGGTGAATAGAGACACGTACTGCGGGTTGTAGAACGAATTCGGCCCTGGAGTCGGATAGTATTGGCAAAGCGGGTGCCCGGACTGGCCGCAGTTTGCATCGCCGGTCGCGTCTGGAATGCCACCGTTTCCGAATCCGGATATGAAAGGTACATCGAGAGCCTGGAGCGCAGTGGTCTCGACACCTTGTACTCCACAGAAAAAATCGAAGACAGCCAGCACGGGATCGGTGGTCGAGGCGGGGCCGGCCCCACAGCCTCCAGTCTGCGCGCCCAGCGCGTAGGCGCCGCCGTTGATGGGCACCTGAATCATGTCGTTCCAGTACTGCACGACGGCCGGACTGACCATGGAATCACTGAACGTGGCGTCGGTCACGCCCTGCAGTTCGTATAACTTTGCAAGCGGCTGGATGGCGGAGAAGTAATCCAGCCCCGATTTCTTGTCTCTAAGATTGAGCGGCTGCGCGACATCCTGTGAGCCCAGCAGGCGGTGCGAGAGTCTGCCCACATATGAAAGATCCAGCGAGAACCCGGCACCTAGCTCGCGCTCTACGGAGAAGTCAAGGGCGTATGAATAGGGAGTCTTCAGGGCAGTGTCCAAGCTGCTGCCGAAGTTGGATCCACCAAGCTCTTGCATGGTGGGTACAGTCTCCGGGAAACTCGGAGCCCCCGGAGCGCTCTGGAGCAGGCTTGGCGGAATGACATTGACATCCGTCAACCGCGGCAAACTTCCGAGAGGCGTTATTGGATTAGTGAGATTGGTCGTCAGGCCGAAGGAATTTCCACTGAACTCATCGACGATCCCCTGGCCGAATCGGTCGTACACGATCCCGAAGCCGCCGCGGATGGAACTCTTATTGCCGCTGCCCAATAGTTTGCTCAGGAAACCTTGTGTTTTGTTGGGTGCCCAAGCGAAGGCGACCCGGGGAGCAAGATTGCCGTAATCCCAGTTCCAATATGCCCTTTTTCCATTGGCGGTACCGCACCAGTCAATTTGCAACAGGCCATCCTGACTCGAGGGAATCCCGTTCGCCCCGGCGGCAGCCCGGTTCGCAAACCAGTTTCCCAGTGAGGGATTGGGGCAAACCTGCAAACCGTTCGTCTCCCAGATGGGAGAGAACAAAGAGTACCGCAGGCCAAAAGTTAGCGTCAGACTTGGTTTGATCTTCCAAACGTCCTGCACATATGGCTCGTAGCTGTCCTGCGCATACCGGCGGGATATGGGGGCGTTGGTCGGAAGCAAGTTGAGTTTTCTATCGTAGTTAAAAACTGTCGTGGCCTGCGTGACGATGCCCAACAGATCTGTAATCGGATAGTCGTAACTCACGGCGAAACTCGGGTCCACGTCGGGATACCCGTTGTTCGCCGGGTTCAAGGGGGTGTTTTTGTCGGCAAATCCCGAGGTAGTAGTGAAGGACGAATTCGTGCTTCCGCTGTTAAACGAAGAGGTAAAGTCGAACCGCGGGTTGCGCATGAGAAAAACATATCCGCCGAACTGAAGCGTGTGCTTGCCGTGAACCCATGACAAATCTTCCGAAAAGTTATGCATCGGGCGCTGAAAATTTCGGCTCCGAGTGGGACCTTGGGTGAAATTGAAGACGATCCACGGCTTGTCCGAATTACCTATAGTTCCGAAACTCTCTCGAACAAACCCGTAATGGAAACTGCTGATCAGAGACGGACGGAGGACCGCTGAGTAGCCTACGACGAGGCCTTTGTTGTGGTAGACAGTTTGTCCTTGCGGAGGCTGACCGGGGTAATAGGGCTGGCAGCCACCGCAGGCATCACTCGCATCATCTCTCAATGCTCCCATCACGGACAGCCGCTGGTTGCCGTTTTCCGTAATGTTGTAGTCGGCGCGGGCGATATAGACGTTTTGCGTCTGATGGGTCGGGGATGCGAAAACGAATCCCTGATAGTTGAACCCGTCGCCCGTCACATTGCTATTCGGCGCGGGCAAGCTGTTGAAGTACGCCATGGCGGCCGCGTCCGGTCCCGCATTTGCTGGATCCATCTGTTGCAGTTGCTGAAAGCCGAGCGCGAAATAGCCTGGCGCAGGAGTGTAGGTTTGACCGCTCTTACCCTGCACGGCGAAGCTGGCGCCGCCGGGACATTGAGTGGGGTCGGTGCACAGATACTGAAGGACACCGTCGCGCATAGCCGCGCTGGGCACCTCCTCCCCGGAACTGACGGTTTCCTCCGCGCGGCGTGTCCCTTCGTAGTTCATGAAAAGAAACAGGCGATCCTTCTTTATGGGGCCGCCGAGGGAAGCTCCAAAGATATTGCGGATCAGCTTGGGGGCCTTATTGCAGACATTCGGATCGGGAAGCGTGCTGCAACCTTGCAGCTCCGTCAACTTGTTGAAGTAGTCGTTCGCGCTGGTGTAGGTGTTGCGATGGTATTCGTAGGCCGAGCCGTGAAACTGATTGGTGCCGCTTTTGGTCACCAGGGCCACCTGGGCGCCGCTTGTCCCTCCCTCGTTGGCGTTGTAGTTCGTGGTCGTAACGCGAAACTCCTGTACGGAATCGAGCGTCACAGGCAAAACGGAAGTGAAGGCGTGGCCGCCTTCGTCGTTCACGCGAATGCCATCGAGACTGACATTGCCTTGGTCGCTCCGCGCGCCATTCACTGCGCCACTTCGCGTATCGCTGGTACTCGTGTCTGCTCGATTGCCCGTATAGGCAACTCCGGGCTGTAGCGTGAGCAGGTCGGGCACGTTGCGCCCCTCCAGCGGCAGTTCTTTTACCTGATTCTCGCCAAACGCTATGCCCATGGTCGCGTCTTCGGTGTTGATAACGGGGGCCTGCCCGGAAACTTCGATCCGGGTGGTGGGCGCGCCGACCTGAAGCACAACGTTCACGCTAGTTGTCACGTTGACAAGAAGCTGGAGATTGGTCTGCTCGTATTTCTTGAAACCAGCCTTTTCCACGGTGAGTACATAGGTACCTGGGGGAAGCGCGAGAAACTCAAATTCACCGCTTGATGGAGTAGTAGTGGTCCGGCTGATTCCTTGCCCTTGGTTGGCTAGCGTGACCGCAGCCCCCTCCACCACCGCGTGAGCGCTGTCAAGAGCTTTGCCATGCAGCGAGGTTGTGCCGGTTTGCGCCCAAGCGCAGGAAACATACAGGAGGAAGCAAATCAGGAACAGGAAGAAAAGCCGATTCTTGATAGAAGACCTCATCGTTGCCTCCCGCAAATCTGTACGATTGTTTTGCGCTGGAATTCAACGGGCGGAAGCAGAGGTCCGAAGGAGAACTCTGACGTCGAGTCTTCCGCAAAGACCGACAAGCTCCCTGGCCAGTTGTTGTGTTGGAAACATTAGTGTGACGGTGTGTACGAAGTCAAGAGAACAACGCGCGCTGGGGTCCGCGCACAGCGGATACTCTGATTGAAGAGTCTGGAGAAACCTCTATGCCTAAGTCTGATTTCAACAACACTAGTGTGTTTTTTGTTTGTCTAGTCCTCACGGGTTTGGCATGCGCTCAAACCAAGCCTCGGGCACGGGACCTGGGCGTTCCCTTCGATGGTGTGCCCGGACCGCTCAACGCCATCACTGACGTTAAAGGTGTGGAAATTGGCCATACGACCCTGATTTCGGGTGATGCGACGTCACCGGTGGGCGTCGGGCCGGTGCGAACGGGGGTGACCGCGATTCTACCCCGCGGCAAAGACTCCAACGACCCGATCTTTGCCGGATGGTTCACAGAAAACGGCAACGGCGAGATGACCGGGACAACCTGGGTCGAAGAGTCGGGTTTTCTCGAGGGCCCTGTCATGATCACGAATACGCACAGCGTCGGCATCGTTCGTGATGCGGTGATCGCCTGGCGCCTGAAACATCATGGCACCGACAAAGACCGCTATTCGTGGTCACTGCCAGTTGTGGCCGAGACTTGGGACGGTTATTTGAATGACATTAACGGATTCCACGTGACGGCCGAGGATGCGTTTCACGCTCTCGACAGCGCGCACGGCGGGCCGGTAGAAGAAGGAAACGTGGGTGGCGGCACCGGAATGATCTGTAACGAGTTCAAAGGCGGAATCGGTACGGCATCGCGCGTACTCGACGCCAAGTACGGAGGCTACGCGGTCGGCGTGCTGGTGCAATGCAACTATGGGCAGCGGGATCAATTACGGATTGCCGGTGTGCCGGTCGGCCGTGAGATTGCTGGACCGAAAGTCTGGGATGACGATGTGGGTTCCATTATCGTGGTAGTCGCTACGGATGCCCCGTTGATTCCAACGCAATTGAAGCGCGTCGCAAAGCGTGTGACCCTGGGGCTGGGACGAGACGGAAGCTACTCGGGCGATGGCTCAGGCGACATCTTCATTGCCTTTTCCACCGCGAATCCGGGAGCGTCTTCTTCCGGGGTTGTTCGCTCACTTAGCATGCTGCCCAACGATCAGATCAACCCAATTTTCCTCGCCACGGTTCAAGCGACTGAGGAAGCGGTCGTAAACTCCATGATAGCTGCCGAGACGATGACCGGTGTAAAAGGGCATACCGTGACTGCGCTACCTCATGACCGATTGCGGGAGCTTCTGAAGAAATACAACCGGCTTACCACTTACTCTGTCTCTGCTGAAAGGGGCCGAACTGGTGCTTCGGATCTGACCAAGGTGAGATAGGGATTGACGACTGGCGGATACGGAACTGAGGACGTAACGACCGACAACCAATTCGCGTGGATGGCCGGCAACCCAAAAGTTATTCCGAGCCAGACGTCGGCTTCTGGGAGATCTAACCCGACTAGGAACGACCAGCGGTCATCCTTCTTAAGAGTGTGTTTTTCGAGTTCTCGGGAGTTCCAGGTGCTTAATTGCACCCAGCTTCTTTCGTACCCAACCTGTAGTCTTCTCCGCCAGGCATAAGATTTCCGTACGACGTCGCGTTAGGGACGACCTTCGCTGATCGCCCCGCCAGATCCGTACACTTGCGTTCCACACCGAGTAACCCTCACTTGATTCACAGGTGTTCTGGTGATACGGTAACGCCCGTGTTGACGATTCGCGAAACCCAAATGCAAGTCTTCAAGGACCAGCAACTCCGCTCTTTTGAGAACGGTTGCCTGTCAGACCTTGCGCGACGTTTCCCCAAGCGGTCGGCAGAATTGGGGGAGGCGAACACTCTGTCTCTTATCCGGGCGGGCGTAAGGAAATCGTTCAGCCTCGGCATCGTAAGCGAAGAAGATGTGCAAGCCATAATCGATCTCATGATGCGCTACGGCGAAAATTTCGACACGATGGAGGAATTCGCGTATGAAGCGGAGCCTCTTCGTGATAAGGAGTTGCCGACCGACGCGCGCGCTTCGCTGACGCTTGCACGATTCGGTTTGCAATCAGGCTTTGGTGAGGATTAACGAATGGGAAATGGGAAGAAAGATGATCTCTCCTCACCCGTCAAAGGGTGCGATAAGGGTTTGGGCTCGCTGGTTGCTGAGGTAATGACCTACAAGGCCCTCGTGCCGAAATCGAAGCGGGAAGCGAAATCGGGAGTGACGGTTCAGTTCGGCGGCCCCGTCAAGGTTGCGGACCAGACCACGAACGCCAAGGGGCGCACGCCGGTTGTTAACAATTTGCAGCCCGGAAGTTATAGCGCGACCGTAAAGCTCTCGCCGGCAGATGAGGAATTTTTCGATGCCCCGGCAAACGCGGTGACGAAAGATGTTGTGAAATGCAAGACAACCGTTTTCCCGCTGGAGATCCCGTGGTTCTGGATCGAGTATCAAGTGCAGTACCCGGACGGAAAGACATTTGTGCCGGGAATCGATTACGTGCTAAGACACAAGAAATCAGACCCCGCCGACGCTCCTTGGACACGGCGATCCAATGGCACAACCGGTTCCAAGAAGATCACGGAGGAAAAAGTGCCGCGTGGCACTTATCGTTTAGAATTGAAGAGTGTGTACGACCCGGCCTGGGGCAGTGATGAGGTTGAGATTGACAAAGCGATTGAGCTCACGGCGACCGTTTCAGGTTTCGATCCCGGACAGGCGGGAACAATCGAAATCGTAGATTTTCATACGCTGACTCCGGCGCTCTACACCCTCAACGTCACGGTTACGGAGAACGCAGACAAATCCAAACGCGAAGTCAAGACCACCTGGACGCCTACGAAAGACCAACTCAAAGATCTGAAAAGCGGCAAGATTTCATTTCGCGCGATCGTGGCCCAGGCATCAGTTTTGAGTGACCCCAGACCGGTATTTACCAAACAAACTTACGATGTGGTCGACGACGACGGGAAACCACTTCCAAACACGTGGGTCGGCGTACGTTTTTCTGGAGGGTACGATGGTGGAACCCACGCCATCGGCGGGAAACTGGAACTCATGGTGCCTTGGAATGAGGTTATAGCGCGGATTGACATGCCCGATCATCGGAGCCAACGAGTGGACCTGGACGACGGAGGAATCGCGGGCCGAAGCTTCCAGATGCCAAAATAGGAACCGAAATGTACGATTTCGAGGATTCTCACAACAAGCTGATCGCGGGTATTGTCACTCCCAAGATTCAAGTTGCGTGGTCAAGACATCGTGCTTGGCATAAGGAGACGGTGCGCATCCTCGTGCGTACGGACTTTGTTAAGGATGGAACGAAGGTCAAGCTGGAGATCAAGATCAAGGACGGAAAAACGCTAGACACGCTAGATAAAGGCACGATTACCGGGAATGCCAATAATCAAGACTACAAGATCGAGTGGAAAGATAAGAAACTGGATCCCGTGACTGCCGAAGTGGTGGTGACCGCTTCCATTAAAGATCCTGCGGTCACAGCCGACTCCGAGTCGCTGTTCGTAGACACGGTTCCGCCCCTGGTGTCTGGTTAGGAGATATGTCTGATTTTTGTTGCCCTACGCATTGGCCATCGTAATGATGGCAGCGATCGGGTTGTAGTGAAAAACTTTTGGAGCCGGTAAGGCGAACTTCTTTTTCACGTCGTCCCACCAGCGGTAATCGTTGAATTTATCCCCGAGAGCACCGCGGTCCTGGATGAAGGTTAGACAGTCGGGAGTGCGAAGGGCAGCTTTCCAATCCATCGACCATTCGCTGGGCATCTGCAGGACAACGGCACGGGCCAGTTCGCGAAAGACATCCTGCTCCGAGAGTAGGACATCTTCCTCCAGCAACACTTTATCGGGAGGAGGCGAGATCAGGTTCTTCGCGGTCAGCGTATCGAGGATCGCCTTTCGATCAGGCACTTTCGTCGCGTCTCCCGCATCAATCTGCTGCCAGCCGGCCCCCGGAAGGAATGCTTGATCGGAAAAAACCTCGACGTGCACGAACGTACCTAGAGTCGCGGCCCGGGCATCGGTTGCCGGGGCGGCGATTTTACCGATGACCTCGCCGCAGCGAATTGGAACTGGCGTCGCGAGTCCAGCCGGATCATTCTTCTTCAGCGCACTGGCAATGCTCGCATCTGCTGCCACGATCTTGGACAGCACTTTCCCCTCGAGTTGAGTGAACACATACGTATCAGCTGGCTGGGTGAGCTTGACGACCTTGGAATTCGTGGGGATGGAGTCATCAATCGTGCTGGCGTCTACCTCCGCGCCCGAGACGAGAGTGAGGTCGCCGGGACTCAGGCCATCTTGCTGCTTGGGCTTGAAGCGCTTCTTCTTGGTCACACCATCGGGTAGGGTGATCTCAACCACGATGAGAAACGGACAGGGAGCGACGGCCTCAACGTGCTTCTGAGCACGCATGGCAAGCAATCGACGCCACCGTGTCTTGGCGAGGACATCCGCTGCCTCGCCGTCGAGATGATAGTAGAGGCTGTAGTATTTCTTCTTATCAAACTCATGGCGTAGCAACACGAAATTTCGCGAGCCGAGGGTCTTCTTGTCCTCTTGCTCGCCTACGCGCATGCCGACAATCTCGCCGTCGGCGATGGCGCGCACTTCTTTGCCCTTGTCGGCGTGAAGATGCACTCCGCCATGCCAGATGCGCGACAGGCCTACAGGAAACCAGCCGCCCTTGCCGCTCTCGACATTGGAATAGAACAACTCGCTGGTGGCGACGCGAGGATCAGTCCCCTCACCGAGGTCGACCGGGAAGGAGTAGCTGACTGTTCCCGCAGCAAGCGGTAGAGCACTATCAAGATAAGTCTGGACGAAATCGGAGTCCTGGGCATCAAGGCGGCGCACAGTATTGACGTGTACGGCAAACGGATTGGCCGGAGGCCGAGCAGTCTTTGAACCTTCGGCCACGCTTACGCGTTCCGGTTCCTGCCAACGGAGCTGAAAGCCGCATTTCGTCAAGGCAACCTGGCGTACGCGGGCGCACTCGCCGCACGGAGCAGCGTTCGGGTTCGCGCCAGTCTCGACGCATGGGCCTACGTCGCTGTCGTTACAGAATTCAATAGCACGTCCCATCAAAAATGTCTGCTTGCGATGATGCCAGCGGAGATCATCGTAGTGATGGTAGTTGTCTGCCCAGCAACGGTAACCGGAGAGGGCTTTGACGCGGTAAACGCCGGCGCGCCGCATCAGGCCGCGAATCGCCCAGATGACGGCCTTGTCGATCCCCGGATACTCGCGCATGTGATACAAGTCCAGCTTCTCACCAGAGATGTCGGTGTCGTCACCGAGTTTCTTGCCGTCCAATAAGTATTGCCCGTTATAGTCGCCTTTGCCGAAGCCAGTGCATTTGGCCGGGTTGGGATGCTGGGTGCATCGGCACAGGATGGGGCCGTCGTTCGCGCCTGTGACACAAGGACACTTGAGCTGGTAAATCAACACGGGATAAAGCACTGCTTCGCGGTCGATGGCGTAGAAGGTATTAGAATCGACGGCGCCATTTACGGGAAGTCCAACTGCTTTTTGAAACCGCATAACGGAGTCGCGAGTGCGGCGGTCAAACGTGCCGGTCACCTTCATCGGCTCAAGGATGTTCCCGATACCATCGTTGTCAGTGCCCGATCCCCAGGCGAACAGCTTGATCTGCAGCTCCCAGACGTCCAGCCCGTCGCAGGCGGGGTCGATCTGCAGCGTCCGCTTGCCGTAATCGGGATTGCTTGCCGGGCGCGCCATGGCTAGTGATCGTCGCCCCCAATCCGGTGGTGGAACAGCATCCCGTTATCGAGGAAACAGGAGAGGGTCATATTATCGGCCAGTCCGGCAACCTGAGGCCACGAACAATGCTGGTTCTTGTTTTCGCGAAGATCTTGCAGGGTACCATCGAGACGTCCGCCTACGAGTTCGCCATTCTCTGAAACCACGGCGAGCCAGGGCATGCCGGTGGCATCCAAGTCGAAGTCCACGCCGATGGTGGGGAGCGGCGTACCGGTACCGTGGACATCCGTTCGCATGGGCCAACCCTGATACTCGTGAAGCTTCATCGCCATCGGGTTTCCCGCGAGCGGCACCTTAATAAAGCCCAAATTGTTGTGGAGTGTCCGATCCGCTTCCACTACTACGAATGATGCGGGTTGCCCCAGGCGCATGTCGGTTGCGACCGCCAGCACTCTGTTAGGCGATTCGTAAACCATGGCTTCTGGCGCCGCGATCCCACCATCCTCGTTCACATGTAAGCGATAGATTCGGGACGTTTGTCGATCGTCAATCGCATACAAGACAGTGATCGGCCCCCCCATCGAAAATGCGCAGGCAGCATGCGTAGGCAGTCCGCGAAGGCGAACGGTCCAGGGAGGCGGAGACGAGCCTCCGTTCGTGACCACCACACCAATGAGAGCGGGGCCGCCTTGCACGGTGCCCGTTGCCAGAAAAACAGCGTGCTGGCGATTGGGGAAGCGTGGCATCGGCACGGCGTCGGAGGCAGGCAGGGTGATGACAGGGGCACGCCAGCGGGAGACCGCCATACCGTGCTGGATCATTTGTAGCTTGGGCCCTGAGAGCACGGCGACCCAGTTCAATGGAGAGAATTGAGCGTCCATCGGCATGGCAGACAAAGCAACGCGTGAACCTTCGGGGAAGTCTCCGCTCGCGATGCCCCCCACCTGCACCGACTTATGACTGCTGAATCCGGATTGACGTATCAATAAACGCAGCACCGGGGATTGGTCCACTTGCGCCAGCCAAGCCAGGACTGAGTTCGCTCGGCTCGGACTATCCGGCGCCACAGCCACGGACTTAACCCGCGCAGGAAGAATGGTGAAGGTCGCCCGATTTGATTGAATCGGGCTTGCGCCGCGCACGGTCTCATGTTGCGCCTGGAACGCGTATCGGCCGGGAGGAAGGGGATCGCGGAACGCCCACAGCCGCGCCCAGGTGTGAACGCTGTTGCCGGGCTCCAGGGTGACCTCATCCGGTTCTCCGGACTCAGCCGTGCCGATATCGCCGACGGTGCGAAGCGTACGCTCATGCGCATTGAATTTTCCAAGCTCATGGCCCGAGGAGTCATAAATCTCATACACCGGTGTGTACTCGTTTTCTAGAGACTGAACCGTTTGAGCTGCTGTCCCCTGATTTTGCAGGACCAGATCAAAATCTGCGCCTTCCTCCGCCGCCAGCGGCCGAGGTCCACCCAATTGGGTGGCGGTCAGCGCCAAAGAAGCACTCGGGTCAGGCTGCATATGGGCTGCCGGTGTGCTGGGTGGATGGGTACAACCCGGAAGAAGGTATGCGGCGAGAATTGCGATGCGAAGACACGAGATGCGCATGGAAGCAGGAATTCCTTCCTCGTGCAACGATTTCAAGCGACAAAGCCGTCATTCGCGCTCCATTAGAACAAATCTGGGTGATTCCAAGCTACCGGTAATAGATCCTCACGCCAGCCACGCAATTTAAGCATGCACTTGGCGCAAGGGGTTGTGGGAGCAGGGGGCCCGAGTTGAATGCATTGAGTTCCCGCTGGCGTCCCAGCCACGATTGAGGAATTCGCCGGAAGAGGAGGCGGCGGCACTACGTTTGGCCAACCGGTGTCAGGCGCAGCTACCCCTCCCACAGGTCCCACGGTCGCAGCAGCGCCTGGCACGATAAATCCGGTCGGGAAGTTATAGCTCATCATGCAAGCGGGTTGGAGCAAGTTGTGGTGCTTCCAGCCGAAGTTTCCCGCGATGAAATGCACTAGGTGCGAACCGTGTCCCATTTCATGGGGAAACAAGGCGGCATCTGCGCCAGGGTTGCTGGTACGGAAGAAGGACTGGCCGTTGCCGTTCTCAAACCCGGTGATCGTCATTCCGGCTGAACCTATGGGAGTGAACCGGTTCCAGATTGGAGCATCGTGGAGGTTGGGCCAGCGAATGACCTGCATCGTTTTCGGCTGCGGCGCTAATGACGGAGTCAAGGCGTTGATGAGAGTCTGCCGGTGCGTTCGAATCTGTCCGAGAACCCAGTCGCTGTACTGCTTGCCGAAGTTGGCGTGTGGAGGAATGGCTGGGGCGCCGGCAGGCTCGTCGGCTGCACCCAAAGGGGCGAACCGCGCGACGATCGCGGCACGGGCCTGTGCGGAGGTCCGTCCCGATGGAAGGCCCGCAATCGCGTTGGCTGTGGCATTGACGCGGTTTGCCGGGATATCTGCCGGCACAAACACGCGGTAATGGTCGAACGCCACGAATACGTTCAAAACCGCACCGTTATTCGGCATGTTCACCCGGCCGGGTCCCATGGCCAAGCCGTTGTTCGTGGCGCGGTACGTCCCGAGATTCACATCCTTGTGTACTTCTGCCGCGGGTGGGATCCCGGGGTTGGGGGGCGCCATAGTCCATTCGTTGAAAGCGTTGGCGAGAGTGACATTCATGCCGGACACGCTCATCGTGACCCCATCACCGATATGAGGGCGACCGGCACTTCCGATTGCAGGATCAGCCGTGCTGCCGATGCCGGGGGCTAACCCGGCCGTACCTGTCGTGGGTAAACGCTGCGAATTAGAGATCGTAATGACGCGCCAGATCGAAATCTGACCGCTCTTTCCGTCGATGAACGCCTTTTCGTCCTCCCAGCCGAGATTGCGTTCATAGGGAGTGCGGTTCAGGCGGGCATGGAGAATATAGGTGTCTCCACCCATGAACGAGGGCCTAAAGATGATGCCAGCAAGGCCTTGCTGTGCCCCTGTCAGGATAGCGCTCACCTCAACTCTTTCCTGGTTTGCAGCGGGAACCGGGTCGGGCGAGAGATTGATGAAGTTATGCGCATTATAGGCATATGCGCCGGCGACATTCCCGATGATGGGTTCAAGGGGCGCTGCCGGCGCCGGGGAGTAGTTCTTCAGGAATAGGTTGTTGGGCGCAGCACCCCGAACTCCGCCGTAGAGAGCGTGGCAATTGACACCGGGCGGATGTGCGTTCCAATTCGCAACCGCGCCCGTTGCAGCGCTGCGAACGACCCACAGAACATCGTTGGCTTTGGTCAGATTTGGGCGGAGCTTGATAGTGTGAACGTCGACCTCGATGTAGTCAGCATCCCCCTTGTTTATGATGGCCTCTGTCGCGCCAAGAGTAAGCAGAGTCCGATTCAGATAGACCTTCAACTCAGCGCTGCCCACCACGTAGCGATAAGTCTGGTCCGCAGCGTCGAAAGTATCGAGATCGAAGTTCTGGGTTCCATCTACGGCGACAGTGAAATGTGCTTGCCAGTGATGGAACAAGGGTGCCGACACACCATCATTCTGGGGCACGGCGAACGTACCGTGCTTTACCTTGCAGGCGGCCTTCCGCCAATACGTCTGATTGGCGCCGGCGCCGTTATAAAGTGCGGGTACAAAGACGTCCTCCGCGAAAGGCTCTATTTTGACGGGGCCGACGGCTTCTTTGTCGAATAGGCCAAAGCTCGGAGACTGGTTGGTGGCAGCGACTCGACTCTTTAGACGCAACTCGAATTCGAGCGGAATTTCAGGGCGGGAGTAGAACAAGGCGTCGACGGATTGTTTGATGGTTCCGTATCCAGGACCGATGGCCAAACTTGGCTGAGCCAAAGAATCAGCGGGCGATCGGTGATGGCAGGCCATCGGAATCCGGATACGGCCGATACCGGGGCGATTGGGACCGGTCTCCTGTTCCAGAGGCAGCCGCCCCACGGCCGCGAAAGTTCCATTCGCGTTGTAGGGTTCGATGGCGAGCGCCTGCGCCAGCCTGTAGGCGGAGCCTGCCGGCGCTGATTCGGCAATGCCGGCTTGCACGCGGATCCAGGCGCTTTGAAACTCCACTTCGAATGGCCTCTCCGACACAGCAACTTTCTTCAAGCCGGCAGCAAAGGCGTCGTCAACCGAACCTTGGTCGATGCCCACGATAAATCGCACACGGTATGGGCTGTATTCAGGAGAGATGTACTTGCCGCTGAGTGGACCTGCGTTGGCTTTGCCGTCCCACGTGGTCCAGTTGTGAGCGCCATGGCTGGGCGTGAAAGGTTCCGTGTAGAGCGGTTTGTTGGTGGAGTACCGCTCTCCCCATATTTCGATGCGACCCTTCTTTGCCACACCCGCCTGGTCGGAGACTGTGTATGCGACCTGGATCTTTTCGGTGTGAGGTACAAACGATGCGTCGACGTTCGTAATCGTGACCGTAAAACCCTTTACATCGGCCAACGGAGAACTCGTCTTACTCAAGACACCATGAATGCCGGCAGTCGCGCTTGGCTTTTCGTGCAGGACGGCATCGAACTTGAGCTTTGGGGAGTGCGGCAGATTGGGGACGGTCCACTTGGCGGTCTGCTGGCCGTCCTGTCCGTTGACGACATCGACGAGGTCGTTGCCATATAGAATGCGGAATTCGATATGCTGGTTCGCCTTGATCTTCGGCGCTTCGACCTTTAGCGTTTGCTCTACGCCAGGATTGAGAGGCACCGAGGACCACTGCGCGTTCTGCAATGGAGCAAGTTCAACTGTAATTTTCGCCATGTGCCACTTCAGTTCTAGCGCTCCGCCCAGCGAACCGACACAAAACTCCGGGCAAGCATAAATCACGGGGAACGAACTCAATCTTGCAAACCCGTTTTCACGCAGAGGGGGATCCAAATAGGACGTTGCGCATTGTTACGAAAGAGGAGGCGTCCTGTCAAATTTTCTATTCAATCCGCGGGCCGGGCGTTTGTTCAAGAGTCACTTCTCAACCGGACCTTGCCTCAGGCAGAAGGGCTCTTGTTTAGTAGCCACTAACAAGTCGCTTGCGACAATTTATCGCAACAACTCCCAAATAACGTTAGTGCTTTTTCGGACGCGACGCCGGGATGAGTGCTGAAGGCTGAAAGAAGGTGTGGGCGTCGTGTTCGAAAAAGCCGTCAGAAGGAAGCCGCTGGCGCGGCGGACGCGGGACTTATGCAAATTGAATGGAGCGAGCGAGGGGTGTAGAAGTTCGCGGGAGTCGTCAAGGCCGGTGGAGGAGGAGTCGGCGCAGCGGTGCAAAGACGAGTCGATGGCGGAAGTGAGCCTAGGTGGGGAGAGGAAGAAGATGTCTGGGGGTAAGGGAGACACACTTCGGGCGAGACGCTCTGCAGCGAGCCGACAGTGCGGTGTGTGGGTGAGTGATTTCATGCAGCCGTGACCAGGAGCGGTAGAGAACGGAGCTGTGCCGCTGTGAATCGTTCGACGACGGCCATCGGTCCGCCGCACTTGGGACAGCGCCACAGCGGGTGCGCTGTAGGAGCAGTCGACGTTTCCGATTCGTTTTTCGGTGGAGTGGCGTGGAGAGCGGCGAAGCACCGTGGCAGCAAGGCGGCGCGCCTTCGGTTGGCGAGGAAGCCGAAGTGGCGGATGCGGACGAAGCCCTTGGGGAGCAGGTGAAGTAGGAAGCGACGGAGAAACTCATCGCGGGAGACGGTCATCACTTTCTGCTGATTGTGGTCGGCAGAGTCACGCCAGCGAAAGGTAACCTGACCGTCGGCCAGAGCGACGAGGCGGTGGTTGGAGATGGCGACGCGATGAGTATAGCGGCCGAGATACTGCAGGACGTACTCGGGTCCGCCGAAGGGTGGTTTGGAGTAGACGATCCCGGTTGTGTTCTTGCACTTGGCATGTGCTGATGTTCATCTCTCTTTCAAAGTCTTGGATCAAATGCCAACATAGTGTTCGGTTATCGAACGCTACAAAGAGGGGATGCATAGGGGGTGCACACGGGATCACTGAGATACACATGCTCCCATGACGAAACCCTGACGAATGTTCCAAGAGTCTATCGCGTATACAGTCTCTTCAAGCTAGCTTACAAAGAACGAAGTCCTTAGACGCATCCCAACAGATAAATTGCAAGAGTGCGTATATCAATCCAAGAGTTGCTTGGCTACGCCAAGCCGTCCGAAATGCGTGCAGATTAAAAAACCAATCAAAATTGATCAACAGATCCGACGTAGCCCCCGGGATCAACAAACGGCTAGTATCAGACTAGGGCCTGTTCACACTATCGCAGGGCCTCGATGATGAATGCGAAGTAGATAAAGGCCAGAAACACAACGTCGAGTTTCTCGAAGCGCGAAAAGATTCGACGGAAACCTTTCAGCCGTCGAAATAGGCGCTCCACTTGGTTCCGTTTCTTGTAGAGCTCGTGATCGTAGTCCCAGGGTTCGCGCCGGTTCGATTTGGGTGGAACCACCGGAATCATGTTCAACTCC
>JAIQFH010000085.1 GCA_020073385.1 Terriglobia bacterium | reverse complement strand
TGGGCAATCCGCGCCACTTACATCCGTGCTCGGCCACGTAGAGGATCGCATTCAGTAACACCAAGTTCTCATGACGCACGTTGCCGCGCTGCACCGGCAAGCAATTCTGAATTCGTTCGTACTGCTCGGCAGTAAGTTCCATGCCTTGCATCTTACTCGAAGATTGTTGACGTAGTGTGAACAGGCCCTAGTTTCTCCGCTCGCAATCGTAACGGCGGTGGTGTTCTCCATGGCGGTGGGGATATTCTTCGGCTTCTACCCCGCGCGGAAAGCGGCGCACCTGAATCCGATTGAGGCGTTACGCTACGAGTAGAGGCAAGCTCGGAACGCGTGACGCCGAAAGGAATTCAACAGGAGGGCAAGGTGAAACGGGAACACTTCGTTCGGCTGGTGGAGGAAGTGTTGGACTCGCTTCCGATGGAATTCCGAGAGCGGATCCACAATCTCGCTGTAATCGTTGAGGATCGACCAAGAATGCGCAAGAAAGCGCGCGGGCTTGGAGGGAAAATCCACCCCCACAAGCCCCGCAGCCTATTGATGGGAGTTTTTCAGGGTATGCCTGCCACGCAGAAAAGCGTGTTCGACCTTTGCCCCGGACCGAACCGCATCGTCCTCTACCAGAAAAGTATCGAAGTGGTCTGCCGGAACGACGCAGAAATCCGTCATGAAGTCCGGCAGACCGTACTCCATGAACTAGGGCACTATTTCGGGATGGACGAATCCCAACTTAAGGACGTTTAGCTCCGTCTGATCTCTTGCCGATTCGCCGACAGGTCTGCATCACGGAGTGTGTCACTTTTCCGTGACCCCCAAAGCATCCAGATTAAGAATCAGACCCCGTGATGTTTTGACAGAAGTGTTCTGGCTGGCTGCTTATGGCAGGCCAGCCAGAGCTTCTTGGGGAACCTTAGAAGATCAGTTTCATCGCCATCTGGAGTTGGCGCGCAGACGTTGTTCCATCCGACCGCGTCAGCGTCGAGGTCGAAACACCGAACGTACCTGGTGCCCCTCGACCATTGCCGGGTTGGTAGAACTGCGGGTGATTGAAAATGTTAAACAGCTCAAAGCGAGTTTCTAGTTTGACTCGTTCCGTAATGCTGGTCTTCTTGGCCAATGCCATGTCGAAATTCGAATATCGCGGACCGTAGAACTGATTGCGTCCGAGATTGCTGGCGGTGTTGTAGTCCGGATTCGCGAAAGCGCAGTAACTGGCGCCAGTAAGCGTTTGGGAGGGGATACCGGCATAAAGAGGTGAACCCCCGACCGAGCAACCGGAGAAATCGCGCGTATTACCGATCAATTGGGCCCGGTCGCTCAGGCCCGTATGCTGAGAGTCGCGCGTGCCCCAGATATCATAGGGATGGCCGGTCTGGAAGCTGGTGATTCCAGATAGCTGAAAGCCTTCCATGATTCGGCCGAGAACCCCTTCGCCCAGATAGGTTCTTCCCCTCCCGAACGGAAGTTCCCAGGTGTAGTTAATCGACAACCGATGGCGGAGGTCGAAGTCGGAATTACCCCGTTCTGCAGCGAGGTTGTACGAGTTTCTGGGAAAGCTACGATCACCGGCAGCCGCATCAAGGGGATCGGCGCCGTTATCGAGAGCATGAGACCAGGTATAAGCGGTCTGGACCTGGAATCCTTGCGAGAACCGCTTGGTCACTGTGGCCTGCAATCCGTTGTAATTGGAACTTGCAATCGAGCGATTCAGGGCGGCCTGATAGAAAGCACTGTTACCAACCGGGGAAGGACTGAATCCCCCAAACCACAGATTGCTCCCGACTAGTACCGCTGGGTTGGTCCCCGCAGCAAGCAGTTGAGCCACAATCGCCGGAATCGGAGCATTGCCATCAACCACACGCAAGAGACGACTTCCTTTCGAGCCGATGTAGTTCAGGTCTATGAGCACGTTCTTTGCGACTTCGTGCTGCACGCCGAAATTCCAGTTCTGCGAATAGGGCATTTTTAGCTTCGGATCAAGCAAGACGGGATAGATTCCCGCCCCGTCCTGTACTGTCGGTGAGGAAATCTGATCGGCGGGAAAGGGAATGTTGGCGATCACATCCAAAGGCAGGTTGAAGAAATCTTGTTGGAACGGGGGGTTGCCTCGTGCGTTCCCAAACAAGTTGCCGAAGATGCGATCGTGGAATATGCCGTACGCTCCGCGAACAGACGTCTTACCCTTCTTGAACGGGTCCCACGCAAAGCCAATTCTCGGTTCAAAGTTGGTGAAGTCATTGTTGTAAAGAAGGCATCCAGAGCCTGGACCAGCCAGTTGGAAGGTGAATGGCGCTGGGCCGTTGGCCGGCACGTAGAGATTCGAAAGGTTTCCACCCGCCTCGTAGGGCACTCCGTTGAACTGGTAACGGAGACCAAGATTGAAGGTGAGATTCGAGCGAAACTTCCAGCTATCCTGTGCGTAGAAACCGTACTCCCTCTGCCGGAATTTGCGGTTATCGGTAGGCGTGCGCACGCCGCTCTTGTTGAAGAACTGCGACTGTGTTTCCGTATCGGCTAACCCGACCAGCATCCATCCCATGTTTTGGATTGTAGGATCCGTTACTCCGGCAATCGATGCCGCGTCAAAGTTATTGAAGGCGTTAAATGTCAGATAATCGCGGGACGAGAAGGCATTGAATCCGTCCTCGTACACGAAGCGGAATTCGGTGCCGAACTTGAGCGTGTGCGGCCCCTTTACCCAAGTAAAGTTGTCCGCCAGGCTGTAAGTTCCGGTGCGCCGGCTTTGCCCGTTACTGTCGCCTAGTGACCCGCAGCCGAACGTATTGAGGCCCGGAAGAATAAAGTCGCGTCCACGACCAAAGCGATCCGTTCCGCTGATCGCGTCGAACACGCTGGTACCGCCGCAGGCGAACGGAGCGTCAACTCGATTGAATCCCGCTTTGAATTCGTTTACCCGGGTCGTTCCTAACAAGGCTGTGTAGTTGGCGGAGATCCCGTGGGTTTTCGAAGTCAGTGACACCACATCGAGTCCGGGGAGGAATTCGCTGTGCGACGGATTGGGATCGCTGAAGTAGTTGTAAGCGTACCGCAGCGCGACATTGTGATTATCCGTGAAGCGATGGTCGAGTCTGGTCGTCAAGTTATAGACGTCTTGCGCTGAACGGCTGGGGAAGTAGTACCATCCGCGAGTTGCATCAATCGACGCACCATTCTGTCGGGGATATAGCGCGAGAATCTGCTGGATCGTGGGGTTCAGGCTCAGTCCAGTGAGATTGCTTGGATCCTTTGGGTTGGCCAGGTTCACGCTGACGGGGCCATTTTCGGCGTCATTGTAGGTAAAGACACCGCTCTTGAACGCATCGGTGGGAACGACCGTGTTGTTGGTTAGAGTTGTCCGGAAGCGTTGAAACTCGTTGTTCACGAAGAAGAACGTCTTGTCCTTCCAGATTGGTCCGCCAAAAGAAAATCCGAACTGATTGCGGACATAGGGGTTCTGCCGATCGGGAGGAGTATTGAAGAAATCGCGCGCTCCTCCAAACCCGTTGTAACGCCCATACCAGTAGGCATCGCCGCGGAACTGATTGCTTCCGCCCTTGGTCACAATGTCGATAATGGCCCCGGTATTGCGGCCATATTCGGGCAGGAAGTTGTTTGTAATGACTCGAAATTCCTGTGTGGCCTCTGGGTTCAGGCTGATCACTCCACCCGCCCCTCCCGGAACAGAAGTGTCATTGTTGTCTGTTCCATCGAGCAGGAAGTTGTTGTTCCGTTCGCGTGATCCGTTTACCGAGAACCCACCCAGACGTGTATTGCTTTGAATTGTTCCGGGCGAGAGGAGCACAAGCTCGTAGGGGTTTCGAGTGAGCAAAGGCAGGTTGGTCATCCGTGTCGTGTCCACGATGTTGCTGACTTGAGAGCTTTCTACCTCCACCGGGCTCTCAATCAGTCCCCTAACTTCAACCGTTTCCGCGGTCCCTTTGATGGTGAATTCCGCGTGCAGCGCAACCACCTCCGCTACAGTCACGACTACGTGGGAATATTTGAGAGTCTTGAAGCCGGGTGTCTCGAAGATGATCTCGTAGTTCCCCGGCGCCAGATTCGGGATCGTGTAGCTTCCAACCTCGCTGCTGGTTGCCACACGAACAGCATTGGTTGCTAGATTCCGCACGGTGATTTGAACATTTTGGAGAATCGCCCCGGAAGGATCGGTGACGGAACCGGCGATGCTCCCGGTCTGCGCCATTGCGGCCGTGGACAACAGGATGATCAGGATCACTATCCATGAATTAGATCGTTGCATATTTGTCTCCTGGGATTAGTCTTCGTCGGACTGTCGGTTCCGATCGCGTAGAGAACTCCTAAGAAATACGAAGCTGCGTCCATCTGTCGGCGCTCAGTCGTTTCCAGTGCTCCGGCGTACCACATCTCCCGGGCGCGGAGACGGATTGCAGCTTGAGCCTGAGCAATGCGTGTTTTCACTTTCCTGCGGTCTGGCTCCAAAACCGCTTCCCTGTACAGCGCCAGCCAATTCTGATTCCCGTTCAAATTCTCCATTGGTGTCTTCCTTGCGTGTGAGTGTGGTCCTGCCGGACGAGGGTGCCGCGTTGTCAATCAAGTTGTGTGCGGATGAAAGGGACTTGCTAACAGCGAAGAAAACAGAACGACTTCAGCATCCAGCGGTCGCCGTGCCAACTGAAGTTGGCCTCGCGTGCACGCACTTCGCATGGCTTGCGAGCTGGTTCTGTTGCGACTGCATTTGGTTCGTGCTGTTGCGTTTGGGTTGTACTTCTGGAACTTAACGAACCGTTGATACGACTCGCGACCATGGCGATCGCTGAAGGACCGGGATCTTCTTCATCGTCGTCGACTGCGCCCGTTGGTGGAGCCATCGCAAGCAGTGCGAAGGCTACCAATCCCATAACCAGGAGCCGGGGGTACCACGTGACCCGATTTAGAAAGTTCGCACGCGTACGGTTGCTCCGCTGCAGGGTCCGAGAAAACACATCACAAACCGCCGACTTAGGCCCCTTCGGATTGCTCGTGAGTTTTATCCCGGTAGCGTCCTCGAAACTCCGAACATGAAGAGAACTGCGTTCTAGCGCACGGCGTGTGCCAGGCACTCAAGGGTGACAAGTTGCACAAAACAAACGTCAAGGGCAACACAGGTTTCACGTGCAGGCCCGCACGCGTCAAAGGAATCGGACCGCGAACGTCCAAACTATCGGACGTCACGACAGTCTGCCTGTTCCCTAAATGACTAAGTGGAGGACACGGACCAGACTCCGAACGGGTCTGTCACGTTTGTTCTCTTTCGCTTGGCATTTCTTTTCAGTCCATTGAAATCGCCATCGAGTAGAGATTTGTAACTGTCCTTATCTTTCGATACGCCCGGTGCTCAACATGCTTGGATCCTCGTTGGAGACCGAGATGTCAAGCGTGGCTCTGCAGCGTCGGACTCAGAAAGCTCCGCTCCATTCGCCAGCGGCGCCCGTAATTCTGCCCACCCTCTTTGGCGAGGGTTACGGGCAGTACGAGACTCGGAGAAGTACGTTCGTCCTCTCGTTCCTGGCACACACGCTGGCAGTGGCTCTGCTCGTACTTGCGGGCAGACTTGTTGCAGAACATCGCCACGAGGTTCGGCAACAGGTAATCGGCATCGTCACCGATTTGAGCCCTTACGTGCTGCCTCCATCGAGGTCCAAAGCTGGAGGAGGTGGTGGGGGAGGGGACCGCGATAAACTTGCAGCCTCAAAGGGAACGTTGCCTCGTTTCTCCCGGGAACAACTTGCACCTCCTGTGGTAGTGATCCGCAACGAAAATCCCAAGCTTCCAGTCGAAGCAACCGTGGTCGTCCCACCCGAAATCAACCTTCTGCTTCCACAGACTGGTGCCCTCGGAGACCCGTTGTCTTCGATACTAGGCCCACCATCCAGCGGGATTGGATCAGGAGGTGGGATCGGTTCTGGCACCGGCGGCGGAGTGGGATCAGGACGTGGACCGGGCGTAGGCCCGGGATGGGGAGGAGGAATTGGTGGCGGAGCTTACAGACTTGGTAGCGGAGTCACTGCCCCACGCGTCATCTATGCACCGGAGCCGGAATTCTCAGAGGAGGCGCGCAAAACGAAGTACCAAGGTACGGTGGTGCTGTGGTTAATCGTAGGGGCTGACGGACGTTCGCGTGATATCCGCATTCTCCAGTCACTGGGCATGGGTCTGGATGAGAAAGCGATCGAGGCGCTTCGTCACTGGCGATTTGAACCAGGCCGCAAGGACGGAATTCCGGTCGCCGTGCAAGTGAATGTCGAGGTCAATTTTCACCTTTATTGAATAGCTATGCGCGTCCACATGCCTTTAGCGTCCTCGAAACTCCGAACAGGACAACTTCGACTCGGGGCATGGCGTGCGCCAGGCGTTGACGGACGCCAAGTTGCACAAAACAAAGACTAAGGACACCACTGGTCTCACCTAGGGGTGCGTCAAAGGAATCGGACTGGGATTGTCCGAAGTATCGGACGTCTCGACGATTCAGATTTCCTTTCTATGGCGAGTGGATAGGACGAGAGACAGACTCCGAACTGTGTGTTGCCTTTGTTCTCTGTCGCTTGGCATTTCTCTTCGTCGATTGAAATCGTTGGGAGTAAAGATTTGTAACTGCCCTCTTCGTCCAGACCCTCGGCACTCAACATGCACGGTACTCCTTGAGGGCGCAGAGATGCGAAGCACTGAGAATCTGCAGAAGAGATTGGCCGGAGAGGTCAGACCTAGGCCGGCCTTGACGCACATGATCGGGGGAGGCGGGCGATGAAACACACCAACGCAGCACTGGCAAGCTCCCTGGCCCTTTTCTTGATTCTTGCGCAACCCGTCCTCGCGCGTCCCGACGACGAGGTCCGGAAAGACGATTCGCAGCGCACTTCACAACAACAACCCAAGGTGAAACCAGGCAGTAAGGATGACGTCGATACCATCGGAAACCGCGACGTTGGCGGCGGCCGGGGGCTTGGGAATTGGTATTCGTTGGAGACTGAGATCCGGATGGGCCGGGAGTATGCGCAAATGATCGACACGACTGTGAAATTGGTGCACGACCCGGTCATTTCCGAATACGTCAACCGAATTGGACAAAACATTGTGCGGAATTCTGACGCGAGAGTGCCGTTCACCATCAAGGTGATTGACTCAGATGAAGTGAACGCTTTCGCTCTTCCCGGCGGATTCTTCTATGTGAATACCGGACTGCTGCTGGTCGCGGACGAAGAAGCTGAATTGGCGGGGGTCATGGCTCACGAGGTTGCCCACGTGGCGGCCCGTCATGCTATGCGACAGATGACACGAGGTAACCTTGCGAACATCGCGTCGATCCCGTTGATATTTGTCGGCGGAGGAATCGGGTATGCAGCTCGTTCCGCTGCAGGAATCGGTGTGCCGATGAGCTTCATGAAATTTTCTCGTGGGTTCGAATACGAAGCGGATTATCTCGGACTGCAATACATGTACAAAGCGGGATACGATCCACAATCATTTCTGACCTTTTTCGAAAAGATCCAAGCCAAAGAGAAGAAGAAGCCAGGCACCCTGTCCAAAGTGTTCGCGTCCCACCCTCCGCTGGAGAGTCGGGTGTCAAAGATCCAGAGACAGACCGACACCAAGCTCCCATCGAAGCTTCACTATGTCGTAACTACTTCCGAGTTTGACGACGTAAGAACTCGTCTAGCAGTCCTGGAGAATCGGGGCAGAATCAGTGACGAGGACAAGGAGAACAACAAACCCAGCCTGCGGCGAGCAGCGAAGGCAGACGATCCCAACAGCGAGGACGATCGGCCGACGCTCAAGCGCCGTGAAAACTATTCCGAATAGGGACCCATATGCAATTTGAGATTCGTGGAAGGGAAATAAGCATCAGTCAGGTACTACGTGACCACATTGAAAGGCGGCTTCGCTTTGCGTTGGACCGCTTTGCCGGGCGGATCAGGCAGGTGCATGTGACTGTGGGCGATCTAAATGGTCCCCGCGGTGGAATTGACAAATGCTGCAAGCTCGCAATTTTGTTGGACCGCTCATCCACGATTGTCTTGGAGAACCATGCATCAAACGTCTACGTGGCAATTGACTGCGTTGCCGATAAGGCGGCGACCTGCATCGGCCGCAGGCTGAAACGTCCCCACGGTCGCAACCGGTTGAGAAGAATCTCTGAATTGCTCTTCCAGGAATCGACCATCGCGGTCGCGCCTGCCAACCCGCAGCCCGGAGGCGCGACATGAACCCGAGTCGAAAGAAAATTCTGGTCGCGGATTGCCACGAAGATGTCCTCATCATTCTTGAGAGGCTTCTTGAGGATGCGGGTTTCGATACGACGACTGTATGGACTGCAAAGGAAGCGCTGACGTTGCTTGATTCGCACGCATTCGACTTGGTCCTGGTTAACAAATACTTGCCCGATGCCGAATGCGAGGAGGTGCTGACGGCGCTGCGGAAAAGAGCAGCGCAAACTCCCTGCATCGTCATGCAACCCAGCGCACCTGAGATTGTCGACTTCACACGCTTCGAGGCCTTGGGTGCAAGAGACATTGTCTGCAAACACTGTTTTCGGCGGATTGTCGAGATTGTTAGGGAGTGTCTGCCGTGCGATCGGAAACAGATCCTGGCTGCCTAAACGCGAGCCGGGAGGAACTGCGGTGAGTTCTTGAAGAACGTTCACCGTGGACGTCGATTGCATGCTGGCCGGCTGCATCGTCTTGCGAAGGACGGCCGATCCCGAAGCAGGTTGGGAGTTGGCATGGAAAGCAAATGCAGCACGGCTTCAGTATTCTGCACCCGGCACGTCGCCGTCAGGCTGAAAGGAGGTTGTGTATGGCTGAGCTTCCAATGATACCGGGCTGGGATGGTATTCATCCTCTGTTGATTCATTTTCCGCTGACCTTTTTCTTCCTGGAGCCCGTCTTTGTCCTGTTAGCGATCCTCACCAAGGCCACGACACGGCGCACGTTTTTCATTTCGGCGCTGACCGTAATGCTTCTCGGAATCACGTCAACGTATACCGCGTTTGCGGCGGGTCAGAGCGCCGCTGCCTCCGTGACTGGAACCGAAGAAATAAGGACGGTTGTCGATCGGCACCAGGAACTGGCGAGTCTCGCCCGCAGTAGTCTTACTGCCGCGACTTTGCTTTTCGGCCTCACCTTGCTGATATGTACGTGTTTCCATCTGCAGCTGCGTGAACTGGCCAGCGTACTACCGTTGGGATCGATTGCATTTTATGCACTTGGACTGTTTTGGCTGATCAACACTGCGTACCACGGAGAAAGACTGGTTCACGAATTTGGCGTGGGCAGTATTGTGAATCCGTGATTCGCGTTCCGAGGGCTTGGAGCGGAGCTCTAGCACGGCGATGTTAGGCTGACAACGAGCATGCGTACTTGGGAGATTGTGTGCAAACAAAAGCTAAGAAGGCAATCCTACTGCTCTTCGGTTGGGGCTTCATTCTGATCGGCGTGATTGGACTCTTCCTACCCATCCTGCAGGGGGTGCTCTTTTTGCTGATAGGTCTTCTGATTCTTTCTTCAGAATACGTCTGGGCTCATCGATTGTTGTTAAAGATCCGGAACCGCTTCCCCGCTGTAGCAAGGCGATGGGATGAGGCTCAGATAATGGCCCACAAATTGATGGCAAAGATCTTCCATCGTGCGGGACAGCCAGTGTAGTAGCGAACTTAAGAAACGGCTTAGCAGTAGCACTCATATTTCTTCGTAACAGGGTGCCGTTCAATACTCGAACCGAACGTCGCGAGACGTGGACGGATGGGTTCACTATGCCACTCGATTCTCAGAGCGCGGTCGGAATTGTCAGTGGAGGAGATGAACAACAAACGATCGGCGCGTTACCCGCAGCAGGCCTCATGCGCAAGTGGTATCAGCAAGAAGCCGTCGCAGTGACGCGCGCGCTGGGCACGGACCCCGTGGGTGGGCTGGATAAAGCCGAGGCGCAACGGCGGCTGGCCGAGCACGGGCCGAACGAATTGCGGACGGCGCAGCCCATCTCGGCGTGGCACATTCTGGCCGAACAATTCAAGAACATCCTCATCATCATTCTGCTCATGGCCACCGGGTTGTCGGCGTTTCTCGGCCATGGCGTCGAGGCGGTGGTTATCACCGTCATCGTGCTGTTTGCGGTGGTGCTGGGGTTCGTCCAGGAATTCCGTGCGGAACGCGCCATCGAAGCGTTACGCCAAATGGCCGCACCCACCGCCATCGTCCTGCGTAACGGCGATGAAGAAAAAGTCCCGGCCCGCGAGCTGGTGATGGGGGACATCCTCCTGCTGCATGCCGGCGACAAGGTTGCCGCCGACGCGCGCCTCATCGAGGCGGTCAACCTACAAATCGAGGAAGCCGCGCTCACCGGCGAATCGCTGCCGGTCGAGAAGCAAACCGCGTCTTTGCCGGGGGAAGACCTGGCTATTGGTGATCGAGTCAACCTGGCCTATGCCGGCACAGTGGTGACTTACGGGCGCGGACGTGCCGTGGTCGTGGCCACTGGCATGAAGACCGAGTTTGGCAAGATCGCGCAGATGTTGGAGACGGTGGAAACCGGTCGCACGCCATTGCAGCTGAGTCTCGATAAGGTCGGGCGCATGCTGGCGCAGGTCGCCATTGTCATCGTCGGGTTGATCGTCGCGCTCGGATTGCTGCGCGGCCAACCGTTCATCGAAATGCTCGTCTTCGGTATCGCATTGGCCGTGGCCGTCGTGCCGGAAGCGTTGCCGGCGGTGGTCACCATCTCGCTGGCTATAGGCGTGCAACGCATGGTCAAGCGCAACGCGCTCATCCGCCGCCTGCCGGCCGTCGAGACGCTCGGCAGCACCACGGTGATCTGTTCCGACAAAACCGGCACGCTGACCAAGGATGAAATGACGGCTCGCCGGGTGTTCGTAAACGGCCAGACGTTCGAAATTTCCGGTGCCGGTTACGAGCCGCGGGGCGGGTTCTCGCCGGACACGAAGGACGAGGCGCTACACCGGTTGCTGCGCGCCGCGGCGTTGGCGTCGGATGCCCACATCGTCCACAACGAGACCACCGGGCGTTGGGATGTCAAAGGCGATCCGACCGAAGGCGCGCTCGTCGTCGCCGCCCACAAAGCCGGTCTGAGGAAAGCCGAACTCGATGAGTTGTTCCCGCGCATTGACGAAATCCCGTTCACCTCTGAGACCAAGCGGATGACGACGTTCCACCAGACGCCGAGCGGCGTGGTCGCATACTCCAAAGGCGCGCCGGAAGTCGTCCTCTTGTCTTGCGCGCTCGCCGCGACCGACCGGGCGGCGATTCTCGAAACCGCCCGTCAGATGGCCGGGGACGCGCTCCGCGTGTTGGCGGTGGCGATGAAGCCCGACGCCGCCCGTGAAAACGCTGAGCGCGAAATGACGTTCCTCGGCTTGGTGGGCATGATTGATCCACCCCGACCCGAAGCCGCCGCCGCCGTTCAAAAATGCAAGGAAGCCGGCATCAAGGTCGTGATGATTACCGGCGATCATCCGCTGACCGCGCAGGCGGTCGCGCGCGAACTCGGCATCCTCACCACCGGCCGCGTCCTGACCGGCGCGGAACTAGAAGTGTTGAGCGAAGAGGCGTTCGACCGCCAAGTCGAGACCATCGAAGTTTATGCGCGCGTCTCGCCCAGCCACAAACTGCGGGTGGTCACCGCGCTCCAGAGACGCGGCCACATCACCGCTATGACCGGCGATGGCGTCAACGACGCGCCGACCCTGAAGAAAGCCGACATCGGCATTGCGATGGGCCTCACCGGCACCGATGTGACCAAGGAAGCCGCCGCGATGACGTTGACCGACGACAACTTCGCGTCGATCGTTGCCGCTGTAGAAGAAGGCCGCAGCATTTTCGGCAATATTAAGAAGTACCTGATGTATCTGTTGTCCTCGAACATCGGCGAAATCGGCCTGATGGCCGGTGCGACGCTGCTGGGAATGCCGCTGCCGTTGAGTGCCGTGCAAATCTTGTACGTCAACCTCGCCACCGACGGCCTGCCGGCCTTGGCGCTGGCGGTCGATCCGCCCGAACCCGACCTGATGCGCCGCCGGCCGCGCGACCCGCGCTCCGGTATTTTCATGCGCTCTGTCGTCACGCTGATCACGGTCGGCGGATTGTGGTCCACGGCGGTAAATCTCGGCTTGTTCGCCTGGGCGATGCAGTCAGGTCGCAGAATCGAGGAAGCCATGACGATGACGTTTGTCTCGTTGGTGTTGATTCAGTTTTTTAAGGCGTACAACTTCCGCTCCGACCGGCACTCAATGTTCCATCGGCCATTTGCGAACAAGTGGCTGAACCGGGCGATCCTGTGGGAGTTGGTGTTGTTGGTTTTGATCGTGTACCTGCCGTTCATGCACCGCGCGCTCGGTACGTTCAGTCTGACCGGGATGGATTGGACCATCATCGTCACCGCAGCCCTAACCATCTGCCCGGTACTGGAACTCGCGAAGTGGATGGAACGGCGCGGCTGGTTCGGCAGGTTGAGTTAAGACCGCGTTGAGGCTTACTACATTTATTCCGTTGAGCGATCCAGGTTCGCTTCCTGCAACATCTCAAGCAAAACGAGCGTGACCGACAGAACGACCGGGCCGACGAAAAGCCCCATGACACCGAATGCTTTCACGCCACCCAGCAGAGCGAAGAAGACCAGCAGCGTGTGCATTTTGGCCCGTTGGCCGATGACGTACGGTCGGACTAAGCTATCTACTTGCCCGACGACCCCGGCTCCGCAGCCCAGCAAAATCAGACTTTTCCACCAGTGCCCGTCCGCAACCAGGATCATCACTGCGGGCGCCCAGACAGCCGCTGAACCAATGATTGGGATCAATGAGAACAGGGCGGTGACTACTCCCCAGAGTACGGGGGAAGGTAAACCGAGCACCAAGAAGGCAATGCTAACAAGAGTTCCCTGGGCTACGCCCACAGCAAGGCAGCCGTAAACATTGGCAATGATCGAATCGCTAATTCCCGTGAAGAGGCGTTCCACTTGACCGGACTTGAGGGGAAGGATTGCTATGCCGCGCTCCTTCATCGCTCCGCCTTCGCGAAAGAGGAAGAACAAAGTGAAAAATGCGACCACGGCCTCGACCAGGAAAGAAATGATGTTGCTCACGACTTGAGCTCCCCAGGAAAGCAAAACCCGGCTGATCTGTTCGAGCCAGCGCAATAGTGCTCCGCGCAAGTCAAGCGTGGAGACATTGATGTATTGCCCGACCCAGCTGAGAAGACGTTCCATCGCATGCATTAAGTACGGGTTCCAGCCCCCTTGTTCAACGCTCCTCTCGTTTAGCAGCAAGTACAGTCCTCGGATCTCCTGACTCACGACAACTCCCAATCCCACGGCTGGGACAACCACAAGAAGTAGGACCATAGAGGTAGAGATGAGAGCCGCTTTATTCCGGCCCCGAATGCGCGCCTGGATGCGTACGTGGACAGGATGGAATACGATCGCGATCATTACTGCCAAGAAGACGGGGCTGAGAAAAGGCCTGGCGATGAGATAGCAGAAGTAAAGGGCGATCGCGGCCAGAGCCATCAAGAAGAAGGTAGTTGTTACCTGTTTCCTTTCCATTGGTATGCTCTCCGTTTGCTGACTACCTTTTGAGCCAATGCGACCTTGACTACGCCCACCGAAATCCAGCGTTCTTCAAAGTGCTCAACAGCGACGACCGGATGATAGTTCCCTCGATGAACACGTCGGCGATCGAAATGCACACAAGCGCTGATTATCCATTCGCTGGAGCACGTAGAGTGATGCGGACTATCTCGCCGCGCCGCCACAGGCGCATGCGAGGTCCCCAAGTTCCGGTACCGCGACACACGATAACCGTCATACCGTTCACCTCATATCTTCCAGAGAGGAAAGGATGGGTAAGGCCGACGACATAGCCGAAGGGCCAAATCTGCCCTTCATGAGTGTGGCTGGCTAGCATCAGGCCCACATCCTCCTTGGCAGCGACGTCTACGTCCCAAGGCGTATGAGAAACCAGCACAGTCGCGGATGCGAGAGGCCGGCGAGCGAGTGCTTGCCTTATGAAGTCACCGGTTTCTCCGGCGCGGCGGCGGCTGGTCAGGTCGTCAACACCTGCCAGTACGAGGCCTGGTTTCACCTCTGCCCAGCGGTCGTGAAGCATTTTGAATCCAGTGTCCTCGAGCAGGCTATTACCGCGCTCCAGACGACCTGCATGGAACTCATGGTTCCCAGTCACTGCCCACACACCGAGTGGAGCGGAGAGACGGCGCAGCTGCGGCAGGAACTCCAGCTCTGAAGGATCGTCGCCTTCAACGATGTCGCCGGACAAAAATATGATGTCCGGCCGTAGGGCGAGTATCTGGTCGATGCGCGCCGACAGCCAATCCTTCCCGAGCAATGTACCGAGGTGGAAATCCGAGGCGAGGATGAGCACGGTGCCGTCGCTACTGGACGGCAAGCCGGCAAGTTGCACTTCGTAATTCTGTACCACCGGCGCGCGCAGACCTTGTACCAGCGCAATAGTAGAGAGCACGCCACCAGCGACAAGGGCCCACCCGCGCAGCGACGGTGCAATACGCGATTGCCAGAGACCAAATAGGGTGACGATGTCGACGAACAGGACGGCGACCAGCAGCAGGAAAAGGACGCCTATCCAACTGGCGCCGAGAACTTCAAGGAAGCGGGCTATCCCCCCGGGAGCAGAATGGCCCACAACCCGCGCAACTATGTAGCTCATCCACAGAATGGATGCCACTGCCCAAAGGACACCCCGGGGCAGGTGGCGAGCGATCACGGGCACCGAGGACGCTCGCCAGAAGACGTAGATATGCATCCCGGTCCAAACCAAAAGGACGACCGCCAAGAACACTTCATTGCTCCTTATCTCTGTCAGTCAATGGTCGCACGGTGAGCACCGGGCAAACGGCCCGGCACACAATCTTGTGTGCGACCGATCCGAAATGGCTGGCAAGTCGTGGCAGCGCTCCGGCGCCGCGTGGCCCCAATGAGGATCAGGTCCGATGCGGTGTCCTCAGCTGCTTTTAAGATGACCTTCGCTGGCAACCCCATCTCGACGATGACTTGGGGTTCGTGCCCGAGGCCGACTGGCTGAGAAACCAGTTCGCACAAGCGCAGTTTAGCCATTTGCGTATCGAGATAAGGTGACTCCGTGAGTCCTTCAAACACGTGCACCAGAGTTAGACGAGAGCCGCAGTTCTTCGCGAAAGCCAAAGCATATCGTGCCGCCGCAAGCGAGTCCGGGGAGAAATCAGTAGCGTAGAGGATATTTCGGAATTCGATCTCTTCGGCGGCGTGGGATCCTGGACCTACGGTTAAGACTGGACATGGTGATTCACGCATGGCCTCTTCCGCTACGGACCCCAGCAGCAACTTTCTAACGCCCGTGCGGCCGATCGTTCCCATA
This sequence comes from Terriglobia bacterium, assembly GCA_020073385.1. Lineage (GTDB taxonomy): Bacteria > Acidobacteriota > Terriglobia > Terriglobales > Acidobacteriaceae > Sulfotelmatobacter. Next base: position 7,614 of record JAIQFH010000085.1, on the reverse strand, counting down.
ACCAATAGTTCTGTAGCGTTGCGACGCATGAAGTCGCTCAATCCAACCCAAATGTCACCATTGCCAACCATTCCGTCACAGGCAAGATCTCGGAACGGGGCAGAGTTTAGAAGACTGCTCATTTTGAGCTCTGCTTTACCGCTGGCTATTTGCGCCGCCTCGTCTAATGAGTTCAAACCAGAGGGATAGTCTTCAGGAGGGACAACATGAGCCACGCACACTCTGGAATCAAACCGCTTCGCGATACCCGTTACGTATGGCAGGGCTTTCATCGACGAATCGGAGAAATCTGTAGCGAAGAGAACATTTCTTAGAGATACGTTGTCGTTCACGCGCACTGGTGTTTTCATGCTACTTCCCAATCCGTTCTGAAACATATCTCTCGCTGCCCCACACGAGTACCTTCCGATATTTGATTCACCGATGCAGGATGACCTCTAGTCCTTCACCGAAACCCTTCACAAGCACTGCTTCTAGGGCACTGCTATGGCCGATCCCGGGTGGAAAACGAAACCAATTTCTTCTTCGAGGATGTGTAGTCCCGGTCCTGCCTCCTTCCACTCTGCTCGCAAGAACTACTTAGGCCGCCTTCCGGACTTGGGACAATTCAGCCTCAGCCTGCAACCAGTCGTCCAGGTTGTGTCCATCGTCTCTTCCACGCTGCTCGTAGAGTTGATAGGCGCGCGCCCGAATTTGGTCCTGCAATTCACCGGCACCGTCCGTGATTGGGAGGTCTGTTTTGATCGGTACAGAGGGGACTACCTGGGAAGATTTCATTTCGATTCTCTCCTTTAGATGGTTTCTCTAACTGCTGCTTCCGAGATACAAAATCCTTCGGTCGTCATTGCTCTTCCCGTGCCTCGTGAGTTTCATCTTCAGGAGCGTCCTCCAGACTCCGAACACAGGGAGAACCTTGATCTAGGGCACGGCTTGTGCCAGGCATTCACAGTCGCCAAGTAACAGAAAACACACAGCAAGGAGACTACTGGTCTCACCCAAGCGCGCACGCGTCAAAGGAATCGGACCGGGAATGTCCGAAGTATCGGACGTTTATGACAGTTCAGTTTGCCCTTTATGACTAGGTAGAGGAGAACGGGCGACCGGACTCCGACGGTCAGTTGCCTTTGTTCTCTGTCGCTTGGCATTTCCCTTGGTCGATTAACAACGACGGCGAGTAAAGATTCGTAACCATCCTCTTCCTTGTTACGCCCGGCACTCAACATGCACGGAGCTTCGTTGAGGGCGTCGAAGTGCGACAAGCAAATCTCCAGAAGAAGCTCGAAGAGTCAGACCGAGGCGGATCGTCGAGATTGTTAGGGAATGTCTGGTCTGGAATGGGACGCCGCTTCCGTCCTGCCTGAATGCGAGCCGGAAGAGCTGCGGAGAGGTTGAAGGAGGTTCACGATGAACACCGATTACATGCTGGCCTGCGGCGTCGTTTGGCGGAGGACGGCCGATCCGGAAGCAGGGTGGGATCTGGTAGACGGTCTCAAATCTAGGGATCCAGAAGTCCGTGTGCTCGCGCAAACCCTCCTCATTGAGAGCGGAGAAAGTTCGATGGGGCTGCTCGAAAGTGCTCTCGCGGTGGGAATCGTAGATCCAGACGTAGCTGGCCCATGCATGGCCGAAATCCTGAGAATTCGACAAGCGAAACGGTTGATCAGACGACCCGCGAACGAACAGTGCACTGGATCGCCGTTCCGCTGGGAGGTGAAACATTTTGATTAAAAGAAGCGGCAGATGCCCAAAAAAGAGCCTCCCAATATCTGGATGGCAATTCTGCACAGTAGCAACTCTGGAGAACTCCTAAAACCACGTGATGGCCAACGACTACTTCGAAGGAGGAAACAACATGAGGTACAAGAACATTTTTCTGGCATCGTGCCTAGTGGCAACGATGATTGCTATGCCGGCGGCACTTAGGGCCGACACTAACAAGTCCATTTCTGATTCAGCGACGGTACGCGAGGTAGCGGACCATCTCGCAGCGTTTGAGCAGCAGGCTGTGGACGTCAGTCGTCTTTCTGACCATCTGTTGACTCTCACACGAAACCACAAAACGAATTGGGAAAGCCATGCCTACTATTTGAACAATCTTCGGCATGAGATCAACGGTCTGGGCCGAATGTTGAGCGAGTTGGAGCAATCGAAGCCACAAGCTAGCGAAGCACAGCAGATGGCTATCGAGAGGGCTAGGCCACATCTAGTCGCCCTGGCGAACGAAACCACTGAAGCTCTCGATTTCGTTCGGGCTGGACGCCGGAACCTATGGCAGCCTCAGTACAAAGAGACAGTCGCTGACCTGTCCGAGCAGGCGCACATTCTCTATCAAACCGTGGACACGATCGTGGATTACCACAATGCAGATGACCGCCTCGACAACCTGGAGGCTTCACATAGTGGATCGGGCATTTGATGCCGCACGATTACGGAAATGAACAAAGGGAGTTGGGCTGTTGGCGCTAACGGCGACTGAGCAACAGCAGCCCACTCCCGCGCAAGATGGAGCTGAGAAACGTGGGATGTTGGAACCCCGAGTCGAATTGAGTTTGGGAGGATGCAATGAAAACCACAGTGATGATGGCAGTCTTGTTCGTGAGTATGGCGGCGTACACAGACAATTGCACCGCACAAGATTCAACGAACAATAGCACGCAATCGACACGCAGCGCTGCCCTAAGCCAAAAGGGAGTTGACCGCGTCATGAAAGAAGTGCGCCACGAGCTGGTCATGCTTCCGTACTATGGCGTGTTCGACAACCTACTATACGAAGTGTCGCCGGATGGCACCGTGACCCTGCGCGGTGAAGCGAGCCGTCCGACACTCAAGTCAGACGCCGAAAGAGCAGTGAGAGAAATTGAAGGTGTCGAGCGAGTCGACAACCAGATCAAAGTGCTGCCCGTATCGCCCAACGATGACCGTATTCGGCGAGCGACGTATCGCAAGATCTTCGGACACGACGTGCTTTGGCAGTATCAGTTTCGTGCCGTTCCTCCGATTCATATCGTTGTAGAGAATGGCCACGTGACGCTGGAAGGTGTCGTGGCTCGCCAAATGGAGAAGCAAGTCGCAGGAGTACAAGCGAATAGCGTCTCCGGTGTGTTCTCGGTGCAGAACAATCTGCGAGTGGAAAACGACTGAAGTGGATGGCCCCGAAGGAAGCCGGTTTTCCCGAAGACCGTCTAGAGGGAGGGTGACATGAAAGCGCTGGAAGTTAAACAACAGATCGCACTCAAGAACATTCTGTTTGCAACTGATTTTGAGGCGTCGGCCGGTCGGGCTTTGCCATTTGCAGTCGCGTTGGCAGACAGATACGGGGCGAAATTCTACGCTGCGCACGTCATTCCACCGGGGGCCTACGCCCTCGCCCGTCCCGAATCCGTAGAGCTAACCTTGGAGGAACTCCAAGCACACGCGAGCCGTGCGCTGAATCAGATCATCGACCCGTTACGACAACATGGTCAGCGTTGCGGGACGCTATTGGGATGTGGAGACGTTCCCGATGTTCTCATGGAATTCGTACGAAATCACGCTGTCGACTTAGTTGTAGTGGGCACGAGTAGTCGCGGCGGACTCGGTAAAGTGCTTCTTGGTTCAACCGCCGAGGACATCATTCGTGTGGCTCCTTGCCCAGTGCTGACGGTCGGACCGCACGTGACGGCGTCTGTCGGAGTTTGCAGCATTGTTTGCGCCACCGATTTCTCGCTCGGGTCGTTGCGAGCAGCAGAATTCGCCGTCTCGCTGGCGCATAAATTTCGAGCGGACCTAACACTGGTGCACGTGGTTGACGAAGCTCTCACAGAGTCGCCGGATCTCGCAATACGGCGAACCGAGCAGCGCTTACGCGAAATGATCCCCTCCGAACCCAATCTGCTGTACGAGCCGAAAGTGGTGGTAGAGATTGGGCCGGTGGCTGAGCGCATCCTAGCGGTTGCGAATGAATTGATAGCCGACGTCATCGTCATGGGTGTGCGGGGCGCGGGAGCCTTCGCGGACACAGTGAGTCATTTCGGCTCGATTGCGCACAGGGTCGTAGCTATCGCTTCGTGTCCGGTGATGACTGTCGGCGACCCCCGGAAGGCGGAGGACGAATAGTAGAAGGAGGTGGTTTTATGGACTCGGCAACGATTCTAGTGTTGCTCCTATGCGCGGGCGTTGTGGCTCTTCTCATATGGTTCGAAGTCAACTCTCGCCGAAACGAAGCCAGCAAGAACGCAAAATCAGCGAGTGTCGAAACGTCACCACAGGAAATCCAGACCACGGTTGAACCCAAGGGCAACAAAAAGAAGGCTGCATAACCTTAACCAAAGCAAAAAAAACGGAAGGAAGTTCATCATGACAGATCGTGCCATTATCGTCACGGATGGCGACGTGGAGAGACTCAAGCGTTTGGTCCGGGCTCTTAGGTATTCTCTCTTTCGAGATCAAAGGCAGCTCGAGCTTCTCGATCAGACATTGGAGAGCGCCGAAGTCAGGCCTCCGGGTCGAGTCCCCAAGCATGTAGTCAGGATGAATTCCAGCGTACGAGTTCTCGATTTTGATACGCGAAAGAAGGGGATGTATACGTTGGTTTTTCCTGAGGAGGCAAACATCTCGCGAGGCCTTATTTCAGTTCTCGCCCCGCTGGGAATTGCGCTGCTCGGCCACAGAAGAGGAGACATCATCGAGGCGAAAGTTCCCGGCGGGGTCAGGAAGTTGAGAGTCGAGCAAGTATGGCATGGGCCTGAAATCGAGAGGAAGGGAGTGCCGGACGGATCAAGGCGAAGAAAACTTCGCTCGCTTGAATCAATTCCACACACCGCTGTAGCCGCCTAGCACGTCTTTATGTCCCATCCAGCGATCATTTCGGCCAAAACAGCCATCTCGCCTGCCAGAGACACTTACATCGCGGCAGTGGCGGTGATCGCAATTGTTGCACATCTGATTCTCCGCTACGGAACCCATCTGCCAGCACCGATCTATCTGGGCCCGTTATTCCTTGCCCTGATAGTCGGAGGAATTCCAATCCTCTGGAGCCTGGGCAAGAAACTCTGGCGGCGAGAGTTTGGCTCGGACTTGCTGGCTGGAATCTCTATCGTGGCTTCCGTTGCAATGGGCGAGTACCTTGTGGCGTCAATCGTAGTCTTAATGCTTTCAGGCGGAACGGCGCTAGAACAGTTCGCCACGCGCAAAGCATCCTCCGTCCTCGACGCCTTGGCGAAGCGCATGCCCCAGGTTGCACACCGCCAACTTGGAACGTCGGTCGAAGACATCAGACTCGACCAGATCCGCATAACCGATCACGTCATTGTTTTGCCTCACGAGATCTGTCCGGTCGACGGAGTTGTCGTCGAGGGGCACGGGGTAATGGACGAGTCGTATCTGACGGGTGAGCCATTCGAGATCTCAAAGGCTCGGGGTTCGAAAGTTCTGTCCGGAGCGATCAACGGCGACATGGCCCTGACCATCGAAGCCGAGAAACTGGCGGTCGATTCGCGATACGCCAAGATCATGCAGGTCATGGAACAGAGCCAGGACAAGCGCCCACAGCTTCGCCGCATCGGAGACCGAATTGGGGCTTGGTATACACCTTTGGCCATGGGTGTGGCCGGACTAACATGGCTGCTTACCGGCGACTCCACTCGCTTTCTGGCTGTGGTCGTCATCGCCACTCCATGTCCTCTCATCCTGGCGATCCCAGTGGCGGTGATTGGGGCCATCTCGCTCTCCGCGAGGCACAGCATCATCATTAAGAATCCCGCAGCGTTGGAGCAGATCACAACCTGTCGCACGCTCATTTTCGACAAGACGGGAACTCTGACCTACGGCCAGCCTCAGATGACCGGTGTCTTGTGCGGGCTTGGTTTTACCAAAGACCAAGTCTTACAAGCGGCCGCCAGTCTTGAACAGTTTTCCAAGCACCCACTGGCCGGCGCGGTGGTGCGCGCCGCGCACGACTCCAAGCTGGCTTTGCTGGAGGTGAGCCAGATGCAGGAAAAGTCGGGAGACGGCCTTCTTGGTGTGGTTGCCGGCAGAAGCGTGCGTATCACCGGGCGCGGCAAGGTAGACGCCAAACTGCTGCCCTTACTGCCTCCCCTCGCTTCGGGATTGGAGTGTCTTGTCTTCATAGACGAGCAGTATGCCGGGGCATTTCGTTTCCACGATGCGCCTCGTCAGGACACCAAGCCCTTCGTCCACCACCTAAACCCAAGTCATCAGGTGAACCGTGTGCTATTGGTGTCCGGAGACCGAGAGTCGGAAGTCCGCTATCTGGCACAAGAAGTCGGCATCACTGAAGTGTACGCAGGACAGACCCCCGAACAGAAGGTTGCAATGTTGAAGCGGAAACCAAGAGAGCTCGAACCCTCTTCATCGGGGATGGCATTAATGATGCTCCGGCACTCATGACAGCGACTGTGGGCGTTGCCTTTGGGGCTAACAGTGACATTACCTCCGAATCGGCCGACGCTGTGATTTTGACTTCTTCGCTGGGCAAGGTAGATGAGTTGATTCATGTCAGTCACCGGATGAGATCGATCGCGCTGCAGAGTGCCGTGGGAGGAATGGCGGCCAGTATCGTGGGCATGATCGCCGCGGCGCTCGGCTACCTGCCTCCACTGGAGGGAGCGATCCTGCAGGAGATCATTGGATTTGGCAGCGGTGGCGAACGCAGTTCGAGTGGCCCTTCCCACTCGGGACTTGGCTGACTTTTGAGGATGCTGTGGTTAAGCGTATGGTCCGCTATGAGATGGTTGCGCCGGCGCGGATGGCAACTGGGACCGGAAACGCTCCCGGCTGAGGAGCGCGCACGATGCGATCTGAGCTTGACGGCGTAGCTGAAAGATATCGTCCGTCGGAATACATTGTCGTTCAGGAGGAACTTTCATGTTTGCCTTCAAATTGATCCAACTCATCGAAACCCGCGCGGAACCCTTGTCTGAAGGACTCATGCGCAGAATAAAGAAGGATGACAGGTGCGCGGAGCTCTTGCGGCGAGTGCCTTCGGATGAACTCAGAAGGCGATCCCACGAGATATATCGCAACCTCAATGATTGGCTTCGGAACAAGACAGAATCGGAGATCGAAGAGCGCTACATCGGGCTGGGCATGAAGAGAGCGAAGCAGGGCGTACCCTACTCTGATCTTCTCTGGGCTGTAAGCGCGACCAAAGGGCATCTGTGGGAATTCATGCAGGCGGAAGGACTATTCGCAGAACCGGTTGACATGTTTGGCGGCATGGACTTGCTCCACTCATTGGATCGCTTTTTTGACTGTATCCTCTATTTTGCTGCGGTCGGGTACCAGAACGCGCGGCAGATAGAAAGCGAACAGGCGAGACATAGCCATGAAATAGTCCACGGGCGAACCGATGGGTACTAGGTCCGAAACTAGGGCCTGTTCACACTATCGCAGGGCCTCGATGATGAATGCGAAGTAGATAAAGGCCAGAAACACAACGTCGAGTTTCTCGAAGCGCGAAAAGATTCGACGGAAACCTTTCAGCCGTCGAAATAGGCGCTCCACTTGGTTCCGTTTCTTGTAGAGCTCGTGATCGTAGTCCCAGGGTTCGCGCCGGTTCGATTTGGGTGGAACCACCGGAATCATGTTCAACTCCAGCACCAATTGCCGGATTTC
>JAIQFH010000084.1 GCA_020073385.1 Terriglobia bacterium | reverse complement strand
GCCTTCAGCAGCAGAGCCCCGCCGTCGGAACTCCCCTCGCGCTGATCGAACCGGGCAACGATTGGCTTGCGAAAAATTCCTGGGAACAACAAACACTGTGTTGTGCTATCGTCTGACATTAAGGAAGCCTCTTTTGTTGCTCAAACATTGTCTAGTCAACATGTTTGTAACAGAGGAGGCTTCTTTTGTCTTCAGATCTCTTCACATTCACGAATAATGCGGGTTAGGGGTACACGCTACACTGTCTGCGTAGCCGAAAGTCGGGACGCGCCAATGCAGGTACGAATCCTATTCTTCGGGATGTTGAAGGATCTTGTAGGGCGTAATCGGGAAGAAATCGAACTGCCCGAAGGAAGCTCAGTTGCCGAGGTACTCGCACACTACGAGTCTCAGGTTCCAGATTTAAAAAAATGGTTTTCGTCGGTCGCCCTTGCCGTAAACCAACAATATGTTGGACCCAACACGAAGCTGAAGGCGGGAGATGAAATCGCCCTTCTGCCACCGGTAAGCGGAGGCGCGTCTTATTGCGAGTAATCAATCCTTACGAGTGATGGTAGACGCATCATGAAAGAAGCTGGCAAGAAAGAATCGATTGAAAGCGCGCTTCGGGTCTCAATCACGCGCCAACCAGTCGACACTCAGAGTGTGCTCTCAAAACTGAAGCGCGGCGAAGACGGCGCTACCCTCGTCTTCGAGGGTGTGGTGCGGAATCAGACACGCGGCCGAAAGACGCTCTATCTCGATTACGAAGCCTACGAGCAGATGGCGCTGCAGGAACTGGAATTCCTGGCCTCCGAGGCGATCAAGAAGTTCCAAATCCGCGATGTTGCGATCGTTCATCGGCTCGGGCGCCTGGAGATCGGCGAGACCAGCGTGCTGATTGCGGTCGCGTCCGCGCATCGCGGCCCGGCCTTCGACGCCTGTCGCTGGATTATCGATACCCTCAAAAAGACGGTGCCGATCTGGAAGAAGGAGTACTTCGAGGATGGCGCGGTATGGGCTGACGGGGAACCATTTCCGGCAGAGATTCCACGCGCAAATTCCTGATCCCCGAGGCAGCCCCGAACTGTAGTCGGCATCTAAGTGAACGGCATAGAGTTCGCGGCACCCGTCTGGTTGGCAAACGCAAAGGTATAATTCCGTCATTCAATGAGAAAACCCGCCACGAGGCTGCTTCTGGCCATACTGGTTTCCGCGTGCGGCGTCTGGGCGCAAGCGCCGGATTCCCAGAAGCCTCAAAAACCCTCATCTTCAGAACGGCAGTCGGATACGGCTACCACGCTGAAGGTTGATGTCAATCTGGTCAATGTATTCGTGACAGTAACCGACCCTCATGGCGCTCCCGTTGGCAGACTGACCCGGGAGAATTTCGTTCTCAAAGAGGACGATCGCGACCAGACCATCAAAGTCTTCGACAAGGAATCCGCTGTGCCGCTTTCGATTGCACTGGCCATCGACACCAGCCTCAGCACCCGCCACGATTTGCCACTGGAGCAGGCCTCCGCCAAACGGTTTGCCCACGAGATCCTGCGTCCGGTGGATTCACTGTCTGTGTATGCATTCAGCGAGACGGTGCACGAGGCGACACCGGGATACACCGCCGATCTAAAGCGCATTGATGAAAGCATCGATCACATTCGGGTCGGCGCGGCCACGGCGTTGTATGACGCGATCTATCTTGCATCCCGCGCTCTGGATCATCGCAAGGGCCGCAAAGTCATCGTGCTGATCACCGACGGTGGCGACACCGTCAGCAGGGTCGACTACAAGGAAGCGGTACGAGCGGCCGAGGAAGCCGAAGCAATCGTGTATTCCATCATCGTCGTGCCGATCGAAAGCAGCGCTGGAAGGGAAATTGGAGGGGAGCACGCCCTGATCCAACTCTCGGAAGATACCGGCGGCAGGTACTATTACGCGACGTCGATTACCCAGCTCGATGACGCCTTCCACAAGATCAGCGACGAGCTGCGCACGCAGTACTTGCTGGCCTACTACCCATCGCAACACAGCTCGTTCTCTGAATTCCGCCGCATCGAGGTCAAGGTTGTAGGCGCGCCAGACTCGGCAGGATACCGAGTTCGCCACCGCGCCGGCTACTACACAGTGAAATCCGACTTCTAGAACTGTTCGAAAGCGACTTTGATCCTCAACAATAACGATACAGACTGTCTCGAAAACAGATGTGTGATAACAATCATCGAGAAGACTTAGTACAGGGTTCACGTACGCTTTTCGGAATGGAATGCTATGTGTTTTGGAATGTAATTGACCTTGTCGACATGAGACCACCACATGACATCGAGCGTCTTCCCTGAGGCAAGCGGTCGAAAAGACACAAAAGAGAGCAGCTTTACAAATTCACGCAAAAGTGTGGCTCAGGAATTGCTTTACACTTGATCACTAATCATTCTTTTTGCCGGACGTGGTGATCGTCGTACCTAGACAAATGCAGTTTTTCTGGTGGGTGTCTTCCCGAACTCTGGGGTTCAGCAGTCCCGACACGTTAAGGCTCAAGGACAAGGAAGGTCGACAATGTCGAACGCTCAAAGATGGTTAGCCGTATTGGCGGTCTGCGCGATTCTCACAACTTCGGGTATCGTTCCGCTTCTGGCGCAAACGACGATTAGCACGGGAAGCATTGTTGGAACTGTGACCGATCCTTCGGGAGCGGTAGTCAGCGGAGCCAAAGTGACGATCACGAACAAGGCGACGGGACAGGTGATCACGACGACCACCACGTCAACCGGCAACTATGCATCCGGGGCGCTCACTCCGGGCAACTATCAGGTCCGCATCGAAGGACAGGGATTTAAGACCACCGAATTCCCCGCGACGGTGCAGGTCAATACGACCTCATCGGGCAATGTGAAACTCGAGCTCGGACAGAGTGCGCAGGTGGTCGAGGTTCAAGCGGCGGAACTGGCGGTGAATACCGAGCAGGCCACTGTGCAGGGAGTGCTGACGGCCGAACAGATTGAAAACCTCCCCATAAATGGCCGCAACTTCCTGGATCTGGCGCAACTGGAGCCCGGAGTGCAGATACAGGATGGAGGCACATTCGATCCAACGAAGAATGGGTTCTCATCCGTGTCTTTCAGCGGGCGGTTCGGCCGCACCGCGAGGATCGAAGTGGATGGCGTCGATATCAGCGATGAAACGGTGGGTACCACGACGCAGAATCTCCCGTTAGGTGCGATCCAGGAAAGTTCGCTGCAGCAATCTTCGCTTGATCTCTCGACTGAGCTGACATCCTCGGGATCGGTCAATGTTTCAACCAAGTCGGGTACGAACCGATTGCACGGTGAAGGCTTTTACTACTTTCGCGATCAGAGCCTGAATGCGAACTTGCCGGGCGCTTCCAAGAATCCATTCCAAAGAAACCAATTTGGCGGCAGCCTCGGCGGACCTATCATTAAGGACAAGCTGTTCTTCTTCTTCGACGCCGAGCGCACCAAGCAGGACCTGCTGGATCCGGTGATTCCGGGTGACCCGTTTGGCGGCCTGGTCGGAAGCTTCAATTCACCATTCCGTGAGACCGAGACGATTGGACGCATTGACTGGCAGCCGGGAAAGTACAAAGTTTTTTATCGATTTACCTACGATCAGAATAAGAGTGTATTGCCGTACATTCCAAACTCTTTCCAACCTTTTGCCAATGTAAATCATGCGCGCGGGCACGTCGTTGGCGTTGATTTCAGCACGGGCAGTTTTGCTCACAGCATCCGATTTGGATACACGAAGTTTGAAAACGGAATTGCAGATGCGGTCACCGGTTCGAGCATTTTCGATCCAGCACCGGGAATCGAGTTAGCCATTGGTAGTGACGCGAACTGCTTGACGGCGGGCGCCGACGTTTTCTGCTCTGGGCCCAACTTCCTGGCGCCGCAGGCGACAATGCAATCCAACAAACAGATCAAGTACGACGGAACCAAGGCGTACAAGAATCACATCTTTCGTTTTGGAGCTGGGTACGACCACATCCAGGGCGGAGGATACGCCAAGTTCCTAGGGTTAGCGCCGGCAGTCGGCGCACCCAATGCCGACCCGTGCGTAGGTGGCGGGAACTGTCCGTTTCCCGGCGGCGCCGGCAATCCGCTCAACTATCCAGTGACGAATGTGAACCTCGGCAACGGCCAAGGATTCTCTTCCGAGAAGCCGGCATTCGGTTTGCCGGGAGGCGGATTGGGCCCGGACAATCGAGTCTCGTTGTATGTCGGTGATTCCTGGAAAATCAAACCCACCTTCACACTGACCGTCGGAGTGCGATACGTGCGCGATACAGGCCGTACGGACAGCGATCTGGGACCAATCTCGGCTTTGGATCAGTTCAATTACGCCAATCAGTACTTCACCTACCGAGGGTTGGGAAATCGTGTTCGGCAGCCGAATAGCAACTTTGCACCGCAGCTTGGATTTGCGTGGGATCCTTCCGGCAAAGGCACGACTGTGATCCGCGGCGGTATCGGCCTCTTCTACGAGAACTCGATCTGGAACAACAACCTGTTTGATCGCCCCGCTCGGTTGCAACAAGGACTATTCCTTGGCCTGACTCCGCTTTGTTCATTGGGGTCTCCACAGGAGCTGCCATTTACCCCAAGCATTGATCCCGCTGCCATTTGTGGACAGCCCGTCGGAAGCGTGGCCTCGGATATTGTGACGCTCCAGCAGGAATATCAGGCCGCAACTCTGGCTGCCGGACCGGCGCAGAATGGATCCTACATCGGCAACGCTCTAGCGGACGGAATCGACGTGACCGGTACGAACCTGTTCGCGCCCGCATACACTACCCCCCGTTCGGTGCAGATGAATATCGGTGTTCAGAAGCAGATCCGCCGCGGCACCGTCCTGACGGTAGATTTCCTTCGAAATGTATCCACTCACAACCTGCTCAGCATCGACACCAATCACGTAGGTGATTCCCGGAGCCTGAACGCGCAAAACGCGCAAGCAGCGATTACTAAAGTGGAGGGGAACTGCGGTCGAGGTAATACTCTAGTATCGACCTACTCGGGGAATTGCCCGACCGATCCGGCAAATGGAACACTAGATCCGGTCAACGGTGTGAATACATATGTTGCCCGGCCAGCAACCATATCAGACTATGCCGTGAACGGTTTGGATTCTGGTTATGGCTTCTGCGGTGGGGGACCCTGTCCGAATGCTGCATTTCCGGGCTTTACCCCGAGCGTCGGAACCAATCAGATGCTTTTTCCGATTGGCCGTTCGGTTTACAACGGGTTGCAGACGACGTTGAAACAGGACGTCACAAAACCATTCCCAGGTGTGAAGCACATGAATTTGCAAGTCTCGTACTCGCTATCAAGATATGTTGCTACCGCGCGCGATAGCGATTTCATCAATTTCCCCTACGACAATGCCAATCCTCTGAAGTATCTCGGGCCCAATGGGTTGGATCGAACTCATCAGATTTCTTTTGGTGGAGTCATGGGCCTTCCCGCTGGTCTGCGCTTGAGTCTAATTTCTCACTTCGACAGTCCACTTCCGCTGGATGTCAGATTACCGGTGAGCGGAAATCCGGGAGGAATCTTCCAGACAGATATCACCGGAGACGGAACAGGCGACGGCACTGGTGGATCCAACGGTGGCTTTGGTGATTTGCTACCTGGAACAAAAGAGGGTTCCTTTGGTCGCGATTTCGGACCGAATGGACTGAATCAGAAAATCAACACCTTCAATACGACAATGGTCGGACAACTGACTCCGGCGGGTCAGGCTCTCGTCACGGCACTGCCTGGTGTAATAAACCAGAGCGATCTGACTGCTCTTGGCGGCGTGATCAACGGAGGAGCCCTACTGCCGACCGCGCCCGCTGGTGCGGTCGGGCCAGGGTGGCTCAAAACCCTCGACCTCGGCCTCAATTGGGGATACAAGATAAAAGAAACCGTCGAACTGCGCCCCGGTGTGACTTTCTTTAACGTGTTCAATTTCTCGAATTTTGCCGGGGCGGCCATTCCGTTCAGCACAACTCTGGACGGAAATGTCGGGTCAGCGAACGGTACTACGAACGCACTCTTGCATGGGGAGCAGGGCAATTCCTTGCGTCTCGGGCTTGGTTCCGGCGTGAATGCGCTGGGAGCGCCGCGGGCCATGGAGTTCGAACTGAAGCTGATTTTCTAGCCTGCTTCGTGGTTCCCGTATGTGGCCGTCTTCGCCGAAGATGGCCACTCTTTTTTAGGAGGAGTATTCTACGGGTTCAGTTCCGTGCGCAAGTGTTTCGACAGCTTTTCGATCTGCTTCAGCTTCTCGATCACATCCTTGGGCAGCATGCCCTTGCGAACGCTGGCGACGTCGGTAGGGATGGTCTGGGCCAGTCGTGCAAGGTCGTCAGCTTCGTTCTGGACTTTCACGACGTCAAGGCGGCGGGTGTGCACCTGGGGTTGCTCGTTGTGCTGTTGTTGTGGGGCCATCGGTTCCGGCGGCGTGGGCATGTGGTGAGTGCCTGACTGGGCCGTAGCCATAATGAGCGACAATCCGAGGATCGCAGGAAGTAACGAGAGTATACAACGCATGGGATGTGCCTCCTGCCGGGAAGGAAGCCGGTTATTGTACTCCCGATTGCACCGCGTTCCGCCTGCTACGTACGGAACCCCGCGCCCTTTGTGTACAATGCGAGAATGTCGTTCCGTCCTCCGCAAGGAAATCCCAACGCCAAGCGTGGGCGCACGCCGCCCCCGGAAGAAACCTTTGAGGAAGCATCTTTCCTGAAGACACTCGGAGAAAAACAGAAGCCCGTGTCGGTCAAGTTGATGGACGGTCAAGTTTTCCTGGGCTGGATCGAGTACTACGACAGGAATATGGTGCGCCTGACGCGGCAGGGTGCTCCGAATCTCTTCATCTTCAAGCACGAGATTATGTACATCGCCGAGGACGGCGCAAAACGCAAGTAGAGCGGCGTCAGATCGCGGACCTCAGACCTCGGCACGGGGCGGGGTTGACGGGATTCAATCATTTCCAATTGATCGGGAGTTCGTTTGCTGAGGTCTGAAGTCTGAGGTCCGAGGTCTGAGGTCCATGTCCGAATCCAGCCATCCTGAAAATTTCATCCCCGCAATGTCCGCGATCGCGCGCGAAGCGGGAGCCCTCTTGATGCAGTACTTCCATCAGGGCTTGAAGATCGAGTATAAGGGCGACGCCGACCTGGTCACGGCGGCCGACCGTGCTTCTGAAGCCCTGATTCGCGAGCGGGTCAGCAAACAATTTCCGTCGCACGATGTCATGGGAGAAGAGCAGGGGCTGAAGGATCGGGGTAGCGAATATCGCTGGTATGTCGATCCACTCGATGGCACCACCAACTTTGCGCACGGCTACCCGGTATTCGCCGTGTCGATGGCGCTGGAGCACCGTTCCGGAGACACAGAGACTCGTATCGCAGGGGTCGTTTACGATCCCACTCGGGATGAGCTTTTCACCGCCGAGAAGGGAAGGGGCGCGCACCTCAACGGTAAGCTGATTCACGTCTCGAAGATGGCGCAATTAAAGGAATGTTTGGTCGCCACCGGCTTCCCCAGCCACAAGCGCCACAAGAATCCGAACATTTTTTTCTATCACCAGATCACGCTAAAAACGCATGGCGTGCGTCGCGCCGGATCCGCCGCGCTGGATTTGTGCAACGTGGCGTGCGGCCGGTTCGACGGATTCTGGGAGTTCAACCTCAATCCGTGGGACACGGCAGCCGGAGTGCTTCTCGTCGAAGAAGCCGGAGGCCGCGTTACCCGCTTCGATGGTTCCCCCTTCGAACTCAATAGCCGCGAGACGCTGGCCTCGAACGGATTGGTGCACGACGCGCTGCTACACGAATTCGAAGAGATCTTCGCCGGGCGGGGGCTTGAGGCGTTGCCGGATCCACGGGTGTATCAGCGTTAAATCGGACCTCAGACCCTAGACCTTAGGACCCAAGACTGTGCTTGCCTGACGCCTGAGGTCCGAGGTCTGTCCGACGCCCGCTTCTCCCGAGTTACAATGAAGCGTGTGGGGACGCCGGCTCCGCTCCGGCGACCATTCAGGAATTTTCAACTAACGTGATCAATTCACTTCTGGAACGCCAGATCGAAAAGCGGCCCGACAAAGTTCGTCTGCAGGGACGTATTCTCTTTCTCACCGAAGATCCGGAACTCATCAAGCGTCAAGTGGCGGGCGAGGACTTGTCGTGGGACACGGAGAATCCCGCGAACAATCCCAAGCTGCGTGACGACATTTCGACCGACGAGATTACTCCCGCTCACTACTGCTTTTATTTCGACGAGACTCTGGGCGAGATTCCATATCTCGGATTGAAGTGCGGGAACGTCACGCCCATCGGCCGCGGTGATGTGAAGCGTGGTGGGTTCGTGTGCGCGGTCAGCGGTAAGCGGCGCGGCAAGGGATCGAGCCGTGAGCAGTCTCCTTATGCTGAGATGTGCGCGGGCATCCGCGTCGTCATCGCAGAAAACATTGAGCGGATTTACAAGCAGAATTGTCAAAACCTTGGGGTGCTGACTTCGACTAATTTCTCTCTGATCGATCGCATCCGGGGCGGGGAAGAGATCGCGCTGAGCGAATTCACTGCGGGCGAGGATGAGATCACGCGCCAGGTCATCGAATACGGCGGGCTGTTTCCGTTCAATGTGGCGAGGATGCAGGGAAAGGTTTTCCTTCCTCCCATAGAGCGCGCGGACGGGAGCGCCAGCGCCACACGAGCAATGACGCTCGCCGAGAAGATTTTTGCCCGGCACATGATCAACGACAGTGGCGAGGTCGGAGTGACCTCAGTAGAGCCGGGCGACACCGGGTTTGCGCGCGCCGACTTGCGCTTCAGTCATGAGTACGTCACGCCCATGGCTGCGATCTTCTTCGAGCAATATGTCGGCAAGGCTGCCAAGGTCAACGATCCCTCGACCATTCTGTTCTTTCGCGACCACCTCACCTTTCTTGATGAAGTGATCTCGGAAGAAAAGAAAAAACTCGGCCTTCTGGACCTGGCCACGCAACTCAAACTCAAGCAGCAGGACTTCGCCAAGAAGCAGGGAATCCGTCTGCACGGCGAATTGACCGATCGCAAAGGATCTGAAGGAATCTGCCACTCCATCGTTCTGGAAAGCTATGCCCTGCCGGGGCAGTTGAATATCGGCTCTGATTCGCACACGCCGCACGTAGGCGCAATCGGCTGCGTGGCATTCGGAATCGGTACCACTGACGTTTTCAATTCCTGGATCACAAAAGACGTGCGCGTCCGAGTGCCGGAATCAGTCAAGGTTGTGATTCGTGGAACGAAGCATCCCAACGTAACCGCGAAAGATTTCATTTTGAAGATCCTCAGCCTAGATTACGTCCGCAGTGGCAAGGCATTGGCGAAGGTCATGGAGTACTCCGGCGAAGCCATCGAGGAACTGAGCGTCGACGAGCGCGCCACCATGACCAATATGGCGGCCGAGATCGGCGGATTTACCGGCATTGTCGCGCCCGACAAGAAGGCCGTCGATTTCCTGGTTGAGCGACGCGGCATCGACCGTAAGAAGGCCGAGTCGATGATCGAGGGACTCTACAGTGATCTGAGAGCGCAGCACGCCCACGTCATTGAGTTGGACGCCGCTGACATTACACCGATGGTGGCGACTCCCGGCGATCCCGGTAATGGCAAGTACATCCGCGACCTGCACACGCCAGTGTCTGTCGAGATCGCCTACGGTGGTACCTGCACTGCCGGCAAGAATGAAGACATGGATATGTACGCTGCCGTGCTTGCAGATGCCTTGAAGCAAGGCAAGCGCGTAGCTGACTCAGTGAAGTTCTACATTCAATTTGGATCGCAAGAAACGCGAGACTACTGTGTCCGCCGCGGATATCTGGACGTCTTCCAAAAAGCGGGGGCACAGGTCATCGAACCAAGCTGCGGAGCGTGCATCAACGCCGGTCCTGGAGTTTCGACACGGCCTGATCAGGTCGTCATCAGCGCGCAGAACCGCAACTTCCCCGGCCGCAGCGGCCCCGGGCAGATGTACCTGGCTTCCCCATTTACGGTCGCGGCTAGCGCCGTGGCCGGATACATTGTGGAGTACGAGCCCAGCGAGAAAAAGCAACTAGTTCGAGCCTAAACTGCCGCACCGTGTCATCGTCAGCTCGACAATAGCTCGTTGTTCCTAGATTGGTCACGACCCGCGGGAAGAGACGTCCTGCTATTGCTTTCCGGCTATGGCGGAGCGCTTGCGCGTCAGCTCCGCCATCGCAGGGAAGGAGCTGGGCGAGATTAGAGTGCGTTCTTCCGGCTGCGTCCCTGTTAAACGCGAATTCGCGAGCAGGTGAATGGCGTCTCCAACGAGAGGCGGTGAGAAGATCGTTGCCGCCAGACGTCCCTGGCGCACCCAGCTCTGGCCTGCCTTCGGAACGCCGTCGCATCCCGTGATGGGCAGTTTCAGCCACTCGTCGCGTTCTTTCGTGTCGCTTAATTCTTCGAATGCATGGCGGGCACCGACAGCCATATCATCGTTCTGCCCAACGATCATGCCGACATGCAGTTCGCGTGAGGTGCTTAGAGCCAGCCACGAGCGTATGGCGTTGTAACCACTGCGCTGCGTCCAATCACCCTTCAGAGTCTTGATGGAAACCTTCTCGGGCTTGCTCGGCATCATGCCCTTGGTCCGCAAGCGAGCTACCTCGCCGACGCCCGGGCCCTCGAGATAAAGAACGCAGCCTTCCTCGCCCAGAATTGCTGCGATCTGCTGTCCTTGAATTCGGCCGATCTCCTCATGATCAGAAATCACCGAAAAGACCGGAACCATGGCACGCTGTCGCAACTCCGGCAGATAGTCCACGCGGGCGTTGATCACACCCCATGCAATCCCTGCCGAGACTGCTGCCTTAGCTACTTGGGGCATTCCGGTACCAACCGGTTCGACGATGATGGCATCGGGGCGTCTACTCGGTTCCTGAACGAACTTCAGAATCTGTTGGGTTTGCTGCACGGCGTCATTGTTCGCATAGATGATCTGCACTGAGGCTCCCAGCTTTGCGGCAGCTGCCTGCGCTGAGGCTGCTTGCTCGCGCTGGTAGTCATTCTGCTCAGTGATAAGCGAGACGACGACATTCAATTTTTCCATGGGGGACCCGGCCCGTTTCGGGAAATGACCGCACTGCTGTAAACATTAACGCACTCTTATCACCCTGCCTTCTAGGTAACTTTAGTTTGTAAGACCGACTGAGGAATCAAGTTCCGCGGGCTGAATGGGTCGGAGTGGTGGGCGGTGTAAGTGGTTGAATTTAAGCGGGATGGTTGAAATCAACCACCTTGATTTCCGAAACTTTTTGCCGCTCCCGCGGTTCCAATAAGTAGCAAGATTGGAAAGCTTCCTGGGATCGAAGAAGAAGAGAGAGAGGTTCTGGAAGGCGGAGGTGAGTATGCGTTATCTGAAATATGTCGCGTTGTTGGCGATCCTGATGGTGCCATTTGCTTATTCGCAAGCGCAAGTTCGAGTTGGGATTGGAGTAGGAGTCGGTCCTGGTTATGTGGCTGGGCCGCCAGCTTGTGCCTACGGATACTACAATTATTATCCATATGCCTGTGCGCCGTACGGCTATTATGGTCCCGACTATTTCGTGGATGGAGTGTTCATCGGCGTCGGCCCGTGGTACCACTGGGGCCACCCGGCGTGGTTCTGGAATCGCGGCTATTATGGCCGCGCCGGTTGGGGACATGGCTACTATGCGCACCCGAGATTCGAGGGCCGGGTTTACGACCGTGGCTACGCTCGCGGCTACGCCCGCGGTGAGATGCGTGGCGGAAATAGCTTCCACGGAGGCGGCAGTTTCCGTGGCCGAGGTGAAGTCCACGGCGGCGGCGGTTTCCACGGTGGAGGCGGTTTCCACGGCGGCGGACATCGATAAGCGTCAGGTTTAGTGATCAGAAGGAGAATGGCTGGCATCCCCATGGTGCCGGCCATTTTTCTTTTGCTACCCTGCGTCGCGGCGCTGTACCCGCCGCCCGTATTCTTGCTAGAATGTCGCGTCGCTCAACCGCTGCGGTAGTAAAATAAACGCAGAACTCTCAGGAGACTGACACCCTTATGGCCTATGTGATTGCTGAGCCGTGCATCGGCACCAAAGACACCGCCTGTGTGGACGCGTGTCCAGTCGATTGCATTCATCCCAAGAAAGACGAGCCCGCCTACGCAACCGAAGAGTTGCTGTACATCGATCCGGTAGAATGCATCGATTGCGGCGCCTGCGTTCCGGTGTGCCCGGTTTCCGCCATCTTCGCGCTCGACGACCTGCCGGAGAAGTGGAATGCATTCACCGAGCGCAACGCCAAGTACTTCGGCCGGTAACGCGAGCTTCAGGTCGACGATATACACCAGGCGCGCGTCCTGAACAGGCGCGCGCCTTCGTGCATTCCAGCGAATCTCTTGTCGGTTGATCTTTTCTCGAACTCAGTGATGGGCCAAGCCGTAAGTCACTGCAAAAGCAGATGCGCTGAGGTTGATGTAGGAAGTCATGCGCTCCAGTTTGTGGTGTCCGGTTTTGTGGAACAGGTAGCTCACGCTGACGACTCCTCCGGTCTCCATCGCGAAGTTGGCCGCTAGTCCGGGAGTGCTGCCGATGAACATGCGAGCCACGGGGTTCAGTTCCGTACCGTTGCGTCCCAGATTGCGGCGCGTCACGAAGAAATCGGCCCCGGCCATAGCTCCGTTAACAGCGAAAAGTGTTCGGTTCTTGCGGTCCCAGAATGGATGTGCTTCAGGCTTCTGCGGAAGTTTGGGAGTGACCAGTACGACAGCTGCGAATGCGCCTGGACTAACCGGTCTAAGCGCCTCTTTCGGCAATGCCGTTGCATTTGTGGCAGCGGTTACGACAGGGAAAGACTCTGCGACGATTGCGTCTGCAGGAGGGCCGTTGTGTTCGGTAGGTGCACTCAACCATCCTTCTTGAGCCACAGCGAATCCAGGCTGTGCTATGAGAATAATAAGGAGTACGAACTGAGACGGGAACCGTTTAAACGGAGCATTCTCCATGGTGACTTTCGTACAAGCCGAGCATTGTCCTTATGGCCTTGTACTTTCGCACCAGCCGGACGTCTAGGGAAGGGCCCCAAAGTGCCATGTTGTTGGTTACTCCTGTTACCAGTTTCGGCCGCTGGTTGCGGCCGCGTTGCCCTGCAAGGAGCGATCGCGGATTCTGAGTTCGAAGATCGACGTTGCGGTGCCTGGCCTCGATGTTTCGACGCTGACGGGCGTCCCCCCTTCCACTAGAATCACACTCAACCGATGGCCTTGCGAGAATCAGAAGCGATCGTGCTGCGAACTTATCCGCTGCGCGAAGCCGATTTGCTGGTCACCCTGTTCACGCGCGCAGAGGGTAAAGTGCACGGCGTGGCACGGTCTGCCAAGAAGTCCAAACGCCGTTTCGGCGGCGCACTCGAGCCGTTGACTTATGTGCGTGCGTTTTACGACGTGCGCGAACGCCAGGAACTGGCGCGCCTCGATTCCTGCGAAGTTCTCGAGTCGCCCATGGCATCAGAGGTGAGCTACGCCCGCGCTGTCGCGTTGGGACACATCGCCGAGTTGCTGGATGAGTTGCTCCCCGACCATGAAGCGAACGACGCTATCTTCCGCCTCACGCTTTCCGTACTGCAGATGCTTACAGGCCCCGAGATCTGGATGCCGATCACCTATTTCGATTTGTGGCTCACGCGCCTGGTCGGCTTTCTTCCGGAGTTCACCGAATGCGTGGTCTGCGGGCGCAATTTGAACGGCGACCGCGCCTACTTCCACGCCCTCGCCGACGGATTGATGTGCGCCGACGACAGGCGTCTCGCTTCCTCGGAACTCACTCCTGAGTCGCGCGCGCTCGCCGCCCGCATGTTTCGCGCGCCCGTGGACGTCTTCTCCGGAATGAGTTGGCCCAAATCGCAGGCCGCTGACCTGCGCAAACTTCTGATCCAAATTCTGCAGCGGCACATCGAGAAAAAACTGGTCACCGCGGGCATGCTGGAGAAAATCGATTAGATTCTCGCTCCTGCCGAGTAGCAGATAGCTGACGGCGGGCCGCTCCATCCGTTACAATCAACGATTAATCTTTCAACACCGAATCCACCTGTGACTCCAGCCAAGTCCAACCCGCTTACTTTCCAGGAATTAATTCTCCGCCTGCAGACCTTTTGGGCCGAGCGCGGATGCATCCTGCAGCAGCCCTATGATGTCGAAGTTGGTGCTGGCACCATGGCTCCAGAAACGTTTTTACGCGTCCTCGGGCCGAAGCCTTATAAGGTCGCCTATGTGCAGCCTTCGCGGCGTCCGGCCGATGGCCGCTACGGAGAAAATCCCAACCGGCTCTTCAAACACATGCAGCTGCAAGTGATCTTGAAGCCCCCGCCGGAAAATGTGCAGGAGTTGTACCTGGAATCGCTCGAAGCGATCGGCATCGACTTGCGCCATCACGACATCAAGTTCGAGGAAGACAACTGGGAAGCTCCGACTCTCAGCGCATGGGGCGTCGGCTGGCAAGTCATGCTCGACGGGCAGGAGATCACGCAGTTCACCTACTTCCAGCAATGCGGCGGCGTGGATCTGTTTCCAATCTGCGCCGAACTGACGTATGGCCTGGAGCGTATCGCGCAGTTCCTGCAGGATCTGGATTCGATCTATGACATCGTGTGGGCGCGCGACCCTCAGACCGGCGCGCCAGTGAGGTACGGCGATGTGCGCCTCGCCGACGAGCTTCAGTTTTCCGTCTACAACTTCGAAGCCGCAGACGTCGACAAGAGTTGGGAGCATTTTCGTCTTTATGAGGCGGAGTGCAAAACGCTGTTAGAGGAAATTCGTGTCAATCTGGACTCTGTGGAGGCCAGCGGCGGAACAGTATCAGTGTCTGTTGCGATGGCTGATGGCGGGCAGACGGCGATGGCACGGGCCCTTCGGGGACCCATTTTGGCGGCCTACGATCTTTGCCTGAAGTGCTCGCACCTGTTCAACATCCTTGATGCGCGCGGCGCGATCTCAGTGACCGAGCGCGTGGGAGTGATTGCCCGCGTTCGTGCGCTCGCAGTGGGGATCGCGAAGGCCTGGGTCGATCAGCAGAAGCTTGAAGACGGGTTCGAGAGGGATATCGAGGCTAAGCCTAACCAAAAGAAGAAAGTGAACTCGAACAAGCAGTTGTCCCCGGTCGGATAGAGACCTCTTCCTCGGTGTCGGCGTACGATTAAGTGACTGTGATTCGCATCACAATCGGGCCCCAGCAGTTTTGAGATACTTCATGGTTTGAACGCATGCCAGATTTCCTGCTAGAGATTGGTTGCGAAGAAATTCCGGCCCGCATGATCGATGCGGCCTCCCAGGAATTGCGCGAGCGCGTGGGCGCCCTGCTCACACGCGAACGTTTGTTAAGCGGAGAGATCAGTTCCCTCGATACACCTCGCCGGCTCGCCCTAATGGCTTCAGGCATCGCTGCTGCCCAAGCCGACGTCATCGAGCAAATTACAGGACCCTCTGTGAACGTCGCGTACAAGGAGGGGCAGCTGACACCTGCGGCCCACGCTTTCGCGAAGAAGACCGGTGTGGATGTCTCCCACCTTGAGAAGGTTTCCACTCCGAAGGGTGAGTACATCTCCGCCAAGGTGACCAAGAAAGGCCGCACCGCAGCGGAGATTCTTGCCGAGGGACTTCCCAAAGAGATCTCCGCCATTTATTGGCCCAAGAACATGTACTGGCGCAAGCCTAGCGAGCGCTTCGTGCGCCCCGTGCGCTGGCTGGTCGCGATGCTCGACGGCGAAACCCTGCCAATGGAATTCGATGGTATTCGTGCCGGGAACATATCCCGCGGACACCGGATTCTCACCGACGCTCCAGTCGCAATTCCGAGATCAGGGTCCGCCTACGTCGATTCACTCCGCGCAGCGAAAGTCCTCGGTCGCGCCGAACGCGAGCATCAGATCCGTAAGGCGCTCGACGCCGCAACTCGCACCATTCCGGGCGCCCGCTGGCGCGAAGACGAGCCGCTTCTCGATACGGTCGTGAATCTGACTGAGTATCCTTCGGTCATTCTTGGTGGGTTCGAAGCGCAGTTCCTTGCGCTCCCAGAAGAAGTGCTGGTCACGGTAATGCGCGATCACCAGAAGTACTTCGCGTTGGAAGATGCCAACGGGAAACTGCTGCCCCACTTCCTGGCCGTACTTAATACCGACAGCGACCCCCACGGATTCATCCGTCAGGGCAATGAACGCGTGTTGCGGGCCCGCTTCAACGATGCCCGATTTTTCTGGGAGACTGATCAAAAGAAATCGCTGCTCGAACGCTTCGATTTACTCCGGAACGTCACCTTCCAGAAAGATCTCGGCAGCTACTACGACAAGACACAGCGAGTGCAACGGCTATGCAGTTGGCTCAGCGAGATTCTCAAACAGAATGAGGTAGTTGTTCGGCCCGGGGTCATTCACAAGGCTGCGTGCCTGGCGAAGACCGACTTGACTACGGAACTGGTGAAAGAGTTCACCGAACTGCAGGGGATCATCGGCGGATTGTACGCGCGCGTTCAGCAACTCGATCCGAACCTGCCCGAGGCGACGCGTTTTGCGATCGCTGACGCGATTTATGATCACTACAAGCCGGAGTCGACCGACGACGACATTCCGCGTTCGTTGGAGGGAGCGATTCTGTCGATCGGCGACAAGGCAGACACGATCGCTGGGATGTTCGCCCTCGGCCTGGTGCCTAGCGGATCGAAGGATCCGTTTGCCTTGCGCCGGCAAGCCAATGCCATCGTAAAGGTGATCGCCGAAAAGAAGGTGCCGATACGGCTTAGTGAGCTGATGCGGGATGCGCGTAGCGGCTATCAGAAGTCCGAAGCCGAGAAGAAGTTCGTCGACGACCGTAAGTATGAAGATTCGGTGAAGACGTTCTTTCGCGAGCGTCTGGAGTTTTATCTGCGAGAGGTATGCGGATACGCCTATGACGTGGTTAAGGCAGTGCTCGGGGCGGACGCAGACGATGTGGTGGACGCACTCGCGCGAGCGCAAGCGGTGAAGCAGGTTTTGCACATGCCGGAGTTTCAGGCGATTGGTGCCGCCTGCAAGCGCATGCGCAATATCTTGCGGCAGGCTGATGAGAAGGGAATCGCCCCGGCAGAGCGGGTCGAAACGCAGAAGGACTCAAGCGATGAGGAAAAGAATCTGATCCGGTATCTGGAGCAGAGCGGCGACAAGGTGGAGCAGCACCGAAAAAAGAAGGAGTACCTGGAGGCGTTGCAACTACTCTCCGCTGCGCGCGAGCCAGTGGACAGGTTTTTCGACAAAGTGATGGTCATGGTCGAGGACCATCAGGTGCGGGCAAATCGCCTTGCATTATTGCGGACCTTGTTGCATGAATTTTCGACCATCGCAGATTTTTCCGAGATCGTCACGGAAGCAAAGGCGTAAAAGACGATTGTGCGATTGAGTAATTTGGTAATTGAGTAATTGAGGAAGCTGGACGATTTCCAACTCCCCAATTACGAAATTACTCAATTACACAATTCCTGAAACCGAAACTCTGAACCACAAAGGACTCATATATGGCGACTATGACTTTCCCCGAAACTGAAACGAAAGAATCCAAGAAATCCACAACGAAGTACGTGTACTTCTTCGGCGGCGGCAAGGCTGACGGCAACGGCAAGATGAAAGACGTGCTCGGCGGCAAAGGCGCTGGCCTCGCCGAGATGACCAATGCCGGTCTCCCCGTGCCCCCGGGGTTCACCATCCAGACCGAAGCTTGCCGCGAATACATGCGCGGAGGTTTGTCGCCCGATATCGACAAACAAATGGATGAGGCGCTCGCCAAACTCGAGGCGCTGCAGGGACAGAAGCTAGGCACGGGCGAGAATCCCCTCCTCGTGAGCGTGCGCTCGGGCGCGAAGTTCTCCATGCCCGGCATGATGGACACGATTCTCAATCTCGGCCTGAACGACCAGAGTGTGCAGGCGCTGGCGAAGCGGAGCAACAATCCGCGGTTCGCTGCCGATTCGTATCGCCGCCTGATCCAGATGTTCGGCAACGTCGTGCTCGACATTGAGAAATTGGCATTTGAAGAGGTTTTCGACGCCAAGAAGAAACAGAAGAAAGCCAAGCTCGACACCGATCTCGACGCCAAGGCGCTGCAGGAGGTTATCGCCGAGTACAAGAAAGTCGTCAAGAAGCACGCCAAGCGTGACTTTCCCCAGGACCCGCGCGAACAGCTGGTCCTGGCACGCGATGCCGTGTTCCGCTCCTGGCAGAACGATCGTGCCAAGCACTATCGCCGCATGAACAACATCGACGACATGCTCGGCACAGCCGTCAACGTGCAGGCCATGGTGTTTGGGAACCTTGGCGACACCAGTGGATCAGGCGTGGGCTTTACGCGGAATCCCGCGATCGGCACCAAGGAATTCTATGGTGAATTCCTGATGAACGCGCAGGGCGAAGATGTGGTCTCCGGCGTACGCACCCCGGTTCCAATTCTCAAACTGCATGAGATTCTGCCGGAAGCCTACAACCAGCTGCGCGAGATCACCACTCGGCTGGAACAGCACTACAAGGATGTCCAGGACTTCGAGTTCACCGTACAGGACGGCAAGCTCTACATGCTCCAGACCCGAAACGGCAAGCGCACCGGGCTGGCCGCCGTTCGAATCGCGATTCAGATGGTCGATGAGGGCCTTATCACCAAGGAAGAAGCGATTTTTCGTGTGGAACCGAATCAGCTTTATGATTTCCTGGTTCCGCGCCTCGATGAAAAAGGCACAAAGGTGGAAGTGCTTGCCACGGGATTGCCCGCTTCGCCGGGAGCTGCCGTCGGGCAGATCGTCTTTACAGCGGATGCTGCTGTCGAAGCTGTGCACAAGAATGCGAAAGCGTCGGTCATCCTGGTTCGCGCCGAAACGACGCCGGAAGACATCCACGGAATGGAAGTTGCGAAGGGCATTCTCACCTCTCGCGGCGGCATGACCAGCCACGCGGCTGTGGTCACTCGTGGCATGGGCAAATGCTGCGTGGCCGGCGCCGGCGATGTTGATGTCAATGAGAAGGCGCGGGAAATGCGTATCAAGGGGCAGATCTTCAAGGAATTCGACTGGATCTCTCTCGATGGCACGACCGGCCGCGTCATCAAAGGGAAGCTGAACACCATTCCGGCGAATGCCGACGATCCCGAACTGCAGAAGTTCATGGGCTGGGCGGATCCGTTCCGCAAGATGAAGGTACGAGCCAACGCTGACATTCCGCGTGATGCGATCCAGGCGCGTGCATTCGGAGCAGAGGGCATCGGACTCTGCCGGACCGAACACATGTTCTTCGGCGAGGAGAAAATTGGGCACATGCGCACGATGATTCTCGCGGACAACGAGAAGGACCGTCGCGCAGCGCTGAAGAAACTCCTGCCTCTCCAGCGCGCCGACTTCGCAGGCGTCTTCAAGGCCATGGACGGACTTCCGGTCACGATCCGCACCCTCGATCCACCGCTGCACGAGTTTCTCCCGCGTCGCGAGGACTTGATGGTCGACATCGCGCTGCTATCGCGTTACAGCGCCAAGCAGAAGAAAGAACTCGTGACCAAGTACAAGGACTACGGGATCAAAGGCGTTGGCGATCTGAAGAAAGCTCTACCTGTGCTGCTCGGCCGCGTCGAGCAGTTGCACGAGTTCAATCCCATGCTCGGACATCGCGGCTGCCGTCTCGGCATCACCTATCCCGAAATCACAGAGATGCAGGCACGGGCCATCTTCGAGGCCGCCGTCGATTGCACCAAGAAGGGAATCAAGGTTCATCCCGAAGTCATGATTCCGCTGGTTGCCACGCTGAAGGAAATGGCGAACCAGGGCGCAATCGTCCGCCGCGTAGCTGAAGAGGTCTTCAAAGAGAAGGGAATGAAAATCGACTACATGGTCGGCACCATGATCGAGTTGCCGCGCGCCGCTCTGGTCGCGGATGAGATCGCCAAGGAAGCCGAATTCTTCTCATTCGGCACCAACGATCTTACGCAGACCACGTTCGGCTTCTCGCGCGACGACGTCAACAAGGTCCTTCCGACGTACTTGGCCGAGGGCATCCTGAAGCAGGATCCGTTCGCGGCTCTGGATCAGGAAGGCGTCGGGCAACTCGTGAAGATGGCCACCGAGCGCGGACGCAAAACGCGCTCGAACTTGAAAGTCGGCATCTGCGGCGAGCACGGTGGCGAGCCGTCGTCAGTTGAGTTCTGCTATCGGACCGGTCTCAACTATGTGTCGTGCTCACCCTTCCGCGTCCTGACCGCACGGTTGGCCGCAGCGCAGGCAGCGGCTGCCGAGGCCCTGAAGGTCGAAGGCGGAAGAACGAAATAAAAACCGCGGAGGACGCGAAGGACGCAGAGTTGTAGAGGGATTGTGGAAATAGATCAGATTACCGGGTCCATCGTCGATGCAGCGATGATGGTGCATACGGCTTTGGACCCAGGTTTTTTGAGGAGAGTCTACTCTGCGTCCTCTGCGGTAGTAGTTTAATCACTGCACCCTCTGCAGCCGGGCAATCAGTTTCTGCGGGAGGCTCTCGTCCGATTCGGACCACAAGCGCCTCGAAGTGGCTCGCGAGTGCATTTCAACTTTCTTCGTGAACTCAATCAGCCTCAGCACATTCTCTCGAATCCGCGCCTGGCTTTCCTCCGTGAGTTCGACACCCTCTTGGACGAACAGCGAGTCCAGTCCAAAATCAACCTCGATGTGACCCGTCTCCTGCTGCACTCCGTCTTCGAACTCCTCACCTTGGGCGATGATCTTGACCTGGCTTGGGGCCAGAGTCCACTTGCCCGTCGCGTCCACGGTCCACATGTCCCAGTACACGTCGAAGACATACGCGTAGTCATCGTGAACAAGATCTGCAGCCACCACAACGGCTTCTTCGGGCGTGATTCCCGGCGAGAAACGTTGCTCCAAAACACTGGCCTCAGTCCAAGATACCGGCTGCACCGCGACGTAAGCGACTCCCGGCCGTTGCTCGGAAAAAGGGAATTGCTTCAAAACTGAGAGCATGTGCGGCAGCATGGCCGGGCCGCTGAAGTCGGGAAACCACAAACTGAGGTATAACGGATCTGGCATAGTACGAAACCGTCTTTCTATTCTAACCGCGATAAGGGATCAGTACCGGGCAGGAGTTCTTCCTGGAATCAGTCGGCGGGAAGGGTAGACCGGACCTCCTGCGAAGGCACAGCCGGACTTCGATCGTTGCTGTCAATCACGGTGTGAGATGCCGGAATCGTTGCTTTCAGGATGGTGCCGTCGAGATTGGACTCAATTTCGAGCGCCCCTCCCAGTTCTTTCAGCCGCTCCCGTATGCCTGCCAATCCCACGCCAACGTTTCCGGTCTTCCAGAAACGATCGAGAACTTCGCGCCGAACCCCCATTCCGAAATCCTGCACCGTGAGGACCACCACCGACTCATCCGTACGAACGAAGACGTTGACCGTGCGACTGCCGGAGTGGCGGTGCACGTTGGTCAGAGCCTCCTGCAATATGCGAAAGAGCGCAACCTCTGTGCGGCGCGGAAGCCGATGCACATGGGATGGCAGATCAGGTTTGGTTGTGATTCCACTGCGCTGGCCAAATCGGTCAACGTGCCATTTCGCCGCCGAAAGAAATCCGGCCTCATCGAGCAAAGGTGGATGCAAAAGGTGGGAAAGTGTACGAGTGTCGGAAATCGACCGGTCCACCAGCATGCGCGCATCGCGCAGATGCGGGGATGCGGGATCGCTCTCTTGTGCGAGCATATCGAGGCTGATCTTTGCTGCTGTCAAATCCTGCCCCAAACTGTCGTGAAGCTCACGTGCGATCCTGCGGCGTTCCTCATCCTGGACGCGAAGCAACTTCACCGAAAGGCGACGAAGTGCCGCAGTGCGCTGCTCCACCAACGACTCCAATGCGTCATGGGCACGGCGGAGAGCATCTTCTGCCGCGGCACGTTCGCGCAGATGATCGCGCACCTCATACTGCCGGCGCCGGGCGATCAGTGCGCTCCTCACGGCGCTGATCAGCGTTACCGGCCGCAGCGGGCGTTCGAGCAAAGTTACGTTCCCCAGCGGAGCACGAGAGCGCACGGCCCACTCCGTCGAGGCGGTGCTCATGCCGCTTCCGGTCAAAACAATAATCGGGAAGTCTGACCAGGGAGGTTGTGCCGAAAGTCTTTGCGCCAAGGCGCCGATGGTTCCGTTTTGCAGGACTTCTTCAGGAAGAATCGCCGCTCCGGCATCCTCGCAGATGGCAGCTTCCAGCCCTTGTACGCTCGGCAACACGAGAGTTGCGATCGAGGATTGATGCAGTACTCTCTCGATCAGCGCGGCATCCTTCCCGAACGGGGCAAATACCAGCACCGGAAGATTGGATGTGCTCGCCTCAGCCATTCAGGGAACCTTTCCCATTTGTGACCAGCGAGGTAGGAGTGCCGGAGAGAATTCCCTGGAAGTCGGTCAAAGGCGATCCGACTCTGATAGTGTTTTCGCCGAGACGCAGTTCGCGGATCGAACGCTCGTGGCCTCCGCTGCGCTTCTTCATCATCGAGATCGCCTGACGAACCTCACCACGGGCTTCGAAGTAGCGGAAGACCAGGATGTTGTCGGCCAGGTAGCTCACATCGATGGGAGTCTGCATGGCGCTGCCGACCAGTCCCATCTGCGCAAGAACGAGCAACGTAAGTACGCCACGGTTGTTGAGGTAGGTCAACAATTCGTGGAGATGAAGCGCCAGGAATTGCTCGCCCGGCATGGCCTGTAGAAATCCATTCAAACTATCGATCAATACGGCCCGGAGGCCTTGTGTCTCTACAGATTCACGCACCATATCTACGAACTCGCCCGGGGAAACCTCGGCGGGATCTAAATGTGAAATGTTCAGGCGTCCGGAGGCAACGTGAGGTGCGAGATCCATGCCCAGTCCGGCCGCGCGACCCATTAACGTACTAATGGTTTCCTCGAAGATGAATGCGGCCGTACGTTCTCCCCGCTCTGCGGCTGTTATCAGCCAGCGAAGGGCGAGAGTTGTCTTGCCGCATCCAGCCGGGCCAATCAGTAGAGTAGCGGTTCCGCGGCCGAGCCCGCCGCCGGCCAACGTATCGATTTGCGGGATCCCGCTGGATGCAGGCGAAGAATCCTCCCGCGTATCGGCGTATTCGGCCGCAATGAGGCGAGGGAAAACGACAACGCCTCCTTTGCGAATGATGTAGTCGTGATAGCCCTCGCGGAAGGCGCAACCTCGTAGTTTGGTAACCTCCACCCGGCGTATGGTCTTTCCATAATCGCGCGCGAGCCGGTCCATCAACACGACACCGTGCACAATACTGTGCAGTTCAAGGTCTGCATAACGGCTGCTGCGATCGTCGAGGAGCATGACGGTACAGTTTTCCGGAGCGTATTCCTTCAATGAAAGCACCTGGCGACGGTAGCGGAGAGGGTCCTTGGCAAGCATCCGTACTTCGGAAAGAGCATCGATCACGAGCCGGTTCGGTTTACGGCGTTCGACCTCGGCCATGATCGCCTGTACACAATCGTTGAGTTCGACTTCTGCAGAATGGAAAACCCGTGTATTGTCCGTCGGGCTTCAAGTCCGGCTCGCTTGGGCGTACTTCGAGCACCGCCGATTCCTCGACGGCCAAACCGTGGTTGTCAGAGACGGCGAGAAGCTCATCGCACGATTCCGAGAGAGTGACATAGCGAACCTTTTCGCCGCGTTACATTCCTTCGGCAATGAATTGCAGAGCAAGGGTCGTCTTCCCCGTGCCGGGTTCTCCCTCGATCAAATAGAAGTGTCCAATGGGGAGACCACCACCCAGCACATCGTCGAGACCCGCACATCCGGAACTACAGCGTGTAATCGTGGGCGCAATTCGTTCGTGCAACATGGAGAACTTTCTAATCCCATCCTTTCAGTAG
>JAIQFH010000136.1 GCA_020073385.1 Terriglobia bacterium | reverse complement strand
TTCCGTCGAATCTTTTCGCGCTTCGAGAAACTCGACGTTGTGTTTCTGGCCTTTATCTACTTCGCATTCATCATCGAGGCCCTGCGATAGTGTGAACAGGCCCTAATCGAGCGCTACCCGAAGAGTGTGCGGGAGCAGTTTCCGGGGCGTGCCGTCTACCATGTCTGACCCATCCCTGAAGGAGAACCCCCTGCCTACATATTCATGGTCGCTCTGGTCTGCTACCAGCCCACTTCCGATACCACCGCCGACCTCTTCAATCTTGCCGTTAGCTGGTCATGCGATGACCTCCACTCCACCCTGTCGGAACTGATCGAGCGCGAGATTCGCGACATCGAGTGGGACTGGATCGTCCGGCGGGCGGTGCATTCTGACAGTGCGCCGAAATGAAGGGGCGGCTGGTCAACGATAGGTGACCTGACCTGCTGACAGAGCCCCTTTCCTAAGGAGAGCCACGAATGCCCAGATCAGCGAATCCACGATCTTTTCGTCGGTGAAATGCTGCGGGTTGAGTCGAAGTCGAAATTCCTGAATTGCACTTGCCAAGAGTCCGCCGTTGAGGACTCGCGCATACTCCTGAGTGAGGAAGCCGTGGAAAGCGACCAAACCGTTGATTCGCTGTTGGAGATCAGTCAATGGCTCTTGGAAAAAATAGAACGCAGCAACCTGCGAGTCGTAGATCGGTGAGTGCGGATTCGTCATGTGCAGGAGCTTCGTGGCGAACGAGAACTGAAGGCTCTTTTGACCATTCTGGCGGGCGGACGAGGCATGCAACGTCTGAGCGATGCTGTTGAGAGTCGGCGAGTGGCTCATGGCAGCAGTCAAAGTGCCGAAGTAGGTCGTGTAGAACGCGGGACTCAACTGGGCGGCGTTCATTGCCCAGAAGCGGCGGTACCTCCTCTGGTAGTCGGGCGTGCTCGCCTGCCCTACGTTCTGGAGCAGCCATTCGTAGTCCGTCACATGTTCGGGCGGGATGGTGCCCACCACCGTCTGGGCGAACTGATTGATCAAGTCGTACATTATGGACTCACCGTTTCGGCTTCTGACGCCGCTTGTCCCAATGCTTGTGGTTCAGAACCTTCTTGATGTGCAATCTGTATTCGCCCGCACGGCGATCCTTGGTGATCCGGTGGATCAGAACAGTGACGTCCGGCACGGGAGGGGTCATCCCGTTGAGGAGGCGTAGCTCGAATGGGAGTGAAACCTTCTCGAACCGCTTCGTCCAGTAGGGTTTGATCTTGCGGTATTCGATCTTCTTCTTGCCCCGCTACGATCTGTGCCAGCCACTCGCGCTCGATTGTCGTCGTAATCCGGTCGTGAGTTGTTTGCGCCATCCCCTTCCTCTCGCGAGTTGAGATTCAACGCCGCATTCTCCCACTCGCCTGTCAAGGTTGCAATCCTGACATGTGATGTCAGCCCAGTTTGGGTCGGATTAGAGTTCTTGGAGTCATCGATCAGCTTTCTGATGCCAGTTATAATCGGCTCCTGAATGACTACCGAGGGCAAGAATCATGCATAAGGTCGGTCACGGGAAGGTGCTAACTCTGCTCGCGTGGGGGTATTGGGGCTGGGGCAATTCAACCCGCAAGTTCGTGCAAGCGATTGATGCCTTCGAGAGGAAGGAGGGGTTCAACCAGCCGATCTTCGTGGACATTCGCTTGCAGCGAAGTGCCCGCGCTCCGGGCTTCTCAGGCATCAATTTCGAGCGGCTTGTGGGCACGACTCGCTATTGGTGGATGCCTGAGCTTGGCAATGCCAATATCGCGACAAACAAGGATGGAATACGGATTAAAGACCCTTTCTCTGCGCGTACCCTCGTGACTCTAGCGAAACACTACCAGCGTGAAAAGAGACGCGTCATCTTCTTCTGCGCATGTGAAGAGTTCGGGTACTGTCACAGGAAACAAGTTGCCAAACTGGCGAAGAAAGAGGCTGCTCGACGCCGATGGCGAGTAAAGATCGGGCTGCTGGATTGTGCGAAGTCGGCGAACCGGGCGATTCCCTCAGCTTCCCAGTTTTACTAGCAGCGCCCTCGTGAACCAGCGAACGTCTTGGACACCGACCAGAAGCCAAGGAACCTTTTAGCAGGAAGCGTGAAGTCACCATGAACCGAACCGAGAAACGCCTTCGTTGGAACGCCGCCAAGAAGAACGTACAAGCTACGAAGCAGAAATCGTCCCTCCAACGGTCGCTGGCTACAAAGACCTCCTCCGAGCAAGGAACAAGCCCACAGCGACCAATCTGGCGAAGTGGGCAGGTGTGAGCGAAGCGTCGATCCTTCGGAAGATCACTTTGACCTACGCTATGGCTCCGCAGAAGACGCTGGCTGGGACGACTGGATACCAGTCGCACGAGTCGGTCGCGCTATCAATGGAGTGTATGGCGTCGATTTCATCATCAATCGCAATACCCCAAACTACAGGGTGATGATGAATAAGGCGAAAGAAGAGTTGGACTTCTATCTCGTGGGACTGCACGAACGCGATTCGTGGCTTTACGCGAGATATCATTGCGGAACCACAGCCAACGTTTACTCCACCATCCACTGGAGTTTTATCTCTGGGAAAGTAGACCGCCAATCAAAGAGACGTCAACGCTGACGAATCGTGTTCGTCTGTCCCCTCGCGTCCACAACCTCATGCTGCCCGAAACGTCATATGCGTTGAACTCTCGCATTCGAGACAGCGATAGACTAAAGTTGCTTTCCAGAGGGCACTACAATGCGTAGGCTGATTGCAGTTGGATTTGCACTACTGCTCCTCGTTGCTAGCGCGAATTCCGCCAGTGCCAATGACACGTCGAAAAGGTACGTCACGGGTAAGCTGCTCGACCTAACAGTTCAACCTGTGGACAGGGGAACCGCCATCATTGGTAACATGGCGGCTCCGATTCGGAGCATCTCGTATGTGTTTCAAATCCGAGTGGATGACCTTGTCTACTTCGCCCAGTACACCGTAGGCGCTCGTGCCGACAGACCCAACTGGGTTGTGAACGACCCAATTGACCTGCGATTTGAGAAGGACAAGATGTTTCTAAGGCGACCAGACGGAAAGGAAGTCGAGGTTTGGCTTGCTAAGACAGTGCGCGTATCTCCGGGCGAGCAGGCGTCATTGCCATCGTCATCAGTAGGTTTATCCAAGTCCGACTCCTCCAACGATCAACCGCTCGAATTAGCGCAGGCTTTGCAAGAGGTTCGCGCTCGGCTGCCAAAATGGAGAGCCATCCTGTCTTCGGTAGATGTGGAATCCCTGCCGATCCAGTACAAGGAGGGAAAGCAGGTCGAATTCCTGAAATCCCAAGCTGTCGAAGGGCTTGACAGGATCGACAAAACGGCTCGCTCCCTTGAGAAAGAAGTCGCTGCACAGAATTCTGCTCAATTGCTACTCGACATGCAGGACGCGGCTGCAAGGGCGTCGGTACTAGGCTCTGCTTTCCTGTGGGCAGCCACACTCGAAAAAGGCGGTGCCACAGCATCAGCATCAGACTCAGCCAAAGCAGTTCTGGACATGAGCACAGACATGATGATGGAGGAGAAAAAAAACGAAGTCCCAGTTATGAGGTTGCTCGCCGCACGCGATGCTCTGCTGGAGGTTTGCAAAGCCAAGCTCGCGCAATGAGATTTTGGCACTGACGATCTGCCATAATCTTTCCAATATGCGGTCGCTACAGGCTCTCGCGGCAGAAGGAAATCCTTCAGGAATACTTCGGCAGCGCTCCGTGGGATGATGACTGGTCGCCCCGATACAACAATGATGACTGGTCGCCCCGATACAACATCGCTCCGACCCAGCCAGTCCCGGTTGTCCGCCAGCACCCGAAGGAACCGATCCGGCAGCTTTCACTCTTTCACTGATGAGATGGGGGTTGATCCCATCTTGGGCAAAGTCGCTATCCGGCGCAGCGAGGATGATTAACGCCAGATCAGAGACGGCACACACCTTGCCTGCGTTCCGCGAAGCGATGAAACTGCGCCGATGCCTCGTTCCGGCAGACCCGCGAAAGACAAGGGCAGCAAGGCAACCTAATTGCTCGTGAGCCGGAGAGGATTCTCGTGAACTGTCTCAGAGGAGAACACAAATGAACCGAGGTGAATTGCTCGCGTACGTTAGAAGACAAACAGACCATGTCAGTCAGTCGCGGATCTGCGAGAGGATGTTAGAAATTCTCCGTAAGTCGGAGGTACACTGGTGCATTATTAATGAGTGTTGCCCGGGGATGGAAGAGGATGCGACATGTCCTGATCATGGGCTTATGTATGAGACCGTCGCGGGACGAATGTGGCTGATTATGCGACGTCTCTGTGAAAGTAGTATTGTGAATAGTTGGTCTCATGATTCGGTGCGCGTTACCCTTGACGGGAAACTAGGGCCTGTTCACACTATCGCAGGGCCTCGATGATGAATGCGAAGTAGATAAAGGCCAGAAACACAACGTCGAGTTTCTCGAAGCGCGAAAAGATTCGACGGAAACCTTTCAGCCGTCGAAATAGGCGCTCCACTTGGTTCCGTTTCTTGTAGAGCTCGTGATCGTAGTCCCAGGGTTCGCGCCGGTTCGATTTGGGTGGAACCACCGGAATCATGTTCAACTCC
>JAIQFH010000083.1 GCA_020073385.1 Terriglobia bacterium | reverse complement strand
CTTCCTATTTGATAGTGGTCGAATTTTGCAGGGATGCTGACGGTGCCGCCGGGATCTTGGCTTTTGGAACCGAACCCTGCCGGCAAATGCACACCTTCCTGTTCGAGATACTCAAACGTCATCTGTATCTGCTGCGCAGGTTCATCCACATTCCGTTCATCGAGACTGGACAACAACAGCCCGTCAGGATTCTTGGCATAATGCGGTTGCATCGATATCATGACGTGCACCGGCTCCGACTTCCTGATCTCCCGAATGATCCAATTCTCGTCCAATTCGATTTGCCCTTGATTGACGCCATTCGGCGTAACCTTGTATGTACCACTCCGATGCTCAAGACGGTAGTCTCCCTCTGACTCAGGAATCAGTGGCTTGAATGTAAACATCCGCCAGTCATCAAGGGGCTGCTGGATACTGACCCGTACCAATTCGACCAACTTCCCGATGTTGGCGAGACCTTCAGGAGGTTGTTCGTCCGTTCGCTCTACCGTGACTTCTGTGCTCGACTCCGTCATCACGACGCTAAACTTAGTTTTTGACAGATAGGGCAAAGCGCGCGCGCTGACATTGGCATTCGTTCCCAACATGCTGTCAAGAATCCGCGGCCAGTCGGGGTGGGCATTGCAACGCAGTTCTCGCACGCCTTGGCGCTGCAAGCTGTAGTACATGTTTCGTGCGCGGGCAATGGCGCTCCGGTCGGCAGCACTTGGAGCAGACTGCGGCGCTGCTCCAGCGACAAGGACGGAGAACCAGACGGAGACAACACCAAAAAGCTTGAGCATCTTCGCGAGGATAGCGCACGATGTTCTGGGTTGTCCAACTTCCTATCGTTCTGAGCGATGTCGGGAGCCGCTAGATCGAGACAAGAGTCCTTCTCGAAAAACTGTCGAATTCTGCACTGCGGCGCAAAGGAAACACTCAAGGGGACTAGCTCATTCTGGCGTGCCTGCGTCAACGGCTTTGCCGTCTTCGCATTAAACTATGGCACGTTGTGCTCGCCTGCTCGCTACCGAGACCACAAACAGCAGACCGCAGAATGCCGAGTTCCTGAGTCCCATCAGGTTGTGAAGAACTACTCCGGGTCTTTATCCGCGGTGTTGCGTTTGTGCCTGTGGCAGGCTATGGCGCTGCGGAATGCGTAGAGCGTTAACTGGCCTCGGCTGTCGTAAACTCCGTACTCGGCGGCACGTCGGCATGGATGCCCTCCATAGAGAGGAGAGCGCGATCCAGGGCATCAGCCAGGACAACCGGGAAGACCATGGTCAATAGATTGGTATCCACGAGTAGATCGCGGTCAGAATAAAGGCGATAGATTTTCATCGAGCCTAACCATCGATGGGCGCTCGTGGACAACTCCAACGTAAGATCCCAAGCTCCCCAACCAGTACGAATCTCGGGAGTGCCAAGCTTACTCCATTCGAAATGCAAGTTCTCTTCTCGTCCCAGATGGAGCCATCTTTCGCCAGCGGCAGGAGGCTTGCCGGCCCGCGCCTTGATTCTCAATTCGAACCTATCAAAATCGTTAGTAGAAAATGCGGACCTCAGGATGTCACACACCTGAGCGTAATCCCTAGCGCTTTTCAATTCCTCGGTGGCCCGGCGAATTGCAAGATTGTTGACAAATATATTTCTCTGTTCAACGGTCCGTTGCGCGACACGGCGGATCTCTCCAAATTCCAGGTATCCCAAATGCTGAACGCCAAACCAAATGACCGTGCCTATAACCAGCAGCACCAAGCCCAGCGTCGGTCCCGCAGGCCAGAGCATAAATAGACTGAGCAGGGCGAAAAGAGCCGACACCGCATAGAGCGCGATTACGACCTGCCGCGGCGACATGCCTCGTTGCAGCAACTTGTGATGAATGTGCTCACGATCGGCCCGGAATAGGGGTTGACCGCTGATTAAGCGCCGCAGAACGGACAAAAGCGTTTCAAGAATCGGAAGGCCGAAGGAGACGACTGGAATGGCGATGGCAACGACGGTGGGCGCCTTCTCAGCACCTTGCAAAGCTAAAGCGCTCAACATGAATCCGATGAACAAACTCCCGGAGTCACCGAGAAAGATTGTCGCCGGGTTGAAATTAAACCGTAGAAACCCAAGGATGGCTCCAGCCAAGGCGATTGTCAGCAGCGACACCAGGGACGAGCCACTTGAGAGTGCCACCACAAAAACAACGAAGGTCGAAAAT
Source organism: Terriglobia bacterium (assembly GCA_020073385.1). Classification (GTDB taxonomy): domain Bacteria; phylum Acidobacteriota; class Terriglobia; order Terriglobales; family Acidobacteriaceae; genus Sulfotelmatobacter. The sequence continues at coordinate 22,905 of JAIQFH010000083.1, read as the reverse complement.
AGTGCAGAACCAGCGGCCAAGCCGTCCAGACCGTCGATTAGGTTGAATGCATTCGTAATCCCAATCACCCACAGAACTGTAATGGGAAGCCCGATATACCAACCCAAGTGCCGAGCGCCAAACAACACGGGCAGATCGAGTATCCTCAAACCACCTGCAAAAAGCAGGATGGCAGCAACACCTTGAACGGCGAACTTTGTGTACGGACCAACGGAATGGAGGTCGTCGTAGAGGCCAAGAAGGAAAATAAGAGTGGCAGGTCCGAGAATTACCAGAAGACCTCGAATTGAAAAGCCAGCAGCCAATGCCGGAAACCGCAGACTGGCCAATGATGTAATTGCAACGGCAATCAAAAAGGACAAGAATACGGGAACTCCACCCAACCGCGGCAACGGGGTCTGATGTAGATCGCGATCCTGAATCGGGGGTGCTGCCCAGCCGCGGCCCATTGCGAGATTGCGCACTGCCCAGGTGAGTACGAAGGAGGAAAACAACGATGCTACAAAACTGATCAGATAAAACGGGGTCAACTGGACTCTCCGTAGGTAAAGGCTACCGCAGCGTACACACTAACTTCTTCACCAAAGCAAAACAACTCGTTCGAGCTCAACTGCAGAGATCAAAACTTTTTCGCGAAGCGGTTCAGACGGAGAACTATAGCAACTCTTAACGCCGAGTTGCAATTTTCTTTCTCGGCAATCTACGGAAAAAATCCATAAAAGCAAAAAATTAAGGTCTGGCACGGCGAATGGGAAAAGCAGTAGAGCAAAGAAGCCCCAGTCACCGTTGGAGCGTGGGAAAGCGAACTACGAACTCGCGACAATCACGACGAGGTGCGCGCTGAATAAGCGTGACTTTGTACAGTGACGAAGTGGTGAAACGGAAGCCTGCCCGGTACCGAAACCGGAGAGCACCAGCTTACACCTTTCTGAGGCTCAGACATCGCCTAAAATTCCCTGTTGGATCGGAGCGGAAAGGTCGCTATCCCAAAACTGTATTCCAAAGCGAGTTCCCGGACTTGTTTCTCGACCCACAAGTAGGTGTGCCTGAGCCCTTCCTCCAACGATGTCTCTGGCGCCCATCGCAATACTGCTTTGAGACGGGTGTTATCTGAATGGCGTCCCCGTACACCTTGAGAAACTGGAACGTGCTTCTTGTTCACGCGAACACCAGCAATCTTTGCGATCATGTCAGCAAGTTTATTGATAGACACCATTCGATCCTGGCTCAGGTTCAAAGGCTCGAAACAATCAGATCTCATTACCTTGTACATCCCCGTAACGCAATCATCGATATAGCAGAGAGACACCGTTGGCGTGCCGTCACCTGAGATTTCAATTACATTAAGACCTTCAAGATGGGCCGCCGCAATTTTGCGACATAATTCGGCGGGTGCGCTCTCTCGTCCACCGAACCAAGGTCCGAGCGGGCCGAAAACGTCAGGAAGTCTCAAAATCCGGGTTTCAAGCCCGTAAGCCTGCCGATAATGAATGCAAAGGCGTTCGGTGATGAGATTGGCCCATCCGTAAGCGTCTTGAGGTGTTCCTTGATACGCATCTTCTTCGTCCAGGGGAACATTATTCGTTATGTTTTCGCAGAGCTCTGGGTAAACGCATGTCGACGAGGCGTACAAGTATCGAGTGACGCGATTCTTTCTGGCTGCTTCTATGCAATGGAGATTGATGAGACGGTTATTATGGAAGATCTGAGCATGATCGGGGGTGCCGCAGCCCGTCCCGCCCACGTCTGCGGCTAATGCGTACATCTCGTCGATCTCTGCCGTTGCCCGCAGGCAGTCCTCAGATCTCCGTAGATCTAACAACTCATACTCGTTGGCATCGCTGCCACAAAACTCCGGATGCTTCAGGTCAACTCCCCTGACCCAATGGCCCTGCGCCCGAAGAAAAGAAACGAGATGACGACCGATAAACCCGCCCGCGCCGGTTACCAGACTCCGAACCTTGGTGCTCAATTTGGTTTTCCCCTACAATTCACAACGGAAACTAGATTCCAAAGCTATTCTAGACGTGCCTGCGTCCCTTGACCCGAAGACCGCGAGTGATCGCCGCATCTTGCTGCTTGCTCTGGTTGTAGACACTGAAAGAGGAGAACAAGAAACACCGGACCCCATTCTGACGGCTGGCCTCGAGCATATGGGCATTGCTCAGAATGTTATTGCCTCATTCTCCTAGAGGTTTCAAACTTTGCGCCTCGACCCCAAAGCAGACACTGTTTGTACTTGCTGAGCTTCTGGAGGAGTGTCGCGCCATCGGTATTCAGCATGCGGAAACCGCAGCCGAACCCGACGTTGTGGCTTCATGGCGGGCGAGCGATAAACGCGTAACCGTCGAAGAACTATTGCGAAGGAAGCCATACGAGATTTTCAAATCACAGGTACGTTCCCTCAGCACCGCCGAATCAGCAAAACTGTAGAATGGCTAGGAACCAAGCTAATTGACTCGCGTAAGCTTTGCAATACCAGCCGTCGTCCGCTTTGCAGAAAATTGAACTCGGGTTGTGCGTGTGAACCTTGCCGCATTACAATTTCTCTACACCTATGTATCGTGTCCCGAATCTCCCGTTCCGAGTTTTGAGCCTCGCGGTCATACCAGCCGTTTTTGGTTTTCTCCAGGTGTCCTTGGCACAAAACAGAGGCCCTTCGCAGGATCCGGGCCGTCAGCCAGACCCTGCGCGCCAGGAAGACACTTCAAAAGAACCGCAGGCGCCCCCCGTTCATGCTCCAGCCACCCCGGACAAAGCCAGCGGAACTGAAACGAATTCCTCGGCACTCGTACTCGGTCCTGGGGATGAATTGGACGTCACGGTATATGGAGCGCCTGATCTTTCCGGTCACACGCGGGTGAGCAGCGACGGAAATATCTCGATTCCGTTGATCGGTTATGTTCGAGTGGGCGGTCTCAGTAGCAGTGAAGCGGAAGCCGAAATCGAGGCTCAGTTGCGCCAGCATCTTATTGTTAACGACCCGCAGGTCTCCGTATACGCTAAGGAATTCACCAGCAGCGGGATTTCGGTGGCCGGTGAGGTCGCTAAGCCTGGGTTCTATTCCGCTCTCGGCCCGCACCGGCTGTTTGACGTGCTGCAGGCCGCTGGCGGGCTTTCGGACAGAGCCTCGGGTTCAGTTACCATCTCGCACAAAGGCGACACAGAAAACCCCGTTAAAGTCGAACTCTCGCAAGACCCGGCGGAAACGGTACGAAGCAACGTTGAATTGCATCCCGGTGACACCGTGTTCGCTGCCAGGGCACCGATGGTTTATGTCTTAGGAGAAGTCAATAAACCAGGTGGATATGTCCTAAACTCGACCGGCGCCATGACAGTGTTGCGGGTAGTGGCCGCTGCGGGAGGGCCGACACGCGCCGCCTCTGTGGGTGGCACGAAGATGGTGCGGCGGACCCCGAGCGGGTTGCAGGAACTACCGGTACCACTGAAGGCGATCCTGCGTGGGAAAACTGCAGATATGCCCGTCTCGGCCGACGATATACTGTTTGTCCCGAGCAGCCGTTTGAAGACTATCGTCACCATGAGTACAGTGGTTGCTACGGCGGCTGCTACCGCCGCTGTATACCACGTTTATTAGTGGACAATAAGGAAAAATATAGGAACGCGTCTCTTAGCGCCATCCTGGTGCTCGCATTCGGCGACCGCAATGAGCCAGAACAATGCCCGTGAGGCAATGCAGAGACCGAAGCAAGACTACCCTGAATGCACGTGGGAAATGGATCCGGGTTTAGCAGCGGCGAGTTCACATTGCACGGACAGAAAAAAGACAAAAGCTCCGGGAACATAGTGCCAGTCATGCCGCAAAGAGAGGCTTCCGATTCGATACGTAGGCAGATTGATGAATTGCGGGTCGAGGCCGCCCGCTTGCTGTCGGAATCGGAGAAAACCAAACGCGCTGCGGAGAAACTAGCCGAGCGAATCGCGCGCCTAGAAAGAACTGCGCTCTGACGCCGCCAGATCGCAGTACTCCCGTCTGCGTTTGAGCAACACCGTTTCGGATGGGGCAGAGGTGGAATCGCTGCTCTGGGGTTCGTAAGACCTGGAGCCTATGCAAGTGCCATGGCCTGCGGCGACTCCTTTAGGTTCGGCTTTGAGAACGGTCGTCCTTTAAGACCTTCGTAATCTACGCGGCAATTAGCTTGCACGGTATTCTTTCCGCATCCGATTGCATTCTGCCGACCAATTCCATGAATTTCCTCACAAGTGTCTATTCCTCGGTACCGCTCCGCTGGTGGGTCGCATTGATCGTTTCTGCTCTCGGGATCGCTGCGATATGCCTTCGGGTTTTGGAAACAGATGCGATGCGAGCCCAGCGATCCGAGCGGAAACAGAAGAAAGAATTGCGGTCGCTGGCTGAGAGAATTTCGTCGTATGGCCAAACCACCCACCAACGGTACCCCACCGGGGACGTGATCGTCAGCGAGCGAGACTTAGCGGAGCAACTTCGAAAGCGACCCGACGCAGTGATTACCGCGCTGAATCTGCTGCTAAACGATCAGAAAGTCCAAAAGGCTCCCCTGAGAGGATATTGGAAATTGAATGTGTGAACCTCCTCGCCGCGGTGTATGGAGTCGATGGCAGGCAAACGCTGGATGAAGTCACCTTGATCTGGGATTATGGTGCGAAAAAATTAACCGGCGGGCGCACGGGTTGGTAGTACGAGCCTGGCAGTCGCCCCGTCTCCCTGAACGTGAGATCAGGGATTCGATACAATCATCACGCGGTATTCCGGCTCTGAGGCGAGCAGGAATGCTTTGCCATTCGCCGAAGCTGGCGGTGGATTCGTGGCCGTGCGTCCCGCCACGGGATCCAGGCCGCCGACAAAAAATGAACCGCTGTGATAGCCCGAGGTTTGCTTCACATCAATATTGTTCTCTACCAGAGGCTTGATCATCGCGTAATTGCCGGCCTTCCCAGCCGCACCGGCGCACGTCTGAAACCCTGGTTGCACAAGCTTCAGGACTGCCAGGGGCGTGGTTCTCGCGGCGTTCATTGACAAAAACAGGTCGTCGCCGATGTAGGTGCGCGTATCCGCAGGTATGAGACGGCCGTCCAGCAGCCATGGTGCATTTCTCGCCAACCACCGTTTGTAGTCGGCGTCCCTGGTGAACAGTGTGGGCGATATGTGGCCGTAAAAGGTCTTTACCATCGGCGCCAAAACCCTGGTGGCTCCGAGAAACTCCCTCAACGCCGACATCCCGCCGCTGTCTCCACCGAGGTTGCAAGCCCGCACTTCGACTCGGTTCAGTTTTTTGGCCGCCACCTTGTTGCGCAGGTCCAATAACTTAACCGACGACGGATTCGTCAGTATGGATTGCTGATTGACCGTCGGCGCCATTGTCTCCAGCCATTTCTGCGCATCCGGCGCGGAGGCGATCGCATCGAGCTGCGGTGAGTAAATGTGCCCCCACGTCGCACCACCCGCAATCCTCGTTCCGGAAACACGCTGCAGCAGCTTGATCCACTCGGCGACTTGTTGTTTGGAATTCGTGATCGCATTCAGCCGGTCCTTCTCCGTTACGATGCCAGCCATTTCTGTCATCGCAGGCAGGTTGTCCTTGTCAGCGCTGTGCAGCCCCGGACCGAGCGGCATAATGAGCCCTTTCGGGGACCCGTGTGCGACGATCAAAAATTCGGAATAGCCGGCGCTGGCGGCGCTGAGTATTTCCTCCAGCACATCCGTGAATGTCACATTCGCGTTCCCAGATGCCAGATCGACGACATCGTCCAGAATCATGTCGTCTGTAGCGTTTTGGGAGATTTCAAAACGGTAGGCTTTGTAATAACCGATCGCCCAAGTCATAGTTCGACCGGTGGAATGAACAAGGGCTCGCACGTGGTTCTTCGTAGCCATACGTGGCTAGTACCGTGAAACGCTCTTGCGAGAAACACCGGGACCAAGACGTCGGCCAGACTAGGCCGGAACTTCCGCTTTTTCTTTCCGTACCGTGCCAGTGTACACGCAACTGCCTCCGATTGTGCCAGGTGCCTTGAGTTCTTTCCATATGCCACATATTGCAAAGCTCAGAAAGGGAAAGCATGAGGATCTTGCGATCGCTACCGAAGCTGAGTTCCTGAAGCGCCATTCTCGCTGAAAACTGATGCGCAGCGTGTTTTTCTTTCTATTGTTCATCGTTGATGATGTCGAACGGTTCGATTTTCGGTGTTTGTGTGGCTGCTGCTTCTAACTCGATGCTGCGACGCTAACAACCGGCAGGCCCACTATTGCTCCGTGTTGCTGCTGCGGTCGCGCTTGGTCAGGCCGCCGAGTTCGAGCAACCCCACTAATAACTGCGGAAAGAGAAACCGAAATCGGGTCAAAAATAGCAGTGCAATGTCGATTCTTACTTTTCGATGATGATGCGGCGCGCGGCCAACCGCTCAAACATCGCGACCGGATTGACTTGATTGGTGTGTCCGACTATCTTTGGGTCATTGTGCTTGGGGTGGTAACTGACCGTGAATCAACCACATTCGCATCCTGTAAGCGAGTTGCTGGCGCGGAGTGAGCGACAAAGAATCGCTGGAAGTGCTGGTTCCTCTCGTCTACAACGAACTGCGCGACATCGCGGGGTATCAACTCCAACGAGAGCGTTCCGGGCGCAGCCTTCAGAGCGCAACTCTGGTCCACCAGACTTACCTGAGGCTGCTGGATCAGCGGCTCTTCAATACGGAAAATCGCGCACATCTTCTTGCGGTTGCTTCTCCCTCATGCGGCAGATCCTGGTTGTCTATGCTCGCAAATATAGCGCCGCCAAGGAGGCGTTGATCGCAGGTTTGAACGCGACGCCTCGCTCGTCCTGACCCAAGTAAGGTGCGCTGACGCGGGCTGCCCTAGATGACACGCTGAGCGATCTGTGCAGCCTCGACCAGCGCCGGCTACCCATTGTCGAGTTGCGCGCTTTCGGCGGCGAGGGGATTACAGCGGTGTTGGGCTGTTCTGCGTCTTTGGTCAAAAGAGACTGCAACGTGGCTCATCGCGGCTGACCGGCAGGTGGAGAAGGAGGCCTGTGGAGACACCCGGCCAGTGGCCAAGAATTAAGGAGATCGTCGGGGCTGCGCTAGAGCGCGAACCGGGCGAACGCGGTGCCTTCCTCGATAAGGCCTGCTCGCAAGACAAGGAGCTGCGGGCGGAGGTCGACTCATTGCTTGCCGCGCATGACGACGCGGATGGTCAGTTCGAGAATCCTTGGGCAGTAACCACTGTTGCTGACCCTGCAGGAAAACCCAAGACCATTGGCCCCTACCGGCTCATTCAGACGCTCGGTGTCGGCGGAATGGGACAGGTATGGCTGGCCGAGCAAACTGCGCCCGTGCGCCGCCGAGTGGCACTCAAGCTGATTCGGGCCGGCATGTACGACAGCGCCTTGGTGCAGCGCTTTCAGTCCGAACGACAGTCTTTGGCCATCATGGAGCATCCCGTGATCGCCAAGGTATTCGACGCCGGCACCACGTCAGAAGGCCAGCCCTACTTCGCGATGGAGTACGTCGATGGTCTGCCCATAACCGACTACTGCGACCGCAAGAAACTGGGGATTCGGGAGCGACTGAAGCTGTTCATCCTTGTGTGCGAAGGAGTGCAGCACGCCCACCAGAAAGCGATCATTCATCGCGATCTGAAACCCTCAAACATCTTGGTAGCCGAGGTCGATGGGAAGCCGACGCCGCGCATTATCGACTTCGGCTTGGCCAAGGCGGTCGTGCCGCATGCGTTCGGAGAAACGTGGTTCACGCACGTAGGAGGGTTTCTGGGGACGCCGGGGTACATGAGTCCGGAGCAGGCCGATCCGAACGTGCACGACGTCGATACGCGCACCGACGTTTACTCGCTAAGCGTCGTTCTCTACGAGTTGCTGACGGGCTGCTTGCCGTTTGACACGACACAGCGGAAGAAACAGCAGCTGGATGAATTGTTGCGGCAGTTGCGGGAAACGGACCCGGAGCGTCCGAGCGCGAAGGTCAGCGCGAATCGCGAGACATCGACGACGCGGGCGGAAGCGCGCGGAATGGAAACGGCGCAACTGGTCAGCGCCCTCCGTGGAGATCTGGACTGGATCACGCTGAAAGCGCTGGAGCGGGAGCGGGATCGGCGCTACGGCACACCGTCGGAGCTGGCTAGCGATATTGAGCGCTACTTGCAGAACCGTCCCGTGGAAGCACGTCCGGCGAGCACTGCCTATCGTCTGCTGAAGTTCATACGCCGCCATCGCGCGGGCCTGGGCGTGGCCGCCGGACTGGCAGCTCTACTCATCACATTCGCGGTGATGCAAGCGATCCAGTTGCGGCGCATCACGCGCGAGCGCGACCGCGCGGACCGCATCACTGAGTTCATGACGAACATGTTCACGGTGTCGGATCCAAGCGAGTCCCGGGGCAACACGATTACGGCGCGGGAAGTGCTGGATCGAGGCAGCCAGCAGATTGAAGTCGGGCTGGCGGGTGAGCCGGAAGTGCAGGCGCGACTGATGGAGACGATGGGAGAGGTGTATTCGTCACTCGGCCTTTACCATCAGGCGCAGCCGTTTCTGGAGAAGGCTCTGGCGACGCGGCGACGCTTGTTCGGTTCGGACAGCCGCGACACCCTTCGGTCCATCGATCAGATGGCGAGAGACTTGGAGCGTCAGGGGCACTATCCGGAAGCGGAAGCTCTTGCTCGCGAGACGATCGCCACACGTCAGCGCGTGCTGGGACCGGAGGCGCGCGAGACGCTGGCCTCCATCCAGGAGTTGTCGGCGATCTCGCTTTCCGAAGGAAAGTATGGCGAGACGGAGAAGTTGAGCCGAAAGATGATCGAGGTGTCGCGCCGGGCGCTGGGACCAGATGATCCAGGGACGCTCAAGTTCATGGCGAACCTGGCGCTGGCCGTGTCCGATCAGGGACGCGAGGCGGAAGCCGAGAAGTTGTACCGGGAGTTGCTCGACGTGCAGCTCCGCGTCTACGGGCCGCAACATCCGGAAGTTCTGGTGACGGAGACAACGCTGGCGCACATAATCAGCGAAGAAGGCCGGTACGCGGAGGCAGACAAGGTGTTGCGGGATACCCTGGACACCAAGACAAAAGTGTTGGGGCCGGAACACTCGGAGACTCTGTGGTCGATGGCGGATCTTGGAATGAATCTGCGGTTGAGTGGCCGCCTGGCGGAGGCCGAGGCGATTGACCGCCAGACCCTGGAAATCCGGCGGCGGGTTCTTGGTCAGGAGCATCCGGAAACATTAATGTCGACCACGGAACTGGCGGAGACGCTGGACGATATGCATCGCTACCCGGAAGCGGCCGATCTCTACCGTCAGACGATCGAAATACAGCGGCGCGTGGTGGGAGCGGACCATCCGGTGACGGCTCTCACCAAGTACAACCTGGCGTGCAATCTTGCGCTGAGTGGGCATAAAGATGAAGCGTTGGCAGTGCTGCGTGATGCCGTTGATCATGGTCTGTCGGATACCTACGCTTTGAGCGCGGAGACGGATAGCGACCTCAAGTTTATCCAGGGCGACCCCCGTCTGGCAAAGATGATGGATGACGTGCGGCGAAGAGCCAGCGCGAAACGGTCGGTGAAATGAGTTCGTGGTGTCAGCGGGGGCTCTCTCTCGGGCAATGCTCCCGATGATCACGGCAGGGTCCCACCGCATGCGTTCGGCGAAACGTTATTCACGCATGTAGGACCTTGCTGGTGTTTCTAAAGGTTTGCCCACAATTCGATCGCATTCGCGATGATTCGAGATTCCAAGGGATAGAACGCCTGGTCGGACTTCGCGCATAGTCGCAAAAACGCTGAAATCTCGCACAAAAACGCGCTCACCTCCCTATCCGTTGACGGCGGTGTACGTGGGCGATTCGGCAAACCTGGGTAGCACGTCCACGGTACTGAACCAAGTGGCTGCCAGCCATGCGCCAAAGCTTGCGGTCTCCCGCAGCGTTGACAACCGACGGAGTGCCCTCATGAAAACATCCTGAACGAGGTCATCAACCTCGCCGACCGGGACCCTCGCCAGTAATACTCCATGGACCATGCGAGCGTAGCGCTCATAGAGCTGCCCAAACGCTGCACGGTCGCCGTCGCGCGCCGCAGCCACCCATGTCGCGTCCTCGGAGATTTCGGAGGCGAACTGCTCCCTCACGGGCCGGGTGCCCAGGCCTGCCGCGAGCAGGTCAGTTCTGTCGCCGGATCTGGCCATTCGCGCAAAATCCCCACAAGATCATAGACGTTCGTCGGGAGAGGAGTGTTAACAACGCCGACTTCTGGCCCGGAATAATTTGCGGATTGCGCTCGCTATCCTCAATCCTCGTACTCGTTGTGGCGCCGGACCCAGAATTGTCCGCGACCACCCTCATCGCCTCCGTTTGGCGTGAGGTCAAGATAGTTGTGGGTCGTGTTCATAAGGTCGATGCCGGCACGAATGTATTGACTACGTGTGAAAAGACGCTACCTGCCGTGTCTCCTGTAAAACACGCGACTCCCTGCAACGTCGGTGCAATGATCCCGGCACGACCGCGATGATCGGGAAGACTTGACAGACGGGTTCCTCCGGATTCTATGGACCTCGAAAAACTCCGCACAGGTTCCGCCGTCCGTTGCTCCAATGTCACCGGTTTGATCAAGATTGCGCGATCGCTGGGGAAGCCTACCGCCGAGCATACGAGATATGTTGAACAGAAGCCATTTCCGCAAACCAGACCCTCTCGCGTTGGACTATCGCTGACAACGTCGCATTGGGAGCACGAGGCGGCGTTTGCAGGGCACTGCATTTAGAATATTAAAGAGTGTTCCGGATGCTAGTTCGGCTTCGGAGCAAATATAACTATGATTAGATTTTCAACGCGGCTATCTTTTGCGTTTCGCTGCTTTTTCTCGCTGCTGTTTCAGGGAAGGATCCCGCAGGACGTACCGGAGGCGCTGGGGTGGGCTAAAGTAGAAGTCGCACCCCTTGCCACCGCAGCAAAGGCGACTCCTGCCGCACCAAAGGTCAAGCCGAGTCCCGAATCTCTCGACCGGGCGGTGCAAGTGCTGGCCTTGTTGCAGCGTGATGGCCGGCTTGTGGATTTTCTGGAGGAAGACGTTTCTTCCTACCCTGACGGTCAACTCGGGGCTGCCGTACGCAGCATTCACACTTCCTGCCGCCAGGTTCTGGAGCGCTATATCAGACTCGAGCCGATCCTCTCTTCCGAGGAAGACCAGCCCGTCACCGTACCGGTGGGCTTCGATCCGGCAGCTATCAAACTGGTCGGCAATGTAACCGGCGAACCACCAATTCGGGGGTTGTTGCGCCATCGCGGCTGGCGCGTCACCGAAGTGACCCTGCCGTCACTGCCGCAGGGTGCCGGCAGAGCGATTGTGGCCCCGGCAGAGGTTGAGGTCCCCTAGCAAATCTGCACTTCTGCGCAGACCAAAGCAATCTTCACGTGACGCAATGCTGGCCACAGGAGACTTAGTTGGACTCACAATTCATCGTTGGCATCGACTTAGGCACTACCAATTCTGCGCTGGCATACTGTGAAAGCGCCGCCGCCTCGGAACCAGCGCGCATCGAAGTCTTCACCATTCCTCAGATCGTCAACCCAAATGAAATAGCCGATCGGACATTGCTGCCATCCTTTCTCTACGTTCCGGGTGACTTGGATTTTCCCAAGGGCAGCCTCCGCTTGCCTTGGGACGCGGAACCGAAGTTCGTGATTGGAGAGTTGGCGCGCAAGCGCGGGGCGGAAAGTCCGGGAAGGCTGGTCGCATCAGCCAAGTCATGGCTTTCCTACGCTGCCGCAAACCGTGCGGCCCCGATTCTGCCTTGGCAGGCTCCGGAAGAGGTCAGCAAACTCTCTCCTGTGGAAGTTTCTTCGCATTATCTGCAGTACCTCCGGACAGTATGGGACGTGCATCATGCGGCGGACGGGAGAGGCCACGCCCTGGGCGAACAAGACGTTCTACTCACCGTGCCCGCTTCGTTTGACGAGGAAGCGCGAGAACTGACTCGGCGTGCGGCTGAGCAGGCGGGGCTGCAGCGCGTGACCCTCCTCGAAGAACCGCAGGCCGCATTCTACGCATGGCTCGAGAGCCAGGGGGATGGGTGGCGCAAGCGCATCAAGATTGGGGACTTGGTTTTGGTTTGCGACGTCGGCGGTGGAACCACCGACTTCAGCCTGATCGCGGTTTCGGAAGAAAATGGAGACTTGGCGCTGAAGCGTGTCGCAGTCGGCGACCACATCCTGCTGGGCGGCGACAACATGGACCTCGCCCTCGCCCGCTTACTGCAACAGAAGCTGGAAGCCGAAGGCCATCGCATCGACACCTATCAGTTGCAGGGTCTGTGGTATCAGTGCCGCTCTGCGAAGGAGCAGTTGTTCGAACATCCTAAAAGCCAAAAGCAAGATGTCACCTTATTGGGCAAAGGACGCAAGTTGGTTGGGGGCACAATCAAGACGGAGCTGTTGCGCGAAGATCTGAACCGGGTCCTCGTCGAAGGATTCTTCCCGAAGGTAGCAAGTGATCAAATGCCGGCCGGGCAGCGCCGGATCGGGTTTCAGGAATTGGGCCTGCCGTATGCCGCCGATGCGGCAGTCACGAAGCACCTGGCGCGCTTTCTGTCCCACCAGGTACAGAACAGTCCAGAAGCTGGCACCATTCGGCGGGGCCGAAACGGTTTGGCATGCCCGACGCATGTTCTGTTCAATGGCGGCGTCATGAAGGCGGACGTGCTGCGTAGGCGGCTGGTAGAGGTGCTCAATAGCTGGCTCACCGAAGAGGGATTTGAAGCGCTTGGTCCTGCCAATGTTCTGGAAGCGCCTGACCTCGAGCATGCAGTGGCGAGAGGGGCGGCCTATTACGGAAGGGCCCGGCACGGACAGGGAGTTCGCATCCGGAGTGGCACCTCGCGCACGTACTACGTCGGAATCGAAAGTGCGATGCCAGCCGTCCCAGGAATGGAAGCTCCGCTGAAGGCGCTCTGCGTGGTGCCCTTTGGCATGGAGGAAGGTACCGAGGCGGTGGTGCCCGAGCGGGAGTTCGGGTTGGTCGTCGGGGAGCCCGCAGAGTTCCGCTTCCTGAGTTCCACGATTCGAAAGCAGGACCGTGTCGGCGATCTTTTGGAGAACTGGGGCAGCGAGATCGAGGAACTCAACCCGCTTGAAGTCACGCTCAGGCTTGATGGCCAGCAAGGAACTGTTTTACCTGTGCGCTTGGAGTCACGCGTGACAGAAGTCGGTACGTTAGAACTCTGGTGTGCCTCGCGGGACGGTGCCAACCGCTGGAAGCTCGAGCTGAACATCCGCGAGAAAAGTGCCTAATGACGAATCGACAGCAGCTATTTTGAGAGTGTTATGGAAGGCCCTTCCCGCTACCTGATTGGCATCGACCTGGGCACGACGAATTGCGCGGTGGCCTTTGTCGATACCCGCGAAAGGGCGAACGAAGCCGATTCGTCAGGAATAAGGGTCTTTGAGGTTGCGCAGCTCACCAGCCCCGGTGAAGTGCGCGCGGTGCCACTCTTGCCTTCCTTCCTCTATTTCCCAACCGAAGACGAAATCTCATCGGGTACGGTGAGCCTGCCGTGGGAAGAACATCCGTCCTCAATCGTCGGCATGATGGCCCGCGACCAAGGCGCTCTCGTGCCGGGGCGGCAGGTATCGTCGGCGAAGTCATGGCTGTGCCAGAGTGCCATCGATCGAAGGGCCAGCATTCTGCCACGCGAGGCGGAGCCGCCCGAACCGATGGTGTCTCCCGTCGAAGCGTCTGCCCGTTACCTCATGCATCTGCGGAACGCCTGGAACCACGCGAGGACGGCCGAGGACGCCAACAATCCGCAGCAGCTTTTCGAGAACCAGGAAATCGTTCTAACCGTGCCGGCTTCTTTCGACGAGGAAGCTCGAGAGCTGACGGTGGAAGCGGCGCGAGAGGCAGGACTCGAAAACCTGACTCTGCTGGAAGAGCCGCTGGCTGCCTTTTACGCGTGGGTGGCGGAGCATCACAACGTTCTCGCTGAGTACCTGCGAGAGGGCGAACTGGTGCTGATTTGCGACATCGGAGGCGGCACATCGGACTTCAGCCTCGTACGGGCCCACGTCCAGGGCCGAAACGTCGAGCTTGAACGCACCGCCATCGGCGAGCACCTCCTGCTCGGAGGCGAGAATCTAGACCTCGCGCTGGCGCGCCGCGCGGAACAGAAGTTCACCACGAAACTCAGTCTGCGTCAGCGTCATGCATTGCGAATCATGTGTTCAGCGGCAAAAGAGCGCCTGCTGAGCGAGGAAAACACCGATCGCCTTCCCATCAACATTCTAGGTGGCGGACGATCGGTCGTCGGCCAAATGTTGAGCAGCGATCTGTGCCGTGACGAAGTGGCCGAGTTGATCACGAGCGGCTTCCTGCCGCTGACCACGCCTGACGAGATGCCTTTGCGTCCCCGCGCCGGTGGTCTTCGCGAAATCGGGCTACCGTACGCCACCGACCCCGCCATCACAAAACATCTTGCAGCGTTCCTCAAGCAAGCCGCCAGGACGATGGGCGCCCGAGAAAATTCTCGGTCACACATCGAGAATCGCCCGCAGATGGTAAGGCCTGATGCGGTGCTCTTCAACGGAGGCTTTTGCATTCCCGCAATGGTTCGCGAGCGGATCATCGAGGCCATCGCCAATTGGGTTGGCGACGGCGGCGCGTGGCGCCCGAAGATTCTCAGCAACGAAGTGATGAGCAGTGCCGTCGCAATTGGCGCTGCCTACTACGGCCGCGTGAGGCGGGGAGCCGGATTGCGCGTCAAGGCCGGCAGCGCCTGGACTTACTACATCGGAATGCGTTCGGAACATGGCATCAAGGCGGTCTGCGTACTGCCTTCCGGCACAAACGAGGGCACGACACTGCCGCTGCCGGATCGTGAATTCTCCGTGCTGACAAACCGCCCGGTATCTTTCCATCTCTACAGCTCGACGATTCGTCATGACGCGCACGGCGGAATCGCAGACTTGGACCTCGAGGAGGTCCATCATCACGCGCCCTTGGTCACGTTGTTGCGCTATGGAAAGAAGCTCCAGCAGATGGAACTGGCAGTGCGGTTGTCCGTCAGCTTTACCGAGGTGGGAACGCTCGAACTTTGGTGCGAGTCCGTAAGCTCACCACACCGCTGGCGGCTTCAGTTCGAATTGAGACGCGAGGCAAGCTCGACCGATCAGAGCGGGTACAGATCGCAGTCAGCGTCAACTGCGAATCGACATGACTCCTCGAATATTCCGGAGCAGTCGCAGGAATCTGCCGTACGGCTGATTCGGCGTGCGTTCACCGGATCTGGAGTGGGCGAGGGCGTTCCAGTGGATCCTGCTTCACTGGTGAGCGAATTGGAGTCAGTCACGGGCCTGAAAAGAGAATCATGGCCCATCGCGACGGTGCGGGTCTTCTGCGACGTGCTTCTGGAGGTGGCAGACGGGCGAAAGCTTAGTCCGCGACACGAGGTTCGTTGGCTAAACCTGTTTGGCTATTGCCTGCGGCCAGGTTTTGGAGATCCGCAGGACAGCTCTCGAATAATTCATGCGCGCCGGATTTATCAGGCGGGATTGGCGTTCCCGCGAGAGCTTCAGTCCCAGGTCGATTGGCTGGTGCTGTGGCGAAGGATCGGGGGCGGCCTCAGTTCTGCCCATCACCAGGAGCTCCGGAACTACCTCGGAGACCTCGGCATTGGCCGTCAGAAGCCGGGCACACGTCTGAACTCCCAGTTGGAGCATGATAGTTGGCGTTTGCTGGCCAGCCTTGAGCATCTGTCAGGCGCGACCCGCGCGGCGCTTGGACGTGAGCTACTTCGCAAGCTAAGGAAAGAACCCTCTGACAGCGGCTGGTTGTGGTCGTTGGGCAGATTCGGGGTGCGCATCCCACTCTACGGGTCGCTCAGCTGCCTGATTCCTGCGGAGACCGCGGCTGATTGGATCACGGCACTTCTGGACTTGCGTGAGCTAACGCATGAGACGGCGTCTGCGGTCGTTCAGCTGGGAAGACGGGTCGATCATCGCACCCGCGACATCAGCCAGGACGTGGTGCGATCCGCTATTGCAAGACTGAAGTCAGCGGGAGTTGCAGACGATATTTTCTTGCGGCCACTGCACGAATACATTGCGCCGGTCCGTGCCGATGTTGCGCGCACTTTCGGTGAGTCGCTGCCGAAAGGTCTAGAACTGGAGAGCACCGCGAATTGTTTGTCGTCGGTTGCCGCCCTGACTCAGTAGCGGCTGAGAAAACATCCTCCAAGCACTTTCTTGAGCTCGGCCAGCATTTCGGAAAGGGCGAACGAGGCCGAGGCTTCGCTGGTCAGGATTTCAGGATTATGGATGGATACGAATCTTACTGGCGCGGACAGAGCCTCTCACTCTCTATTTTTCATCCAGATATTCCTCGGGAACATCATCCTCCGGTACCTCATGCGTGCGAACTTCCTGCTCGTCAGCGCCCCCAGCGTCTTCCACACCAGTTACTACGTCAGCTTCGAACGCGTTTCCCTCCTCGATCAACTCGTCGACACTCTCCGAATCCGCACCTTGGACGTTGGATAGTCCCTGCAGATCTCCCGATTGGCCGGAACGCGCTGCGGATCCCTCTGGCGCGAATGCAACTGTCTCCACGCTCTGGCTTTTCGGCGGAACCTTTTTCTGCGCAGTCGCTGTCTTCACGCCGATGGTCTTCTTGCCGACGGCCTTCGTTTTCACCGTCGCCTTTTTCTGAGCTGCCTTCTTCGCCAACTTTTTCTTGGGACTTTTTCTCTTCATAGCCAGCTTCTTTTTAGCCGTCTTCTTCATCGGCGTCATCTTGCTACTGGCAGTTCTCTTCGACTTTGTCTGCTTCTTTCTGGTTATCTTTTTTGCAGCCATAGGCGCAGTCTACCACCGGCGCATGTTCGCCACGAAACTGTTCGCGCCTTCGCCTACGGGCGACTAAGAAACTTCGTTGTCGTCTCAGATTATGACTCAAAATGCACGGCATGAATCCTGCCGAGCACCGCGTTTCCTCCAAGCCGACTTCTGGCCAGCGTCGTTGAAAGTCTGTTCTGGGGCGTAACTTCCGGGTAGCCCGTCAGCGGGAGTCACCGCGATCGATTCTCATCGGGCGGGCGTCCCGAAGTTGTAGCTGCGGTCGCGTCGAGCTTCTTGAGAACATCCTCCACAGCGCTACGAATTTCAGCTCGACGCTGTTCGGTGTCGGACCACGACGACAACGGTGCTGCGTGAGAATCGATCATGGCCAACGCCTTCTCGGCGTACTGGCGCGCCAGCGCCTTCTCTCCTGCTTGTAAGTACGCATCGGCCAGGTTGTAGTGCGCGTCGGCCGAATCCGGATAAGCGAGGAGATTGAGCTTGAAGATATCAATGCCGACTTTCATCTCCGTTTCGGCCTCGCGCAGATGGCCGGCTTTCTTCTCGGCATCAGCTTCGCGCATGTGATCCTCGCCGATGATGTCTACGTTAACTTCTGGCCACAACCGCATCTTGGGATCTTTGTGCCGGGCTTCCATCAGTTGCTGTGTGACCCGGGGAACCCCGCCGGGCAACTCGATTTGGTTGAGGATCGCTGCAGACGCCACGGCGTCGGCTGGTGCGTGGCCCGGTGTCCTGATCAGCGTGGTGACAAACCAATCGACAATGGTGGCGGGTAGCTCAGGATGCCGTTTGAACAAATCAGTTCCATGACTCCCGGTCGCAGGTACTTTGCCCACGTCGGAGGTCTCATACCACAGCCACGGCGCTTTCGGCCCGGTGTAATGGATGAATTGTTTTTGCGGACTGGCGGAACAGTCGTAGAGCCATTCCATCGCCTCGACGGTAGGGGGATATTCGTCATCATCGGACACCACGAACAGCCCGGGCAATTGCGAGGCCTGCAGCAGGAATCGCAGTTGAGGCAGTAACGTTTCTCCCGACATGAGCACCAGCGATTTCACCTCGGCGGAATGACGGCGCGCCGTTTCAACGGAATCGTCGACGCCCAGCCATCCGGCTCCTCCCGCGCCGATTACATCGCGCTGCACGCCCGGCTGCGAAACCAGATATTCGAAAGCCGCATCCAGATCGCCGTCGTGGTACCGCTCCCTTGCCTCTTTTTTGCCGCCGCTTTCGCCATAGCCGCGCTCATCGATTGTGAGCGTGTTGACTCCAGCAGCTGCTAGCTGGCGGGGCACGTCGTCCCAGGATGTGCGTGTGCGGTTGCTCTGATGGAAGAGCAGCACGCCGGGGCCTGGCTTCGCAGTGGGGAAAAAAGTGGCCTTCAGCAGCGTGCCGTCGGTAGACTTCAGGTCAACCTTGTGCGGGACCACAGGCTGTGGTTGTTGCCCGCGAGCTGCGTTTGCCGAGACGGCAAAGATGAATACTGCAAGGACCAACCAGTTTCGCACCAGCTTCATTCTTGCCTCTCCTCGATTTGATTCGATCCCCCGCTAGCCAATCGCAATCACTCGGATTTGGGGCGGCTGGCTGGAGGAACGATCCCGTTCATTCGCAGGTATTCGACTATCTGTCCATAATGATCACAAGCGTGAGCAACGCCGAATTCAGCCAAACGCAGGCGAGTGGATTTGCTGTTTGCGGGTGATTGCAGGATATTTTCCGCGGTCAGCGTGGCCGCTGCCCTGTGACCGAGAGCGAAAGAATCTTTGAGGAATTTGATGATCTCCGCTTTGCTCTGGAGATTCGCGGGACCGTTTCCGTCGTCCTTCAGGCCCTCGGGGAGCTTGTCGCCGGTTAGAGGCGACCAGATGTACCAGTTCGAAGCAGCGATGTGCTTCACCTGGACAGCGAAAGAGCGAACACCTTTGTAGTTGCTGCCCTGGATGTTGAGGGCCTCCGGACTGAAATTGAATTTATCTTCGGGCATCGCCTCGGCGGCGTCGACGACTTGTTTTTCGACGGCGTCGATGTCGTGGTCTACGGCGGACGCAATCGTAGGCGAAGATTGCGGCGATGGTTGCGAACCAGAGGCGCTAACGACAGCGCTCATCGCGGTCTGGTGGAAAGCAGCACCGGCAATGAGAGCGCCGGCCGCGACACAAGCAAGGAACAACAATATTCGTGCTTTCTTCATTAGAATTCCCCCTCGATTTCTTGAACTCGGATGCAGCCTCTGTCCGAATGAGGGACAAATCGTTGCGAACGACTCGCCCATCTTTCATCACAAATCTCACTCGCTGAGCTCCGCAATGCCTGCAATTGGGTCCCCTGCAACACCTACGAGATACGGAAACTTCCCAGGCGCCACTCGCGCCGATGCGGCCTGCCAGTCCAACATTTCTTGAAATGTCTACTACATAGTACGTCTACACTACTACATAGTACGTATACTATGCAATTCAGACGTGGCAGGCCCTTGTGGGTGAGCGAGGATGGCGCGGTGGTCAGTGTTTTATGACGAAACAGCAGGCCGTATGTGCGATGGTTTGAAAGGTGCCTACGGCGATGAGAGCAGCAAACAGAGATGTCAACAGCAGGCTCGCTGCTCTGTATGTCGTTTGCGGCGGCCCGGCCAGATGTGCCAGGCGATAGCTCAGATGCGATGAAGCTGTTGCTTGCAGAACGCCGGCTTGTTTCGGAACGGCAAGTTTGGCAAGCGCTGAAACTAGTTCTTGTCCGTGCGCGCGTCTGATGACAGATTCATCGCAGGAGAGCTCGCGGTACAAGCCAATCCGTGCCCCAGCGAGCCACATCAGCGGATGGAACCACAAGGCGCACAGTGAAGCTTCATACAGTAAACGAATCAGGTTATCGCGGCGTCTTGCATGAGCCAGCTCGTGAATTAGGACAGCCTGGAATTCACGTGGATTGAGCAACTGGTCGATGCCGATGGGAAGCAGGATACGAGGGTAAATAACTCCGCGAACTGCGGGACTCGGATGCCTGTCGCCGAAGCGAACTGGGACGCCGTCTGCTAGAAAATTAGACGCCAGGCCGCCATCGCTCAGAGGGGCCAGCGCTTGCCCCTCGCGACACTCTCTGCGTATACGCGAAATTAATCGAATAAGCATAGAGAACCCGCCAGTCATCCATATAACTCCCAGGATGACGGCCGTCCGGCCTTGTGTCATATCCCATACCGGATCGCCAATCGCACCGAGCGGCCTGGCCCACGTCAAATGCGGTGCCCAAAGCCTGTCGATGAGTGCTCCTGAAGGCAGAACGAAATTGAATGCGGTGGCAACCCAGATCCAATATTTTGTGGTGGCGCTCGCGCGCAGAACTGATGTTAACGCCCACGCTGCCGAGGCGACAATCGAGGCAGACAGCAGGTGAACGCTGAGGTAGTACATCGCGCGTGCGATATGCTCATGCACGTTTGCCTCCACGAGCGTGGCCGTTCTTATCACTGCGTGCCGCGCTCTGCAGTGTCTTCAGGTCCCGTAAGGTAAGGGTTCCATTCTCGAGCAGGTTAGAAACAAGCAGTCGCGGCGAGCCGCCGAAAAGGTCGAGCAAATCCCGTACCAGTCGGCTGCGGTATTGGCTTTGATCGAGGGCCGGCTGAAAGAGCTGGGCATTGCCGATCTTCTTTACCTTTCGCAACGCACCCTTCTCCTCAAGCCGATAGACGAGCGTTTGCACGGTGGTGTAAGCAACGCGTTCATCCTCAGGGAGGCTTTCCAGGATCTCGCGCACCGACGCGGTCCCCAGTTTCCAGTACTGTTCCAGGATACGAGTTTCGGCTTTTGAAAGACGAGGCTCTTTCATGATCTCCTACTCATCCCGGCAATGCTACTACAAGGGACGGTATGGTGGCGACTTCGTGTTCTGATCCAGGGCAACCTTGGCCACAATGGACGGTTTGTCGGCAATTTGGAAGTTGGCCAGAAGCGGGCTTTGAGAACATTAGCCTCGAACCGAGCCACCATACTAGCGCGGCATAGGAGGCCGCCGGTGGCCAAAGACCAAGAAATATTCAGACAGGTGCCTTGCGCGTTGTGCGGGGATTCCGGGAAGTGTGCTTACTGCAACCGCTATCCAGCGTCTAACTATATTTATGTCAGCAAGACATTTCTGTGGAGAATGCGCCATGAACAGGCTCTTTGCGAATTCAGTTACGTGCGTCCTCATTGGACTGTTGTCATTGCTGGCAACGGCGCAGAATCCCCGCGGCAAACAGTGGATCGGAACGTGGGCAACGGCTCCGCAGCCTCCGGAGCCCGGGCATGTCAAGAGCTTCCGGAACCAAACTCTGCGCCTTATCGTGCACATCAGCACTGGCGGGACAAGAGTACGGATTAAGATCTCGAACACCTTTGGTGATCACCCGTTGGTGATCGGGAGCGCACACATTGCCCGTCGAACGGACGTGGCGGACATCGATCCGAATTCTGACCGAATCCTGACGTTCGAAGGGAAGTCGTCCACGACCGTTGCAGCAGGATCGATGGTTGTGAGCGATCCGGTCGCGTTGGAGGCACCGGCTCTGTCGGACCTGGCGGTCAGTCTGTTCCTACCCGAGAGCACCGAGGTGAAAACGCTGCACGTTCTGGCCTTACAGACGAGCTACGTTTCCCAGACCGGGAACGCTACGGCGAACGCGATGTTTCCGGTGGCAGAGAAAATCCATACGTGGCCGTTCCTAACTGGGGTGGACGTGGAGGCCTCCGCGCGCGGTGCAGCCATCGTCGCATTTGGCTCCTCGCTCACGGATGGAGATGGAACTGAGTCCGACAGCAATGGACGTTGGCCTAACGTGCTGGCGCAGCAGTTGCAGAAAAGTTCCGGCGGGAAAGCGGAATTGGGCGTCCTGAATGAAGGCATCATCGGGAATCGGCTATTGAATGACAGCCCTATGGAAGCGGTCGGCGGTCGATTTGGGTCAGTTCTCGGACAAGCGGGCCTGACACGTTTCGACCGCGACGTACTCGCGCAATCCGGTGTTAAGTATGTGATCGTTGGCCTAGGAATTAATGACATCGCGATGCCGGGCTCGCTAACACCTGCCACGGAGGGCATCAAGGCCGAAAGTATTATCGCCGGCTATCGGCAGCTCATTTCAAGGGCGCACCAAAAGGGAATTCGAATCATCGGCACGACGAACCCACCGTTCGAAAACTCTTTCTTGGATTTGGGGCCGCCGGGGCCGCCGATCACTTTCTACACTCCGGAGAAAGAAAGGATGCGACAGAAGGTCAACGCCTGGATTCTGAGCAGCGAAGAATTCGACGGCGTGGTGGATCTCGATGCGGTTGTACGCGATCCGAGTCACCCTACGCAACTGCTCCCCAATTACGACAGTGGAGACCATCTGCATCCCAACAATGCAGGCTGCCGCGCCGAAGGAGATGCGATTCCTCTCGCATTGTTCCAAAGCCATTAAACTCGATTCGACGGATGCCGAGCCTCGGGTCGCTTAACGCCTTGGCGTGCGCCCCCGCATTCCGAGTGGTCGGCTATACGAAAGCTATCCAGAAACGGGCTTCGCGGAGTTCAGAAGATCAATTGATGATCTCCTCGAAGCGGACTTCGGGCTCGTTTCGCAGGATTCACATCTACGAGTACGCTGTTTATCAGGGGTTAGCGTTTCAGTAGAATCCGAGTGATGTTTTCACCTCACGACAAACTGAGGGTATGAAATATGAAGATTATGAAGGCACTGTTTGTCTTACTTCTGACAAGTTCTGCAATCGCTGCGCAGGCCCCGCCCGTGCCGGTGGTGTTTCATGTGAGCTTGGGCCAAGCCTCGGCGACGTCGGTCTCCGGCCGGCTGCTGGTCTTCGCCAAGCCGCTCGGACCCGCCGACAAGAGGCCCGTCGCGGCGGTCAACATGGACCAGATCGATACCCACGCGACTGCCATCGCCGCTCAGGAGGTGGCTCACCTCGACCCCGGCGCCACGGTCGAGCTCGACGCGGACGTCACGGCCTTCCCTACACCTTTCTCGCAGCTCAAGCCCGGCCGCTACGCCGTGCAGGCGGT
>JAIQFH010000082.1 GCA_020073385.1 Terriglobia bacterium | reverse complement strand
ATCGGCATTTTACCGGCTAATCTTCGGTAGCGTGGGAGTGAGAGTTATCCTTCTGGAGCTGATCGAGCAGGAAGGAGAAAGGCTCTCTTCTGAGCGCACATCCTCGCAAGATTTCGCTCAGTGAGAGAGCCTCGCAGAACAATACGATCTACGTTATCCCACTTTTTGCCAACCATGGCAAGTCAGGATTCGACTGGGCAGCCGGTGCAGGACTGATTCTTCGCTGGTGTCCGTTCTGCTTGCTCGATTCGATCATCGGCCATGGCTGGCGACGCAAACAAGCCCATGATGAGAGTCACGATTGGATTCGGTACCGCCGTGGTCTGTGCCCGCTGTGCGGCGTAATCTTTAGTTTCCTGCCCGCTTTCTCCTTGCCTTACACCCACTACAGTCTGGTGGCGCGCAGCACGGCGCTGCGGAGGCGCTTTGTGGAGCACCGCTCTTGGGAAGACGCCGCGCCGCCTCTCAAAAATCCTCATCACGTTCCCGACCCCTCCACCTTGCGCCGCTGGTTTCACAGCCTGGATTCTTCTCGGCCCGCCTTCTCCTTTCTATACCCCATGCTGCACGCTGTGGCGCAGTGGATGGCCCGCGGCGAGCAGCCCGCCTTCGGCTCGTTGCGCCTGTCGTGGCCCACCGTCTATCCCTGCCTGCAAGTCTTCTGGCCCTGGCCGCTGCGTCTCTGAAGAGCAACTTTTTTCTTGCTCCCCACCATCTTCGCCTGGGATCTGCGGCCTAAGGTTCCTACCCTGACGCTGGAAGAACTCTGGACGCCATGGGCGAGGACCTCGAACGACTCAAGCAGCGCATTCCGCTGCTGGAGTACCTGCAACGGCACCACTGGAGAGGGTATCGGGTCGATGCCGGACCCGAGTTCGCCGGACTCTGCCCGCTGCATGAGAACACTCATCCCTCCTTCTACGTCAACGCCCGGAAAAACTTGTTCTACTGCCATGGTTGCGGGCGTGGCGGCGACTTGATTCGCTTTGTCGAACTGTCGCGCCATCTCTCTTTTCGCGAGAGCGTTGTTTATCTCCAAGAAGAACTCGCCCCCACTGCCCAACTGCTCGCGCACACGGCCGCCTTCTATCAACTGGAACTCCACCGTTATCCGGAAGGCGTTCAGTATCTCGCGGAGCGCGGAGTGCACGATGCCAGACTCATCGAGGAACTCGGTATTGGCTATGCCCGTGGCGGCAACCTGCGCCCTCACCTGCAGGCCCTCGGCTATTCCCTGGAACGGCTGCTAGAAGCGGGCTTGATGGGTCCGCAGGGCGTCGATACTTTTTGCCACCGCGTGATCTTCCCTTGCCGGCAGCAAGATCACATCGGCAACCTGTATGGCCGCAGCATTAGCCATGCCTTCCCGCATCGCCTCCTGCCCCGTTCCAAAGGCGGATTGTTTGCCTGGGAATCGGTCCGACAGTTCCGCGACATAATCCTGGTCGAGGGATTGTTTGATCTCGCCGTGTTATGGCAAGCGGGATTCCGCAATACCACTTGTGCCATCGGTACCCACCTGACGCCAGCGCAACTGGCCCAACTGCGCGAAAACCCGGATCGCTGTGTCTACATCGCCTTTGATCAGGATCAAAATCAGGCCGGCCAAAATGCCGCCTACGATCTTCTTCAGTGCCTCGACAAGGCGGGATTAAACGTACGTCTCGTCGAGTTGTCCGCTGGCCAGGACCCGAACAGCTATTTCACCTCGGGCGCCACCGCCCAGGATTTTGCCCATCTTCTCCAGGAGGCCGCGTCCCGATGAGCGTTCGCTTAGTGGTGAAAAATTCCTCGCCGGCAAGCGTTTCTCCTTACCGTCTGCTGGATGAGCGCAATCGCGAACTCACTTGGGCTAATCAGTTTCTTGATGCCCAGACAGTTCGCCAACTCTCGCTGCGTTCCTTGCGCGCCTACGCTTATGACTTACTCCACCTGGCACGCTGGTTCAAAACTACGCGACACTCGCTGGGTAGGCTGAATCAATCTCTTCTGCTCGAGTATGTCCGTCACCAACTCGAGCAACCGCCCTCACCCACCCCGCAAACCATCAATCATCGCTTGTGTGTGCTGCGCTGCGTGTATCGCTTCCATTACGCCCAGGAAATTCCCGGCAAATCGCTCTTTCAGCGCAGGTATACCACGCGCTCTTCTCTCGGCTACGGCCGCCGCCAAACCAAGATTACGACCAACCTGCGACTGCGACAGACGCGCCGCGTGATCGTGCCCCTCTCCGCGGACCAGGTCACCCGCTTCTGGAAAGGTTTTCGCACCTTCCGCGATCTCGCCATGATCGCCCTCATGTTGCAAAACGGCTTGCGCTCTTGCGAAGTCCTGCAACTCCAGCTGGAAGATCTCCTGCTCTCCGAAGCACGCCTCCACGTCTTAGGTAAGGGCCGCAAACAACGTTTCTTGCCCCTAACCGCTGACACTCTTCAAGTCCTCCAAAACTACCTCCACTTAGAGAGACCTCTGACGAACTCGTCCGCTCTGTTTGTCTCTCTCAAAGGCCGCCAGCGCGGTCGTTCCATGACCACCGCGGGATTGCGCTCTCTCTTTCGCCATCATCGCCTGGTGAGCAGAGTCCCCCAAGCCAATCCCCACCGCTTTCGTCACACCTTCGGAAGCGACATGGTGCGCGTCGGCATTTCCTTACCCGCCTTGATGCATTTAATGGGACACTCCGACATTCACACCACCATGCTCTACGTGCAACTCGCCCCAGAAGACGTCTGGCGCGAGTTTGCTCGTGCCGTCGAACAGCGCGTTCGTTTGTCCCCTCCGGAGAAGATGTCATGAAACCATCGCGGCCGAGCATGGACGCAATCCTCGAAGCTCAGGTCCAGATGCTCGCCACTACCCGCCGGCCCAAAACTGTCAAGTGCTACCGCTACTGTGTCCATAATTTCCTGGCCTATCTCCACACTGCCTTTCCCCGCCTGCACCAACTTTCTCAGCTCCGCCGCGATCCCCATCTCCTGGCCTGGTTCCGCTTCCTCTGCCAGCAATATCCCTCACCCGGCAATCGGACGCGTCACTTACACCTGCTTACCGTCCGCCGCTTATTGCGTGACTTAGCCAACCAAGGGCACCCGGTAACACCCGACCTCATTGGTCGGGAAGATTTTCCTCCTTCCGACCACTATCTCCCCAAACCGCTTTCTCTCGAGCAAGATCAACGTTTACAGCAACAGCTTCGTCTCGCTGACACCCTGGAGGTGAACGCTCTCCGCCTCATGCGGGCTACCGGAATCCGCATCAGCGAATGCATCGATCTTCCTCTCGATTGCCTACAACAGATCAGTGAACAGCAAGTGGCGCTGCGTGTGCCCCTGGGTAAGCTCCATTCCGAACGCTTCGTGCCGGTCGATGAGGAGACGCAGCGCGTCGTGGCGCGCATCGTGGAGTTGGGCGGGCTCCCCCTACCAGTGGGGCGGGGGCGGCGAGCTGTCGCTCCTGGCCCAGATGCCAAAGCTTTCCTACTGCCTCGCTATTGGCAACCTGGGACCTGGTACAGGGTCTTGCACAACACCTTACGCGATATGGCCCGGGCTGCAGGCTGCACCGGTCGGGTCCACCCCCACCGGCTACGCCACTCATTCGCCACCGAGATGGTGCGCCTGGGCGTCAGCTTGCCGGCCCTGATGCGAATGATGGGACACAGAGACATCCGCATGACCCTGCGCTATGTGGAAGTGGTTCAGCTCGATCTCCAACGTGAATTTCACCGTGCTCGTCAAAACACAGCCTCCCTCTATACCATCCCGCAACTGCCACTTCCATCTAGCTCAGCCCCCACGCGAGTTGACCTCCCTACCATTCGCCAGAGTGTTGCGGCTACCCGCCACCTTCTCCACTTACTCCAACCCCAGCTGGAAAATCAGGCTCGCCGTAAACTTCACCGACTCGCGCAGCGGCTCCTCAACATCGACCACGAACTCGATCACTTAACCCCAAAATGAGTGCACATTGGCCAGTCAATCGGCCGTCACTCGAGTATCAACAAACGTGTCCGTCAACAGAGCCTTGGATCGCGTCTTAGAACGGGAAACGTACCACGTCCTTAACTCTGCTAAGAAACCGCCCCGAACCCTGCACTATTTTGTCAGGCATTCGCCCGCACCGCTGCGGGGTCGCCCTGCAACGGAATCGGGCGTCAACGAGTAGCGAAGACCGTCCCCGAATCGTGCGTGAGATCCGCCTGCTCGTAAGCCCGTCAAAAGTGGGCAATTCGGGCAATGCACAGCAGCACGACACAGCAGGAGAAGCCAGAGGACATCAACCCGCCGTTTACAAAATGAACCGCCCGGCACAGCTGCACGAGTCTGTGGCGTCCCGCGTGCTACGCATGCGCCCATCGAGCGCACGACGCGCCCGCCACTCGAGATTACGAACATATTCGTAGATCGCAGCCCGCGTGTTGCCAGACGCCCCATCAGTGCGCCGCGGTTAGCACACGTTTAGCACAGTCGTGCCTGTAAACCTCGTGGAATCAATACATGGCGGGTTCAGTCCGAACACACCGGCATTCCCGTGACTACGCGCACGACGGTCTGGACTGCTCCGCCCCAGAACAGATGAAGCAAGATGCCCCGGAGAAGAGCCTATGGATCCGAACGGGCGAGAGCGCCTGCTCAATTCGGAGTAGTAGACCGAGATCGATTCGGACCTCGTGACTGGCTGGTGGGACGCTTTTTCGTCCCACCAGTTTCATTGTCAGCCACAGTCCTATGCCGCCGACTTCTCGGCCGCAGAGGCCGTCGTGATAGTGAAAGGCCGTTGGCGTTCGAAAGGCTTATTCGCAACACCAACGATGAAGTAGTTCGGTTGCTGCGAAGGCGGCATGTGCCGTTTGATCGCCCTCTGAAAATAACGATAGTCCTGCTTGAAGGTTCCGCTATTCCAAACCTTTAGCAAAGTCTCGGTGAACAGGCCGTTAACGTCCCCATCAGACGAAAGCTGATTGTCTTGGCATCCGGAAATGAGCAATACTGTCGCCTCGGGCGACCGCTTCACCGCGGCTTTTGTATCGTTCTGGATGTCGTCGAACATCCTCTGATTGTGTTCGACTACCTTTCTCTGTACTTCGCGCGGGATTAGCTTGGAGCGGAACACGGGATGCGATCGGACGCCGAATTCCGCCTCAATCGGCGCAGTGCGCTCATACATCTCACGTGTGACCGTCCCGCTGTGGCAACTGTCGGAAAGGACCAGAATCCGAACGCCGGGCTTGAATTGGGTATAGAGCTTGTGCAGTTCATCGTCTATCAGTTCTCCGTCGTAGAGGACCCAGGTTTCGTCCTTGCCATCCGGTTCATCGCCGTTAGTATCGGGAACTTGGCCACCGTGGCCGGAGTAAGTGAGCAAGAAGATGTCGTCTTTTTTCAATTCCCGGGCAGCTTTGGAGATCGCGTCAATAACTGCCGAGCGGGTTGCTTTTCGAGTGAGCAATTGTTGTGTCTGGTAACCAACCGACAAAGCAATCTTCTGCATGCTATCAGCATCGTTCTCGCACGCAACGAGGGTTCCGTCCCAGCCTTCGTAGCTGTTTGGGTCTACGGAGTTCAATGCGATATGTAAAGATAGTCCGTGAGACACGCTAGCCTCCTCTTTTTTGGATGACCTCGACGCCCACCAGGTATCGCCAGGCACCATGATTGGTTCTGACTCCCAGTACCAGCGTGAGGGCTCTAAACTGCTGTTCACATCAAGTCGGTTACGCCCTTCGGCGTCCGTTAGTATTTGAAGTTACTGTCGGGATTGCCTCAGGGAGGGCACTTCCTCCCCCTCGGTGGGAACTGCTCTGCGGAGAGGCTAATTAATTATTAACTCGCAAAACAGGAGTGTCAATGAGATTCTCTGAATGCCCGTTGGCATTGAGCCTCGGTAGAAAATGGAGTCCTCATTTCTAGTCCGAGAGAACAAGAGCGCCTCTCTCGGGGGTGCGTCCTGAGGGGAGCATTACTTTTTCACTTATGCCCAGGTTGGTCTAAGAAGGCGTAGTAGCCACGGCCAGAAATAGGTTGGCGGGTTCTGGCGTGACGAATCGCACCCAATACCGATCGAACACTCCGTCTGGAGCCTATCGGCCGTGCAGACACTTGACATTATTTGCCAGGATCACCATCGCGGGTTCCGGGTTTATCATAAGGTGCCAGTAGTCCCAGAGTCCGACTGGAATCGTTATCTCTCAGACTCAGGTAACGACTTTGTCTATCCAGCTTAACTCGTCCGATTGGTCTCTTCGGGAATCAGTTGCATCGCGGGGCTCGCGATCAGCTGCCGCCATCACAGAGTCAGACTTTCCCAGGTTGTTTCTATCAGAAGAGACGGGCGTTGCCGCCGAATTCACGGCGCAGCCTAGGGCGGCAACGCGCGGCCAATCATTCACGCCGGGCGCGCTCGACTTTTCGTATGACCTTGCAGATGGTGAAGCGGCTATTTTGGCCATCCGCCATCCATCAGGGGCGTTGACGTTTCACCTCCCGGTCGAGTCCGCAAGCCGTGGTCTCAGGCAGCCCAATCAGGTGCGGTTCGTCATCACCGTGCGTTCAACAGACGAGGCGACGGGAACCCGTGGAATTGTTTCGAAGGCCATAAAAGCGACCTTAATCAAGGTCGGTAGGGTTGTTGCCGACAAGTTAGTGAGTTTCGCACTTCCAAAGCTTGCAGCCGCCTTTGAGAAGAATGCCTGGAACAAAGCTAGACTTCAGGAAGGCTGGCATATTGTCACGAAAGAGACGCTGGGCGCGAAAGCGCTAGCGCCAGGAAAGCCGGTTTCCACCGAGCGCTCGCTTTTGTTTCTTCACGGGACATTCTCGAATGCCGCCTCGGCGTATGGCGCTTTGGCAGACTCCAATTTCTTCGATCGCGTGAAAGCGTTGTACGACGGTCGGATCTTCGCGTTCAATCATTTCACCGTCAGCCGCACTCCGGAAGAGAACACCCGGATGCTGCTGGAAGGCTTGCCCGACCAAACAACAGTATTTGATGTAATTACGCACTCTCGCGGTGGGTTGGTTCTGCGTAACCTGGTTGAGCGCGCTCACGTGTTCGGACCGATGGCACAGCGCTTCAAGCTTGGCCGCGCCGTATTAGTTGCATCGCCGAACGATGGGACTCCGTTGGCCACACCGCAGCGTTGGCACGACACCGTCGGTTGGCTCGCAAACCTGCTCGAATTGTTTCCCGAGAATCCGTTTACGACGGGCGCGGCATTCGTGGCCAATGGGCTGGTTTGGATGGCGCGGCACGCGTCGGGCGATCTTCCGGGTTTGCACTCAATGGATGGTGCTGGGAATCCGATTGCACAACTCCAGTCTCCCCCGGGTCCGCCGGAGGACGCGTACTCGGCGCTCGTCGCCAACTACAACCCGACCGAAAAAGTATTGTTGCGAATGCTCGACACCGGGATCGACCAGTTCTTTGGATCCGCCAACGACTTGGTCGTGCCCACTGCTGGAGGCTGGCACGTCGGTCAACCCGGCAAAGTGCTAATCCCGGCGGCGCGCATCGGGTGTTTCGGCGCCGGAGGGAATCTCCAGGCCGATTCAGTCACGCACATAGATTTCTTTAGTCGGCCTGAGACGGTCGATTTTCTCACGCGCGCGCTCGCGGGCGAACAACAACCGTTAAAACGCGTGGACCCGCTGGCGGCCCTCCCAGATCGTAGGCTACTCCGGGAAGGAGCGGCAGTTTACGCGGCTACGGCAGGGCTTGCGTCCGGAAAGGAATCGAAAGTGGTACGAAGCAAAGCCATCCGCTCGCCTGCAGTTTCGCCGAAACTGCCTGCGCTGCGTGTAACCGTCGTGAACGGCGACCTCACTTTCGAAAAAGATCCAGTGTTGCTGGGTCACTATCGCGCGACCAGGCTAACGGGCACGGAAGAAGTGATGGACAAGCTGATCGATGGAGCCATGAAGAGATCACTCGGTCTGGGCTTTTATCCTTTAGCTCCCGGTACCAATCAGATTTTCCTGAATACGACGCCGAATCCCGAAGATGTCAGGCGTATGCCGCGTCCGAAGGCCGTGATCGTCGCTGGGTTGGGAGAGGAAGGCAGACTCAATGCCGCCAATCTGGCGCTTACGGTGCGACAAGCAGTTATTGCGTGGGCACAACGCACGGCCGAACTGCAAAAGAGAGTACCGCAATCATTTGATCTCACCGCTACTCTCCTGGCCAGTGGTGGCACCGGAATTACTGCTGGACAAGCCGCGCAACGGATTACGCTGGGCGTTTACGAGGCCAACGCACTCTTGAGTGGCGAGAGCACAGCGGATGACCGGCAGGGACAGAATCGCCAGCGATCCGAAGGCGCCAATGCAAGCGATGGCAAAGAATGGCCGCGGGTGGGCCAATTGCGGATCATTGAACTGTATCTAGACCGCGCTACTGAAGCATGGCGCGCCCTTAAGATGCAGGAAGCGGCTTCACCAGAACGCTACAAAGTCGCTGACGAGATTGAAGCCGGAACGGGACCACTGCCGCGCCCGCTCGATTTGGGATATCGTGGCGCCGATTACGACTTCATCGCCGCAGAAACCGTGCAAGACAAGAATCACAAAGTTTCGGTCAGGTACACGCTGGATACCAAACGTGCGCGCAACGAAGTCTTTGAGCAGAAGACCCAGCGTAGACTCTTGCGCGATCTGGTGGCCACTGCTTCCGATGCGGGGAACCACGATCCGCAAATCGGTCGGACGCTGTTCAGGTTATTGGTTCCCGTGGGAATGGAAGCCTTTCTTGCCGGAAGCGGCGAGCTGCAAATTGAGCTCGACCCTGAAACTGCCGGAATTCCATGGGAACTGCTCGACACCGACGAGGGCGACGATCAAAATCCAGAGGGTAAGTGGGCCATACGCACAAAGCTGCTCCGCAAGCTGCGCACGACCGACTTCCGTGAACAAGTGCGTGACGCAACTGCGAAGGAGAGCATTCTTGTAATTGGAGAACCCAGTTGCCCGCCCCAGTACCCACGGCTCGACGGCGCGTGGGCCGAGGCCGAGGCGGTTTACAAGTCTCTTGCAGGTTCCATCGGGCTGGAGCAAGTCGAGAGGCTGTTCAGCGACGATCCGGACAAGACCGGACCCGTCGCGCGTGCCGTGATCAATGCTTTGCTGTCACGCGACTGGCGCATCGTGCACATCGCGGGTCACGGCGCATTGCGTGCTCCAGATGGAGGTCCCGGCGGCGTCGTGTTGTCCAACGGCGCGTTCCTCGGGCCGAACGAAATTGGCGGCATGCGCATTGTGCCTGAGTTGGTATTCGTGAATTGCTGTCACCTCGCGGCACGCAGCGGAGATCAATTGCTCGCAACGGACAGCGCCCTCGGATACGATCGCGCTCGCTTCGCCTCCGGCGTTGCCGAAGAGCTAATCAATATTGGAGTGCGCTGCGTGATCGCTGCGGGATGGGCGGTGAACGACCTAGCGGCTCGCAGCTTCGCGACCACCTTCTACGAGTCCTTGCTGCGAGAGAACCGTTTCATTGACGCCGTGGCGGAGGCACGCACTGCCGCTTACAGGAATGACGACAATACGTGGGCGGCCTACCAGTGTTATGGAGACCCGGATTGGTTCTTCCGCCGCAAGGATGGTGACGTCCGTCCCACAACGACTGCAGCGGTGGACGAGTTCGCCTCAGTGGCGTCGGAAACCGCGCTGAAACTGACGCTCGAGACAATTCTAGTGCAAACGAAGTTTCAGCGTTACAAACCGCAGACACAACTCGAGAAGCTCCGTTCACTCGAAGTGCGATTTGCTCCGAGTTGGGGCGGCAGCGGCTCTGTCGCTGAACTCTTCGGAGCAGCTTATGCGGAAGCTCGCGACCTCAAAAGTGCCATCCGCTGGTATGATCTCGCTCTGAAAGCGAACGATGCCAAAGGGTCGATAAAGGCGGCTGAGCAGCTTGCGAACGTACGCGCTCGGCTCGCTTGGGAAACGGTTGAGAAAGCGCAGAAGCAACGCGACAAGATGAAGGTGGAGCTGGAAGAATCCGGAGCAGGAAATCGCGCCGCAGACCGCAAAGCCCGGGCTGTTGCGAAACGCTCGCTAGCAGCGGCGGAACGCGCACTGCGTACTTCCCTGAGTTCAGGGCGCAAGTCCATCAAAGAAGCGACGACGTTGCTTGAGAAGTTGGTGGCTGTCCATCGTACGATCGAAACCGAGAGCATCTACGGTTCAGCATGGAAACGGCTTGCTCTGATTGAAGCAGCATCTGGTCGACCGGCGGAGGAACAAAAGGCCATCGAAGCGATGAAGCTCCACTATCAGGGAGCCGCAGAAATCGGGCGCAAGAATGAGGCGTCAGACGTGTTCTACCCGGCGCTGAATTACCTCGCGGCAGAACTGTCCTTGAACGCGGGCCGACGCGGATGGAAGGGTTTTGATCCATCTATCTTCCAATCGACACGCGCGAGCCTCGAGGCCAAGAGCCTCCGCGATCCGGACTTCTGGAGCGTGGTGGGCCAGACGGAGTTGAAGTTGTACAACGCGGTTGCTGGCCGCAAGCTCGCGAGCGAGCGCGAATCACTGGAAAGAGGCTACCAGGATCTATACAGACGTGTCAGTGCGCCATGGATGTGGTCGTCGGTGTATGACACGGCGCAGTTTGTGCTACGCAAGTACTCGGCGCGCGCGTCCGACAGAGAAAGCAAGGCGGCCGACGCTCTTTTGACGTGTCTGATGACGTTCGCTCAAGCGAAATGATGCCGCTGGACTCGCGATGCTACGGGCTCGCATTGCCCTTTCCCGATTTCACTCAGACGCATCATTGCGGAAACCGTCCCTACGGTGCCGAGATGTTCATCCTTACGCGCCCTTCGAAGAAGTAAACATGTTGCTCCCCCGGCTGGTCTGATCTCCCACCCTTGACCTACTCACCAAATCTGGTTGACCTTTTGTCCACCCGGAGCCTTGCCAGTAGGCGGCACATTGGGCACGGAGTGCCATCGAGAAAATCTTGATTCTTTCGACCTCGTAAAGCCTTCGGTGAGACATGAAATCCGCGTTGGCATTCTATGATGTCATTGCGTGCAACAATGCGGTTCAGTCGAGCCCTGCTTAAGGAGGGGTGGTGGCAACTTACGTTCCAAGAACAATTAACACATTGCACATATCATTGAGCTCTGATTTGCAGGAGCTCCTCGAGAGGCTGGCTCAAAACAATCATGATCACTGGGCTCAGAAGCGAATCGATGAGGGTTGGAGCTATGGTGTCCGGCGGGACGATAGCAACAAGCAGCATCCCGATCTTGTGCCCTTCAATCAGCTTTCCGAATCGGAGAAAGACTACGACCGAAAAACGGTCGTCGAAGTCCTCAAGGCAATCATCGCACTTGGATACGAAGTGAGGAAGGTTCAGTAGGCGATCACCGTAGGAGTGACAACATTGACGAGGCTGCAGCTACAAACTGGCGGAGGTACATCCGATGCTTCAACAGGATGAAGTTATCAGTCGCCTAAAGAATGTCGGAAACCGCGACGTCCTCAATGGTGAGCGCCTGGGAGATCTGAACCTGAGCGGACAGGAGATTGACTTCTGTCTGAACCTCACCGGAGCGCGCATCGGAGGTAGCGTCGATCTTTCTCACGCACGGCTGCACCGCGGAATCCGCGCACCGATGGCTTTCTTTGAGGGAACCGTAGAGGCGCGTCACTGCGAGATGATGGGCGACGTCTCGTTCACGAATGCGTATTTCGCCAGCACGGTCGACCTTTCCTGGGCAATCGTTCGCGGCAAATTCTGGGCGTGGCGAGCTCGCTTCCACGGTGACGCAACTTTCTTCCAACTTGTCTGCAAGCAAGGAGACACGAGCAATTTGGAGTACGTCTTTCCGGGCGAGTTGAATTTTAGTTGGGCGTGGTTCCTGGGCAAAGCCTTATTCGAGCGGGGTCGATTCGAAGGACCCGTTTTTTTCTGGCGGACCCGCTTCTTCGACAACTGCAGCTTCAACGAAAGCTCGTTTGCGCGGGGCGCAGTCTTCATGGGCAAAGTAAGCGAGATTTGCCTGGATTACCACGAAATCGGGCCTGACTTTTGCCGCAAGCTCGAAGCCGCCGGCCTTCTGCGGCCCGCTAACGAAGGGTGGATGCTCGTCAATGGTCGAGAGGTGCCATTTTACTATCACCTGAACAACATCAACAGCTTGCAAGAATTAGAGGGCCGGATGAACCAAGTAGGGCTTTCACCCGAAGAACAGGGTCATCTTGCCACGCTATACCACATGCATGCCGGACGGATGTTCGCCAAGGAAGCTTCGTTGCAGAACATGGGGTTCGAACAGCCGAAACAAATCAAGTTCATTGGCGTAAATGCCTCGGAGTGGAGCCTAGCCGGCACCGATACCAGCGCGATATCCTTCTTTAACGCCGACGAACAGCCGGTTCCAGAGAAGGCTGGCCTCGGGTATGTCTACCAGACAGTATTCATCAGTTATGGCGGACCCGATGAGGCGGTTGCCCGGCGGCTGCATGATGCGCTACGGAGTGCCGGCGTCGCCGCCTACTTCTATAAGGAGGACGCGGTTCCAGGACGGTTGATTGATGATGAGATGGTAAGCGGCATCGCGCAACACGATCGGGTGCTGTTCGTTTGCTCACAATCAGCCCCGCAGCGTCCGGGTTGGCGATTCGAACTCAAGCAAGCCTTCAAGAAGGAAAGCCAGGAAGGAAGGGGAACCATAGCCTTGCCGGTTTCCATCGACGAGGGTTTGTGGACCGAGTGGCCATCGGAGATCGAGCCATTTCGAGCGGATCTCATCGCGCGTAACGTTGCGGACTTTCGCGGCGCCCTAGACAATGTCGATCGATTCAATGAGCAACTGGCTCGCTTGCTAAAGGCGCTGAGAAGTCGCAAGGCGGAAGAGTAGGCAACTTGGCCAATCGCGCGCATATAGCGCCTGCGGTAGAACCGAAGCTCCTAAGTGGGCATCGAGTCCTCGAAGCAGACTTCTGGCCCGTAAAGGTAGCCGGTGCCGGATTCTGAGTCTAATCGCCTTCCTTGAGAAGGCCGGTCGGAGTCAAGTTGATTTTCTAAAATTGCCTACGATTACGCGAGGGATTTCATCAAGGCTGAACTACAGGTTGGCCTCACATTCTCCGTTCTGGCATTGCAATCAATGAACGCGGACAAGACCTCGCCGCAACACAGCCCATGTTGGAACAACGGCCCAGCAGCCGCCCCAGCAAGATGCTGCAGCTTGCGCTTTCATTCGGCCGCGCTGTTTATGGGCTGACTTTTCGTAAGGGACGATCGGGAATGCTACGACGGAATAACGAGGTAAAACCTCTTGCTGCCTGTTAGCCGCAAAGCCGCTCTAAGCCTACCCACAGTTGGGCCAGATCTCTGAGGTTGTGTTTATATGTACGCGTTACCAAGTATTTCTTTCCACCTTTTACACGCAGCCTGTACTCCCCCGTCGGTAAAGGTTGGATCTCCTCCACGGCCGAAGTATTTACGACGACGGAGCGGTGGATTCGAACAAAACCGTAGGGTTTGAGCTTCTCAGCCATGGACGAGAGAGACTCGTGCACCAAATAGGGATTAGGTCGGTGTTGCAACGAAACGTAATTACCTTCGGCTTGCACTGCCAAGATGTCGGCTAAATCCAAGAGCAGGATGCTACCCTTTGCCTTGAACGCGATTCGTGACGCCTGTCGTTTTGCTATAACCTCAAACTGCCGCAGGACTCGCATGAGGTTTGCAGCATCAACTCGGGTTACCGAAAGCAATGATGCATCTGCAGCTTCGGAGAACTCGTCCGCTGTCGATTCAGGAGTGCAATCCCAACTACTCTTGGTGGAGCAAATCGTAGCTCCCCGCAGTGGGCTAGCCGAAACGTCCGCATTAGCGTGAGCAGCTTGTTGAACAAACATCTCACGTGCAATAGCCTTCTGATCCTGAGTTTCGCGGGCGCTCATGATGGAACCCCTTACGTTTCGACTTCTTGGTACGCGAAGTCAGATTGACGAGTGCACTACTTCTAGATGTAATGGTCCTACATAACCGGAGCAGCGGATCCCTCTGACCACCTGCCCAATGGGAACGACAAACACGTCGATTGGTTGAGCGCCTTTGAATCGTGGCTTGAGCATCATCGGTGAATTCGGCGGATCGGCATCTCCCGCCTTCCCCCCAGGCACGTAGGTCACTTCTGGCCAGTGCTCACTGCTGACGGGAAGCTGGATTGCGCACCGAAATAACATTCAATGGATTGCAACTTTCCGTTCTTGATTCGGAGATACTCCACGTTCCGGAACGATTTACCGTCCTTGGTGTGGCAAAGATACTTCACAAAAGCATCCTCCCCGCCAGTGGTGATTCGCTCCAGGTCAAAATGTCCAATGAAATCGATTTGTGTTTCCCAGCATCGTGCTTTGAAAGTGCTCTTGCTGATGTGGTCGTCGCCGGCCGCGCTTGTAAAGGTGAAATCATCGGCGAGCAGGCTATCCACTGGACCCCAGTCGTTCTTCTCCCAGGCCGCGTACCACTTCCGGGCTACGTCCTCGTTCGTTAAGTTCTGCCCTCCCAATGCGCTGGCACTTGCCGGTCCCGGCAGGCTCACGGCACCAACCAGCGCGCAGGCCCCCGTTGCGAGCAGATTCCTCCGCGACACTGCGATCCTCGTCATTGTTCGTTCTCCCTTTCATGATGTAGTTTGAAGCGCTTCGCCCGATCGCGATGCCGAGCATACGAACCAGTTGGTATGCAACAAATGCCAAACTGCTCCTTGAGGCACCGATGCGATCAACCTCGCTTGCGGTTGCCCGTCGCGCGCAGGGATCGCAGCCAGCCCACGGTGTTTCTGATCCCGGCTTTCATCACTTTCGGATCCTGAGCGTTCTTTGCCAGCGACGCATAGCCTTCGACCATCGCGATCAGTAAGCCGGCGGCGTCAGCGGGTTCCACGTCGCGACGAACGCTTCCGTGGGCTTGGCCCTCTCGCAAAACGGAGGCAACGGCCTCCCGCCAGGCATCGAAGATTATCGCCAGCCGCTTCCGGAATCCCGCGTCAAGAGGAGACATTTCCTGCGCCAGATTGTTCAGTTGGCAGCCGCCCCGTACATCCACGGGCCACCGATCGAGATCGCACATGCGGGAATACTGCCGAGTCTTTGACACTAATTAACCGCCTTACCGCTTGGAGAATCGTGGTCATTGCTGGCGAGAAGGCCGGCGGACGTTTCGGTTGCCCAACGGGCTGCGGTCCATTCGGGATCGGTCGGGAGGCAGGCACTCGTTCTCTTTGCAAAGCGGTAAGTCGGAGGTAATCTAGCATCGCGGAAGGGTGCCAGGACATGTCTGCCGATGTCTTCATTTCGTATTCGCGCAGTGCGAGCAGCGCTCAGGTGGCACGCATCCACCAATGTCTAAGCGAACGTGGACTCACCTTTTTCCTCGACACACGCGACATCGACTACGGTGACGTTTTCCCCGAAGAGATCGCCGACGGCTTGCTCGACAGCAAGATCGTATTGGTCGTGCTCGACGATGGCTACTTCGAACGACCGTGGTGTGCGTATGAATTCCAGGCAGCTGTTGCGCCCTATCGCGCCGAACGCCAAGGAACTCGCCGCGACGATGTACTGGCACACGTGGTGCTCGCGCTTGCGTACAGCAACGAATCAGTGTCAGCCCATGTGCCGCCGCCGCTCGCGCGCGAGAACTGGCCCCGCGCGGAGTCGGTGGCGAAGATCGTGGATATCGTGGCGAACCGACTGCAACACGTACGTGATACGCTCCGGCAGAGACTGGCCGGAAGCGAGCACGACCCGGCGGTCATGCGCTTGCGCTCCCGCGGCGCTGTCCCTCCCGCCGGCAGCCTCGCGGGAAGGCCGTTCACCGGAATGCGAGTTCCTCGATCGCTGGGAGACCACTTTCTCGGACGATCTCAGGAGCTTTGGCGCATTTTCCATGTCCTGGAAACCGGACGTGTGCGCGGCGCATCCAACGCATGCGCCATTGTTGGAACTGCGGGCGTGGGCAAGACGCAGGTCGCCGCGGAATACGTGTGGCGCTACGCGCCCAGTCACTATCCGGGTGGTGTGATCTGGATCGACGCCGACGTCGACGAACGCGCGCTCGAGGGACAACTACACCATGCGCTGTGCGCTTTTGCTATCAACAATCCGTCGCCACCGGTGGGCGATCGTGACGCCTTGGAACGAGCGCTCGATCAGCACGTGGCGGCGGCAGCCGCACGGGGCCGCGTTCTTTGGGTCGTCGACAACGTGCCCATTCCGGGGCCAGATCGTCGACCGCAACCGTTGAAGACCTGGTGCCCGGTTCTCAATGTGGTGGATCTACTTTGCACGTCGCGGCGGAGCAAGCTCGACGCCGATCTGTTCGATCCCCAAGCCATCATCCGTGTCGGCGAACTTCCCACGGCCCTAGCGGTGGAACTGGTGACAGCACCGCCGGTGCAACGCGGTGCCCTCACCGACGACGAGTGGCGCATTGTGGTTGAATGGGTTGGCTGCCTGCCGCTCGCGCTTCGCATCCTGCGCACGGTGTTGGACGGCTTCGTCGCTCCGAAGAACGTCCTCGGGCGGGCAATGGGGGAGGAGCCCGCGCGAGCGCTCGACGACGAGTTGGAATCGCTGCGCGAGGACGTCGCTGAAGCGTATTTGCGAGGCGTGGCCGAAGCCCTTCATGACTCGTACGCAGCACTGGGCCAGCGGCCGGCGCTGCTTCGATGTGCGCATCTCATGTCTTGGCTGGCACCCACGCCGACGCGCGACGACCTGGTTGCCTCCTGGGTCTCGCATGAGCAGTTGGCGCAGCTCGCCAATAGAGGATGGATTGACGTTCTGCCCGCCGACGACAAGCACGACGTTTGGCGCATGCATCGTGTGGTATCGAGTTTCCTGCGCTTGCGCAGCTCAGCAACCGCGTCGGAGTTAACGGAACTCACGCAGTGGCTATCGCAGGTGCTGCCGCGTGCTGCAGAACAGTTGATTCCCCACGCCGATGCTCTTCTACACTGGCTTGCCGGGCCGGGTCTCGCGGAAGAGCTGTCCGCGACGCCAGTCGTGCACGCACCGCTATTCGACATTGCAACGTCCGACCCTTCCGACGCCGCCGCCGCCCTCGCTCGTTACCACGCCGCCACCCTACTCACACGCTGGGGCGAGGGCGACGCACTGTTGCAGAGATTGCGCAGCTTGCTGGGCGGCGCCTCGCTCGCGGCCATCAGCGGCGTGATCGACGTGTTGCCGGCGATCGCAACAACCGGCGCTGCGGAACTATGCGCAGAACTGCTCCGCTCCCCGAGACACGATGTGAGATTCGCGGCGATGGAAACCGCCGAGAAATTGGCCGATGCCGCCTGCGTTGCAGATGCGCTTGTCGATGCGCTCCTCGCCGCTGCGGATGCAGACAGGGTATTCGATGAACACGCCGATGCGCCGACGGCGGAGTTTTGCGTCGATGGGCTTCTAATCAGGGCGGTAAAGCCGGACGGCACGGTTCAGCGTGTGAATTGGAATCATCCCTTTTGGAGGACTATCCCGGAGGATCCGGCGCGCGAAGCACTGATTCGGCTGGCGGTACATCCGAACAGCGTGCACGCCGTGGAGCATCTCAGGCTCGCACTGCAATCGGCGCGCTCAGTTGAAGTTAAACGGCAGACTATCGTCCGCCTCGGATTCCTGCTGCGCGCGATGAGCACGCCTGTACCGGCGAAGATTCAGCGCATCTCCGTCCTCAACCGTACCACCGGCGGGATCGAGCAACGCACTGAATTCCGGATTCCGACCCTCTGTCTCGCAAAGCCGGAGCACTATGCGGCGCTCGTAGATGACATCATCGTTGGCGACGACGGGACATCTCGGCTCGCTGCCAAGGTCAGCTTTTTCTCGCAGTTCGGGATGGCGGCGCTTTCCGGCGCAGTGCATGGGGCGCTTGGTGCGAAGGACTACTGCACGGCGTTGCGCATTTCCGAGGCGGTCGCGGCAACCTTTCCCGACCACATCAACGCACACTGGTGGCGCGGTCTTGCGCTGGCGGGCTTGCAACGTGACGACGAAGCGCTCGCCCATTTCGGCCGGGTACTCGGTCACCAGGCGGAATTCTTCGATGCACGCATCGAACGCTCCGGGATCTTCACCCGACGTCACGACCACGCGGCGGCGAAACGCGAGATGGATCTCGCAAAGGGCGCGCAGGACGCTTACGTCCAGATCCGGCGGGCACGTTACTACCTAGAGCACGATGCCGCCGACGAGGCCGAGGCGGCGGCTGACATCGCAATACGCTTGGAGTCCGGCAATCCCGACGCGTGGCTGGTGCGTGCCTACGCGCACAACGGACTCAAGCAGCGAGAGAAAGCGCTCGCCGATGTTCGTCGCGCGCGCGATCTCGGCGCCGAGGATCCGCTGATCGACCACCTGCTGGAACTTGGCCGCGGCTGACTCTGGCCCTTCCGGCACCCTGGCCGACGGAAGAATCGGAGTGAATAGGAATAGTGTGTATCCTATCGTCCACAGACAAAGCAACCGCAACCCGCGTCCATGCCACCGCGGGCGACTCACCAAGGATCGCGCATGGCGGAAGCTAGATCCAAACGGGCTTGGGTCCGCGAAGCCGACTTATGGACCGGAATTCCTTATTTTTCGTGATCCCAACTAGACTATGGAGTTAGAACCTGCAGGTTGCGTTGTAGGGAGTGCCACAAAGCATCTCCTGGACAATGCGGCGTCTCGGGCCCGACTAGCGGAACTGCGTCTTGCGAAGTCAACGGACCGGCCGCCTCACTACTGCGGAATCTATACACCAGCGTTTCCCTTGAGCCGACATTACTATAGCAAGCGGGTCGAGGCATGATGTAGGCCCCGATTTGAGAAAAGAAGCTCTCGTTAACGAGAAGATGTTCGCATCCGGGATTCAGCGTACCGGATCCTCGGCCTGCGCAGGATTCTGGCCAACCGGATCTTCCGCCTCGGCTGGCAAACCGAACTCGGAACGCTCCCGGGCCATGAGTTTTCGATACACCTGATTTCTCGCCAGCTCCAGGAGACGCGCCGTGCCGGCGTACTGCACCACAGACACAGCATTGAGCCACCTCGCTAAAATACAGCTACCGTCTGCGCTGAACCTGGCTGCGTTCGACGGATGTTGAAGCCGAAGCGCAGCGATGAACTCGCAATCCGTCGAATCGAATAACGGAAGCTCTGCCCTATTGGGCGCCGCTCCTACCACGACGGAGCCGCCAGGAGCAATTGCTGCATCGATGACCTGGTACTCGCGAGTCTTCAGGTAGATCCTCTTCCCATCTCGTTCCAAGACTGGCGGCTGCCCTCCGTCCGGATAGACAAGTCGCCCTCTGGGACTTATCAACCCCATCTGATCCTCGATATCCAATAGGATCCGGGTGCGTTCCTGTTTATTTACCTCCAGTGTGGCGCCATCATCGGGACTCAACACGCGCACGATCTCATGAAACTGCACCGTGACCAGCTGGCGCTGGTCGTGGGTCATCCGCACTTCCGAATTGTCGTCGATGGGAACTGACTTGAAAGAGCGCAGCACGGCGCCCGATCGTGCATTGACGAACACGATGGTTCCATCCTTGAAGGCCACCACTAGATCGCCTGGCGATGTAAACGAGGCGCTAAGCAGATTCCCGTGCGGTCGGCTGAACTCTGCTAATTGGGAACCCGTCTGAATATCGAATGTACGGGTGATGCCATCCCGTGCTGTTGTCGCCAGAAGCATTCCGTCTGGCGATACGTCCGCACTAAGCACCGTATCGACGTGGGGAACTGTCAGCGTACTGGGGATTCGGCTGATTGCGAAAATCCGTGCCGTCTTGTCTGCTCCGCCAGTAAGCAGCAGCGTACCTGTCGGATCGAACGTAACAGTGTTCACCGGTCCGTCGTGCCCGGCGCACAGCCACTCCCCTCCCTTCGCGGTGTCGCATACGAGCGCCGAACCAGCGCGGGACCCCCCGCAGAACAGCGACCCGTCGGCGCTCATCGCCAGTGCCCACGCGGACGCTGGAAACATCTTCTTATTTGCGATGACCTCTCCGCTCTGAGGATTGAAGACCAAGACGCGGCCCCAGATGTCCGAAACAGCGAGCCGTTCGCCACCCTTGCTGAGGGCCATCAAAAGACCGCTGCCCCCGGGTACGTCCAGCCGACGCAAGATGCCGCGAGTCTTGGTGTCCACCAAGAAAACACCCTCAAATGAGCCACTAATGGCCATCCATGTTCCGTCGGGGCTGACGCACGCCGTGTTGATTACGGCGTTTGACA
Organism: Terriglobia bacterium; assembly: GCA_020073385.1. Classification (GTDB taxonomy): domain Bacteria; phylum Acidobacteriota; class Terriglobia; order Terriglobales; family Acidobacteriaceae; genus Sulfotelmatobacter. The sequence goes on along the minus strand of JAIQFH010000082.1, from coordinate 4,970 downwards.
GACCGAATTCTTCCCATTGCTGAGCGTCGAGATCAAACAGGCGGACCTGTCCGTCGTTAGACGTCGTCGCCACACGAGCGTCAGCATAAAAGGCAGCACTCGTGATGGAACCCCGGTGCGCCGGCAGTTTATAGTCACGCCCACTCGCAAGATCGACCACGAAAGGCACGGCGCCCGCGACCGCAAAAATTTTCGAGCCAGCAGGGCTCATGGCCACATGGTCGATCCCGGCGTCGCTCAGCCGCACCTCTGTGCTCTCTCCGCTGTCGAAGTCGAATATGCGAACGCATCCGTCCTGATAACCCGCACCGGCCAGCTTGCCGTCTTGACTGAGCGCCGCAGACAAGATTGGCGCACCCCACCCGCGCGTGTGGCGAACAACAGCGCCGGTGCGAACATCCACCAATCTGAGTAAGCCGTCCGCCGAAGAGGTCAGTGCAACCCCACCATCGCTGCTGAAGACTGCCGAACTCACATAGTCGTCGTGTAGGATCAGTGCGCGTTGAGGCCACCTGCTGAGAAGTGTCCGCAGCGCCCCTACCAGTTGCGGAGTCTGCGCGTAGGTCGCCAGACCCTCCAGCGAAAGCATGACAGCGAGTGCAATCCGCTCGCCTGGAAGATCCAGTACGCGATGCGCAAGCTGCGCGGCCTCGCGTTGAAGGGACTTCTGATACTCGGTGCGGCTCGCCTCTACGAACTCGCGTTGTAATGCCGTAAGCGGTGGATCCTTATCCGTCACGAGTAACATCGCTTCCGCCTCGGCCAGCAGCACACCACGAAGTAGCGCTCCGCTCGAGTAGCGCTCCTCCACCCATCGCTTCACGTCTCTTTGCAGCCCTGTATGCTGCCTCAGCCACACCAGGTCGTGCGATGCGGTGTTCAGCAAGTTTCTAACCAGCTCCTGCAGGGGATTGATGCCATCGCTGAATTCGTTGATGTCGATATACTGCAGCTTGCTTAGCTCGGGCGGCACTTGACCCAGAGCCTCTGCGCCGCCTTCTTCGCGTATCAGCTTCTCAGCCAACTCCCACTCAGCTTTTGTCAGAGCCCACAAAGGCAACAGCCGTTTGGACAACTCGACGGCGATCGACAACTCGACCCTGCACATCCGGGACCTAAGCGATTGCGGAGTGATGACGAAGACGAAGCCGTCAGCCGATTCAATGCCAAGCCGTATTTCGGCCATCCACTCGGAGGCAGATGGGATGCTCACTCGGTCCACCCATGTGCTCCATCCCTGTGCCCTGATGGCGTCGCTCAGTTGCCTTACCAGATCGACGTCAGCCCTGGCGTAGGAGAGGAAGAGTTGCGGACTAGCTTCGCGCGCTTCCATAGTTGGCGACGACTGGATTTACTTCCAAATGCGCGCCGCTTCGGCTGTGCATCCTCGGACGGCATTGTGGGCCATAGCTATATCATCGGCAAATCCGAGCACGCGGCATAACGCCTAGATTAGATCTCTGTTCGCTTTGTCGGTCAAGCAATGGTGGTGCCCGAGTTCACGTCAGGTAGTATGCAGCGCTCGGCTAATCGGTGTGATGATTCCAATCAGAACGTTGGCAGCGTTCACTGCGTTCATCGGCGGGCTAACTCTAGGTTCTGGAGCTCGCCAACTGCCTTCTGCGCCGTCAACAGATGCACCAACCAAGAATCTTCAAACTCGCTCGGGTTCCTAAGAATGAGAACCTCGAGCCTGCCAGGCAGTGCCGCGACTGTAAAGTAAGAGCCGCCAAATTTGCACCACAATTGTGCAACCGAGCCCTACCGATCTATTTCGAGCAGCAAATCTCGCGTCGAGCGACATGTGCCGTCAAGTTTTGCCAATATCGAGGCAAGGCTCACCTCAAAAGCGTGTGGCGCGGGGCCTAACAAGGATGAATGCCTTATAGAGAAGTCGCTGTTGGGAATGTAAAGCATTCCTTTCGCGACGTAGGAAGGCAAGTGCAAACCTTTTAACATCCACTGAACCTGAATGTGGGCCCATTTATCTTCCAAAATCGAGAGAGCCTGTTCAGAAAATTTCCCGCGGTAATATGCACCAGGCATAAGCACGATCGTTTTCCCTGTAAGTCCGGAACGAGCAAGAAGAGATACTTCTATTATGATTGCCTTGGTTCTGGCAGGGAGAACAAAGATTGCCCTGCTAGCTTTGGCGGTCTCCAAGAAGAGAAATTGCCAGTCGAGTTCGGATGAGTCCACGAAGACGACGATACGGTGTTTCGACAGTCCGGCCTGCTCTATTTCGCGCCCGCCAATCGCGAGCAAAGGACCGTATTTTGTTGTGGCCCGGCTGAGTTGAGAGACAAAATCAACTGATGGTTGCTCCTCACTTTGCCAAAGGTATAGGAGTAGTGCTCCGACCGAGTTGTCCAGATGGAAGAGAGACTGTGTGTTTCTTTCGAAAAATGATCGCAGTACCAAGAATGGTGGTCGTGGATCGCCCCTCGCGGCGCTGAGAAGAGGCTCCATCCGTATCCTCCACTCAGCGAATTTTCGCAAATCACTAAAAGCTTTGTAAAACACTCGGATGAGCCAGATCAGTCCCACGATGCCGAAGATCTCCTTCCCTAAGCTCCACACAGAGACAATCCAATAATTCTCCATATCGCAGCCCGGTCGTATATTCTGGCGCAAAATAGCCTCAGCGGTCACTTCAAAGCCGGCTGTATGTGGTCACTTCTAACCGGACCAACGAGGTTCCCAGAACTTGGATGTTGTACTCTGCAGTTCGCTTTTCGGGCAAGTCGGATCTTCGAGATTTTGGGCGACGCTGGCCTGGTATCAAATCTTTGGGTAGTTCGTCATCTGTGCACGTGCCTGGTTCTGTCGCCGCGTGACCACTTATATTGCAGCGCCTCGTAGCAGTCCTTCAAGTCAACTCCATGTTCTTTGGCATTAGCGGCGAGCGCCCTCAGGGCAGCAATGTCAGTGAAGACGGCTTTCGGCTTCTTATTCGACTGAAGAAAGCCGCCAGTAATGATTACCGCTCGCTTCGAGTCGATACCCCGTAGGCGAGCGCGTTGATGAACTCTGCGGGAGTTCCTTCAAGATCCGCCGCTTCGCCGTAGGGGCACACTCCTACGAGACGCATTGTCAATCCTTGCGCAATGTATGCCACACATTATTGTGGACTGAATGTCGAGCATCTTACAGTCTCGCAGCGCTGATGTGAATCGCAGACCGAGCCGGAGGTTGTATCTTTTTTACGACCTTTAGACTCAACCTGGTGGTACTGCAGCATCGATGGAGATCGTTCCGTGACGGGTTCCCGGCGGCTGCGTCGATCGCGATTCCAGAAGGTGGAAGCAGTGATTTCCCGCTGCTCGTCTGGTTTCTGCCGAAACGCGAGCCTCTCGTTCTCGCGTGCAAATAGCAGAACGAGCTGAGTTCTGTTCTGCCGCGCTCTCGCCGACCATGTAAGCGGCCCTCGGAGTCACGCTTTTGGGGAACAGATGAAGCGTTGGTCGAGCGACTTTTCCTAGCTGAGTAGAACTGGCACAAACAGCTTCCATCGGGCAGTGAGTGTTTTCATTCAGATTCGAGGTTCGTGAACGGGGTTCGTGGACCAGAAGCCGACTTGAACGAAGCCGCGTTGCGGCACACGCTTTCGCGTGCTGGGTGTCAGCGGTATATGTGAAGGGGTAAGGTTGGGTCATTAGGAGCCAACCTATGACCCACCTTCGCAAAATAATGCTCGAAGAACTCGAGCGTCGTAATTACGCTCAGGCTACCATAGACTGCTACCTCCGTTGCCGAGTTTTCCCTTCACTTTCACCGCCCTCCGAACCAGTTAGGACCGGAGCACATCCGCCAGTATCAAGCCCATTTATTCGGCCAGCGAAAGTTGGCACCCAGCACTGTGACGCAGCACCTCGCCGCTTTGCGATTCTTCTACATCAAGACGCTGAGGAAGCCATGGAGCATCGCCGAAACTCCGTATCCCAAGAAAGTACAACGTCTGCCGATCATCCTGAGCTCGGAAGAAGTCGCCCAGCTTATCGACTCGGCTCTCACTCCCTTTCATCACATTCTGTTGATGGCGCTCTATGCCACAGGACTGAGGCGAGCGGAGTTGGCTCGACTGAAGATCACCGATATTGACAGTCATCGAATGATCATCCACATCCAAGGTGGGAAAGGCCGCAAGGATCGTGACGTTATGCTCAGCCCGAAGTTGTTGGACGCCTTGCGAGAGTACTGGCGGGGGCTAAGGCGCAAACCCAAAGACTGGTTATTCCCGGGCGGGCGCTGGCACACCGCCAATCATCCCATCACCACCAAGGTAGTGTGGGATGCCTGCCAAAAGGCTGCCCAGCGGGCGGGGATCCACAAGAAAATCCATCCGCATACCCTGCGCCACTGCTTCGCAACTCATCTGCTGGAGGTGGGTGCCGATTTGCGCACCATTCAGGTGCTGTTAGGTCACCGTGATTTGGAGGAAACCACCATCTATCTCCATCTCTCACAACGGCACCTCAACGCCACCGCGAGTCCGCTGGACTCGCTCAAACTGAAAGATAAGTTACCGCAGAGCACATAAATGGACCGGCCGCCACTCGAAGTGGCGGATCTGGTTCACGCAGCTGGACACGCATTTATCGAACGAAGCCGCAAGTGGATCACCTGGCAACACCTCAAAGTGTTGCGAGCCATCGCGCGCTGTCGCACCGCTGCCTTGGGCGGGCATCTCGATGAGTGCACCGACTGCGGGTACCGTCCGGCCATCTCCTACAACAGCTGCCTTATGGGGAGTTTTTTCTAATGGGGAGTGGCGCGCCGGAATCTGCGCAGGGCGGGCTTGTCGGACCCGGTTGGGCGGGATGCGACTCCCCATAAATTCAGGGGCTTTGCTAGGTTGATGCGGCCATTTATGGCCAATGCTCAACAAGGAGAGCCCATGCTCGAAAAATACTTCTCCGCGCCCAAGACGCTACGACGCTTGCGGAGTGGAATCAGTGGACCGCACGTAG
>JAIQFH010000018.1 GCA_020073385.1 Terriglobia bacterium | reverse complement strand
AGTCCAGCCACCAATCCATAGTGTCGATCGGCGCTCTTCAGCAGCAAGGCTCCGCCGTCGGAACTCCCCTCACGCTGATCGAACTGAGCCACCACAGGCTTGCGAAAAATTCCCGGGAACAACAAACACTGTGTTGTGCTATCTTCAGACATTCAGAAGCCTCTTTTGTTGCTCAAACATTGTCTAGACAACATGTTTGTAACAGAGGAGGCTTTTGTTGTCTTCAAATATATGAATTATCCGGGCTAAAGGCCTATCTCGGATTCAGCTTTTATAAGGTAGTCGCTGCAGCCACGATGAACGTTCTGTCTCATGTTCTGACGAACTACTACATCCAACTTGGCCAGAGCTTGTCGGACCCTTCAATGATGGTTCAGACGTTACCGCTTCTCGTTCTGCTTGTATTGGTCAACATCTACATTCTCTTCAAGATTCCGACCATGACTCACAGCCTATTCACTGGCGGAACTGGCGGGCACGGTGGGGGCCTTGGATTGGCCATGGCGGCAATCCGCGCCGCCATGTAAACCCCAAAGGGGAAAAACGATGCGAGAGATGACCACTGAAACAATGAACGTAGAAACCAAAGCGACCCCGGAAATCACCCGAGCCGCAGAGCGTTACCTGGAGCAATACGGCGACCCGTTGGTGATGAACACCTATTTGAAAGTGACGATTCTCGTGCTCGCCGGTGTCTGTGCCAGCCTGGCTGCACTCACCTATAAGAGCCAGACGGCGCTTGCCAACATGCACCCAATGATTGTGCGGATCAACGACGTGGGCCACGCGGAGGCGATCGACTATCGCAACTTTCAATACCGCCCGCAGGAAGCGGAGAACAAGTATTACCTCACCCGCTGGGCCGAACTGTATTTCAGCCGCAATCGTTTCACGATCGAACGTGATCAAACACAGTCGCTTTACTTCCTCAATAGCGATGTGCAGCGCGCAGTGATCGACCAGGAGCGGAAGGACAATAGTATTCAGAACTACATCAAGGAAAGCAGCCTGCCATACGTCGATGTAGAGATCAAGAACGTCATTCTTGACGACCTGCGACAGTCGCCTTATTCGGCGCGCATCGAGTTTGAGAAGGTGTACACCAACCCCGCGGATCACAGAGAACTCAAGCGGGAGCGATGGACAGCCAGCGTCACTTATGTCTTTCGCGAGAATGTGAAGAACAATGAGCTTGCCGTGAACCCCCTCGGTCTGACCATCGTGCGTTTCCGCGCAGACCAGGCATTCAGCTAGGGATTCATCGACCTGCCCATAGGCTTATTCATGTCTTTTCATGCTGCTAATCCGGCTGACTTTTCCCACCTGTTCTCGTGCAAGGTGGAGGAGATTGCCCGGAACTCCGTTGAAAGTTAGCGACTCTCGACCGTCATAGGCTACGCAACCTTTGCTTCCTCGACAACCGTCTTCTTAGAAACCGCGTTGGCCAGCGCAGTCAACAGCGACGGAATCTCCCGGTAGCCTTGCACCTTGCGAAACTGGCGTTCGGCCACCAGCAGGCCCGAGCCGACCCAACGTTCGATGTGGTCGCCCGCACGCCAGCGTTTTACGTTGCGGCAAACCGTCTCCACGATGGAGAAAGCCGACTCGATCACATTGGTGCTGGCCAGCGTGCGGCGTAACTGCGCGGGCATGCGCAAGCGATGCACGGTGAGCGTTTCTTCCATGCCTTCCTCCAGACTGCGAGCGGCGCTCGGGTTCAGCTCCATCAGTTCGCGATGCAGGCGTTCCAGCGCACGCTTGGCGTCGGCATATTCGGTCATGGCATAGGCGTTCTGTAGTTTCTTCTTGACGGCGCGCTTATGTTCCTCAGATAAGTGGTCCACCACGTTGCGCCGCTTATGCACCTGACAGCGCTGGATCATCGCCGCCTCGCCCGCATGACGGCGCACGGCTGCCGCCAATGCCTTGCCGCCGTCGAGCACGTAGAGACGCGGCACACTGAAGTCCAGCCCGCGCGCGGCCAGGTCGCCGAGCAACTCACCGACCACCGTGGCGTTCTCCGTCGCTCCTTCGCGCAGGCCCAACACTGTTTTACGCCCGTCAACATTGATCCCCAGGGCCACGATCATCTGCCGGTCTCGGAACGGCGTGCCGTCGATCAGCACCGCGCACAAGCGTAACTCGCCCAGCGGACGCTCCATCAACTCCTGCAACTTCTCTCTGCTGGAGGCGATGAAGTTGTTGCTCACCGCCGACTTCTCCACCCCGTAGGCCTCGCGAAAATCTTTCACCACCGCTCCGTAGTTGCGCGTCGACAACCCGCGCATCAGCTTGTCCCACACTGCGTGCTCCATCGGCCCGCTACGCTGGAACATCTCGTAACTGCCCAGCCGCTGCTCACGATTTTCCGGAGTGCGCAGACGCGTTCTTGCGATCGGAACCTTCTGCCCGTCCACCACGCAGTACCCGGATTCTTTCCCCCAGCGGTGCGCCCGCCGCTCGGGATGCTGCTGGTGCCGCTCCCCGGCCAGGTGCCGCACTTCTTCCTCCATCACCAGGTTCATCAACGCCAACCCCGCTTCGCGCATCAAGTGGCCGACTCCTTCTTGCAGCAGACCGACGACCTCGGTCATGGGAACAATCATCTGTAGGTTAGGGTTTTCTTCGCGGGCCAGTTGTCGAAACTCTTGCACCGCTCGTTGCTGGTCGATCTGATATCGTTTCTTCATAGCGACTCTCTCCTTTTTTTCTTGGCAGAAAAAACCACCTCGGTCATTATGACCGGGGTTGAGAGTCGCTACTTTCTACGAATTAACGGACATCCTCAGGTGGAGTCGGCGAACAAGAACCATTCGACGCGCAACTACGGTGGCGAATTGCCCCCTTCTTACGTCGGACCTTGCCGCTCGAATCGCACTGCAATTGCTGTGAACTTCGGCAGCCAGTCTCCAGATGATAACTTTGCTCTGGGTCGTGTCTGCCGTTATGTATCCCGTCTTTTGCTCGGTCACAGCTTCGGGGCCTTTCCGGCGCCCGGCGGCACTCGGTCTTCTGCTTTGCATTCTGCGCCCCTTCGGGGTCTCGGTTCCTCCCAAAACAAGTTTGAGAACCACGGCAAAGAACGCCTCTCAAACTTCTTTCGGGCCCCTCCCAGAAAGCAGACCTTCGGCACTAGGGAGCCGGGCCCACTCGCTAAGCTCCGCCCAGTGTGACCCGAGCAACAACGGGCGAATTCAACAAACGGAGACACTCTCATGTACCAGAACAAAGTAACCCTCATCGGCTTTCTCGGCAGCAACCCCGAAGCTCGCACCAACAGCGCGGACTTCAGCGTCACCAATCTTTCACTGGCAACCAAGTCCTCCTACAAGAAGGATGGCAAGTACATTTCGCACACCGAATGGCACCGTTGCGTAGTCTTCGGCAAGCTCTCAGAGTTCGCCAAGACGCTCGCCAAGGGCGCGCATATCCAGGTGGAAGGCGAACTGCGCAGCCGGGAGTACCAGAGCAAGAAGAACGACACGATGAAGCGCGTCTGGGAAATTCGGGTCGCTTCGATCCTAAAGCTGGACCGCGCTGAGAAAGCCGCTCCGGAAGACCAGGAGCACGATGAATCGTCGCCAGAGGAAACGGCCGCATAGCGCCTTCCTCTTCACTCTCGGAAGCCCGGCTACACGCTGGGCTTCTACGGTTGTGAGGTTCCCGCAATGAGTTTCGAATTGATCCTGCCATTCCTTCGACCCATCGAGCCCCTGCTGCTCGACGAAAGCGTCAGCGAGATCATGGGCAATCCGGATGCCTCGTGGTTCTGCGAGCGCGATGGAAAATTGTGCCAGGAACCCAATATCTCCTTCGACGCCGGCAGGCTGCGCACCGGCCTTGAAGTCATCGCCAACCAGCTGGGCAAGAAGCTCGATGAAGACAACCCCTTACTGGACGCGCATCTCCCGGATGGGAGCCGGCTTGCGGCGGTGATTCCGCCGGTCGTATGCCCCGCTCCGTCGCTGACGATCAGAAAGTTCACCAGCCGCCATTACACAATCGATGACCTCATTGCTCGGGGCACGCTGACGCGGCCTCTTGCAGATTTCTTAGCCGAGCAGATTCGCGGCGGAAAGACGCTGCTTATCAGCGGTGGAACAGGCACCGGCAAGACCACGCTTCTACGGATACTGGCTGACTTCATTCCGGACCAGGAGCGCCTCGTCGTCATTGAGGACACCGCCGAACTCCAGATCCGGAAGCCAAACATCGTGGCTGCCGAATGCCAGTCCGATACCTTCAAGGCCAACATCTCGTTCGATAAGCTTCTAAAGTCCGCTCTCCGCTGGCGACCGGACCGGATCATCATGGGCGAAGTGCGTGGCATCGAGGCGCGCACGCTGCTCGATTCCTTCAACACTGGCCACACCGGCTCGCTCGCGACGATCCACGCCAACTCGGCAGCCAAAGCCCTCACGCGCTTCGCCAATCTGGTCATGCGCGACCACGCGCAAACCACCTTCTCCGACACCGAAGCTGAGATCGGAGAAGCCGTCGATTTTGTCGTCCATGTCGAGCGTCGACCACCGTGCCGCATCCTCCGCGAAGTCCTGGCGCTTCGCGGGTACGACCGCGATGCCAAACGCTTCCTGATCGAGCCCGTATTCGAGGTGAAACATGCCACACCATAGCAGTGGAAATGGAACCAACACCGCTGCTGACTTTCTCGCCCGCTGCTTCGCTCCGGATGAAACGATTGCCCTTCTCGTCCGGAGAGAATCTCCTAGCCAGACGCTTCAGCGAATTGTTCCTTTGGAACATGCGCTTGCGCCTCGTTACCTCGGCTGGCTCGCGCACGAGAACTCTACCGGAGCGAATATCTATGTGGCTGCTAACCCGCTTCGCCCTGCCAGCCGCAAACGTACCAAAGAGTGTATTGCCGCGGTCCGGCATCTGTACCTTGATTTGGACACCGATGGCGAGGCCCGCCTCACTTCGCTCCGCGCCTCGGATGCGGTTCCCCCGCCAAATGCGGTCCTCTCGACATCGCTCGGTAAGTACCAGATCCTCTGGCGAGTTGACGGCTTCACTCTTGAACAGCAGGAAAGCGCGCTGAAACTGCTTGCGATTACCTTTGGCGGCGATCCCGCCTGCACGGACTGCAATCGGGTTCTCCGCCTTCCCGGATTCCTGAATTGCAAGTACGATCCGGCGTATCCCGTCACGGTTGAATACCCCGGCGTTTCCACTTGGAATTCCGATGACTTCCGGCTGGACATTCTGGCCACCGATGCCGTTCTTTCGTCCCGTTCAATCACACCGCCAAAGCATCCCTCTAACCACAGCAATTCCGAGCACGATTGGGCATGGGTTCTGCATCAACTTGCCCGTGGAAAGGACGCCGCGAAGCTTACGCGCAAGCTTGCATCGCGCCGCGCCGATAAACCGAATCCTCTGTACTACGCACAGCGAACCGTGGATGTCGCATCGGCCAGGCTCTGGCTCGTCGAAGGTATTCCGATAGATGACATTGTCACGATGCTCGAAGTCCGCCGACGCTTCGAGATTCCCGCTGCACTTTGCCGCGCTCGTGCGCGGGAGATTGCGCTAACGGCGCAGCGGATGATTGCCCGGAGAAAGATTGCGTGATTCACCACCCATAAGGAGAACACTATGCCACTACTTGAAATCAACTTGAGTCGCTTCGTCAGTGCTTCTGTTCGGCTGGACGAGTCCACCGCCGAACAGGTCGATCAATATGCCGCTTTCGTCCACGCATCCGCAGACGATGTTGTGGACAAGGCGCTCAACTATGTCTTCTCGAAGGACCGCGATTTTCAGGACTTTCTGAAGACGCCTCAGGCCAAGCAGGTTGCTTCCGCGCTGCGCGTTCGTAGAGGTCCGAACAAGGATGCGGAAGGGTGCTTCGCACCGGAAGAATTTTGACACTCCACCCCCTACCGGGCGCTGCCGGGCTACCCAAGGTAGCCCGAGAGCGATGGAAAGCGATCTGTGACTTACGAGCGTGCGCTAGCTGTCTAGCTACGCCGGCGCGCTCGTCCTGGAGACCTCGTGATGACTGACGATTACGAAACTTCGCTATTCGAAAAGGGAAAAGCCAAGACCAGGGAGAGGCGAACTCAGACGGTCAGCACCAAGATCACGCAAGAGGAGGAATGCGAACTGCAACGAGTCTCTTCCGCCGAAGGTAAGAAGATGGGGGAATGGGTCCGCGAGGTGCTGCTGCGAGCGGCTCGACCGAACGTCCCAGCCATCAGCCACGAGCCCGTCGTGCTGACCGAAGTGGTAGGAATTCAGTTGTTCCTGATGAACGTCCTTTCACCGTTGACGCGTGGGGAACGCCTCAGCCCGGAGCAGTACCAAAACATCATCAAAGGCGTGCAAGCCCACAAGGGTCGGACAACTCAGGAGCTTCTTGCCAAGCGCTTAAATACCGAGAAGGAGTAGCCGTGTCCAAGGTACAAAAATGGGGTCGAGAAGAATCGTTAATCTGGCCGCCACGAGGCTTCTACTACACGTATGGGGCGATCTTTCTTGCGGTTGTGCTGGCCGGCTTCCTGGTATACCTGCGCTTTAGTTTCGGGCTAAGCCAGCTCGAGAAGTATTACCTGCCGTACTATTTACGCACGGAGACGACTGGCATCTTGCACCCCACCGGTGTCTACCAGTTAATCTATATTTTCGATCGGCAACGCGCGCCGCGTCCGGCTCTCGACTCGGACCTGCAACCCGGACTCACACCCCAAATGGTCGGGAAGGCTCTGCCTTTCCAACTCTCGCCGGCGGCACTTCAGCAAGGGCCACGACTTCTCTGGCGAGAACCGCCTCGGATATACCAAAACCAGGCTTTGCATGCCTATCTCGCGCAGTGGATCTATGGTGGCGCCACTCCGTTGGACTTGTTCGAGACTCCGCTGCTTTGGGGGGCGCTCGCCCTGGTTCTCGAGCTGCCTTTCTCCCTCCGCAAAGATATCCGGCGCCGGCGACAACTGCGGTATGGTCGTCGCCTCAAAGGGCCGCTGCTCGTATCGGGGAGTGAATTCTCAAAAGCCCTCGGCGGCGATGGCATCGGACTCGTGGTCGACGGCGAAAAGAAACCGCTCCGCATCCCAAGAGCTGCCGAAAACAAACACATCCTGACCGTGGGCGATACCGGCGCGGGCAAATCTACGATCATTCGCCAGATCCTATTCCAGGTTGCGGAGCGCGGGCACGGCGCGATTGTCTATGATCCGGCCTGCGAGTTCATCCAGCAGTTTTATGACGAGCGTCGCGGCGACATCGTGCTGAATCCGCTCGACTCCCGCTGTCCTTACTGGAGTCCGTCGGACGAGTTGCGTCGCAAAGCCGAGGCTAAGGCCATCGCAGTTTCCCTTTTTCAGCCCGCTGGCATGAGCCATCGCTTCTTCGTAGAAAGTCCACAAAAAATCTTCGCCCACCTGCTTAGCTTTTTGCCCGCACCGACCCAGTTGGTGGATTGGATGGCGCACCCCGAAGAGATCGATCGCAGGGTTAAGGGCACCGAATTGGCGGCGCTGATCGATCCCAAGGCCCCCAATCAGCGAACCGGTGTACTGGGTTCACTGAATATGGTCGCCGATAGCCTCCGGCTGCTGCCAAAACCAGAGGAAACAGCGTCCACATGGACGGCCACGAAGTGGGCGGAGGAGCGGCGCGGGTGGATCTTCATCACCTCGCGTCCCGCGCTGCGGGAAGCCCTTCTGCCCCTCATCAGCCTGTGGCTCGACCTGCTAGTATTGCGACTGCTGACCGAACCGCATCCCCACCAGCGTCCAGCATGGTTTGTGATCGATGAACTGGCCAGCCTGCAGCGGCTGCCGCAGCTTCATACAGCGATCACGGAAAACCGGAAATCGAACAATCCAATCATCCTAGGTTTCCAAGGCCGTAGCCAACTGGAAGCTCGCTACGGGCCGGATGCTGAGGCCATGCTCTCCCAACCCGCAACCAAGATCTTCTTGCGTACAAGCGAACCGAGAGCCGCCAAGTGGGTGAGCGAAGCGATTGGCGAAGTCGAAATCGAACGATTGCGCGAAACCCATTACGACGGCACGCGAAGCGGTAAAAACTTCGCCTTGGACCGGCAGACCGAGCCGCTGGTTATGCCTTCCGAAATCTCCGGCATGGACGATCTCCGAGCCTACCTGAAATATGGCAACTACGTGGCCCAATTTTCTTTTCCCTACATTGAAATGCAGACCAAGCACAAGGCATTCATGGAACGAGACATGGACGATTTTCTGCCTCGCGCCCAGACTCCGCGAGACCTGCCTCCGGAAGGCGAAGGGCCATCGCAAGGCGTGGGGAACGTGGAACCAACGACGATGGACTTCAACGCGGAACACCTGTAGGACAGTCGTGCTCACGATTTCAAAACCGCTCACCGCCGGGCAAGCGCAGAGCTACCACCAGAAGGAATTCACCTCGACGGAGCAAAGCTATTGGGCCGGAGGACAGGAAATTAAGGGCGCGTGGCAGGGTCGCCTAGCCGAACAGTACGGTTTGCGAGGGGCGGTGGGCGCGGAAGAGTTTTGGCGATTGTGCCAAGGCCAACACCCGGTCACGGGTGAACAACTGGTGCGACATCGCAGCTCTTTCCAGTACGAAAATGCCAAGGGCAAGACGATTACGACCGCTGCGCATCGTGCCGGTTGGGATGCAACTTTCTCGGCACCGAAATCGATTTCCCTGACCGCTCTGGTCGGTGGTGATGAACGGGTCCGGGAAGCTCATCGCGAGAGTGTCCGCCTGGCATTAAACGAGCTCGAGCGTTATACCCAAGCTCGCATCGGCGGCGACCATCCGGCCAAGACGACTGGCAAGTTTATCGTCGCCACGTTCGAACACGACACGGCTCGGCCCGTCGAAGGCTATGCCGCGCCGCAATTGCACACTCACGCTGTGATCTTCAATATGACGGAACTGGAGAACGGGCAGACACGGGCGCTGCAACCGCGAAGCCTCTTTGCCTCGCAGCAGTTTGCCACTGCTGTCTATCAATCTGAACTGACCTATCGGTTGGCACGGCTCGGATATGAGTTGGAACGGGGCAGGAGTGGTGCCCCGGAGATCAAAGGCTATTCGCAGGAATATCTCGATGCCTCCAGTCCCCGCAGCCGGCAGATCCGAGCCCATCTGGAAAGCTTAGGGTTGAACAGCAAAGAGTCCGCCGAGATTGCGGCCCACTCGACGCGAGACCGGAAGCAAATTCTTTCTCCTCGGGAGGCGCTCGCTGCCCACCGAAAGCTTGCCGCCGAGTTCGGACACCAGGCAGCCCGAGTCGTCGCCGAGGCGCGCGTACGCGTCCGGAGGGTGGAACAAGTCAACCCTGCGCTGTCGGCGTTGCGGGCGCAGGAGGCAGTTACCTTTTCCCGCGACAGGCACTTTGAAAGGGAAGCTGTCGTGGACGAACGCGTGTTGATGCGCGACGCGCTGCGTCGCGGCATGGGCGAAATCACCTACAGCGAGGTACACCAGAATTTTGAGACACGGTTGCAGCGGGGCGAGTTTCTTGCCGCTCCGAGCACCCCGAACCCGACCTTAAGGCTCTTTACCACCCCTGAAACCGTGGCTGCGGAACGTGCAGTCATTCAACAGATGCGCATCGGTCAGGGGCAGGTCGCGCCGATTCTGTCGGCTCGCGATGCCACTGCCGTGACCGACCAGCACTCATATCTGAATTCTCAGCAAAAAACCGCCATCAAGCATGTGTTGACCTGCCGTGATCGGGTTCTGGGAATTCAAGGTGCAGCCGGAGTCGGAAAGACAACGGCACTCGACGTCATTCGCAGGGCCGCCGAGGCCAGAGCATACGAGGTCGAGGGCTTTGCTCCCACTTCCCGTGCGGCCAAGCAACTGAGAGAGGCCGGTATCTCAGCGGGAACCCTGCAGGGGTTTCTCGTTCGGAGGAGCACCCCCGACCCTGCAAATGAAAAGCGCCTGTACCTGGTGGACGAGTCCAGTCTGACGAGCACACATCATGTGAAAGAATTTATGCATCGCCTTGGACCGCAGGACCGTGTGGTTCTGATCGGTGATATCCGGCAACATCAGGCGGTCGAGGCAGGCAAGCCCTTCGAGCAATTGCAGGATGCCGGTATGAGCACGGCAAAACTAGAGCAGATTGTGCGCCAGACGGACCCGGACCTGAAAGCGATTGTGGAACACTTCGCTCGCGGCGAGGTCAGCTCCGGAATCCAGGCCCTAGCGAAACAGGGCCGCATCACCGAGATTGGTGACGCCGCCGAGCGCATTCGTGTGATCGCCAGGAGTTTCGTCGAAAATCCTGAGAACACGCTTGTCATCTCTCCCGACAATGCGTCCCGTCGGCAACTGAACGACGCAATTCGGACCGAGTTGCAATCGAGGGGAAGGGTTGGTGCCGAAAATCACTTGTTCAGAGTCTTGATACCGCAACAGGATATGACAGGCGCCGACCGGCGATGGGCAGCTCGGTACAACGTCGACGACGTTCTCCGCTACTCGCGTGGCAGCAAGTCCCTTGGGATCAGGGCGGGCAGCTACGCACGCGTGCTGTCAACAAATCTTCCGGAGAATCTTCTGACTGTCGAAACGAAAAGCCGTGGACAAGTGACCTACGATCCGAGGCGGCTAACCGGAGTGAGCATCTATCGTGAGAACGAGCAACGGTTCGCCGTTGGAGACCGGCTGCAGTTCGTGGCACCGGACAAGAACATTGGAGTCGCCAATCGAGAGCTCGGCACCATCGAAAGCATCTCACCACGAGGAGATCTTACGATTCGCTTGGAAAAAGGCCGCAGAGTGGAATTGGATCCGTCGGAAAATCGACATTTTGATCACGGTTACGCGGTGACGAGCCACAGTGCCCAGGGCCTCACCGCGGATCGAGTGCTGATCAATGCGGATGCCAAGGCTCACCCCGACTTGGTGAATTCGAGATTTGCCTATGTCGCGGTTTCAAGAGCGCAGAGTGACGCCCGGATTTATACGGATGATAGGGCTGCGATGGAAGCGAGATTGGGTACTGAAATTTCGAAGTCCTCCGCACTCGCGCCATCCGTATCTCTAGAACAAGGAGCAGTCCGAGATCTGGCCATTACCTTGTAGATGCAGTCGTAGGCTTACACTTATCTCGGCAAGGACGTTTATATCCGCTTCTTCCTGCCTACCTGATCCCGCGCTACCGATATGAGGAAGACTTCATGAGGTAGACTTCGGAACCGGTGGCAACGGCTCGCCAGCCAGCCGCTTCCGAACCAGCCCGGCGAGGAAGTCCACGAAGGGAACGATGTCCTGGCCGACGCTCGCTTTTTCGAGGGTATTCAAATAAGTCTTGCGCTCGCCGACCGGATGACTGTCCACGGGTATCCCGCAGACGCCATCCGTCGAGCAAATTAATGGGCTGGTCTGTAGACGAGGGAAGGGAGAAGTGAATCGACATAGATCTTTTACGGCTCGCTTGTGGGAGGTAAGAGTCACCCAAGGATCAATCTTTGAAGGCTACTTGCGTCAACCTTGCCCCGACGATGACGATGTTGTCGCCCCATTTGGGAGACGAAACTCCCGGCGCGGCTATGGTCGAGCAATACTCATTGAGTACCCGCTCGGTTGCCATTTCCGATCCGTGCACCGGTAATGCCGATCAATGCATCCACTCGTCCTCTTCGCTGTCTTCCTCGTCTGAAGCCACGTCAGCTGGCGCCACGGCCTCCTCAACGGCCTCAGCGATTTCCTCGTCATCGGAATTGGCCAGATCAACTAGGATTTCCGGCGCCTCATTGGGACGGATACTGCCCACGGCGCCGATGGCGGCAAGCAGAAAATGTTTTGGGCAGTGAGCGTCATTTAGGAGTTCGACGATGGGCGACCAGGCAGCGTCCAGTCCCCAGTTGCCCGCCGCGATGACTGCCTGGTATTTGATTTGGAGATCGCTGCTTTTCAAGGCCGCCAGTATTTGATCGTCAAAGCCGCGAACCCATCGCATCGCAAACACGGCGGTCAGCATCCACTCTTTGTCTCCGCTGGAATAAGCCTGCTCGATCGCACCCTGATGCCATATCTGGGGTGCGCGCACCGATGCTTCCAAACTTCGCCGTCGCACTTCCTTGGGAGTGCTTTTACCGAGGTAAAGCTTCTCGAGCGATTCCTGGATGGTGTGAAACGTATTCTCAGTAACGGGTACGTCATCCGGATCCTCGAATCCATCGGTGTCCGCCTGTTCCAGGACTGGCCCAAGGGAAATTGCCGCCCGTGCGCGTAGTTGCTCTGGTTCGTCGGCACTACTTGCGATCGTCACTAACGTATCGGCCAATTCGTCGTTGATGACCGTAAAATCGCCCGCCAGTTCGGCGGCGACCAGGCGGTCGGATTCTTTGGATCGCGGATCAGTCAGAATCCTCCAAAATGTTCTCCCGGCATCTCCTGGCCAGTCCCATGGGGGGGTATCGAGCAGAGTCTTAAGGTCCATATGCGCTCCCTCACGATTGCGTTCAATTCCGGAATTTCCGCTCCCAAGCTCAGCCAACTCTATTATCGTGTACCCGGCACATCGGCGCTACCCGCCGCTATCTTGGGCTTGCTTAACACCGACGAAACGGAAGGATTTTCTCGTTTTCCAGTTCGACCGACACCCCCGGAATTATTCGTCCACATTTCCGGGTCTTCTCTGAGGTCGATCGCGGATCCATCGAAGGTGCCACCTGCACCGGCTGACGATAGCGATTACCCGCTGCAAAGGAACGCCAAGCATCTTCCGCTCCCCGCTGATGACGACGCTTAAGAGAATTTGCATATGCTCACCCTACTATTCACCATTGCCCTTTGCCGCCGCGATGCTAGCTACACCGTTCCCTCGCGGTTCGGGTGCCAACCTTGCGGTTAGGATTCGTTGTCGGAACGCACTCTGACCAGTTGTTGTTTCCAGCCATCGCTCGTTGGGTACCCGCCATGGGAGGCGAGAGTCGTTTCGAGAGAGGACTTCTCTCGATGAATGAGCACTCCAACAGCGTTCAGTTCGCAGCCTTACTATCAGGCCTAGGCCCGCTCCACCTCTATGCTGGCAGAAACACCGTTGCCTCACGGTTCCGGTGCCAACCTTGCGGTTGTGGGTACATTGTCCGAGGCCTCGACGATGAAAGTGCTGAGCAGGCCTATGCTGCCATTCGCAGGTGGATGAACGTGAGGGGTATCGCCCCGCCGGGGCAAAACGCGAACTCAACCTTGGCCAAATGCCCGAAATCCAATTTCCCGTGGCGCAGAATTAGTTCAATCGAGAGTCGCTCGGCTCCGACTGGAACAGCTTCTTGATCAAGCCAGTTGCCTCATGGTTCGTCTTCAGTTGCAGGCTCTCCGCGCAGCTCCAGAGGATGGACTACTTTTCAAGCCCGCGCCGGCGTTTTGGATCCGACATTTGTGCTGTTAGCAGGATGGCCCGCGTTGGCGTGGAAACGAAACACAGCGCGGGCCACGCTCTTACAGCCCTGCGCGAGGCTTCTTTCGGCGAATCCAATCTGCTCGAGCCAGCACTCCGGAAACTGCAAGCGCCCCGTAGCACCTGGGGCGCCCCCCGAAGGGTTCTTCGACTATGTCCTGAACAGGCAGTTGAGTATAGTGATTCGGTTGGGCCCGAACCATTCAAAGCGAGAATCGATCGCCATGAATCTGACACGTAGAGACTTCGCCAGAGTCAGCGCGCTCGGCCTGGCAGTTCGGTTTGTCCCGAATCTGGCTGCCTGGGCCTCCGCCCCTCGGAAGACCGGCTACTGCGTTATCGGCCTCGGCCGCATCGCGGGTCATTTCATGCCCGCCGTGCGCAGCGCTACCACCTCGCAGATCACCGGGCTTGTAAGCGGCCATCGCGACAAGGCCGAGCGGATGGCAGCTGAGTACGGCATTGCTGCAAGCTCCATCTACAACTACGAAAACTTCGATGAAATCGCGCACAACCCGGCCATCGATGCAGTCTATGTGGCACTGCCCAACTCGATGCACGCCGAGTACACGATCCGCGCCGCCAAAGCCGGCAAACACGTGCTTTGCGAGAAGCCGATGTCGACCAGCGTGGCCGACGCTGAGGCGATGATCGCGGCTTGCAAGGCCGCCCGCGTGAAGCTGATGATCGCCTATCGCTGCCACTACGAGCCCACAAATCTGAGAGCAATCCGGCTCATCCGCCAGGGCGCCCTGGGCCGGGTCCAGGCCATCGAGAGTACCTTCGGCTTCAACATTGCGCCCGGCGAATGGCGACTCAGCAAGAAACTCGCCGGCGGTGGGCCGCTCTTCGATGTGGGTATTTACTCACTCAACGCATGCCGTTACCTGACCGGCGAGGAACCGGAGCACATCGCGGCCACTGCCTCGGTCATCGATCAAGACGGCCGCTTCAATGAAGTGGAGGAAAATGTCTCCTGGACAATGAAATTCCCCTCCGGCATCGTAGCCAGTTGCAACACTACCTACGGCGCCAACATGGAAGGGTTCTATCGCGTTCACGGATCTAAGGGCTGGCTCGAAGTCGATTCGGCCTTCGTCTACGAAGGCCTGCGGCTGCGCGCTGATTATGTCGGCGCGCAACTGGACGAACTCAACCCGGCCCGCGACCCTTCGCACTTCCTCGCCGAAGCAGACCACTTCTCCCACTGCGTCCAGAATGGGCAGGAGCCGCAATCGCCGGGCGAAGAAGGCCTGCGCGACATGCGCTACATCACGCAGATTTACCGCTCAGCGGGAATTGCAATGTAGGCTATTTCATTGATTGCGACAGTTCGACAGGGACCAAGTCGAGAAGCGAGTTCGCGACGTGGACGTCTCTGCTGTTCAGAAGACATCTGCCCATTAACGCCTTTGAATGGCCCTGATTCTGGCCACATCATCGCCCAGTTCTTCTGCTCTCTGCAATGCTCCTTTGATCCTGACAATCTCGATCTCTCGGGCGGCAATCTGTCCGGCAGGTTCGCTGTGACCTCGCGCGGCCAGCAGGCTGCGCGTGGCTGGCCAGCATGCGTCGAAAAACCGGGACCGCACTTTTCTTTGGCTGCGCGTGCGCACGGCGTCCGAGAAAACACGCCGAGCGAGCAGAGTGCAGCATCGAGCGCGTCGGTCCTCTTCGACCAGCGAACTGACAGCAGCTTTAGATCGTCATCCTTTATATGGTGGAGGCTATCGTAACCGCGTACGAGTAGAATCCGCAGTCCATTCGAAACTGCCAGCTGGCGGCTGTGAGCCGACGTCCATGTGATCGAATCAGTCGCTTGCAAAATCGACCTGTGCTGTTGTGCCAGTCGGTGATCTTCGGGCAAATGCGCGATCCACTGATTAACCCGCAGGTCGGACAACATGTTCAGACTCGGAACGATCATCCGCGCAGGAATCAGGACGCGTGCACCCCAAGTCCAATACTCCCTGCCGTGACGATCGACGCCAGACTTCCACTTCGGCCAAAACCTCTTCTCAAAATCGTTCCAACGCTGTTGCAGGGTTGATCCTCTGCAGCGATCGAGAGCATCGGCCAAGTATCGACAGACTGCCCGCATCTTCGATCTCTCGAAGCTGTTCGGCATGCGGAAATGCGTTGTGACCTCATCAACCACTACAAGCAACTTGTCTCGGTCGTAGCGCTGGCCTGCCAGTGCCTCTGCTTTCTGGAATGTCGTCATCTTCTTTATTAGGCTCCTCGTTCTCTCCGCGTTTTAAACCCCTCATTCCCTCGTTCGAAACCCATAGCAGAGACGGCCCTTTCGCCGTCAAGGGTAAAGCTGTCGCCAGCCACAAACCGGCTGCCCTGTGACTGCTCGAGCCGCTCTGCACAACACCTCTCCATTACGAGGGAATGAAGTTTTTTAAACGCTCGCAAAGGAGAAGAACAATGCAGAGAACCGAAAAGCAGGACATCTACACCCGGATTACCAACCAGATCGTCAGCCACTTGGAAAAAGGCGTGAGGCCTTGGGTTCGGCCGTGGAACGCCGAGCATGCAGCCGGACGGATTACGCGCCCACTCCGCCACAACCGGAAGCCTTACAGCGGAATCAACGTTCTCTCTCTGTGGGCAAGCGCAATGGCGCAGAACTTCGCGGCGCCCATCTGGATGACCTTTAAACAGGCATCGGAACTTGACGCTCACATCCGCAAGGGCGAGAAAGGCTCGCTCGTCGTCTACGCGGACAGCATCACCCGCAAGGAAACCGATGAAAAGACGGGCGACGAAATCGACCGGGAAATCCCATTCCTTAAGGGGTACACCGTTTTCAATGTCGAGCAGATCGACGGCCTGGCGGAAGTTTATTACGCGAAAGCCGCACCTGCACTCGACCCTGTGGCCCGCGTCGAGCACGCGGAGAAGTTCTTCGCAGCTCTGGGAGCAGCCATCCGGCACGGCGGAAATCGTGCGTTTTACAGCATCGCCGCCGATGCGATCCAGATGCCGCCATTCGAGAGTTTCCAGGACGCGGACAGTTATTACGCGACGCTTGCCCATGAATGCACCCACTGGACAGGCAGCAAGACCCGGCTCGACCGTGACTTCGGCGGGCATCGCTTTGGGAGCGAAGGTTACGCGGTCGAAGAACTGGTCGCCGAACTCGGGGCCGCGTTCCTGTGCTCCGACCTGGAGCTTAATCTTGAGCCCCGCGAAGATCATGCGTCCTATATCGCAACCTGGCTGAGAGTCCTGGCTGCTGACAACCGAGCAGTGTTCACCGCCGCCGCTCACGCACAACGCGCCGCCGAATTTATCAACCACAAAGCCACGGAGGCCGCCGCGCAAGTCACCACGACTTGCGCGGCGTGACGCGAGTGCCGACATCAGCGCTGACACAAGAATCTCCACCCCGTGGCTCGATACCGGAAGCCCTCGCAATGGCCTGCTCTAGTTCCGAGATCGTTTCATCGTCATAGTCGAAGACGTACTGTTCAGCTTTAGCTGATGGCCACGATCGGTGCTTCTTGGCTCGCCCAGTGCTGGACTTCGCGGTAGCCAACGCAGTGACCATTGCATGCTGATCGACGCGCTGGTATAGATCGGCTATCGTGCTGAGATGTGAATGTCCGAGAATCTCCCGCGCGACCTTAATGTTGCCAGTGGCTTCCAGTACGCCTTGCGCGAGCGCGTGGCGGAACAGGTGCGGATGAACCGAGATGCCTGCCTTTCGACCGATGTGGCTCAGGGCCGACTCAAAGGTCGCATAGCGAAGGGGCTTGCCTCGACCTTTCCGCGACGCAATCCAGACGGCATGGACGTCCGGCGCCGCGCGGCGCTCGCTGCGCAAGTACTCTTCGTAAATCGACCAGAAATCGTCGCTGACGGGCACACGGTGCTGATCGCACGCCCCTTCAGCCGCACTGTGATGAATCGCCGCTTGCGATCGACATCCTCCAGTTCCATACCAAGAATCCCGTGTCGGCCAGGTTTCGATAAGCTTGACAGTAAGGCAATATTGCCTTACACTAAGACTGGCTCAGGAGACAGAATGACCGTTCTAACCATTACCGCTAAAGGGCAGGTCACATTGAAGCAGGATCTTCTCAAACATCTTGGTGTCAGTCCCGGGGAGAAGATTGAGGCTGACAAACTGCCTGACGGCCGGATCGTCGTGAGAGCGATGGCGCAAGATGGCGCTATTACCGACTTTTTTGGTTGTCTGGCACAGCGGCGTGGGCCGAAATTCACCATCGATGAGATGAGCGAGATCGCAACCCAGGGATGGGCGAAGGCCAAATGAAAGTTAGTGCCGATACCAACGTGCTCATTCGCGCGGCTGTTCAAGATGATCTTCATCAAGCCCGGCGAGCGGCAAAGATCTTGGCGGAAGCCGATCTCGTTGCCGTGCCGGTGCCGGTTCTTTGTGAATTCGTGTGGGTGCTTCGTCGAGGCTACAGGAAATCAGCGACCGATGTTTCCGACGCGATTCGCCGCCTCATGAGGAGCCCTAATGTGGTAATGAATCGAACCGCGTTGGAGGCCGGCTTGTCCGCGCTCGATGCGGGCGGGGATTTTGCGGATGGCGTAATTGCCCACGAAGGGGAGTGGCTGGGTGCCGAGGAATTTGTCTCGTTTGACTCGAAGGCGGTTTCTTTACTGCAAGCACAGGGCAGCCGTGCCCGTTTGCTGTCGTAGCTCATTGAATGCCCGAATACACGACTGTAGGGAGGAGTCTTAGCTCTTAACTGGACTCTGCCTTCCACTGACGGCCCATCAGCCATCTTTCATCCAATCAACTGATGAATGGCTGCCTTGCGCCTCTGGCAGTGCGCGGGATGTGTGTCTCTCTTGCGAGCCAAGGAGGATACATTACCGCACGCAATGGGTATTCCTTAGATCTTCGTCTCGAGGCGTGGCTAAATTGGCGGGCGGGCCCTGGAGAGAACTTAGAGGCAGAAGCGCTCTTCTGCCGGGTGTTTTGCCTGGCCCTATTCGCCCGCTCCTCTCAAGGGTTATCGGCGGATGAATTGAGCACTTGGCGGAGAGGGAGGGATTCTACACCGCCGTCCTTGGACCCGCGTAAACAGAGGCTAAATCGCTGGTACTAAAAGATCGTCGTATCGGCCCACTTGATTTTGCCAGTCCTACTGACATTCGTCCTGGCTCCGAAAAACCGCCTCTCGGTAGCCCCGACGGTAGCCGTACCATACCTCGTCTCCTGCCGGAAGTAAACCACTAGCCGATTACTTGGCAGATCGCATTTCCCGAGCGAACAACCTGCCACGGCGCGAACCATGCGCCGCGAAGGGCTGGTATGTGGAGGGTACCACTCGCCGCGCTGCGGCAACGGCGAAGGCCCGTTCCGGATAGCGGACGTTCATGCCGGAATTCTTCATCCGAATCGGATCAGGGTTAAATTGATAGATTAGCCCCAGATTGATTTGACCAATAGCTGTTGAAGCTCGTTGACGCCTCGACTCATTCGCCAGGCACCAGTTACTACAATCTTCGCGCCACTTTGTTCGATAAGCTGGTTTAGGCGAGCAACGCAATTGGGATCGGGGTGTTGTTAGCAAGTTAAAATGTCCGCTTTTCGTAGCAAGTGAAATGTCCGGTTTCATAGTTAACCAGCAGCAGTGGGGGCTGTGGGAAAGTGGGAATCCCGCGCAGTTTGCGGGATTTCCAAGCGAGGTGGGAAAGTCGGGGTTATGACGTTTCCACCTCGCGGCTTTTCCACAGCCCGTGGCGCCGGTATTTTTGTTGCGCTCTGCGCCACCCCTTCGGCCGTGTAGCGTCCCAGCAAGTGCGGCCCGTGGGTGAGGCTGAGAGTTCCATCCAAGTGCTGATGCACCGTGACCTGGCAGCCCGCCAGCGTGGCTCGCCAGCGCACGGCTGCGATTTGCAGGCTCAGATTCTGAAAGCTGACCGTGTTGTCACGATTCACGGCCCGCTCGAACTGGAGCGAGAACACCCGATCGAGATCGCGTCCACGACAGGCCAAAAAAGCATTCCCCCGCTGCGCCGGCGCGACCTGAAATCGCCGGTTGAACGCGGCGATATAGTGTTCGCGTAGAAATACATTGGCGGCTTCCAGGCTGCCGATTTTATGCAGCCTTAACTCCTGCGGCAATCGTCCCTGCCAGGTGCCGAAGCTGCGCTCGCTGCGCCCCCGCGCTTGCGGCGAGTATGCTGGGATCATCCCGATCCCCAGCTCGCGCAGCGCCCGTCCCACCTGGGTCAGCCGATGCGGATCCACTTTGCCCCCACCTTCGGCGTGAGCCAGAAATGGCTGCCGCGATCGCTGTATAAGGCGCAGAACACCCCCTTGCGCTCGATCACTGCGCGCAATCCCGCCATCACCGTCACCGTGGACTCCTCCTCCACCAGTTGCGCGTAATGGATCTCGCTGCTGGCGTCGTCCAAAATCACGATCAGGTCGTACCAGCGTTCGTCCTGAAACCACTGATGGCGGCTGCCGTCGATATGCAACAGCATCCCCGGCAACGGCCGCCGCTCACGGCGCTTGCGATGCGCCCCGCGCTTGCGTCCGCGGCCCACCAGCCCCGCTCCCTGCAGTGCCTGCTTCACCCAGGTGTAACTCAGTTCGATCCCGTGCTCGGCCTGCAACTTCTCGTGAAAGTGCTGCACGTTCAGATCGAAATACTTTTCCCGGTACAACGCGAACACTTTCTCCACCGTCGCCACCGGCACCCGGCGACGCGACGGCTTGCCCCGCCGCCGGTCCAGCAACCCGTTGTAGCCCTCTTCCACGTAGCGCTCCCGCCACCGCCGCATGTGCCGGTCGCTGATGCCCAGAATCTCCGCCGCCTGCCACCACGTGATCTTCTTCGCCATCGCCTGCAACATCACGTCCTGTACTTTCATCGCCCGCTCCATCGCGGCCGTCGGATAAGCTTCCATGCTCCGCATGGTCTCCCATCCTCACCGCCCGCAAAGCGGACATATCATGTGCTATCTCAACCGGACATATCATGTGCTACCGACACGCAATTGGGATCGGGGTTGTCGTAGCTGTATGATCTGCGGCATACTGCTGCGACGCTGGCGCTTACAGTAGGCGTTTCGCCAAAGGTGGTGTCTGAGCAATTGGGACACACGAGCGCAGCGTTCACTCTTGATGTGTATTCGCATGTTCTCCCACACATGCAGGATGACGCGGCAGCGAAAGTTGAGTCTGCATTATTGGGCTGAAGGAGATAACGCGTTCGATTACGGCGCGCTCAAGTTGCCGCGAGACTGGGACGGGCACCTTACTTGAAGAGCTGGGCAACGGTTATGTCAAAAGTGTTCGCAAGCTTTACAAGTGTCGTTAGTCTTAGATCCTTTTCTCCGCGCTCAATTGCCCCTGTAAACGACCGAGCCAAACCACTCTCGTGAGCCAAGTCCTCCTGTGACCACTTACGCTTTTCTCGCAGGGCACGCACTCTCGCTCCGAGATTCTTTCGTACGGTCATTACATCTTGCATGCTCCATACAATCGATGTAAGCTGAGATCCGCGTCCACGCTCTGTCGTAGGACGCTCGATCATAGGCGTTGCAACTGTGAGAGGTCGGGTTTGCGGTTTGCTTCTGACCCGTGGGGCGATAGCATGGGCAGGTGCCAGGTAAGACTGAGTCCGCCCCAGCCGCGCAGGTATTCGAAGTTGTTGAAAGTAAATCGTTTCAGTGTGTTTGGCGTTGTGCAAGAAGAACAGAGCCTCGAGCAGTCTTTGATCCTTACTAAGAGGCTCGTGCGAGCCGATCCGGCAGGCCGTGCTAGGGCAGGGAAGACATCGGTTTCAAAAGGCTTGCCGGAAGGCTGTCCGCCATGAGTGGTTCCATAACAATTCGCCTGTCAGAACTGGGGATTCCCGAGAATCAAGATCGCGCGGTCGATTCGAATGTTTCGGAAAGCATTCTCTCAGACGAGGCGTTGATTGCCGAAGTCTGCCTTGGGGGCAGGGAAGCGTTGGCAATCCTGTTCCGTCGCTATGCGCGTGTAGTCCGCGGAGTGGCCCTGCGAGTCCTGAAAGACGGGGCCGAAGCGGATGACCTTGTTCAGGATGTCTTCCTGCTCATTCACCGCCTCTGCAGGGCCTTCGACAGTTCCAAAGCGTCGGCACAATTCTGGATCCTGCAAATGACTTATCGCCGCGCCATTTCACGGCGGCGTTATCTCCATTCCCGCCACTTCTATACGCACGTCGAACTCGATGAGCAATCATTCGAGCTCGCGGAACGCCGATGTGGGCATTCCGACGATGCAGTTGACTCAATCTTGGCTGAATTGGACTTGCAAAAGATGTTCGGAGCGCTATCGGAAGACCAGCAGAAGACTCTTCGGCTGCACTTCATCGAGGGCTATACGCTGGATGAGATTGCGAACATGCTGGGTCAGACCAAGGGAAATGTCCGGCACCATTCATTCCGAGGGTTGGAACGGCTGCGACGGCAGATTTTTGGTGGCAAATTGCCGGGCACGAGAGCAGTATGATACGGGATTGTCCAATCTAGGAGCAGGGGCAGTGTCACAAAGCGGACCCCATGACGAGTTCCTAGAACTCTGCGCTGCGTCGACCACCGGCAAGCTATCCGATGACGAGCAGAAACGGCTAGAGCAGCACCTTGCCGTTTGTGCGTCCTGCCGCGAAGCGCTGCGGCAGTATGAATCGATCGTCAGTCATGTGATTCCCGCGATCGCCGCCAGCGAAGCGCCTGAAAACGTACCGACGACTACTGGCGATTGGTCCCAGGAAAAGGCGGAAAAAGCACTACTCGACCGCCTGGCCCGTGAGGAAAAGGACCGAGCTGATCGGACCGATCGCCGAAACGGTTCTTCGTATTTTCCCCATCGCATCCTCCCATTCTCCAGCGAGTCCACCTGGCGGAACGTCTGGATGCTCTATGCCGCCGGAATTCTGCTTTTTGTGGCCATCGGTTTCTTCGCTTACCGTGTCGGCGTGCGGCGGGCGACTGAAACCGTCCAAGCCCCCTCAGCACAACCCGTCCAGAACGAGCACGGCCCCGCTCAAGACTCTCTTGAAGAACAATTGAGCGATGCCGGCCATGACAGCGTGATCGCCAAGGCAGAGCTCGCCCAACGCGACAAGATGATCACGGATCTTCGGCGGCAGCTTGTCCGACAGTCCGGGGAGATCGGCGAACTGAAAGTGTCGCAGACCCAGCTGGAGAGCAATCTGCGTTCCGGTGATGCAACGAAACAGGATCTCAGCGAGCAAAAAGCCGTACTTGCGCAAAAGCTGGAATCGGCGGAGAACAACTCCCATTCGCTACAGGAGAGACTCGACTCATTAGCTCAGCAATCTGCCCAGGATGCGGCCCGTACCAAAGCCTCAGAGTCCAAGGTCAACGACCTCACCCAGCAACTCCAAGAGCAACAGGCTGCTGTTGAGCAGCGAGATGAACTTCTCGCCCATGATCGCGATATCAGGGACGTAATCGGTGCCCGCGATCTTTACATCGCGGAAATCTATGACGTGGCTGGCACCGGCGTAACCAAGAAGCCATACGGTCGCGTTTTCTATACCCGAGGCAAGTCGCTGATTTTCTATGCTTACGATCTCGACCAGCAGACAGCACTGAAACGGGCGAGCACGTTCCAAGCATGGGGTCTAAGGGGTCCAGACCGGCAGCAAGCCATCAACTTGGGCGTTTTTTACGAGGATAATGCCACGAAAAAGCGCTGGATTCTCAAGTGCGATGACCCGAAAACACTGGCACAAATCGACGCGGTATTTGTAACTGTCGAGCCCAACGGAGGCAATCACGAGCCCAGCGGCAAGTCACTGCTTTTCGCCTATCTTCGGGTTGACCCGAACCATCCCTGATTTTCGCTCCTCGGAAGTTCTCATCTTTGTGAGCTGAGGGATTTCGATGTCGCTAAATCGTCAATCGACTCAAGGTTGAGCGAGGCACGCTGCTAGACGACCGCTTGGAAGGAAACTACCGAGACTTGGCTGCATGCTGCCCGGAGACCGTCCATGTGTTTTTTGACAGTCAAGTTGTTTTGGTAGGTATGGATGCCAACGGGAGTCCAACCGGGTAAGGACCCGTACGGATTCGCGCAATTCTAAAAACAACAGGAAGAACCTGTATCGCGGCAGACCAAATAGAACAAAGCCAATGAACTCGCCGACGTATTGACGGTTTCAAAATCACCATCTTGAAGCAGGCGAAGTCAGGTCGCATTCCACCATTCCGCATCGGCACATGCGTTCGGTTTGACCCTCGCTCTCTTGCCCGGTGGGTTTCGAAGAATGGGCGTTAACTGAAGGGCAAGGCTAAGAGGTTCAGTCCGTAGCCACAGTCACACGCTTCGGTGGGGGTCTAACCCGAACGACTCCTGTCCCTACTATCGTCGAACTCTGGTCGGGATTTCGGACAGCCTCGCAGGAGTCGAAATCAGGTCCGGAGCTCTAGACCGCCCGCCTAATGCCGATTTGAGACGTACGTGGTCGGAGTTTCGACCAGCCTTATCAAGAATGTGGTTGCCGAAGCTGAATTGCGTTAAAGTCGGCGGCAAGAAAGAGAAAAGCCAGGTCTGTTCAGAAGGCAGGTCGCGCATCTGTCTCGCAACTTTACCAGAAAACGTCGGGTGAGAAGTGTTCCCCAACATCGAAGTCCGTCACTTACACGCAGTCATTGTCTTGGGCGAAGAGCTGAATTTCACGCGGGCCGCCCATAGATTGCACCTCAGCCAATCTGCGCTTAGCAGACAGATCGCTGAGATCGAAAAACAGCATGGAGTTCGCCTGTTTATTCGGGACAATCGGCGCGTTGTCCGTGTGGAACTCACCGACGCCGGGCGGCTCTTCGTCGAAGAAGCCCGCTCTTCGCTCTTGCATATGGAGCGGGCGGTTCATCTGGCCCGTACCGCCCATGATGGAGCAAAGAATGTCCTGACAATCGGACACTCACACGACGCCGATCAAAGCTGGGTTTCAGCCATTCTTGCAGTTCGTCTACCGCTGTATCCAAAGCTAGGCATTCGACTGATAAGTCAGTTCCCAATCGAGTTGGTGCGGAGTGTCATGTCAGGCGAACTGAATCTGGCTCTGGTGACAGCACCGCTGAAGGATGATCAGATCACAGCCGTACCATTCGCTCTGGCGCCTCTATATGCGGCTGTCCCAGAGACCCATCGAGCGGCGCAAAAAGAACAGATCGCCCTCCAGGATCTGGCAAAAGATGAATGGATTCTGTTTGCGCAACGAGTTCACCCCGTCGCTCATGAAGCGATTCTAGATGCGGCTCGGCGTGAGGGAATCGCTCCGAGGTACGCGCATGACACTATTACCTCTCAAGAGTCGCTTCACTTGGTCTCCGAGCGCGTTGGCGTAGCCATCCTCACCAAACCCACAGCCCTTGAGTTTTGCCCTGAAGGTGTAGTGGTAAAGCCGCTTTCTGATGCATCATTGTGTTTCCAGACGTGTGTGATTATGAGAAGCGAGGACGATTCGCGGTTAGCAAACGAATTCGTCCGCTCCCTCCTGCGCAGATATGTACCCCAGCGCCTTCCTCCCAAGCCAGTTGAATTGTCCGTATCGCCCCGAGTTGTCAGCATAAAAAAAGCAGCCCCGGAGCGCAGTTGAGACGACAGTGTCGCCCGGCGCGCCGCATGTCCTGTCGCAGGCAGTTTTTGGTCTGGGCCCCGTTCTTACCGATTTCTTGCCGGATTCTTTCCGCGCTGTCTCCGCTTTGCCTCAATGGGCGGTCGAGAGGGGCTGTACGACTTCTCGAGAGGCGCCCCCCTCCTGTGACTTCACTCCTCGAATGCTTTCGGCTCGGAAGGATGGAGGCCCGTGTGTGTAGTCGGCCTAGGAGTCGTGGGAGGCCAACGGCGAGCGGAGACCGGATCAGGTTTTGGTTGCGTTCAGCCAGCTATTTCCGCTGGGAATAGCTCTCGCCCGAGAATTCATTGGACAATCAAGGCGCCTGGAATCAAGTTAGTCAGCATCCAGCTGCGATTGGGGTCATGCCATGTCCGAATTCGCTCGAAAACCAGCAGAATCGTCCTACGCCCTCCACACGGTTTCCGGTCCTTCGGCTGCGCCGGCGATTGAATTAGCTCGCGAGAAGCACTACTCGGTGATCGAGATCGCCAAGCTCTGGGCACTTAGCGCGAAGACCGTTCGCAAGATATTCGAAAGGGAACCGGGCGTGATTCACTGGAGCACCGAAGAAAGGTTGCACAAGCGCGGATATCGGACCTTGCGGGTGCCCGAGACGGTTCTTCACCGTGTTCATCGAAAGTTGCGCAGAGCAAGCTAAAGCTCAACCGAAAAAGAACGAAAGGTCAATCGCTTTTCACGCGCTTCGGTGATTTGCGTCCCGTTTTGTTGCCCGTATCGAGTACATTCCAGGCTTTGCGAACGTTCGCTGCGAGCTGTTCCTGCCGAGCCTTCACCCACGGAGCATAGTGTTTCTCGGTGATCTTCACGCTCTTGTGGCCCAGTAAGATTGAGACCTGTTCCAGTGGCACACCAGCTAGTAGCATCTCGACCGCGAATGTGTCCCGAAGCATGTGCGGATGGCAACGCTGTATTGAGCCGTCATCGCGGCGCAGATTGGCAATCTTGAACAGCCGTCGAAAGCTTCGCTGCCAATTGCCAACCACTGACTTAGGCGAGCCATTCCCGGACCAAAAGAAGTACCGGGGATTGGGGCTGGGGCCGGGCGGAATGTTTCGGAGGGACTCCGCTACATCCGGGGGGAGAGGAACGTAGACAGGACTACCGGTTTTGGCACGATATAGAAACAATTCGTCGTGTTCATTCAGCCGGCGTCGTTCCAGGGTGACAGCATCCCTGATTGCCAGTCCACTCCAACGCATGAGCAACGTGAGAATGCGGAGGCGTGTCGCTTGATTCCGGCATTCCACCCAGCCTTTGGGCTGATAGATGTAAGTTGCATCCATGATTTTCTCGAACTCGGGCGCAGGGAAGTAGTCCGTCGGAGGACCATCTGCTCTGATTCGACCCAGCAGGACAGCGGGATTGGACTTGATCCAGCCGAGTCGCAGACAGTAGTAAAAGAATCCGATTAACCGTTCCTGTTTTTTTTTCTTCGCGAGGGGGCCATCCGTCCAGGTGTCACGAAAGCCTTCCAGATCGGCAGTCGTGATTTCAGTGATGCGTGTGAATCCGTGGGAAGTAGCCCACGCGAGAAACTGCTTCTCGAAGATCGTAGTCAGCTTGTCTAGAGTCGAGTCGGCCAGATTCTCGTTACGCTTGCTGTTCAGAAATCGTGCCACAGCCTCTTTGACGGTGACGAGAGCGGACTCCGGGCGAGAAGCCTCTTCCAGTCTTTTCTCCTTCGCCTCATATTCCTCCTCCAGCTTCCGTTTAAAGTCCTCAGCCTTTTCCCAACTGCGGGTCTTCGCACTACGACGGATGAAGGGACCATCCGATCCGAGAATGCCGTTAATCCACTTTGGGCAGCGGCAGCGCTTGTAGTTTATGTCGTCGGAAGGGCAGGGAGGATAGTGGCGGGAGTATATCGAGAGCATGGAATCAGCACCTTGCCGAATCCATTGTACGTTTATTGTACGATTTTTTCTACTGTCTTATAACTACATTATTATCAATAATATAGAGTGGTGGAGGCGGCGGGAGTCGAACCCGCGTCCGAAAATGTTACTGGTCAAGAGAACTACATGCTTAGTCGGGTTCATGCCCCAGGCATTACCCTGGGACGTTCGCGGCCCGCGCTCAGAACCGACAAGAAACGCGCTCCGCTAGCCTGTGGTCTTAGCCTCTCATCCCAGACGTAGAAGAGAAGAGCAGCCCGCTGTGTGACGTCCTTCGGAGGCCCACGGGCGAAGCCTCTTGGGACGGCTGCCTAAACTAGTTAGGCTGCGTATGCCATCTGTTGATTGGCAATTATCATTTTGCCCACGATTACGGGTGTGTGCACCCCGGCATGCCTCTTGGCCGCAAGCATCTCCGTCGAAGCCGTGACGCCCCCACTGGTGGGTTGGGCCTTGCAAAGATCCACTTCCAGACTAGGTTGCCCTGCCATGGAAGTCAATGTATTCGATGCTTGCAGCAGCCCTTTGGTTCCAATCTGTTGCGCGCGGCTGGCCGCCCATTTTCCTCGCGATCCTGGCGCCACAGGCTGATACGCTCAGACCAACCATTCGCGGCTTCACACTCCTCGCGTCAGGATGACCATCCGAAAAATACGGCGACCAATCCAATCGTGTCGATAAACCCATGGGCCAACACGCACACCCACAAGTTCCGTCCAGATAGGACGTAGGCGGCTCCAAGAATGAGCCCTGCCATCCCGGAGTCTACGATTCCCGCTGGCCCCTTGTAGTAATGCCCGTAGCCAAAGAGCGCCGAGACGCTTTGCTGCATGTAATTAATAAAATCAATAAATAGCACTTGACAAATTGAAAATATCAATTTATTTATTGAGATGCGATAAGGTTAATGGATCCTGCAAAGACAACCCCGAAGGACTGGCAAGAATTGGCGCAGATCACCCAAGGTCATCGGGTTCTGGTGGAGCGAGTTCGCATGGCCGACAGGGACATCGCCATTGAGGGCAGTTTCGAACTCCCTCAACTGGCGCGCCTCTCCATGGACGACCAGATCTTCATCACCGCCTTCGTCCGCTCTCACGGTTCGATCAAGGAGATGGAGCGCATCTTCGGTGTGAGTTACCCCACGATCAAGTCGCGGCTGACGCGCATCGCCAACAGCCTCGAATTCGTCGAGACCAATCCCACTCCCTCAAAATCCGAAATCCTCGAACGCCTGCAGCGAGGAGAGATCAGCGCGGAAGATGCCATCCGCGAAATGGAGGCCTTGCAATGATTCCGTTTGTTGCCGTCGTCAGCCTGCGCAACCAAGAGAGCCGCACTTTTCGTCTCTGGATTCCTCTGTTCCTGATGTGGTTGCTGCTCGTGCCGCTCGGCATTCTCCTGTCTCCGTTCATCTTTATCGGATTCCTAGCGTGCGGCGTGAACCCGTTCCGCGGAGTCGCAGTGCTCTGGCAGATTCTGACTGCGCTCGCCGACACGAAACTGGAAGTCGAACACCGCAGCGCCGGCTTGTCCTTTCACATCCTGTAGAAACTCGGATTGTAGGAGACTCGGGGTGATGGAATGCGGTTTTTGAAAGGGTGCGGCTTCAGCCGCACCGAAGAGTTTGTGAAGAAATGCGGCTTCGGCCGCTGAGGGAAACAGCCATGAACGAACATCGCCGCCAAATTCTGCAGATGCTTTCAGAAGGCAAGATCAGCGCCGATGAAGCTGAGCGACTCATCGGCGCCATGGAAGCTCCGTCAGCGTTTCCCACATTTTCCGACGCTGGATCATCGGGAGCAGGGAAGCCGCGTCCCAAATATCTGCGCGTAGTGGTCGATTCCGAAGAAGACAACGGCCACGAAGGCCCAACCAAGGTTAACGTCCGCATCCCCATGCAGTTGCTGCGTGCAGGGGTGCGCCTCGCCGGATTGATTCCCGCGCCCGCCCTGCGTCGCGCCAATGACGCCATGCAAGAGCAGGGTGTCCCCATCGATCTGACCCAGATCAAGCCGGAGAACCTGGAGGAACTTGTCGAGCACCTCAACGACCTCACAGTCGACGTCGATCAGAAAGATGCCAACACCAAAGTCAGAGTCAGAGTCTTCTGCGAGTAGCGCGGGCTCCGGGCCGCGGCGAGCTAATGGCGCCCGACCACGATGATCATAAAGGTCCCAGGCTTCGCTGCCGGACGAGTCCCTGGTTTCGCTTCCTCAAACTCGGCCGTGGGCAAGTAGATCTTGTGCTGATCCGGGTCAACATCCATGGTTTTTGCGCCGACCGCGGTAGTCATTACTTGCTGAATCTCGAACTTGCCATCTGCAGTCTCGCCGACAACGTGAAGCTTGCCGTCGCGGCAACTTGAGAACGCCTGCTGCCCGTCGAACTTCGTGGCATCCACGCCGGCAGTGATCGGCAGGTCAGCGACCACCTTGCCGTCGTCGGTACTCATCACGATCATCTTCTGTGGATTGCGACAGCCAACGAAGAGCCGATGTTTCGCCGGATCGATCGATAGTCCGACGGGTGCACCGCCGGGAGCCACTGGCCAGTGCGCCAGCACTTTTCTTGCTTTCAGGTCGACTACCGCGACCTGGTTCTTGTCCTCCAAATTGATATAAACCTTGCCGGCACCGTCTGGGGCGAGGTACTCG
Organism: Terriglobia bacterium; assembly: GCA_020073385.1. Lineage (GTDB taxonomy): Bacteria > Acidobacteriota > Terriglobia > Terriglobales > Acidobacteriaceae > Sulfotelmatobacter. The sequence continues at coordinate 84,687 of JAIQFH010000018.1, read as the reverse complement.
GGTTTGCCGCCCAATTCAATGGGAGCATCGATGGATCCTGTCTTCGGATCGACATCGGGCTTGAGCGTCATCAGGATGCCGTCGTCGCCGGAAACAACGAGTACCAGCCCGCTGGCTTTGTCGTAGATGATCCCATCCGCATCCGGGTGGGCCTTGAGCGTTCCCAGGACGGCATTCGTCTTGAGATCGAAAATTACGACGGCGCCCTCTCCGTCGCTGATGAATCCTCGTCCGGCCTCGGGAACCAGGGCGACACCATGATTGTGCTTCTGTCCGGGAATGTCGCCGAGAATCTTGCCCGAATCGGCGTCAATCACCATCGTGTGGGTGCTTCGGGGAACGTAGAGCCGGTGATTGTTGGCGTCCAGGGTGATGTAATCCATACCGCCGTCGCCACCAATATGAAATGTCTTTTCGACCGCCCACGTGCCCTGCGCGGCAACGGAACTGGTCAGCGCAAACGAGACCACCACGATCAGAAATCCAGCCAACAAATTCCGAGAGTACATTGAGATCCTCCAGCAGGCGCCGCGAATTTTCACGATAACGGTAAACGTTGAAGATGAAAAATACCTGAAGGAGAAGAATGGAGCCAGTCAGAGTTCTGCCGATTGTGGTCGTGCCTTGTTCAAAGCATTCGATTTTCACATCGGCCTTAATCAGCCACTGAAACGAAGTTTCTATCGCTTAAGAAACAACGTCCCCTCAATTGATGAAATATCCCATTGCGCTCAAAACTTCTGGATGAGCGAAACGGATCGCAACAGTTAACATCAAACGGCCAACCTTAGTTCTTTCGGGGAGGATCCGTGGTCCATGGCGGCGCGACGCCGATGGAACGGGCATAGGCGATCTGCTGACCGAGATGCTGTGCGATGTGCTGGACGATATAGAGCAAGACGCCCCGCTCGGTAATCTTCCCTCCATTCCAGTCCAGAGTCTTTTCCAGGTCCGAGTCGGGCATGGCGCGGATGGCCGCCTTGGCATGCGCGTAGGAAGCCTTGAGCGTGGCAATAATTTTCGCTTTGTCGGTGGTGGACTGTTCTAAGGTTTTCGTATCGACTCCCGCCGGCGTGGGAGTGCCGACGAGCTTGTAGAGGTTGTAGTTGGCAGCGCTGGCGTGCAGGAAAACTTCGGCAATAGTGCGAACATCCGCGGAAGGACGCCACGTGTATTTATCCGCGGGGATAGCCTCGGCAAGGCGAACGAATTCACTTTCCTGAATCATGACTTCGGCCATGACTTCCGATCGGTATCCGGTCACCCCGGGAGTTCCGTCCCGATACGGATACACTTGGGCTGAGACCCGCAATGCGGTCGTGGTTATCAGGATGAAGCAGAGAGTGGGGAGCGTTCGCAGCATGGGACCTCCACGTTCGTGGTCGCAGTTGACTGAATTCGCGAGATTATACCCGACTTCCCTGCAACCGAAATTACCCGCTGTTTCCGCGCTCGACGACTTCACGCAACACGAGTCCCAGCGTCGAGTGGCGCAAAATCCGTGTTACGCGCATCGACCACGGGCAGAGCGGTAGGGCGAGGCTATCCTAGGTCATCCTGTTTTTGAATACTTCTGACAATCGCTGTCAACCGTCGCAAATTCGTTACCAGTCGCGGCAAAGCACGCTGGACAACCGAGCCATGGGCGATCGACACACTCATGTACAGGATCCATCGGACGCAGCGTCACTCGATCAAAGTGCATCGCTGAGAGGGGCATGACGACAACTTTCGATGTCGTCGCACTGTCAGGGTCGGGGATCATCTTTAAAAGGGACGTTAGCAACGAGCGCAGTAATTGCATATCAAACTCCACACTTATGAGATGACCGCGAATGATCAAATGGAACCAGTTTGCGGTCAGATTGGATTACTGACGTAACCGGCAACGGCATGGCTCCATGCCTTGATTTTCTGGGGCGAACCCAACGTAGGGCCATTCTCAGTTGGGGTTCTGTCGTTGTTGAAAAATCACCATCGTGCTCATGGGTGGCTCACCCTTCGCACTTTTCGAAGGGTGGGATTTCGATACACTCTCCCCCGACTGGTTTCGCTTGCAGTCGTTCCCTAAACTCAAGCCTGCCTATCGCCCACCAATCTCGATTCCAACGCGGATTTCGAATCTGCCCACTCATCATCGAGAATGCTGAAGTAAACCGTGTCCCGCACGCGCCCTGTCCACGTCACCAAGTGCCGCCGCAATGTCCCCTCTTCCTTCGCCCCGATCCGCAGGATCGCACTGCGTGATTTCTGATTCAACGCATCGGTCTTCAATTCCACCCGCATGCATCCCCACACCTCAAAAGCGTGCCGCAGCATGAGATATTTTGCTTCGGTATTCACAGCCGTCCGTTGCCACGCGGGAGCGATCCAGGTCGATCCGATTTCGACGCGCCGGTTGGCGCGATCGATATTCATAAACCGCGTGCTGCCCACCACCCGTCCCGAGCCGCGTTCCACCGTGGCGAATACCACCGACTCTCCGCGCTCCTGTTCCGCGAACGCCTTGTCGATGAGCGTCCGGAAGTCCTCCCGAGTCTTCATCGCATACGGAATCCATCGGAAAATGTCTTCCAAATCGTCCTTCGCAACTTCCCAGAACAATTCCGCGTGCTCGCGGCGGATGGGTTCCAGCCGAACGACCGATCCCTCCAATGTCACAGGAACAACGATTTCCAGTGGATTGATAGCCAGGCTCATTTGTCTTTCCTTCGTGGTACTTCGTGCCCTTCGTGGTTTATGATCTCGCTTCCATTATCTTGCATCTTGCGCTCATTTCAGGCATCTCAAGCAAGAACGGTCCGGTGTGCGCGGGCTAAGACCGCGCGAATGCATCGCCGCTGCTCTCAAAATATGACTTCACGCGTCCAAACAAAGACCTCGAAACCATGTCGTCAGGAGCGTTGTCGGTGAAGGCCCACTGTCTCCCATTCTCGCAAATCCCGCATACCACGCGCCTTTTCCTGGACCTCCTCGCCTACGCTCCCCAAGTTAAAGCTTTTTACCCTTGTTCCCCATACTTCCATGAATGGCTGAAAAAAGAAGCGGGACAGATTTCCTATGCAGCCTCGCGCCGCGAGCAGGTGACCGCCATTCTCGAGCGGCAGAACCGCTCCTGGAACGCCTCGGAAAAGACGCTCGCCAATCTGGACCGCCTGCGCAAGGGCGCCGCCGCCATCGTTACCGGACAGCAGGTCGGACTCTTCGGCGGACCCACGTTCTCCCTCTACAAAGCTCTCAGTGCGGTGAAACTGGCCAGTGAAGCGACTGCCGCCGGAGTCGACGCCGTTCCTGTCTTCTGGCTCGCTACCTACGACCACGATCTGGCTGAGGTGAATCACACCTCGCTTCCCGCAGCCGATGGCACTCTCGAGGTCCTCGCTACTCCCAGCAAAGACGCACCGGGCGCACCCGTCAGTTCCATTCGCTTCGGCGACGAAATCAATCCCGTAGTCGAGCGAGCCGCCGCATTGCTTGGCGACACGGAAGCAACGCAGATTCTGCGCGATTCATACCGCCCCGGCGAGACTCTGGGCAGCGCTTTCGCGCGGCTCTATGCCCGCATCTTCGCCGACTGGGGCGTTATTCTGCTCGATCCCTCGGACCCGGAATTCGCGCGCGTCGCGGAACCAATCTATCGTGCTGCAATAGAACGCGCGGGCGAACTTGCGGCCAGGCTTCTTGACCGCGGCAAAGAACTTGAAGCCGCAGGCTATCACCAGCAAGTGAAGGTCACCGAGTCTTCGGTGCTGTTGTTCACAACCCGGCAAGGCGCCCGCACACCCATCTCGCGACGAACGAGCGGAGACGCAACCGAATTTGTCATCGACGGCGAGGCTGCAGCTGAGAAGCTTTCGCAGTCGCAACTGCTTGCGGAACTCGATTCGCACCCAGAGCGATTCAGCCCCAACGTGCTCTTGCGCCCCATCATGCAGGATTTTCTGCTGCCCACGCTGGCCTACACCGGCGGCGCGGCCGAGGCGGCCTACTTCGCTCAAGCCGGAGTGGTGTACGACTCGCTTCTCGGCCATGTGACTCCGATCCTGCCGCGCTTCTCCGCCACCATCGTGGAACCGAAGGCGCAACGCTTGCTCGAGAAGCATGAGTTAACAATTGCAGATGTGTTCGAGGGGCCTGAAGCTCTGCGCCAGCGGATCGCGGCCAAGCAGTTGCCACGCGATCTCCAGGCGGCTTTTGAGGCGGCGAAGAGGGCCTTCGAAGAGAATTTCTCTGTGGTGAAGAGTGAGTTGGAGAAGCTCGACAGGACGCTGGTCGACGCCGCCGAAACCTGCCACTCGAAAATGCAGCATCAACTCGAAAAGCTCTACGCGCAGGCGGCGCGCGCCGAAGCGCTGAAGGGCGAACTGGTAAGCCGTCACTCCGAAGGACTCAGTCAGGCCCTCTATCCGAACAAGGGCCTTCAGGAGCGCACCCTTGGCGGCATTTACTTCCTGGCGCGTTACGGCAACGAACTCCTGCATCAGTTGTTCGACACCATCAACTCCAGTTGTCACGACCACCAGATCGTCGAACTGTAGTTCCGCGAGAGTCACTCGCGATGTTGGTTTCGCATACAGGTAGCGCCGGTAGCGCTACGTGCTCTCGCTAGTTGCCAGGTAAGTGCCCAGCCCAATCATGATGGCCCCGGTAACGGTTCGCTGCCGGCGCCGGAACGTGGCCGAGGCTCGAATACGCTCGCCCAGCGGCCCCGCCAGCATAATCACGATCAGGTCTGCGGTCGTATTCAGCACAACCGAGATCGTTCCCAGAGTCACGAACTGCAAAAAGACGTGTCCGCTTCCGCGAACCACGAATTGCGGTATGAACGACAGAAAAAACAGAGCCGTCTTTGGATTGAGCACTTCCGTCGCGACGCCCTGCCAAAGCGGATTGCGGGTGGCCTTTACATCCTGCGGAATCAAGTCGCCACCGCTCCGGTCCTTGCGAGCGTCGAGAATCATCCTCACGCCAAGGAAGCAGAGATAGGCTGCGCCGACATACTTCACGGTCGCAAAGGCCACGGCGGACTTGGCAAGAATGATGGATATGCCTAGGGCGGCGGCGAACACGTGAACCATGCCGCCCAGAAACGTTCCAAGCGCTGACAGCACGCCCTCGCGCTTTCCGCCAGCCAGACTGCGCGCAAGAACGTAGAGCATGCCGGGCCCAGGAGCAACGGCCAGCAACACGGCCGCCGTAAGAAACAAAAAGATTCGCGCCTCATTAAACATGACAACCCCACTCTTTTTTGGTGAACCCCAGCTACTTCGTCAGCCAGTTTTCCAGTTCTACCAGTGATTCCACGCGTGGCAGCTCGCGCTGCCGATACGCCCCAGAAACATCGAAGAGCACAGCGTCCATTCCCGCTTTGCGAGCTCCAATGTAGTCCACCGAGTATACGTCGCCAACGTAGAGGCTCTCTGCGGGATCTGCCTTCATCTCTTCGAGCGCCGCCGCAAAGATCGCGGGGTGCGGTTTCTCGTGCCCGACGTTGCCCGAGTCGGTGATGCTGGCGAAGCAGTCGCAGATGCCGCAGCGGCCAAGCACGGCGTCGATGCGGCCATCGGCGTTCGAGATGACTGCGATCGGGTACCGCTCGCGAATTCGCTCCAGCGCCTCACGTGTGCCCGGCAGGATCTGGTCCCAATTGGCAGAGTTCTGCGTGTTCTCAACCAGCGTGTCGCGCACGCTCTCGTCGAACGCATTCAGTTGATGCAGCAGGTGAGTGTGAAACGTCCACCAGAAACCGTGATCTACTTTGCCGCTGATCAAGCCTTGATCGAATTCCTGTTTCGTGCGGCGCTCGAGCGCCTGCCACGCCTCAAGGCTGGGATGCTTTTCGGCTGCGATCGGCGCCAGCACGCGCGCGCGGTTAGGGAAGAGGAGCGTGTTGCCCACGTCGAAGAAGATGAAACGGCGTTTCGCCATGAATCCATATTACCCAACGCCTGCGATGTGTGCGCGCCGGGAGACCGATTGACGGTCGGTGGCGATGACGTTGTAATATCGAGTGCTCTACCATTCTGAAGTAGGTCTGACGCTCGATCCGATGGCAATGGCTGTGTCCGCATTGGTCTCAGGGTTTGCTCGAACCACGCGCGCGGTGGTGGCGATATATCCCATGGCGCGCGCTTCGGCTGCCATGGTGCTGGGTGTGGCGGTGGCCTTCTTCTCGCGCGAACCGCGGCAGGACATCTACAACATTCTCTGGGCGGTGGTGTTCGGCTTCGCCACGCTGAACATTCTGAGCCTCGCCACCCGGCGCATGGAGCCGGGACGCCGCCGCATGACATTCGGGGAGTTCTTGGCCGTGATGGTCGTCGTGGTCTCGGTCTTCCTGCTGGGTTGGGAGATGCTCAACGTCTTCCACATTTTCCCCATCAAGCTGAAGCATTAGAAGGATTTAGCCGTCACGGGCCGGGAGATTTCCACAGATGTTCCCGAAGGAACATTTTCCTTACGGATTTGTACGTACACAACAATAAGTACGTAGCAAGCTCATGCGGATCAGTGATTTAGGAGTGAAAATCAATTTCAATTTGCCCCGCGGATGGTGGCGGTGCTGTGGTTGCCCCATTCAAGCGGTTTTGCGGTATGATTCGCTTGAATGACCAAGAAACCGTCCAATTTTGAAGTGACTTGTCCGTGCTGCAGTGCGGTGCTGAAGATCGACACCGAGACCGCCTCCGTCATCGCTCACACGCCAGCGGTGAAGCCGAAGACTTTCGCCGATATGGAAGCTGCGGCGAAGGCCATGCGCGAGCAGGACAGCCGGCGGGAGTCGATTTTTCAGCAGTCAGTAGAGGCGCAGAAGCACGCCTCTGACCTGCTCGAGAAGAAGTTCCAAGAAGCGGTCAAGAAAGCGAAAGAGACTCCCGACACGGGCAAGCCGATTCGCGACTTCGATCTCGACTGATTCATGCCGGTACCCATTCGTCCGCTGCTGCTCGGGCATCGCGGGGCGCGCGCCGTCCGATCCATTCCTGAGAACACGCTGGAGTCATTCGATCGCGCCATAGCGGACGGGTGCGACGGATTTGAATTTGATGTACGTCTCACCGAGGATGAAGAGGCTGTGGTTTGCCACGACGCGAAGGTCTCCGGGTACGAGGTTTCACGCACACCAGCGAAGCAGCTTTCCCGGTTGCCACGGCTGCGGGATGTGCTCCAGCGCTACCGCGATTCCTTTCTCGACATCGAGTTGAAGGTTAAGGGGCTGGAGAGAATTACGCTCGACCTGTTCCTGAGACACAAGCCGCGCCTGGGATTCGTGGTCTCCTCTTTTCAGCCCGGAGTGCTCAAATCGGTGCATGCCCTGGACGCCACCGTTCCCCTCGGTCTGATCTGTGAGTTCACGACTCAACTCCGCCTTTGGGGCGAACTTCCGGTCCAGTATGTGATTCCCCACCACGCATTGGTTGACGCAGAGTTGATTCGCAAAATAAAGGGAGCCGGAAAGAAAATTCTCGTCTGGACGGTCAATGCGCGGGCAGACATGGAGCGCTGGGCTGACCTTGGCGTTGAGGGCATCATCTCGGATGATACGGATCTTCTCTGCCGGACTTTGTCAGCGAGGAGTCGCGGCGATGGAAGATCCGAAGAAGAGTGAACAGAGCGACGAAGAGCGGGCCGTCCCTACGGGACTCTGGACTTTCTATCCCAGCTTACCCGGCATTGCTATGCCGAGCTTTCACATTCCGCCGCCACGCGGGTGGAGTTTTAGTGGTGCTTGTTCGACCGCGTAGGTTCAATGCAGTCTCTAAAGGCCACAAGCGCGAACTCGCCATTCGCGCGCCACAGCCGCACATCAGCAGACCGCAACACTCGAATGGCGAATCGCACTCGATCTGAGCTCAGTCGTCATCGTGCATGCGACGTAAGTTGTGCTTGTACACGGCCTTTCCTATAGCCTTTCCCAGGCGCTCGCCTGCGACCTGATCGGTTCGAAAATGTATCCCACCGTAAACACGTGCGTCGGAAATGTCGTCGGTAATCTGCTTGAACGTCGTGTATTGCAATACGATGTCGGGCACGGCGGGATTTGACAAGGTAATGAAATGGCCGCCTTCGCCGTATATGCGCCTCAGAATCTCTGCGGCGCCATTGGCTGCGCTGCCGTGGTTGGATGGATAACTCGGAAAACATGGAGTCGTGACGAAGGGCACAAAGCTGGGATCAGGATCGGTTTTTGGATTACCGTCTGCATCACCAGCGTGGATTGCTGTTTCAGGCCGCCAGAAATTGTAGTGATACTTATTGAGGAATGAAGCGACCAAGCTGTCATTCATCGCCATGTTCACTACGGCCAGAGCCCGAGCATTTTCGGATAGCGAATGCCACTGTTCCTGTGCAACCTGCTGGACGGCCTGATTGAAGACCTGAGTTGGCGAAGACGCCGCATAGAAAAGCGCGACATTAGCGCGATCTTGTGGTCGCTCTGTACTGTCGATGCTTCCCACCCTCATCACTTCGTTGTAGGTTTTCGCGTATTCGCGACTCGCGAGCGCTGGCGGCGGATCGAGCAGAAACTCACTAGCACTCGGGATGCCGAACGGAGTTACGTTCTGCCATTGAAACGCGATTCCGACTGCGATTCCATCCACAATTGGACAACTCGCGGTGGCCTGCCATTCCCCCGGAACCAGCGGCCCCGGTATCTTGAATTGCGGAGGCGACGATCCGTCGTTCGCACGCAGAGCGATCATGGCCAACGCTGCGGCTTCACCCGTGGCAATGCCGTCGGTCTTGGCTTGGCCGTCCGGTATAGACGCCAGCGAGTTCGCGCGTTCTGCATCAAGGGTCGAGGCGCTGGCAGGAAAATAGGTGCTAAGCACGCGATAGGCAGCCTGGATGGCTGCAGCGTCAGGGGATGCACCTGGGGGTGCTACGATCGTTCCGAGATAAGGATGATACTCGCCAGTGATGGCGTTCACGGATTCGAATACCGCGAGTTGTACTATCGCTGCGGATCGTGCCTGGGCGAATGGGTTTTGTTTGTTCGCGATCGCCGTGTTAACCGCGATCGCGTTCCAGTCCAAAACGACGTCGGCTTTTGCGACGGCAGACCCGAATAGAGTCGCGATCAACATGCATAGCCCGAGAGCCCGCTTCTTCGTGTCGCCATGTATCCTCTTCATTGTGCTTCCTCCTGATACTTCACTGGCTTTCGGTCAGTGGTGATCGGCATATTTGCGGCAGCGGACCTTGTTGTCCATATCGGAGAGTGTGTCGCGGCGTTATGTTTTGTGTCGCTCTAAATACAAGCTGGGTTTGCACTTATGACGGTGTTGCCGGTGTGGTGTAGAATCGTTTCTCTTCCATGGGGTGTGCGCCATGGCTTCCGAGCCAACTGGGGTGGAGCAACCGATCCGGTTCGGCGAAGGCTACGAGCTTGATCTGCGTCCCCCGAGGCTGCGCCTTGGCAGTCGTGTGCTGAAGCTGGAGCGCATCCCGTTCGAGATCCTTCTCCTTCTGCTTGAGCACCGGGACGAGATTGTTACCAGGGATCAAATCGTTTCCAGGGTTTGGGGCCGGGGTGTTTTCCTGGATACCGACAACAGTATCCGGGGCGCGATCCGCAAGCTTCGTCACGTCCTGAAGGATGACGCCGAGACCCCGCGATTCATACAGACCGTGACCGGGCAGGGGTATCGCTTCATCGCGCAGGTCATTACTCCCAAAGAGGCGAACGCAGCTTCCGAACCAGAGGCATCTGTTGTCCGCACCAGCGACCGGGATTTCGTGTCGGAACTCGACGGCTGGCTGGAAGCACGCAGACTGCGTTTGGTGGAGCCAGATCAAGATCGCAGGGCAGAGCCGGCGACGCATGCCGGAACCGCTCATGGACCGGCGAGTCGGAAGGTCCATAGGTGGCTTTTTGTCGGAGCATTGGCGTTGCTCCTAGTCGTGTTCCTTCTGTCATTCCTGGCCTGGCGACGAGCATCGAGCCCGCCCACATATTCCCATGGCAAGATCGTCCTCGCTGTCCTGCCGTTCGAGAACTTGAGCCGCGACCCTGACCAGGAATTCTTCAGTGACGGCCTGACTGAAGAAATGATCACCCAAGTCGGAAAGCTGAATCGGGATCAAATGACCGTAGTAGCCCGCAGTTCTGTTGCCAAGTACAAAGGCAGCAAGCTGGCTGCAAAGGAGATCGGTAAAGAGCTGAACGCGGACTATCTGGTCCAAGGCAGCGTTCGTCGGTGGTCGGACCGTGTACGCATCACGGTTCAGCTCATCCAGGCACAAAATCAGACAGACCTCTGGACCGAGAGTTACGACCGCGAACTCAAAGATCTGCTGGCTGTGCAGGATTCCGTTGTGCAGAGCATCGCAGGCCAAATACACATCGCCCTCACGGAAGAGCAGAAAACTCGATTAGCAAATCCAAGACGAACAAGGCCTGAAGCATACGAGGCGTATTTGAAAGGGCGGTACTACTGGAACAAGCGAACCGCCGACGGCATGCAAAAGGCGGAGCTTTATTTTCAGCAGGCCATTGACAGCGATCCAACCTATGCCGCGGCATATTCCGGGCTGGCCGATTGCAACAGCGGACTCACGTGGCACGGGTTCAAGTCCCCGGCCGACGCACTTCCGAAGGCTTACGCGGCCGCTCGCAAAGCGCTCGAGATCGATCCACAATCGGCTGAAGCCCACGCCTCCCTGGGCCTTGTGCTTAGCCATCGTTGGGATTGGGCTGGAGCGGAGTCCGAGTTCAGGCGTGCTCTGGAGTTGGATCCTCAATACGCCAATGCGCACCACTGGTACGGAGACTATCTTTCCATTAAGCGTCGTCACGACGAAGCACTTGCCGAAGCCAACCGTGCATTGGAACTCGATCCACTTAATCTCATGATCAGCACATGGGTGGCACTCCGCCACTACCAGGCACGTGACTACTCCCGCGCAGTCGAACAAGCTCGGAACTCTGTTGAGCTGGATTCGAACTTCGCAGCTGCGCACCTTCTGCTCGGCGAGGGCTACGTTCAAGCAGGCTTGCGCAGCGAGGGGGTTAGTGAGCTGAAGGCGGCTGCGCGTCTGTCAGGGGGGAGCCCACTTTACACGGCACAAGTCGCGGTAGCTCTTGCAGCGGCAGGTCGGAAGCGTGAAGCACTCGGAATCGCACACGAACTGGAAACAATCTCGAGAAAGCGTTACGTTTCGCCCTACGGGTTGGCTCAGATCTACGCAGCGCTGAAAAGTGACGAAGACACGTTCAAATGGCTGCAAGCCGCGTATGGCGATCGCGCCGTCTGGATGGAATACATCGCCGTCGATCCGATCTTTGATCGCTATCGCTCAGATCAGCGATTTCAACAGCTCCTCCGGCGCATCGACCTGCCCTGAGTTAGATTGTGAAATCTCCGATGCTCGACAGCCGAGCGTGGCCGTCCGCATCCAGCGATGAATCGTGATCCATCGCTTTCGTCAGAAACCCAATTCTCCGCTTGATCGTGGGGCTGACTTTTTACTGCGCGCCGGCAGCGATCGCGTTTCCTGACGAGAGAGCCGCTTTCGCCTCTTTGATGCCGGCCTGAATCAGCGTCTCCCAGTCGAGATGAGGGATGGGTGATACCGCGGCCGCCTGATAAATTGCCAGAGCGTCTTTAGGACGGTTCAACTTCTTCAGGCACAGCCTTGCGGCGCTGAGCTGGGCAGTCAACGATTGCCGTTCAGCGGGGTACGCCTTTGCAAGTTCCTGATACTCGGAGAGAGCCCGCTCGAACTCCTGCATCTCTTCGGCGCCCTTGCACAGTTCGAGCCAGGTCGTGGTGGGCATCTTGCTGCCGCCATTGTCGATGAATTCGGCGTAATCCTGAAACGCCGCTTCGATCTGGTGCGCTTTCAAGTGCAGTCCGCAGGTCTTGACGGTCGCATCAAGATACGATTTCGTATCACTCTGGCGGGTGTAAATTTGGCGCAGCAGGGCCCATGCATCCAGCGAATTCGGATTTGCGGCGACGTAGCTGGTCAGCAGAGTCTGGGCCTCGGAGAGTTGGCCGTGCTCCATCATCGAGCTGGCTTGCTCGAGCTCGGCGTCGTTGGTCCACGCGAGGTCCTCTTCGATGGCCTTGTTGGCTTTCTGCTCGATGCCGGAATAGCGAATCGCAACCGCCGCCAGCGCTCCGAAGACAAATCCGCCGACGTGCGCCCAATGCGCCACGCTGCTCATGGAGCCGAATAGCGCGCCATAGAGAACTTCGACTCCAAGCCAGAGGGGCAGTAGCCAGTACGCGGCGGCCTTGAAACGAAACATACGGAAGGGATTGCCGGTTCGTAGCAGGCGGATCGGGCTGAACCACCAGATCCATGCCATTTCGATCTTCATCTTGAGGAAGCGCACTAGGAACGCTCCCATCAACGCGGCCACGGCTCCCGATGCGCCAAGAGTAGGGGTAATGCTGCCCGGGTTGAGCCAGGCGTGGAACTGTAGCGCCGCCGCGCCCGCGATCAGGTAGAACGCCGAGTACAGCCAGCGTCCCCAGACATCTTCCAGCACGAATCCTGCTAGCCAGAGAAACCACATGTTGCCGATCAGGTGCATCCAGCCGCCGTGCAAGAAATTGGCGGTCAGATAGCTAAGGGCGCTGGGATGCGCGGGAATAAATGCGTATTGCTCGGTGATGGAAGTCGACGAGAGTTTTACGTACTGCTCGTTCAGAGAATCCATCTCCTCTTGAAGCTTCTCCGGGTCCTCCATCAGCTTGATCTTGGCGTCGTAGGCGTTGATGACGTCACGGTAGGGGCTCTGCACCTGCTTCCACTGATCTGGATGGCTCTTCTTGAACCCATCGACCAGCCGCTCTTCTTCTGGGTGCATCTTCAGTTCCGGGTGCAGGGCGGCCAGGATCAGGATGTCAGACTTCACCTCGCCCAACTGGGGCCCCTCGTCGCTCATCGACATCGTGGTAAAAAGAAAAACAATCGTGTTGATGGCTATCAGGGCCAGCGTGACAACCGGCCAGCGGCGGGCCGCCATGTTTTCGTGCTTGATGGGAATTAACATCGCACTGCCCTCAGACGCAGAAATCCAGCTGTGTCGGCGACAGTTTAGAGGGGGAACAGGGCCATTCCCAGATGACTCACGGTCGTGTCCAATCTTTGGTAACCAGCCAGGCGCCCCTATGCTCTCTGTGCCGCTTACGGCAGAAAAAACTTCTCGCAAGTGAGCGGGGCCTACAAGCGTGAAGCCACTCTGTGTGCGAGTTGTTCCCAGCAACTCAGGACATAAAACATCCCTGGCTGATTTGTGCGGGCCTGAGCGCCACCGTATACTGTGGGCCGCCATCCCCAGGCCAGGTAAGAGGAGACACGCATGGGCGATTTCTCAGCGGATGATTATGTTCTCGAATACAACCCGACCAATACAAACTTCAGCGCGCGAGTCCCCAGAGGCCAGGGACGACGCTATCTGAGCAATTTTTTTTCAGTTTACAAAACTAACGAATACATGGTGCACGGCAATAGCTCGATCACCGTGAAGAAAAACGGGCGTGACGTGACGGACAAGGCCATCACCTGGAGGCGAATGAGGATTTGGTCCCTGATGGGCGAATCTGGATTCAATGCGAATCAACCGGCGGACTTCGATTGGTTCGACGACGCAATGTCCGAAACTCCAAATTGGATTGATATCCCAACATACGGCAGCATGGAACCCCCGGAGAAATGGACGACAGAGCGAAAGATGCTTGAGTTCGCCGTGGCGGTCGACGGCCATCTTGACTCAGGGATTTTGTACTTCTACGTGATCATTAGTCTCAAGAAGGGTCAGTATCGAGTGGAAATGTCATCTGCCAAAAAGATCGAGTACGAGGAGTGGCTGGACTTGAAGAAGTCGCGGCAACCGCAACCTTCGGGGTGCAGCATCCAGATAGATTCCACGTGGCAGGGCGCAAAGGTTAAGTAGCGGGGGGAGGTTGACCGATTAATGGGATCAGCGGTGTGGGGGTTGATCGTTGAGTGAAACCGAGATGTAGTGCGCCAAATAACCGGCACACACGCACAAAATAATGTCGTACGGGCCCGCCGGGGTCTCGGCTCTCCAACGAGTTGGCGCCGCCGTCGCTTCTCAGTGAGAAGACGGGCGCTGCCTTCAGCCGGTCCATCCGAGTGCTAAGAAATGCCGTTAGCGTTCAGGTGCTCAGAATATTGTTGGTCAGTCCGCTTGATATGATTGACCAGCCAATCATTCAGGAAGGTCGACACGGCAATTGTTTGTGCCAGCTTGCCTGCCGCGGCATCTTGCCGAAATTCTTCCACCTTCTTGACGAACTGCTGGTGCTGGGCACGATGTGAGCCAAGCCCGGGATAGTTGGTTTTCGCTAGCATCTCTTCTTCTCCCGAGAAGTGATACTTCGTGTAGTCCGCGAGTTCCTTCAGGATCTGTTGGAGCACCTGCGCACCTTTACCGGCTTTCATTGCCTCATGCAAAGCTTTGATGAGCGAGAACAGCTTTCTGTGATCGTCGTCGCACTTCTTGACTTTAACGCTATAGGACATGTCCCAATCTAACCAACTCACGGTTGCCTCCAAACGAGCGTTTTTGTACGCGGCACGTATCATCTGTCGGCAGTTCGCAGCAGCACCTTTAATGGCGCCTTTTCTTCCGCACACCAACAGCATCTCCGAGCTGATGAACAGGCGCTGAGGCGGTTTAGCCATTCGCTAAACCGCACTGCTTCTCAGCGTCTGAAGGCCGCGTCCTTTTCAAGCGCTGGACGGCGCGGCTAAAAAGGCACACTTCCAAAATCAATTGTGTGATGAGTTCGACTAATCCGCGGCGGCTTCCAGGGCGGATCCGGTGCGGGCGGGGCGCTGCAGGAAGGCGGCGCGCTCGGTTTCAAACTGCTCCAGGTTGGCTCCGAACTCCTGTTCTTTCCATCCCATGACAGCGCCAATGCGGAGGGCTGCTTCGCGGCTGCAGGATTCGGACCAGCAAGCACCCAGCGCAACGGGCACGCGCCTCAGCAGCACGTCGCCCAGAGTGACGGCGTATTCGTTCCGGTAGGCCTCGACGACTTCCGCCACAATGTGAGAGGTGTGCGGACAGATCGGCGCGCGGAGATCGGCGCCGACCAGGGCCATGCGGGCGATATCCATGGCATTCTGGCCGTGCCACTCCATCATGCCGCGGGCGGTTTCTTCGCTGACCGAACCGGCGCGGGCGATTTCGATGACCTCCTGATCGAGTAGAGGATCAAGCGAGCTGCCCGGACCTATCGTGACCGCCTTGGGCTCTTCGACCGGGATGCCAATCTTGCGCGCACACTCGCGGGCCAGGGAAGCGGCGGTGGTGAGCTTACCGCCGATCACGGAGATCATGCGCGAGGCGCCTTCGTCACTGTGGTCATGCAGGAAATGACGCCGGGTTACGGCAGACGGCTTGTCGCTTGGCGAGTTCGGCAGCGGTCGGATGCCTGCGAAGGCGTACTTGATGTCATGCGCTGAAAGCTTTGCCTTGGGGAACAAGGCAGCAGCGGTTTGCAGCAAGTATTCGATTTCCTGCTGAGAAGCGGTGGCCTTTGCAGGATCACCCGTATCCGGCACTTCGGTGGTGCCGACAAGAATCTGTTCGTTCCAGGGCACAACAAAGACGGGGCGTCCGTCGGGGGCTTCGGTGTAGAGGGCGGCGGTGGGAGCTCCAGAGAATCTTGGGAGAACGATATGCGATCCGCGCACGCCGCCGAGCATCGGCTTCTTCATGCGCACCGTCGAGCGCTGGCAGATGCGATCGGCCCAGGGACCGGTGCAGTTGATAATCCAGCTGGCGTCGACGCGTTGATCCTTTCCTGTGGTGCGGTCCCTGAAGAGCACGCCCCGGGCGCGGCCCTGACCGATATCGACGGCCAGCACTTCACAATGATTGCGGACCACCGCGCCGGTTGCCGCGGCTTCCAGCATCCACTCGGCTACCAGGCGCTCGGGAAACTCGCATTGGGCGTCCTCGAAGTTGAGCATCAACCACTGGTGGCCGGCGTCGAGCGAGCGCTGCACCCGAGCCATCTCCATCTCGCTCAGATCGGGAGACTTCTTTTTGGCCATGCGCTGGTAGAGCCAGAGGCCGGCGCGCACCTTCATGGCGCTGCGCTGGCTGTTCTCGTTCAAGAGAAAGAGGAAATGGATGGGATGTACCAGGTGAGAGCGTTCCCGGAGCAGGCGTTCGCGCTCGCGAACCGATTCGCGCACCAGATCAAGTTCACCATGCTCAAGGTAGCGCAGGCCGCCATGAATGATGCGAGTAGACCGGCTGGTGACGCCGGAGGCGAAATCATTCTGCTCGAGCAGCAGAGTGCGTTTGCCGGCGCGGGCACACTCACGGGCGATTGCCACTCCATTGATGCCGCCGCCGATGACCACCACCTGAAAGTGTTGGCCCTCCAGCGAGGATCGAGGTTTTATGGCTAAGGTCATGTATTTACGTCAGATACTGACGACCAAACCGATATGGAGCTCGCTGCGCCAGAAGAACACGCTCACCTGTGTTCATTTTGCGCTCTCACGCCAACAAGATGAAGGTGACGATAGTCCACCCGACCCTGGCGCAAAACCATCCCCTGAAATGATACCGAAAGTAACGTCGTAGCGCCGGATTCGTTGGTTTCCCAGCAGAATTCGCGTGCGTTGCTTCGTGGCTCCGCTGTCATTTACATTGGTTGCCGAATGCCCACTACAGGAGAGCGTTTCGAACGAGCGGTCGCCATCATGGAACGTCTAAGGGCTCCCGGCGGCTGCCCCTGGGATCGCGAACAGACCTTTGATTCCATCAAGCCCTATACGCTGGAAGAGACCTACGAGGTTTTGGAAGCGATTGATAATCGCGACTGGCCCGAGCTCGCTGGGGAACTCGGCGACCTGCTGCTGCAAGTGCTCTTCTATGCCGAGATGGCGCAGGAACAGTCGTCGTTCTCAATTGACGATGTTCTCGACCGGCTTTCCAGCAAGCTGATCAACCGGCATCCGCATGTGTTCGGCGACGTGAAGGCGGATACCTCCGACGAGGTGAAGCGCAATTGGGAAGCTTTAAAGCACGAGGAGAGGAAGCAGAAAGATGGACGCGCTGAAGGCGCCGCCAAGCCGGAAAAGCGTTCGATCCTTGCGGGGGTCTCTTCGAAGATGCCTTCGCTGCTCGAGGCGCAGAAGCTCAGTTCGCGCGCGGCACAGGTTGGATTCGATTGGCCCGATGTTGAGGGACTCTTCGACAAGCTGCACGAAGAAACCGAGGAATTGCGCGAGCACCTAAAAGAGTTTCCCGCACCGGGACCGCGTCCCCAGGGACGAGGCATTGCCGGGTCGGGCCGCACCGTGGTCCCAGAGCCGCTGCAAGCGCGGCTGGAGGAAGAAGTCGGTGATTTATTCTTCGTCCTGGTGAACATCGCGCGGTATCTCTCCGTTGATCCAGAGTCTGCTCTGCGCAAGACCAATCATAAGTTTCGGCGACGCTTTCAATGGATGGAAGCGCGACTCCATGAATCGGGACGCTCGGCCGATGACGCACCTATGGAAGAACTTGAATCGCTGTGGCAACAGGCCAAGGCTCACGAACGAGACGCACAGGAGAAGAGCGCTTGAGCACGGCGAGCGTCGAACTCCGGCGATGTCACGGCATTGAGGAGTTTCGCGCCTGCGTTGCCTTGCAGAAGGAAGTCTGGAATTTCACCGACGCCGAACTCGTCCCGCTGCGCATGTTTGTCGTCGCCGATAAAGTAGGCGGCCAGGTCATGGGCGCGTTCGACGGCGACGTGATGGTCGGGTTTGCGTTGTCGGTTCCCGGCACGCGCACTGGACACGTCTATCTGCACTCGCACATGCTGGCGGTGCGCAAAGATCATCGCAACAGTGGCCTGGGACGGCGGCTCAAACTCATGCAGCGGGAAGATGCGATGGCGCGCGGAATTGAGCTGATCGAGTGGACGTTTGATCCTCTGGAAATCAAGAATGCCTATCTGAACCTCGAGAGGCTGGGCGCGATTGCGCGCCGCTATAACATCAACCAGTACGGCATCACGTCGTCTCCGCTGCAAGGCGGGCTACCCAGCGATCGGCTGATTGCCGAGTGGTGGCTGAAATCGAAGCGCGTTGAGACGCTACTGGAAGCGGGGAAGAATCCGGCAATTCAGGCGGAATCTTCGATCTCGGTTCCAGCTCAGATCTACGACTGGAAAGCGGCTGCCGAGACGCGTGCCAAGGCGCAGCAGGTGCAGGAGCGCAACCGCGAGCAGTTCTTACGATCCTTCAGCCACGGGTTAGCCGTTCTCGGGTATGAGCGAGACGCAGAGGGGAATGGCAAGTTCTTGCTGGGCCGTTGGGATGAGAAGTGGTCGTACGCATCAGAGGCGTAATCTTCACCACGGAGGCACGGAGTCACAGAGAAAAACAAGGCAATTCTTTTTCTCCGTGGCTCCGTGCCTCCGTGGTGAACTAGGTTTAGCAAATCTCAATGAAAATCGAAGCCATCACGCTGCGCGAGATCCACATGCCGCTCGTCCATTTTTTCGAGACGAGCTTTCACCGTCTCTACCATCGCCGCATTCTTCTCGTCACCGTACACAGCGAGGGCATCGACGGCTGGGGAGAGAGCGTGGTTGGGGAAGATCCGTTTTACAGCAGCGAATGGATTGAGAGCGCCTGGCCTACCTTGACGCAGTATCTGATCCCGGCACTGCTCGGGCAGCGGATCGATTCCGGACGCGAATGCCCGGCTCTCTTTGCTCGAGTTCGCTCGCATCGCATGGCTAAAGCGGCGCTGGAAAATGCCGTTTGGGACGCCGAGGCCAACCAGAAAAAGCTGCCCCTATGGAAGTTGCTGGGAGGAACGCGAAGGGAAATCCCGTGCGGCGTTTCCATCGGGATTCAGGATTCCGTAGAGCAACTGCTCGAAAAGATTCAGACTGAACTCGCGGCGGGTTATCGCCGCATCAAGGTCAAGGTCAAACCCGGCTGGGATCTGAACGTGCTGGAACGGATCCGCTCGCGCTGGGCCGACATCACCCTGAGCTGCGATGCGAACTCTGCCTACACGCTCGATCAGATCGAGCACCTGCGCAAGTTCGACCAGTTTAACCTGCTCATGATCGAGCAGCCCTTGTGGAACGATGACATTTACTATCACGCGCGTCTGCAGAAAGAAATGCGCACCGCCATCTGCCTCGATGAATCAATTGTCAGCGTGCGCAGCGCTGCCTTTGCCGTCGAAACCGGCGCCTGCCGCATCATCAATGTAAAAGTGGGACGCGTGGGCGGATTCTCCGAGGCGCTGAAGATTCACGACCTCTGCCACGCCCACAACATTCCCGTTTGGTGCGGAGGCATGCTCGAGACCGGCATCGGGCGGGCGCAGAATATCGCACTTTCAACTCTGCAAAATTTTAGCTTGCCAGGAGACGTGTCTGCGTCCAAACGCTATTGGAAGGAAGACATCGTTGACCCGGAGATTGAAGTCTCGCCCGAGGGGATGATCGTCATCACGGACCAGGTGGGAAAGGGTTACCGGGTCAAGCCGGATTTGATCGAAAAGCTCACGGTGAGGAAAGAGACGCTGAAGGCCTGAGGGTTCCGAGCTATCTTCCGAAATGATGATGGGGGCTAAAGCCCCCAATTCTTTTCCTTCCTTTACGCGGCGCTGAAGCGCCGCTCTTCCAGGGCGCCCTTGCACTGCGCTCTTGCTTTATTCGTTCTTCTGAGGCGCGGGCTCCGGTTCGTGATTGTGCGCCAGCTTCTCTTGCTCGATCTTCAGAATGTCCACGGCTTTGGCGAAGGTCAGGTCGTCGGGCACAGCGTGAAAGTCGCTGAGCTTCTCGTCCGAGATCATGCTGAGGCTTTTGAACAAGAGAATCTTTCCTGTGATCTGAAGGCTCATCGCGGTGATCTCCCAGTTTCCGTCGCCGACGTCCGCCTGCTGTACGCGGAAGTGCCCGCCCTTGTCGAGGTGACCGAAGAGTCCCCACCCGAACGAAACTTCACGAAACAGGGTGCCGTCGATTCTCGCGATCCGATGTGCGGTGGTATCGATCAGCAGGTATCCTTGCATGCCCTCGAGCACCTGCTCCACTCTGGATGGAGGCGAATAGGCGGGATTGGGCGTGAATTCCAATCTCACCAGTTCGTCTCCAGCCTTCCCCAAGTCCTGGCCGCCGGCCTCGGTGCCTGCGTATTTGTAGCGAAAGGCATCGGGCAGGGCTTTTACGATGCGAAGCGTGCGGTCGGCATCGTCTTTCTCGCGCGCATGTTTCTTTCGCAGCTGTTCAGGATTGCCTGCCAGCCAGTTCAAATGATCCGTTTCGGATTGTTGCTGCTGCGGAGTGAGCGGCTGGTCGTTGATCGCAATCATCATCGCCGCCATGGCATCTTTGGTTTCGACGTAAAGCCTGGTCTGTGATCCCTTGGGTGTCTGTTTTCGGGAGCGGAACATTTGCTTCTGCGAAGGCTGGTCGGCCGCGGCCACTTCCCGCGCTACCGTTTGGCGGACCAGTTCGTTGGGAGAAATCTGTGACAGTCCCTGCTGGCCATCAAGCAGGGCAGGGGCAATCCAGCAGATCATGATGCAAACCGCGAGTTTGTTTCGCCGGATAAGCATGCACGATTAGTGTAGCAATCGGTTGCAAGAAGTTGCAGACGCACCTTCTATGCACCTTCTAGTGAGACGCGAGCTCCCGCGGCTTGCCGCCCACTCCGAGACTTGGGTATAGTCGATGCAGCGGCGGTCGTCCCGGTAAACCTGCCTTCCCAGAATTCCGGTAAGCAGTATCCGCTTCCTAAAAAGGAGAAACATCCATGAGTGCTCCGTTGTCGGCAGACTTGGCGCAGATTGGCAAATCCGTGGTCATCAAAGGTGAGTTGTCGGGCAGCGAAGACCTTTACGTTGATGGTCAAGTAGAGGGCAGCATCTCGCTGAAGAGCCATAGCTTGACCGTGGGCCCGAATGGCCAGGTGAAAGCTTCGGTGGAAGCCAAGGGAGTCGTGGTGCAGGGAAAGCTCGAGGGGAACGTGCAAGCCAGCGACCGCGTCGAATTGCGAAAAACCGCCGTGGTCACCGGAGACATCACTACACAGCGCATCTCAATTGAAGAAGGCGCGTATTTGAAGGGCAAGGTCGACATCTCGGGCAAAGCCGAGAAGGCCGCAGGAAAGTAACTACTTCCAGATCACAGCGCAGGTTAAAGTTTTGCTTGCGAAGATAATTTCAAGTCCCAGAGCACTCGCTGCCTCGGACGTACGAGAACAGGTCTGATGGCATCAGTGACGCATAATTTCATGAAGCTTTTTCGCGGCTCATCGAGTGGCTCGCAGGCGGAGGCCCAACAGGTTCCGCAAAAGCTCACCCGCCGCTCCAGCGGCCTCGGCGAACTTGCGCGCCTGTGGGAGTCCGAGACACCGTTGTGCGTGCTCGATCTGGGCTCGACCTCGCCTACCAATATCACCTTCTTTACCGGGCGCGCACACAAGATCTATAGCGAAGACCTTCTGGTGGCCTCGACGGAACCTCACCTTGTCACCAAGGACGAGCAGGGAAATGCAGCCCTCGACAGCCGCAAATTTCTGGCCGACAACCTGCTCTATCCGGCCGCACACTTTGATGTCGTGCTCTGCTGGAACTTAGCCGACTATCTAGATGAGAGCCTGGTGCGCCCAGTCATGGGGCGTCTGTGGTCCGTGCTAAAGCCGGGCGGAATGCTGCTGGCGTTCTTCCATACCAAGGACGCCGGGCCGGATTCTCCCTGCTACCGCTTTCACATCGTCGGTAAAGACACGTTGGAGATGCAGAAGATCGTAATGCGTCGCGAGGCGCGCCGCGGGCCGACTGGAGCGGTTCACACCGCCATCATCGACGGCTTCCGCCTGCAGCGAGTCTTCAACAACCGCCACATCGAAACCCTCTTCCGCGACTTCGCCTCGATCAAATTTTTCCTTGCCCGCGACAACGTGAGAGAAGTGCTGGTTGTCAGATAGCCAGCCTATTCACGATCGGCGGGTGGGAGCCTTAAGTCGTTGTGGCTCCGTTCGCGCTGCGGAATCCCACACCCAGTTTCCAAAATCCTTTCGCAACTTCGTCTTCAGCAATTTCCCCGTCGATGTATGAGGAAGTTCTTCCACGAATACAAAAGCATCCGGCACCTGCCAGCGAGCAAATCGCTTCTCCAGAAACGCGCGCATTTCAGCCTCGGTTACGCTGTTCCCATCTTTCAACACGATCACTGCCAGCGGGCGCTCCTGCCACCTCGGATGCGGGACGGCGATGACCGCAGCTTCTTTCACGGCTTCATGACCGACAATCGCGTTCTCCAAGTCGATCGAACTGATCCACTCGCCACCTGACTTGATCATGTCTTTCACGCGGTCAGTGATCTTGACGTATCCCTCCGCATCAATCGTGGCGACATCTCCTGTGCGAAACCATCCGTCGGCTGTCCACCGATCACCGCGGTCCATGCGGTAGTAGCTGTCAGTGACCCACGGGCCACGCACCTCAAGTTCCCCGTCGGTCTGGCCGTCCCACGGTACTTCTCCGTCGAGTCCGGTAGCGCGTATATCGATAAAAGGTGAGGGCATACCCTGTTTGGCCCGCAGAACGTAGAGATCATCCTCCGACCACTCGTTCATGTGCGGCTTGGGAACGGAAACCGTTGCAATCGGAGTTGTTTCGGTCATACCCCAGGGTTGAATCACTCGCACACCAAGCTTGTCGAAACGCCGGAACAAAGACTCGGGGACGGCGGAACCCGCGGAGACGATGCGAAGACTTGGCCGCAGCTTCCAGCGGCCAGGATGGCTCTCCAGCGCATTAATCACCGCGAGCCAAACCGTGGGCACAGCGCCGGTCAGCGTCACCCGCTCGTTTTGCAGCAGATCAAGCAGCGCTTCAGGCTGAAGGTTTCGCCCCGGCAAGACCTGCTTGCATCCGTTCATCGTGGCCGCAAACGGCAGCCCCCACGCGTTTGCGTGGAACATCGACATGGCGTACAGAACCGTATCGTGGCAGCTGATGTGAAACCCGTCAGGCAATGAGATTGCAAAGGAATGCAGCGCAATGGCTCGGTGGGAGTAGACAACACCTTTCGGGTTGCCGGTTGTGCCGGACGTATAACACATGGCAGCGGCATCGTCTTCCGTCTTCGCGGGACACTGCGGCTCGCCTCTTCCTTCCGCGAGGAACGCTTCGTAAGGCTCGCACCGGCTGGGAAGGTGGCCACAGCCGTGATCCACCACGAACACTCGCTCAAAGGGAGCGCGAGAGCGGACCTTGTCAAAGAGTTCCAGCAGCGTGTCGTCAACAATCAGGAAGCGGTCCTCGGCGTGGTTAGCGATGTAGGTAAGTTCGTCAGGATGCAATCGTAAGTTCAGAGTGTGCAGAACCGCCCCGGTAGCCGGCACGCCGAAGTAGGCTTCCAGGTGCTCATGCTGATTCCACATCAAGGTGGCCACACGTTCCCCGGGCTTGATGCCCGCGTGCAACAGAGCAGCAGAGAGTTGCCGCGAACGCCGCCGCAAATCACGATAGGTGTATCGATGGAGTGAGCAATTGGGAAGCGCGGAGACAATCTCGACGTCGGGGAACAGTTTCCCCGCCCGCTCCAGCATGCTGTCGAGCAGCAGCGGACTGGACATCATCGTGGATTTCATAGGCCTCCGGCGGTGCTGGCTGGATGCCAGCAGGGTCGATGACGCAAATCGGGGACGAATTATAGCCTTAAAGCGATTTTTACACCCCACTTTACTTGTGCGTATATTGGTCAAGCGAGGAGTTCAGCAGTGGATGCGGATACAGCCATTGGCGGGCCGGACGGCCGGTTTCCTTCGACCCATGTGTCCCTCATCGAGGCCGCGGCGTCGGGACTGTCCGAGGCTGCCATGGACAAGGTCATCGCACTCTACTGGAAGCCGGTGTACCGGTTCATCCGCATCAAATTCCAAAAGTCCAATGAAGATGCCAAGGATCTGACCCAAGGTTTTTTCGCATCTGCCCTGCAGCGTGATTTCTTCCCGCGCTTCGATCCCACCAAGGCCTCGTTCCGGACCTATATTCGCATGGCGGTCGAACGTTACGCTGCCAACCAGCACGGCGCCGAGAATCGGCAGAAACGCGGCGGAGGAGTCGAGTTCGAGACGGTGGAGGATCAAGAGATCGCGACGGAATCGCCAGAACTCGAATTTGACCGGGAGTGGCGCCGCCAGCTGTTCTTTTTGGCTCTGGATGATTTACGAGCGCACTGCGAACAGACTGGGAAGCGGGCGCAATTCAGCATTTTTGAGGACTATGACCTCTCTGACCGTGATCGACTCTCGTACTCCGATCTGGCCGTCAAATACGGAATTCCTGAAAGCACAGTGAACAACCACTTGGCCTGGGCGCGTCGAACGTTAAGGGCTTTCATCACCGAGCGGTTGCGCGGCACGACTTCGGGTGCGAGGGAACTCCACGAGGAGATGCGGCGACTATGGAAGTGAGCGATTCAGTCCTCGATCATCTCCGCCAGGTAATTGCGCTGCCGGACTTGACTGGAACTCGCTACGAACTGGAGTCCGAGATTGGGCGCGGCGGGATGGGTGTGGTCTACGCTGCCCGGGACCGCGAACTCGATCGCCGCGTAGCTCTAAAAGTGTTGGAAGTCCCGATCACGGGCGAAGCGCAGTTGATTGCCCGCCTGGAGCATCCCAGCATTGTCCCTATCTTCGAAACGGGCACGCTGGCGGATGGCCGCTCCTTCTACGCCATGAAATTGATGAGCGGAGCGCGTTTAGACCGCTACGCTGCCGACACCCATACACTCAGCGAACGCTTGCGGGTGCTGCGGAGCGTGGGAGAAGCTTTGGCGTACGCTCACTCGCAAGGAGTGATTCATCGTGACCTGAAGCCGCAGAACGTGATGGTGGGCGAGTTTGGCGAAGTCTACGTGATGGACTGGGGCGTGGACGCAGTGGCGGGAACCGCCGGTTTCCGGGCTCCAGAGTCCACAATGGATCGACTCTCCGATGTCTACGCATTGGGCGCACTCCTGAAATTCCTCGTTTCGGCTTCTGATTCTCCCGCAGTCGCAGCGATTGCCGAAAAGGCGATGAGTACCGATCGCCGGCAGCGTTACGACTCGGTGTCCGCGTTTCTGGCTGATATCGATCGTTTCGAGCAAGGTCTTGCCGTGGAAGCGTGGTCGGAGCCCATATGGCACCGGCTGCGAAGGTTCGCTTCGCGGAACGCAGTGCTGCTCTGGCTGGTGGCCGCCTACACCCTCGTGAAATTCTTGCTGTTTTTCTTGCGAAAGTTTTAAAGGAATTCCCGCCGATCTGGAATTCTTAGGCAGGAGGGAAATCTCGTGAACAAAATCGTAGTGGGGTTGATCTTCGGGCTGATTCTGGGAGCAATTGATGGTGCGACTGCGTTGTTCTATCCGGAGACTCGCCCGGTGATCGTCGGGATTATGATCGGGTCTTCGTTCAAAGGCATGCTGGTCGGCCTCTTCAGCGGCTGGTTCGCCCGCAAGGTCCGCTCAACGGGATGGGGAATCGTAGTCGGTTCCTCGCTCGGATTGCTCTTCGCCTTCATTGTGGCCGTTATGGATGCCAGCAAGGGAAAGCCTCACTACCTGGAAATCATGCTGCCGGGTTTCGTGGTCGGCGCCATTGTCGGCTTCCTCACCCAAAGGATGGGCACGCCCGCAGTGGCGAAGAGTGGAGCGTAATGAGTTGTGGGGCGACTAAGCTGCTGAGGCGTTGAGGGTTTGGAACTCAGCCTTCCGCGAGGGACGATCTTTCCAGATGATGACTCCCATGCGGAAGAGGTAGTGAGTCGAGATCTCGACACTCTCGGCAGCTCTCGTTCCATTGGTCAGAATCCGCCGCACTTCTTCGGGGACATACGCTCTCCGCACCGAGGCGACTCCATCGAAGCGAGAGACACGACTCCGCATCAGGGGAAATCCCGCGTACACCAGCGCGAGGTGTAACGGATGGCGGATCAAGTCGTTGATCAAGACTGCGCAACGGCTGACGCGAGAGGCTTCGTCTATAAACCGGGCTAAGTTCTCAGGATCGAGATGATGCGCGAAGAGGCTGCAGCTTACCAGGTCGAAGCTCTCGTCGCGGAAGGGAAGAGCCAGCGCATCGGCGACCAGCGCACGATGCCCTCTCCGCAGGTGCGAAGGAACGCGGTCGAGATCGGTGATATCCAGCGTGATTCCCTTTTTAGCCAGCTGCGAGGCTGCTACTCGCGGGACTTCACCATGTCCGGATGCAACCTCCAGCAGCGAGAAGTGCTTTTGCCCAATGGAGGATGAGACGCGCTCGACCAGGTTGCGAGTGGTGGCTACGCCTCCGAACCATCGATTGATCCGGCACAAATCGCGCAGAGAGGTCTCCGCATCGGGTACGGGACACTGATCGGAGTCGAGGATTTCTTCCGAATCGACGCGCTGCATGCAGAGTTTCGTTTTGCCCCAGTTGCCGAGAGTATAGACGAAGTAGCCAGCCCAGATGTCAACAGCAAGTCAACGGGGCTACTGGACCTCAGCCAACTCTTCTTCCAGCAGTTGCTTGTTATACAGGTCGCTGTAGTAGCCGTTCAAGGCCAGAAGTTCGTCGTGGGTGCCGAGTTCGACGATGCGTCCGCCATGCAGCACGGCAATGCGATCCGCATTGCGCACGGTGGAGACGCGGTGGGAGATGAAGATCGTGGTGCGTCCTGCCATCACGTCGCGCAGGTGGTTGAGGATCTTGTCTTCCGTGTGGGTGTCGACGCTGGAGAGTGCGTCGTCAAGGATCAGGATTCGTGGATTGCGGATCAGCGCGCGAGCGATGGCGGTACGCTGCTTCTGCCCGCCGGAGAGCGTGATGCCGCGCTCGCCGACCAGAGTTTCATAGCCCTCGGGGAAGCTTTCGATATCGACAGCGATATTGGCGGCGTCGGCGGCATCGTGAATATCGGAGTGGGCGGCCGAATCAACTCCGAGAGCGATGTTCTCGCGAATGCGGTCGCTGAACAGGAAAGTCTCCTGGGGAACGAAGCCGATGCTGCGGCGCAGCGACTCCAAAGAATAGTCGCGGATGGGCCGACCATCGATCAGCACCATGCCTGGGTCGGCGTCGTATACACGCGGAATCAGATTGACCAAGGTCGTTTTGCCCGATCCGGTCGGGCCCACGATCGCGAGGCTGCTGCCTGTCGGCACGCGTAGGTTCACGTCGCGCAGAACCGGTTTGTCGCCGTAGCTGAACGTCAGGTTGCGGAACTCGATCTCGCCTTCAATCTCCCGGGCTCGGGCATGCGGCGCGTCCTGGATTTCCGGCTTCTCTTGCATGATTTCGTTGATGCGGATCAGCGAGGCGGTTCCGCGCTGGAAAATGTTGATGACCCAACCCAGCGCAATGATGGGCCAGGTGAGTTGCATCATGTAAGTGCTGAATGAGACGAATTGCCCGACACTCATCGAGCCGTCGAGCTTCAGAGTGGTGGTGATTCCGGGATATGTCGCGACGAGATTCGTGACGCGAGTCAGCGTTAATTGTCCCGTAAGCACTTCCCGTCCGCCGAGCCACAAGACTAGAACCACAGCACAACCCAGCATCAGTTCCAGTGTGGGCCAGAGCATTCCCATCAGGCGCACCAGTTTCAGGCTGCGGCGGATGTACTCTTTGTTCTCGCGCTCGAAGGCTTTGATCTCGGCCTCTTCCTGCACATAGGCGCGGATCAGGCGAGCGCCGGAGAAATTCTCCTGGGCGCGCGCCGAGATATCGGAGAACATCGCCTGAATGCGTTCGAAACGCTCGTGAATACGGCGTCCGAATGTCTGGATCACGACGCTCACAGCCGGCAGCGGCAGAAACGTGAGGAGCGTCAGCTTGGGGTTGATCGAGATCATGAACGCCAGCGCGCCGGCGGTGTAGACCATGGTGTTAGCCGAATACATGATCGCCGGGCCGAGCAGCATGCGGACCGCGTTCAAGTCGTTGGTCGCGCGCGCCATGATATCGCCTGTGCGGTTGCGCTGATAGTAGGAGTAACTCAATCCTTCGAGCCGCGCGAAGAGGTCGTTGCGCAAATCGAATTCGATGTCGCGCGAGACGCCGATCACGACCCAGCGCGTGAGGAACTGGAATATCCCCTTGGTGACGGCGATGACGAGCAGAATTCCCGCGTAAACCAGAAGCTTGTGGCGCGTGACGCCTTGATTCAGATCGTCAGAAGCCTTGCCGATGACCAGGGGAAACAGCACCCAAATGCCGTTGTGGAGCAGCACACAACCTGAGCCCAGAGCGTAGGCCCAGCGATAGCGCTTCAGGTAGGGCAGTAGCGGGCGCAGACTCTTAAGAAACATGCAGATTCAGTAGATGAATTCTAGCAGGCAGGGTCGCAAGACTTCGAGTTCGCGCAGAGAATCTCCCGGAGCACTTCGATCATCCTGCGGTTTGTCTGGTCGTCTTTAACGACGATGCGTAACGCTCGCGGGCCGAGGACTGAAGAAATTTCGCCTGCATCCCGGATGTAGATGCCGTGTTCCCGGCAGCGGCGAGAGACTGTGGCGGCGTCAGGAAATGTTTCTGGAAGATGGCACAAGAGGAAGTTCGCGACAGCGGGAATCACGTCGAGTCCGAGGGCGCGCAAGGCTGTGGCAAGGGTTTCCCGCAGCAGGTGAGTTTCGCGATAACGGGCCGAGTAATATTCGGGATCGTTGAGCGCGCGGACGGCTGCCACTTGCGCCGGCAGGCTTACCGCCCATGGAGGGCTGATCTCCCGCAGGCGCGCTGCAACTCGCGGCGGAGCGCAAGCGTAGGCGGCCCGTACTCCGGAGAGGGCGTACACCTTCGACATGGATTTGCAGACGACGACATTCTGACTGGCTGCCGCGAACGCTTCCACAGACTCGTCTCCGCCGACGTAGTCCACGTAAGTTTCATCGATCCATACCCGGGTTTCATCCGAAATGCGGCTGATAATGGACTCGAGTGTGTGGCGAGGAACATGCTGTCCTGTCGGACTATTCGGATTGACGATCACGACCAGATCGTATCGGCCGTTCATGAGACGGGCTTCGAGGGCGTCCGGATTGAGCTGATAGTTCTCTTCTCGCAATAGCTTCACGCGGTCGACGCGGCAGCCAACGACATGCTCGGTCACGTGACCGTACTCTCCATAGCTTGGATCAAGGAGGAGAACACGGGAGTCCGGATTCAGCCACTCGCGAAAGGCCAAAAAGATCAGTTCCGAAGACCCGGCCGCAGGCACGATGCAGTCTACGGGCACGTCACGAGTTCGTGCGATGGCGTGAACGAATCCGCCGCAGCCTGTGGGCGGCGACGTACGCATCAGGAACGGGAGGTGCTGCTGCAGCGCTGCGACGACTCTCGGAGATGGCGGGAACCAGGCATCGAGCACGTCGGCATTGATGATGGTCGCACTCCGGCCGAGATCATGGAAGTCCTCTCCGATGGCTTCGAAGGAATCGCCGCCATGACGGCAGGCTTCCGTGGGGAGGAATGGCATGTCGAGGCACCAGTGGGCGTGGGACCTCAGCCGCTGTAAGACCTGCGCGTGTCGATTAGTCGCCTCGCGCAGGTCCGCAACGGTGGCGGTGAGCAGTTCGTAGGTGACGGCCCCCGATTGCGCGGAGCGTCCGAGAGTATTCAGTCCGGCCTTGAGATAAAGGTTCAATATCTCGCGCCGGCCGATCGCTACGATACGGGTTCCTCGCTGACCCTCGATCCAGCGCAGAGCCGCGTACATGAGCAGGCTGGCGATGGCGAGCCTGCGGTGTTCCGGAATGACTGTCAGGAGTCGTACTTCGTACACACCGTCATCGAACGAGAAAGGGAAGACATCGCGAGTGAAGTATTTATCGACTGAATAATGGTGGCCGGGAGGCGTGATGCTGACAAAACCAGCAATACGCCCATCGACTGCGGCCTTGACATATACATTGAAGGCATCGAGTGAGTCAGAGAGCTGTTGCTCGGGGTTGGGGTGATGCTGCCCGAGCTCCAGAGCATAGATCTGATGCCGGAGACGGTAAATGGCGGGACGATCATCGGCGTACGCGAGGGAAATGTTGATCTTTGGGGAAA
Source organism: Terriglobia bacterium (assembly GCA_020073385.1). GTDB lineage: Bacteria > Acidobacteriota > Terriglobia > Terriglobales > Acidobacteriaceae > Sulfotelmatobacter. The sequence goes on along the minus strand of JAIQFH010000018.1, from coordinate 54,636 downwards.
CACGGGCTGGCGCGGCCTGCGCACGGAGAGCGGAACCGGACATGGCAGGAAATTGTAGCGGATAACACTGCGCAGCTAGAAACTGCGGTACATCATCTGACCGACGCCACCTTGTTGGGTGAGAGTGATCATCAGCACGACCAGCAACGCCAGCGCGTAGACGGCGGGAAGCCAGAACCAGCGCGAACGAGACACTAGCGACAACATCCCCGAATGCTGCCGGGAAGCGTCTGTTGGAGAGGTGGCCTGGTTGAGAGCATCACTGACCAGCAACACAACCGCATACCCTGCGGAAAGAATTGCGATCAGAAGGTAAAGGCTGGAACTGAGGAAGTGAGGGGCATAACTTCCAGGTGACGCGACCGCCGCCAGCATCTGGCGCGCCTGTGCCGTCGAATTCGCGCGGAAGAAAATCCATCCCAGGCTGATGAGCGCGGCCGTCGCCAGCCAGGACAGCGGAGTCCAGAGTTTGGGCGGTTGCCAATTAAATCTGCGTTCGGCTTGCTGCAGCAGACGTTGCGAGACGAGCAGCACTCCGTGATAGCAGCCCCAGATGAGGAATAACAGGGTGGCTTTGTGCCACAGGCCGAACACGACCATCGATAAAGCGAGTGCGAGATTGCGCCACCACATCTCGCGGCGCAAAGGCGCCAGCGGGAAAAAGACATAGTCGCGGATCCAGAACGACAGCGACATGTGCCAGCGCGTCCAGAAGACCGAGGGGTTCGTGGAGGCAAACGGACGGTCGAAGTTTTCGGGAACGGTGATCCCTAATGCTCTGGCCGCGCCGATCGCGATGTGGCTATAGCCCGCGAAATCGAAGAAGAGCTGCAATCCGTAGCCGAAGGCGAGACACCAGACGTCGGTCCCGGACCACTGCGTTGCGCGGTCGAATCCGCTGACGACGCCGTCTCCAGCCAGAATCCCCTGGCCCAGGAGTTTGCCCAGTTGCATCATGAACACGCCGATCGCGATTCTTTGTAGTCCCAGGCCGATGTCGCTCCACGCAGTTGTTTCTTCGGAGCGGAATTGCGGGAGCATGTCGGGCATGCGGCAGACTGGGCCCGAGACGGTGACCGGGAAGAACGCCATATAGAGGGCGAACTCGGCGAACGTGGGATCGAGATCCTCTCCGCGGTAAAGATCGAAAAGATAACTGAGGGCTTGAAACGTCCAGAAAGAGATCCCCAACGGCAGGGCGAGGCGAGTCCCTTCCATCCATGACGAGGGCAGAATGTGGAATGTGAGTTGAGGCACATATTTGAAGGCGGCGAGCAGGGCGAGATTGAAAAAGATCCCTGCCGAGAGCGGCAGCCAGTGCGGCTTTGCGCGTAGCCACTTGCCAAGAAGGAAATTTCCGACGATCGATATGAGCAGGACGGCAGCGAACCAGGGCTGCCAGGTGAGATAAAGTGCGACGCTCGAAACGAGAAGGGCGGCTTGTCGCACGATCCGCGATCGGACTTTCGCAAACACCGCGACCCACACCAGGAAGAGCAGCACGTAGCAGGTAGCTTGAAACAACATGCCCCCGATCTCCACTTAGTGCGCGCCTCCTTTTCTGTGGATGATCTGCCCGCGCAGCCACAGAGCGGCAGGGTTCGATGGGTCGATGGTGAGAGCTTTTGCTACGGAACTTTCGGCGCCCATGTTGTCCCCGACTTGCAACTGTGCCTCCGCTTCTTCGATGAGGCAAAGCAGGGCCATGTCTCGGTTGGCAGTGTAGCGCAGGGCCAGATCGTATTCGCGGATGGCGTCCTGGAACTGACCGCGTCCTGAGAAAATATGGGCGATGTTGTAGTGGCAATATTCCGTCCGCGGCTGAATGGCGCACGAGGCCTGATAGTGCTCGAGAGCTTCATCAATGCGTCCGGCGGAGAACAATGCGTTGCCATAAAGCTGCTCGAGCCACATGTCGGGCTGACCCCACGCCGCGCGCGCATGGGCGAACAATGTCACCGAGTTTTGCCAGGCGGGGAGATAGCGTGAGGTGGTGACACTCAACGCTATCGCAATGCAAAGACCGACCACAGACAGGGAAGCGCGCGTGACGGGGACCATCGGGACGGCGTCCGCCAAACCCCAGACCAGCGCGATCATCAGGCCGATTGCGGAAATATACGTGTAGCGGTCTGCCATTCCTTGAAAACCAACTTGAACAATCCCGATCACCGGAAGCATCGAGATGACGAAGAGAAACCATCCCACGGCGATGTAGGGCGAACGTCGCAAGTGCAGCGCCAAGGCGCTGACGGCAATCAATATCGCGGCGGACGCGATCGCATCACCGACAGGTGGAGAAAATCGCAGCGGGTAGTAAGTCGCAAGTTTCGCCGGCCAGACTATCTTGCCAACGTAGGCGACGTAGGAAATAACTGCGTTCTCGATGCGCGTGGAGACCGGCAGAAGCGACAGGCTCATCACCGAGCCTCCTGCCCCTTGCGCCACCTCGGTGAGTACGGAACTCGCGGCGCTCATCGCGAACAGAGGCAGCTTCTCCAGAGTCAGCTTGGTCCAGCGGCGGGGCGCGGCAAGCCCCTCGAAGCGGCGTAATGGCCAGTAGTCGAACAGGAGCAGCAGCAAAGGCAGGCTAACCGCCATCGGCTTCGCCATCAGAGACAAAGCAAAAACGAAAACGAGCAGGAGATATCGATTCCATCCGCCGCGACGGACGTACCATCCGTAGGCTGCCACTGTCAGCAAAGAGAAAAATGCGCTAAGCAGACTTTTCCGTTGCGCGATCCAGGCAACGGTCTCCACATTCAGTGGATGTATAGCGAACAGCAAGGCCACGAAAAGGCTGCGCCACATTGCGCCGGTCGCCTTCTGCAAAATCCAGAACAGCAGCAAGACATTCGCCGCGTGCAGCAGCACATTCACGCCATGTTGCGGCGCCGGATGGAGGCCGAACAACTGGCAATCGAGCGTGTGCGAGAGCCAGGTCACCGGATGCCAGTTCGATTGCTCAAAACTCGTAAACGCCCAGCGCATATTGGCAAGCGTCAATCCTGTGCGCACGTGAGGATTGTCAATGACGTAGGCATCGTCATCCCAGAGGCTGAGAAAACCGTGCTGCAGGACGGGACGGTAAAGCAGCAATGGGATGAGGAGGAGCAGAGCGCCGAGCAGCAACTGGAGCAGTCGTTGGTCGTTCGTGGTTGGTCGTTGGCCAAGACCAGACAGTTGCATGACGGGAGCGCTTTCGAAAATGAAGCTATGAGTATACGGGCGACAAGGCGGCCTCGGGGAGCTGAGACGCGCTGACTCGGTCGTCTACAATGTCGTTTGCTTCCCTACGCCAATCTGATTGAAGCGCTTGAGGCGGCGCCTGCGGATCGTCCGTTCATAACGGTGTGGATTGACGAGGACGATCACGAGACAGTGACGTTCGGTGAATTTCGCTCTCTCGCGCGGGCCCAGGCTGCCACACTCGCCCGCGAAGACGTCGCTGAGGGCGACCCTGTGGTCCTCATCATGCCACAGGGAGTTCCCGCCATGACCACTTTCGTTGGGGCCATGATGCTGGGCGCGGCGCCGGCATTCCTCGCCTATCCCAATTTCAAAGTCGAACCGTCGAAGTATCGATCAGGATTGGCGGGCGTCACAGCCAATCTCAGCGCCAAGGCAGTCGTGATCGATGAAAATTTTCCCGACGAGATGATGCCGTGCGTATCTCTCGGACCTGAGACAAAGCTCCTTCGCGCGGGACAGAACAAAGGCAACGTTAGGAAGTCGCACGAAGGTGCACACTTCGCGCAGATCCGGCCCGACACCCTGGCCTTCATTCAACACTCTGCCGGCACCACGGGTCTGCAAAAGGGAGTTGCTCTGACTCACGCCTCGGTAATCCGGCAACTGGGGCATCTCGCAACGGCGTTGAAGATCGACAGCGCGCACGACCGCCTCTACAGCTGGCTGCCGCTCTACCACGACATGGGGTTGATTGCGGCCTTCATACTGCCGATGGTCTGCCATGTTCCGATCGTGATGCAATTACCGCTTAATTGGGTGATGCAGCCGGAATCGATGTTGCAGGTTGTGAGCGAATGCAAGTGTACGCTGGCGTGGATGCCGAATTTCGCGTTCCAGTTCGTTCCCCGCCGCACGCCGCAGAGTCGGTGGGCAGATTACGACCTCTCGTCACTGCGTCTGCTGATCAACTGTTCAGAGCCGGTCCGCGCCAGCAGCATGAGCGAGTTTCGAAGAGCTTTCAGGGTCAAGGAAGGCGTGCTGCAGTCCTCGTATGCAATGGCGGAAAATGTTTTCGCCGTGACGGAATCCGATATCGAACGAGGTCCGGTGACGATCTGGGCCGATGGGCAGCAGTTTCGCGGCGTCCACCGAATTTTCGAGGTGGCTCCGGAGACTCCCGGCGCGGTCTCGTTTACGTCCTCCGGCCGCCTGCTGCCGAACCAGTTAGCGAAAATTATCTCGGACTCGGGTGAAAGGTTGGAGGACGCCTGCGTCGGCGAGATCGCCATCAAGAGCGACTGCTTGTTTGAGGGCTACTACAATCGCCCGGACTTGACGACGCAGGTACTCGTCGATGGCTGGTACCGCAGCGGCGATCTGGGTTTCCTGCTCAATGACGAACTCTACGTTGTTGGCAGAAAAAAGGATCTGCTTATCATCGGCGGCGAGAATATCTATCCGCAGGACGTCGAAGAGATCGTAAGCGCGCATCCGGCCATCCATGACGGGCGCGTGATCGCGATGGGTGTGTACAATCCGAGCCTGGGCACGGAAGATGTCGTCATAGTGGCCGAGGTGGAGAAGGAAGAGCTGTTGTCGGATGCCGCGCAACTCAAACAGGAGATTCGCAGCCGAGTGGTCGGGGGACTGGGAATCGCGGTGCGCACGATTCTCCTGAAGCCACCGAAATGGATTGTGAAGAGCACGGCCGGAAAGCCGGCACGGTCTGCTACACGAGGGAAGCTGTTGCGGGAACATCCGGAATGGAACTCCGAGGCGTGACGACGTCAGCATCCGAAGAAGAGCGGACAACGATGACTCCTGAAGCACATCAGATGATCGTGCACATCAAGGACCTGATCCGCAAGCCTGCGGTGACGATCGATGAGAACACTCCATTGGTTTCATCGGGCCTCATCGACTCGATGTCGCTGGTCGACCTGCTGTTGAAGCTGGAAGATCTCACGCATAAACGAATTCCGGCTGGGAAAGTGCAGCCGAAGGACATGGACACGGTAGCGAAGATGTTCGCGACGGCCGAAAGGGTAGGGAAGCCGCGTAAGTAGATTCCGGCGCTTGTGGTCCCCTTTCGTAGACTTTACATTTAGGTTCGAGTCGGCGATTCTTTCCAGTCCCATGCCGCAGTTTATGCCAGCTGTTTCCAATGACGCGAAAGCCGGCACCTCACATGTGCTTGAACTCAGCGTCGTCCTGCCTTGTCTGAATGAACGGGAAACGGTGGTCATCTGCGTGCAGAAGGCCGTGGCGGCGATCGAGAAGGCGGGGATTCACGGCGAAGTCATCGTCGCCGACAACGGATCAACCGACGGTTCGGTAGAACTGGCGCAATCTGCGGGCGCGCGGGTGGTGCATGTTGACCAGCGCGGATATGGGAATGCCCTCCGCGGCGGCATTCACGCGGCGCGCGGCACTTACGTTCTGATGGCGGATTCCGACGATAGCTACGATTTCACCCACATTCCTCGATTCATCGAGCAGTTAAGAAATGGTTCCGATCTGGTCATGGGCAACCGCTTTCTCGGAGGGATTCGCCATGGGGCTATGCCGCCGCTGCATCGCTATCTTGGCAACCCTGTGCTCACTGCCATCGGGCGGCTCTTCTTTCATTCTCCGTCACGCGACTTTCACTGCGGCATCCGCGCCTTCCGCAAAGACAGCTACGAGCGCATGGACATCCGCTCCACCGGCATGGAATTCGCCAGCGAGATGGTGGTCAAGGCGAGCCTGCTGCGAATGAAAGTGAGCGAAGTCCCGACGACTCTTTCTCCCGATGGCCGCAGTCATCCGCCGCACTTGCGCACCTGGCATGATGGCTGGCGGCATCTACGTTTCCTGCTGATGTACAGCCCGCGCTGGCTGTTCCTACTCCCGGGGATTGCTTCGATTGTGCTTGGCCTCGCCACCTGCATTTGGCTCATGCCCGGTCCGCGGCGAGTGGGTGATATTGTGTTCGATTTTCATACTCTGGCTTACGGATTCGGCGCAATCTTGGTCGGATTCCAACTGCTGGCCTTCGCGGTCTTTACCAAAGTGTTTGCCATCACCGAGGGACTGCTGCCCGAAGATCCCCGCCTGAACCGCATGTTCGAGTACATCAAGCTTGAAACGGGACTGCTGGCCGGTGCACTTTGTGTGGGGCTCGGAATTGTGGGCTCATTGCTGGCGGTCTCGACCTGGGCGCGGAGCAGTTTCGGACCTATCACATCCGACAATCTTCTGCGACTCGTTATGCTTTCCGTTTTCGCGCTCATTCTCGGTCCGCAAATCATCTTCAGCAGTTTCTTCCTCAGTATTCTGGGACTTCGCCGGCGCTGATATGAGCCCAGCCGAATTCGATCGCTTCGCCCGCAGCTACGATGAGGATCTGGCGAAATCGCTGGCGGTCACAGGAGAGAGCCGGGAGTTCTACGCGCAGAAAAGAATCGATTGGACCGCCCAATGCGTCGGGCACTTGGGACGTCCAGTGCGACGGATCCTGGATTACGGGTGCGGTGATGGCGCCAATGTGCCGATGCTGGCATCGCGGTTTGATGCAGAGCATGTGCTGGGCGTGGACGTGTCGGCCGAATCGATCGCGGTCGCGCGCCAGACGAAGGCCGAGCCGAAAATGCAGTTCCTATGTACCAGCGAGTGGACGCCCGACGGCACCGTCGATCTCGCATTTACCAACGGCGTCTTCCATCACATTCCGCCGAAGGAGAGGGTGGCGTGCCTCGAAGCGATCCGGCGTTCCCTGGAGCCCGGAGGCTTGTTTGCTTTCTGGGAGAACAATCCCTGGAACCCAGGGACGCAGTTCGTCATGTCGCGGTGCGCTTTCGACGAGCATGCGATCAAAATCAGCCCACGCCACGCGAAAAAACTTCTCTCCAGCGCCGGCTTCAAGATCCTGCGGACGGATTCGCTATTCTATTTTCCGCGCCGGTTAAGCTTTCTGCGTCCAGCGGAAGCGCTGCTCCGCCCCTTGCCGCTGGGCGGGCAGTACTTGGTGCTCTGTGAGAACGCTGGCTAGAGTTGATCGCGAGATCGGGTGCGCCTGCCTTGAAAGGGTGCGGCATGTGGGGACAGCCGCCTTCGGCTGTCCGTCGCCCGAAGGGCGACTGTTCTTGCCCGCACTACTACAAAGAGAGCCAAGCTTTCCCTGCTCGGCAACCCGTCATCTCAGCCTTGAGTTCCCGGTGAAGGGACAAAGACGGCCGCTCGCGCGGCCGGACAGCCGAAGGCGGCTGTCTCCACAAAATGCCTCAACTCTCCTTATGGCTGCTCTCGCGTTCGCAATGCCACATTGGTGTCCGCCCGGGACGGATTGGTCATCTGGTCGGTGACGTGTTTCTGGATGAGATCCCAGTCGGTGCGCAGAATCATTTCCTTGATGTTGAACTTGCTTTCGTGGCGTGCATCATCGATGCGCATGGCCAACTCGTTCTTGTTGAACCGAAAATCAACGACGTCGGCCAGTGGAATGAGCTGATCGGAAGACTTCCCCACGATCACGAATACTACCCTGTCGGAGATGAGTGTGTATTCGGGGCACACCTCAGAGCCCACCTGCGTCGGAGCGCCGCCCATCGCCACCATGAAGCCGTGATGGACGGGCAAGCAATCGACCATGCGCATTCGTACGACCGTTCCGTGCTGATAGACTCCAGCCCATGCGGCTTGGCAGCATAGCGTCAGCGCGATCCCCAGCGTCAATTTCGCATATCTCGTGTTAACGACCTTCGTCATAGAAGTATCCTCGTCGGCAGTGAAACCGCAGGTTCAGATTGTGTTTGGGCAGAATACGCAGCGAGTGAAACCCAGCTGTTTGGCTGGGGAGTGGGTAGGTGACAACGTATGAGGCGCGCAGATCTGCGAGCGCGGTCTCGAGGACGTCGGCGGCGTCCTCTTGCGCAGAAAAGCTTCTGCCTCCGGTAGCCTCTGCCATTTCGGCGAGGACGAAGCTTCCCTTGACGTCGTGAGCTGGCTTGTTGGAGTTGACGGTGTACAGCAAAGCTCCGGTTCCGATGACGGAGTCCATGGCCTGGCGAGCCGAGGTTCCGCTGATGGTGTCGTTGCCGTCGGAGAGCAGGATCAGCACCTGGCGGACGCCCGGCGTATGCCGGTCTGCGATGTAACGGCCGCTGAAGGCCAGCGAGTCGAATAGTGGCGTGGCTCCGGCAGGGGTCAGAGAGCGAATCTTGTTCTCGGTATTTGCTCTGCTGCAGTCTGCCGTACATAGAAGGGCAGGCCTCAATCCGGCGAACGTGATGATCGAGAGGTCATCGCCTGCGTGCTTATGTGAGATCAGCCGCAGTACCTGTTCCGCGATTGCGTGAAAACGGGGAGCGACCGATTCGCTGGCGTCGACCAGGACGACGATGTCGAGCCTGGTTTCATCGGAGCGGGTAAGACTGCGGAAATCACGGACGATCATGTCGCCATCGACTACGGCGAAGTCATTGCGATCAATGGGCTGCACGAGGTGATTGTTTTGGTCGGTGGCAAAGAACGTGACCCGTACTTCGGAAGTGCCCGTCCGATAAGTGATTTTGGGAGCGTCGTTCTCCGCACGAGCACACAGAAGACATGGGAAAATCGCGAGCAGAACTGCCAATGACCAACCCTGCCGATGAGACAGCGATGCCATTGCAGGGTACTTCGACGGACGGAGGCCCGACTCCAGCAGGCAAAGGTATCTCGGCATAACGGACGTCACATGAAATTTCTAAGAATGCCAGTTCCCAGATACCCAGTGAAAAGATCCGCGGTTGGACGCAAAGTCCCCAAACGGAGTTGCCCATTTTTTAGGGTGAATTTCCGGAGCTGCGGTTGCGGGCAATCACCGCCGGGTGTGAGCCGACTCACAGCGCCTGAAAACCAGTTCCAGCTACTCTTGTTCTGTCTTCCCCCCCGGTGCTCTCCACGTCCCAGGTTCGGTCTGGCGACGTTCGTTTCCCCCATTTTGAGCGAGGCTTATGCTGAGCCTCTGGTCGGTGACGATTCGTGCATTCCGACACAAGGTGAGTTTCCGGCCGCTTCCCCTAGCCAACTCCCTGCGCAGACAGATCCCTAATTCTGCGACCGCCACTACCGCGATGCTCAGCCGTAAGCTCCCGGCTCTTCCGGTTGTTCGGACCTCGTAAGTCCGAGGAGGCGGGCTATGAAGCGGCGATCTGTTTTGCTTCTGGTGATCTTGCTGGCAGGCGCTCCGGCGTGGGCAGCCGGTAATCCGAAAACGAATCCCAATCAGAGCCTCGACCGGATCATCGCCAACGAGCGGGCGCTGGCCGACGCCATGCGCAGCTACAGTCCGATGGTCGAGACCTACCTGCAGCGCATGCAGCCCGATACCGCCTTGGGATTCGTTCCGAGCGAGGACCACTACTTCCTCGGCCGGGTGCAGTTCCAGCAGTCGAAGGAGGAGTTCTACCTCGACAAGCGGCTGGTGGAGCGGATGGCGGGGGCATTCTCGAAGCTGTATTCGCTGAGTCCGGTAGGATTCTCCAGCATGATCTTTGTCGATCGCACCGGATTCGACCTCAAGAACTACCACTTCCGCCCGATGCACAGTGAGTTTCTCGGGGAGGTGAAATGCCTGGTTTTCGAGGTGAGTCCGAGCAAGAACCAGGCGGGACGCTTCCGCGGCGCGATCTGGGTGGATGACCAGGGATACAACATTGTCCGCTTCAACGGAAGTTACGGCACGTTCCACATCGATAGCTGGCGCATGAACCTGCGGCCCGGCGTGTGGCTGCCGGCGGTCGTGTATTCCGAAGAATTCGATTCCAACAAGCCGCAGACGGGCAACCCTCGCCTGAAAGCACAAACGCGGCTGTGGGGCTACAACCTGGCGCCGGCAGGGCGCGAATCGGAGTTCACGGAGATTACCGTGGATCCCGAGGCAGCGAAGGATTTGTCGCAGACTCCCGACAAGAGCCCGCTCGACATCCAGCGCTCGTGGCAGCGGCGCGCCGAGGATAACGTTCTAATCAAACTTGAAGAGCTGGGGCTGATCGTTCCCGAAGGCGAAGTCGATAAGGTTCTGCAGACCGTCGTCAACAATCTGGAAGTGACCAACAAGATCGTGCTTGATCCAGAGGTGCGCTGCCGGATCATTCCTACGACGCCGATTGAGGTCGCGACGATTGGCCACACGATCTTTGTGAGCCGTGGATTGCTGGATGCGTTGCCCAACGAAGCCGCACTGGCGGCGATTTTGTCGCATGCCCTTGCGCATGCGACTCTGGGCCACGATCTCGACAGCAGCTTCGCCTTCAACGATCGCCTGGTCGTGCCCAGCCTGAAGCAACTGCCGCTCTTCGATTTCAAACACAACGCGGAACAGGAAGCGGCTGCCGACGCGATCGGGATGAAGATTCTTGCCAACTCGCCCTACAAAGACAATCTGGCCGAGGCTGGGCTCTTTCTAAAGGCGCTGGCCAAGTACGGGCGCCGGGTGCCGAATCTGGTCAAGGCAAACCTGGGCGAGAGTCTGGTGAGCGACAATCGAATTTCCTTCATGAGCGCCGTGGCCGACGGGGCGCCGCCGCTGGAACTCGAGAATCCACAGCAGATCGTTGCCCTGCCGCTAGGCAGCCGGGTGAAGCTCGATCCGTGGGCGGGGCAACTAAAGTTCGTGAAGGCCAGTCCGCCGCACATTTACTCGGCCAAAGACAAGCTGGCGCTTGAGGTCACGCCGTTTTCGCCGTACCTGGTGCGGCTGAACACTGCGGCGAAGAGCACCGAACCGGTGCCGGATTCAGGTCAGAACCGCTGATCAGGAGGACGATGGGACGCGCGGGGATTCTCATCGCTGTTGCCGGAATATCTGTCGCGGGGATGTTCGCCGCTCCAAGGTGCCACGCGGCTGCGCATCCAGTTCGCGTCGATGAGCACTCGAACTGCATCGCGTGCCACGCTGACCACGCCACTGAACCATACGTTCATGCCGCTCTGAAGAGTGGGTGCATCTCCTGCCACCAAGTCGAGAACCATGATGACGCGAGCTATGTGGCGGTTCAGCCGAAAGAATCAAATGGCTGCCGCGAGTGTCACGCGGCGGGACCAGTGCTGCACCCGCATCTCCCATACGCCTCCGGGATGTGCACTCGCTGTCACGATCCACATGCTTCCAAGTTTCCCGGGTTGCTGCGGGCGAGGGTAAACGATGTCTGCCTGGACTGCCACCTGCAGGGTCGGGTAAAACACCCGTCGCGATATCTGCCGACCATCGAACTCACCTCAGACTATCGCTTCGGACACCCCTATGCCCGGCACCCAGTAAACGGATCGCCGGATCCCATCAGGGGCGGGGAGTTGTCGTGCATCAGCTGCCACCTGCCGCATGGGGGAAACAAGCTGCACCAGTTGAGAATGGGAGACGAGATTCCCGAGGATGCGCTGAATCAGAACACCGAGACGAAAGACGTGTGCCAGAAGTGCCACATGAAGTTGTGGGGGATGGATAACATCCGGAAGAAGAAGAGATCGAGGTAGTCGAGACCGATGCTCCGAGCCTTCGGATTTGACTTGTCCTCCGTCTAGTCCTACGATTCGGCTGAAAAGGTGGGGAAAGGAGTTCTTCCCCAATGCCAGGCCAGGTGGCGAGCAGCGAACTGCAGTCGGGCCTCAACCTGGGCCACTACATCGTTGCCGAAAAGATCGGCGAAGGGGGAATGGGGGAAGTTTATCGCGCCCGCGATCAACACCTCGACCGCGACGTAGCCGTTAAAGTCCTTCCGCACGGAATTTTGGCGGACGAGGCTGCCCGCCGACAATTCCACAAAGAAGCGTTGGCTCTCTCCAGGCTCAATCATCCAAACATTGCGGTGGTTCACGACTTTGATACCCACCAGGGCATTGATGTTCTGGTGATGGAGTACATCCCGGGCGTGACGCTCAGTACTCGACTCGCGTCGGGGCCGATGTCCGAAGAGGAAGTCACCACACTTGGAACGCAGCTAGCGCATGGGCTGCAGGCGGCCCATGAGCATGGTGTGATTCATGGCGATCTCAAGCCGGGGAACCTGCGCGTCACTCCCGACGGCTGGCTGAAGATCCTTGACTTCGGCCTGGCGAAGCTGATTCGCTCGGTCGGTCCTGACCTCTCGACGGCGAGCCTGAGCGAGAGGCATGCGTTTTCTGGAACGCTGCCCTACATGGCGCCCGAGCAGTTGCGAGGCGAAAAGGTTGACGCGCGCACCGACATTTATGGACTCGGCGCCGTGCTCTATGAGATGGCGACGGGGAAGCGTCTTTTCCAGCAGAAGGAAGGTCCTCTCCTGATTGACGCCATTTTGCATGAGGACCCCGCCGCGCCATCGAAGGTGAACCTCAACATCTCGGGCGGCCTGGAAGCCATCGTGATGAAAGCGGTGGAAAAGGACCGGACTCGCCGATACGCCTCGGTCGGCGAGGTGGTGCAAGATCTGGAGCAGCTCACCCGACCCAGAGCGACCACCACGCTGTTGCTATGTGCGCGGGCCGCAGGGCGATTTTGGCGACACTGGCCCCGCCGGGACAAGGTAGTGATGACCGCGTGTACTCTCGCATGCGTTGCGGCCTTGCTAATTTGGGGGATTCGAACAGTTCCGGTATTGGCCCTGGCGCCGCGGGATTACGTCCTGATCAGCGACTTCGAGAATCAAACTGGAGATCCTGTCTTTGATCGTTCGTTGGGAACGGCGCTGGCCACCAGCCTGGACCAATCTGCGCGTATCAATGTGTATTCGCGCGCGCGGATAAAGGAAACTCTCAAGCGCATGGAAAAGGCCAACGCCGAGCGCATTGATGAGTCGTTGGCGGAAGAGATTGCGGAGCGTGAAGGAATCAAAGCCATCGTCATACCGACTATAAGCGGCATCGGAGAAAACTATCGTCTCTCAGCACGCATTCGAGCAGTATCCGCCGCAACAGACATTCGTACCGAAATCGCGCGCGCGAAGGACAAGAAAAGGATTCTGGATGCAGTCGATGAGCTCTCCACGGCGCTGCGCAGGGATCTCGGAGAATCGCTGCAAGAAATTTCCAGGACCTCGCGGCCGCTGGTATCAGTCACGACTCAGTCCCTCGAAGCGCTTAAGCAATACTCACTCGCGATCGAGAAACACCGGCTCGCTGACGTGGAAGAGGCGAGAACGTATTATGAAAACGCATTGCGAATTGATCCCCAGTTCACCGCCGCGCAGGCATCCCTGGGGATGCTCCACCTGGATCAAGTAGCCATCGGCACACCCCATTTTGACGCCAGTGAAGGCAAGCGATTGCTGAATGAGGCGGTCCAGCACGTATCAAATCTCACCGATAAAGAGAGGTACGGGATTCTGGCCTTTCATGCTCTGTGGGTGCTCAACGATCCGCAAAAGGCCGTGCAGTATGACAAGACTCTGATCGGCATCTATCCGGACTATGCTTCGACGTACAACAATCTGGCTTGGGTGTATATCCAAATGGGGAGGTACGAGGAAGCAATTGCCGCACTGAAGAGGGCTACCGACCTCGACCCTCGGCTGCTCATCGCTTGTGCCAACCTGGGAAACATCTACATGTACCATCTGGGAGATGTGAAGTCGTCGCTTGAAACTTGTCAGCAGGCCACACGAATCGATCCTCAGAACTGGTGGGCATGGGATTGCATTGGCTGGTCGTATCTTGGAAAAGGAAAGTGGTCAGACGCGCAGAATGCGTTCCAGAAAGCAGTACTCTTCAATCCGCAAGGCACGATGTCCCGCTACCGTTTAGCGCACTCTTTACGACTGCAAGGAGGCTACGATCAAGCGGTAGAGGCACTCAAGCCGATCCAGCAAGTCGATCCATCGGATGTCTCCCAGGCGTACGACCTGGGGGTGGTTTACCAGTTAATGGACAAGCGGACAGAAGCCCGGCGCCAGTTTGAGAGCTATCGCCAACAAATAGAAGCCGCATGGAAGAAAGACCGCAAGGATGCTGGTAACGCATTTGCCCTGGCGGCGGTACTTATGAGGCTGGGGCAGAAGAAGCGCGGCTCAGAGTTGGCTCGTCAGGCATTTGCGCTCGACCCAAACAAGCACTTCGAATATGCCACCACGCTCAGTTTAGAAGGCCGCAAGCACGAGGCTGTCGCACAACTGCAATTGGCGGTGCAGCACGGCTATCAGAATTACGTCTGGATCAAGATTCATCCGGATCTGCAGGCGTTGTACGGGGATTTGGAGTTTCAGAAGTTCTTGGCGGGTGTGATCAAGGAATGAAGGCCGAGGGATTCTTGGTTACGTGATACTTACCTCCGTGTACGTGCCGTATACCTGCCGCAACGCTTCGCAGATTTCGCCGACGGTGGCATAGGCGCGGACCGCATCCACAATGTAGGGCATGGTATTCACGGACGAGATCGAGCCGCTGGCAGAGGCATTCGGTTCCTGCGCAGCGGCTTTCTTCAGAGCATCGAGCGCGCTGCGCACCTGTTCATTCGAGCGCCGCGCGCGCAGGTTCTTCAGTTTTTCCGATTGCTGGCGGGCGACGGTCTCGTCGATGTAGAGAGTGTGCGGTGGTTCCTCTTCGACTGCGAATTCGTTCACGCCGACAATGACCTTTTCTTTTGCTTCCACCGCGCGCTGGTACTGGTAGGAAGACTCGGCGATCTCTTTCTGCGGATATCCGCGCTCGATCGCCTTTACCATCCCGCCCAACGCGTCCATCTTGCTGAAGTAGTCGAAGGCGCCGTTTTCCATCTGGAGCGTCAGGTTCTCGAGAAAATACGAACCGCCGAGAGGATCGACCGTCTGCGCCACGCCCGATTCGTAAGCGATGATCTGTTGTGTGCGCAACGCGATGCGCGTGGCTTCCTCTGTGGGCAGGGCGAAGGCTTCGTCGTAGGAGTCGGTGTGCAGCGACTGCGTGCCGCCCAGCACCGCAGCCAGCGCCTGGACCGCGACACGCGCGATGTTGTTCATCGGTTGCTGCGCGGGAAGCGACACTCCCGCCGTCTGCGTGTGGAAGCGCATCAGCCAGGTGCGCTGGTTCTTCGCGCCGAAGCGGTCTCTCATCACGCGGTACCAGATTTTGCGGGCGGCGCGGTACTTCGCGATCTCTTCGAAGAAATCATTATGCGCATTGAAGAAGAAGCTGAGCCGGGGACCAAAATCGTCGACGTCCAAGCCACGGCGGCGCGCCCACTCCACATACTCGACTCCGTCGTACAGAGTGAATGCCAGTTCCTGCAGCGCGGTCGAGCCGGCCTCGCGAATGTGATATCCACTGATCGAGATCGTGTTGAAGCGCGGAGTGAACTTCGAACCGAACTCGAAGGTGTCGATGACCAGCCGCATCGAGGGCGCCGGCGGATAGATGTATTCCTTCTGCGCGATGTACTCCTTCAGGATGTCGTTCTGAATCGTGCCCGAGATTTTCTTCCAGTCCGCGCCCTGCTTCTCGGCGACGACCAGATACATCGCCCACAGCACTGAGGCGGGAGAATTGATGGTCATCGATACTGTGGTCTTCTCCAGATCGATGCCGTTGAAGAGAATCTCCATGTCTTCGAGCGAATCGATCGCGACGCCGCACTTTCCGACCTCGCCTTCGCTCGCCGGGTGGTCGGAGTCGTAACCCATCAGAGTCGGCAAATCAAACGCGACCGAGAGCCCGCTGCCGCCGTGCTCAAGCAGATATTTGTAGCGCTGATTCGTCTCCTCCGGCGAAGCAAAACCTGAGAACTGCCGCATGGTGTAAAGCTTGCCGCGATAGCCGGTAGCGTGAATGCCGCGTGTGAACGGCGGCTGGCCGGGATAGCCGAGATATTGTTCTTCGCTCCAGTCAGCGGGCAGGTCAGCTTGCGTGTAGAGCCGTCGAATGGGCACACCGGAGATCGTCGTGAAGCATGCGTTGCCGTGCTCGTCGACGTTCACGCCGCTGGGTGCGCCGATCGGCCGCTCTGGAGACTTTTCGAGCGTGGGCGCCAGCGTATTCTCAGCCCAGTGCTTCTCGGTTTCTGAAGGGTGGCGCTTTTCAAACACCTCGGCGATCGGACTATCGGCCACTTGCGGCTTCGACGGCTTCTTTTGCATGCACTCCCCAGTTCCTTCTTTGATAATAGGGAAGGGGAGCAATTGGAGCAAGGCGGGCCGCCGCGATCAGAACGACCGGTCGGTTTGCAGATGCCTCCGCTGTGTCTTGAGAGCCAGCTACCTTAAACGGAGCATGTCATCCTGAACCCGGCGCCAAGCCGGGTGAAGGACCGTACGACGGGTTCCGCAGCGATGAAGGTACGAGGTTTCTTTCGCTGCGTCCAGAGCGGGTAAGTCCTGTTTACTGCATCGAAGGCTGAGACTGACGTGTGGTCCCTCGCGTCGGCTTCGCCGGCGCTCAGGATGACAACGTGGTTTTCTGGCGAGACAGTTCCCACGCCTTGACATACTTCCACGATACGTAGACTGCATGGTACAGGTGCAGCAGCAGACCTTCGCGTCCGTCGAGAAATCCGAGGCGGAAGAAATAGTTGTAGATGAACGTGAACACGGGACGCAGGACGATGTTGATGAAGCTGAATCGAACTTTGCCCTTGGCCACAACCATCTCCGCCCCTAGTGACGAGTAGCGATTCATGTGGTCTATATAGTCGGAGAGGGTGGGGTAGGAGTGGTGGATGAGAGCGCCGCTTCGGATGCGTCCTACCTTGCCCTCAACGTGAGCGTCCTCGTGCACGAGCCGACTCTCGAACCGACCAGCACCGCGCCGGAATAGCCGGAGCTTAGGATCGGGCCAGAACCCGCCGTGCTCGATCCATCGGCCCATGAACTTGTTCCTTCGCCGAATCCAGCAGCCATTGACGTCGGCATTAGTAACGGGTACACCTATCGCAGTCAGGAGTTCTTGTCTCGGGTGCGGTGTCGGTCCCGAAGTTACATACAGGATGAGCGCGGGCAAGTCACGGTCAACTTCCTCATCCGCGTCCAAACTCAGGATCCACTCGGCTGATGCTTTATCGATCGCCGAATTCTTCTGCGCCGCGTAGCCCTTCCATTCCTCCACGAACACCTTCGCGCCGAACGATTTCGCAATCTCCACCGTGCGGTCGGTTGAGCCGGAGTCGACGACGATGATCTCTCCTTTGCCGTCGGCGACCAGCGATTGCACGCTCTCGAGTGTGCGCCCGATGTTCGCTTCTTCGTTGAACGTGATGATGACGACGGATAGTTGCATGGCTGAGGATCCCCTGCGTGCTCGGCGACCTCCTCTGCGATCTCAGCGGTTCGAGCGTTTAACCGCCGAGTCCGCCGAGAAAAGCCGCGGAGAACGCTGAGGGAACTCGGAATTGTCTCATAGCTGGATGGCGTCGGCGGGAAGCTGCCGCAACCGTGGAAGAGCGGCGCTTCAGCGCCGCGTCAGCCGTTCGCAATCTCGCGGGCTTTAGCCCCAGTGGATCGTCTTGCCGCTTCTGATATCAGAAACACAATCAGGATCACCAATTCCGGCTCAATCGGGTGCCGGTAGCGTGCATGCGGAAAGACGAAGTAATACACCGTCGGATACGTCAGCACGAGTCCCGCGAAAAGCCATGCACCCGGCCGATTCTGGCGCACAGCGCGGCCGAGTCCCCACAGTCCCAAGACCGACGTTGCCAGAAAACCCGACGTGCGGAAGTCCACTGGCGAAACACTGTTAGTCTCTCGCGGCACGCCGTTCCAGTAATAGAAGAAGCGCTTCAGGCTGATGACTGCAAATCGTCCGGGGTGTGCGCGAATCCAGGAGAAGGCTTCCTGCTTGCACGACTCGCTGTACGCAAGTTCCCCCATCTGTCGGAATTTCTCCCACTCCAGCTTGTTGTGATGCGGTTGCAGGTATGGCATCAGCATACCCTCGGCGTAAGGGCCATTGCCCAAACGGAATTGCAATCCGAAATCGTCGCGAAGCAGGAAGTGTCCGAAGACCGCGTAGTTGCGGAGAAGCCACGGCGACAACGCCGTCCAGAAGACGACAGATGCGATCACGATCCCACCGATCGACGCCAGACTTCGCCGATAACGCTGCCGCCAGATCCACAACCCGCAGAAGGGAAGGAAAGTGAGCATGGTGGGATTGGCCAGCGCACCGATTCCGTAGAGCGAGCCGAACAGCGCCCAGCCTTGCCATCCCGGCCAGTCCTGCAGTTCCAGCGCCAGCAGGAACACGCAGGCGAGAATGAAAGGTGTAAACGTCGTGTCCCAGATCCAGTGAATCGACCAGTACCACACGTAGGGATTCAGTCCCCACGCAAAGGCCGACCATTTCGCGACGTTCTCGCCGAACGTCTTGCGCGCAATGAGAAAAATGGGAATGCAGGTGAGCGTTGCGAAAAGGCTATTGATGCTCAGCAGCACCCATGCCGATGCGCGCGTATAGATCCCGAACACCTTGAAAACTCCGCCGATCAGAAATGGATAGAGTGGCGGTTCCCACGCAGTCGGTCCGGTGTTGCCGTCATAGGGACTGTTGAAGCCTTGCCCCATGGCGATGGAGCGGCCGATGCGGCCCATCTCCCATCCGAACTCGAAATAGTCATGGCCGGGACGAGTTCGATATTGATGAAAAACTCCGATCGACGCGACTTGCAGTGCGAACGAGAGGGGCAGAAGCCACAAGAAGAATCGTGGAAGCCCACGCCGCGGGCTGAAGCCCCGTTCTTTTTCTGATCGCTCACGCGGCACTGAAGCGCCGCTCTCCCGCGTCTCCATTTGCAGCGTAGTGTATCAGGCGATCTGAGGGCGCGAGTTTCTCTGCGCTCTCCGCGACAGTTCTCCGCGCTCTCGGCGGTAAGAAGCTTGAACCGCAGAGATCGCCGAGAAACACCGCAGAGGGCGCTGAGAAAACCGGGAACTACTGCCCTCCGGATTGAACCGGCTGAATCGATGCCGACGGCGCACTCGGCTGCACTCCGGGTTGCACGTCCGGACGCGGAGCCACATACGGCACGTTCGGCAAGTGCGTGACCTGGCCTCGGGTGGCGTCGGCGATATCGATGCCGGCATGTTCCAGCAACAGTCCCGTCGCGCGGTCGAGTTCGAGACGAGACTTTTCGTACGCTGCCTTCGCTGAAACCAGGTTCGACTCTCCAGTCGTCAGCGTCGCCGCATCTTGCAGGATGGCCGTCTGCGTGGTGAGTCCTACCTTCAACTTCTGCTGATCCGCGTCCAGAGTCTGCCGAGCCAGATCGACTGCGGACTGAGCCGCCTGCACCGCGGTCCGATTCTGTTTCACATCGAATTGCGCGTTGCGCACTTCGATCCGCACCTGATTTTCAAGCTGATGCTGGCGTACCTGCGCCTGGCGGTATTCCAGTTGCGCGCGGACCTGGTTCGACTGCGCCAACCGGTTGCGAATCGGAATATTCAGTGAGAGGCCGATTCCTCTGTCGGGTGCGGTTCCGTTCACCAGTTGATTGAGCGTTCCGCCGTAGCTCACAGAATTCGCACCGTGAAATATGGGAGGAGGTGAGCATGAGTTGCCTTGGAATGTACACTGCGAATTCAAATCTCCGCCCACACCGGAACCTCCGTAATAAGCAAACGCATCGAGAGTGGGCAGCATGGAGTTCCTCACGGCGCGATTGTTGATGTCGCGCGAGTTCAGATCAATGCGCGTCTCTACCAGTTCGGCTCGATGTTGCAGCGCGTCGTTGATCAAGTCCTGGATGGGAGTGACCGTTTCTTCCTGCGGCACCTGCATGATGGAGGTGGGAATCACGTCAGCTTCGGCCAGCACCGGATCCTCAATACTGCGGCTCAGCCCATTCTTCATCAACAGTTGCTGCAGTTGCAGATTGTTCTGCGCCACAATCAGATTCTGCTGGTCGGTGGCAACTATGCTCTGCGCGCTCACCACTTGAATGGGCGGCACCGTGCCAACCTGGGCCTGGCGTTTCGTGTCGTCAAGGGCCTTCTGCGCGTAGGTGAGAGACTCCTGTTGCACGCGAACATTTTCGAATGCGTACACAAGATCCCAGTACATGTTTTCAATCTGGTCGATCGTGGTAATGACCTGCAGGCGGAAGGCGACGTCGGAGATCTCGCGGTTGTTTTTTGCAATGCGAATGAATCGCATGTTCGGCAACGACCCAAAGCCTTGCAACAGGTTTTGCGTGATCCGAAATTGAAAGTTTGATCCCAGTTGTGGAGCCAAAAGGCTCACGGTGCTGTTGGTCGCCAGGTGGGTATTGTTGAAGCCCGCAGTCAACGTGGTTCCCCAATGAAATCCTTGCGTATAGGCAAAATTCGCAGTGTAGGTATTTTGCGCAACGATCCCTCCAGGCGCCGGGCTGAATACGTTGGTGGATGCCGTCTCGTTCTTGTCAAGCTGTAGTGAGCTTGTCAGCAGCGGGTCGAAGCTGGTGATGGGGGACCCCACACCGAGAGTCGAACTCACCAGACCGTTGGTGCCGGTACCCACGCCGCCCGCCGCGACGGTCGTTCCGCCGGTTCCTGAGCCGACCGTGCCGCCGAGTCCACCCACGCCGCCTCCGGGGGTGTTCTGCACGATACCTGTATTCACGCCCAGAATATTGGCGCCTGACTTGGCCCGGAGCAGGTCGGCGTCGGCGATGTTCAGGTTGTAACGGGCGAGTTCGAGGTCGAGGTTGTTCTCCAGCGCCAGGGCGATCGCGTCATCGATCGAGAGATAGATCTTGCCATCGCGCATCAGCGAATCGATGCGCGACGAATTTCCAAAAGATGGCTGCGCCAGTTCACGCGGCAAATACGGCTGCAGCACATGAGGGAAGGCCGACCGCGGCTCCGAATAGTCGATGAGATGGACTGGATGAGCCTGTGCAGGCGGCGTGGCAGGAGGCGCTGACTGCGACGCTGCCGCAGGCGAGCTTTGTTGCGCCGCGAGCGAGAGCGGTACGGTTGCGATCAGAAGAACAACGGCGGAATGCCGCACTGCCAACCTGAAAGTAGAAATCAGACGCGGAAGGGACATGAGCTTCTCCTTGCGGCTAAAAATAAGGCAAAGCATTGCACGATCAGAAATCAGAAAACGCAAAGTTGGATGCAGAACGCAAAAAAGCGTCTCTTCATCTTAGCGGCAGAAGTTTGCAGCGAGGTGTCGACGATTGTAAAGAATTGTGAGGCAAAGAAAACGCCGCTGTGCTGGCACAGCGGCGTTCGAGTTTGCGAAGCAAGTCTATTGTTGTTGTGGTTGCGCCGTTGGAGTGGCGGTCGGCAGTTCCTTGCGTGGTGCAACATATGGAACGTTGGGCATGCGCGTGACCTGGCCGCGTGCGGCGTCGTCGATGCTGATGCTGTTCTTGTCGAGCAGCGTGCCAGTAGAGCGTTCCAGTTCAACCCGCGATTTTTCATAGGCAGCCATCGCCGACATCAGCGTCGATTCGGCCGTCGCCAGCGCGCTGCGAGTCTGCAGGACCGCAGTGGTGGTCGAAGTGCCGAATTGATATTTCTTCTGCTCGGCATCCAGCGACTGACGCGCATAGTCGACGGCAGCCTGAGCCGATGCCACGCTGGCACGGTTTTGCTCGACCGCGAACTGGGCCTGGCGAACTTCGATGCTGACTCGGTTCTCGGTCTGCTGGAGCGCCATCTGCGCCTGCCGGTATTCCAACTGGCCGCGAATCTGAACCGCCTGGGCGGCGCGGTTTCGCAGAGGGATGTTCAACTGCAGGCCAACACCTTTATCAGGAGCGGCGGAGGTGACGAGCTGGTGCAGGGTGTCGGTATAGCCTACCGAAGGAGCCAGCGGAAACTGGCTGAGGTTTGGATCTGGATTGGCCGTTGCGCAGAACTGCTGTGTCGTGGGGTCCTGACAAACACTCGCTGGATTCTGCGACCCGCCCAGTCCTGAGCCGCCGTAGTAGGCAAAAACATCCAGCGTTGGCAGCAAAGAGCTGCGCAAAGCTTTGTTGCTCATCTCCTGGCTGTTCAGCTGGATCCGCGACTCCACCAGCTCTGCGCGGTGACGGAGCGCCTCGTTGACCAGTTCTTCCGTTGGCTGGACCTGCTCGTTCTCCGGAACTTCCATCGTGGAAGTCGGAATCACATCGGCGTTGGCGAGGACGGGATCATGCAGAGTGCGGCTGAGCGCGTTCTTCATGATCAACTGCTGCAACTGAAGATTCGTCTTTGCAACCGTAAGCGCCTGCTCATCAGCCGCAACCGTACTCTGGGCCCGGACAGCTTCAATCGGAGCAAGGCTGCCGATCTCCACCTGCTTCTTCGTGTCAGAAAGAGTCTTCTGCGAGAAGGTCAACGATTCCTGCTTCACCCGAAGGTTTTCGTAGGCATAGACCAGGTCCCAATACATGTTCTCGATCTGATCGACCGAGGTGATGATCTGTAGCCGGAACGCGACATCCGAGAGCTCACGGTTATTCTTCGCGATGCGGATGAAGCGAGTGTTGGCTGGAAGGCCGAAGCCCTGCAACAAGTGTTGGGTGAGCCTGAACTGGAAACCGGAGTTGAGGGCTGGGCTTACGGACTGGAAAGCGCTGTTGCTTGTGATTCGAGTGTTATTGAAACCGACGGAGAGATTGGTTCCCCATTGAAAACCCTGGATGTATTGGAAGTTCGCGGTTGTAGTTCCCTGGTAGCTTCCCTGAAATGGACTGGTCGGAATAAAACTGGAGTGATCGCTCTGGAACGTCCCGGTGAGGACTGGATCAAAACTGGTGATGAGCGGACCGAAAAGACCGCCGGCTGTTGAGGCGACGATCCCACCGGCTCCAGCACCGGCCCCTCCGGCTCCCAAAGTCGTGCCGCCGGTACCGGAGCCAACCTGGGTTCCGATTCCGCCAACTCCGCCGCCGGGAGTGTTCTGCACGATGCCGACATTCACGCCCAGAATGTTCGCGCCGGCCTTGGCCCGCAGCACGTCTGTATCGGCGATGTTCAAGTTATAGCGCGCGATTGCGATATCGAGATTGTTCTCCAAAGCAAGGGCGATCGCGTCATTCAGCGACAGGTATAGCTTGCCCTCGTGCATCAGAGAGTCGATCCGCGCCGTGTTGGCCAGGTTTGGCGCATCCACCTGGCGCGGCGTATACGGGCCGATGGGGTTGGGAAAGTGCTTCACCGGCTTGCTATAGTTCAGCGCCGGAACTGGCTTGGCTTCCGGAGTATTCTGCGGCGTCGGCGCGGCGGGCGGTTCCTGCGCCCAACAGGCCATGGTCAGCGTTGTGAATAGACTTGCGGTGGCGGCGAGCCGGATGGTCGAGGTTATACGTGCAAATGGCATCTACTCATCTCCGATCGTAAAACCATATTGATTAAGGCTTGGTTACGAAAAAAACAGGTTCTGCCCGCTGCAGTCTTCCTGAAACAAATCCCTACTCAGGCATTGGTACGCAAAGGAGCGGCGGAAGGTTCCGGAAAGCTGGACAAACAAGGACCTTCCTTGTTGCCTTCGGTTTTGCGGACTGCAGCGTTTCGAGGCCGAGCTTCGACCGGAGTGTCCAAGATCGAAGCCAGGTTTCTGTGGAAACCGTTTAGTATAGCTGACCGAAACACGAAATCGCTTCCGCTCCATCCGTTTAACGGGATCGCCTGCATGGATTTAAATGATTTCGATGATTCGAAGGTTCCGCCGGACTCTAAAGTTCGCCGGCGCAATCTCAAATTGATCCTCTCCTATGATGGGGCGGAATTCTCCGGATGGCAGGTGCAGCCTGACGCAGTGACGGTGCAGGGGACACTCGCCTCAGCCATTGGACGAATCACTGGCGAAAAGGTATTGCCGCAGGGCTCGGGCCGCACCGACGCGGGAGTGCACTCGCTGGCACAGGTTATGACATTTGTCACATCGTCGTCGGTCCCCACCGAGAATTTTCTGAAGGCTCTGAACGATATTCTGCCGGCCTCGGTGCGGGTGCTCGACGTAAAAGAAATGCCGGCGGAGTTTCATGCGCGTCATTCGGCGCGAGGGAAGACTTATCGGTACCGGATTTATCGAGAGCCGATCTGTCCGCCATTTCTGGCGCGCTACGTGTGGCACTACCCGTACCCGCTCAACGAGGAAGCAATGATCGGTGCCGCCGGCTTGATCATCGGGGAGCACGATTTCACTTCTTTTGCTGCGGTCGATCCGGAGCGCGGACGGGAGGGCGAGCCCGCCTCGAATGTTCGGACGATCTTTTCTTCAGCTTGGGAACGCGTGAGAGAGGAATTGGTCTATACCGTGAGCGGCTCCGGATTTCTGCACCACATGGTCCGGAATCTGGTTGGAACGTTCATTCTGGTGGGGCGCGGCACGCTGCAGTCCGACGATGTCACGCGCATTCTGGAAGCACGCAACCGGTCGGCGGCTGGGGCGACCGCACCCGCGGCGGGGCTGTATCTGGTCGAAGTTGATTACTAGAGGCCATGCGGGCACCTCATAAATCGGCCTTGAAAGGGCACGGCTTGACGGGCTCCTGAAGACTCTTGCTCGACACTCCGAAAGATCTGAAGAATTTTGTGGAGACAGCCGCCTTCGGCTGTCTGGCCGCGCGAGCGGCGGTCTTTGCCCCCTGCTGCGAAATTCAGTCCTGGGATGACGGACATATCAAGTGGAAATGACTCGCTTTCATGACAGCAGCGTAGGCAAAAACAGTCGCCCTTCGGGCGACGGACAGCCGAAGGCGGCTGTCCCCACATTCTTCCCAGACAATCCTCCACACATAATCCAGTAATCGACTTTTTCCGTGAAGAAGACTCCAGACAAGAAACGTAGCCAGCTACGCTTCTGGGGAATACCATTACTTCATGGCGAGTGAGCTACAAGTCGGTGTAGGGAAGATTGTGTCGGTGAACCCAGCGACCGGCGAGATCTTGCGCGAATTGGAGTGTGCGGACGAGAGTGAAGTTCTGGCCGCTGTGGAGCGTGCGCATATTGCGCAGTCTGCTTGGGCCGATCTCGGTCTGGAGCAGCGCATCGCCGTCTTGCGCGAGTTTCAGCGGAATCTTTATGCGAGGAAGTCAGAGGTCGCGGCAGCGATTACACGGGAAGTGGGGAAGCCTCTGGCGGAGGCGCTCGTCACCGAGGTGCTCGTCGTTCTTGACGCCGCGCGATTCCTCATTCACAACGCATTCAGTCTGCTGCGCGATGAACCCGTACCTCACGGCAATCTGGTCACCAAGCTGAAGCGCGGATGGCTGGTGCGCGAACCGCACGGGGTCATCGGAATCATCTCGCCGTGGAACTATCCGTTTTCGATTCCCGCGACGGAGACGCTGGCGGCGCTGGTCGCGGGAAACGCCGTGGTGCTAAAACCTTCGGAGCTGACGCCGCTGGTAGCGCTGGAATTGGCCTCGCTGCTGCATGCGGCCGGTGTGCCTGAGGATGTGTTTCAGGTGGTGGTGGGCGAGGGGCCGGCCGGAGCGGCTCTGGTGCATTCGCCCATCAACAAGCTCGTGTTCACCGGAAGCGTTGGTACAGGAAAGCGGATCGCGGCCGCAGCGGCCGATCGCTTGCTTCCGGTGGTGCTCGAACTGGGCGGGAAAGATCCTATGCTGGTGCTCGATGATGCCGACGTCGATGTAGCGTCGAGTGCCGCAGTGTGGGGAGCTTTCGTCAATGCCGGACAGGCCTGCCTGTCCGTCGAGCGTTGCTACGTGCATCGTAGCTTGTGCGAGTCCTTTGCCCAGGCTTGTGCGGAGAAGACGAAGAAACTGCGCGTCGGCAACGGCATAGATCCACACACCGACGTGGGGCCGATGATTCAGGAGCGACAGGTCCGGATCGTGGAGTCGCACGTGGAGGATGCCAAGTCACGCGGAGCGCGGGTTCTCACAGGTGGTACGCGGATGCCCGAGTTGGGGCCAAATTACTACGCTCCCACGGTATTGGCGGACGTGACGCACGACATGCGCATCATGCGCGAAGAAACATTCGGTCCCGTGCTGCCGGTGATGGCGTGCAACGACGTCGACGAGGCTGTAGGCCTGGCCAACGATTCTGAATATGGATTGGCCGCCAGCGTGTGGACGCGCGATCCGAAACGCGGAGAGCGCGTGGCCCGCCGCATTCATGCCGGCACGGTCATGGTCAACGATGTGATTTCGTGCTTCGGCATCAGCGAGGCTCCGCACGGCGGTGTGAAGGCCAGCGGTGTGGGCCGTACTCACGGGCGCTTCGGACTAGAGGAGATGGTGCGCGTGAAATATCTGGATACCGACCGCTTGCCGGGGATGAAGAAAGTCTGGTGGCACGGATATGGCGAGGATTTCCGTCGCCAGATGGAAGGCTTCCTGGATATGCAATTCGCCAGCAATTTGACCGCGCGTCTGCGCGGAGCACTGCGCGCAACCGGGACGCTCTGGCGCAGCCGGCTATGAATCGGCCCTGAATCGTGGAACCGCGGGGATTGGATATTTCAATTAACGATGCCCGTGGCATACTCAATCGCGGAGTGGATTATGGTGCCGGCTACTTCAATCTTGTATTTTGCTTTGCTGATATTTGTGGCTAGTTTTGCAATCTTGTGGTCAAACTGGCCAGAAAAGGAAGGTGGTTGGCTTTTGGCGACGAAGCAAAAGATGCCGCCAATAGTGCAGCTGTGGCACCCCAAGCATGTGTTCCCAATTTACATTTTGTGCGGGGGTGCTTCTTCTACTGTTTGCCTACCTCGAATACAAAGCTCTCGACGGTCTGGGGACACCGTAGCAGGATGTTCGTGCCAAACGATCTTTAGCTGCCGCCAGGAGGCGATAACAATTATTGGCCTGGGATAAAGGGGTTGAGTTTTGGCGCGGATCGCAGGCGACGGAGTCACAGAACGTCAATTTGCGCGGAATCGGCAGAATACAACTGTGAACCGACCGTGCAGCATTACTCCGTCCATTTGTCGCCGTGACTGGGTGGATGCGAGATCACCAGTAGCCGCAAGGGGCTCGAGGAAGGATTGCGAATCTGGT
This sequence comes from Terriglobia bacterium, assembly GCA_020073385.1. Taxonomy (GTDB): domain Bacteria; phylum Acidobacteriota; class Terriglobia; order Terriglobales; family Acidobacteriaceae; genus Sulfotelmatobacter. The sequence goes on along the minus strand of JAIQFH010000018.1, from coordinate 27,589 downwards.
GGCGCACACCCGGCATGATCCGGATGCCGCTTCCCGCGGGCACCAGCACGGGATCGCCTTCCACTTCCATGATCGCCTCGCCTGAGAGGACATAGAAAAACTGCTGCGCCTTCTGGTGATAGTGCCGCACCTCGGCCGCGCCCGGAGGAATGAGCTCCTCGATCACCGTCAACTGCGGATCTTTGACCAGATGCCACGCATCGCACTCGTGTCCCCATCGGTAGTGCTCGGCATTGACCCGGCTGACAGCGCCGGGGCGAGCCTCGACGGATTGTTCCGGGCCGGCCCCTCCCGAAAGACTTGCCTTCTTCCCCATGTGTTACGCCTCCATGCTTCAGTGTAAGCTGGATGGCCATGAGCGAGCCGACCGAATTTCACGCCCAACGTCATCTATTTCGCCACACCCTGGCCACGCTTGCCTACCGCTGCGGGAAAGCGCTACGCAACGCGCCCGCCGGGTTCGCAGAATTCCAAGCGGGCGGTGGTGCGCGCACCCCGGCGCAGATCCTTGCGCATATCGGCGACCTGATGGACTGGGGATTGTCCATGGCCAACGGCGAACGCAAGTGGAATGACTCCAAACCGCTGCCATGGGATGACGAGGTGAGCCGGTTCTTCGCGGCAGTGAAGAGATTTGACGACTATCTGGCGTCCGGCGCGCCCTTGCAGGCGTCGCTGGAGAATTTGTTTCAGGGACCAGTTGCTGATGCGTTCACGCACAGCGGTCAGATCGGCATCCTGCGACGGATGGCCGGCGCTCCGGTGAAAGGCGAAAACTACTTCAAAGCCGAAATTCAGACGGGACGCGTGGGAGCAGATCAGGCTGCGCCCAAGCGGGAGTTCTAGAACTCGCGCATTGTCATCCTGAGCCGCGGTTTTGGCGGCGAAGGATCTGTGCACTCCGCCGGCAGCTTTGGTGTTGCGGGCAGGTTGCATAGGTCCTTCGCGGCAAACAACGCCGATCAGGATGACACGGGGATTGAGAGTCACGCCGTTCGGTTGCGATAGAGCGACGCGTCGACCTGCTGGGTCATGGCTTCAACGTTCAGCGAAACTCCCAGGAACTCGGCAATTTTCTGGCTGACTTCTTCCGGCTGCTTTAAGGCCTCGTGGTATGCAACGCGAATCGATTTCACGTACGGCTTTCCGTCGAGCCAGGCATAGACTTCGCGCAAGTGTTTCTCAAAGGCTGCGGCCATCGCCGCTGGATTCGCACCCTCTTTATAGTTTCCACGACGCCGCAACATCTGATCCTGTGACGCGAGAACCTCCGCCAGCGGCCGCTGCATGAAGACTACCCGGTAGTCATGTCCGGCAGGCAATGACAGCAACAGGCGCGAGATGACTTTCACGACCTTGCCCTCCGCTTCGGAAATGCAGCCAGGATTGTTGGGAAGTTGCTTGATGCGTTCCCACTCGAGATATCCGCGAGGATTGTCGGCATCCGCAGTGCGCTCGCCATCCGAGAGCGGAGTCATCCCGCCCGCGACCAGCATTTGCATCATTAGAGAAGTGCCGGAGCGCGGCAGGCCGGAAACGATCGTGATCATGAAGTTGGTATCAGACTAGCAGATCAAAAGACGGCGAGCGATGAGCTATGAGCTATGAGCAAAGCGGGGTTGCTTACCGCTCAATGCTCATTGCTCATGGCTCAAACGTTTCGGTTACAATGAGCGCATTAGGCCGAATCCGGCGGCGCGAAAGCCCGCTCGAATTGAGGGTATGTCCTTTGGCGACTGGCGAAGTGACCACTTCCGGCTCCGCGAATATTCCGCAGCTTCCCAACCATAAGGTGAAGATCAAAAAACAGGGCCAGCGGGCGTGCAATGAAAAAGATGCCAAAGGCAAGTTCTGCGGCGGGCATCTAAAGCTCTGGTCCTACAAAACCGACGTGGTGGAACGCGAGTGTGGCGACGTCGAGAAGGCCTGGGGTCCGAATGCCGAAGTGTATCGCTGCGAAAACTGCAAGGCGCTGTACCTGCCCACTCCTGGGGAGAGCAAGGTCAACGTCGCGGGCACGGGAATGATTTCGGTTTTCGGATTGACGCTGCCGCCGAAGGAAGGCAAAACAAGCTCTTAGCTGTCAGCTCTCAGCTTTCAGTTGAGACGTCTCTGGGGTAGAACATGGGCATCTCCACAACTTTAGTGGTTCGCCGAAGACTGCGCACGTCACCTGGAGCTGATAGCTGATAGCTGACAGTTGCTCGCCATGAACACTTCCGACCTTATCTACGACTGGAACAAGAACTTCCCGCCGGGTCTGAAGCCTCCGGGACCGGTTCTGCTCAACGATGAGAGCCTGCGCGACGGGCTGCAATCACCTTCGGTGCGCGATCCTTCGATCGCCGAGAAGATAGAGATTCTTCATCTGACGGAGGCGCTCGGGATCAACTCCCTCGATCTCGGGCTGCCCGGAGCGGGGCCGCGGGCCGTTGAGGCCGTCACGGCACTGGCGCGCGAGATCGCCGCGCACAAGATGAAGATTCAGGCTAACTGTGCCGCGCGTACGCACGAAAACGACATTCGGCCGATCGCCGAAATCGTGCAGAAGACTGGCCTGCGCATCGAGGCGGCGACATTCATTGGCTCCAGCCCCATTCGCCGCTTCACCGAAGGCTGGACGGACGACTTCCTGCTGAAGACGACCGAGAGGGCCGTGAAGTACGCCGTATCGCTCGGACTCGACGTCATGTACGTCACCGAAGATACCAGCCGCTGCGATCCCGAGACCGTGAAGCGGTTGTACGCGACGGCGATCGAATGCGGCGCGCGGGCGATTTGCATTTGTGACACCGCCGGGCATGCCACGCCCATGGGAGCTTTGGCCCTGGTGCGATTCGTGATCGCAGAGGTCGTCAAACCCTCGGGCGAAAAGATTCGCGTCGACTGGCACGGTCACAGCGACCGCGGGCTGGCGATTGCCAACTCCATGGCGGCGATCATTGCAGGGGCACATAGTGTTCACGGCTGCGCCATCGGTCTAGGCGAGCGCGTCGGCAACACCCAGATCGACCAGATGCTGGTCAACCTCAAGCTGATGGGCATTGCGCCCTGGGATCAGCAGGACCTGACCAGGTTGAAGGAATACTGCGAAGCGGTGTCGCGCGCGACCGGAGTGCCAATTCCGCGGAATTATCCGGTTGTCGGTGATGATGCTTTCCGCACCGCAACCGGCGTGCACGCCGCGGCCATCATCAAGGCCTATCACAAGAATGATGTCGTGCTGGCCAACACGGTGTACTCCGGCGTGCCCTCACACGTGTTCGGGCTTGATCAGATCATCGACGTCGGCCCGATGAGCGGCAAGTCGAACGTGCTGTTCTGGCTGGAGCGGCACAATATACCTGCCTCCGATGACATTGTGGATCGCATATACCAGCGCGCTAAGCAGAGCGATCACACGCTGAGCGAGGCCGAGATCCTCGAATGCGTGCCGGTCTCGGCGCTGAAGAAATAACCGCATGCCTGCTCTTCGACATGCGATTCTCGGTGTAGGCGGCGTGGGCGGCCTGATCGGCGCCTCGCTGGCGCGATTGGGCGATTCGGTTACCGCCGTCGTAAAGCCGCAGTCGCTCGCCTCCTATCCAGAGCAACTGAAGTTGGAAAGTCCCTTCGAAAACATCCTGGTGCCTGTTGTGCGCAGTGTCGAAGTGCCAGCGGTCGATGTGCTGTGGATTGCAGTCAAAGCCACCCAATTGCAGGATTCGCTCGCCGCGGTAACGCATCCGGAGTCGGTCGGTGCCATCGTCCCGCTGCTCAACGGGATCGATCACCTCGCGTCGCTCCGAAAACTATACGGCGCGAAGCGCGTGATCGCCGCCACCATCGCGGTCGAATCCGAGCGCGTTGCTCCCGGGCACATTGTGCATCGTTCACCCTTCGCGCGGTTGAATGTATCCTCTGCCGGGCGGCCGTTGCTCGGTTCTACGATCGAACAATTCCAGAAAATGGGTTTCGAGTGCCACTTCATTGACGACGAACCAACCCTGATGTGGAGCAAGGCTGTCTTCCTGGCGCCGATCGCTTTGGCAACCACGGCGTTCGATCAGCCCATCGGCGGGGTGATGAGCAATCCTGACTGGAAAGCCCAATGGGAGTTATGCGTGCGGGAAGCCTGCGCCGTGGCCACGGCCGAGGGCGCCAAGGTTGATGCTAATGCTGTCTTCGCCGGCATGAGCAAGATGCCCTACGGCATGCGCAGCTCGATGCAGAAGGATGTCGATCAGGCGAACCCGCCGGAACTGGACGCGGTCGCCGGCCCCATTCTGCGCGGCGGTTCCGGGCACAGCATCGAGGTTCGCACCACTAAAGCGCTGGTGGACGCCGTCGAAGCGCGCAGCGCCAGCGCAATCGCCCGGCGAACCCCATGAACTTCCGCTCGCCGCTACCTTGGCCGCATGGTTGCCATCTTCAGTAATGTCCAGATGTTTCTTACGCGTTGTACACTGACCCTATTCGTCTCATGAGCCCGAATGTTCCGCACGGGGAATCGCCTGACTCCGGTCCTGCAGTGAAATACGCTGCCGGTAAGGAGGTCATGCAGCGCGAGGTGGCGCACCTGGCCGCCGCGCCCGAGGTGCGTTCGGCTTTCAACTGGTTTCGCGCGAATGAACCGCAATTGCTGCAATGGCAGATGGAAATGGCGCGCATCCCAGCGCCTCCCTTTGGCGAGTCGGCCCGAGGAGCATGGCTGGCGGAGCGCTTCCGCGAAGTTGGACTCGACGATGTCCGCATCGATGATGTCGGGAACGTCTTCGGCACGCATCCCGGCTTCGGCCGCCGTTACGTCTCGCTTAGCGCGCACATTGACACCGTTTTCCCCGCGAACACGCCCCTGAACATTCGCAATCAAGGAAGCCGCATATATGGCCCGGGAGTCTCCGACAACGGCGCGGGCGTGGCGGCGATGCTGGGCATCGCGGCCCTGCTGCGGGCGGTGCGCATCCGGCATGCGTTGCCATTTGTCTTCATCGGTAACGTCGGGGAAGAGGGCGAAGGCGATCTGCGTGGCATGCGCCACATTTTTTCGACGCCACGATGGAAAGATTCCATCGCGTACAGCCTGGTGCTCGACGGCGCGGGTGCCGACACCATCGTCGCTGAAGCCTTAGGCAGCCGCCGCTTTGAAGTCATCGTGCGCGGGCCGGGCGGACATTCCTGGAGCGATTTCGGCGCGCCCAATCCGATTGTGATTCTGGCCAAAGCCATTGATACATTCACGGCTACAACCGTGCCCGCGACCCCGAAGACGACAGTCAACGTTGGAGTGATCCGCGGCGGCACGTCGGTGAATTCGATTCCTGAGTCGGCCAGCATGAAAGTCGATATCCGCTCGACTTCGATGACCGAGATGGAACGCCTGGAGGGGGCCCTGCGTCAGGCACTGAATCGCGCGGTCGAGGACGTAACCATGGGGGCGGAAATGCATTCCCCGGCCCAAAAGCGTCCGGCAGTGAGTTGCGAGGTGGTTGTGATCGGAAACCGTCCGGCTGGCGAGTTGCAACCGGGCGCGAGGATTCTGCAAATTGTCCGCGCCGTCGATGTCCAACTCGGCAATGCGGCGCAAGTACAGCGCGCCTCGACCGACGCCAACGTTCCGCTCTCGATGGGAAGGGAAGCGGTCGCCATCGGTGGCGGCGGATCGGGCGGCGGCGCGCATACGCTGCAGGAGTGGTTCGATTCCAATGGGCGCGAGCTGGGGCTCAAGCGCATTCTGCTGACCATGCTCGCGCTGGCAGGGGTGGGAGAATGAGTCTGACAGGCAAGGCGGGTCTGGGAGGAGCTGTGCTTGTTTGCATTCTCGGAGCCATGAGTGCGGGGCAGACCAGCGCTCCCGCTGACACCAAGCCCAAGGCCGATATCATCTTCGTGCACGCCAACGTCTACACCGGCGTGCCCGCCAACACTCCGTTTGCCTCCATCGAGCGCCAGGAGGCGATTGCGGTCAAGGGAGACCGCATCCTCGCCGTCGGCAAAACCCTCGACATGGACAAATTCAAGGGCCCGCAGACACGGATCGTCGATCTCGGCGGACACTTCACCATGCCGGGCTTCAACGACGCCCACCTCCATCTCGATGACGCCGGCCAGACCAAGCTCAGCGTCGATGTCACCGGAGTGAAGTCGCTCGACGAACTTCGATCCCGCGTGGCGAATAAGGTCCGGGAATCCCGGGCTGGGGAATGGATCATGGGTTCGGGATGGGATGAAACGCTCTGGCCCGTGAAAGTCACTCCTACGCGTTGGGATCTGGACGAAGTCTCCGACGGGCATCCGGTGTTTCTGGTGCGAATTGACGGCCACATCGCCGTGGCCAACACGCGCGCCCTGCAGTTGGGCAGCGTCAATCTTGCCACCCGCGATCCACAGGGCGGCCACATCGACCGCAACCAGAGCGGCGAGCCCACCGGCATTTTGCGCGAGACGGCGCAAGCGGCGGTGCTTGCAGTCGTGCCCAAACCCAACCATCAGCAGCGTCGTCAGGGTCTGGAACTCGTTCTTGCCGATCTGGCTGCCTACGGCGTGACTTCTTGCCAGGACTATTCGCCCACATGGGAGGCTTTCCAGATCTTCGAGGAACTGGAAAAAGAAGGCAAACTTACGGCTCGCGTCAGCGAGTGGCTCCCGTTTGATGAGCCGGTGGAATCGTTGACCATGAAGCGCGATTCGCATCCGCAATCTGACTTGATGCTGCACACGGGAATGTTGAAAGGCTTCATGGACGGCTCGCTGGGATCACACACCGCGGCGATGCTCGAGCCCTACGCCGACGATCCCAAGAACTCTGGCCTGCCCCGCTACGATCCGGTCAAGCTGAACGAGATGACCAAGGAGCGCGTGCTCGCGGGCTTCCAGATTGGATTTCATGCCATCGGTGACAAGGGCGTGCAGATGGCGCTCGACGCTTTTTCTGAAGCGGAGAAATCCGCGAAGGAAGGACACATCAAAGCCGCTAATGGCGGAGAGGACTACCGCCTGCGCATTGAACATGCCCAGGTGACCACTCCGGCGCAGATCGCGCAATTCAAGCAGTTGAAAGTGATTGCTTCCATGCAGCCGAACCATCTGCTGACCGACATGCGCTGGGCGCAGGACCGGCTTGGTCCCAAGCGCGCCGCAACGGCGTATGCATGGCTGGCCTTTCTCAATAAGGGAGTGGGGCTGGCGTTCGGCACCGATTACCCGGTCGAACCGGTAACGCCGTTCCGTGGTCTCTACGCCGCTGTCACGCGCAAAAGCGAAAACGGCAAGCAGGAATACTTTCTCGAGCAGCGCATCACCATGGATCAGGCCATCGCCGCTTACACGCAAGGCTCCGCTTTTGCTGAGTTCGAGGAGAAGGAAAAGGGAAAGTTGGTTCCCGGGATGCTGGCTGATTTCGTGGTGCTGGACCGGGATCTGACTGCCTCATCGCCCGAAAAAATCCTCGCCAGCAAGGTTTTGCGGACGGTGGTGGGCGGCAAAACCGTGTATGAAGCCAAGTAACCCAAGAGCGGCTACAGGCAAGGAATTACTGGCCTGAAGTCATGATTCAGTCATCAAACGATTTGGGCGATTCCAGCGTCTAATAACCAGACGCCCGCATGGAATCGCCAGCCTTGAGCCCAAATCGCAGCACCGGTCGCGTCGTGCGAATAGGTATACTATTTAGGATTGCCGAGTTTGGAGGAAGGTAGACATATGGATTCCGGCGCAATGTGGATGCGCATGAAGGCTCATCGTTGGGTATACACGCTGAGCATTTTGGCGACGCTGTCGTTGGGCATTCTGATTGGAACGGTGATTTCCTCTGAGGTGAAGGGGAAAGAAGGACAGAAGGGGGACGCGACCCCGCTTGTGTTGCCGGCGGCCCAGCCGACCAATAATCCTCTGTCGCAGGCATTCGCACAGATTGCCAAGCAGCTTGAGCCGAGCGTCGTCAACATCAACACCGAGTCGACGATCAAGAACCCTCACCGCCGCCGTGGTCTTCCGGGGCAGGGGCAGGGCGACGACGATGATAGTGGCGGCATGGACGATTTCTTCAATCATTTCTTCGGTGGTCCCGGCCAGGGGCCTGGACAAGGCGACGGAGCGATCCGCGAGCGCTCGTTGGGTTCGGGCGTGATTGTCGATGCCAAGGGCTACATTCTGACCAACCGTCACGTGGTGGAGAAGGCTGACCGCATCCGCGTGCGCTTTGAAGATGACCCGCCGGGAGTGCAACACGATGCGAAAGTCATCGGCACCGACCAGGAAACCGATCTCGCAGTAATTAAAGTTGAAGTAGACCATTCATTGCCCGCAGCGAAACTGGGGAACTCCGATGGCATGCAGGTCGGCGACTGGGTTCTGGCGATTGGCAGCCCCTTCGGTCAGGCCGGGACTGTGACCGCCGGCATCGTTTCGGCCAAGGGACGCGACATTGTTCCTGGCCGCCAGTTCCAGACCTTCATCCAGACTGACGCCGCGATCAATCCCGGTAACTCCGGTGGGCCCCTGGTGAACATGAACGGAGAAGTCATCGGAATCAACACAGCTATTCTCAGTGAGACCAATGCCTATGCAGGCATCGGCTTCGCGCTGCCGTCGAAGACCGTGGTTGACGTCTACAACCAATTGACCGGACCCGAGCATAAAGTTTCCCGCGGATCGATTGGCATCATGTTCGATGCAGTCGAGAATCCGGCCATCGCCCGCGTTTACGGCTCAGGCACTGGCGTACCCATTTCGAGTGTTGTCGCCGGCAGTCCTGCGGATCAAGCGGGACTGAAGGTGGGCGACACCATCACTAGCGTTGATGGCAAGAAGGTCACGAAGGGTACCGAGTTGGTGGCCGACATTGCCGCGCGTAAGCCGGGATCTAAAGTTTCGCTTAGCTTCCTGCGCAACGGAAAACCGCAGGAAACAAGCGTCACCATCGCCGATCGCGCGAAATTGTTTGCGGCGCGCCTGGGAGAAGATCAGGAGAATGAAGATGAGAACGCTCCCAAGCCAAGCAAGTTCGGCATCACGGTGCGGAAGGTAACTCCCGAGATGGCCGATCGCCTGGATATTCCCGCTGGCAAAGGCGTCATTGTGCAGGATGTGAAGCCGGGATCATTTGCGGAAGATGTGAACCTGGCCCGTGGGGACATTATCCTGGAGATCAACAAACAGCAGGTGAACGGCGAAGAGGAATTTGCCCGGATCGAGGCGACCATGAAGAGCGGACAGGATGTGGTCTTCCTGGTCCGTCCACGAGGCTCGTCGCGGCAGGACGGGACCATCTTCGACGCCGGTACACTTCCGTAACCGTTAACCGCCCAGCCGGAACTGGTACTGTCGCGACAGATTAGAGATGATGACAGTGCCGGTTCCAACGGCTGGGCGTTTTATTTTGGAGTTAGAAGAAGGATGATTCGGCCGGGCGCTAAGTTTCGCAACGCACAGATCGGCGCCGTTTGCGCGCTGACGCTGAGTTGCGCGCTGGTAGCTGCAGCGAGTCCTCCGCAAGATTCAGCTGCGACTGCTTCCGGCAAATCCACATCTACCAAGAAGACGTCCACCTCATCGTACAAGCACCATTCGTCTTCGAGCAGTTCCACTGCCGTAAAGAGCTCTTCGAGCAAGACATCGGGGAAGCGGTCTCACCGGAAGTCTTCGCGCCTGCGCGGCCAGCAGAAAATTGATTCCGAACGCGCGCAGGCCATTCAGGAAGCTCTGATCCGCGAACACTACCTGACTGGCGAGCCCGCCGGTACGTGGAACCAGGCCAGCGAAGAAGCGATGCGCCGCTACCAGGCCGATCACGGATGGCAGAGCAAGACGGTTCCCGACTCGCGTGCTTTGATCAGCCTGGGCCTAGGACCGAGCAAAGATCATCTGTTGAATCCGGAGAGCGCGATGACGACCGTTCCGGATCGTCCGAGGGCTCAAGCCACGCCAGCAACATCGCATACCTCTCCGGCAACCGCCGAACCAGCGCCGGCCTCAAGTTCCACGCCCGCTCCTGTGTCTACACCACCTCCGAGCGAGGGCAGCAGTCCGCAGTAAGCGGTCGCCTGAGCAATTCGAGAACCTTCAACCACAGAGAACACTAAGTACCACGAAGGAAAGCCGACAGCGAGGCCTTCGTGATACTTCGTGGTTGACGAATCTGAACGTAAGGGCATGCCCCGAGACTGGTGCACCGGGCTATAAAGGGTTTGCGGGCAGCAGTTTGCCGAACATGGCGGCCATGTCAAATAATCAAGATAAGTCGTTCCGAATCATCAATTTATACTCAGAAGTTAAATCGATTCATCTCCCTCTGGGGCATCGAAGAGTCATGCCCGAAATATGGCTTGGGTGGATGGCAAAAGTCTCACAGCGGGGTTAAGAATCGCCGCGCGGGGCACTCCAGCAGATGAGCGGATCGACCGGGCACCGAGTTCTGCAAGCTATTTTTTCCGGTAGCTGCCGATCGCCGATGGGCGCGGAAAAAACGGCAACTGCTGATCGTTGACGATTGCGCTGGGATTGTCGGTGACTAGTAATTCCGCGATCTCGTCCCCGACGATTTGCGCGGCCGCATCGCGAGAGGTCGAAAGAATCGGTACCCGTTTCTCCAGATCATGGGCGTCGGTGGCGAGAACATGCACCGCCTGGCTTTCGAGCAGCCACTCCGCGGCGCGGCGGGTGCGCTCACCCCAAAATCCGGTGAGCGCCGAACCCGTCATCTGAACGATGCACCCCTGCTCGGCCCACTCGACCACACGCTGCAGGTTCTCGCGGAGGATCGGATTGCGCTCAGGATGCGTGATGACCACGGTGATCCCGCGATCGCCGAACTTGTGGAAGGAATCGGTTGTGTTCTGCGGGACGCCGTAGTTGCTGAACTCCACGAGCAGGTAGTGCGTGTTACCGATGACGTAGCGCGAGGGGTGGGCGAATGCGTCCTGCAGATTCTCGTACGAAAGATGAAAGTCGCAGCCCAAAGTGATCTTGGGCGTGTCTCCGACGAGCTGCTGCAGATGGGTAACGAGTCCTTGCATGTATTCGCGATCGTAGTGATAGCGGTCGTTGGCGTGCGGACTGGCGACCATGTGCGTGATGCCGTCAGCAGCGGCCGCCCGGCACATGGCGACGCAGACGTCCCATGACTTCGGTCCGTCATCTACTTCCGGAAGAATATGCGAATGAATGTCGACCACAAATTAAGGGACCACCGGCACGCGGCGGTGTTGCGCTAAACTCGATTTAAGCAGATTCGAGGGGAAAGAGAAAGCTGAAGAAGAACTGGTAGATTAGATTTCACGCGGCTCACAATGGCAACGGGCGAATCCATGTCGAACCCAACCCCACTCGCCCTGGCGACGCTGGCCGGGGTAATGCTCTGCTGGATCTTCTTTGCCGGAATCTTCCTCTTGCGCAGACGGCCCCCGAAGGCCACCGAGGCGAAACGCGATAGGTTCGCCAGTCTGGGAATTTTTCTGCAGATGGTCGGCTACTTTCTGGTTTTCTTTCAACCTCCGCGGAGACCATTCCTGCCGCCGGTCGCGGCGCTCTCAGGCGTGGCCGGAATCGTGTTTGGAGTCATAACCGTTGGCATCGCGGCTGTGTCAGGATGGCTGATCGAGTCTGCGATCCGAACGCTGGGCAAGCAGTGGGCGATGCGGGCGCGCCTGGTTGAGGGCCATCAGTTGATTACCGTCGGACCGTATGCGCACGTTCGGAATCCCATCTACACGGGCATGTTGGGAATGCTCATCGCGACGGGCCTGGCGACGGAGCATTGGATTGCGATGATCGCGGCCATTGTCATTTTTGCGATCGGCATGGTGATCCGTGTGCGCAGCGAAGAGAAGTTGCTGCGAGCCGAATTCGGCGAGGAGTTTGAGGAGTACGCGAGGCACGTGCCTGCGGTGGTGCCGGGGATTTACTGATTACCCTGCCACACTGCCTCGCTGTCGCGCCGCCTCATACAGCACGATGCTGCCCGCGACGCCTGCGTTCAGCGATTCCACTTGCGGCGAATGCGGAATCGCGACTAATTCATCCACCTGCGCCATCAAATTGCGCGGGAGCCCCGAGCCCTCACTTCCAATGAAGACCGCCGAAGGTCCGGTGAGGCGTGCCTGATCTAGGGGTGTCCCCTTGTGCGAGGAGGTCGCAATCATTCGCACCTGTTGAGCGCGAAACTTGACTGTGACCCCTTCCATGCCGCCACTGTTTTTCGAAAGAATCACGGGCAGGCGGAAGATCGAGCCCGCCGATGCCCGAATCACTTTCGTATTGAACGGACTGACGGAGCCTTCTCCCAACACTACGCCGGCGCTGCCGAATGCTTCAGCAGAACGCAAGATCGTCCCCAGATTCCCGGGATCCTGTAATCCCACGACCACGATCACCGGTCCGATTTGCAGGCGTTCCAGGATGTCGTCCACAGAAAAGTCGCGAAGCCTGACCATGGCTGCGACTCCTTGTGGCGCGTCGCTGGGAACGGCTCCATCGAATATCTTGTCGGGTATTAGTAGTGTCTCTACATGCGAGCCGATCTGCGGCAGGAGACGCTCAGCCATGCTCTGTGCCGATTCCCTGAAGAAGACCGCTCGAAACTTCAACCCGCTCCGGATCGCCTCCTCCACCACGCGCAGGCCCTCGATCGCGCAGTCGCCGCTGTCGGTGCGTTCCCCGCGCGCAAAAGCCTGCCGAAGTTCCTTCACGAGTGGATTGTGACGTCCTTCGATCCGGCGCAGCCTGTGCTGCTGACCGGCTTTGACATCTGAAGCTTTGACCATAGGTTTGTTCTGGGGGCGCTTGGCATCAAAGGATAAAGATCCCATTCGCCTTCGCCCGGGCTGGCTCATGGGACGCGAAGCGCAAGGTTCTTCCTGCCTGTAACTTGGTGCTCTTCGTGGTTCTGAAATGCCGTATTATGATAGGTTCCGCCGTCAATCTTAATCTGCTTGAGCAATTACAGAAGGAGCGCCGTGCGCGCCGAAATCGTAAAAATCAACTCCGAGAATCCCGAAACCTCCCTGGTGAAGTATGCCGCCGATCAGATCCGGTCGGGCGAAGTACTGGGCATGCCAACTGACACGTTCTATGGTCTGGCCGCCGATCCCTTCAATCTGCGCGCGGTAGAGAAGGTTTATGACATCAAGACTCGTTCCCGTCACAAGCCGCTTTCGCTGCTGATCGAGAGCACCGATCAGGCGGAGGAACTGGCTAAGCCGCTACCTGAAGAATTCTACGCGCTCGCTCGTAAGTTTTGGCCGGGCCCACTGACCATCATCGTGAAAGCTGGCTCGCGCTTGCCTCTTAAAGTAACGGCGAATACGGGCAATGTCGCCCTGCGTGTGCCCAATGCGAAGATTCCCCTTGCTGTCGTGAGTGCGGCGGCGATCCCGATCACCGCGACTTCCGCCAACCTGAGCGGCGCCGCCGAATGCACCAGCGCCGAGCAGGTGCACGACCAGTTGCACGGACGTATCAACATCATTGTCGATGGAGGCACCTCTCCCCGCGACGTGGCCTCGACCATCGTTGACTTGAGCGACGAGAACGCTCGCTGGCGGATCATCCGCGAAGGGGCGATCTCCGCCGACGATATTTCCAAGTTTTTCGCTCAGGGATGAGCGCGAGGACTAACCGTAGAGGATGACCGACGCACCCGTCAAACGGCATCGGCCCCGACGCTGGTGGCTTCGCTTGCTGCTTCTGGCCATCGCGGTAGTTCTCGCCTTTCTGGCCATCACCGCCGCTCATATCGTAGCGTCGGCCTCGCAACAGGAAGTGCCGCACGCGGATGCGATCGTGGTGTTTGGAGCGGCAGAATACTCCGGCCGTCCGTCTCCCGTCCTGAAGGCACGACTGGATCACGCTCTCGATCTTTTTCATCGCGGAGTGGCTCCCGTTCTCATTACCACGGGCGGTGCCGCGTCCGATCCCAAGTTCACGGAAGGTGGCGTTGGCAAGGATTACCTGATGCGACACGGTGTTCCCGAGCGCAGCCTGATCGCCGAAACTCAGGGCCGGGATACGTCGGAATCGGCGGTACGGGTGGGAGTCATCATGCACGCCAACAGCCTGCGCAGTTGCGTCGCGGTGAGCGATGCGTATCACGTGTTTCGCATCCGCAAGCTGCTAGAGCACGAAGGAATCGGTCCGGTCTACACCGCGCCCCGTCCCGACTCGCGGCCGCACAGCATCTTTCAGCGCGCGCTGGCCGTACTGCGCGAAGCCACCAGCTACATGCTGTGGCGGGTTGGGATTACCTGAGACGCGAAGCCTGGTTCAGAACTTGTCCACTCCGTTGGTCGTTCGGACCTTGAACCACTCGTAGCGAAGATTACACATCATGAGCGCATTGCGAATTCTCATGAATGCCTGCTGAATGCGCGATTCCACGTTGAAATTCTTCGCGATTTGAATCTGGTCATTGCGCGCACCGCGCTGCTCGGCCATTTGTCGATTGTTGCACTGCTGGTAGTCTCGGCTCTCCATGCACAGCTCGTATCCGTTGCTGGTGTTCGCGTCGCGAAGGACTCTGGTTTCGATATTGTTCTGGATCGCTGCCGTCAGGATTTCGTCGTACCGCTCGTACCAGATACGCACCACTCGCTCCGTTTGCTCAGCCGTGTGCTTCGCCCTGTATGTGTTAATGGCCGCGATGATCTCATCCGCATTCTCCGTGCCCTCCATCTTCAAGCGCGGCAAAGGGCCAGACCATGCTTCCATGTCTTCGTCACTAAAGACCTTCTTGGCATGGGCTTTTTGATTTTTGGAACTTCGCGCAGCCGCGGCGACGGAATCCTCGGCAACGGCAGTTTTTTTCTCGTCCGGGGCCTGGTTCGAACTGCCCGTGTTCTGGGCTGCCGCTGCAAGGGCCAGAAGAAGAATGCAGAGAATCAGACGGTACTGTATAAGAATGCGTCGATCAGATAAGTCCATCGCGTCGATGTTAAAGTCCCGGTACCAGCCCCGAAAGATGACGGAAGTTTCCGATGAGAAGTTCCTTTCTTCCGAGGCCCCATTCGAAATTTGTGATTCACATCACTGACTGCGGTGTGATCCTAATCACAATTCGCTACAGCGGGATTCCGTGTACCGACGCAACTTCATAGTGCGATGCTTTCGTGTCGTACCGCGCCAGATATTTTCGGCGCTCCTCAGGGATGATTGCGGTTTCGTAGTCGTCGTGTCGGGCGGCGGCGCGAAGCGCATCGATCGAATCCCAGAGCAGAATCGTGATGAACTCCACCTCTGCTCCGAGATTTCTTTGAAGCAAATAACTTCCCTTGTACCCTTTGGCTTTGCTGATGCCCGGCAGAAGTTCAGGCTTCAACATCGCCGCATAGAAATCCGCGTGTTCCGGCTTGGTGTATCCGTGCCACACTCTCGCGATCATCTTGCTGGTCCTCGTGCGGCCAAGTTACCACGACATCCGCTTGCGCAGTTCGGTAACGTGGGCCACGTGATGGGGTCCGTGCCAGGCATAGAGCGCAAGCGTCTTCTCCAGGGTCATCGGCCCCATCTCAGGATGGCGGAATGTTCGCTTCCATTGTTCTGGAGTCAGAGACCGCAACAGGCGTACCCAGCGGTCGTGCAGGGAATCGAGCAGAGTTAGCGAAACGTCGATCGGCGTCCCGGGGGTGTCGGCGAGTTGCGCCCAGCGATCTTCGGCATACGGCTTGATCGTCGGATCGTCTTCAGTCAGGGCTAACTTGAAACGCACATACGCGTTCAGGTGGCTGTCGGGAACGTGATGCACCACCTGTCTGACGGTCCATCCCTCGGGTCGATAGGGAGTGTCGAACTGCGTGTTCGACAGTCCCTGGACAGCGTCGCGCAGGTTTTCTGGTGTTTTGGCGATCTCATCGAGGAACGCTTGTTGTTGCTGGGAGCTCAAAGGCCCGTCGTAGTGGAATTTGCCGATGGGATAGCGCAAATCGGTCATTCATTGTCTCCTATGGATTTTGTGAGTAACAGATGATCTAACTCTTCAGGGGCTTCAAGAAATGTGAATTCTGCCCTCCGACGGCTCTGCAGCGCTCTGGAAGTCGGAACCTATTGAGTAAACTACTAGCGGTAGTATTCGCGATGGGACGGCCCCATCGGCTTTGGCTTCGAATTTCGATTCCCCATGCTCCCAGTTTTGGTGCATCCAATTAAAATCTAGGCTAAACTCTCTGTGCCGTTGAGTTTAGCAACCACCCCGGGCCGCTTGTGGGCCGCCTGTGGGAACACCTGTGAGGGGCACAATGCCTTCGTCGGTCTGGTCTGGTCACTTAACGTTCGGACTCATCTCCATGCCGGTACGCCTTTTCTCCGGCGCGCGCAGTCAGAGTATTTCCTTCAACATGCTGCACCGTCCTGACAAGTCGCGGTTGAAACAGCAGTATGTGTGCCAGGCCGACGGCCAGGTCGTCGAGCGCAACGAAATTGTCAAGGGATACGAGTTTCGCAAGGACGAATACATCGTCATCGAACCGGACGAGATCAAGAAGATCGAGCCGCAGACGGCCAAGACGATGGAGATTCTCGAATTCGTGAAAGCCAGCGAAGTCGATCCGGTTTACTTCGAGTCGTCGTACTACATGATGCCCGAGGAAGCGGGCCGCCGCCCCTACGCGCTGCTGACCAAGGCGCTCGAAGAAAGCGAATACGTCGCGATCGCCAAAATCACCATGCACAACCGCGAGTACACGGTTTTCCTGCGTCCGCACGAAGGTGGAATGATGCTGCACACCATGTACTACGCCGAGGAAGTCCGCAAGGTGGAAGGTTTCGGTGCCCCCGAAGTTGAGCTGAAGGAAGCGGAAGTGAAAGTAGCGCATCAGTTGATCGAAGCTCTCGCCGACGAGTGGGATCCGGAAAAATACAAAGACAACTTCCAGGAAAACCTCAAGAAACTGATTGAAACCAAGCTCGAAGGCGGCGAAATTGCGGAAGTCGAAAGGCCGAAGAAGTTAGCGCCGGTGGTCGACCTGATGGCCGCCCTGAAGCAGAGCCTGGCGCAAATGGAAGGCAGAAAGAAACCGGCTGCGACCACCGCCTCGGAAGAACCCGCCGCCGAACCGGCAAAGTCCCGGCGCAAACGAGGTTGACCGCTGCGAAGGCGCTGGAAGTGGCAAACGTCCAAATGCTCGGACTCGAGGTCAGGCATCCCACCCAACCACCGGCGCATCCAGAAGCTAGAAGCTAGAAGCTAGAAGCTAGAAGCTAGAAGCTAGAAGCTAGAAGCTAGAAGCTAGAAGCTAGAAGCTAGAAGCTGAGAGCTGAGAGCTGATCCCTCATCTCTAGTGGGCTGTCGCAGAGTAACCATTACTAGGCTGCTAGCATCAAAGCTGTCATGGCGACTGGCAGCGAAATCTTGCTCACCAAGCAACAGCAGTCCGATCTAAGTAGCATCGCCCAGTCCCGTGCTCTGCCGGCCGGATACGTGTTTCGCGCCAAGTTGATCCTCATGCTGGCAGAAGGGTCGTCCTTCAACGCGATTAAGCGACAGCTCCAGACCACGGCGCCCACCATCGTTCGCTGGAAGCAACGCTTCCGGCGATACGGACTGGAGGGACTGGACACCTATCATCCCGGCCAGAAGCCCAGTGTGCTGACTCCGGCTCTGCGCGCCCGCATCCTGTCGGCGACGCGGAGAAAACCTAGCGACGGGTCTACGCACTGGAGTTGCCGCAAGCTGGCCTCTGCGCTCGGCGTCAGCAAAGACGCAGTGCATCGCGTTTGGCAAGAAGCCGGCCTGAAACCGCACCGCCTCGAACGCTACATGGCAAGCGACGATCCTGAATTCGAAAGCAAAGCCGCTGACATCCTCGCCCTCTATCTGCGCCCGCCGCAGCATGCGGCCGTATTCTGCGTCGATGAGAAGACCGCCATTCAAGCCTTGGACCGTCTCGATCCCGTCCTGCCCCTCTCGCCGGGACGCGCCGAACGGCACGGCTTCGAGTACTACCGCCACGGCACGCTCTCCTTATATGCAGCGCTTAATACCACCACCGGTCGCGTCCACGGCAAAACCGCGGCCCGCCATACCAGCCGCGAGTTCGTAGCCTTTTTGCAAGAGGTCGTATCCTTGTGCCCGCCTCGGCAACAGATTCACATCATCCTCGACAATCTCTCCGCGCACAAAACTCAAGCGGTCCGCCAGTTCCTCCAGCAACATCCGCGAGTCCAGTTTCACTTCACGCCCACTTACTCGTCCTGGCTCAATCAGGTCGAGATCTGGTTCGCCAAGATCGAACGCGAGGTCATCGCACGGGGCATCTTCACCTCGGTTCCCGACTTAGCTCGCAAACTCCGCCGCTACATCAATGCCTACTCCGCCAATGCTCGCCCCATCCAGTGGAAATACTCCGACCCCTCCCGCCGCGTCCGCAGTAACGAACTCACTGCGACAGGCCACTAGGCGGCCAAACTCCTCCCGCTGTTCGTCGGTAATCGTGGTGCGGAGATACTGCACCTCGACCAGCCGTTTGCGGACGAAGACGACCTGCGCGACCTCCGCAATTCCTGTCATCCACGAATAACAAACCAGTTGCGGATCCAGAGACAACAATCCCTGTGGTTCTTCCGGGTATCGGCTGGACGAGGTCTTCCACTCCAGAAGACAGCGCTTGCCATCGAGTTTCCCAATAGCATCGATATAGGCGACGAAGTCGTTCTTATCGCCCACGGGACGGGTGACCTTGATCTGCAGATTTCGTCGAGGCTGATTGATTTGCACGCGATTGTCTTGGCAGAAGCGGGTCAAGAGCATGATTCCTTGCTGAAGCATGCGATCCCAGGAGTCTCCGTTGGTGTAATGCAGACCTTCGTCCTGGCAGGCAGACCACTCGGCGAACAGCACAGCGCCTGGATCTTCCCGGCGAAAGAGAGCGCCCAAAGACCGTTCGAAGGCACGACCGAAGAGCATCGCCGCCCGCGTGTCCTTCTCCTTCCAACCATCAAGATATCGATGCCTATATCGCCGCGGACAGGTGAGGTATTGGCTAATCTGGGTGTAGCTGTACGTCATCAGGCCACCTGCGGGTTGTCCAGGTTTGCGGGGGAGAGTTCTTCCCAACGACCAGCAGGAGCAAAGCCATCAAGCCGGAGCAGGGAAGTGCCGTTAAAGACGATGTGGCTGATCTTGACGACGCCCTTCAGACCTACAAGCTGGGTTTCGTCCACTTCTTCGCGTCCGAGCAGTTCGGTATCGTAGCCGAAGTCGCGCAGAAACCAGTTCAGCTTCCACAGCGCTTTCGGGTTGCAATAGAGCCGGCTCGAGAGGGTACGGCCAGAAAAACGACTGGGTTCAAGAATGACCAGCGCCAGGGCGTAGTAGGGCTTTGGAGCCTGACGACGAAACTGGACTCGTTGCACCCGAACAAGGAAGACTCCGTCGGGGATCTGGTCGGCAGCACAGCGATCGGCGGTGTGCAGGCCTGTGATCTGGCGTTTCATGCGGCACCTTCTTTCTGACCAAGAAAGCTATTGAGCTGGCAGAGCAGGGCGTTGCGGTCTTTCTCAGCCCAGTGGAAGGTCGACGGGAAACTGATGAAGGATGACTGCGATCCGCCAGGATCGTCGCCAGAGAGCGAATATGGATGCACTTAGAACCTAATGATGATGGGCGTCGCTGATATAGTGCCAGATAACGTCGGGACTTGGCTGTTTCACTGTCATGTTAGCGAACACATTGAGGGACGGATGCGGGCGCTGTTCACAGTCAAGCCCTGATCTACTGTGGCCAGTGTGCTGATTGGACACTTGAATATCAAAATTACAGCTGGTGACGAAAGCCCCGTCGCGAGTGCGAACCCCGTGCGTGGACTGATTTGTTGTCGACACGAATCATCGCAGCGCACCATGTCAATCGGTGAGCGTGAATGTCATTGGCGGTCATGGCATAGGAATCACGGCTTGGGCTGCTGCGGAGTAAGCGCTTTCGATGCCGCTTGAGTCCACTGCTGTGGTCACGTAGTAATAGGTGCTTCCGGACTGCACATTTGTGTCCGTGTACGACGTGGAACTCACTCCACTCGTGAGCAGGCTATAAGGCCCTCCACTCACGTTCCCCCGGTACACCTTGTAAGAACTGACGCCGGGAGATGAAGAGGGTGACCAACTTAAGGAAACTGAGTGCGGTGCCACTACTGTGATGCCTGCACTTGCCGACTTGGTGCTGTCGGCCTGACTCCTAGCGACTACGATGTCGGTTTCGACAGCCTGCGGTGCTGTGAACAGTCCGGACTGCGTGATCGTTCCGGTGCCCTTTGTGACGGCCCAGGTTACAGCTGTGTTGCTGGAACCTGAAACCGTAGCGGCAAACTGCTGTTGCCATTTCTGAGGTATCGCGACCGTAGTCGGAGAGATGCTGACCGAAATCGGTTGTGGAACGGACACGTTCACGGTAGCGGAAGCGGATTTTGTCGAGTCTGCCGCGCTCACCGCTGTTACCGTGTAAGCCCCTGCCGCGCTCGGAGCACCGTACAGGCCGTTGGTCGTGACTGTGCCACCGGATGCTGACCAGGTCACGGCCGTGTTGCTTGTCCCCGACACGTATGCGGAGAATTGTTGCTGCCCCCCGGTTTGAACGTTCGCTGTGGTGGGCGAAACGGAAATCGAAACTTGCGCGGGCTGCGTTACTGTGACAACAGCCGAGGACGATTTGCTGGAGTCGGCTGCGCTGGTGACAGTGACTGTGTAAGTGCCTGCCAAGGACGGCGCGGTGTACAGACCGCCGTTGGTGACGGTTCCACCTGAGGCCTTCCACGTCACAGCCGTATTGGTTGTTCCACTAACCGCTGCGGAGAATTGTTGCTGTGCCCCGGTCTGAAGGCTCGCTGTGGTGGGCGAGACGGAAATCGAAATTTGAGGAGGCTGCGTTACGGTGACCGCAGCCGAGGCAGATTTGCTGGAATCGGCTGCGCTGGTAGCCGTGACTGTGTAAGTGCCTGCCAAGGACGGCGCGGTGTACAGACCACCGTTGGTGACGGTTCCACCTGAGGCCTTCCACGTCACAGCCGTATTGGTTGTTCCACTAACCGCTGCGGAGAATTGTTGCTGTGCCCCGGTCTGAAGGCTCGCTGTGGTGGGCGAGACGGAAATCGAAATTTGAGGAGGCTGCGTTACGGTGACCGCAGCCGAGGCAGATTTGCTGGAATCGGCTGCGCTGGTGGCCGTGACTGTGTAAGTGCCTGCCAAGGACGGCGCGGTGTACAGACCACCGTTGGTGACGGTTCCACCTGAGGCCTTCCACGTCACTGACGTATTGGTGGTTCCACTCACCGTTGCGGAAAATTGTTGCTGCGCGCCGGTCTGAAGGCTCGCTGTGGTGGGCGAGACGAAAATCGAAATTTGAGGAGGCTGCGATACGGTGACCACAGCTGACGCGGATTTGCTTGAATCGGCCGCGCTGGTGGCAGTGACTGTGTAAGTGCCCGCGGAGGACGGCGCGGTGTACTGACCGGCGCTGGTGACGGTTCCACCTGAGGCCCTCCACGTCACAGCTGTATTCGTTGTTCCACTCACCGTCGCGGTGAACTGGGTTTGTTGACCAGCCTGCAAAGAAGCAGCAGTGGGAGACACGGTCAGGGACACGTTGCTAGTTGTGCCCGCGGAACCGAACATGGAGATAGCGCAGGTCGAGTATTGCGAACCCGTCCACCAGGTCGTCGGCAACGACGTCAGGTTCGCCTGTCGGCTTTTCTCGGATCCACCATATTGCCCATGTCGGCTTGTGCCACCATATGCGTTGTAGCAGTAGGTATCTCGAAACTCAATTTGGCCATTCAGGCCTAGCAAAGCAACCCAGTATTCTCTTCCGTTCCTCACTTGCACCGCGGGAATCGATACCGGGTTCCATTGTCCAGGCACCGGCTGCGGGATCGCTGCTTGGCTTAACAACCTGAGCGGATGCCCGGCATAACTTGAATACAGCCCCACCCAGACCGTGGCGGCAGTACTTGAGCGGTCCAGATACAACGAAAGGGAATTGATCTGGCCAGAGGAAGTCGCCCATACTGGAAATGCCTCTGCCGTTTCACTATTGTCACTGTCGAGTGACGCCTGTATTTTCTGAGTACCTACGAGAAGTTGCTGAGTTTGTGCAACAGCACCGATTGACAGAACGAAAACAATGATGACACACAAAACGAGCTGGTCTATTGACCGGCTGCGCGGTTCGAGAGGATCGACCATGGGGGAATGGGCCCTTTTCTCAGCACGAATTAGATGTTCAAAGATCCAGTTCCTTTATTGCACATGAAACGCAGAGCAGGGTAGACACGAAGGTCTATAGACAAGTGTGTCGACGCACCAATGGGCATGGGCCGAGAGTACAGTTCCATTTCGGAAATGCGACGAGGAAAGAATGGAGTTCCGCGGAAGGGGAATCCATTAGCAGCTGAAGGAATGGGAGAATCAGGGTGCCGGCCCTCCGATCAGCGCAAAAGAGATTATGAGTTCGCTGCAGTAGTAAGCTTGGCACGCTACCTAAGAGCATCCTGACTCACGAGGAACATGTCAGGCTTCTATGATCCGCTACGGCATGCTCGGTTTCGGACTACACGCGGTGCGCCGATTGATGCCGGGTTTCGCGAAGGCACGCAACAGCTGCGTGACTGCATTGTCCCGCCGCGACATCAAACGGGCACAAGCTTCCGCCGCCGAGTACAAGATTCTGTACGCGTTCGACTCCGCCCGCGACCTTTGCCAATCTCCGGAGGTCGACGCCATTGTCGTCGCTACGCCGAACAGCTTTCACATGAATGATGTCATGCTCGCAATTGAAAGCGGCAAACCTGTGCTTTGTGAGAAGCCAATGGGTATGAACGCCACCGAGTGCCGCGAGATGGTGGAGGCCGCTCGTCGCTCCAACTTGCTTTTGGGGGTCGCCCAGGTTTTTCGCTTCGAACGCAGTACTATAATCCTGCGTGATCGTGTCGCCGCGGGGCTGATCGGCAAGCCTGTTTTTGCGCGGTCAGAATTCTCTTTTCCGGTCCGAACCCATCCTCGCGCCTGGATAACCAACGCCAAAATTGCTGGTGGCGGCCCCATCGCCGATGTGGGCGTGCACTGTATCGACGCACTGCGCTACATCTTAGGTGACGAAGTCGTTCGCGTAGCTGCAATTGGGATCTCGGACCCGGGTTCCGGAGATGTAGAAGCAGCCGCGGTCCTCTCTCTAGAGTTTGTGCGGGGGACTCTCGCGTCGGTTCTTGTCTCTGCCCGCGCCGAATACCGCACACCGTTCGAGATCGTTGGTGACGCTGGGACGTTGCGAGCGGACAACGCATTCAGTGTGGACCGCCCGGTTGAGCTGGAATTACGCCGAGGAGGAAGTGTCGTCGAGAAGGGAACGCTGTCGAATGATGATGCATATGCCCGACAGGTGGACACTTTCTCTGCAGCAATCGAAGGTAAGGCTAGGTTCCCGGTTCCCGGCGAAGAAGGATGGCAGAATCAGGAAGTCCTGGATGCGGCCTATCGTAGCTTGAAAAGCGGAAGGGCCGAGACCGTAACACTCGTCGACAAGGAGGGTTAGGGCGCCGGAGTGGAGCATGGTTGTCCCCGGCGAAACTCGGGTGGCGAACACGGCCGTGGAAAATGATGTAGAGATCGGCGTCAGGGTTCGCTGTCGTAAGAGATTAAGATGCGTGGTGCAGTTCAGCGTGGCATTGCTTGCAGAGCGTGATAAGGTTCAGTTCCGAGTCCTCTCCAGAATGGCTGCGGAATTCCTTGTGGTGAACCTCCAGGTTCGACATCGTGCCGCACGCTTGACACCTCCAGCCATCGCGACGCAGGACCTGCTGCCGGAGCCTTTCATAGGACGACGCATCGAGTCGCAAGCGCGGGAGTCTTGGCCTATTTGAACTCATGAGGCCTTCTCGCTCAGACCTCCCAGAAATGCCTGTCGCTGCTCTCCCGGCAGGAATTTGAAGAATCTAGTCATCGAGAACAGCAGCGTCTCCGGATCCCCATTATCCAGATTGGCCCCGGCCAGAAAGTCAGCGCAGATTCCTGCTTATGCATCTCCATCATGTGTTGGCGATGTTCGGCCCTTGGCTGGCCTGCACCGGGACCAGAGGCAGGCGCTTGCGTGGGCGGATTCTGCGCGAGAGTCGCAGGCGCCAGTGCAAATATCAGGGCGAGTAGAAAGTTCTTCACCTTCATTGCAGCTCTCCTTTCCGGAAAGATCTGACACGATGAGTATAGACCTCAGGCATGGAACGGGATGTGCCATTGCGTGGTGGTTTTGGGAAGTTAGGAATAGAGAAGTCGCCTGCCTTCTTTTCTGGCATTTCTTCCGCGGCACTTCCCTTTCGGTTTTCCATGATTTCCTCTCTCCTCAGCCGTTCGAGTTTTCCGAGGCGCTTCTCGATCTCCGTTCTCTCGAGCTCGCTCAAATGAAGACCAATGTGGCGGCGATCAAGGACTCTGCAGAGAAAGCACGCTGGCAGACGAACGTGGATATGTGGGAAAGGGTCGTTACCCACATGGACCGAATGCAAAAGAACATGGAGTCGATGGGACCCAGCATGATGCACGGCCACGACATGGGCGGTCCGCCTCCTGCTCCGCCCGCCGAAAATAAGCCACAGTAATTGCTGAAAGAAAACAGCCTTCGCGTTTCTCGCGCGGAGGCTCTCCACACCTTACGCAACTGCCGCGGACTAAACCAATGCTCAAAACCCGGACAACAAAGCTAACAAATCACTGCCCACTCGCAGAATCCGAGTCTTAGTCCTCACGGAAAATTCGAGGCCCCAAGCCTCGGATTTTCTGGTGTCGGCTTCCCAGGGGCGTTCTTTTGCGTTGCCAGAATCCGAGGATTGTAAACTTTCTACTGTTCTCGTTTTGCAGCCGCTCTCTCGGGTTTTGTACGATGAAAGAGCTCCATATGAATCGGGTGGTCATCTATCACCAAACTAGCGCCGAGAACGTCTTGGCCCTCGATTCGCACGTCTTGCCCGAGTCCAGGGGATGGGAATGGTTCCTGCGTGGCCTTAGCACTACGCTCTAACCAGGTCGAAATATCATCAGCCGATGTCGACGTGACGTTCTGTGATGGCTGTTCTAGAGCATCCAGGCTGCAACTCCGAATCAGCTTCGGCCAGAGTTTCCGCAGCGTTTCCTCTTTGTCGAAAAAGTCAGAGCCCACGATCACACCTGCGACGACGAATACCGCCGCGTTGCAATCCGATGGCGCTGGAAGCTGCTCTTCGAGTTCTCGCAACTTCTCCTTGTAGCTGCGGTATGCATCTTGCATCGCATCCGAACCAGAAGGGGAACGCATGGCGTCTAGCTTTCGCGATACCTCACTCCAGACCTCCTGCTGATCGGAGATAGGCCTTCCGGTGGATCGGTAGCTCTCGTACGTGTGGCCGCTCATCATAGCGCGAAGACCATAGTAGGAGGCCGTGCCTTCGCTCGAAAATGCGCGACTCCTGTAACCCCAGCGGCCACGTTCCACGCAAGTCACAGGCAACGGCATCTCGGCTTTAGGAGGGATCATGATGCTTGAGTTCAGTACGCGGTTCTGTTTGCACCCGACCAGTTGCTCACCGGCCATGAGGAAAATCATGTGCTCAGAGTGATTGATGATTTTGATCTGAGACACTTGCCCCGACTCTGTCGATTCCGCGATCTCGATCCATTGAGCGTTTAGTGCTTCGTCCAGCGTAGCGTACGCTGGTCCGGCAACAACAGGCCAGTACAAATGGAATATTTCGAGCGAATTACGCTGCTGGTGGCCGCAGATTTTGACATTCCTCAGGGTGTCGAGCAATGGGAACGTCTGCAGAAGCATTTGGACCTCCTTCACTGCTGGGAGTGCACAAGCAAAGCCTATCGCTGCGCATGCTCGGGTTTCAAGTCGCCAAAAAATACAAGACGATAGGCTTGCACTCAGTAGAGGATGGCACAGTTTCTGCGCCATTCGCCATAGCGGATGTGGCCGGTGTCACGGAACGCTCCTCCGGGTTGAACGAGCTGGTTGGTGACTTTCGGAATGCCGGTCTGCGCGAACATCTTGTATTGCTCTGGTCGCACGCGGATAGTAGGGGGAAGAGCTGGGCGGATGTGATGTCCAAGACGGTGAAGGCAGAAAGAACACTGAAGGCTCGCTTCCTTCCTCATGAAGAGATTCCCGTTCCGCTGCCTATCCTCAGCGAATCCCTTTCGCTTGTTGAACTCGTAGCCTTGCGGCTCTCTCCTGTGTATTACGGCTCAGGTGTTCCTGCGGGAGATGGGACGGCAGTTGTCATCGTTCCAGGCTTCCTCGGTATTGACTTGGTCCTTTTTGAGCTCCACGCCTGGCTTGCCCGTATCGGCTACCGTCCGTACTTCTCGGGAATGGGTCTTGCTGCCGAATGTCCCGACATGCTGGCGCAGAATCTTTTGTCCACCATCGAAAGAGCGCACCTAGAGACGGGGCGCAAGGTGCACCTGATCGGGCATAGCCTGGGCGGGATCTTCGCTCGTTCCGCGGCGGTCCGAATGCCGAACCGCATCAACTCCGTAACTACTCTGGGATCTCCGTTCCGCGGCTTGGTGGTCCACGCTTTCGTACTCATGCTCGCCAACCTCGTTCGCCGCCGAATCCGCACGCGATACCCAAAGCTGCAGGGATGTGCTACGAGTCGTTGCTCGTGCGATTTCGCGCGTTCTCTGCGGCACAACTGGCCGAGATCAGTGGCGCAAACTGCCATTTACACTCGCGACGATGGGATCGTTGACTGGCGCTACTGCGTCACGGGCGATCCGAGGGTCGACATAGAAGTCGGCGGCACCCACATTGGGCTTATCGTCAACTCGACAACCTACTTCCGCATTGCTGAGCGCCTAGCCGAGCCCAGAGTGCGCGGCAGAAGAAGGTGCACTGCGAAACAGCGCCCCTGGTCAGCTAGGAAAATTTGAAATCCACGACGCGGTTTCCCACGAGTAATCAGAACCCACCATGTTCCCCAATTGCTTAAAAACCGAAGGAGCACCAATAACCAAGTAGTGAGGAGATAGATTATGTCAATTTTGGCCTGGATCGTGTTGGGATTGATTGCTGGGTTCATGGGCAGCAAGCTAGTGAACAAGACTGGCGAAGGGGTATTCCTGGATATCGTGCTGGGAATCGTTGGCGCGGTAGTTGGGGGCTGGGTGTTCAGCATGTTCGGAGCACACGGCGTCACGGGCGTAAACCTGCTGCGCTGCCGGGCGATCTTGGGCTAGGTGCGGCGACCTCGCTTACCGTCGTCGCGCAGCATTCGTGTGTCCGCAGCCTGATCTGAAGGCGCATTATGAGGTGTTCTCGAGGGAAGCGATGGTTAGTGTCGGTCAGGCTGGCGACATTCAACTCTTCCGCTGTCTCCAGTTTTAAGTCTTTGGCGTGCCGTCTTCCCGAGTTTGACAACCGTTGCGCAGAGGCCTAACATTGCAGTTGAGCAAGCTACGCCTTCTTACTCTTTCAGGTCCTCTGAACTAAGTCAGCCCATCTGAAGTTTTTCCTCTTAGCTTCCCTCTGAAGGAGGAACTGCGTTATGACACTATTGACTCGTTGGGATCCTCTCCGTGACTTAGCCACCATGCAAAACCGCATAAACCGCTTTGTTCGTGAGTCGTATAGCCCCGAAGGCCCCGAAGAAGCGCTAACGAC
>JAIQFH010000017.1 GCA_020073385.1 Terriglobia bacterium | reverse complement strand
TTCCTCTCAGTTTCTCCACCAGCTCCGCCAGTACTTCCTTGGCTTCTCGCTGCACTGGACGCCGAGCTTTCGCCCGCTTCGCTTTCTGTTCCTTCTTCATGGCAGACTTGCTATTCTTCTTCAAGGGTCGATCTCCTTATCCTTCGGGATTGCACTACGAGTGCTTTGATCACCGGTAGCTTAGCGCGATCCGTGATCGGGGATCGACCTTCTCATCCCATCTCAAAAGATGAGCACGATATCCTGATTCCCTGGCAGCGGAGGCCTTTGTCAAGACGCTTCCCGCTTTACCTCCGCCCCTTCCGGCTCTTTCTCCCGACGTTCCAGGGGGCTGTCTCAAGCGAACAACCGTCGCGTTCTTAGGTGTTGAGAAATCTCCGTTACTGCTCACAATCCCTCGCCGCAGCGCACGCCCTGCGCTAACCAAGACAGACGGCGCAAGTTTGCGCTAACGATTGTGGACTGGATATTTTTTGTTCGCATCCGAGCGCGAAGTGAGAGTGTTAAGGGAAGCGCGACAAGCAGTCCAGTCCCAGCTGCATCTTTCAGGCCGCGATCTTGACGACAATCTTCCCGTAATTCTTGCCCTCTTCCAGCAACTTATAAGCCTCGACGGCACGCTCCAGAGGCAGCACGTGGCCAATCTGGGGAGTAAGCTTGCCCTGGCTGATCCACTCCGATAACTGCTTCCATGCGGGTTCCATGATCTCTTTTTTCTGGGATAAGTACGTCAGCCAGAGTCCTTGCACGCTGGCCGACTTCGCGTACATCGCGCGCAAGTCGATCTGCGGAGCTCTTCCTGTTGCGGTTCCGTACTGAATCACGCGCCCGAAGTCTCGCAGGCAGCGCAGGCTCTTGGCGGTATGCTCGCCGCCCAGCATTTCGAAGACCGCGTCCACGCCTTCGCCTCTGGTGAGATTCTTGACGACTTCTTCGTACTCGTGCCGCTTGTAGTTGATCGGATGATGCAGGCCGAGTTCCTTGACCCGCGCCAGCTTCTCGTCCGAAGACGACGTGCCGTACATCTCGACACCGAGTAGGCGCCCGATCTGAACTGCCGCCGTCCCCACACCCCCAGCGACGGCATGAATCAGAACCCGGGGGGTGCGCTTGGCAACCTCCTCTCGGTGGACGACCGAGGGCGGTGGATTACCCGGCGTCATTCCGGCCTGCCAATATCCCAAGTATGCGGTGAAGTAGTTCACCGGGAAAGCCGCAGCCTGTTCGAAGGTCCAGTGGTCAGGCACAGGCCAAAGCATGTTCTCGTAGGTAGCTGCCTTCTCCGCAAAGGCTCCCCACTGCGTATAGCCCATGACGCGGCGACCGCGACCTCCGCCTTCTTCAACGCCCGCGAATTCCCGTCCCGCAACCAACGGGGCCGGAGGAGTTCCGGGATAGCCGCCCTTCGAAGTCATAAAGTCGGCAAAATTCAGGCCGCCGGCGAAGACGCGGACGATACATTGACCAGGCTTGGGTTTGGGCTCCGGCATGTCCTGAATCGCCAGGGCCTCGGGACCGGTGAGGCTGGTAATCACCAAGGCTTTCATGAGGGAAAGTGTAGCAGGAGGAATTCAGATCGAAGGGATTGAGTCGTGCAGGCCACGGGCCGGATTCCGCCAGCGAACTCGACCCTAGGGCACCATTTAGCCTTCCCCACGGTCGAACCCTGAGGTATATACTTTTTGCGTCAGTCTACTTGTTCCTCCGGCCTGCCCCAGAGGGCCGGAACGGGGCGTGTATTCATTCCCCTAATTCTTGCGCCCCGCTTTTAGAAAGGCCAACCCGCCGGGGGCGGCGATGGCTGGCTCGGGTGCATCGTCCAGTCGCACAGGGAAAGTGCATCCGCGGGGAGGTATATACCGTGGATATCATCTTTGTACGTCTTCTTTTTGTTCTCGTAGTAGGCGGAACCTGCTTTGTTATTGAACCCTTCAACCTGACGCGGCCGTGGGACGCCGGTGTGGGACTATTGATCGGTGCTGCTATCGTTCTGTTCGAGTGGAAGCTGCGAACGGTCAGCCTCAAACGCCTGATCGGAGCCGCGATCGGAAGCATCCTCGGGATCTGCGGCGCGTACCTGTTTGCGCTGGTTATTCGCAGCAGCGTTCCCCCGGGACACACCCAGAGTTTCCTCCAGATCCTGGTCATGCTGCTGATGGCGTACGTTGGTCTTATCGTCGGGGCCAACAAGGGTGATCTGCTCAACCTGGCCGCCCTGGGCGGAATCTTCGGCGGTGAGAAGCAAGGAAAGAAAAGTTACAAGATTCTTGATACCAGCGTGATCATCGACGGCCGTATCGCCGATATCGCGGAGACCGGATTCCTCGATGGCGTCATCGTCACGCCGCAGTTCGTGCTGCGCGAGTTGCAACTGGTCGCCGATTCTGCCGACTCGCTGAAGCGTAACCGGGGACGGCGGGGCCTCGATATTCTCCAGCGCCTGCAAAAGGTCGCCAACCTGCAGATTCAGATCGTGGAAGACGATTTTCCCGCCGTCCGCGAAGTCGATCTCAAACTGATTGAACTCGCGAAACTGTACGAAGGCAAAATCATCACCAACGACTTCAACCTGAACAAGGTGGCGCAACTGCAGGGCGTAGAGGTACTGAATATCAACGAACTCGCGAACTCGCTGAAGCCGATTGTGCTACCCGGCGAGACCATGCGCGTGTTCATCCTCAAAGAAGGCAAGGAATACAACCAGGGCGTAGCCTATCTCGACGACGGCACCATGGTGGTTGTGGACAACGCGCGCAAGATGATCGGAAAGACCATCGACGTGTCGGTGACATCCGTTCTGCAGACGACTGCGGGCAAGATGATTTTCGGAAAATGGGATGAACGCGCCGCCTACTCCCGGCAGGCTGTTCCAGTCCCCGCGGCACCAACGGCCGTTCCGGTGGTCCCGACCACGTCGGCAGCGGTGCCGGGCCCAACCGCCGTCGACACAAAAACCGGGGCGTCTTAGAGTCTGCAGGTTGTTTATCGCGCGTACCCGACAAGTGCGCCGGCTTTCCCGGCAACAGGTCTAACTCGCACCAAAGTCGATCATTTGAACAAGCCGCCTTCGCGCCCGTATACTTACAGCCCGCCATGAAGGTTGTTGTCATCATTCCCGCTGCCGGTCTTGGGACACGCATGGCCCCGCTGTCGAGCTCCAAAGACACCAAGCCCCACCTTTCGAAGCAATTTACCGAACTTGCCGGAACGCCGATCCTGATCCACACGCTGCGCAGGTTCGCGGCGGTTGATGAGGTGACTGAGATCTGGATCGCGTTGAGGGAAAATGAAATCGAAGGCTTCCGCGAGCGGCTGCAAAAAGAATCGCCCGCTGTGCTCCAAAAGAAGATCGAATTGGTGATTGGCGGCGAGCATCGCCAGCAATCCGTGGAGCACGCGCTCAACGCGCTTGCCGCCGCACCCGATGACATTGTGCTCGTCCATGACGCGGTCCGCCCTCTGGTGACGAGCGAGATCATTCACGAAGTCATTGAGGCTGCACGGAAATACGGCGCCGCGATCGCGGGACTTCCCGCGGTCGATACCGTGAAACAAGTTGAGCGTACTGCCGAGGGCGCGATCATTAAGACGACAATTCCCCGTGCGGGCGTTGTTCTGGCACAAACTCCGCAGGGATTCCGCTATGACGTGATCAAGAAGGTGTTTGACGAGGCCTCGGCCGACGGTTTCATGGGCACCGATGAGGCTTCGCTAGCCGAGCGCTCCGGGCACGAGGTTGCCGTGGTGATGGGCTCTCCGACAAACATAAAGATCACCACTCCAGGAGACATGGAGTTAGCGGAGTTCTATTTAGGGAAGTGAGGCCACGGATTACACGGATTTCCACGGATAACCCTGACGAGCAAATGCCAAAGACTAACGACCGACGACCAGCGACCGAACAGCCATCGACTCGCATTGGATACGGCTTTGACTCCCATGAATTCCATGCTGGCGTTCCCCTGAAGATCGGGGGCATTACTCTTGAGCACGACAAAGGACTCTGCGGCCACTCCGATGGCGATGTCCTGCTGCATGCCATTACCGACGCGCTGCTCGGAGCGGTTGCGGCGCCGGACATAGGAGCGCTGTTTCCCCCCTCGGACCCGAAGTGGAAGGGCGCTGACTCGGTGATCTTTCTGCGTGAGGCGTTGAAAAGAGTGCACGACGCCGGATACGCCGTCGCCAACATCGACGCCAGCCTTATCCTGGCCGCGCCGAAGATCGGTCCTCACGCATCAGCGATTCGAACGCGAGTGGCAGAGTTGCTGGGTGTGCACTGCGATCGTGTTGGGCTGAAGGCGAAGACTCCCGAGGGCTTGAATCTCGACTCTGCGGCCATCGCGCATGTGGTGGTTTTGCTGCAGAGATCGCCTCAGAAGCACAGCCGGACGAAATCACGCTGAAGGCCACTTCCGCAAAACGCCCAGGCAGACAAAGCCAACAACAATCGAAACAATCTGAACCGTCCATCCCGTGCGCCCACGCGGCCAGACGAATAGGGCCACAAGCAGCGACGCGGCCGCGATCAATTCAACGGTTCTCCTCGTGGCTTTGTTTGGCATAGCAAGTCAGCCCTTGGCCGCTGCAATCAGGGCACGAAAGAGTTTGCGTGACGTTTCATCGTCGTCGACCGACCGTTCGGGATGCCATTGCACGGCGAGAACGAAATGATCGGGCGCGGTTCCTTCCAGGGCTTCAATAATGGCGTCGTCGGGGCAGCGAGCCACGATACGCAATCCTTCGCCGATCGCATCGGCGGACTGATGATGGGAAGAATTCACCGGCACGGTTATCGAACTGCGCTGGTCTGACTTCTGATTGCGATCTTCATTTCCGATGATCTTCGCCAATAAAGAATCTCCCGCGACCTCAACCGAGTGCGCGACCGCAACTTTTCTTCCAGCTTCGTGATTGACCTTCTCCCGTATAGCTTCAGGAAGGAAGTCGGGGATGTGTTGTATCAGCGAGCCCTGGCGGAATACGTTCAGGCTCTGCAATCCATAGCAGATGCCGAGCACGGGTTTTCGCTGTGCGTAAGCATCATCGAGCAGAAGTGTGTCGACGTCATCGCGACGCGGGTCAGCGTTCGCGGTATGCGGCGATCTTTCTTGCCGGAATCTGGTTGGGTCTATGTCGGCATTGCTACCGGGCAGCAGCACTCCGTCACAGCGTTCAACGAGAGTTCTGACGTCCGCCGGCGTGCGGTCGAGTGGAATGCGTACCGGTTCTCCGCCCGCGAGCGCCACGGCGCGCTCATATTGCGGAATCGCGCGCTCGCCGTATTCGCGGTCGGTCGAGTGCGGCATGGGGATGGCGATGCGGGGAGGCATTCGCTAGCCCATTCTCTCGATCGCCGAGAGAGCTTTGACCTGGCGATAGTGGCGGATTTCCATAACCAGCGAGAGCACAAAGATGATTGATCCCGCAACCAGCGCCATGGGCAGCGCGATTAGGCGGTAGGCGATTCGCATGTCCGGATGGATTCCGCGCAGCGCCGACACGACTACCATTCCCAAGATTCCAACCAGCAGACTCACGGCGAAACAGATCAACATTCCGATGAAGGTCGCGAGCAAAACGCGTAGCGGAATGCCATACCAGCGCGGCGGTCGTGGTGCTGCTACGGTGGCCATCAACTTCATCCCCGGCGCTTGTAGAGGATGGCGAATTCGAACCCAGTGTTCGGTGGGAACAACTCGGCGACCATACGCAACCGTTCCGCGAGTGCGGATGGAGTAAGCAGCGGATAATCACGCTCCCGAAGATCCCAATAGTCGAAGTCGAGGTAGAGCGAAAGCAGATAAATCGAGATAGTGTCGGAGAAAGTAGCTTCCAGATACTCGTTCTTGAAACGCTCGGCATCGGGGCCGTTGGCAGTAGCGAGCTTGCGCGATTCAAAGGCATCGAGCGAGGTCTCGCCGCGAACCCCGGCTTCGACCTGGCTCCACGCAAGGTCCGCGAATTCAGCAGAGACTCCAGCGTGATCGACCAACGCGTGCCCAACGTTGATAAAAAACTCGAACGCCACCGAGAACTTGTCGTCCATCAAGCGGGTGGAGATAAAGACGCACTGCGAATCACCGAGAGGCACATTCTTATGGCAGATGGCGTTGTCACTCAGGGCAACGTCGTATCGGTCGGCGATGAGCGTCTCGTCCCCATGGCTGACCGTCAGCGGGACAAAATAGTAAGCCTTGCGCGCGAGCGCCGTGGCGATGCGAGTCGGAACCGCAGCCACCATTCGTTCGAGATCGAACGAGTTGACGGCGATTTCGCCGGCGCTGGCATAACATACGCCATTGGGAGCCTGGGAAACCGGGGTCTGCCGGACGACCTCATCCGGGCTACGCGTAATGGCTGGAGCTGCCTGAGACATCAAGCTTATTCTACACAGAGGCCGAGCAAATGCGGGCTTAATCGCGCGTCTGCAGCCACAGGTTCACGCGGATCAACGCGGATCCGTTGCAAAGATAAGCTGCCTTTTTGTCAGCATCCGCAGAACCCAATATCCGGCTGCAGCGGCGGCGACATGCTTCAACGTGTGTCCACCGACCAAGTGGCCCACTGCGAAGACCCGGCGATCGCCTTCCTCCAAAATCTTAGCTAACGCGTAGAAGCCCACGACCACAGCGAAATCAGATCCGCGGGTGTAGTTGGGTGGAAGCAGCAAGGCGAGCAGCAGGATGAGAATGGCGTATACCTGAACCGCCGCGTAGAAACGAAGATCGCCGTGACCCCGCAATTCGCTGGATCGCCAGTACAGCACGCTGGCCACGCCCACCGCCTCCAGCACCGGGAACAACATGAGGCCTGCGTTGACGGATACGCGCTCTGCGATCACCGCGGCGAGCAGCGCCATGAATACGATCATGATGGGAATACGGTCCCAGACCAGGCGGCCGTTGTCGGGCGCAAGGTGATAGTAGGCCGATCCCCAGGCAGTCAGGATTAACGACGCAAACATCACGAAATATGGCCAGCGCTCGCGCGAATCGAGGAATTTCGTTTTGCCGGGCGTAAATAGAACGATTAAGCCCCAGATACCAACGATCGCGAAAGGCAGATTGGAAAAGACATCGCCGAAGTTGGGGATGCCGAGCCAGGCGCGATGGTCGGCGAAATTGTGATAGGTCAGCGGCTGCGGGATCGGTGCCAGCAGCAGGGCAATGATTGCGATTACGACTGCTGGCGCGAGCAGGAGCAAGGGCGCTCTGGAGCGGGAGAGCATCGGCGAGAGATCAAGATTGTACAGCCGAAGGTCACACCCTGGCGCGAATAACGCTGTGAGGGCACGGTCTACTTGTTCGAGAGCACAAACTCCACGTTGGAAGCGCCGTTGGCCGTTACGGTCACAGATTTCTCCCACGTTTTAGGCGGGTTGAAAACTGGACGCTGCACGCTGTGTTCGGTCAGTACGTCGTAGGCCTGCTCCTTCCCGGTCAAGGTCCAACCCTCATGCCAGACAACAATCTGATACGTTCCCGGAGGAACGTTGGTGAACTCGAAACGTCCGCTCTCATCGGTAACCGCATAGTACGGATGCGGCGCGACGAACATTTCGGCGTTCATCCAGACATGGCCTCCGTTGCAGCGCAGGTTGACCAGTCCGGGGGTCTGCAGGGTTCGCGATGACACGCGGCCGGGAAAAGGAAAGGGAAGGTTGAAGGTGGCGGCGCCGTCCATATGAATGGTGTGCAGCGTGGCATCGGAACTCATCATGTCCAGTGAGCCACTCTGGGGAACCAGCAGAATGTGCGGCACATAACGGCACTTCTTCTGATCGAGGTGCCGGCGCTGCTCTGGCAGGTCCATCGCCTTACCGGATGTGATGTTCTTCAGATAGACGACGCTATTGGCGACCCCGCCTTGCGACCCAACGATCAAGCGTTCAAGATCAGCCGTCTTTTTGGAGTCGGGGTCGCAGACCTGTGAGTCTTTGGTAATGGGGAATTCCGCCGCCCGGGGGACCGGGCCGGACCACTTCACAGTGCCCGAGATTGTGCCTCCGTCGGTCACGTGAATCACTTTGTATTCTTGAGCAAAGGCCGCTACCGTAGTGACAAAGAAGAAAACTGAGAACAAGCTGCGCGTAATGATCCGGCGCACACTTCACCCCCTGATGCTCGCGCTTCAGCACCGCAGCCGACGCGCGCGAGCATAGAATTTGGCCGTTACTCCCGCTCACACGGTTTCCCAACTTGCAGGATGAACGCTGCCCTGGGGCCCTAAAACCGTGCAGCAGCGCGTACGGGACTTGCTATTTCAACGGGGGGGCCGTCATGCCCGTCCAACGGGTGGCGGTTGTGATTGAAATCACATTTAGAGTGCGCCCATGCATGGGCGGAGTCGAGATTACCAAGGTGGGGGTTACCTCCAGGGTGAGAAGCGGAATCAAGGGGCCTTTTCTTATCCTAACTGCCCCCCTAAATCAAGGGCGAGATTACAATCATCGGTCCATGCCTGTCAGCGTCAAATCGTTCGCGAAGATCAATCTCGGGCTGCGTATCGGTCCTGCGCGGGATGACGGCTTTCATGAGCTTCTGACGGTGTATCAGACGATTGGCCTGCATGATGTCGTCCGCGTGGCCGTTGGGCGAGGCTCGGGGATCGAGATTCGCTGTGCCGATCCGCGGGTGCCGCGCGACGAATCAAATACCTGCTTCCGCATGGTTGTGCGGGCTATGACTACCCTCCGCGTGAAGGGGAGAGTCGTCATTGAGATCAAAAAGCGGCTGCCGGTGCAGGGTGGCTTGGGTGGAGCTTCGGCCAACGCAGTGGCGACATTGCTCGCGCTCGAGCGCGCCGTTCGCAAGAGCCTTACGCCGTCCGAAAAATTGCGGATCGCGGCGGAAGTCGGGTCGGATCTGCCGCTGTTTTTGGTGGGCGGTACTGTCTTGGGCGTGGGACGAGGGGAACAGGTCTATCCTCTTCCTGATTTTCCAGCGACAGCGTGTGTGGTTGTGACGCCTGAGATTGGAGTTTCGACTCCGAAGGCTTTTGCCGAGTGGGATCGGTTATATGGCGCGGGCGCTCCCGCCCGCGAAGGTTTACCTCGGATGAGTGATGATGAGATCTCGAACAAAAGGCGTGCCGAGCTTCGCTCGGCCGGACAGCCGGGGGCGGCTGTCCCCACACGAGCCGAGTCGAAATTGACGGTACTGACTGCCTCCGATAGAATGGATGAGCTTGGCCGCAGCTTGTCGGCGTGGTTGAGCGAGATGTACTCCAGTGCTCCTTCTCATTCGTTAGAAAGAAGGGGCCGGGCCGGGAATCCGCTTTTCCGGCTTGACCGGGCTGGGATCGAAAACGACTTCGAGCAAGTCGTCTTTCCTGAGTATCCCAAGCTAGGCGAGGCTAAACGTGCGCTGGTAAGCACCGGCGCAAAGTATGCGTCTTTGTCGGGTTCTGGCTCGACGCTGTATGGGCTGTTTGTATCGCGGCAGGCTGCAGCTTCGGCGGTTACAAAGCTGCGGAAGGCCGGATGGGCGGCGCAGGTGGCTTCGACCTTGACGCGGACGGCTTTCTGGCGGCAGATGTGGCCGGAATGAGGGTCGTGGTCGGGGGCGCTCGGTCGCTTTCGCTTGGACAGCCGAGGTGGCTGTCGCCACGTGGTTTGAAGTCTGGCCGGGTTTTGGGTCGGCGAATTTTTGATTGTTGAAATCGGATTGTTGCATGACAATAGAGTCCCCCCTTTGGGGGTCAATCAACAATCAAGATTCATCCATCAATGGCTTACTGGGCCGTCGACTAATGGTAGGTTGAGGCGTTTTGCGGGCGGGGAAGCGGGAGCCCGCAGCCGAAATCCTGAGCGCAGCGAAGGATCTCTAGCCTCCTGTGGCGGCAGAGTGAGGTGATGTACTGGGCCGTCGACTAATGGTAGGTCAAGTGCCTTTGGAGCACTTTGTCTAGGTTCGAATCCTAGCGGCCCAGCCAAGAAATTCGGCTGTTGCTGGTACCCAGATGCCAGAAAACCCGCTGGCTTGGGAGCTTGCAAAAACGGTAAGAACTGAAGGCCAGGAGCCCAGAGAACCATGGCAACTTTAGTCACGCCGACCGACAAGGCTGAAAAAGTTGAGAAGAAGAGTCCGCCAGTGACTGACGAAAAGCCGGAGCGAAAGCCGCGGCCGCGGACGGATGAAAAGTTCAAGATTTTCAGCGGTACCGCCAACGAGGCGTTGGCAGACGAGGTCTGCCACTTTCTCGGAATGCAGCGCGGGCAGGCCCAGGTCACCCGCTTTGCCGATGGCGAGTGCTACGTTCAGATCCAGGAGAACGTGCGCGGGGCCGACGTTTTCGTGATGCAGCCTACGTGCCGTCCGGTGGACGAGCACTTGATGGAGTTGATGCTGATGATCGATGCGCTGAAGCGCGCATCGGCACGGCGCATCACGGCGGTGATTCCGTACTTCGGATATGCGAGGCAAGACAGAAAAGACAAGCCGCGCAGTCCGATTTCGTCGAAGCTGGTTGCAGATTTGTTGACGTCTGCCGGGGCGCACCGCGCGTTGATTGTGGATTTACACACGCCGCAGTTGCAGGGATTTTTCAACATCCCGGTGGATCATCTGTTCGCTTCGCCGGTGCTGGTGGATCACTTTCGGAAGCTGGCGTTGCCGAATCTGACGGTGGTTTCGCCCGATGCGGGGGGCGTGGAACGCGCGAGGTTTTTCGCCAAGAAAGTGGACGCGGCGCTGGCGATTGTTGATAAGCGGCGCGTCGAGATGAACGTGGCCGAGATCATGAACGTGATTGGCGACGTCCACGGCCGGACTTGCTTGATCATCGATGATTTGATCGATACGGCCGGTACGCTGGTGAAGACAGCCGCGGCCTTGATCGAAAACGGCGCGACCTGCGTTTATGCGTGCGCATCGCATGCCGTGCTGTCGGGGCCGGCGGTCGAGAACATCCGAAATTCGGTGATCAAGGAAGTTGTGGTGACGAATACCATCCCGCTGAATGCCGAAGCCGATGCGGCTAGAACCGAGAAGGGCGGAAAAATTCACGTCCTTTCGATTGCGGGATTGATTGGCCGCGCGATTCAGGCCAATCACGAAGAGACTTCGGTAAGTAAGTTGTTTATGTAGTAGCAGTGAGCAATGAGCGAACTGGGATTGCTCACAGCTCAGCGCTAATGGCTCACCGCTGAATCTTAGATAGGAATTGACATTTATGGCGACAGCATTGGAAACCAACGTATTGGAAGCACAGGCAAGAAAGCCGGGCACGAAGAATGAAGCTCGGCGCGTGCGGCGCGACGGGAAGATTCCGGCCGTGGTGTACGGAGCGGGCAAAGACTCCCTCTCGATCAGCGTAGATCCTCGTGTGGTCACGCGAATCCTGAACTCCGAGACCGGACACAACACCATCTTCGATCTCGCCCTGGACGGCGAGAAGACCAAGGCTATGATCGTCGACTGGCAGTATGAGCCGATCAAGGGCCGTCTACTGCACATCGATCTGAAGCGGATTGCCCTCGACAAATTGCTGCGCGTCAGCGTACCCATCTTCTTGAAGGGTGAAGCGGCGGGTGTCAAGCAGGAGGGCGGTATTCTCGAGCAGATGCTGCGTGAAGTCGAGGTCGAGTGCTTGCCCTTGGACATTCCGAGCCACATCGATGTTGACGTGTCTCATTTGACGTTCGGCAAAGTGCTGCGGGTTTCCGATCTGCCACACTCCGAGAAGCTGAAGTTCCTGACCGACCCGAACCAGCCGGTGGCGCACGTGACCTCGGTGAAGGAAGAGGTTGTGGTCACGCCTGAGGCTGCGGCTGCGGAAGCGGCAGCTGTGCCGGCCGAGCCCGAAGTCATCAAGAAGGGCAAGCAGGAGACTGAGGAAGAGGGCGCCGAGGCTGCGGCGGAGAAGCCCGAGAAAGCTGAAAAGAAAGAGAAGAAATAAGCGAATTCGCCACGGATCTACACGGATTCACACGGATCAGCAAGACGTTCTTGGAGGTTTATCCGTGAAGATCCGTGAGAATCCGCGGCCAGTTGGATTTCGGAGGCAATTCTGCTGGCGTGAAACTGATCGTGGGTCTCGGCAATCCCGGAATCGAGTATCAGTTCACGCCGCATAACCTGGGATTTCTGGCGATTGATCGGATCGCGGGAAACCTGGGTGTGGAGGTGAGAAACCGGCAGTGCCGCGCGCAGACGGCGCGAACCGTGATCGCCGATCACATGGTGCTGCTGGCCAAGCCCGAGACGTTCATGAATTTGAGCGGGCTCGCGGTGCGGGAGTTGTTGCGGGAGTACGAGGCGAGTCCGGAATCGGACCTGATCGTGATTCAGGACGAGCTGGACTTTCCGCTAGGCACGTTGCGGATTCATACGCGGCGCAGTTCGGCGGGACATAACGGCATCGAGTCGATTATCGGTGCGCTGAACACGCAGGATTTTCTGCGGATTCGCATCGGCGTTGCGCCGGAGCGGAAAGTCGGAGATGGGGCAGAGTACCTGCTGGCTCCGATGAAGAAGAAAGAGCTGGAAGTAGTAGACGGAATGCTCAACACTGCGGCGGAAGCCGTGAAAATGATTTTAAAGGATGGTCCGGCGGCGGCGATGAATCGCTTTAACCGGAAAGAAGAAGCAAATGAAGGGAATAGGGATTAGGGGCTAGGGATCAGCAAGACCGGCGGGAGCTTTTGCTATTCCCTAACCCCTAGACCCTAAGAGTTTGGAGAAACGAATGAATCGTACTTATGAGCTGATGTTCATCGTCCGGCCGGATATGACGGACGAGGATCTCGACAAACTGATTTCGACACTGCAATCAGTCGTGCCCACCTCGGGCGGCAACGTGGTGAAAGTCGAAAAGATGGGCAAGCGGCGGCTGGCTTACACCGTTCGGCGCTTCCATGACGGCATCTACGTGTTGATGGTCGTCGAAGGCGGCGGCCCGGTGATCCACGAACTCGAGCGCCGTCTGCGCGTGACTGAGCCGGTGATCAAGTTCCTGACCGTGCGTGTCGACGAGGAGCAGAAGCGCCTCGACAAGATCAAGAAGCTGCGCGAGGCCAAGAAGAAGGTGAGCGCGCAACCGGCGGCGGCCGCGGAAGAAGCGGCGACTCCGGCAGCGGAAGCTCCGGCGACGGCCTAAACAAAGGGCCAGGGGTCAGGGACTAGGGATCAGAGCCCCGGACCTCGTGCGGTGGTTGATATTTTGCTGGCCCCTAGCCCCTGATCCCTGGCCCCTTTTGCGGGCGCGACAGAGAATCCGAAGGAGAGCACGAGTTATGGCAGACGAAACGAAAGCACCAGAACAAGCGGCAGCGACCGAGAGGCCGCGGAGTGAAGGCGGAAGGCCTGGCGGGGATCGGCCGAGATTTGGCGGCGGTGGCCGCGGTCCCGGCGGACCTCCGCGTGAGGGCGGACCCGGTGGCCGCAAGTTCTTCCGGCGCAAGAAGGTTTGCAAGTTCTGCGTCGAAAAGATCGAAGACATCAACTACAAGGACTACCGGTTGCTCGGGCAGTTCGTCGCCGAGAGCGGCAAGATTGTTCCGCGGCGCTTGACAGGCGTCTGCGCGCCGCACCAGCACCGGCTGTCGTCGGCAATCAAGCAGGCGCGCAACATCGCCCTGCTGCCGTTTGCAGGAAGAGCAAGCTAAAACAGCTTCTAGCTTCTAGCTACTAGCTCCTAGCTCAAGATCGAGCAGGGGAATAGTGCCTAGCTAGAAGCTAGCAGCTACAAGCTAGGAGCCATCATGGAAGTCATTCTCAAAGAAGACGTAGCGAAGTTAGGATCGCGCGGCGACGTAGTGAAGGTAGCCGAAGGATATGGGCGGAATTTTCTTCTGCCGCGCAAGCTGGCCATTGAGGCCAATGAAGGCAATAAAGCCGTCATCACCCAGATGAAGGCTGCTTCCGTCCGCCGTTCGGCCAAAGAGAAGGCACAGGCCGAGGAACTGGCGAAGCAGTTCGATGGCGTCTCGGTGACGTTTACCCGCAAATCGGGCGAGCACGATCAGCTGTTTGGCTCGGTGACATCCAGCGATCTGGCTGAAGGGCTGACGAAGAAGGGCTTCAACATCGATCGCCGCAAGATCCAACTGCACGAACCGTTGAGGACCCTTGGCGAGTTCACCGTCCCCGTGAAGCTGCACAAGGACGTGACCGCGCACCTGAAAGTCGTGATCGAGAAGGAACCGGCGGCGGAATAAGTCTCGGTAGAGACGTTGCTTGCAACGTCTCTACCAGCCAACGCTTCTCGCCAGGGTTCATCCGCTCCGCCAATTGCATCCGAAATAGGGCACTTTCCATGCCAAACTGGTACTTGGCACTGTGCCCCGTTGTTCTGTCTCCCCCTAAATCTTTGTCCCAGAATCATCTAGGTACTCCACAAAATCCCTGTACAGCCTATAATTTCTGCTCACGGTTGAGCTGACTCTCCGTCTATTCCTGTGCAAGCCTGGAAGACTGGAAAACCGGGCAAGTAGAGGAAGCGACACAAAATGCCGGCCGGTGTATGGGCAGTGCCATTTTCGGTTGGCGGGCGGGCCCACTCAAGAGAGAGTGAGTTAAGAGAGAGAGTCAGCACGAACCAGAACCCCACGCGGGGTTGCATGGCTGGGCTAGATCGCCAAACGCAAGATCGCCGCATCGATGACACGATGCTGATCCGCGAGGCGCAGCGCGGGAACCGCGCCGCCTTCGAGGAACTGGTGCGCCATTACGACCAGGCGGTGCTGCGGCTGGCCCTGCATCTCACCGGAACTGAACACGACGCTCAGGACGTGTATCAGGACGCCTTCCTCAAGGCTTATAAGAACATCGGCAGCTTCCGGTTCGAGTGTTCCTTCTACACATGGATTTACCGGATCGTGACGAACTTGTGTCTCGATCACCTGCGCAAAAGGACCGTGCGCAAAGAAGACGCGCCGGTCGCAAAAGACGCCGACGGCGGCGAGTACGACCTGCTCGATCAGGTGGCAGACGGGCGCGCGGGCGCGAATCCAGAGCGCGATTTGATGCGGCGCCAGTTGGGCGCGCGGATTGCGGGAGCGCTGGAGAAATTGACGCCGCGCGAGCGCATGGTTTTTGAGTTGAAGCACTATCACGGCCTGAAGCTGAGAACCGTGGGAGAGATTTTGCATACGACGGAAGAGACCGCCAAGAACACGCTCTTCCGGGCTACGCAGAAGTTGCGCGGGGCTTTGTCGGATATGCGATGAGTAGCAAGGAACGTGTAGAGACAGCCGCCTCGGCTGTCCGGCGAGGGCGCAGCCCAGCCGATCAGAATGACTGGATGAAGGTGAGCCTATGAAGTGTGAATGGGTTCGAGAAAATATCGTGCTTCACGTTTATGGCGAGCTGGCCGATGACGCCCGCCACGAACTCGAGCAGCACATCGCACGATGTAGCGACTGCGCGGCTGAATTGCAGGCAGAGCAGAATTTTCACGCGCTGCTCGCCCAGGATCGCGCCGAGGATCCGACGCCGAATCTGCTGGCGTCGTCGCGCATGCAGTTGCAGGAAGCGCTGGAGACGGCCCAGCAGGGCGGTATTTTGAGCCGGCTGCCGTTTGATCCGGCAAGTTGGCTGCGGCAGGTGCACTTCTCCCCGGCGCTGGCTTCGGTGATTCTGATTCTCGGCTTTGCTGGCGGCATGTTGACCGCCTATCGCGTCATCCCACGCGGACCCCAGGTTGCGGGAATCGTGACCCCGCCTCAGCCAGAAGCCTCCATCGCCGGTATTGATTCCATCACTCCAGTCCCCGGCACCGATCAAGTTGCGATCAAGTACAACACAGTCTCTACACAGGAAAAGCAGGGACCGCTGAACGATCAGCAGATTCAGCAATTGCTGCTGTTTGCAGCGCGGAATAACTACAACTCAGGCGTGCGGGTGGACTCCGTTGACCTGCTGGCGCAGCGCTCGAGCGATCTGCAGGTGCGTGAGGCGTTGATCTACGCGCTGCAGAACGACACCAATCCCGGTGTCCGTCTGAAGTCCCTTGACGCGTTGGGAAATTACGTGAAGAGCGACACCAATGTCCGCGATTCCGTACTGCGCGCGCTCGTGAATGATTCGAATTCAGGCGTGCGTATTGAGGCGTTGCGTCTGATCGAACCAGTAAAGGCGGATGGCAGCGTGCGCGGCGTCCTGATGGCGCTGGCGGCGAAGGATACGAGCACGTATATCAAGTCCCAGGCGCGCACCATGCTGGCACAGTTGCCGGAGATTGATTAAGAGAATTCGGTCGGAGTTTTTGTCGAAAGGCAGAAGTCAGAAGTAAGAATGCAGAAGTAAGAACGTAGAAGTAAACCCAAGGCAACTTCTACATTCTGAATTCTTCCTTCTGCATTCGAGAGAATCGAGGTGATTCATTTGAAAAAAGCGCCACAAGTCGTCGGGTTGGCCGGAGTGCTGGCCCTGCTTGCGCCAATAAGTTTTCTTTCGCAAAGCCAGGCGCAAGAAGCAAAAGTCTCCCGCGAAGGCGGATCCTGGGCCCAGGAAGTGACGGGATCGCTGGCTGCGGTAAAGAATTTGAGGGTCAAGGTGGACATGGGCTCCGTGGTAGTACGCGGCGGCCAACAGCAAGGCATCAATTACATTTTTCATACTCGTTACGGCACTTCTTCGGAGCAGGAAGCACGCAAGCAATTCGAACAGTACAAAGTAACCGCTTATGTAAAGGGTGATACCGCCTGGATCGTCGGAGATTGGCAGGGGGGAAGGCATCCCCGGCATTTCTCCGGCGAGTTCTCGGTCATGGTTCCGCGTGATATGTCGTTGGTGAAGCTCGAGACCGACGGCGGCAACGTGGATGCAACCGGCTTGGCCGGCCACGTCGAGGCGCAGAGCGGTGGTGGAAGCATGCATCTCGACGATATCGGTGGAGGTGCGGCCGCTGAAACAGGTGGTGGCTCGATTGAGGTCGGAACCGTGAGTGGCGAGCTGGGATTGCACACCGGCGGTGGGTCCATTGAGGTCCACCAGGCAAACGGGAAGCTGATTGCTGAGACCGGCGGCGGCAGCGTCGAAATTCAGTCCTGCGCGCAAGGAGCGCTCATCGAGACCGGTGGAAGCAGCATTACCGTGCGTCATTGCAACGGGAAGGTGAAAGCGTCGACCGGCGGCGGTAGCGTGGACCTCAGCGATGTCGGCGGCCCGGCGGAGATTGAAACCGGTGGCGGCAGCATTCGGCTGACTTCTGCCAAGGGACACGTTCACGCCGAAACCGGCGGAGGCAGCATCGAGCTTTACGG
Source organism: Terriglobia bacterium (assembly GCA_020073385.1). Taxonomy (GTDB): domain Bacteria; phylum Acidobacteriota; class Terriglobia; order Terriglobales; family Acidobacteriaceae; genus Sulfotelmatobacter. The sequence goes on along the minus strand of JAIQFH010000017.1, from coordinate 99,729 downwards.
CGTACCGTCCGCGTCGGCAGAAACGGGTGCCGGGGGAATCACCGTGAAGCTGGTGAATACCGGCGGCGAGCGTCTCGATTCCGACCTGGAAACGGGCGCTGGTGATATCACCGTCTACATCGCTTCCGATGTCGCCATCAATGTTCGCGCCAGCGTCGACATGGGCAGTGGACATCACATCACGTCCGATTTTCAGGACATACACATCGGCAGCGAGGGCGATCAGTATGGCCCGAAAACGCTGACAGCTGAGGGTAAGCTCAACGGTGGCGGGCCTTGGCTGAAGGTACATACCTCAACGGGCGATATTTGCCTGAAGCGGGCTGGACACTAGCAACAGATTGCAGTCGAGGGAAAGCAACCCCTCGTATTTCTTGAATCGAGGAAGTCACATGCGCAGATACTTTGTGTCGAACATTCTGTGTCTACCTTTGTTGCTTGGCTTTGCGCAAGCCGCGCAGAGCTGGTCCGTCGATCAAAACGCGGGGCAACCGTGGGTTTTCTCGAGTGAAGATAGCGGGACGAGTTCCTACCTGGGGGTGGATATCGCCGACGTCTCCAAGGATCGAATGGGCGCCCTGAAGTTAAAGGAGGAAAAAGGCGTCGAGGTCACCATGGTCGACCAGGACGCTCCCGCAGGCAAGGCCGGCATCAAGGAGCACGACGTCATCCTGAGCATGAACGGAACTCCGATCGAAAGCGGAGCCCAATTGCGCCGCATGATCCACGAGACACCGCCGGGACGAGTCGTCACACTGGGGCTCAGCCGCGATGGCCAGCCGTTAACACTGCAGGTAGCGCTCGCCGACAAGCACAAAGAGTACAGTTGGGCTGGTCCCAAACCGGGCGACATCCACGTAAACATCCCGCCAATTCATATCCCCGACATAGATATCCCCTCGATGAACATGGTTGTGGTGACTTCATCGGCACGCAGCGGTTTGATGGTGGAGAACATCACGCCTCAACTTGGAGATTTCTTCGGCGTCAAGGATGGCAACGGCGTGCTGGTGCGAACGGTGGAGAAAGGAAGCCGAGCGGAGAAAGCGGGTTTCCGTGCCGGTGACGTGATCATCAAGATCAACAGTCAGCCCGTGCACGACACCAGTGACTTCTCCCACGCGGTGAAGTCACGCAGCGGCAATTCAGTCTCTGTAGGAGTTGTGCGCGACAAAAAGGAACAGACTCTGAATCTGACGCTACCGGAACGCAAGGAGTCGAGCGAGATGCTGGACGAAGAAGGCGAGCTGCGATATGAACTCGCGCAATTGCAGCCGCTGATGCAACTCGCCACCGAAAGGTCGCGCCTGGCCGCCGACCAGCTTAAGAAGGAATTCTGCAAGCAGCAGGACGAATTCCGCAAGCACACCGAGAAGCAGAAGAGGCAGCTCCAGAAAGACATGCAGGAGTTACAGCGCGAAATCGTGCGCTTGCGGCAAGACTGGCTCTAGTTCGTCTGTCTCGGTGTGCGGCTGATGGGCAGAGATTCTATCTGCCGTTTGAGGCTGCTTCAGCTGTATTGGGGATGCACACACGATTTCTTCCAGCTTGCTTCGCCAGGTAGAGTCCACTATCTGCTGCGCGAACCAGGTCGTCGCGATTCGTGCCATGCAGAGGGAAGGAAGCGACACCTGCGCTGATGGTAATGGCTCGGGGCACACCTGGGAACTGCCATTTCTCCACCATTTTGCGCAGTTTCTCGGCCACCACAAAAGCCTGTTCCGCATTGGTTTGCGTCAGGAGAAGCGCAAATTCCTCGCCGCCGTAACGGCACACCACATCAGTCTTACGTAGCTGCTGGTGAAAGATCGAAGAAACCTGCCGCAGAACTTCATCGCCCAGGAGATGTCCGAATTCGTCATTTAATCGCTTGAATTGATCGATGTCCGCCATGATTACGGCCATGGTGCTGCCATAGCGGCGCGCGCGCTCGACCTCCTCCATGATGCGCAGCTCGAAGAAACGCCGGTTGAAGATCCCGGTCAGGCCGTCGAGATAGGCAAGCTGCTTTACCCGCTCGACGTAGTGCGCGTTCTGAATGGAGTTCGCGCAAATGTCGGCCACGGCTTCCAGCGATTGCAGCTCGCTTGCACGGAATGCGTTCACCTTGGAGCTGTGCAGTGTGAGCACACCCAGCGTCTGGCCAAAGGAAATCAGTGGGATGCTCATGCGGGAGACGGATTCTCTAAACAACCGGAAGGGCTCGGGAGCGGTGCTCAAGTCCTTCTCGATGACGGTACCGCTGCTATCCATGACTTCTGACCAGGGGAGCTCCGTGGTGGGAAAACGTCCACTGGCCGGGAAGCAGGGCGTGAGCTCGCCGTGAAAAGCCCGCATTACCAGATCCGCTTCCTCGCGCAGAAGAAGGGAGACCTGAGAAACTTGAAACGCCTGCTGGATGACTGAACATACCCGTGTCAGCAGGTCCTCAAGCTCCATGACAGCTGTGCACTGCTGCGCGATGATATTGATCGCTTCGAGTTGCCGTGCTCGCTGGCGCTCCAGCGAGTACAGCCGCGCATTCTCCAGTGCGATGGAAGCTTGAGTCGAAAACAACGTCAGCAGTTCGATCGTCTCGCGGTCGAAGTGGTTGAGTTGCTCGCTCTGGCAGTCGAGCACTCCAACAACTTCGTCGCGCACCATTAGGGGAATCGCCAACTCAGAGCGGGTCGATTGCGCCGCACAGATGTAGCGCGGGTCTTGGCTCACATCGGGAGCATAGACCGGTTGCTTCTTCGAAACTGACGCCCCTGTGATTCCCCGGTCGGCTGCAAGGCGAATCATGTCTTGGCCTTCATCCCACCCGATTTGCGAGCGTACGCACAACTGCTGAGTCTCCCCGTTCAGCAGGAGAATCGCCACATTCCGTAAGTGGAAATAGTCGTGCGCAATCGCCAGGATTCGCTTCAGAACCTCGTCCAGATCAAAGGTCGAGAGGACAGCCTGGCCGGCATCGAACAGGGCCGCGATTTTCGGCATTTCAAAGGGATTGTATCTGTGCTAGACGTAACAACCGAGGTTCCGAAAGTAACGGTCAGTCCCAAATCAGCGCCATCTTCTGGCGGTTCGGATCAACCCGTATGCCACCAGGCAGAACCAGAAGTCGACGACTGTGCCGAGGTCGAGTTGGAAGCGATGATGTCGCGCACCGGGCGGTAGCCAAGGCAGCAAGAGGAAGTACACAACGTTGCCGAGGACGATCGCCACCAGCGCTTGGAGAAGATTGACGAGCACTGAAGGTTTAGACACCTGTGTGCTCCTTCCGGTTTCCCGGAAAAAATCTCGATCGAGCGCCGCGATTGAGAGGATTTAGCACAGACGGCCAGACACAATTCACTCCTGCTACCATTCTTCTGGAGCTTTCGCCTTGGAGTACCCTAAGGCAGCCTTTCCCACGAATTCAGCACATGCTTGAACTTTCCACCCCGGTTCAATATGTCAAAGGCGTTGGACCGCGTATTGCCGAGGTCTTGGCTGCCAAGGGGATCCACACTGTCGGCGACCTGCTCCATTATCTTCCTTTTCGCTATGAAGACCGGCTGAACCCGCGTGGAATCTCGGAATTGCGTCCCGGGGAGATGGCCAGCGTAATCGGCGAGGTGCGTAACTCCGGGCTGTTCCGGACGCGGAGCAAACCCATTTTTCAGCTCACGATAGGGCAGGGGCGGGCCCGTCTGCGCTGTCTCTGGTTCAATGCGACATACCTGCAAGACAAATTCAAGCCAGGACAGATGATTGCCCTGTACGGGAAAGTCGAAGAGGATCAGCGAACCCGGGAACTGCAAATCATTCAGCCACAATTTGAACTGCTGGGAGATCCGACTGAATCCGGTTCGACCGAAACGGGCAAAAAGGCTGCAGAATCGCTCGAGATCGGCCGCATCGTTCCTATCTATGAAGCCGCCGGGCGCGTTACTCCTCGCTGGTTTCGCAGGATCATCCGCACGGCCCTCGACAACCTCACGCCTGAATTCGCCGACCCTATTCCCGCCGCTGTGCGCTCCCACCTGGGCCTGATCTCGCCGCGGGCTGCTCTGTGGAATGTGCATTGGCCTGACCCGGGCGAGAGCCTCTCTGACCTCCAATCTTCTCGAACTCCGGCGCACATCCGGATGATCTTCGACGAACTGTTCTTTGTGGAACTGGGATTGGAGTTGAAGCGGCGTCAACTGAAAGCGCAGACCGGAATCGCTTTCCAACTCGAGGATCGGGTGCGCTCGTCCATTAAAAAGATTCTGCCTTTTCATCCCACCGCTGCCCAGAAACGGGTCTTGAAAGAAATCGCCGCCGACATGGAAAAGCCCTATCCCATGCGGCGTTTGCTGCAGGGAGACGTCGGGTCGGGCAAGACGATCGTAAGTTTCGAAGCGGCAATCATCGCCATCGAGAACGGGTATCAGGTCGCCCTAATGGCGCCAACGGAGATTCTGGCGCAGCAGCATTACTTTTCCGCTAGGCGAATTCTGGAAAACGCCGGCTACCGCATCGTCTTGCTGACTGGGTCCCTCGAGACCGACCGTAAACGCGAAATCCGGCGTCATATTGCGCAAGGCAGTGCGCAACTGATTATCGGAACGCACGCTCTGCTACAAGAAAAAGTCGAGTTCGCAAAGCTGGGGCTGGTCATCGTCGATGAACAACACCGCTTCGGAGTGATGCAGCGGCTGAAGTTGATGAAGAAATCAGGGGATGGGACTGATGAGGCCAATGTGGGGACGGCCGCCATCGGCCGTCCGGCCGAGCGCCGCGAGGCTAGCAGACCACAGACCAGCGAGCCTGACGTTCTGGTGATGACCGCGACTCCCATACCTCGCACCCTCGCGCTGACACTGTATGGCGACCTCGATCTCAGCGTTCTCGATCAACTCCCACCCGGGCGTACGCCCATCATCACGAAGCAGGTCACCGATGATCAGTCGACGAAGGTCTGGGACTTTGTGCGGAAGCAGGTGGCGGCCGGGCATCAGGCCTACATCGTGTATCCCGTGATTGCAGAGAATGAAGAAAGCGAGCTGAAGGCTGCGATCAAGATGTATCGCGACCTCAGTAGCAACGTGTTTGCCGACCTGAAAGTGGGATTGCTCCACGGACGCCTCGATGCAGACTTGAAAGATCAGGTCATGCGCATGTTCCAAAGGGGCGAGTTGCATATTTTGGTCGCAACCACGGTGATCGAAGTAGGTGTCGACGTCCCCAATGCGACTGTCATGGTGATCGAGCACGCCGAACGCTTCGGTCTGGCGCAGTTGCATCAGTTGCGCGGACGCATCGGGCGCGGCGCGGCGAAATCGTATTGTGTGCTGATGACCGGGGGCAAAGTCACAGAAGAAGGCCAGCGCAGACTCCAGGCCATGGTCGACACGAACGACGGCTTTAAGATCGCAGAACTTGATCTGGAACTGCGCGGTCCCGGAGAATTTTTCGGCACACGTCAGGCCGGGATGCCCGATTTCCGGGTCGCCAACATCATCCGTGATGCCCAGTTGCTCGAGGCTGCAAAACGAGAGGCGGCGGCCGTGCTCGCCGGCCCCAATTCAGAAATATCCTCGGAGGAAATCAGCCGTGCTCTCGTGGAAATGCGTGCCCGCTGGCAGCATACCTACGGTCTGGTCGAAGTCGGTTGATCTTGGTTTGATAGAATCAAAAGGATGGCCGGCTCCTTCCAACTCATTCAGATTGAGATTTCTCCACCACCACGCGCACCGAAGCCCACATGGTTGCGTGCGAAAGCTCCCGTGGGAGATAACTTCCACAATCTGAAGAAACTCGCCCGTGGGCTCGGCTTGCACACAGTCTGCGAATCGGCTCAGTGTCCCAATATCGGCGAATGCTGGAACCACAAGACTGCGACCTTCATGCTTCTGGGTGACATTTGCACCCGCCGTTGCGGATTTTGCGCGGTGCCGAAGGGTCGCCCGGAGCCGATCGATTGGGAAGAGCCACAGCGAGTCGCCGAGGCCGTTGCCACCCTCAGGCTGAAACACGCGGTTGTCACCAGCGTCAACCGCGACGACGACAACATTGGCAGCGCCCGGATTTTCGCCGAGACGATCCGCGCGATCCGCGAGCTGACGCCAGATTGCAGGATTGAAGTTCTGATCCCCGATTTCCAGGGACTGGAAGAATCGCTGCGCATCGTGCTCGAAGCCAAGCCTGATGTCTTGAACCACAACACCGAAACTGTGCCACGGCTCTATCGCGCCGTCCGGTCAGGCGCTCGCTATGAACGCACCTTGACCCTGCTGGAAAATGCCAAGAAATTCTCGCCCGGCATGGTCACCAAAAGCGGGGTGATGGTCGGCCTCGGTGAATCGAGCGAAGAACTGGTTGAGGTATTCCGCGATCTTGGGACGCGAGGCGTCGATATTTTGACGGTCGGCCAATATCTGCGTCCTTCGAAAGATCACCTTCCGATCGCGCGTTTCTACACGCCTGACGAGTTTGTTTACTTGCGGAATGAGGCTCTCCGCTTCGGGTTCCGCCATGTTGAGTCTGGACCGATGGTACGTTCCAGCTACCACGCGCACGAGCAAGCGGACGCTACTGCGTCGCCGCGGGCGGTGTCGTAAGTTGCGGTGGAGGGGTTTTCCCGCCCACGTGGCATTCCTCAAGATCACGGCTTCCAGGGTTAGTATCTCCATCGAGCAACTCGGCAATGGGGGAGTGCCTGCATGTTAACCACTCTCCTGCTGGTGATTTTTGGTTTCGTCGCCGGCTTGCTTGGTGCTCTCACCGGCATCGGGGGCGGGGTTCTGCTCACGCCCATCCTTGCCCTTCACTTTGGCATCCCGATCCGTCAAGCCATTGGCACCAGCCTGGTCGCGGTCATCACAACCTCAGCGGCGAGTTCTTCCGTTCACCTGCAGCGGCACACAACCGATATCCGATTGGGAATGACGCTCGAACTGGCGACTTCCCTGGGTGCCGCAGTCATGGCATACCTCGTAGGCTATTTCAATCGCAGCGCGCTCGAAGGACTGTTCGCCGCATTTCTTATCTACAGCTCAATCATGATCTTGAGCAAACGCGGCAAGGCCAATCCAGACGAGGATACAACTCCCGCGCTGAATGGCGATGTCGTCATTCCTCCCTATGAGCCTCAACGCTATCCGCTCGGACTCGGCGCCTCCCTGATTGCTGGCGCCCTCTCAGGCCTGTTGGGAATCGGTGGCGGACCGATCAAGGTTCCGGTCATGTTCATCTTCATGAACGTGCCGCTCATGGTGGCGACGGCCACCTCGAACTTTATGATCGGCGTGACTGCGGCCGCCAGCGCGCTCGTCTATTACCGCCGCGGCGATATTCAGCCGCAAATCGCCGCACCGCTTGCTGTGGGAGTGTTTCTGGGATCTCTTCTCGGCGCGCGTCTGGCTCCGCGCGTCCATACCAGGATCGTCATGTACTTGCTGGTGGCTGTGATGTTGTACCTTGCCGGACACCTGGTCCTCCATCTTCTGCAGGGGGGACTGTGAGCCAGCAGCGCGAACCCTCGTTCGACCGCATCGTGGCGTTTGTGCTGCGCGTCGGCGCCTTCAGTTGCTTCTTCATCATGCTGACCGGCCTGATCGCCGGCTTCCTCGTGAAGGGAGCCATGCCACTCGAGATCGAACGGGCCGGAGTGCTGCTCATGCTGGCCACGCCAGTCGTGCGCGTGATCGTGGCCTGCTTCCTTTTCTTCCGGGAAAAGGACTACAGGTATGGCTACATCTCGCTGGGAGTGCTGGTTATTTTAATGCTGGGAGCGGTGTTCGGAATTGGCGAGCACTGATCGCGTGCGCCGATCAGAAGATGTGCAGCTTAATGCTCAAGTACTTCTTGGGATTTTCCCGGATTGCCCTCATCAAATTCCGGGTCTCGGTCAACATGTCGTTCGCGTTGTTGTAAAGCGTGTCCTCTTTGAAGAACTTGCCGGCGCTACCCTGGCCGGCTTCCAACTGCGTCGTCAGCTCTGACAATTTCGTGAGCGTGGTGTCGAGCTTCTTGGCCAGTTCCTCATCCTTCGCGAGCTTCCCAATCGTTCCTTTGCCGGCGTTGATATCATCCGTGATCTTCTTCAGATTAGCGATCGTGTCATTCGTGTTGTTGTACAGAGAGGGATCCTTCAGGAACTTCCCGGCCGTTCCTTTGCCTTGCTGCATGTCGTCGATGACGCCGTTCAACTTGTCGAGGGTGTTCATGAATTTTTCGTAAGCATCATTACGGCTGATCAGCCGCCCAAGGCTACCTTCACCATTTCCAACCTGCTCGACGATCTTCTGAAAATCCGCCACGGTCACGGAAAAGCGGTTGTAGAGCGTTGGGTCGTAGATCAATTTTCCGAGTGATCCCTTGCCGCTTTCCGCAAACGCCAGGATGCGGTCGGCGCGCTTCAGCAGGGCGTCCATGTTTTGCAGCGTACTCTGGCTGGCGCGTACGACCTGATTGAAGTCCGGATGGACCTGAGTGGGCAGCGTGTCCCCGTCCTGCAGGAGTCCTCCGATCGCCTGCGAGCTATCGATATCCAGAAAGGTTTCGCCAAGAACTCCAGCCGTTTCGAGAGAGACCACTGAGTCCCGCCGCAGCGCGTCATGGTACTTGGTACTGATCTTCATCGTCACTTCGACCGGAGTGAGCTGTTTATCTTTGGAGGTCACGATGCTGACGTGGGTGGCGTTTCCGATATCAACCCCGTTCAATCGTACCGGAGCCCCAATGCGCAAGCCCTCTGCATTGTCGAAGTAGGATTTGACCGTGATCCTTTTGGTCAACAGGCCGGAAGTCCCGGACATAAGAAACAGAAGAAATCCGAGGGTCAGGCTGGCGATGATGACCGTGATCCCAACGCGCAGTTCCGACCACTTGAGCTGCTTCTGGCTAGGCAAAGGACTCCCTCATGACGCCAGTTAGGATGGGATGCAAAGGGTACCGCAACGGCTCAGATTGTGCGTTTCCTCGCTGCACGCCCACCGCAGCATGATAACAAAATCAGCGCACCGTTCAGGCTGCTTTCGCCCGAAGGGCAGGCATGAGGAATAGAGCAAGTACATAGGCAAATGCCCCGCAGGCCAAGGTCACGGTGAGCCCAAACTGGATGGCGATAACCATTGCCGACACCGAACCCAAGACGCTAGCGGCGGCATTCATGGCCCATGCCCATTCCACCGCATTCTCGGTTGGTCCGCTATCTGTCGGAAATTCAGGCACCGGAGCCGCAGCAAGAGCACGCAAGCCTGTAGGAAATGGCATCCCCATCAAGAATCCCAGAGGGATTAGAAGCATTGCGCTGACCAGCAACCGATACCCGAAGTCCAATCCGACCCATGAGGACAGCCGGCCCGGCAGAAAGAACACATAGAGCGTCAATATCGCAAGCACGAGCACGAGAGGAATCCATCCCATCTGCGACCGTGGCAGCCAGCGCCGTGAGAACAGGCTTCCCGCGCCGCTCGAAATCATCAGCAGAAAAATCACCACGGTTAATGCATAGGTCGGATGTCCCAGGAAGAGCACGAAGCGCTGAATAAACGCAATCTCAACGAGGATATAACCCAAGCCCACTGCGATGAAGTAAAGCAACGGAAGCGGTGACTGGCGGACGCGCCCGCCGCGCAGCACCAGTGGCAGAACCAGAAACGCCATTACTGCAGCCACAGAGATAACGAGTACGAGAAGCAGAACCAGGACCCCGAGGTTCACCTTCCAATCAATCCCCTTGCGCAGGCCCGCATTGCCGAGGATTTGACCAGGCTTCAGCGTGAAAAAAAAGAATGGGGCATTGTCGCTCACCGGCGAGACGTTATACGCATATTGACGCGCAAAAGCGTGAGGATCGTTACTGGCGATCAAGTCGGAGAAGGGATTCTGCCCAGGATTAGTGGGCAGATAAAGAGGGTCGAGTTCCGAATAACGATCGCAGTGCTCGGCCACCGCATCTTCTTCCGCTGAGGTAAAGGGCGTCTTCTTGGCGAGCACCACGACAGGAATGCCGTCTTCGTCGAGCGACCCCTGCGAGGTCACGATGAAATTGCGGGCTGGATTGGCGACTCCCAGGCGGTGCAGCGCCTGCATAGCGACGGCTACCACGCGCAACGCTTCGCGAGGTTGCTGAAATTCCCAGCGAGTGATGGCGATCATGCCGTCCGGTTTGAGATGGTCAAAATATTCGCGGAACGCTTCCTCCGTGTACAGATTGTTCTCGCTGAGAGCGAATGCTCCGGCAGCCGTCGACGCCCAGGTGTCGACCAGCGTCATCTGCACGACATCAAAACGCTCCGGGCTCGCGCGCAGAAATGAGCGTCCATCGGTGACCTGTATGTGCACATCCGGCCGTTCATAGAGATGCTGGGCATATTCAGCATAGCGGCCGCGCATAATCGTCGTCGCGATGATGGGATTGATCTCAATCCCAGTGACGCTCGCGCTTCCGTTCGCTACCGCACGAAGCACATCCACGCCGCCACCCGGACCGATAATCGCAAAGTCCCCATGAGGGCGCAGAACGTTGGCCAGGGCGGGCGGTGCCGACATAAGATTCTTTTCCCAATCGGTATCGTGCCATTGCTTCACGTCGGCGTTCATGATGTAAGTCGAGGCGTCGGCATCGATGACGATGGCCTTGGCTTGCCCCTGGCGGTCAACTTCTACTCGCGAGAGCGCATTCCAGCGTGCGAACTCGACCCAGGCCGGGTCGCGAAACATCCCTTTGGCGTAAACCACGTCAATCAGGCGTCCTGAATAATTCGCAGCCGTGAGCGCTACCAAGGCCAGCCCCAGCAAGCCCGCATTTCTCCTGGTCGAGCGGGACTCGGCCCAGATGATGGCGGCCGCAGCCAAGGAGATTCCGGCCACAAGAATCGCGTTTGGACCACCGAGCCAGTTCAATAGCGGAACAATCGCCAAGCACGCCAACGCTCCTCCGCACAGATCCGCGCCATATAGCCGTGGAATGCGCGTTGTCTCGCGCGCAAAGACGACAGAGAAGAGCAGCCCCGTGAGAAAGAACGGAACAGCAGCGGCCAGATAGAGAACAGTCAGATGCAGGAAGTTCTTTCCGGAAATATTGAGCGCGACCGGCACGCGCAGGACAATCTCGAGCACCACAACAATCAGGGCGGCATTCGCCATGCAAAGTCGTGATGCCAGCGTGCGAGTTGCGACTTGCGCCAACCGATTCTTCAGCAGATACGCGAATACTCCTCCGGCGCCCAGACCGAGGAGTGCAATCGAAATCGCCAGAAACGCGAAGTGATAGAAGAGGACGACCGAGAAAAGCCGGGTCAGCGCCAGTTCCAGAAGCAGCGCCGCAAAGCTCGTCAGCGCCAGGCCCGCCAGTAGAGTTCTTTCGGGGATTTCGTTTTTCGTCGCAGCAGGGATTGGAGTCGTAAGAACAGCCATAATTTGGATTCGGGCGACAGTCTAGCAGATAGCGGCGGCCGACGGTTTCACGGCTGGCAGCAGGGATTCAGGCGCGACGAATCGCTGCTCATCAATTGACGTGTTGTCAGACAGAACAATTATGCCCACAGTTGCCTGGAGGAGCTGGCAACTGTGGGCGGTTGAAAATCCGGACCGGCGTTCGAGGTCGACGGCAGTTACTCGTCGCCGAACAGGTCCGACATAATGTTCGTGCTCTGATCGCAGGCGTGATTCAAGCAGGGTAGTCCCAACCCGGCCTCCAACGACTTGAGCAGGGAAAAGTGCGTGTAGAAACGATTACTCGAACGCCCACCCCGCCCGTAGTTGGTTTCCACCAGCGTCACTACCTGATTGTTATTCGGAGCCAGGCTGTAATCGTTCTCGTCCCACGCCACAACGATGACGTTGCGCCCCTGATGCCAGGCCCGAGACGCATGGATCGCGTGAACGATGTTGCGCAGTTCCAGATCTCCGACATAGATGAGCGCAGGGTTCAGACCCGTCAGTGTTCCGTTGGTTTCGAAGTCAAAGGCGCACTGCGAGCCGCCGTTCTCGCGCCCGTGTTGATCATTGCACTGGTTCGGCGCAATGAAGGAAAACGCCGGCACCTTGCCGGCAGAGAGGTCTTCAAACAACCCCCCTTTCCCTTGGAATCCGACGATGTTCTTCGCTCCCGCTTTGAGACCGTCTTGCACGCTCTGGAAATACACGAACGGGTTGTGCTTCGCGGCGTAAAGCTTCAAAAGACCGCCCGGAATGTTGCCCGGAATGGTAAGGTCAGTGAAGTAGCCGTCGCTATAGGTGACGTTGTCGGCGCCCGACGGAGGCAGGCTCTCCTGGTAGCTCTTCCAGGTCATGCCTTGGTCCGCAAGCTGGTCCACGATCGTTTTGCCCACCGTATTCGAGGCGGCATCGAAGCCCAACGTACCGTCTACATCGACCTCCGAACAAGGAGCCGTACACTCGTTTCCCGAGACATCGATTGCGGGCGTGGCAGCGTCGGTGCCGGTGCCATAAATCGGGCAGACGGGCCCGCTGCTAGGGGTATCAAAGTTTGTCATCAGCGGGTTAGTTAGCAGGTTGGGCGTGCAGGCGGTATTGTGCCAGTCGGGACCGTTATCGCTGCGAACGCCGAAGTTCGAACCGCCGACGATCTCCAGATAGTTGGTCGAACTCGGGTGTCCGATTGCGAAGTAGTTCCTCGCTGTGTTGGCCGAGTTCATGTAGCTTTTGACGAACGGCGCGTTAGGATTGCCTACGATCTGACCGTAGCCGTGGTTTTCCATCAGGATTACGAAAACGTGATCAAGATGGCGAACTCCCTTCGGCACTGGTCCTTCTGCGGAGAACATGGTTCCCGCTAACGCGCCCACGCAAAGAAGCAGAGTCGCTGCGCTTTTCTTCATTGTGGTTTTACCCTCTTTAAGGAGAGAAGAGTGCCAACCCGCACGGGGCGGCCTAGTGCGCGACGGTAACGGGGGCATATTAATGCGGCGTTAATGCCAAGTGAAAATTCGGAGAATGTACAAATAGTGTGGGGACAGCCGCCCCGGCTGTCCTTCGAGCGCAGCTCGAACTCGACTACTTCGGATACCACTCCAGCAGCCTTACCTCGATGCCAGTTCCTTCCAACGCTTTCTGAAACACCGTCAGATCAGCCCCGCGATAGTGGTAGGGGATCACGATTTTCGGATGGAAGGCCTTGACCGCCTCGGCCGCTTCTTCGGGCGGCATGGTATAGGGCAGATTCATACACACGAAGGCAACGTCGATATTCTTGAGAGCGCGCATTTCCGGCACGCCCTCGGTGTCTCCGGAAAAATAGAACCGCTTTCCGCCGTAGGTGAGAACGTAGCCGTTACCACGCCCTTTGTCGTGAAAAAGCTTCCTGGGAGCGGGGCCGCGCTTCAGGTTGTAGGCCGGGATCGCCTCGATCGTCCAGCCTTGCCACGTCTTGGTCTCACCATTGGCAATGGGCTTCGCCGCAGTGACAGTCTGCACGACCGCGGGCGCGGCGAAAATCTCGGTGTCGGCCTTGCTCGTGTCCTTGATCGAATCCGGATCCATGTGGTCCCCGTGAATGTCGGTGATCAGAATGAGATCCGCCTTCGGCAGACCGGAGAACTTCACCGGCTTGGCAGGATCCAGATAGATGGTCTTGCCTCCCGCTTCGATCAGCGTGCTGGCATGATTGAGCGGAGTGATCTTAACTGGACCCGCAGAGGTGGAGAAGACCTGTGGCTCAGCAGCCGCATGTGCCAGCACGGCCATTCCAAACGACGACATCAGAACACAGCAGAGTGTAAACAGGAGTATTTTCATTCCAACCTCGCGTCGGGCGGAGAAATTGCTTCCCAACACTATACCGAACGCGCCTTCCTTCTTCTGTGGATGGGGGAGTCGGGGATTCGGTCCGCGTTCCATGTCTGGAGAAGCTGCTATCGAACGATCGAGGCCGTCTGCAGAGACAGACGGGACTCAAAGAATTCCTCCACACGCCCGAGAACTTCCGGCGCGCTCTTCGATTCATAGATCGCTTTGCGCAATGAGGCACCGCCAGGAACTCCATGCGTGAACCAGGAAGCGAACTGTTTCATCTTCCCGACCGCGTCAGGCAGTTCCTCTTCGATCAGCATCTGGAAGTAGGTCCGAATCATCTCGTACCGGTCTGCCTCAGAAGGTTCGTCATAGAGTTTCGTGTAGCCCCGGACGCCCTCGACCGGGGCGGCCGAAGGCCGTGATGATTCTTGACTTGAAAATGTGCTGCCGTCAGCGGTAGCCGAGCCGAGTTCGACCGGACAGCCGATGGCGGCCGTCCCCACAGAATCATTCCTCATCCCTGCACAGTACTGTTCAATCTGCCGGAAGATCCATGGATTCGACGGCGCCATCCGCCCAATCATGACGGCGTCGCACCCGGTCTGCGTGACCATGGCACAGGCATCTTCGGGCGTGCGAATGTCGCCATTCCCGATGACAGGTATCTGGACGGCATCCTTGACTGCGGCGATCCATTCCCAGCGCGCATTGCCGCTGTAACCCATCTCCCGGGTGCGGGCATGAAGCGCAACTGCCGCAAGCCCGCAGCTTTCCGCCATCCGCGCCAGTTCGACGCAGACAATCTCTTCGTCGTTCCACCCGGCGCGGAACTTCACAGTGAACGGAATCTTCACGGCGGCGCGGACGGCTTCGAAAATCTTGCCAATCGCCGGCAAGTCACGCAGCAGCCCCGACCCCCCGTTGCACTTCACGACTTTCTTCGCCGGGCAGCCAAGGTTAAGGTCGACCAGATCGAAGCCGAGGCCTTCCACCATCCGCGCAGCTTCGGCCATAACGTTGGGATCGCTGCCGAAAAGCTGCGCCGAGATCGGATGCTCATCGTCGTAGAAGTGAAGATACCGCTTGGCCTTCTGATCTTTCTTGCGCAGCACGCCGTCAGCCGACGTGAACTCGGTCATGATGAGGCCGCATCCGCCAAGGTTGCGGATGAACCGGCGAAATACGGTGTCAGTGACTCCGGCCATGGGGGCGAGGACGGTGGCCGGAGAGATGGTGACGGTGCCGATCTGGAGCGTTGCTGGAACCGGCTTGACGCGCACACTTTCGCGCTCTACAGACGAATCGCTGCCCGAGTTGTCCCAGAACTTGCGCATACTTGAGAGAAGAACTCTTTCACCGCCCAGGCCCATAGGAGACCTGTTCGCATTCTGAGCTCATTTTAGCCGAGCATCAAAGGAAAGCCCCCGCTTTGTGCGAGGGCTCGATTTCTCTATAATCCGCGAAAATCCGCGGAATCCGCGGGCAAAGAAGTTACTTCTTCGCCGTCTCGGCTGCCTTGGCATACTTGCGGCGGAAGCGCTCGACGCGGCCGGCAGTGTCCATCAGCTTCTGCTTGCCCGTGAAGAACGGATGGCAGTTCGAGCAGATTTCTACGCCGATATCGCCTTTATGGGTCGACCGGGTCATAAAAGTATTCCCGCAAGCACAATGCACACGGACTTCGTTATAAGACGGGTGAATAGCTGCTTTCATGTCGCTTGGAACCTCGATTCAGATCATTAGATTCTACCGGATTTCCACAGGATTCAGCAAACCGCGCAAGGCGTCCGACCTCAGGCCTCGGCTGCGCCGGAGCGCTTCATGGGGCTTGCTCGTCGTTCAAAGAATTAGTACTTCTCCTGCAATTTTGGCGGCGGATTCCGGCTCGAAGGCGGCACGATCCCGTTCAACCTCAGATAAATCGCCATCTGGCCGTAGTGATCGGCGTTATGCCAGACACAGACTTCAGCGAGTCCTAGCCGTGTATTCGGCCCAGCATAGGGTCCCTCGATCGGATCGAACATGTTCTTGACGCTGATCGCATGGAGCGATTTCGTCAGCGCCGTGAACGAGTCGCGCAGGTAAGTCAGCAGTTCGGCCTTGGTATGAGCCGGGCTGGGCCCATTCTTGTCGCAGCCCGCCGGCGGCTTCACGCCGTCGAGTTCAGCGGCGAAGGCAAAGTTGGCGCAGGCGACATGCTTCACCTGTTCCCGGAAAGTGCGCACTTCGGCCGGACCAAATTGAGGCTTTTCGCTCTTGAACATTCCGGGAGCAGGGCGGAAATCCCATTTGTCTTCCGGCATGGCTTCAGCGACGGAGCGGACGTCATACTCCTGAAACTCAAAAGTACGCATGATTGCCTTTGCGGGAGTTTCGTCCCTGCTCAGTTCGGCAGCGGTGGGCTGGTGCTGCGGGGGCTGTACCTGGGCGTTTGCCGCGGTCCAGTTCAGCATGGAAAAGGCGAGCGTCAGCGTCGACACAAATCTTGTCATAGGAAGTTCCTCTGCGGAGTCTACCCTTGCCGTCAAAAACGGAAAAGGTAGCTGACTTTCACGAAGAACTGGCGGCTGTCGTTCAGATAGCCGCGGGCCGTATTCGTCACAAAGCCCGGTGATCCCGGAGCTGCGGGCACCACATTCAGATTCTGCAGGTCGCTGTTGTAGCCGACATAAATCGCGGTGCCGGGATGCACAAGATACGTGATCAGGAAATCGGCGTTGAATTCGCGCGACGTCGGCAGGTACGTATAAGGCGATCCCACACCCGGAGTTCCAGCCAGCAGCGCGTTGTATTGCAAAATCACGCGCACGGAAAGCTGTGGAGTGAATTGCCAGTTCCACTTGCTGCGCAGGATGTGGTCGTTAAAGATGCCGCGACCGGTGCCGGGAAACTGTGCCTGCGCCGCCAGAAACGCTCCGTCTCCCGCGCGCAGGCGGTCAAAAAGATAGGTATTCTCGATCTTCAGCGGCTGGAAAGGACGAATGATGAGCGAGGCTTGCGCATTGTCTTCGCGAGCCACGAAGGGATGATTATAAGGAGTAGCATTCTGCGACACGGGCAGCGCCACAAAATTCACGGCATCGCCCCAGTAGTAGCTGGCGAGAATCGTTGCCTTCTTGAAATATCCTGTCTCGAAGGAAGCTCCACTCTGGCGCTCGTGGTAATCCTGATTCGGCAGAGGCGCGTTCGGAGGAGGCAGGGGATTGATGGGGCACGACCCGTATCCATAAAAGCAGAAATCCTGCGGACGCAGGCGCTCACGGATTTCTTCGTAGGGCCGCAGATAGATGATTGTTTGTCCACGGCCTTGAATGGCCAGGTACGGCGAATAGTCGGTATCGAGGCGCAAGCCGGTGTGGTCGAAGTCATGGCGCATGTTGACTGTTGGCCCCCAGTTTACGATCCAGCCACGCTTCGGACGAAAACGGTAGTCGATTTCCTGCTTGAGTTCGCGAACGTCTGCGCGATTAATGAAGCCTGGAACAGAAACGAACCCGGGACTGATGTCGTTGTACTGGGCATCGTAAGTGAGGTGAAGACTGTCGCGGTGCAACTGGAGCCGCTCCGCCGGCCCGGCATAGTAATTGTTATTACCTTTGTTTCCCGAGCTGAACGGATATGCGTTCGCTTCACAGTTGTTCGACGAGTAGGTTGGGCTGAAGAAGTTGCCGAGGATATTGCTGGAACTGGCGACGGCCTGTCCGTCGAGGGTCCAGTTGGGGCTAAACTTCACGCGCGAATCGACGCCTCCAATGCGGTTGTATTCGCCGGTGGTAGGGCATTCCCAGTCGGTGTAAAGAACCCCCACGCTCGACTGCCGCCCAATGTCGCGAGTCGCGCGGGCGATGGTGAAGTAAGAGCGTATGCCCGATAAAGCGTTGTAGTCCGGTACGGCGAGACCCGGGCTTCGATCGTCGGTGCTCATCACGCCAACTGAATAAGGCCCGTCCTTTCCTGTAAGGCGGATTCCGGCGGAAGGAGCGCCAATGTTGCGGGTGAAGAACAGGTTCATCGGCGACCGGAAGAAATCTTCGTTCTCCAGAAAGAATGGACGCTTCTCGGGGAAATAGACGGCGTAGCGCTGGTTTACCGTGATCTGCGGATCTTCCGATTCGACCTGGCTGAAGTCCGGGTGCGCGGTCGCGTCAATCGTGAAATGGTCGCGGATCACGAACTTCGCGTCCATGCCCGGTGCGCCTTGAATCGTTGCTTTCTGAAAGTAAGGATTCTGAAAGTCGCGGCTGTCGAGCGCCCGGAAACCGCGCATCAGCCCGTAGGGAATGAGCTCAATGTCGCGGCCCGGTGAAATTCCTTCCAGACCATGCAAGGTGGCGGCCTGTCCGAGGCGGCCTTCGACCTTGAAGGTGATGTGCGGCCAGAAAGAATCTTCGGTCTTGCGCGTGATGCCGCGATAAAGAATGACGCCCCACTCTTGCGTTTTCGTGGCGGGGAAGCGCAGGCTCTTGAACGGAATCTCCATCCATACCACGAAGCCGCGCCCGGTGACTTTCCCGCGCGAGTTCCACACCGTATCAAACGACGTGTCGAAGTGGCTCTGTGTCTCCTCCTCGCGGGAGGCCTCGGTCCAGATCGCATCCCACTGCACACCGAGAGGCGTCGTCTGGAAAGCGTAAGCGCGCCGCCGGTCGTGAAATGTGTCGAGGATGATCTCCACCTGGTCGTCGTCGTAAATATCTTCGCGGCGCGACATGCGGGCCCGCACCTTCTTGGGATCGTCGAAGCAAACGAAAACCACGTAAAGATTTTTCTGGTCATAACCGAGATAGGCCTCGGTTGGCTCCGACGCCGCTTCGCCATCATGAGGATTGCGCTGCGTGAAACCGGTGACCTTGGCCATCTCGTGGGCTACATCGCTCTCCGGCTGCATGGTCAAGAAATCGTCCAGAGATGGTGCACGCGACAGCCGTGGAATCGTAATCGTCGGCGGCGCAATCTCAGGCTTGGGTGCAGGTTGCACCTCCGGATTGCGTACCGCAGGTTCTGGCAGTTGCGCCGAGGGCGATGGAACTTGCTGCGAGGGAGGCGTGGACTGTCCCCTGGCTTGAGGCGTAGCTCCGTGGACAGAAATCGCTGCTAGCGGCAACATCGCCAGCAGAAGTGCGAGTAGTGGCAGATTACGCGGCAGAAAACCGGGATCCTGATTCGGACGCACGAACCCTCACTGCTTTCCTCGCAGGAACGAGGAGAACCCAGCAAGATACACCATACTGGCCCATCACAAAAACATCAAAAGGACGTTGTCCGGGTTGCCGGAAAGAGTCCTCACGAACCCGGTTAGGCCGATGCTCAGTCTGCTAGAAAAGGGATGCCTGCCGCCGGTTGGGTGTAATACCAAAGTGGTCATATGCCAGCTGCGTGGCGACGCGTCCGCGGGGCGTACGGTTGAGGAAACCGATCTGCATCAGGAAAGGTTCGTAGATCTCTTCGATCGCGTCCGGCTCTTCGGCGAGGACCGCTGCGAGTGTGTTCACGCCGACGGGGCCTCCCTGATATTTTTCGATGATTGTCAGCAGCAGGCGGCGATCCACCTCGTCGAAGCCGTACTGATCCACTTCGAGCATCTCGAGAGCGGCTTTGGCGGTGGGTTCGTCAATCTTGCCGGCGCCGCGGACCTGCGCGTAGTCGCGAACCCGGCGCAGTAAGCGGTTAGCGATTCGCGGCGTACCACGCGAGCGGCTGGCGATCTCCTGGGCCCCGGCGTCATCGATCGCCACTCCCAGAATCTCGGCCGAGCGCTCCACGATCACCTGCAAGTCTTTTGCGGTGTAGAACTCGAGTCGCAGCACGATTCCGAAGCGGGCGCGCAAGGGAGCTGAGATCAATCCCGCGCGTGTCGTGGCGCCGACGAAGGTAAATGGCTTCACTTCCAGCGTGTGTGTGCGCGCCGAAGGCCCTTGCCCGATGATGATGTCGAGCTTGTAGTCTTCCAGCGCCGAATACAGCAACTCTTCCAGAACCGGCTGCAGTCGGTGGATTTCGTCGATGAACAGAACCTGTTTGTCCTGCAGATTCGTGATGATCGCGGTCAGGTCGCCCTTGATCTGCAGCAGAGGAGCCGCGGTGGGCTGGAAGTGCACGGCCAGTTCATTCGCAATAATATTCGCCAGCGTCGTCTTGCCCAATCCCGGCGGACCATAGAGCAGCACGTGATCCATGGCCTCCCCGCGAGAGCGGGCCGCCTCGATCGCGACCGCCAGCTGTTCTTTAACCTTCTTCTGTCCGATGAATTCAGCCAGCCGCTGCGGCCGCAGCTTCAACTCGAATGAGGAGTCGTCCTCAAGAGGCGCAGCCGAGACCATGCGTTCGCGGGTTAATTTGGGATTGTCGCCAGGAGTGGGCACGCTATGGCGATACTAAAGCTGGGAAGATTCGGTTGCAACCACCGATCTCGAAACCACAAGAGAGTCCTTAGCAACCTCCGGAAAAATGCCGTGCGAACGTGATTTGAAAGGGCACGGCTTAAAAGAGGTTGCGGAAGGACTCCTGAATGCCGCTGGTACCGTGGAAGAGCGGCGCTTTAGCGCCGCGTAAAGCGCGCAGAATCAACAATGGGCTTCAGCCCCTGAGACGCTTTCGACGATCAAGAGCAGAGATCATCCAGCGCCTTAGAGCAACCGATCTCCCCGATAAATCAAACGTCCTTCAATCATGCGAGCCTCAGCCGTGAGCTTGTGCGGCCTCACCGGACCCGTACCGTCGATGTGCAACACTTCATGCCCGTGCGCCACCAGCCAGTCGGACACCAGCATGCGATGACAATGGAAATACACGCGTTCCGCGCACATGTAGGCAGTGGGCGCCTCTTCCGCAAGCCTGACCAGCTCATCCACCGCGTCCTCGAATTCACCTGTCAGCATGTAATCGGCGTAATTACGGAAGCTATCGTTGCGCATTGCGATGTTTGGGGAATCCTCCAGAATCTTCTTTCGGTATCCGCCGAGAGCTTGCATCCAGACATACCGGATGCCCGCTGCCGGCAAGGTTTCGGCAAGAGAGTCGCGATTGAACTGTGGAAGCCGGCGCGACATCGGGAAGGCTCGAATGTCCACCAGAGTTCTGATCTGGTGTGCGCCGAGCGTCTCGATCAGGTCTGCGAGAGGGCGGGTGGAATGTCCGATGGTGTAGAGAGTCGCCAATGAAACTTCGATTCGGAGTTATGCGACGTGCTGCAAGGCGTCAGCGATGAGATGATCCTGCTCCGGAAAAACCGTCCGCAGGTCCAGCAGAACTCTACCTTCTTCTACCCGGGCGATCACCGGAGGATCAGACTTGCGCAATCTGTCAGAGAGTTCATCAGCGCTCACACCGGTGCAGGTTACGGCCAGAAGCCGCGTGGGCAGCACCGAAGACGGCGCAGCCCCGCCGCCAATCACCGACTCACCATCGATAACTTCAATCTTCACAGTGCGAGATTGAACTCGGCCCGCTATAGCTTCAGCCCGTACCCCGATGGCTTCCTTGCTCAGACTCATCATCCTCAGCGCGGGTACTTTGCCGTATTCGTGCTTCACATAAGCCAGAAGACTTGCCTCGAGCGCCGCATACGTCATCTTGTCCACCCGCAGGGCCCTGAACAGCGAATTCGCTCGCATACGCGCAATCACCTCCGACCGTCCGCTCAGAAGTCCGGCTTGCGGCCCCCCCAACAGCTTGTCGCCGCTATACGTCACCACGTCGACGCCGCCACGAAGACTGTCGAGTACGGTCGCCTCGCCCTGAATCCCGAACTTTTCCAAATCCACCAGCGCACCGCTGCCAAGATCTTCCATCAGCGGAATTCCGCACCGTCGAGCCAGTTCTTTCAATTCTCCAATAGAGGCCTGCTCGGTGAAGCCAGTGATCTCGAAATTCGAGCGATGCACCCGCAACAGCAACCGCGTCCGCTCGTTGATAGCTCTCTCGTAGTCTCCAATCCGGGTTCGATTGGTCGTGCCGACTTCGCGAAGCGTCGCTCCGGATTTCGCCATCACATCGGGAATGCGGAACGACCCGCCAATCTCCACCAGTTCTCCCCGAGAGACGATGACTTCGCCACCTTCGGCAAGCGTATTTAGCGCGAGCAGGACGGCTGCCGCGTTATTGTTGACCACAATGGTCGAAACCGTGCTGCTGGTCCCTTCCCCGGTTGAGCCAGCATCTGCGAGCAACTTCCGGAAGAGCCGGTCGACATGAACATCGCGTTTGCCCCGCTCGCCGGCTTCGATGTCGAACTCAAGATTCGAATACGAATGCCCAACTTCGCGGACGTGTGCCAACGCATGCTCGGCCAGAGGAGCGCGGCCCAGATTCGTATGCAGAATGACGCCTGTTGCGTTGATGACAGGCCGCAATGAGTAACTCAGAACACTGCGCAGCCGAGCCTCGACCGCTCCGTTCAATCCCTCCAGGGCGAGACGCAACCCTGCGCCATCCAGCAGGCCGGATGAAATCTGCTCACGCAATCGGCCGATCACAGAACGGATCGCATCGGTAAGGGCAGTCGCCCCGTGCTCCTCCAGGAGCGTACCGAACTGGGGTGAACGCACAAGTTCGTCCACCGATGGCAGCTTGCGAAAGAGCTCTGACTTCGCCTCAGTCTTCATCTGCGGATTATCCATGGACGGCGCGCCTCGATGCCGATCGTCAGAGTGTATGCAGATACGTCAGCAGATCCTGCATGTCTTGCGGGCTCAGTTTCTGGCTGAAGCCGGGCATCTCGCCACGTCCCACACGAACGATATCGCTGACCCGCTCATCGTTGGCCGGCAGCCCACTTAACGAAAGATATTTGTGCTCGTAGATGCCTTTCAACCCTGGGCCCTTCTTGCCTCGCGTGGAATAAGGCTCGTGGCATCGCGCGCACTCTGAGTCGTAAATCCGGCGTCCCGCAGATTGCTGGGGGTTGAGTCCGAGCTCGGCGTCGGACTTACGCCGTTCCACATCGCACGCGACCAGCGCGGCGAGGGCTGCTAATCCGGCCAGCGTCCCACCGAAAAAAAAGAATGTGAACCGACTCTTCACGGCAAAACGGTTCTTTTCTGTTGGCATCATTCGTACCTGATCGTCTGCGATACGCAGCGCTCCTGGCCGCTTTACAATAATAGAGCAAAGCTTTTGGGGCAATTCGGCCATGACGATCGCCATGAAGCGAGTGTACGAAAATGCATCACGCCGAGACGGGACGCGGGTGCTGGTCGACAGACTCTGGCCCCGCGGATTGACCAAGGAAAGAGCCGCCGTCGATGAGTGGCTGCGCGATCTCGCGCCATCAGACGAGCTACGCCGCTGGTATCATGCCCGGCCCGACCATTGGGAAACCTTCCGCAAGAAATATCTCAAGGAGCTGGCCCAGCCAGCTTGCGAGGAGGGCCTGCGCAGGCTCTACGAGCTGGCCCACAAGAAAAAGCGTCTGACACTGCTGTTTGCCTCGAAGATGGAAGCGCAGAACAACGCCACCGTCCTCAAAGAACTGCTGGAAGGCACGCGCAAACCTCCCACGGGAACCGGCCCCGGCGCGGCCTATGCCATGCGCAAGCGCGAAGCTGCTGTGCGCCGCCGATAGCCCCTCGCCCGGCGGCTTTCTCTCCGTATTCATTTAGAATCGTTGCCGCATGAGATCGGTTTTTCAGTGGAGCCTCGCCACCCGCGCGCTCGAACTCGGCAAGCGCACCTTGATCATGGGGGTCGTCAATGTCACGCCTGACTCCTTTTCCGACGGCGGCAAATTCCTTGAGCGCGACAAGGCAGTAGATCATGCCCAACGCCTGCTCGAAGACGGCGCCGACATCATCGATATCGGCGGCGAATCAACCCGTCCAGGCGCGCGCGTGGATCCCGGCCCACCGCACACGCGTGTAGGGGCGGACGCCTTCGTCCGCCCCGCGACCCTGAGCCAAGTGAAGGGGAGCGCCAGCGCAACCAACCCGCCGCCCGTGAGTGCGGAAGAAGAGCTCAAGCGAGTAATCCCGGTCATCGCCGAGCTCAAGAAACGCCATCCGAAGATCCTCATCTCGATCGACACTTACAAATCGCCAGTCGCCCGGGCCGCCGTGAACGCTGGCGCCGAAATCGTGAACGACGTGAGCGGCCTGCGCTGGGATCCTCACATGGCCAAGGTTATCGCGGACCTGAAGTGCGGCACTGTGCTGATGCATATGCGCGGCCGTCCCGAGGAGTGGCGCAATTTGCCTCCAGCCAGCGACATTGTGCTGCTGGTCAAGCGCGAACTGAAGGAGTGGGCAGAGCGGGCGATTCTCGCGGGAGTGCGCCGCCAACGGATCGTGCTCGATCCCGGATTCGGCTTCGGCAAGAGCTTCGACGAGAATTATCCTCTGATCGCGCGGTTCGAAGAGCTGCAGGCGGCGGGCTTCCCCTTTTTGGTAGGAACTTCGCGAAAGTCATTTATCGGAAGGACAGTGGGAGCAGGGAAAGACGTTCCCGCAGAGCAGCGCCTCTACGGAACCTTAGCCTCGCAAACTGCCCTGATTCTGAAAGGCGCTCACATTATTCGGACTCACGACGTGAAGGCATCGCTGGAAGCCGCGCGCATCGCAGACGCAATCCTACTGGCGCGGTGAAATACCTCGATATTTTCCCCTCGCGAAAAATTAGCCCTGCTTTTTTCGCAAAGCATCGGATTGCTCCAACGGCGATCGAAAATACTGCAGCGGCGAAGTCAAATGTCCACTCTTATTGATGGAAGTCTTTACCAGTTCGCACCGCATTGCGAATTGCATGGATTCAATCGCGAAACTCTCCAATGATCCGCGAGTTACCGTCCGCCGCTCGGGCGACGCCGATCCCGAAGGACGTTGCGTTGTCTACTGGATGCAACGCGCCCAGCGCGGCGTCGACAATCCCGCACTGGATGTAGCGATAGAAGCCGCCAACGCGTTGCAGAAGCCAGTCGTCACTTTCTTTGCACCCGTTCCGTTCTACCCCCACGCGAACCTGCGGCACTACCGCTTTCTGAATGAAGGCATAGCCGACATCGCGGGTGCGCTCGCCAAAAGAAACATCGAATTCGTCCTGCGCAGTTATCCCAACCATAGCCTGTTGAAGTTCTGTAATGACGTGAAGCCGGCGCTGGTCGTGGGCGACGAGAATCCAATGCGCGAACCCGAGAGCTGGCGAAAGAAAGCGGCGATGAAACTAAGGGTCCCGCTCTGGACCGTGGATGCCGACGTGATCGTTCCATCGAAGTTGCTGGAGAAGGCTCAATATGCCGCACACACGATCCGTCGGCGACTGCAGGCCGTGTTGAACAACTATCTGATCGCGTCCCGAAATGCGGCCGCTCATGTGAGTTGGAAAAAGCCTCTGCACCTGGCCTCGCTCGACCCAGAGGTCGCTATCACGCGAGGCTGGGAAATTGATCGCTCCGTTCCCCCCGTTCCCAACTGGAAAGGCGGCAGCGGCGAAGCTCTCCGTCTCTTGCGCGATTTCGTGCAGCACAAGCTGAATGGCTATGGCACACAACGCAACAAACCGGAGGTCGACCACACCAGCCGCCTCTCACCATACCTGCATTTCGGCCACATCAGTCCGATTACGGTTGCGCTGGCAGTGCAAAACGCCAACGCGCCCAAAGCCGACAAAGAAGCCTTCTTGAACCAGGCCATCACATGGCGCGAACTCGCAGTGAACCTCGTCCGCTTCCATCCCGAGTACGACAACATCGAGTGCGGAGAACCGTGGGCTCACCGTACTCTGGCCAAACATGCGAAGGATCACCGGCCCGTCCTCTACACCGAGCGGCAACTCGAGAATGCCCAAACCCACGACCAACTCTGGAACGCCGCGCAAATGCAAATGGTGAACACCGGATGGATGCACAACTACATGCGGATGTATTGGGCAAAGAAGATCCTGGAGTGGAGTCGAACCCCCGCCGAGGCGCACCAGATTGCCGTAAAGCTGAATGACAAGTACGAACTGGATGGCCGTGACCCCAACGGCTATGCCGGTATCGCCTGGGCGATTGTCGGCAAGTTCGACCGCCCCTGGTTCGAGCGCCCAATCTTCGGCCAAATCCGTTATATGTCAGGCGAGAGCACCGGCAGGAAATTCGATAGCAAGAGATACATTCAACAGAACCTCTCCGAGCAATTGTTCTAACGGAAAAGCCAGCCCTAGAACGCCTTCCTCGAGTCCAGCAGAATGGTCACCGGCCCTTCATTCACCAATTCCACCTGCATCATCTCCTGGAAGCGCCCCGTCTCACAGCGCAGGCCGGCAGCGCGGATGCGCTCCACGAAAAGCTCATAGAGCTGCCGCGCGGCTTCTGGAGGAGCGGCATCATCAAACGACGGCCGTTTCCCGCGCCGAACATCTCCGTAAAGGGTGAACTGCGAAACCGCCAGCACGCTTCCACCAACATCCAACACGCTGCGATTCATCTTGCCGTCGGCATCTTCGAAGATGCGCAGCCCCGCGATCTTCTCAGCCATGTAATTGACATCCGACTCGCCGTCATCCCGCCCCACGCCCAGCAGCACGAGAAGTCCCAACCCGATTTCCCCCGTGATCCATCCGTTGACGGTGACCTTGGCACGGCTTACGCGTTGTACCACCGCTCGCATACGCTTCCACCGCCTCGTGGCTGAAACGGGCGCATGACATTGCAACCCGCCGATTGACCTCCGATAACGGCAACCGTTAGGATCAGAAGTGCAATCTCAACATAACAGAGGCTTTGCCGGAAAAGGCATTGCCCTTCCTTTACACTAATTCACCCGGACAATTACACTACACGTTCGCCTGATTCGTACCGCAGTGAGCTGAGTGTGCCGGAAAATTTTATGGTCGCGATGCCCCGAACGGGCAGGAAGCTGCATTGCGCGACCAGACATCCGAAATTCAAATCTAATCGAGGCAAGCGAGGAGACATATGGCAGCCGTAGACGAGAAAGTAAAGCAGATTATCGTGGAGCAGTTGGGCGTGGATGAAGGCGAAGTCACGGCGAGCGCGTCATTCGTCGACGACCTCGGCGCCGATTCTCTCGACACCGTGGAATTGGTCATGGCTTTCGAAGAAGCTTTCGACATCGAGATTCCCGACGAGGACGCTGAAAAAATTCGCACCGTGCAGGACGCCGTCGACTATATCGGCAAGCACGCCAAGGCGGGAAAATAGTTGAACAACGGACGCAGGGTCGTAGTCACGGGCCTGGGGCTCGTCTGCGGCGTGGGCAATTCCACCGATGAAGTATGGAAGGCCCTGCTGGCGGGCAAGAGTGGCGTAGCACGCATCACCGGTTTCGATGCCAGCAACTTCGCCTGCCAGATCGCCGCCGAGGTGAAGAACTTCGACCCTCTGAAATACATCGAGAAGAAAGAAGTCAAGAAGATGGGGCGCTTCATCCATTTTGCCCTCGCGGCAGCGGATGAAGCGATGCAGATGTCGGGCCTGAAAATCACCCCCGAGAATGACGAGCGCGTCGGGGTTCACATCGGATCAGGCATCGGCGGATTCGACATCATCGAACGCGAGCACACTAACCTGATTGAAGGCGGCCCGCGCCGTATCTCTCCTTTCTTTATTCCGTCAGCCATCATCAATCTTGCCGCCGGACAGGTCTCGATGCGCTACGGCGCCAAGGGTCCCAACGAAGCGACGGCCACGGCATGCACCACCAGCGCGCACTCCATCGGAGACTCCTTCCGCATCATTCAGCACAATGACGCTGACGTGATGATCGCCGGCGGCGCCGAGGCTGCAATCACGCCCATGGGTGTTGGCGGGTTCGCCGCTATGCGCGCGCTTTCAACCCGTAATGATGAGCCAGAGAAAGCCAGCCGTCCCTGGGATCAGGGCCGCGATGGATTCGTTATCGGCGAAGGCTCCGGCATCTTGATCCTCGAAGAGTTGGAGTTTGCCCGCAAGCGCGGCGCTCCTATCCTTGCCGAGATCGTCGGGTACGGAATGTCAGGCGACGCCTACCACATGACTCAGCCCGCTCCCGAGCACGAAGGCGGATTCCGCGTCATGCGCAACGCCGTGCGTGATGCCGGAGTTTCGCCAAATGTCGTCGGCTATGTAAACGCGCACGGAACCTCAACTCCCATTGGCGACACGCTTGAAGCCCACGCCATCCGAAATTTCTTCGGCGATCACAAGCTCGCGGTGAGTTCCACCAAGTCCATGACCGGACACTTGCTCGGCGGTGCCGGTGGTCTCGAAGCTGGCATTACCGTCCTCGCCCTGCGAAACCAAATCCTGCCGCCCACCGTCAATCTCGAGAATCCCGACCCCGATACGGCTGGGATGGATCTTGTCCCCAACCAGGCCCGTCAAGCCAACCTCGAATACGCCATGTCCAACTCCTTCGGCTTCGGCGGTACGAATGGCGCCCTCCTCTTCCGCCGCTGGACCGAATAGCTCACCAAATTTGGGGCCCCATTCTTGTCGCGTTTTGTGCGACAGAGCCTGCCCTGAGCGTAGCCGAAGCGGTCGGGGATTTTGACTTTTGGACGCCAATCTCCATACGTGTCCGTGATCCCGCAAACCCCGTATTCCACGCGGCTTCCGGCTTCGTAATGTCCTTTCTCACGCCAATGCGCTTTTA
Source organism: Terriglobia bacterium (assembly GCA_020073385.1). Lineage (GTDB taxonomy): Bacteria > Acidobacteriota > Terriglobia > Terriglobales > Acidobacteriaceae > Sulfotelmatobacter. The sequence goes on along the minus strand of JAIQFH010000017.1, from coordinate 71,449 downwards.
GTAATGACCCTTCTCTCGCCGCTCGTTGTCCCTTTGGAACTTTGCAACGCGACCGGATGGACGCACAATGACCCATCAAACGTGGAGTCTTCCCCGACCATGGATAAAGCGTTCACCACGACCTTCGCACCCTCCCCAGTCACTCGCAAAGCCGCTGCCCGCGCCGCATTGGTGGGCTTTAATGATTCAACCCACATGCTTCTGGCAGAGTGCTTCCGGCAATTCGGAATCGAACCAGTCCCCGTAGTGTCGGACGCAACCGAGCGTTTACGCCGCGAGAAGTTCGAAGCCTGCGTACTTCCTTTGGCGGACTGGACCGGCTCTGAATCGGTACTGGAAGCCACGCGAGGCTCCCGCTCCAACAGCCGCTGCGTGATTTATGGCGTCGGCGGCAGCGCGCAGGACACCATGCGCTACTCCCGCTACGGCATCAACGCCATGTTCCAGGAGCCACTGGAACGGCCCGCGATGCTGAAACTGGTACGGGCCACCAGGCTGCTCGTGTTGCACGAATTCCGCCGCTACGTCCGCATTCCCGTCATGACGGAAGTTTCGATCGTCGGCGACGGCCGCCGCGTCAGCGCCACCTCGATTGAGATCAGCTCCGGCGGCATGTCCATCAAGACTGCTGAGGATTTCTCGTCGGGTGTGAACGTCGAGGTCTCTTTCGCATTGATGACTCTGCCCCGGGTCAATGTTCGCGGCATCGTCAGCTGGAACAAACCCAAGTCTGTCGGCGTCCGCTTTGATTCCAACGATGAGCGCCGTCTGAAGATCAAGACCTGGATCGACTCGTATCTGGAAAACTAGCGGATTCTTCACTCCCTAAAATCGCCGGAGCTGTTGTCGGCGGCTTTCCTCTGCGTTCTCGGCGAAGTTGTTCTCAGCGACCTCAGCGCTGAATCTTTTTTGGCCACCATTACAATAGCTTCGTGCCCGAGACCCGCCCCCCAGAACTCACAGCACCCGCTCAGCCCGAGTCCGGCCCGCGCCGTTGGACGCTCCGCCAGCGCATCGTCTTAAGCCTGATCGTTGCCGCCGGTTCTACACTGATCCGCCTGATCGGGTCGACTCTCCGCATCGCGATTTCGTTCGAGGACGGCGCGCAGACCACGCTGGAGCAGCGTCCCCTGGTCGCTTCTTTCTGGCACTCCTGCATCATCCCCGCAACCTACATCTGTCGTGGCCTGGGCGTCCGCGTGATGAGCAGCTACAGCTACGACGGCGAGTACATGGGACGCATCATTAAGAAGTTCGGATATGTGCCTGTAAAAGGATCTAGCAGCCGCAACCCGGTCCGCGCTTTACTCGGATTGCGCCGTGCCCTCGAAGATGGCTGGACCGTGGCCTTCACCCTTGACGGCCCGCGCGGTCCGCACCACAAGGTCAAACCCGGTCCGGTGGGACTCGGGCGTTCCGCAGGTCTCCCTCTAACCGCTTTTCACGCGGGCATCGACAAAGCATGGGTTCTTAACAGCTGGGACCGCATGATGATCCCCAAGCCTTTTTCCCGCGTCCTGATTCGTTTCGGAAAACTGATTCAAGTGCCAAGGGATGCAACCGACGAAGATCTCGCGCGCTATAACGACGAACTGCAGGCAACTCTCGATCGAGTGTGCGATTTTGCCGAGTCGAACGTCAGCAAGGTAGGAACCGGCGAATTCCCGTATTACAGGGGCAAAGCGTGAAAGGGATTTGAGATTTCAGATTGCGCATTGAAACCATCTCAGTACTTCACAAATCTGAAATCTGACTTCTGCAATCTGCATTCTGACTTCCAACTTCCAACTTCTGCATTCGATCTTGCCTACTCCATAGTCGATCCCAGTTGTGTGTACCGGTACTTCTTCCCGTCCCAGAACAGCACCGACGACGTGTTCTCCCCTTCGCCGCTCTCTTCCATGTAAACCCCGAGCACGGTCTTTTTCTTCATGACCAGGCGCTTTACCACCAGCGTCTTGAACGGCATATTGATCAGGAGGAACTTGGCCTTGGGTTTCTCTGCGCGCCACCCGTTCTTTTCGTCACCGTGAATGATGAGCAAGCTGATGCCGCGGCGCTCGGGTTCACTCGAAGCGAAAGTGGACGTGACCTTCACATCCCCGTATCCGAGAAATGTGTCGTAAGGATCCGTCACCGCGAAGCCATATTCGTCCTTGTCCGCCATCGGATTCTTGCACTTGGCAGCAACTACCAGATCTTCATTGCCGTCGCCATCGAGATCGGCAACAAACTGCGCCGGCCCCGCCATCAGCGAACACCCATCCCCAAACTGTTTGCGAATGAATTCGTCCGTGACGGCAGGCGAAGGCTGCTTCGCGCGCGCTGGAGGATCGGCCTGGTTTTTCTGAGCGAACGCGGTTACGACAAGAACCGCGACGACTGGGAGCAAAAGAAATTTTCGGTACGACATGCCTTTAACTCTAGTCCGGTTTCACACGCACGGGTAGAGGCTCACTAGTGACGGAGGTAACGACTGTCGCTCTCCGGCAAAAGCCCTTGTCATCCTGAGCGCGTTTCTTGCGCGAAGGACCTATGCAACCTGCCGGCGTTGGATTGACTGCCGACAAAGTATCCACCGCACGATGACGACAGGCAGATTCGCAAAAGGCCTACTTCCGAAAATGCTCCCATCCTCGTGGGTGCAACTCATACCCCACGCCCTCAGGATTCCGCACAAAGATTCCGCGAGATCGAGTGATCTGTCCGATCTGCGTGATAGCCACTCCCGCAATGTGCCGCGGGATACGTTTCCGATGTGGCGCCGTAAATAGCAGTTCGTAGTCTTCCCCTCCATGCATGGCAAGATCGAGGTCGACTTCACGAGCGGGTTTACCTGCGCACGCACGCGGAATGAGAGATGAATCGATCTCCGCCCCCACTCCACTCTCTTCGCAAATGTGCGCCAGGTCAGTCGAAAGTCCATCACTGGTATCGATCATGGCAGACGCGAGACCCTTCTCGCGAAGAACGCGTCCAAGTTCGACTCGCGGTTCAGGGTAAAAGTGCCGGACGTAGTCGCGCGGCTTCGTCCTCCCGCCGCCCCTCTGCGCTCTCATCTTCACGACCGCAGCCGCTGATCCCCCCAATTCCCCACTCACGTAAATCCGGTCGCCCGCCTTCGCGCCCGAGCGAAGAATGGCCTTACCCTTCGGCACGGTTCCGACCACGATGATGTCGGCAAGAATGCCGTCGGGCGATTCTGCCGTATCGCCACCCGCGACGGTTGCTCCGTGCTTCTCGGCCAGGCTAATCAAGCTTCGCGCGAAACGGCCAACCCACGATTGCGCCAAGTCGCGCGGCAGAGCCAGCGATAGGAAGACGGCCGCCGGCTCTCCCCCCATCGCAGCGATGTCGCTCAAGCCGCGCGCCAGGCAACGGTGCCCAACCGTTTCCGGCGGATGCCAGTCGCGCCGAAAGTGGATCCCTTCCAGAGTGAAATCCGTCGTAACAAGTGAATCCTTTCCAGCGAGCAGGCGCAACACGGCGCAATCGTCTCCGATTCCAGTAAGGACGGCGCGGTTCCCACCACCATTTCGCCCGCGGATCGAAGGCCCCACCATCCGGCGGATTTGAGCGATCAAGGCTTTTTCGGGGAGCGGCACGCGCCTTTACTATACCGCCGGGCCTTGGATTCAGGCGTCAGGCGTCAGCCCCGCCTGAACTTTTGGCCAGAAACCGGACGCCCTATGCCAGGCTCCCGACGCCTTCTGCCCCATCGCTAACCTGTCCCATAGTGACTGCGCCTATGGACCCTTCGGTAACCGGCGGATGGCCTTATGAATCGTTGACAGGGGGAACCCAGTTTGTTACCGTTAACCAGTCATTCACAAGACCTTTGGCCGGAGCATTAAGTTCTGCAAGGAGTTAACATTTGCAGACCAGTTGGACTTTCAGGTTCTGGTCGCTGTTCTGGTAGGAAGGGCGTGCGAGAGAGTTTCCGTCCCTAAGATGGAAGACGCATCCCCGAAAAAGTCAGGTGGTCCGAACAGGCGTTTCCGCTAGTTGAGATACTGAGCCTGAAATTCCGGACCTGATGCTTCTAAACTTAGAGGGAATCGATTTTGCAGAAACGGTTCTACATCCTTTTCGTGGCCCGCGGGGACGACGGGCAGTTGCGCAAGATTTCCATTCCCGTCCATTACCTCTACGTTTTCGTTATCGGCGCCGCTATCGGATTCCTCAGCCTGACCGGAATTGCCAGCTCTTATACCCGCATGCTGTTGAAGGTATCCCAATTCAACCAGCTGCGGACCGAGAAAGATCAGCTCAAGAACAATTACTCCCGCCTGGAACAAGTCGCCAAAGAACGTGACTTGCAGGTTGCATCGCTGGGCTCCATCGCCGGCGAAGTTTCCGCGCTCTATGGTCTGAAAGCGCAACCGACGCTGGTCACCGCGACATCCGAGCAAATTCAAGCGGCGGAAGTGAATTCATCGCTGGATCAGCTCCATGCTCTTCGCACCTCCGCGCTGACCGGCGCAACCATGGTTGGCCTGACGATGGGCCTGACCCGCAATGCCACTACCGCCGACTGGATCAAAGCCAATTCCGCTCCGAATCTCTGGCCGGTTGAAGGCCAGGTGACGGGCAGCTTCGGTGAGCGCATCGATCCGTTCAATGGTGAGGGCGCGTTCCACAGCGGAGTCGATATCGGCAGCAGCTATGGCCATCCCATCGTTGCTCCCGCTGACGGCATCGTCACCCTTACCGACACGATGGGCGGCTATGGCAAGACCATCATGATCAATCACGGCAGCGGCATCAGCACCCGCTATGGACACCTTTCTGGATTTGCCGTGACCGCCGGGCAGCACGTGCAGCGCGGCGACGTGATCGGTTACGTCGGAGAGAGCGGCCGCTCCACCGGCCCCCACCTCCACTACGAAGTCCGCATCAACGACACCCCCGTCAACCCCTACAAGTATCTCCGCATGACCGTAGCCCACACCGGCGGCTTCGCAGCAGGAAGCTAGAAAAACAGCTTTCAGCCATCAGCTCTCAGCCTTCAGCTTTTTCGCACTCAGGAAGACGCCTTCTGCGTGGACTCTATTGCCGTGGCTATTGCAGATGTGTTTGCGCAATAGTCAACTCCAGACTTGGAATGTGTGACAGCGTGGAAAGCTGGGGATTCAAGACTGAAAGCTGAGAGCTGACAGCTTTTTACGGCAACTGCAGCTCCAACGCATACACCTCATGCGAGCTGACATCCCGTACGGACAGCACGCTTCCATCCGGCGCCACGCCGGACCATGAGCCCCACACTCCGCCAAACCGGCGAAGGTCCTTCCACGAAAGGAAGATCTCCGATTTCGATTCCCCCAGCTTCAGCCGATGCACTGACGGCTCGGCGGAATGGAAACGTTCAATGTAGATCGATTTCCCGTCCTTCGCCCACACCGGATACCCGATCGTTCCATCCTCAGCGTGCAGCCAGACCGACCACTGCTGCGTACTGAAATCGAACAGCATCAAGCTTCTGGAATCTGGCGAGAGCGCAGCCAGGTGACGGTCGTCCGGGGACCAGCGCGGGCTGAACAAGCCGCGCGAGCCTGGGATCGCGGAAATCTGTTGCGTCGCGCGATCGAATATCTGGATCTCAAGTTCACCCAGATCCAGCCCGTACGAAGGCCGCCCAAAGGCGATGCGGTTGCCGTCAGGAGACCAACTCGCATCATTCTCCGCCGAGTCCTGAGGCAGAAGTTCCTGCGGTGTTCCCCCTTGCGGCGACGCCAGATAAATCTTCCACGGCTTTCCCGCTTCTGTTCCGATGAAAGCGATCTGTTTCCCGTCGGGCGACCAGCGCGGCAGCGTCGCATAGAGCGGCCAGAACGTGAGCTGCATCTTCTCCGTGCCGTCGGTTCGCGCGCGCCAAAGCGTCAACTCCGGATAGCTCACGTAAACGATCCATTGCCCATCGGGCGAAAAGTCGGCTTCTCCCGCGGATACTCCGGAAAGGTATGGCACAAACTGGCGCGATCCCGTGTCGTACCGCACCAGCTCTCCCTGCAGCAGGACTCCATTCACGAACACCCGCTTTCCGTCCGGAGCGAAAACCGGGTCCGTGTACCACAACGGTCCGGATGTAAGCTGAACTGGTTCGCTTCTGCGGAACAGAGAATGCGGACGCTCCCGCACCAACCACAGATCCTTTGTACCCGCGGCAGGCTGAACCACGAAAACGTAGTACTGTCCGTCGGAACTCCAGTCGCCGCAGCAGATCATTGAGTCCGTTTTCCAATCAGCAAAAAGCGGATGCAGATCGGAGCCATCAACCTTCATTTCCCAGAGTGCAGATATGTTTTTCCCCGTCGGCGTGAGCGTGAATCGCAATCGCTGGCCGTCGGGCGAAAAGTGAACTTGGCTGGGTATTCCCGGACAGCTCTTCAGCATTCGGCTATGGCTTCCGTCCGCGTCCGCCAAGTAAAGGTCTACTCCCCTTGTGTAAGCGAGTTGTCGGCCGTCAGGAGACCAATGGGCTTCCCTCCCGCTCGCTTCCGCCAGCCGGCGCAGAGATCCAGTGGGCAGAGGCTGGGCCCAGAACTGCGACGGCGCCGTACCCGTGAATTCGGCGACCAGCAGCGCGGAGTGGTCTGAACTGACGTCGAACACGTTCGTATTTTGAAAAGGTGTATTCAAGGCAAGCGTTTCACCGCCCGCCGTCGAAACCTGCCCTACGCGTACGTATCCTGTCGAGACCTGCGTGAAGTAGATTCTCGAACCATCAGTCACCAGGTTTGATTTGAACAATCCGTCCCGGGTGATCTGCTTCACGCCCTTCACCCGAATAGGAGCCGTAGGAGTAAGCAGCCAGACAGTGGCCGCCACTAACAAGAAAAGAGTGGCAACGACCATCGACGCAAGCCGCTTGGTCCGCTTCGCATGCGACCCGATGGGGGTCTGCCCAGCATGACTTTCCGTACTCAGGAACTTGTCGGAATCCGTGTCCCGCTTGAGGCGCTTCAAGTCCGCGCGCAATTCGGACGCGCTTTGATAGCGCACGTCCGGATCCTTCTCCAGGGCAGTGTTGATGATCCGCTCACACTCCGGTGGCAGCGCAGGGTTCAAGTGCACAGGGGGCGCAGGAGTCTTGTGCAGAATCGAATCAAAGATCGCCGCGGAGGTATTTCCGGAAAAAGGCAGAACTCCCGTCGCCATCTCATAGAGCACGACGCCAAACGAGAATAGATCGCTGCGCGAGTCAATCTCTTTGCCTAGCGCCTGTTCCGGAGACATGTACGCCACCGTTCCCAGAGTCGTACCGGGACTCGTCAGATTGCTGTTGCTCGTTGTCGTCGTCATCCCCAGGGACTCAGCCAGCTTGAGTTTGGCCAGCCCGAAATCCAGCAGCTTGGCGTGTCCTCGGTCGGTGACAAAGATGTTTCCCGGCTTGATGTCACGGTGAATGATGCCTCGACTGTGGGCAGCGTCAAGCGCATCCGAGATCTCCAACGCAAGTTCGAGCAAGCGGTCGAAGCCGAGCGGAGTTCCGCGCAACACGTCTCGCAGCGAACGCCCCTCCAGGCACTCCATGGCGATGAATACGCTGCCTTCTTGTTCGCCCACTTCGTAGATCGTGCAGATATTCGGGTGATTCAGGGCCGATGCGGCCCGAGCCTCGCGATGAAAGCGTTCGTACGCATGTGGATCATGGGCGAGATCGTCCGCCAGGAACTTGAGAGCGACGAAGCGGCCCAGCTCCAGGTCTTCGGCCTTGTACACTACGCCCATGCCCCCGCTGCCCAGACGCTCCAGCAGGCGGTAGTGAGAGATGGACTGACCCGGTTCGGCGTAATGCGTAGACACGCGTGCCCCCAAGAATGCTACAAATCACGGTCACATCGGTAAGTGCCTGGAGTCACAGCCGAGCGTGATTGCTGCATTGCATTCAGCCGCGTACGGTGGCTTCGAAATTTAGTACTTTCTTGAACTCGTTACCGAGGTAACGGGTCCCTGTAAACAAACCCTCAGGATCACAGCGACTGAGGCGCTACCATAGCGAGAATCCCTCCTGGTGCTTCGTGGCAGAAAAGGCTCGCGCGTAAGGACCGTTGATGGAACAGCCCGAGACCAAGCAGTTCGGCCGGTACGAGGTCCTTTCGGAACTCGGCCGCGGCGCCATGGGCGTCGTCTTCAAAGCTCGCGACCCTCAGATTGACCGCCTGGTTGCCCTGAAAACCGTGTCTCTGTGGGGCCAGGAACCCGACGAAGAAAAGGAATTCCGGCTGCGCTTCATGAATGAGGCGCAAGCCGCAGGACGGCTCCACCATTCGGGAATTGTCTCGGTCTTCGATGTAGGCGAAAATCCGGAAAACCATGACCCCTTCATCGTGCTGGAGTATGTTCAGGGCGAGTCGCTGAACCGAATTCTTTCCCGCGAAAAGAAGCTTTCCCTCGAGCGGTCTTTGAAACTAGCCGAGGAGATCGCTGATGCTCTCGACTATGCCCATGCACAAGGCGTGATTCACCGCGACATCAAACCCGCCAACATCCTCATCACCCAGGACGGGCACGCCAAAATCGCTGACTTCGGAATTGCCAAATTGAACTTGGCTCACTTCACCATCCCCGGAAGAGTTCTCGGCACTCCGGCTTATATGGCTCCCGAGCAGTTGAGTGGCGAAGCGGTGGACGGCCGCTCCGACCTGTTTTCGCTGGGCGTAATTCTCTATGCCATGGTGACGGGACACTCTCCGTTTCAGGGTACGAGCGCCACCACCGTGTGCTTCAAGGTAGCCAATCGCGAGCCCATTGCAGCCAGCGCTTTGGATATGACCCTGCCCCCGCAACTGGACGCGGTGATTGCGCGCGCCATGGCCAAGGATCTCAACGAGCGATACCAGCGCGGATCGGACTTCGCTGACGACCTGCGCATCTTGCAGCAGAGTTATAAGACGACCTCGACCACCACGTCACGACGCACTTCCGCCACCACCGGCACACGTTCCGCCCTGACTGAAAATACGAGCGCCAGGCATCCCGCGGCCAATGTGGCAGCGGCCGGGCAGGTAGTCCGACGTATTCTTGCGAAAGCGCGAATCCGGGACTTGATTCTCGGGGCCGCCACCTTGGCGATGCTTACCGTTGTTGCTGTTCAGTTGAAACTGGTCCGCAACAAGCACGAAACGGTATCCCCCAGCTCCGTAAGGATGACGAACAGCGCTGCGACCGTGAACCTCGATTCCGCTCTGCCGTCTCAAACCCTGGTCCAGACTGAATCTGCGCCCCGGCCGCCCGCTCCCACGGCGATCCGCAAGAAGAAGACTCCGGCAAAGACGTCACCCGCACCCATCCCCGCAAAACAGATCGTCATTCCCTCTTCCATAGTGGAATTAGCCGTACAGCATCAGTTCAAGGATGCGACGCTCTACGTGTGGGTCGATGACAAACTGGCCCTGACGCTTCCTTTGCATGGCGCCGCCCAAAAGAAACTCGTCGTCTTCAACGGAGTCCGGGGCGTAACTGCGGAAACACTGAAAGTCCCGGCAGGGAAGCGTGTGCTTCGCTTTCGAGCCTTATCTACCGACCAGACCGTTGACCTTTCAAAAACCCTCTCGGCAGAATTCGTAGGTGGCGACACGAAATCGCTTTCCGTCTCATTCGAAAAGCACAATTCCACCATGCGCCTGAGCTGGCAATAACCGACGCGTGGAGGAACGAGCGAAAGCCGCGAAAGAATACAGCCCACAGCGCAAGCTGTGGGTGGCAAGTGGGAAATGAGCGAGCCCCGAAGGGGCGAAAGAAGAGTTTCGTAACAGACTCTTCACTGGCGGGATGAAGCACAGAATTGAACCCGTGGCGGATGCACGGCTGAACCTGGAGCGGGACTACAGCATCTTCTGCCGATCGCTACGACATAAGCTTCTTAACGACGGCCCAGATGCTGGTACGGATTACTGCCGCAACCCCATCCAATTCTCCGACACCACCAGCGAATTCCCCGGATTCTGCGAATCGTATTTCACCGAAGTGTGCAACCCCAACCGGCAGGAATGCAGATTGATCCAATGTCGGAGATAAGTCACATCCTGCGAGCACTCGTACGATACCCCCGCCACGTCATACTTATAAATCAACATGACAGCTGCATGATGACCATTCACGGCGGCGAGTTCCTGCACGTCGATCACGGTCCCATCCGTAATGCGTCCAGTCCGCTCGAGCCAGGCGCGTCGTTCACGCTCTAGTTCGTCCGGCGTCTTCGGCTTGCGCCGCAGCAGCACGTACGCTCCCGTCAACGCGACAGCGCTGGTTGCAACTAATCCATACAATCGAAGCGAATTCATACCAAAGGTGGGTCGAGATCAGCGCAGTTTCGCCGACTTCTTTATCAGGATATTCGCAAAGCGAGTCGGTTGGAAGTGGTTCACAGGTTACCGAGGTGCCGGGGGCTGTGAAAAACGTTGGAAGGAATTTCTACTTCGTCTGGCTGCAGACGCTCTTACTGACCAACTCGCCAAACCCGCCCTCTGGTGCCTTGCCGAATTGGTCGTCGTGGTTCGCCTTCTTGCTGACTACGAAACGCCCGCTGCGGTCCCGGGTATAAAACCACTGGGTCGTGGGATTGGCGACGCCGTTCGCACAGTTAAACCGCACCCGCGCGCGCATCTCGACAAAAGGACCACCCTGGGGAAGTTGAGCCGGATCCTTGTATTCCACGCGCACCAGCGCAGATCGCTGATTGTTCTTGAGTACGCGGACCGAGCTGACCGAAACCTTGTCTCCCGCTTCGGTCTGTCCAATGGTTTGCCACTCTCCGGCGGCCCGGACGAAGGTAACCAACAAGACAGTCGCCACCGTTACCGCGAAAATGAGGAGGAGGGTCTTTTTCAATGCAAATTCCCAAGCACCAATTTGCAGCACTACTTTGGGCTATCAGGCCGTTTCTGTCAATCCAGTAAATGGTTACTGCCGGTCCCAGGCCGTCTCCATGATATCGTGTATGCCCCGGCGACTTTTGGCCGGGACTATCCCAGAAAAGCTTTACACATGGAAACCCTTTATTCCACGACACTTGCATCACCGGTTGGCCCATTGTTCTTGGCGGCTTCCGACAAGGGATTGGTCGCTCTGGAGTTCGACGCCCGCCTCCCCGGCCAGCAGACCATACGTCCGAATCCGCGCGACTTGCGCTCTGAGTCCGATGCCCTGAGCTTCCAGAACTCCGGCACCAGGATGTCCTCCTACACGTGTGAACTGGAGGAATACTTCACTGGAAACCGCCGCAAGTTCTCGTTCCCTCTCGACCTTCGCGGGACCCCGTTTCAGTTGGAATGCTGGCACGCGCTGCTCGAGATTCCCTACGGTGAAACTCGCACCTACGCTGATATCGCCCGTGCCGTGGGACGCCCCCAGGGCTTCCGTGCTGTCGGAATGGCGAACAACCGCAATCCCATAGCGATCGTAGTGCCCTGCCATCGCGTAATCGCCTCCGATGGCTCCTTGTGCGGCTATGGCGGCGGCCTCGATATAAAACGCAAACTGCTGCAACTGGAAGGAGCGCTAAGCGGCACGCTGGCAGCCTAAGAAAATGATTGATTGTTGAATTTTGATTGTTGAATGAATGTCCTCATTCGCTAAACGTGTTTCATTCAACAATCAACAATCAAAAATCAACGATCGCATCCCATCTCTCCTTTGACCACCAACGGCAAAAGTTCCACCCTCCGCAAAGCTGGCCTCTTCTACCTCGTCTTCGTAATGTTTTCCTACACCACCGGCGGCCCCTTCGGCCTCGAAGACATGGTCACAACCTCGGGGCCAGGGATCACCCTCCTCTATTTGCTGATCATTCCCTTCTTCTGGTGTATTCCTGTCTCACTGGTCTCTGCCGAACTGACCACAGCCATGCCCGTTGAAGGGGGCTTCTATCGCTGGACGCGCGCCGCCTTCGGCGATTTCTGGGGATTCCTCGCCGGATGGTGGAACTGGTCCGCGTCATTCCTGCTGGGCGGCGTTTACGCAGTTCTGTTCGCGGATTACTTTGCCTATTACTACCCGCAGATGACGTGGTGGCAACACTATCTACTCTCGCTCGCGCTGATCGCCCTTCTCACATGGATCAACGTTCGTGGCATTCAGATGGTCGGGCAGGTCGCCACCGGCCTGGAGATTTTCATATTCATCCCGGTAATGACGATGATCGTCCTCGCCCTCACCCGCTGGCACTTCAATCCCTTCCACCCGTGGGTCGTGCCGCATCAGGCGACGATAAAAATCTTCGGCGTAGGCTTGGCGTTGGGCCTGTGGCTGTACTCCGGCTACGAGCAACTATCAACCGTTGCCGAGGAAGTGGAGAACCCTCAACGCTCCTATCCCCGCGCACTGGCGCTGGTCGTGCCTCTGTCGATCGCCGCTTATTTCCTGCCCACATTTGCCGGACTCGCTTCAGCGGGCAGCTGGGACAAATGGCACACCGGATTTTTCTCTGACGCCGCCCGATTGATCGGCGGTCCATGGCTCGGCACCTGGATGACGTTGGCCGCCATGATCGGCAACGTGGCTCTGCTGAGCAGCACCATCCTCACCACTACCCGTATGCCCTTCGCCATGGCCGAAGACGGATACCTTCCCGATGTCCTGACCCGCAAACACGCCCGTTACGCCACGCCCTGGCTCGCGATCATCGCGTCGGCAGTGATTTATGCCTTGCTGTCCTGGCAAAGCCTGGGCCAGTTGATCTCGCTATACATCTGGCTGCGCTCGGCGACCACTGTGCTGACAGTTCTCTCGGCTTGGAAACTGCGCCGCACCAGGCCCGATCTGCCCCGCACTTTCGTTGTTCCTGGCGGCGCCGTAGGAATGCTCTACGTGGTTGCCGCGCCCATCCTGATGGCGATCGTCGCGCTATTGGGAGGGAAACTCGTCGCCACTATTGGCGGCGTCATCGCGATCGTGTTAGGCCCGGTCGTATACGGACTCCTCAGTCTTCGGAATCCACGCACCGCTGAGAAGTGATCAGGCTTTCGATAGCCCGATTATGGGGACCACTGATTACGATTGGGCAACTGGTTTATGTGGGGACAGCCGCCTTCGGCTGTCCGTCGAGCGCAGCTCGACCATTGACTATCGGGAATCATCTAAGCATCTTGTCATCCTGACGCCCGCGCCCTTTGCGGGCCGAAGGACCTGTGCAATCCGCAGCGAGCTAAACAGGCGTACAGCGGGTGCACTTCAGCTCACCCAGTCCAGCACCTTGTACCACGCCCCCGCGAACGGCAAGAACCACGGCTTTCCGTTGTACAACCCGAACGGAGCCCCCGGAAACCGTATCCCCACAAACGGATTCTCCGGTTTATCCCCCGCCATCATTTCCGCAATCTTCTGCCCCTGGTACGTTGCCATCGCCACTCCATGCCCCGCGTACCCCACGGCGTAGTACATCCCATCCATCTCCCCCGCATGCGGCATGATGTCAAACGCAAAGTCCAGCGTCCCTCCCCACACATACTCGACGCGCGCATCCCGCAATTGCGGATACACATCGATCATCCCCCGCCTCAGAAGAGCCGCACTGCGCCGCACCGTCTGATCATTCTCCGGAAAAAATGCCGCCCGTCCCCCAAACAGCATCCGCCGGTCGGGCGTCAGCCGGTAGTAGTAAAGATAATTCTTCGAGTCGTAAATCATCCGGCCGCGCGGGCTCAGTTCCTTCGCCAGACCCGCGGGCAGCACTTCGGTCGTGATGATGAACGATCCAATCGGAATGATTTTTCTCTGCAGCGCCGGAGTCACCGCCCCAGTGTACCCGCTGGTCCCCACGAACACTTCATGCGTCCAAAGCGCACCCCGCGACGTCGTGATCTTCCAGCCGGCTTCTCCCTGTCGCGCGTCGCGCTCGATCGCATTCACGCGAGCATGCTCGTAAATCTCAGCGCCGGCTTTCATCGCCGCCCCAGCCAGCCCTGCAACGTAGCGCGCCGGATTACATCCGGCGCTGACTTCGTCCACCATGCCCCCGAAGTAGATGCTCGACCCGATCTCCGCGCTCAGCTCACTTCGCTGCACCACACGCAGCTTGTGATTGAACTCGACCTCAATGATCTCCGCCTGGCGTTCGTAGTTGTCGAAATGCTTCTGCTTGCAGGCAACTTCAAGATGACCGCAACGCGAGAAGCCGCAATCAATTGCTTCCTCCTGCACGATCTGCTCCACACAATCGATCGAAGCCAGCGACGCCGCATACATCCGCCGCGTGAGTTCGCGCCCGTAGCTCGACATAAGCTGCCTTATCCCCAGCTTCATGCCCGTAAGTACCATTCCGCCATTGCGCGAACTGGCGCCCCACCCAATCGTCTCCGACTCGAACACAGCCACCTTGGCGCCACGCCTGGCCAGAGTGCGCGCCGCCGAGAGCCCCGTGAAGCCAGCACCGATTACCGCTACATCCACGACTTCCGGCACTGGACGCAACAAATCGGTAGTCGGAAATTCTGTGGTCGTGAGCCAGTAGTTCTTTTCTAGCAGAGCCATTTTGAGAGCGTTCCCGCGCGCCGCCGGAAGCCGAGAGCCGAAAATCGATTCCGACTGCGCGACCGAGCATTTTAGCCTAGAGGGGTGTCTCAAGAATGTCTGCGCCAAGGATCGGCCCTGCAACGATGGCTGTAGGAAAGGCTGGGACGGGCATTCCAACACCCGTCCCCGCAAGAAGGCCTGCAAGAAGGTAGGACAAAGTAAAGCGGGACTGGCGTCCCCTCTACAGCCCCTTGTAACTCACGGTGAACGTCTTCGAAGCCTTCTTCGGCATCACCCCTTGATAAGCCATGACCAACGACCCGTCGATTCCGACGGCTACCGTTCTCGACGCATTGGCAAACGTGTTACAGGGATGCACGATCCCCGGAATGGTTTGTGCAAACCCGTTGTAGTCAAATGGCGATGTCCCCACATTCTGCAGAGCGAGCCCAAAAGGATGGGCCCCAGAGAAAAAGGAATTCCAAGCCATTGCACTGTTCAGCGTGCCATCGAAATTGTTAGCCAGCACACCATCAACGTCCACATCCGCGTAGCGCAACAAGACCACCGGCCGGTTGTCGGCGGTGTTGTTCTTGAGCGCCATCGCTACCTTGACCAGAGAGCTTGAAGCGACCTGGGTAATGGTTTGCGTGAGAGTCCACGCTCCATCGCTTGTGGTGCGGACAAACTTCATCGCAGTGGGTGACAGGCTCGTAGCCGTGGTCGGTCCCCAGTTCAAACTGTCTTCAAAGGCATAATCGAAGTATTCCGTGCCGGTAAAGCCGTCACAGATGCCATATCCCTCGACGGGGTTCACAATTTCCAGGTGGCCTGCCGGCGTGATGAGTTGTGTAACGTTGCCGTTGGTCGTGAGGCAATAACTAAGAAACGTGTTATTGGCGCCCGACGTGAAAAGAAACGAACATCCTGGATCGGCCAGTGGACTGCGAGGCGCCGCGTCAATCGCATGTTTCTTGCTCAACACCGCTGCGTCTTCCGATTGTTCCTGTGGACTTCGAGCGCCCGGAAGTTGGGCGAAGCTAAGTGAGCAAAGGGATAGCGCGATAATTGCAAGCACAGATTTTTTCAAAAGAGAATCTCCTGTCGTAGTTTGTAAGCGAACATATGCTGCGGTTGCAGCGAGGGGCCCATGTTTTGCAAGGTTGGAGAAGAATCACGGCGCGTGGGAATCTGGCTAGGAGTGTGCGAAGTCCTCGGTGACCGCAAGCGTCGACCGGTGATTTTCAACTCAGTCTCTACCCTGAAGCCAACTCCGCTATCGCGGATATCACGCCCGCAAGTGGATCCAAACTACAAATTCCACATCGAAGGCATGTCACGCTTTTGTCAGCAGCTTGTAAGAGAATTGCAAGAAATCGTGAAAGGTTATCGCGTAGAGAATTTGGGAACGCCCCTGGTCAACAGACCCTTACGCGACTGGCAGACTGCAACCACGCGGGTTTGGAATGTAGACGATTGATAGCGTCACGAACCTTCTCCCCGTTGCCACGTCGGTGTAGTCTTCTCCCGTGAAGGAATCGTATCAACTCATATGTTTTTCCTATCAAAAATGAAGGGAACGGCTTCGTCATAAAGGAGACATTCAATGACACAGGCGGATCGTTGGTTACGATGGGTGCGGTCTGCAGTTGTTTTCTTACTATTTCCTCCAGCTTGTCTGGGGCAGAGCATTTCCGGCGTGGTCTACGACCCGGATGGATATGTTGTGCAGAATGCTCGCGTCCTGCTGATGCGGGATTACTCAAAGTTGAAGGAGACTAAGAGTGGCGAAGCAGGGGAGTTTGCCTTCCCCGGCCTTGAACCGGGAATGTATCAGTTGCAGGTGAAGCAGGAACGCCTCTCGCTGTTCCAACAGACAGTGGTTGTAGGCAAGGAAGAGAAACGAGTCTATGCTGTCCTTCCTCTTGCCCGTGAAACCGAGTCAGTGCAGATCAATGCTCGGCTTGCTTCTGGGGTTCGCAAGTCAGAGAGGATCTCCGGCAAAGCGGGGCATTGGGGCGGACAGGTTGAACCGGCAATTTTGCTGCAGCCACTCAGGCCGGCGTATCCGCCTAGCGCAATCGCACAGGGAACTCAGGGTACGGTTGTCCTGTACGCCACTATCAAGACCGACGGATCGGTGAGTGATCCGATCGTACTCGAATCCGCCGATCCCGACCTGGAGAAGGAAGCCTTGCAGGCAACGCGGAAACTACTCTACCAGCCCATGAAACTGAATGGACATCCTGTCCCATGTCAAGTAACTATCATCCTCGACTTCAAACCGGAATAAGGACCGGGTTTTGAGTTGGGATGGGCCTGCGGCCCACACATTGACGTGAAAAGAAGAGAAACCAGCGTGGCGGCGATTCGTCACCATGCCGAGCGAGTTGCACCGCCTGCTCACGTGGTTGCGGGAGCAGGGAGTAGAAGAAGCGGTGATGGAATCGACGGCCCAGTAATGGCGGTCGGTGTGGCTGGAACTGGAGCCCCACATGCGTTTGCACTTGGCGCAGGCGTTTTCCAACCGTGTTCCACGTGGTCGCAAGCATGATTTCAATGAGGCCGAGCGATTGGTTCGCCGCTTGATCGCCAGCGAACTGATCTTAAAGTATTGTGCCCAACGGCGAACAGCGTATCTGGCGGAGCATGACCCGCATGAAGCTGCAACTGACGCGCGATCGAGTACGACTGCAGAACCAGATCGAGTGTTCTGCGGGTGCTGAAAAAGTCCATTTTCATCCAAACGACAAGGATGAAGTTGGAAATGGTAGCGGATCAGTTTTCCCAACTGATCCGCCACCGGTGATCTCCGGTTCGATGGTGGCACGGCAAGACCGCCGACCGAGGGACCTAGATTGGTTTATACGTCATGGCTACGGTCTTCGTAGCCCCCTTCGGGATGGTGATCGCGTACACGTGCCCGATTGCTCCGTCTCCAACGATAGCGAAGTTCTGGATATTGGTGACGTAGTGACAGGGATCAGGTGGGGCGGGGGGACTTAGAACGACACCGTTGTGAGCAAACGTGAAAGTGTTGGTCGTCAATCCCAGTCCCCAACTGGCGCCGGGTTCCTGTCCGAAAGCGGCATTGAAGCTGGAGACAAACTCGTCATTCGTCGCCACAGGGCCGTTATTCACATTGGCGACCCGCAGCAACGTCACGTTCCGGCTGATGGTGCTGCATTCTTGAGCGCCATGGTGATTTTCACCGATCCGGTTGACGCGGCGCTGGCCTTGATTTGCACGATGGTCTGCTTCAACTGCCATATACCATCGGCCGTGGTGCGCACGAATACCTGGGTTGTCGCATTCGGGGAGGTGACCGTGGTCGGGCCCCAGTTGCCGCTGTCAGTCGAGGCATAGTCGTAATACGCAACGTTCGGGTTTACGTCACAGATGCCATAGCCTTCGAGTGGGCCTCCGTTGCTGATGTATTCGAAGCCGGATGGACTGTCGAACTGGACGATATTGCCATTGGCACTCAGACAGTAGCGAGTGAACGTCGTGAGCGGTCCCGAGGAGTAGCTGAACGAACAGGTTGTACTGGCAGGGTCTGCAGCACTTTGAGGTTGCTGCGCGAGCGCCGCGGTCGAGACCGCCAACAGCGCTGCCGCGAAAATCAGTCTGGCGAATGTCATGGTCATCTCCCCTTTAATCTTGTTGTCTGCAACAGAGTCGGGATTATCCCAATTTTGTGCGACGGTTGTGCCGAAGAAACACGGAAGACTCTAACCCAGCTTTCCACTTGATTTTGTCTGGTCGAGCTATCGCTGTCCGAGGGTGGGGGAAACGAAAAGGAACTTTCTCGTCGCCACGGCCAGCCGGGCCCCGCTACCGAGCGCGTCGAAAGATGCCATCTTTCAGCTAACTTGTCAATGTGCATGAATTTGCAGGGTGAAGCATATCGACGTTGTGTTCGACGCAATATCGCCATTTCACTCATAGTCCCATCCCACAGCTGCCCAGGCAGAAGAAAAACGCGGACCCGGGCATAATCCAACGCTTGCAAAGACGTGTAGTTACCCCTCGGACTTCTACAACCCGCGCAACAGTACATGTCCTCGCGGTCTCCCATCGCTGCTCTTTCGGCCACCTCGGTAATCTTGTTGCAGTTACGCCCCAGCCCTAGTCTGAATGGGCATGGCCCTGCGCTGCTTCCTGTTTTCCTCTGACGAGGGGACGTCAGACGTAATCCGCCAAGTCATGACCCGCCTCGGCATCGAGGGAGAATCCTGCTCCCATGCAACCACCGCCGTTGAGAAGCTTGCGCAGGAGCTGTTTCAACTCGTTGTCATCGACTGGGACCAGCAGCCAGAAGCCGGAATGCTGCTATCGGCCGCCCGCGAGCGCAAAGCTGCAGAGCGTCCCCTGATTCTGACGATCGTCCGCGACGATGCCGCAGTTCCCAAAGCGCTTCAGGCCGGCGCCAATTCCATTCTGCGCAAGCCGTTGCTTGTGAACCAGGTCACTGACACTCTAACGACTGCGCGGGATCTCCTGCGATCGCGTCAGGAGTCGGCCACCAGCATGGCAAATGCGGCCGCCGCCGCTGCCGCTGCAGCTACTTCTTCGTCGGCTCCTGCCGCCGGCGGACCAGTCGCTCCAGCCTCTCCCCGAGCGAACGAGTTTGTTCAGTCAACTCCCATCCCCGCCGGCGGCCAGTTCGAAACTGATTCGGAAGTCGCGCATTTTCCGGAACAATCGGCCGCAGAACAGACCGATCCACTGAGAGACTTGGAGCCCGTGGCCTCAGCCGTCCCCGAGCGTTCCTCGCCTCCACCTCCGTCTCCTTCCGATGAGCCCAGAGGTCTAGAATGGCACCTGAAAGCTCGTGGAGTGATGCGCCAGCCCGGATCCGTGCTGGGAACTACTCCGGCTCCGCCTGCGCCTGCTAAGGAAAAACCTGAATTACTTGGTTACGACCAGAGTTCTTCCTCCGCTGGCGAAACTGGCTCCCGCGAAACTGGGATTGCGAAACGCAGTCAGGCCTCTGAGCTCGAGCACGCTGCGGCGCAGGAAAAGCAGGAGAAGAAAGAAGAAGCGCAGCTCTTTTCCTACATCGCCGGAGAGAACCGGGAAAACGCCGAACGCAAGGAATCGCGATTCAGAATCCCCAAGGGCGCGATTGTCTTCGCGTCCGTCTTGGCGGCCTGTGCGATCGTAGCCGCGCCGCAAGCACCCTGGCACGGGAACCTCGCAGGTCTGACGGGCCGGGGCCGGCGCGCGCTCCATGGCTGGCTCAACCCGCAACCCGTAACTACGGTCACTCAGGCGCCCACCAGCCACGAAGACTTCGGCCGGCCCGGTGATGAGTACAAACTCCCCGTTGCCGAAAACATTCCCGACGCCACCACCGATCCATCGCAGATCAGCGTGCTCCCCGTCGTAGATCCGACGGCTAAGAAACCGACAACAATCGACGCCGGCTCCGAGCAGCCCGCAGGAACAAGCACCACTTCTGCTCCACCGGACGCGAGCCAGCCAGGTACGGTCCCGACTCCCACGCCTCAGCCAGTCCAGAGCGCGCCGGATCAGCCGCAGCCGGCCGGACCTTCAACTCCAACTTCAAATCCTCCGGATAGTTCCGCTCACCCCGACGTCCCAGCTCCAACTCCCGCTCCTCCAGTCTCGGTTCAGCAGCCAGCGCCCCCTGCACCTAGACCGCAGCCAACGCAATACACGCCCGCCGCCCCGACCAAAGTTCCATCGAGCCTGAAGTCGCAGATGGCCACTATGGTGCCCGACGCGAGCGGCAACAAGCCCGTCGAAGCTGCGCTCCCCTCGATCGAACCCGTCGATGTTTCTGAACTCACCGAGCGCGCTCTGCTCACCGATCAGCCACGCCTGGCGTATCCGGCCAACGCCGCCGGAAAGCAAGGCACTGTCACCCTGCAGGTTCTCATCGGCCGCGATGGTACAGTCCAGGATGCAAAATTCCTGCAAGGCTCCCTGGCCTTTGCCCGTGCAGCCATCGACAACGTCCGCCAGTGGAAGTTCAAGCCCTACACCATGAACGGCCGCCCCGTCTCAGTGCAAACCAATCTGACCCTGAAATTCGCCCCCGCTCAATGACCCAGAGCCTCTCCATAAGTAAGTGTGCGTGTCGTTTTCCGTCCTGAAAAGATATGTGTTGGATGGGTTTGGGAACTTCGTTACACTGCTCCCCTTCGGCGCATTTGATTCAGCCCCTAAAAAGCTGCGAAGCGGCGAAAGAATGCAGCCCACGGCGCAAGCCGTGGGGCTGATCGGGGAATTGTGCGAGCCCGGAAGGGGCGAAAGAAACGCTTCCTCACATGCCGATTAGGCCGCGTCGCTCAGGAGACATGCAAACCGCCGGCCTTTGAAAGGGGCCGAGCCAGCACAAATCCCAAACATCGCCTAACTCCACTGTTATGTTACAAATACACACCATTCGCGTTCCGAAAGCCCGCGATGACCGAAGACACCAAAGAAACCACTAAAGCACTAACTCCAACAATGTCCCATTTGCATCTAGAGATATAATAGGAGCAGCTCACAGGAAGTAGTTCGTTCCTTCCGGAAGAAGATCACGAAAAGATGTCCATGAAAATTAAAGCAGCGATTCTTGTCACCTCCTTTGCCGTACTGCTCTTCGTCGTCGTCGGATCGATGGGCGGCGTTCACGCCTCCTCGAGCGACGGCTCTTACCGCCAGTTGCAGGTTTACAGCGAAGTACTCTCGCGCGTGCGCACTGAGTACGTCGAAGAGCCCAACATTCCGAAGGTGACCGACGGAGCTCTGCACGGCCTGCTCGAATCGCTCGACTCCAACTCCAGCTATCTCTCGGCGGATGCCTACAAGGCATTCAAGGCCCATAGGGCGGAAGGCAAGGCTGACATCGGAGCGGTAGTCTCGAAGCGCTTCGGCTACGCCGCCGTGGTCGCTGTGCTTCCGGGTTCGCCCGCCGAGAAAGCCGGAATTGAAGCAACTGACATCTTCGAATCGATTGAAGGGCGGAGCACTCGCGAGATGTCGCTTCCCGAAATCCGCAATCTCATCATCGGCCCGCCGGGATCGACCCTGAATGTTCAGGTCGTCCGTGCTCGCAAGGCCGAGCCGCAGAAGGTGGTCATCACGCGCGACGTCGTTGGCATTCCTCCCGTCACCGAAAAGATGATGGACAACGGCATCGGCTACGTGAAAGTCGAAGCGCTGACCAAAGGCAAAGCGCAAGAGATCGCCTCGAAGATCAAGTCGCTGGAAAAATCCGGAGCGAAGAAAATCCTGCTGGACGTTCGCTACTGCGCCGAAGGTGACGAGAACGAAGGCATCGCCGCTGCGAATTTGTTCCTGAATCACGGCACCATCACCTACTTGCAGGGACAGAAGTATCCTCGGCAGGCGTTCAACGCTGATCCCGCGAAAGCAATCACCAATCTTCCGGTTGCTGTGCTTGTAAACCGCGGCACCTCAGGCCCCGCAGAAATCGTCGCGGGCGCCATTCTGGAGAATGCCCGAGGCGACGTTGTCGGTGACAAGACGTTTGGCGACGGCTCCGTCCAAAAGACTCTCGAGCTTCCCGACGGCGGCGCCCTCATCCTCTCCGTCGCGAAATATTATTCACCGAGTGGCAAAGCCATCCAGGACACCGCGATCACTCCCAACGTCGTGGTAGCAGACGCCATCGACGACGGCGTAAGCCCCGATGATGGTGATGGCGCAGCCGCTCCCTCAGACGAAGACGCGAAGCCAAAGAACACAATCGACGAGCAGCTGAACAAAGCGGTCGAGGTCCTGAAAAGCCGCGCCAGCTAGCGCGCTATCGCAAATGCGAAACACGTGTAGCCCCGGACGCCTCGTCCGGGGTTGCGCGCAAAGCGCGCAATGCGTTCACCTGATATTTCCCCCACTCTACTAATTCCCCCTCCCGACGCATTACACTGGTAAGTTGCAATCCATCCATTCATCTCTCAAGGAAGGCCGTTATGTCGTTAAACAGTTTCAACAGCCGCGCGTCCCTCAAAATTGGCAAGAAAGAATACGAAATCTACCGCCTCGACGCGCTCGACAAAGCAGGCATCTCCACCCGGCACCTGCCCTTCTCCCTCCGCATCCTGCTCGAGAACCTGCTGCGCACCGAAGATGGCCGCAACGTAAAGAAAGAAGAAATCCGCGCGCTTGCCGCATGGAATAGCCAATCCAAGCCTGACAAGGAAATCGCCTTTACCCCCAGCCGCGTTCTCCTGCAGGATTTCACTGGCGTCCCCTGCGTAGTCGACTTGGCAGCCATGCGCGACGCCATGAAGCAACTCGGCGGCGACCCCTCGCTCATCAATCCTCTGCAGCCAGTGGAATTGGTCATCGACCACTCCGTTCAAGTCGACGAATTCGGCACCGCGAATGCCTTCGACATGAACGCCCTTCTCGAATTCCAGCGCAACAAAGAGCGCTACTCCTTCCTCCGCTGGGGCCAAACCGGATTCCGCAACTTGGCCATCGTCCCCCCCGACACCGGCATCGTCCACCAGGTCAATCTTGAATATCTCGCCCGCGTAGTGTTCGTCCATGAAAGCCCCGGCAAGCGCGTAGCCTACCCCGACACGCTAGTAGGAACAGACAGCCATACAACCATGGTGAATGGGTTGGGGGTTTTGGGGTGGGGAGTGGGTGGGATTGAAGCCGAGGCGGCGATGCTGGGGCAGCCTGTATCCATGCTGATTCCGCTGGTTGTGGGTGTGAAACTTACTGGACGCTTGCGCGAAGGAGCGACCGCCACTGATCTCGTGCTGACCATTACCGAGATGTTGCGGAAGCACGGCGTCGTCGGAAAATTCGTCGAATACTTCGGGCCGGGACTGCGCGACCTACCTCTTGCCGATCGCGCAACCATTGCCAACATGTCTCCTGAGTACGGCGCGACGTGCGGAATCTTCCCCATCGACAAAGAGACTCTGAAATATCTGCGGCTCACCGGACGATCGGAAGAACAGATCGCGCTCGTCGAAGCCTATGGCCGCGAGCAGGGATTGTTCCATGACGATAAAACTCCCGAAGCGCAGTACTCCGAACTGCTTTCGCTCGATCTTGCAAGCGTTGAGCCGTCGCTCGCCGGACCAAAGCGTCCGCAGGATCGCGTGGTCCTCTCGCAAGCCGGAGAGTCCTTCACCAAAGCGCTGCCCTCGCTGATCAAGCCAAAAGCGGCGGCCAAGACCACTGCGCCTGCAGCAAATGGACCGCGATGGGAGCAGGAAGGCGGAAGTCCGGCAGCGATTGGCGTCGAGGATCCAAATGTTCACGAGCACGTCCCCGCCTCGGTGAAGGATTCGCTCAAACACGGCAGCGTCGTCATCGCCGCCATCACGTCCTGCACCAACACATCGAATCCTTCGGTCCTCATCGGCGCCGGATTGCTCGCGAAGAAAGCGGTCGAGAAGGGTTTGCAGGTTCCACCCTGGGTCAAGACTTCGCTCGCGCCCGGGTCGAAAGTCGTGCGCGACTACCTCGATCACGCCGGGCTCATGCCCTATCTCGAGAAGCTGAAGTTCCACCTCGTCGGCTACGGATGCACCACCTGCATCGGCAACTCCGGCCCGCTTCCGGAAGAAGTTTCGAAGGCGATCGACGAGAAAGAGCTTGTGGTCGCCTCTGTGCTCTCGGGGAACCGCAACTTTGAGGGCCGTATCAACTCCGAGGTTCGCGCCAACTATCTGATGTCGCCGCCGCTGGTCGTCGCTTTCGCGCTCGCCGGCCGCATCGACACCGATCTTCGCAAAGATCCGCTGGGCAAGAGCAAAGATGGCCAGCCGGTGTATCTTGCCGACATTTGGCCAACCTCGCGCGAAATCGAAGATGCGATGCAGCATTCCATTACCTCGGAAATGTTTTCCAAGTCCTACGCCGAAGTCTTTGAAGGCGACGAGCGCTGGCGCGGGCTCAGTGTCCCCAAGGGCCAGACCTATGCCTGGGAAAACGATTCGACCTACATCCGCCGCGCACCGTACTTCGACGACATGGCCGTGAAACCCTCGCCCGTGCAGGAGATCAAGAAGGCGCGCGTGCTGGCCGTTCTCGGCGATAGCGTCACCACCGACCACATCTCTCCCGCAGGCTCGATCAAAAAAGAAAGCCCCGCCGGAAAATATTTGCAGGAACATGGCGTGAAGCCTGGGGATTTCAACTCCTACGGTTCGCGCCGTGGCAATCATGAAGTGATGGTGCGCGGCACCTTCGCCAACGTCCGCTTGCGCAACAAGCTGGTCCAGACCGAAGGCGGCTTTACACGCCATCTTCCGACCAACGCCGAGATGTCGATCTTCGACGCCAGCGAAAAATACCGCGCCGATGGCACTCCGCTCATCATCCTCGCCGGCAAAGAGTACGGCTCCGGATCGTCCCGCGACTGGGCCGCCAAAGGCCCCGCGCTGCTGGGCGTCCGCGCCGTCATCGCCGAAAGTTACGAGCGCATCCACCGTTCGAACCTAGTCGGCATGGGCATTCTCCCGCTGCAGTTCCCCGCAGGACAGAACGCCGACTCGCTCAAGCTGACGGGTGAAGAAACGTTTGAGATCGCCGGCATCCGCGACGTAGTCGACAAGTTCTCCGCCGGACGCACGGTGAAAGTGAAGACCACAAAAAAAGACAAAGACCCGGTTGAGTTCGAAGCGCTGGTCCGCATCGACACCCCACAGGAAGCGCTCTACTACGCCAACGGCGGGATTTTGCAGTATGTGTTGCGCCAGTTGCTGGCAACAAAACCACAGCCGGTAGGAGCGTAGCCCGAATCTTTGTAGCCCGTCAGAGAGGCTAGGTTCAGCCTGGACGCATGGGCTGAGGCGGATCTTCTCGGAGGCTCAAGTATTCTAGTCGCCATTCTTTTAGCAGCATTGTTTGGGCGACTGTCATAACCTCGTCAGAAACAGCGATGCACTCGGTAAGCTCGATATGATTCCATCGTTGCGACGGCTTGAATAGCTTCCGTCGAAATGCAGCCTCTATTTCGTCTCGCACCTGCTCGGCAGCAAGCCGCGCTGTCTCCGGGTCAGATTCTGTTGCATACAATACGTAGATTCTCAGTGAGTACGTGTCGGCGGCCTCGTTCTTTTCTTCCTCATTGCCCTCGTCGAGCTCAAAAAAGATACTGCGGATGTGCTCGCCGTGCGGCTTGAGGATCGTTGTTAGCTTGTCATCCAAACCGCTCTTCTTAAGTCGATCTACGAAAGAGTCGGGGAACGCTGAGCGTCTGTATCGAGCAGCAAGCCACCATTCCAGAGTCGAGTGCCCGCTCCGGTCGAGTTTGAAGTCAGTTCGGGGGACGAATGCGGCCAAATCGGACTTCGAAATCGTAAGCTTATCCGTCGCATGCAGTTCAAGCCACTGCCGACCATCGCCCGAGCTGAATTGGAGGTGCAGAGTACGTGCATTCTTGGAGTTAGTGAACTGCCCTTGAGACTCAGCGATTAGGGTCGCTCGAATGACCTCCACATTCGGTTCTTTGCTTGGGTCAGCCGCGAGGTCGCAATCGTGGGAAATGACAAGGCCAACCGTTCGCTCGGCTGATTCAGCTGGAATCAGCTTAAGCGCAGCCGCAGCTTCGTGCGTCAAAATGTGCCCCTGTCGCCACGGAGTTGTGCGATTCCACTCAGCCATCGACTGCGATCCAAATTATTCGTCCAACATCGGCATGCCGAACTCCTGGCGGTCGAGCCTAGAGGGTTTGCGGCCAGCCAAGGACTTCCTTAGCTGATCCCGCTGCTCGGCTTCCTTCTCAACAATCCCAATCAAGCTTCTTGCAGCCTCATGTGCGGAGCCTCCATCACGCACGATTTCCATCAAGGTCCTTCCATCGCTAATCTTCCGCCTCAGTAGGTAAGGGGAGTTCAAACCGTAGGCGGCAACGAGATCTGCTGCTTTGGCTAAATCCTCAAGCCGGTCGGCGCTATCTCGAGATGGGTTTTCTCCAGCCATCCAGTTGTAGACGGCTTGACGAGAGACTCCCAGAAGACTCGCGAGATCCAACATAGATGGTTTAAATGCCGCCCGGATGATCTTCAGATTCTCCATTGGCAAGCGAACACCGGCGTTCGGACCCGCCAGCGCGGGTATTTGAACAAACTGGTATCCCCTATACCCTCGCTGTTGGAGGTATTCGGCTGTCGTCACCCCACCAGTTCCTGCCATGAATGCAAAAGCGATGGCAGCCGTAGCCACAATTCCAGACGGAGCAATGGGCTTATAGTGGGTAGGCGAATACATCTCTTCTTCAATTTCTGGAAATGCCAGCGTCATATGAGTTTCCCTTCCTACTCCCAAACGGAGATGGCATATTCTGTGACTGTTTCGCGAAAGGACTCATGTGTTTTTTCGTGCAGAGTATGCAGTTTTCGTTCCGCTTCTGCCAGGTCGAAAGCAATGCGCCCCATGAGAAATGCATCCGTGTCGATAATCGCATGCGCCCCTGTGAACTGCTGAAACTTCTGTTGCATCTTCAAGCTCATCATTTGAATAAGATCCGGAGGAAAGCCGATTTGCCCTCGTTGAATAACTGTGCGTGAAACGACGAAACCATCAGGGCCTTCAGTCTGGGTTTCGGAGAAAGAATACTGAGCTTGGCCTTTGAGTTTGCCGTGGAGCCCCATTACCTCTGGGATGAGATATTGTTCCAGCGTCTCGTTTTCACGCGGCATCACTGCATCCAGGTATCGAACACCGATCCTCTCTATGAAACTAAGGACTACCGTTTTGTTTAGGAGTTCCAGTCCCTGTAATAGATGGCCGCCGAACACCTCGAACGTTTGGTATTCAGTCGCCTGAAAGGCGATCGAGCTTTGCTCGAGGATAAAATTCATTGTGTTATCGAGGTTCGAAAAGACATATCGCTCTATTGGCACAGGTGCTGGGGCCTGCGCCTCGTTCCTTTGCTCTTGTACCAGAGGGGACAGATTGAATGTCATCATTACTACTTTTTTGAAGTCGGGAAAGCCATTTCTGCGAAAGTGCTCCTGAATCGCGGGAATATAACTGGCCAAGCTCAGGATTGGGTTGAAGCGCACTTGAGCTACGGTGAAGAATACAGGAGCGCTTTTCATCATTTTGCCCATATAAAGGTACCTCTGCTTGACACTTTGCTTTACACTTTACACTTCTCTTTACAGGAATGCCAGTCTTATCCTGCTGGTTGCTGATTACTTTGGTCTCTATGTTCTTCACTCGCGTTAAGTACTTTATTTTTATGAATTAACCTCTGGTCTCGCGTAAGGCGAGCGCTCCATCCTTGACGTTCTTTGTCAAGGGTCGGATTCCACGGTTGCCGTCTGCGTGGGTTTCCTTGACCTTCGGAATCGTACCCAGGCGCTACATGAATCGTGTGTTGATTACCAACTCTGCTTTTTCTGTCGTCCCTACGGGACTGGTCCCGTTGTTTTGTGGTTTACCCAAGGCTTGCGCCCTGGGCTGTATTCTTTCGCCGCTCCGTGGCTGGGAGGGCGACCGTTGGCAATCTACATTGTTGTAGACGCAATTGGACGGTAACGTCCGAGTGCAGAGGTCCTTCGGACCGCAAAGAGCGCGATCCTCAGGATGACAAAGATAGATGGGCTTCCAATGCTTCCCTGAGGGGATAAAGCCCGCATTGTTTCTGGCTTCGGACGGCGCGGCTACAAGCCGCGCCCCTTCAAAACGATGTTGCTTCGCTCACGATGTCGCCGTGCTTTGTCGTTCCAGGTGGCCTTCGTCAGACTCCCGATGTAAGCTGCGTGGGCTTTCCCGCATTTGGTCAGGTCGCGTCTGGTTTTTCCCAGCAAGCCCCAGGCTTCGCGGTATTGTTCGTAGCGGTAGCGGTTCTTGCGGAGCGCGGTCATCGGGCAGACCGTAATACCGACCTTGCGAGGCGGCGTCAGCAGGACCGTGGCGGGGATCAGGTACCAGATTTTTTCCGGGATGATGTATGTCGCGAATAGGTCCAACTCATCGACGCTGTATGGTTCCTTGACCAGCCAGTTGCGGCGGAACTGACAAAAGTATCCCGTGCCGTTACGCACCGAGCTGGATTTGACCTGTACTCGAATCATGTCGCCGCTGTGTTCTACGGCGACGTCGTATTCGAGGGAGTCTCCCCAAGGTTTGAGTACGTGATATCCGTGCGAGGCGGCGGCTGCCATGAATTGCAGTTCGACCCATTCGCCTCGCTCCTTGAATGTTCTGAAATTTTCCCAATCGTTCATTCCCCGACCACGCCCCGTTCCCCCGGCAAAGTCGTTGGTCGCTCGTTGGTCTTGTTCACGCCCAACTCGACGGAATCGATTGCAACCTGCAGAGCTTTGCCCCATGCCCCAACAAAAAAGGCGCGACCTGTGGGCCGCGCCTGTTGATTTCTACTCTCTACTTTCAGAATAGCAGATTCGGCATATTTACCCGGCAAAGCTTTGGGATTTATTTTGTGAATGGTTTCAGCGAGTTAAGTCCATTCGTGTCATTTCTGCCTATTGACAAGATTTTGGTGAATGCGTGGCTCACTGTGCTTGGATCACGAAATGGCCATGCCAACCCGGGCGAGGGCGCCGGCGGGGCGAGAGTTGCATCGGTCCTTCGGGCCGCAAAAAGCGCGGCCCTCAGGATGACATGGGGTTGAGGTGAACCAAAGCTGATTCTACTTCGCGGCCGTACTCTCCAGGCGCTTGTGCGCTTCGGCGAGCTGGTCAGGCGTCATGCGGGATTCGAGTTCCGTTACTTTTACTTCCGCCTGATCTGCTCCGCTGCGCTGCGCCTGCACATACCAGACGTACGCCGCGACGTATTGCTCGGGATTGTTGCCGTCGCCGTAGGAGCGCTCGCCCATCTGAAATTGCGCTTGCGGATGTCCGCTGCGGGCGGCACGCTCGAGAAGAGCCATGCCCTGAGCCTCATCTTTGGGGATGTCGCGTCCCGCAAAGAAGGCGTTGGCCAATTCAAACTCCGCGGCAGGATCGCCTGCCCGCGCTTTATCCGAGAGGTCGATGAATTTTTGCGAATCGTTTCCAAACAATTTGAAGTCAAGACTCAGATTCATGCGAGTGGGTACGGGCTTGCCGTAACGGCGTGCGGGTTCGAACTTCCACTTGCTCACGGTCGCAACCGCGCGCTCGTCCATGCCCAAGCCGACTTTTTTGGTCACGACTACATTGCTGGGCTTGCCGTCAATACCTACGGTGAGCTGGACCACGCATGTGCCCTCGAATTTCGCCGCTCGCGCCTCCGCGGTGTATTCGACGTCGGGCGAGTAAATAGGGTGAGCCGGGGTCTCGGCGGCGGTGCTTTTAATTCCGACGCTCTTGCCACTCGCTGTTCCGCCGGCCGCGGCCAGCGCGTTATTCCGCGCGTTCTCTTTTGAGCGGGCGGCATCGTACTTCCGCAGGCTCTCGAGTACATTCTCGACAGCGGCCACTTGCTCGGGCGTGTGCGACATCTTGACGGCCAGCTTCAGGACTTCGATCGCCTCCTTGGTTTTGTTCATGCTGGCCAGGACCTGCGACTGGTCGATGCGGATCTCAGGCACGCTGGGACCAAGCTGCACCGCTCTTTCGATTAAGTCGCGAGCTTCCGTCAGGTTCGTGCCGCGCTGCGCATAAAAGACCGCCAGACCGTCGTAACCAGGGGCGAACGAAGGATTGATCTTGATCACGGTGCGCAGGCTCTCTTCTACAGCAGCCTGAGAAGCCTTGTCGGACGCGCCTTTCCGGATGGACGCCGCCGCGAAAACATAATGTGCAACGAAGCTGTTGGGATCGAGCTTGATCGCCTGCTGGCACCACTTGCGTGCTTCGTCATAATTCTGCTCACGAAGGGCGATGTATCCCATGTTCTCGCGGGCGCCTACGTTGGCGGGATCATTGCGCAACACGTCTTCGAGCAGCGCGCGGGCGTCGCTGCTACGTCCTACGTGGGCGAGAAACTCGGCCCGCAGCGTATCAGCCTGTGTTTGCGAGAGCGGCTGCACGATGAACGCGGAATCGTCGACGTCGATCGTGCCTGACATTTCGCTAACCTGATACTGCCCGCTCGCCGCATGCCTTCTCAGATCCAGTTCCAGTTGTTCGAGATCGCCAAATGCTTGTGTGGCGGCGGCCATGGGATCGACATTCTTCTGCAGAAGATCCAGAAAGTCGCTGAGGCGATGCGTACCTTCCCGGTCGTCCTTGTCTTTCAGGTAGTGGGTCAGCGCCCACGATTCGGCGTAGAAGATGGAACCCTTGTCCTGCTCGTGATAGTAGGACGAGTTCGGATCGACGCCGAACAACGTGGAGAGCGGCAGCAGCGGGTTGTATTCGATCGTGTGCTGGATTCCGGGATCGCCTTTTCCCAGGCGGACGTGATCTTCGAAGAACTCGGTGTTCTGGTAGTACTCGGCAATGCCTTCCGTCAGCCAGAGCGGCATCCATTGATGCAGGCGGCTGAAGACGAAATGAGCGTACTCGTGATAGATGGGCGCGTAAGGGTGCGCGCCGGGGGCGCCGAGAAGGATCAGAATGTAGTTTCTTTCTGGAGCGGAGAGGAAGTATCCGATAAGACTCAGTTGCCCGTTGCCCAGATAGGCCGAAGGCGCGAGCGCCTGCAGAGAGCGCTTGTCCTGCACAGTGAGCACGAGGATGGGCGAGGCCGTATCAAGGTCAGCATCGGGAAAGACTCGTTGAAACAGCGAACGCATGGCCTCGAACTTGTGGGCGGCAAGACGGGCGTCTTTCTCATCGGCGTTGCTGACCACGAGGAAATGCGGAGTGCGAACTTGGAGCCAGGCATCCGTCTGTCCCGCGGCTGTCGAGACCAGTGCGGCCAGCACGCAAAGAATTGGCAGAACTCCGCGGCGCATCGCAGGAATATAGATACACCGGGACACTCCTTGCGTCAAAGCGTCTGTGGGGAATCGCTGAGGGATCAGCCCCTACGCCGCATTCTCAGGCGATGCAGGAGGAACCGGGTCGCTGGGAGCCTCGGAGGGCACTGTATCCGAAGGCGGCGCTGCCACGACAGGGTCCGTTGCGACAGTGGGCGGGGTAGTCTCCAGAACGGCACTCTGATCGGTCGGCGGTTCCGGATTCAGCAGTTGGCGAATCGCCGGCACTAGAAGGCTGCTATCTGTCTTCGAGAACACCTTTCGGATTCCTGATTTCAGCGCCTCCGCTTCCACGAGCGGCGACATGTGCAAGGTGCACATCAGGATCGGAGCGGCTGGAAGCAATGCGGAGATGTCGCGGGCGGCCGCAAAGCCGTCTTTGTCCGGCATAGCCAAGTCGAGAATGATTACGTTGGGACGAGCCTCGACCGATTTTGTGACGGCCTCGTCACCACCTTTTGCCTCGACGATCTCCCAGTGATCGGCGCCCTCGAGCAGTTGCCGGAGCGCCTTGCGGAATATGGCGTTATCGTCGGCGATCAGAATCCGGGGTAGCATGGTAAAAAGGGCAACAGGGACTTGGGCGCGCACCGCACTGCTATTGCGGCATTCTAGCAATTGTAGGGCTCCCGACACACTACTGCACGCTGTCCCTTTGGCGATATACGGAGGATCCTGTATTCCTCGGGGGAGGAGTGCGCTGGAAGTAGTAGATTTCTGGGAACCTCGTGCCGCCTCCAGTTGGCATCTCAACCCCGAAGTAGAAATTCGATAGAGCATGGAGGCTACTTTGGGAAAGAACACTCAGGTAGTCGGTAAAACGATGGAGTCTCAAGTTGTGCGTCCCGGCGAGCGGACGAATTTCGAGGGCAAACCCATAACGAACGCGATCTTGCTGTCGATTCCCGACGAGGAGTTTGCCGGGGTCCGGGACAGTTTGCACTACCTCGATCTGCCGCACTACACCGTGTTGCACGAACCGCCCAAGAAACTGGAATACGCCTACTTCCTTAACGCCGGTCTGGCTTCGCTGGTGTTCAACACCAATCACAACGAGAGCGTTGAAGTGGGCGTGATCGGGAACGAAGGGTTCGCGCCGATTCCAGTCGCGTCAGGCATCCGCCACAGCCCGCATGAAGCCATCATGCAGGTCAGCGGAAACGGATTCCGGCTGGCAGTCGACGACTTGCAGGCCGCGCTCGAAACGAGTCCGCGACTGCAGAAATTGCTGAACCGGTATGCCACGGTTCACGGATTGCAGGCGGCGCAGACAGCAGGCTGTAACCGGTTGCATGATCTGGAGCAGCGACTGTCGCGCTGGCTACTTCTGATTCAGGACCGCGTCGGCTCCGGGTTGTTGAAGATTACCCACGAGTTTCTGGCGACGATGCTCGGCACCGATCGTCCCAGCGTGAGCCTGGCCGCAGGTGGATTACGCAAGAAGAACATCATCGAGTACTCCCACGGCACCGTTAAGGTTCTGAACCGCAAGAAGCTGGAGAGCTCCGCATGCGAGTGCTACGGATTGATTCAGGAATTCAACGCGGAGATGGCGAAGTAAAGAGGTCTCCTCAGCGGCCCAGACGCCGGCAAGTCGCCAAACGTCTTCACGCTCAATGGAGCTGAGCTGGCGTTTTCTTCCGCCCAGCACACCTGTGATGAATCAACGAGGACCGATTTCTTTTTCCTGGGCGATAGGAAGTACACTCAGTCACATCACGCGAAAGACACGCGGCGGGGATTAGGGCTGTACAAGCTGGCCCGCACGAATGGGAGGCGTTGTCGATGGCTTTTCCGAGCTTTGATCTCACCGGTCAAGTGGCCCTGGTAACCGGCGCTGCGCGTGGCTTAGGCAGTGCGATCTCACTGGCACTGGCTCACGCCGGCGCCGACGTAGCACTGGGCCTGCGGGATGTGAACGCAGGCGGAGACCTCCCCGATCAGATTGGAGCTATGGGTCGACGTGCCCTGCCATTGCAGATGGACGTCCGACGACTCGATCAGATATTTCAGTCGGTTGACAACACTGTCAGGCAGCTAGGAAGGCTCGACATTCTGGTCAATAATGTTGGACTTGCGCCAGACAATCTCGCGGAGAACGTGCGCGAAGAAGACTTCGATCTGACGCTCGCGGTCAATCTGAAGGGAACATTTTTTGCCAGCCAGGCTGCCGGACGTGTGATGATCCGACAGAGGCGTGGTCGCATCATCAACCTGAGTTCGCAAGCCGCCTTCGTGGCGTTGCCGACTGAGTCGGTGTACTGCATGACGAAGGCTGCCATTTCGCACCTTACTAAGTGTCTTGCCATCGAGTGGGGGAAGTACAACATCACCGTAAATGCGGTCGCACCAACATTTATTCGCACTCCGGGGACGGAGGGCGCGCTAGCAGACCCCGAATTCCGCTCAGATGTGATCGAGCGTATTGCTGCCTTGCACCGAATTGGTGAGCCGATGGATGTGGCGGGTGCGGTCGTCTTTCTTGCCTCTAGTGCCGCGTCTCTTATAACTGGGGATACGATTCTCATCGATGGAGGGTGGACCGCACGCTAGGTTGACTCTCGGTCGCCCAACACTCCTCAGTTATCGTAGTAAGACCAAGACACAGCTTTCTGAGTTCGCCGAAGCGGTATGGCTCTTCAGAACTCTACGTGCGCGCGGAATGATGGCACGATCACCGGTCCCCGGTCGCGATTGTAACCAGGATTGCCGATGTGTTGGAGCCCCGGAGCCACGTAAATCCCTCGCCAGATGTGCAACGTGTAATACGTCTCCGCGATATTTTCGCGGCCGTAGTTCAGATGCCCATCTCCCAGCAGGAAACCAAGGCCTCCAGCGTTGAGATAGTTCTGATGATCTTTCTTGATGGCGTTGCTGACGAATGCCACCCCGGCGCGATCCTGCTTACGATGCCACCACTCGCCGTTGGCTCCCACGCCTTCAGCGAATGTCTGCTCGACTTCGGTATAGGCAAATGACTCGGTGCGGCCGTCGTTCCAGCCGAAGCGCGCGAACGCGGTGAGATGGTGCGAAAGATTCTGCTCAAGGTTGACGCCGAATCCGTACTTCATCGTGATGTGCCAGGGATGGTTGGTGATGTCGGGCGTCGTATCGGCCTCGGCGGCCTTGACTACCTGGTCGCGGTAGATCCCCATGTTGGCGAAGTTGGTGTAGGCAAGCAGGCGGACCACACCAGGCTTTTTGGGAATCACGCCATGCCGCAATTCGAATTCATAGTCTTCCGCGTGCACTTGCCAGGGCTTCCAGACGAGATCGATGCCGTTGGCGACCTTGGGCATGAGGCTTTCGCCAAAGCGGAATCCCCAGTTGCGGTCTTCGAAGTCAGCAGTCAGCCCGACGGTGTAGCCGCGCGTATCGGCGGCATAGTCCCACGCGCCATTGTTGTCGGTGGTCCAGTTGAGGAACTGGAAGTGGGTGTCGGAGCCCACGGAGTTCAGATCAAAAAAATCGGGCATGCTGAATTTGCCGAAGCGCAATTCCAGACGGCGGCGCGGGAGCTCCTCGAACAACGAGAACATGTTGCGTTGGTTTTCGATTTTGTCGTCGCTGAAGGCGAACACGTGGTGGAACTCTCCGCGGCCCAGATACGGAGCCTTGCTGAGCGAGGGGTTGCGCACGATATCGAGGTCGGCATTTCCCGCCAGACCGAAACCCTGGCTCAGCGCCGAACCGCCAGCCTCTTCGATATCGACCAGAAACTCAGTGGAGTTGTTGAGTCGTACGCCGGTGTAGAGCGTCAACAGGCGCGAGGAGGCCTTCTCATAGCGAGGGCCCAGGCTATGTGGGCCGCTGTAGAGCGCGTGGAAATCGGGATGCGCCTGAAACACGAAGTTTGCCTGGCCAGAGAGCCAGAAGCGCGAGCTTTTGAAATGCGGGAGCATCGACTCGGTACCGTCGGAGGGCGGATCGGGCGTAACGGCTGCGCTACCTTGAGAAGGAACTGACATCTCTTGCGCGTGGAGGTGCCATGCCGGGTCGACCAAGAGATAGAGACAGGCAGCGATGAGCGCGCTGCGCGTGCGACACCAAGCGAAATGGAGGCGGAGGTTCATCTATGGTCCGTCAACAAGAACGGGTAGTCCGTTTCGATTTCCTTCGGTTTCCCCAGAATCTGATGTTAACGCAAGTGTACTACAAGTAATTAACTATGGTTAACATAAATTGGGAGCGGGCATAGATGCGAACTTCTTTTTTTACGCCTCTCCGGTTAAAGGAATGTTACTGGACTGCGCAGAAAGCGCAGGCGCTTGTAGTCGATGCCCGTGATTCAGGCGTTGTCCCCAGGGTGCGCTTTGAACGCGAAGAGTTCCTCGCCCGGTGCCAAGCGAATTGTTTGAACATCCTGAAAGCCTGCATGATGCAGCTGGCTGATGAGTTCGAGCTTGCTGGGCAGTCTCCCGCCAGTCAATGTTGCAGCACCCCAAAGATTGAGAATCTCCACCCCCAGGCTCCCTCCCTGACAACATGTGATCAGCAAGAGAAAGCCACCCGGCTTGATGAACCGCCTGATATGTTGGAGTAGTGAAACTCGGCTCTCCACTGGGAAATAGTAGATGTTGTTTTAAAGCGTGACGACGCTGAAACGCTCGTCCGGAGACTTCAGTCGAATATCTCCTACTTCAATTCTCACTCGCCCTTCGAGACCCCATTCCGAGATGTTCCGGCGAGCGACATCGGCGACATTTGGCTGCAACTCCAAACCCAGTGCCGCCAGAGACGGATTTCTGTTTGCGGCGTACTTGATCTAAACACCGGAGCCACAGCCGATCTCAAGCAAGCTGCCAACTCCGGAGGCTGGGAAGAATCGATCAATGGCCTCCGTTTGGAATGCTTCTATGATCCGCGAGGACCTTGCGACGATTTCGCCATCCTGATCCTCAAGGTTCCAAAGTTCCCCGTTGCGAAGTTTGCTGACGGTCTGTGAGATCAACTTGGAATGAAGTCCCGCCGCTTCCTGAAGCAAGGCCAGCGCCGCATCGTTCTGGGGCAGCGCCAGCTTTTTGGCCAGCCCCTTGAGTGCGTAGCCCCTGGTATCCAATCGCAGATAACCAAGCTGAATACCCAGACCCAGCCAAGCCTGCAGAGCTTCCCGAGCCTTGTCATCTGTGCAATAGACTTCAGCAAGCTGTTCAAAGCGTTTTGGCGCGTCCAGTAACAGTTCGAAAAGACCACACTCTCTGGCTGCGACCAGGTAATTGAGTTGATAGAAGGGTTTAAGCAAGGCGTTGCTGCCAGTCAACGCGAGGAGTTGATGATTCATCATGAGCTTGAGAACCGCCTTGATTGACATGGCTCCTCTAAATCACCAAATGGGCAAGCTTATGTAGACTGCCTGATCCCTTTACGAACAGGATATCCTCAAAGAGCCGCCTATTCGGCCCTTAAGCGACAAGCAAGTTGTGGCTGGATCGTTGGCAACTCGGAGTGCGCACCGGCGATGACTGGGCTGGAGCCTAGAGTTTCGAAACAGTCGCGAGTTGTCACCGCGACAGCCTTGGGGACGGAGGCGCTACAATTGCGTGGGTTTGACAGCGTTCGCCGCAACTTCTAACCTAATTGGTCTTCTATGAAAGTCCTTGTTCTAGGTGCAGGCGGGCGCGAGCATGCGCTGGTATGGAAGCTGAAGCAGTCGGCGCGTATTTCGCAGCTTTATTGCGCGCCCGGCAACGGCGGCATCGCGGACGAGGCCGAATGCCTGCCGGCCGATCTGAAGAGTCTTGACTCGATGGTCGCTCTGGCGACGCGCCTGCGGCCGGATTTGACTCTGGTCGGACCTGAGTTGCCGCTCACGCTCGGAGTTGTTGACGAGTTCACCCGTCGCGGCTGGCGCGTGTTTGGGCCGACCCAGGCGGCGGCGCGGCTGGAATCGAGCAAGAGCTTCGCCAAGGAATTTCTGCAGCGGCATCACATTCCCACGGCGCCGTTTGCGATCTGCGATTCGATGGAGCAAGTGAAATCGGCGCTTGGGCATTTCCACACGCCGGTCGTCGTGAAGGCTGATGGGCTGGCGGCCGGCAAGGGCGTGGTCATCGCGAAAAGCAAAGAAGAAGCGTCGAGCGTCGCTGCCGAGATGCTGAGCGGCAAGATGCTGGGCGACGCCGGGTCGCGGGTGGTGTTGGAAGAATGCCTGAAGGGCGACGAGCTTTCCTTCCTGGTATTCAGCGACGGGGAACGGGTGGCTCCGCTGGTGGGCGCGCAAGATCACAAGCGCGTGGGCGATGGCGACACCGGACCGAACACCGGAGGCATGGGCGCGTATTCCACCGCGGACATCGTGGACGATCGCATGCGCGACTGGCTGGTGAATCATATCGCGCGGCCCGTGGTTGCCGGCATGAAGGCCGAGGGCAGCGAGTTTAAGGGCGTTCTGTATTGCGGGCTCATGATGACTGCGCGCGGGCCGATGGTGCTGGAATTCAATTGCCGCTTCGGCGATCCGGAGACGCAGCCGATCCTGATGCGTCTGGAGAGTGACCTGCTCGACGCGGTTGAGGCCTCGATCGATGGGCGCGTGAGTGATGGCGACTTCAGGTGGTCGCTAGACGCGTCGGTGTGCGTGGTGATGTCGTCGGGAGGGTACCCGGGGACGTTTGAGCAGGGGAAACGGATTGACGGGCTTGAAGAGGCGAACGCGGTGCAGGGCGTGAAAGTGTTTCATGCGGGGACTTCGAAGCGCGAGGGGCTTTACTACACCGCGGGCGGACGCGTGCTGGGGGTGACGGCACGGGCTGCGGATTTAGAAACCGCAGTGGAACGCGCGTACCAGGCTTGTGGCAAGATCAGTTTCGCGGGCGCGCATTATCGGAAGGATATTGCGGGGAGAGCGCTGAAGAAGTAGTTAGTTGCGAGCCCTGAGTCCCGAGTACCGAGAACGAACTTCTGGCAAAACCAGCCAGAAGCGGGGCACTCGGCAGAGCGGTAGGGATCCTTCGACTGCGGTTTGCTTCGCTTCGCGAAACAAACCTTCGCTCAGGATGACAAATTCAAATATTTTCGGGATGACAATCCCAATACCTCTCAGAGGAGATCAATGAACGAGCCACTGGTTTCGATTGTGATGGGGAGTGATTCCGATCTGGAAATCATGCGCGAAGCGGGGAAGGCGCTGGACGACTTCGGCATCGCGTATGAGATTGATGTGACTTCGGCGCATCGTTCACCCGACCGGAGCGCGGATTTTGCTAAGAAGGCGGCGGAGCGCGGTATCAAAGTCATCATCGCCGGTGCCGGTGGGGCGGCGCACCTGGCAGGAGTCATTGCGGCCCATACGATTCTGCCGGTGATTGGAGTGCCGATTCCTTCGACGTCGCTGAATGGGATGGACTCGTTGCTTTCGACTGTGCAGATGCCGGCGGGGATTCCGGTGGCGACGGTCGCCATCGGCAAACCTGGTGCGACGAATGCGGGGATTCTCGCGGCGCAGATGATTGGGCTGGCGGATGAGGGGATTGCGAAGAAGATGCACTCGCACAAGGAGAAGCTGGCGCGGGGTGTGGAGGAGAAGTCTAAGAAGCTCAGGGAAATGCAGAAGTAAGAAAAGCGATTTTAGATTGTAGATTTCAGATTTAAGGTCAAAAGGCTTGCGGAATCTATGATCTGAAAATCTGCAATCTGCAATCTGAAATCTGCAATCTGAAATTGTCTGTCTGCCGGGGGCTCGCTTCGCTTCGCACGACAGCCGAGGCGGCTGTCGCCACATGTGTTGAGGCGCTTCCCAGGAAGTCAAAGTCTCCGCTCTGTCGCATAGAACGCGACAAGGATGGGGCACCCGATTCATCTCACTTACAGGTTCAGGCTCTTCAGATATTCGCGGAAGGGGCCGCCGAGGTCTGAGCGCTTCAGGGCGAATTCTACCGTGGCCTTCAGGAATCCCAGCTTGTCGCCGGTGTCGTAACGCTTGCCTTCGTAGACGTAGGCGTACATCTTTTCTTTCTTGAGCAGCATGCGCATGCCGTCGGTGAGTTGCAGTTCGCCGCCGGCGCCGGCCTGAATCCTCGCCAGGCACTCGAAGATTCCCGGCGTAAGAATGTAGCGGCCGATCACGGCAAGGTTCGATGGAGCTTCTTCATACTTCGGCTTTTCCACCATGTTGCGGATTTCGAAGAGGCGCCCGTTGAATCCTTGGGCAGGCTGCGCATCGAAGACACCGTAGGAAGAGATCATCTTGCCTTCGACCACCTGCGCGGCGATGATGCTGCACTGCTTCTCGTTGAACACGTTGACCATCTGCTTCAGCGCCGGGACGGGATTGTCGATGACGTCATCGGCGAGCAGCACGGCGAAAGGTTCGTCGCCGACCAGTTCGCGCGCCATGAGCACGGCATGGCCCAGGCCGAGCGCCTCTTTCTGCCGGACGTAGGCCACGTGCATCATGTCGGAGATGGAGTGGACGATCTTCAGCAGGTCGTGCTTGCCGCGCTCCTCGAGCATTTTCTCGAGTTCGTAACTGACGTCGAAGTGATCTTCGATCGACTGTTTGCCCCGTCCGGTGATGATGACGATCTGGTCGCAGCCGGAAGCCATGGCCTCTTCGACGCCGTATTGGATGATGGGCTTGTCGACTATCGGGAGCATCTCTTTGGGCTGGGCTTTGGTGGCGGGCAGGAAGCGGGTGCCCAGTCCGGCGGCGGGGAACACGGCTTTGCGGACTTTCATGGTCATGGGGGCGGTCGTCAGTCGTTGGCCTGGCGCTACCGGGGTCGGATCATTGTAACTGGTCGTTACATACGTACGCGATGTCTTCGGGCACGAATGGACTTGGATGTCGAAATTCGCGTTGGGAGTTGCTGACCAGAAAGTCAAACCCCCCACCCTGTCGCGCACAACGCGACACGCGTGGGGCACTCAGTAATTAGTCCCCAGCGGCTCGCTTCGCCTCGCCGGACAGCCGAGGCGGCTGTCGCCACATGAGCGCCGATACTCCTTTCTAATTGCTGACTACCAGCACTACGAAGCTGTCGGGGAGGATCGGCGGATAGCCACGGGGATTCTGGGGCGTGGGAGCGGGACGCGGGCCGAACTTTGCCGCGACCGTGTAGACGTTGTGCGTCTTCGTATCGAGAGCCATTGTGCGAGCGCTCTTCTGTGTGGGGACATTCTCCGCGACGCTGTACTTGTCGGGAGACTCCTGCTTCACCACGGTGAGGACCCCATCCTGGCCACAGGAGGCGAATGCCAGTCCGGTTTCGTCATCGTACGCGGTGGCGTCGACACCTTCGCCGATTGCCGGAGTCGCAAGTACTTTCCCGCTGTCGGCATCGACCACGGCCATCATCTTGTTATCGCAGCCGACGAACAGGCGGTGGTTCTTGCGGTCGATGGCCAATCCGCTGGGCTCGGTGCAGGGCGTGAGCGGCCACTTGGCCTTCACTTCCAGCTTGTTGGGATCGATTGCGGTCAACTCGCTCTTGTCTTCGATGTTGACAAAGACTGTGCCCTTGGCATCGCTGGCGGCGAACTCGGGCTTGCCGTCGAGCTTGATCGTGCCCAGCACTTTGCCGGTGGCGGCGTCGATGGCGGTGGAATCGGCGCTGCGTCCGTTGAAGGTGAAGACTCGTTTGGTTGCGGGATCGTAGAGAATCGCGTCGGGATTCTCGCCGGCTTTCACCTTCTCGCCGATGGGTTTCAGGGTGTTGATATCGAAAATAGTGACGGTGCCTTCGCGGCCGTT
The DNA here is from genome assembly GCA_020073385.1 of Terriglobia bacterium. GTDB lineage: Bacteria > Acidobacteriota > Terriglobia > Terriglobales > Acidobacteriaceae > Sulfotelmatobacter. Next base: position 30,476 of record JAIQFH010000017.1, on the reverse strand, counting down.
GCTGGTGAAGCCGCGTCCGAGGTCTGGCGCGAGAGCAATTCCATGGACGCCGGGGGTGTCGGGGATGTCGCCGACATTCTTGCCGGAGTCAAGATCAAGAACGATGACGTGGGTGCCGCGCGAGATGTAGAGACGGCGCGCGCTCGCATCGGCGGTGAGGTAATCCCAGCCACCGTCGCCACCGACTTTGTAAGTTGTTGTCACATGGTATCCCGGACCAGCGGCGGCCACAGCCAGGGCCGCCAGGGACACGCTGAAAACCGTTACCAGCCACTTGCACTTTCTGGACATGATTCCTCCTGTCAGTCGGCTGCTTTCGCGAGTCGGTGCCCCTTTCCGCGACCGCGAATTCCAGGTTAAGGCACTGAGCTGAAATTAGGCTGAAATTACACGCAATTAAATCAATTCAACTCGAAAGTAACTTTACCGCATTTTGGAGGGCAACCTAGACTTCTTATATATGGATGTTCCGTCGCCATTTCCCACAGTGTCGCCAACCGCGAAGGCGGGACCGATCGATCCGCGTCTTCAGCCTACGCCAGATTACGGCACGCTCGGGCCGGGGTCGGATATTGCGGGACTTGGGACCGGCAATGCGCCGGCCCCGTCGCGAGGGTCCGGATTACGCTCAGCGCATTTGATCGCCGCCGTCGTGGGGATGGTCGCAGCCCTCATCGTGGGAATGACCAAGACTCATCCGATTTGGCCCAACTCAGTTCCCTCGCGCTCGAGCGAGCCTGTATCGGCCAGGGACTTGCCTCAAATCGATCGCATGAAGCCGCAGAAGCAGGCGGAGACACTCCTGGAACTAGCTGTGGGGCATTCGCAGGGAGCGGTGGAGCAGATTTCGTCACGCGTCGATCGCTGGAATGGAAAAGTTCAGTGGAACTCGCAGATTGCTTCTTTGACCACCGCGGCGCTGAACTCGAACGACATGCGCGTGCGGGAGTCAGGCGTTGAAGTGGAGCTTGCCGCTTACGGACTCGCAAAGAATGCCGCGAGTCTGGAGTTTGTGTTGAAGAACGTCGACTCGCCCGACCATAGTCAGAAGATCTGGGCGCTTTGGGCGCTTGGATTAATGGCCAACCGGGGAGTCGAGAGCGAACGAATCGCCGGGGTGCTCGCGGATCACTTGAAGGATGACGATCCGGATTCGCGGCGATGGGCTGTCGAGGGATTGGCAGTGGCCGGCAGCGATCAGGCTATTCAGCCTCTTCTGGCGACTATGCACGACGATTCGTCACCAATGGTGCGCGAGAGGGCCGCATGCAGCCTAGCGGAATCGGGCATGTTTACGTCGGAGCAGCGGATGACCGCCGTTCCACAATTGTTGAACTATACGGATGATTCTTCGCTCGATGAACAGACACGGGAATGGGCGTTCCAGGCGCTGGGGGACATCACTCATCAGCGGTTGCCGCGAGATTCGGCAGCATGGCGGCGCTGGTACGAGTCGGCGAAATAGCTCATCGTAGAGACGTTGCTTGCAACGTCTCTGCCGGCAGCATAGTGAAAGGGCGACATGCGTGGCGCTGGCGGCAGAGATGTAGCTAGCTACGTCTCTACGATTTGGGTGTGTGATTTGGTTGATTGTTAGTCTGCCATCTTCGCTACGTGGACTTCGAATCCTGTCTTTGGCAGCAGTGACGTCAACGAAAACGCTTTGAATCCGTCGCCAGTCACTTCGGTGTGGCGGTAGATGCCGGGCTCACTCTCGATCATTTCGCGGCGTCCTTCCATGTCGGCGAGAAATGCGTCGGCTTGCTTTGTGGTGGCCTCGGTTTCTTTCGCCCGAGTTACTACCGCTTCTGACGCGTAGGAACGGACGAGCTTCGGCCAGTATTTGTTCAGCAGGTCCGTGCTGGCAAAAACGTCGGCCCAGATGATGCGGCCATTTACGGCTACGACGACTCCCACGGCGTTGCGATCTCGCAGTTGATGGATCAAGCTCTGGTAGCTCTGTTCGATGGGCTTGGCGACGGAGTCGACGTATTTTTTAACCTCCTGATTCTCATTGACCTTCGCGTACGAACTTGTCTGCGCCAATTCACGGGCAGCCACAGGAGCGGCCGGCTGAACCTGGTACATAAAAGCATCCTTCTGCTTGTTGACCTCGGCCCATACCTGGTTCTGATCTTTCTCGGCCATAGCTTTGCCGCGGACTGAGGGCTGCGCCATCGCTGCCATCGGAACGGGCCCGCCGATGGAACTGCCGGAGCTTTTCCCGTAGAGCGCTTCTGAGGCGCCGAAGTTCGCGGTGGTGGCAACCCAGCGTCCGGGCTCGACGCAGAATACGCTCAAATCCACGGGATCGCTTTCCGGGGGAACGATGCGGTCTTTACCGATCACGCGATCTTGGCGGCCGCCGCTGACGATCTCTCCGGCTAACAATAACAATGGGCGCTTGGAATTGTTGACCAGCACGAGGCGATTCACTTCCGCGCCATCGTGACGGACCACGGGAGCGCCGTGGCGGCGGATCAGTCCTTGCACACTTCCGGCTTCGGTCACGATGACTTCGCCGGAGTGCAGGCCTTCATCCAGGGTAAGGAATTCTCCGGTGGGATAGCTTTTCGCTGCGACCACGGGAAACACCGTCAGGTTGCCATGGCGAATAGGCTCTAGGACCTTGTAGCCGGAAGTGGGATTGACTTCTCCGGCGCGGGCGGGGTGGTGATCGATCATCACAAATCCGGCAACGAGCAACAGCACCATCACGGCAATGAAACTCTTCGGATTCATAGCGGCTTCTCCTTCGTGAGTCTGCGTCGTTTTCTGTCGCCCCTTCGGGGCTTGGCCAGATTTGCAGTTTGCTACGCACAGCTTGCGCTGTGGGCTGCATTCTTCCGCCGTTCCGCGGCTGGTGTTGCTTCTCAAATCCGCGAAACAAGACGTATCGACTCAGACTCTGCAGGGCAGCCGCGCCCACTCTCAAGGGAGAGGCGTGTTCGAGTTACGGGTGTAACCCGGACCGGGCGCGCCGCCCATGTCGACTCCGTGGAAAGAACGTGGGGGGATGCGTGGCTTGCGGGCGATATTTGTGTGCAGTGAGAGGAATCGCTCCGCGTGGCTTGATGTGGCAGGCGGGTCGAGCTTCGCTCGACGGACAGCCGAGGCGGCTGTCCCCACATGTCCTCTGAGAAAACGGCCGTTCCACATGTCCTGTAAAATTGGACAAGCAACTCCCGGAGCCACTTTCCGCATTGTCTTTTCTTGACCAATTGAATCCGCAACAGCTTGAGGCTGTTGAGACGACCGAGGGGCCGGTGCTCATTCTGGCCGGCGCGGGGAGCGGGAAGACGCGCGTCATCACCTACCGGATCGCTTATCTGATTGAGCACAAGGGCGTGATGCCGGAATCGATTCTGGCCATGACGTTCACGAACAAGGCCGCGGCGGAGATGGGCGAGCGTGTCGACAAACTGGTGGGCGGGCTGAGCATCGCCAAGCCGGTGATCTCGACGTTTCATTCGTTCTGCGTGCGGATGTTGCGGCGCGACATTGAGGCGATGCGGATTCCTTCAACCGTGCCGGGACAGCCGCCGATCGGGCACACGAAGAATTTCGTGATCTACGATGAGAGTGATCAGCAATCCGTTGTGAAGTCGGTCATGAAGCGGTTGGGTGTCGACGATAAGGAATTGACCCCACGCACGGTGCTCGGCCGGATTTCATGGGCGAAAAATCATATGCTCGATCCGCAGGAGCTTTATCTGAACTCGGCGGATCCCAAGACGGAGAAGGTTGCGCATCTGTACGAGGAGTATCGGAAAGAACTGCGCAAGGCCAACGCGCTCGACTTCGATGATCTGCTGCTCGAGGCGGTGCGGCTGCTGAAGTCGGCGCCGCACGTTCGCGAGTACTACAACAAGCGATTTCAGTATCTGCTGATCGACGAATATCAGGACACGAACCGGCCGCAGTATGAACTCATGCGAATGTTGGCCGGGGAGCGGCACAACGTTTGCGCAGTCGGTGATGAAGACCAGTCGATTTATTCCTGGCGCGGGGCGGACATTCGCAACATTCTGGAGTTTGAGCAGGACTTTCCTGAGGCGAAAATCATCCGGTTGGAGCAGAACTATCGCTCGACGCAGAACATTCTGCAGGCGGCGTCGGCGGTGGTGGCGAATAACGTGCGGCGCAAGGGGAAGAATCTTTGGACGTCGCGGCAAGGCGGCACGAAGATCGGATACTACGAAGCGCCGGATGGCGAGAATGAAGCGCTGTTTGCCGCGGACTGGATTGCACGGTATCTCCGCGAAGCAAACGAGCGCGGGGAGACGCCGCGGGCGGCGGTGCTGTATCGCACCAATTCGCAGTCGCGACTGTTTGAAGAAGCGATGCGGCGGTACGGGCTGAAGTATCACGTAGTCGGCGGCTTTTCGTTCTACGAGCGCGCCGAGATCAAGGACATGATCTCGTACCTGAAGGTCATTCAGAATCCGGATGACACGATCTCGCTGTTACGTGTGATCAATACTCCGGCACGCGGCATTGGCAAGGGAACGCTCGACACGCTGGAGCAATTGGCGCTGGGAGCGGGATTCTCGATGTGGGGAGCGATCGGGGAGGCGGTGAAGCGGCAACTGGTGCCGCCGCGAGCGCTGGGGTCGCTGAAGAGTTTCCAGCAACTGATTGAGGATGGGCGGGCGATGCTGCTGGGTACGTTTACCGAGCAACTGGAGCAGACAGCAGAGGCACCGGAGACAGAAGTGGAGATCGTTGCGGCTGCTGAGGAACCTGTCACTGATAAAGCGGATGCCGCTGCGTTTGATCCTCAGGAGTTTGGGAATTTTTCGTTTGATTTTGGGGAGAACGCGGCAGCGTCTTCGACTGACGATGGGGAGGCGGGACGCCTCCCCGACAGCCGGCCGGAGGCCGGCGCTACGAACGACAGCGCGACGCCGGGCGATGCCACGGATGCTGCGGCAGACAGTTCATTTCCTGCGCCTACGGTCAGCACTGCTGACGTTCTCAAATTCCTGATCGACCGCACGGGATACATGAAGCTGCTCGAGGAAGAGGACACGCCGGAGGCGTATTCGCGCATCGAAAATTTGCGCGAGTTGGTGAATGCGGCGATGGATTCGCGGGACCGTGCGGAAACGCTCGACCAGTTTCTCGATCACGCGGCGCTGGTGGCCGATGCTGACGATTACGATGAGCGCGCGCAGATCACGCTGATGAGCCTGCACGCCGCGAAGGGACTGGAGTTTCCCCTGGTGTTTCTCAGCGGGCTGGAAGAAGGGCTGTTTCCGCATTCGCGCACCATGCTGGTTCCCGAAGACATCGAGGAAGAGCGGCGGCTGTGTTATGTCGGCATGACGCGCGCGATGGATCAGTTGATTCTGACGCGGGCTGTGTATCGGCGTCGGTATGGGACTGATCTGCCCGAGGCCAGTGTGCCGTCGCGTTTCCTGGAAGAAGTGCCCGGATCACTAATTGAGGAGTTGGGCACGCGCCGCAGCAGCGGAGCTTCGCTCCGCCGGACCCATTCGACTCCCTTCGGTCGCTCAGGGCAGGCTAATGAGGGCGGCCGTTCCCACACAAGCTACTACGACTCCGGGGCATCGCATTACTCCTATGAAGATGAAGATCAGAGTGCTTCGTGGCATGCGGGAGATGCGAACCGGGGGAGCGCTCGCCCATCCAAGCCGACGGTTGCGGCCCGCGCCTACAACTCGATCGAGAACATTGCCGAATTCTTCGCCAGCCGGGGCAAGAAGTTTACGGTGCCCAAAGCTCATCCCGTGGAGGAGCCTACGGGCAAACGCGGCTTTCGTCCGGGACAGAAGGTGCGGCACCCGAAGTACGGCGAGGGAACGGTCTATCAGCGCGAAGGAGAAGGCGAAGAAGCCAAGATTACGGTACAATTTCCACGCTTCGGCTTGAAGAAGCTGGTGGAGAAGTATGCCCAGCTGGAGAAAGCCTGAAGGCATTTGGTAATTTTGCAGTTGGGTAATTTCGTAATTTTGGACCGAGACGGTTTCAAATTACAAAATTTCCAAATTACTAAATTACAAAATCTCGACTAGAAAGAATTCATGGCCAATACAACCACACTCAGCAGAGACGAACGCAAGAAAGCCAAACGCACGGCGCGCAAGAAGCGCAAGGCGGACAAGCCGCTGAAGCCCCGCGACTATCCTCGCGGATCGAAGAAGCCGAAGGTCAAGAAGTTGGCCCGCGGCCAGGCGAAGCGGTAAGAGGTCACGGGTTCGAGCTAGAATCCCCACTTCTGGCAAAACCGGTTAGAAGTGGGGCACCCGTTGGTGCTCAATCCCTCCGGTCAGGAGAAAACGAACCTCTTGTCACAACCCACAGCGAGCGAGCCTCCATCGAACGAAGTTGTGCGCACCTCCGACAGGCAGATCTTTTGCTGCAAGTCGATTGACAAGCTGATTTCGGAATCGGAATCTCCTGGACAGCGGCTGCAGAAGACACTCGGCCCCTGGTCGCTGACTGCGCTCGGGATCGGGGCTGTGATCGGGTCAGGCATCTTCGTTCTGACTGGTACCGCCGCGGCCGGAGAGTATTTTCAGGCGCCCTCGATTCTGCACGCTCAAGTACTCGACATCGTGGTGAACTTCCTGCGCGGTGGCGGAACGGCACAGGTTCTCATGCACGGACGGCCGGCGGCCGGGCCGTCGATCGCGATTTCATTCTTGCTCGTCGCGATCGCCTGCAGTTTCGCGGGGCTGTGCTACGCCGAACTGGCGTCGATGATTCCGATTGCCGGCAGCGCCTACACGTACTCATACGCCACGCTCGGTGAAATCTTCGCGTGGATCATCGGATGGGACCTGATTCTCGAGTACGTCGTCAGCAATGTCGTGGTGGCGATCGGGTTCAGCGCTTACACCAAGGCTCAACTCGCGTCATTCAATATTAATTTGCCTGATAAATGGTCTACTCCCGTATGGGAGTCGGGACATTGGACCGGATCGTATTTCAACTTCCCGGCGTTTCTGATCATTTTCATCCTCACCGTTTTGCTGGTGCGCGGCATCCGGGAATCGGCGGAGGCCAATAACATCATGGTCGCGATCAAGATCGGCGCGATCCTGGTGTTCCTGTTTGTGGGCGGAGCGCTGGTGAATCCGTCGAACTGGCATCCGTTTGCTCCTTCGGGATTCGGCGGCGTCGTGACCGGCGGCGCGATCGTTTTTTTTACTTACATCGGATTCGATTCCGTGTCGACCGCGGCGGAGGAGTCGCGCAATCCTCAGCGGGACTTGCCGTTTGGCATCATCGCGTCGCTCATCGTCTGCACGATTCTGTATGTGGGCGTTTCGGTGGTGCTGCTGGGAATGATGAAGTACACGACCTTCGTCTCGGGAGAGGCCGCCGAGGCGCCGGTCGCTTACGCTCTGAAGGTTTTGGGAGCGAGCCGATGGTCGCGGTCGATTATTGTAGTCGGCGCGCTGACGGGCATGATTTCGTCGCTGCTCGTGTTTCAGTACGGGCAAGCGCGCATCTGGTATGCCATGTCGCGCGATGGGCTGTTTCCGCGCCTCTTCTCGGCTGTGCACGCCAAGTTCAAGACGCCCCACTGGTCGACATGGATTGCCGGGTTTGTCGTCGGCATTCCATCTGGAATCTTCGCCATCAGCGATGCAGCGGACCTGTCAAACATCGGAACACTGTTCGCGTTTGCGCTGGTGTCGCTGGGCGTGATCATTCTGCGGCGTACACAGCCAGAGCGGAAACGCATGTTTCGCGTGCCCATGGTGCCGTGGTTCCCGCTGATCTCGATCATTCTCTGTGGCGGATTGATGACTGGGCTGACCGTCATTACCTGGGTGCGGTTTATTGTGTGGCTGGTGCTGGGGCTGATGATTTACGTCTTTTACAGCCGGCACCGGAGTGAGTTCGCCAGGAAGTAAGGCTGATCGTCTGGATCTGACGCATGTGTGGCCCGGGTAAGAAGCCGCGCTTCGCCCGGCGGACAGCCGAGGGCGGCTGTCCCCACAATTGCGAATTCAACTCCTACCCTTCTACTTCGCCCACTCCTTCGACAGGAACAGATAGCGATCCCGCAGGTCGTCTTTGTGGGCCGACGGTTCGGCGCTTAGGATCATCACCGGCCAGCCGTCAGACGCCGTGTAGGGCGGCCATTTCGGCAGACCGGGGCCGTTGGGATTTCCGTTCTTGGCGAAGTTTGCCCAATACTTTTGCATCATCTCGCTGACCTGGCGATCGCTATCGCGCCAGGTGACGTCGGTCTTCGAGTCGAGCTGTCCGAAGACGTATTCGATCTCGGCGGAATGGTAAGCACCCAGCCTCGGGGCATTCGGGTTCTTTGAAAACGGCGCCATGTCGAAGCGGTAGCGATAGACCGACTGCTTGCCCGTTTTGGCGGTAGCCTCGATCCAGTCCCAGGTGGAGAGTGCGATGAATTTGTCGCCTGCGTAGTCCATCGCGGAGCGCAGGGCGTGCTCGTCGGTGTCGGCGGGGAACAGTTTCAGGAATTCGCCCGCTTTGTCGCCGAAGTCTTTTTGCGCAGTGGCCTTGAAGTTTTCCGCGGTTAGCTTTTGCGCAGAGGAGGTGATCTCGAAGCTGCCTTCGTCGTGGTTCCAGCCCGCAATCAGCGCGACGTCGTTCTGCTTGCCGGCTGCGAAGATGGCGGGAACGGGCTCAGGCAGGAAGTATCCGTCGACGTCGGGACCGAAATCGAAGCCGGGCGATTTCGGAGGTGCGAATGGTTCGAGCAGCTTCTCGGCAGGAATCGCGCGTAGTTCCGCAAGGGTCGAGACGCTGAGCTTTTCTTTCATGAGCTTCGCATCTTTTTCGGCACGGGCCGACATCGATTCAAAGGGCAAGCCGGTACGCGAGAATGCTCCGCCGCTTTCGCCGATGGCCTTCTGGAACAATCCTTTCGCGAGGGGTGATGCCATCTGCGCGCTGACGGAGAACGATCCGGCGCTTTCGCCAAAGATGGTGACATTACCCGGATCTCCACCGAAGGCCGCGATATTGTCGTGGACCCACTTGAGGGCGGCGAGTTGATCAAGCAGGCCATAGTTACCGGCGGAGTTGTGTCCGGATTCTGCCGCTAGTTCCGGATGCACCATAAAACCGAAAACTCCCAGCCGGTAATTCATCGAAACCACGATGACGCCCTGCTGGGCCAGATTGTAGCCGTTCTGTCGGCCCTCAGAAGTTGTGCCGGCGACGAAGCCGCCACCATAAATCCAGGCCATCACGGGGAGCTTCGGGTCGACATGCTTATCGGGAACCCAGACATTCAGGGTCAAGCAGTCCTCGCTGCCGCCCGGATCGTGAAACACCATGTCGCCGAAAACGTTTCCCTGCAGGCAGTGGGAACCGAATTCCGTCGCCTTCTTCACGCCGGTCCACTTCGCGGCGGGAGCTGGTGCCTTCCAACGCAGACCGCCGACCGGTGGCGCGGCGTACGGGATGCCGAGGAATGCTTTCACCTTGCCGTCGTCTTTGCCCTCGATGGTGCCCACGCGCGTCTTAACCTGCGGGGCGGACGAACCTGCGAATAAGAACGAAGAGATTGCCAGGACGATCCAAGCAGCCAAGGCTCTGCGGGCGATTTGCTGGTGCATCGTGTTGCTCCGGTGTGCGACGTGAGAACTTCGGATTGTAAAGGAAATTGAACCTGGCAGCGCTCGCAAATCTGGAACCTGCCATCTACAATCGGGAAATCATGAATGGAGCCCATCCGCCAAATGCCTTCATCCGTCAGCTACCCAAGGCGGAGCTGCACTTACATCTGGAAGGAGGCGTGGAGCCCCCAACGTTGCTTGAACTGCGCAAGCAGCATGGAGAGAGTACGACACTGGCCGAGACCGAGGCGCTTTATCGCTATAACGACTTTGCCAGTTTCCTGATGGCGTTCAAAGAAGTGAGCGCGCACTTGCGCGGGCCGGAGGACTACGAGTTTGTTGCGTACCGGCTGATGCAGCAACTGAAGGAAGAAACCGTACTGCACGCGGAAGTGTACGTTGCGGTTGGAGTTTGCCTCTATCGGAAGCAGGATTTTGCCGCGATCTTTGAAGGGCTGGAGCGCGGGCGGGCGCGCGGAGCACGGGATTTCGGCGTGTCTCTGCTCTGGATTTTCGACGCTACGCGACATTTTGGAGTGGAAGAGGCGCAGAAGGTATTCGAACTCGCGGTGCGTTATAAGGACCGGCACGTGGTCGGTGTGGGTATTGGCGGCGACGAGGTGAAGGCACCGCCAGAGTTGTTTCGCGGCATTTATGCTTACGCCGAGGATCATGGGTTGCGGTTGACGGCGCATGCAGGGGAAACGGGACCGGCGGAATCGATCTGGGGAGCGCTGAATCTGCATGCCGAGCGCATAGGGCACGGACTGAGCGCGGCGCAGGATCCGGACCTCATCGAGGAACTCGCATACCGTCAGATTCCGGTGGAGATTTGCGTGACCAGCAATCTACGCACGGGGTGCTGCAAGAGGGCGGCGGAGCATCCGGTGAAGAACTATTTTGATCAGGGCATGATGATCACGCTGAATACGGATGATCCGGCGCTGTTTGGAACCTCGCTGGCGCGGGAGTATCAGTTCGCTCAGGAAACCTACGGCTTCACGGATGAGCATCTGCGGGAGCTGGCGCGGAATTCGTTTGAGGCGTCATTCTTGCCGGCCGAGAAGAAGTTGGAGTTGCTGAGTCTGTTCGACGCGGCGGCGGCAAGATAGCGAAGTATGATGTTATAGAATTTGTCCTGCGTGCGGCAGGCGCACGCGCTCTCCATGAAGACTCTGAAAATTAGTGTCGTGGCCACAATCGCCTTGACACTGGCCTGGTGGCTGCGAATTCCGCACCGAATGTGGCCGGCGCATCCCATGCGCGCCGATCTGCTGATGGGTCTGGCATTATGCGTGTTGCTTCAGGTTGTCTGGGTGGAACCGAAAACGGCGACGAAGAAATAGCGCTCGCAAGAGACGGGAAGCATCTAAACATCCCATGCCTGTTCGAACCATTCTTCAACTCGGCGACCCGCTGTTGAGGCAAAAGGCCGCCCGCGTGGACGATCCCACCGCATCCGAAGTACGGGACTTGGTCTGCGATGTTGCGGACACACTGGCGCACTGGCGCGCGGAAACGGGCTATGGGCGCGGGATCGCGGCGCCGCAGATTGGCGTGTTGCAGCGCGTTGTTTTTCTGCAGTTGCCCGGTGAGAAGCCTTGGCCCTTCATCAATCCTGAGATCGTGCGGCGTAGCGAAGAGAAGATTGTCGTCTGGGACGCGTGCCTGAGCTTTCTTTCGATCTTCATGCAGGTGGAGCGGCATCGCGAGATCACGGTGCGGTATCAGAGCCTGAATGGAGACGTGCTGGAAGTCGAAGCTGGAGAGGAGAAAAACCTTTCCGAGTTGCTGCAGCATGAGATCGATCATCTCGACGGGATCCTAGCCATTGATCGCGTAACCGACGTGAAGACCATCGTGACCAGGGAAGAGTTCGAAAAGAGGTATCGGGACGCGAGCCCGTACGCGGTACAAGTCGCGGGTCGTTAGTCGTTGGTGGTTCGCCAGATAGAGCGATGGCCGACGTCTGCGGTCCTCAGCGGCTGAAGCCGAATTTTACTTTTAGCGTTAATGGCACGACTGAAATCGTGCCCTTCCCAAATACTTCATATGCTTCACATCGGCATCGTCGCGTGCAGTACCGAGGGAGCGGCCCTCTGCTATCGGACGATCTCGCTCGAGGGCGGGCGGATGATCGGGAGGCACGACCATCCTGAGGTTTCCCTGCATTCATTCTCGCTTGCCGAGTATATGAAGTGCATCGACGCGAACGATTGGGCTGGAGTGGCGGAACTCATGCTAGGTTCCGCCGAGAAATTGGCGAAGGCTGGGGCTGATTTTCTCATCTGCCCCGACAACACGATTCATCAGGCGTTTGATCTGGTGGAGCATCGGTCGCCGCGGCCTTGGCTGCACATTGCGCGCGAGGTCGCTGCCGAGGCCGGCCGGCGTGGGCACAAGCGGCTGGCGGTGCTGGGGACGCGGTATCTGATGGAAGGACCCGTGTATCGCGAGGCATTGAAGGCGGCGGGGATTGAGCATCGCGTGCCGGGAGCGGAGCAACGCGAGCGCATCAATCAGATTATTTTTGATGAACTGGTGAATGGGCAGTTTCTGCCGCGGTCGTTGGCTTATCACATTGAGGTGATTCGAGAGTTGAAGGATGAAGGGTGCGACGCCGTTGTGCTCGGTTGTACGGAGATTCCTTTGCTGGTGACGGCGGAGGATTCGCCGTTGCCTCCGCTGGATTCGACGCGATTGCTGGCGCGGGCGGCGGTACGAAAGGCGGTTGAGGGATAAGATCGTCTCAACCAGGCATGATTCAGTTGAGCAATTCTGGAAGTCAAAATCCCCATCCTCTCGCGAAAAGCGCGAGAAGGGTGGGGCATCCGCTTGATGAACTTTGATGGGAGAACGTCAGAAACTCAAGTTTCGGTGGCTGCGTGGGGCTTATGCGATCGTGCGGCTTGCAGCGGATGTTTCCGTTCCCGAATGGGCTACGAAAGGCGAGTTCACTTCGATTACGCGGACGGCGGACGAACTTTCGATCGTTTGCCTCGCGGATGATCTGCCTCGCGACGTTGATTCACAACATCACTGGATTTGCCTGAAGCTCGAAGGGCCATTTCCCTTCTCGATGACTGGGGTACTGCTGTCGTTCATTGAGCCGCTTTCGTCGAAGGGGATTCCGATATTTGCGATCGCGACTTACGACACGGATTACGTTTTGATCCAGGAAGAATTCGCTGGCATGGCGCTGGACAGTCTGCAACAAGCGGGACATGAGCTTTTGGGTGGGACATAACGGGAGGGTCGGGCGGCAAGAATCAAGAACCCTAAACTGCAGAGGGCGCAGAGATCACGCGGAGATCGCAGAGAGAACCTTACAACGCTCTGCTACCGATTCGGTAACTCATCTTGTCCATCCAACCCTTGGAATTGACCGAACGCTGTGACGGCGACCCAATGGGGTCGCGCTTGTGGTGTAATAACTAATTCAACAATACGTATGCCTTCTTTGCTGACAACCCTGCGCCGCAACGCCAAAGCCCTGCACCGCAACCTGCGGGGGGCCGAGATGGTGACGCGGGCGCTGGCCTCAACCGATCACCCGCTGCTGGCGCACATCATTCCGATGCGGCGCTGCAACCTGGCGTGTACTTACTGCAACGAGTTCGACGATTTTTCGAAGCCGGTGCCGATCGAGGAGATGTACCGGCGGATCGACAAACTGGGAGCGCTGGGAACATCCGTTGTCACAATTTCGGGCGGCGAGCCCCTGATGCATCCGGAACTCGATGACGTGATTCGGCGCATTCGCGCCAACGGAATGGTGGCGGGTCTCATTACGAACGGATATCTGCTGGTGGCGGAACGTATACAGCGTCTGAACCGCGCAGGGCTGGAGTGGTTGCAGATTTCCATCGACAACGTGAATCCCGATGAGGTTTCGAAGAAGAGTCTGAAGGTGCTCGACAGGAAGCTGCAACTGCTCGCGGAGCACGCAGATTTTCACGTGAACATTAATTCGGTGGTGGGCAGTGGGATTTCGCATCCGCAGGATGCGTTGGTGATTGGGAAGCGCGCAGTGGAACTCGGCTTCACTTCCACCATCGGCATCATTCACGATGCCAGTGGACAACTGCAGCCGCTGGGTGAAGAGGAGCGGCGCATCTATCACGAGATGCAGGCGCTCGAAAAGGGCAGCTTCACGCGCGTGAATAAATTCCAGGACAACATCGCCAAGGGACTGCCGAATGATTGGCGTTGCCGCGCAGGGGCGCGCTATCTGTATATCTGCGAAAACGGGCTGGTGCATTACTGCTCGCAGCAGCGCGGTTATCCGGGGATTCCGCTGGAAAAGTACACGCGCGAGGATCTTCGGCGCGAGTATCTCACCGAAAAAAGTTGTGCGCCGCACTGCACGGTGTCGTGCGTGCATCAGGTGTCGATCTTCGATTCGTGGAGAGCGCCGCAACGGCCAGCGACGCCGATTCCCGCTGCCGTTCCGGAAAACGAGCTCGTTCAGATCAAGTGAGCAGCCGACACGGGGGCCAAAGCCCGCTTCCGTCTGGCAATGAGGCGGCGCGGTTGGAAGGCGCGCCCTTTCAAAGCTACGTATTTCAAAGCTACCTACGAGAAACTCTCTAGTGCTTCTGCTGCGCTGACGGTGGCAGGATGCCATTCAGGCGCAAGTACATGGCGGCGGCGCCGTAGTGGTCAGCCCAGCCGCTGGCCAGACCCAGAGCGCCCATGGCGCGTGGGAAGTGGCGGCCTCCGAAGAGTTCCACGTCATCACCCAATTTCGAGTCATCCATCTTTGCCAGGGCTTCGCCGCAGAAGGCGAAAGACGCCTTGGTCGCAGCCACGAGCTGATCTTTGGAATCGGTTTCCTTCGGTTCGTCGACCTTGGGCGCAGGGACATCTGCGACTTTGGCACACAGCGCGTTGTTGGATCCGATGATGTGGACTACCAGGTGCACGAAAGTCATCTGGTCCGGGGTGGGCTTGTAGGAGAACTTGTCGGCGGGCATGGCTTGGACCGCGCCTACGATGTTGTTTTGCGAGCGCTGCAGCAGCATGCGCAGGGAGTTGGCGACGGGATCCTTGGTTGGCGCTGCAGAGGATGTCTTTGCGGCTGGCGCTGCGGACTGGGCGGATGAGAAGGTCGCAACGACGAGAAGAGAGACGACTAGTACTTGTTTCACGGAAAGCCTCCTGAGGCGTTTAAGGATATAACGGGTGGGAGTGGAAGGTCATCTTTCCTCGCTCCGATTCTTAGCGGAGGCTAGATGTTCTTACCGCTGAGTTCGCTGAGAAAAGCCGCCGAGGTCGCGGAGAAATGCAGAAACCCCTCACCACCGGGGGGCACAGAGGAACGCAGGGGCTTCGCGCTCGTGGCACAATGACGCGATGCCAGCTACCTTGCCCTCGCCTGCTTTTCTTTACGGAACTGCCTGGAAGGAAGAACGCACTGCGAGCCTCACAGAGTTGGCTCTGCGCAATGGGTTTCGCGGGATTGATACGGCCAACCAGCGGCGGCACTACTTCGAGGCCGGCGTTGGGGAAGGGTTGGCTGCGGCTTATCGAGCGGGCATAGCGACGCGTTCCGAAGTGTTTCTGCAGACCAAGTACACCTACCAGCGCGGGCAGGATCTTCGGCTGCCTTACGATCCGACGGCGTCACTGGCGGTGCAGGTCGCGCAGTCTCTGGCTAGTTCTCTGGAACATCTCGGAACCGACTACGTTGACAGCTTCGTGCTCCACGGGCCTGAGTCGGGCTACGGCTGGAACGAGGCCGACGCCGAGGTGTGGGAGGCGATGCGACAACAACGCGATGCCGGATACACGCGGCTGCTCGGCGTCAGCAATGTCTCCCTGAAGCATCTGGAGGAGATGGAGGCGTCGCACACGGAGATGCCGAGCTTCGTTCAGAACCGTTGCTTTGCGCGCTTTGGATGGGACCGCGACGTGAGGGCGTTTTGCAAGGAGCGGAGCATCACCTACCAGGGATTCTCGCTGCTGACGGCGAACCAGGAAGTGTTGCAGCATCCGCCGTTTATCGATCTCGCGGCAAAGCTGAATGCGACCGCCGCGCAGGTTGTGTTCGCGTTTGCGCGCGCTCTCGGAATGCTTCCGCTTACGGGTACGTCCAGCGCTGAGCACATGAGTCAAGATCTCGGCAGCTTGCAGATCACTCTTCCCGCTGAGGTCGTGCGCGCGATCGAGTCGATGGCTCAGTAAGTCGATCTTCCCGATGCACTCAGGCAAACCAAAACCTTAAACCGCTGAGGGCGCGGAGAAATTCCCGCAGAGATCGCTGAGAAATTCTTCCTGATCTCAGTTCGAGTTCGCTCTCTTTATCTCATTTGACTGCCGGCTTGAGTGTTGCGCCCCGCTTCTCGCGGCGCATCTGCGCGGACAGTTCCTTGATCTCGGTCAGGTCGCGCTGCATTTCGCTCCAGCCGTACCACAGCGCGTAGTCGGGGCTGGCGTGGAATGTTCCCTGGAACGTCCGCATGCGGTGCTCGAGGTACATCACGAAGAGCTTCTGCTCGACCACAGTGGGCGCGTCGTGGAAGGTCAGGAGATTCGGGAATGGATAGGCGTAGTTTGCTGGCTTGGGCAACACGCTGTCTTTGTAGAGGTCGGCGACGATGTGGATGGCCTCGGCCATCAGATGGTCGGCGTTCTTGATCATGTCGTCGCCTTGCTGCAGTTGCTGCTTGGCGAAGTTGACCGAGTGGCACTGGTTGCAGGTCTTGATCATCTTGTCGCGCTCGCGCTGCCAGTCTTCCTGGGTGAGGCGAGCGACATCGGCGGCTTTCACGACATCGACGAGTTTTGTGGGCTGACCTTGCGGGTCAAGCACGCCAAGAGCCTCCAGGATGGTGGCGCGATCGGCGGCCCACTGCTTGTCTTCCGGCAGAGGCAGGCGAACGGCAAGGAATCCCCAGGCGGTGCGGACTTCATGATTGCCGTTCTGCATGTGACAGGTCTGGCAGGTCGGAGCGGCCGCATCGGCGGGGAGAACGTGTTTTTGCTTGAGATCATTTCTCACGCCGTGCTTGGAGGCGGAATACATCTCCCACTGTGGATGATCGAAGCCCATGTGGCAGGTCTCGCAAGCCTGCGGCTGGCGGGCCTCTTCGACGGAGAAGGTGTGGCGGGTATGGCAGGCGTCGCACTGCGCGGCTCCGAACTCGGTGCCGGAACTGTTCTGGCGCAACTCGGCGAGTTCGGCCAGGCTCTTGTCCCCGATTTTGTGGCATCCGCCGCAGCCCTTCTCGCCCTCGATCATGGCCATAGGCTGCCAGTGGATGGTGGGCATGGCTTTCATCGACGCCCACGCCATGGCATGCTTGCCTTTCTTAAATTGCGCGACCTGCGTCTCGTGGCACTGAGCGCAGGTTTCGGGAGTGGGAATCTTTGCCTTCGACGCGTCGCTGGCGGACGTGTGCTGGTCGCCGTGGCAGGTGGTGCATCCGACTTCGGCGCCGCTGTGCTTGCTGAGCTTCCAGTCAGACACGATGCTGGGAGTGACCTTGCTGTGGCATTCGACGCATTGGGCCGGGGTAGCGGTCTGTGCGGTGAGTGAAAGGGATGAGAGCAGAAGAAGGGAAGCCAAGGACGCAAGGACTCGCGTCCGCGGATAAGCAGACGATGGCATGAGTGCCTCCTGGAACCGGGGATTATTCTCTCTGCAGGTAGCGGCTGGCTGTGACAGATATCACAGCCAGCCTGTGGAAAACTCCTAGCCCAAGGTCGCAAGGCCGGAGCTGAGCAGCTTATAGATGAGATACCAGCATGCGACGACCACAATGGCGGTCGAGCGCTTGACTTTGCTGGTGGAAGCGAAACCGACACCGATGAGCACAATCGTCCAAATGATGAGGACGTCCAACGATGACGCCATTCCGCGGATGAACTTCCCCGTGGTATCGGGGTCGAGATAGTACGCAAGATTCGTCCCAACGGGATTGTTGATGTCGAAGCCCTCGGGGTTCACTCCGGCAAACAGTGAGATGATCCCGAGAATCGCCCCAATGAGTCCTGGCAGTCCAGCATACATTCCAATTGCATAGGCTTGGCCGAAGGTAGTCTCCGCGGAAAAGCCGACTTTGAACGTGGCCCAGAGAGTCACCGTGGAAATCAGAGTTAAGAACAAGATCAACACAGGGCTACCGTAGGCGAAGATCTGGAAAATCTTGACTGACAACCGGAGCTGCTGTGCCTGTTGATCAGCCGGGAGCTTGTCGAACTGTTCGGCGCGCTTGGAGTGCGCGATCTGGGTCTTGCTGATTTGCTCGAATCCAACCTGCTTCCCAATGGTGAAAATAAAAGCGACCGAGACAACGGCGATCAGAAGCCATGGTGCCCACCAGGCAGCGCTGCGGCGCAGATCGGTGAACGTCTTCGAGGGAGCGATAAAGGTGTTGATGATGCGTGCGCCTTCCGACAGCGGAGCGGTTTCGGGAGTGAGGGAAGGCGCAGCGGGAGGGAGCGGAGCAGCGGCCATGAATGCCTCCTGGGAAAGATTCGAAGGAATTCTAGTCGGGGCTTGGCATCTAGACAAGGGACTCGGAACCAGACAGAAACATCCGCGGAAGATGTAACGTGGCGCGTGTCTGCATCACTATTCCGGTAACCGGGAAGTCGCCGACTTCACGAGCCGGACGCGAATTGGTGGCACGCCAGGCCGAGATGGAACTGGCGGTAGTGCGTCCTGCTCCGTAGAGGTTGCTTTTCGCGGTTTGAGGGGGCGCCGGCGTGGCGCTGGCAGACCGCGCTTACCGGGCGGCAAACGCCGCCCGGATAAGATAGACGATGATGTCGAACGTGACGCCAGATGTCATCGCCATTACGGTGCTGGAATTTCTGCCGGCTTTTGCCTTTGCGCTCTGGGCAGAGCCGGTGGCGCGTGCGATCGGGCGCTGGCCGCGAATGGTGCGCATTGCTGCTCCGGCACTGTTGGCGATTCCATACGGCATACTCTCGGCTTGGCATCACATGTTTCGCTGGGAATGGCTGGCTCTGTATGCCACCTTGCCGGTTGTTGTTGCTTGGTTGCTCGGGCAGGCTGCAGTGGCTGACCCGGAGCAGCGCGGGAATTGGCGGGACGCGATTATCCTTCTCACCCTAGGCCTAACCGTCGACCTGCGGCGGCTCGACGGGGCGTGGCCAGCCGGGCTGCGGGGGCTGGGGAATCTGCTGCTCCTCGATGCGGGACTCTATGGATTTCTCGGTATCCGGCGGCTGAGCGGCGCGGGATTCGATTTTCATTTCCGTTGGAACGACTGGAAGACCGGACTGCGCGAGCTGGTATTCTTCGCGCCGACAGTTATTGCGCTAGGAGTGGCGCTGGGCTTTATTCAACCCCACAAAAACCTTCCGCCCGTGGGCAAAGCCCTGATCAGCTGGGTCGGGATTTTTGTGTTTGTCGCGGTGCTGGAAGAACTCTTCTTCCGCGCGTGGGTGCAAAATCTGCTCGAGCGACGAGTGGGACGGCGTGCTGCTCTGGTTATTGCGTCCATCCTCTTCGGTTTGTCGCACTTCAACAAGAGGTCGGCACACTTCAACTGGCGCTACGTATTGCTCGCCACGATCGCAGGGATCTTCTACGGGCGCGCATGGAGGGAACAGCGACGTGTGCCGGCGTCGGCGATCACGCATACGTTTGTCGACTGGCTGTGGTATCTGTGGTTCTAGGAACTCCAACCTGTAGTCGTACCTCGGTTACGTAGACGAAACGACAGTTGCCGCCTACATTCTCCGCATGAAGATTTTTGGAATTACCCAATTGACAGAAGCACAGCCCTTGCAGTGACCGCGATCACTGACACGGGCGATCCCCAAGCCGAAAATCTCCACGTATTTTCCTCGCCTCCCCGAAGAGCACCTCCATCCAGGGATGCAACACCCTCTCAGGCGAGAAGAACCTTTCTGCAAAAAATATGAGTTGACACGAGAGCTTGTTCCCTCGCATGTCGGGTTGGGCGTATGAGAGTACTCCGCACCGCTCTCGTCTTGCTCGCCGCGTTCGCCCTAAGCTTGTCTTTTGCCGTTCCGGTGGAAGATGTGCCGGAAACGTCGTATGACGAGTCCGAGGCGCTACCCTACGAGAGCACTCCGCCCTTCTCCATCATGGAGCAGGAATCTGTGTTAGCGCCGAGGTTGGAGTTTCCCCCCCAGTTCCAGCGCGAAGCTAAACGCAAAATGCTCGCCGAGCCGTCGGAGCGCGAAACGCATCCCATCGGCGATTCAGTCATCATCCTCGGTCACTCGCTTCGCTGTTAAAGATTCCACGATCCCGAACACTTTGCTTGTGCAACCCCAAGCCTGCGTTGCGTAGTGATCTTATGAGGCAGTTTATCTGTGAGACTGCGCCTTCGTGCGCACAGGAGTTTAGAAATCGACGAAATCAAAGCGGAGGAGGTTTAAAAATGAAATTGAAGAGCATTGTTGCATTCACGTTCGTCTGCGCCCTGGCGTTGGCAGCCATCTTTCTCCCTGTAGCCGGTTCAACCGTGCAGGCACACGAGAAATGCGGCGCATTCCACGCATTGATTCAAGGCGTCCTGCCCAGTCCGAATCCGTTCGCAGATTCAGACACGTGGGGCGGCACGATCTTTGGCAACCTTGGCACCGGGTTCCTCCAAGGTGGTATGTCGGGAAATGATGGAACTGAGTACCCGCACGGACCGATTTCAATCTTCAAAGACGGGTTGTACAAGGTGTGCTTAACGTCCGCGGCTGCGTGGGGCGGAGCGACTGACTGTCAGGACAGCTTTTCTTACAAACCTCAGGCCGTCGTGATCTGGCCCGCTGGAGAGTCTTTGGGTAGCTACAAGGCTACAGCGAAGATTGTGAAAGGAACCGGTAGATTCGCGCCAGCTTCGGGACATCTAGAGATCGAAGGCCCATTCATCGTTTGGCCCGACGACAACAGTGTGTTTGGAGTGAGCGGACGGTGGAACGCTGACGTCAACGGCAAAATCTGCGGCGTCAAGTAATCACGCTCTCGCTGCATTCTTAGCCTCAATACCGTAGGGCACGGCTGAAGCCGTGCCCTTGCCAAAATCAATTTCTGGTTTTCGCCAAGGCAATTTACTGAGATGGCTTCCGCTGACAGCCGATGAGCTTACTTGCCGGGTGTTCCGTGGTATCCGGCGTAGTGGCCGGCGACAGTCGGTTGATAGTGCCAATAGCCCAGTCCCACCCGCATGTGGTGCAGGTATGCGTCGGGCACGCAGACGGCGAAGCACAATCCCAGCAGGCCTTGCGTTATCCCAAGCACAACCAGGCTACGATATCGGCGGAACAGGACGCATGAGAGCGCTCCCCACACCAGCGTCGCCACGGTGAGGACGACATTGGGTAAGTGTGCCATCGCGAAGAGAACAGCCGCAAAGGCGATGGCTGTATCAGCTTTCAGCACGCGCGTCAGGCGGGGCATGAAGTAATCCTGCAGCAGGAATTGCTGGTAGATGGTCCACAGGACGTAGCCGCCGACGTGAGCGAGGTCGGCCTTGTAGAGTTCGTGGAACGTGCCGGCAGCGCGGGCCAGAAGAATGCCAGCGGCGGCCGCCACCGCTGCGGCCGGGAGAATCCAGAGAGAAGAGACGAATCCGCGCCAGTGGAGCCCGAGTTCGGTGAGAGTCGGCCTCTGCAGCACCACGAGGATCAGTGGGGCCAGCAGGGCGATGGGGCCAAAAATCAGCTGTTCGCGCGTGGGCAGCCAGAGGACGACCAGGATGACGGAAAAGCCGATCGTCAATTCGGCCAAGGTGCGGAGCGAAGTATCGGATTGAGGGGTTGAGATTACTAAGGGAGTCGAGTTTAGGGTGGCCACGGATTGTCACATTCCTGTAACAAACTTGGAGTGACGGGGAGGCGATTTGGTTGCACGACTTGCATCCCTGCAGATAGAGGTGTGGCGGCGAGGATTTCTGATTCCGCCCCGATTTTGTTCCGCAGGAGATCCCACTTAAGGCAAAACCAGCCAGAAGTAGGGCACCCGGCAAGCTCTCAGGCAGGAGAGGCGAGACGCCTCTCCGACAGCCGGCAGGATGCCGGCGCTACCGGGCTTTAGGCTAGCAATTCCGGGGTCGCTTCCAGCAGGCTTCGCGTGTAGGGATGAACTGGGTTGCCGGTGATCAGGTCCGTATCGCCGACTTCTACGATTTTCCCCCTATACATGACGGCGATTCGGGTCGCGAGATAGCGCACCACGGGCATGGAATGCGAGATGAAGAGATAGGTGAGGCCGAAGTCGCGCTGCAGCTGTGCGAGCAGGTTGATGATCTGGGCTCCGACGCTGACGTCGAGGGCGGAAACCGGTTCGTCGCAGACGATGAGCTTGGGCCGCAAGGCGAGGGCGCGGGCGATGCCGATGCGCTGGCGTTGTCCGCCGGAAAATTCGTGGGGGTAGCGCAGGCGGGCGGATTCATCGAGGCCCACGGCGCGCAGGAGTTCCGTGACTCGGGAGAGCAGGTCGAGCTTTGCTCGACCGGACGGCCGAAGGCGGCCGTCCCCACATAATTCTTTCTGTCCACCCGAATCTCCGTGGATGATCAGGGGCTCGGCGATGATGTCTTCCACGCGGTAACGGGGATCGAGGGAGGCGAAGGGATCCTGAAAAATGATTTGCATGTCGCGGCGGAGGCGGCGCATCTCGCTTGCGCTGGCGGAGAGCAGGTGGCGGCCTTCGAAGTGAACACTGCCGGAGGTGGGTTCAATCAGGCGCAAGATCAGGCGGCCGAGCGTGCTCTTGCCCGAGCCCGACTCCCCGACCAGGCCGAGGGTCTCACCGGCCTGGATGTCGAGAGAGACGTCATCGACGGCGCGGATGTCGCGCGAGAAGACTTTGACGAGGTTCCGGATTTCGAGCAGGGGCATTTTGGCTAGCTCTCGATTATCTGCTGAATCCGGATGTAGAAAATAGGCTCGCTATTGACTACGCGAGTCCATCAGCAAAATCGTGTTCGAGATTCTAGAACCTAGAATACTCAAGGCTGACAAATCATTTCGTTGTGAGGAGCCTTCCCTCAGCGGCTGAAGCCGCGCCCTTTCAAATCAATTTGTACCCGGGCTTCTTCTGCGCGTCTCAGAAACTAAGAATACTCATTCTATCCCGCCGCGATCAGTGGCACCGCGGCCAGAGCGGCCAGCAGTCCTACGAACTTCCAGCGGCTGAAGTGCTCTTTCAGAACAATCCGCGCCAGGAGAACTGTGATCGCCGGGTAGAGCGACGTGATCACTACGGCTTCGTCGAGACGGCCGTGCTCGCTGGCGAAGATGAATAGCGCGACGCCGGTGATATCGAGACAGCCTGCCAGAGCACCGAAGATGGTTGCGGAACGGTTCAGTTCGAGCGGTGCGCGGGTGGCGAGTATCGCAATCGAGGTTGCGGCGAACGACCCGATGCGGGAGATGGCCGCGACCCAGATGGGCGAACCGGTTGCCTGGTGAATGCAGAGGTAGAATCCGGCGAACCCGACGCCTGCCAGCGCGGCAGCGGCTACACCCTTGGGATGGCCGGATTCATCGTTCTCTCCCTGAGCCTCGGGACGGGCGATCAGCCAGATGGCGAGGATGGCGAGGGCGAATCCGAGGATCGACCAGCGGCTGGGCGCGCCTTCGAGCGCAATATCAACCAGAGTGGGGATGGCGGCACCCAGCAGGGCGCCGATGGGAGCCGCGAGGCCCATGTGTCCCGAGGCCAGTGCGCGGTAGAAGATGGCGATCGAGAACCCTCCGATGACTCCGGCAGCCACCGCCCAGAAGATGCTGGCGCGATTGGGGAAGGCTCCGTGCTGTGTGAGGGCGATCGCCAGCATCAGGGCGAAGGCGCAAACATGCGAGAACGCGGTGAGTACGAAGGCATTGGCGCGGCGCGAGCCATATCCGCCGGAGAAATCGGAGGCTCCCCAGAGAAACACAGCAGCCACGGAGTATGCCGCGGGTGCGAATTGTGGCAGGGAGGACACGCCGGACGAGGGTAACATGGCGGAAAAACCGTAGCGAAACACGGGGCCTGGGGTTGGGGATGTGACCTTATGGCTTCAACTCAGACAACTCTTGCCGGCATGATCGGCCATCGCATGCCATCGGCGTCAGGAGGCGTATTTGCTATCAGGGCCCAATCACCCGAATCGACGCCAACATAGACAGGCAGCCGGATCCCCAGAGCTCGGACCGTAAACTTCGTTAGCAGAGCCGCAGCCCCGAACAAGACGGCGTACTCGAGGACGTCATATTCATGGGGGAGTTCCGTCTTCGCGAGGGCTGACTCATTTCTGATCTGTACAATTTTGGCCTTGATACGGTCGAGGACGGAGGATTTCAAGTAGCGGCCTTCGGGCCAATATATGCGTTCCATATCCGCACCGGGATTTGCTCCAGTCCCACCGGATACGTAATATCCCTCGGCCTCCTGGTCTCCGACCAGCAGGTCGAACAAACCAAACCAAAGGAACGTGGTTTCAGACGGAATTGGTTCAGCTGCCAGCACGACGTCGAGTTGGGCAACCAGTGAAGCTACATCAGCTGGGAAGTCCAGGGTTGCGAACGAACCGCTGGAGCTCTGCCCGGTGATTTCCAGCACTGTGGACCAGCATGACTGCGGATCATCACTCGACCGTACGAGCTCCATGATCCGCTCAAATACTGCAGCAAGCCGGTCGCAATCCATGCTCGGAATGTTATTCGCAAAGCCCAAGCGCCGCTACTGTTAAGCCCGGACTCCATAGATTGCCGTCCGCTCCCGCATGGTAGAATTTCGCAAGCTTTTCTTTGCGAGAAATCAGGTTCTGAGGCCCGGGTTTGATCGAACTGGCACCGTCAATTCTTTCCGCGGACTTCGCCCGACTGGGCGAACAGGTGCGAGCCGCGTGCCAGGGCGGGGCTCATGTCATCCACGTCGACATCATGGACGGGCACTTCGTCCCGAACCTGACGATCGGGCCGCCGGTAGTAAAATCGTTGCGGAAGGTGACGGAACTACCGCTCGACTGTCACCTGATGATCGACAATCCGGATGAATTCATTCCCGTGTTCGCCGATGCCGGAGCGAACTGGATCTCGGTGCATCAAGAGGCTTGCCTGCACCTGAACCGCACGCTGCACCTGATCAAGAGCCATGGCTGCCTGACGGGGGTGGTGATCAATCCTGCGACGCCGGTGGAAACGCTTTCGGAAGTGCTCGACATTGTCGACTACGTGCTGGTGATGTCGGTGAACCCCGGGTTTGGGGCGCAGAAGTTCATTCCGTCTACCATGCATAAAATGAGGCGTTTAGCCGACATTCGCAGCCAACGCGGGCTGAGCTACCGCATCGAAGTAGATGGTGGCGTGGCGCTCGACACGGTGGCCGATGTGGTCCGAGCCGGAGCCGAAATTCTCGTGGCGGGCAACGCCGTGTTCGGCAATGGTGATCCAAAGAAGAATGCGGAGTCGCTGCTGAGGGCGGCGACCGAAGCAGCACTGGTAAGAATTTAAGATTGCCGATTTTCGATTGCCGATTGGTGCAGACCTCAGCAGGAAATTCGGCAATTGGCAATCGACAATCGGAAATCACTGAGGGTTCATGTTGCGTCGAATTCATCTGATTGCCGTGCTGGGCGTGCTGCTGGCGCTGACCGCCGCCTGCACCAATAAGAAATCTGTCAATCCGCTGGCTGGCGTTGGGTCTAAGCAGCCCGACAAGGTCCTGTTCGACAAGGCCATGGACGCGATGCGTCATAACCGCTTTGACGTCGCGCGCCTTACGCTGCAGACCTTGATCAATACCTATCCCGACTCGGAATACATTGCCCGCGCCAAATTGGCGGTGGGCGATTCCTGGTACGCGGAGGGCGGAACCGCAGCACTGGCGCAGGCGGAGCAGGAGTACAGCGACTTCGAGGTCTTCTTTCCTAACTTGAAAGAAGCCGCCGAAGCCCAGTTGAAGATTGCTAACATTCATTTTCAGCAGATGGAGAAGTCGGATCGCGACTATACCCATGCCAAGCGCGCCGAGGATGAATATCGCAAAGTGATCCTGCAATACCCGGACAGCAAACTCGTTCCCGATGCCAAGAAGCGGCTGCTCCAGGTGCAGGAAGTGCTCGCCGATCGAGAGTTCGGAATTGGGCGGTTTTACTACCTGCGCGAGTCGTACGCCGCATCGATCGCCCGCCTGCAGACGCTAGTGGAAAAGTATCCCCTGTACAGCCGTGCCGACGAGGCGCTTTACCTGCTGGGACAGAACTACGAAGGGCAGATGGAGCGCATCCGCAAGAGCATAACGTGCGATGTGCATAATCTTCCCCGCGGGTGCATGAGGGAGGCCGACAAGGCGCATGCCATCGGAAAGCTTTCGGAGGAGGCGGGGAAAGAATATTCCGCGATCCTTACCCGCTATCCGCTGATGGACCGTGCCGAGGACGCCAAGAAGCGGCTGGAAGCGCTGCACGAGCCGGTGCCGCGTGCGACCAAGGCTGCGGTGGCGCGGAACAAAGCTGAGATCGAGAGCCGAACCCAGTCCACGATGATGCAGCGGGCGATGGGGCTCATCAAGAAGGGACCAGATGTATCGGGGGCGCCTACAGTGGGCGAGCCGAACCTGATTGAGACCGAGCCGATTAGCGCGATCACCGTGCAGAAAGAAGAGGCGAGAGCTTTCGTGGAATCCGCTGCGGGCGGCGGGAACAAAGTAGGGGTGGAAATTGTAAAGCCAGATCAGTCTGCGGGGAGTGAAGCTCTACCTGCCGGAAGCGCGGTGAATCCCAATGCGCCGTTCGGTACGCCTCCTGCCGCTACGTCGCCAACGCCTGCTACGCCAGATCCCAATGAATTGAAACCGAATGCGCCGGCTGATCCGAATGAATTGAAGCCCACGGATTCCGGGACGGACACATCTTTGCCGCCGCCGACGCAAGTGAATGAGATTCAGAACCAGTCGTCTTCGAGCAGTACGGCGAAGGCCGATGATTCGACTCCGGCCAGCGATCAGGATCTTTCGAGCAGCAAGCGGAAGAAGAAAAAAGGGCTGAAGAAGATCAATCCGTTCTGAGAAGGACCTGATCAAAAACGTCAAGAAGCAGATAGACGACCTCTACGTCCAAGCAGAAACCGTAGTGTATCGCTGTGGAAGCCAGTGGGGTGTCGAGAATCAAAATCTGGAATTGTCATGCTGAGCGGAGCAGTGAGGAGAGCGGAGCGAGTCTCACTGCGCAGTCGAAGCATCCCTACCATCGGCACGCATCCACGGGTACCACTCAGCAGCGAGATCAACCCAATGCGGATTCCGTGGCACGATGAGCGCGATCTTCTTCGCCCGGCTCCAGCCTTTGAGCTGCGTCTCCCGCGCAAGAGCCTTGTGGACATCATCGTAAGACTCCCAGTACAGCAATCGAGTGACCTCGTACATAGCAGTGAAGCCCTCGAAATGGTGGAACTTGTGTTGGAAAATACGCTTGTGCAAATTGCCGCTGAACCCGATGTAGAGCGTGCCGGAGAGACTGCCCATGATGTAGACGCAATAGTAACGGCGATCGCGAGACATGCCGCGATTCTCAGTTGATTCAGTTGTGGCGGCAATGACTGGACTCACATTTTCCGAAGTCATTCCCATCGCGGGAATCGAGCAGAGGGTAGGGATGCTTCGACTCCGCAGAAGGCTCGCTTCGCTCCCCTCCCGCTCCGCTCAGCATGACATATCAGACAAGCATCCACTGAAACGATTGAGCATCCCTCGCGTCCGCCGAGTAAATCAGCAAATCTATATCAAGGACCAATCTGACCATAGGCTGGGCTGTAATAAACTCGCTTCGCTTCGTCGGACAGCCGAGGCGGCTGTCCCTACGTAACTTCTGCGCACAAGGTGCTGACCACTGGTAACGTGTTACTTCCCTTCCGGATCATTGACTTAGGTTGAGGCACAGGTTACCTTCGCGGTATCTCCCCTCTTCAGAGGAAACCTTTGGCCAGGAAGATACTGCTTGCCGACGACAGCGTGACCGCCCAGAACATGGGGCGGAAAATCCTCGCGGACGCGGGGTATGAAGTCATCACCGTCAACAACGGATCGGCGGCTTTAAAGAAGATTGGGGAACAGAAGCCCGACCTGATCGTCCTCGACGTTTACATGCCCGGCTACAGCGGGCTGGAAGTGTGCCAGCGCCTCAAGGAAGTGGGCGAGACTTCGCGAATCCCAATCCTGCTAACCGTAGGAAAACTCGAACCTTTCAAGCCGGAAGAGGCCAAGCGCGTGCGCGCCGATGGCTTTATCGTCAAACCCTTTGAAGCCAGTGAGTTACTGAGCGCCCTGAGCAAACTGGAAGACAAGGTTGTACCCCGGGCCGACTCGTCGAAGCCGGGCCGCTTCGCCCGCGCCACGGCGGCGATCGAAGAAGGCCGGTACGACAAGACGATGGCCATCGAGGAAGACGATACGGGATGGAAGAGGCGCATCGCGTTTCCGAAGAAGAAGAAGGAAAAACCGGTCGAGGAAGAAGTTGACACTGCGGAGATCTACAACCCAGTCAACAAAGACTTGCGGACGGTGATCACTCACCCGGCGCTTGAGCCGACGCCTGTCCAGGTAATGCACGTCCCAGCTTCTCCGGCAGAAGAAGCCAACGTCAACGTTGGCGCTTTAGCCCCCGAAGGCTTGCCGAAGGACGTTACTCCCGAAGAGATTGCTGCGTTAGCCGCCGCCGCGGCCCAGATCAAGGGCAAGATCGTCGAGGAGGCGTCACCGGCTCCAGTTGCGGAGATGCCGGTTACGGCGCCGCCGGAGAGTGAGGCTCCCAAAGTTGAAGTTGCCGAGGCTGCGAAGCCGGAAAGCAAGGAGCCGCAGAAGGAAGAAGTTCGCGCGCCCGAGTCCGCACCAACGCCGGAAGTAACGGCGACAGCGCCTCCCGCGACATTCGCCGAGCAGCAGCCGGCGGAAAAGATCGAGTCAAAGAGCACGGAGCCAGAAACTATCTCCACCCAGGCGGACGCGATGACCGCGATGATGGGCTTGGAGACGCAGATGATGGCGGTGCATTTCCCAATACCGGGAAACGGGAGCGGGACGAATAGTGCGACGAGTCCGACACCGGAACCCGTGACCATGGCGGTAGCCGCCGTCGCCGACTCAGCTGCGAACCCGTCGCGCTGGACCGCGGTAGCCGTAGCTTTGGCTCCCGACGAGGCTGCCGTTTCTCTCGAACAGGAAATGCAGAAGGCGTATGCGGCGTTCGCAGCGGCGGAAGGCAGTCAGGCGGTGGCCGTGGCCGCATCGACACCGCCTGAGGAGAAACCTGCGGTTGCAGAAATGACTGCAGCGCCCGTTGTGAGCGCGGAATCTCCCATTGCGGAAGCTATTGCGACCGAACCCGCTGCTCCCATTCCCGCCACACCGGCGCCGGAAGTCGCGCAGCCTCTGGCCGCGGTTTCCGAGGCAGGGACGGAAGCGATCAGCGCTGCGGTGAAAGAACTGGAAGCGGTCGCCGCGAAATACGAGGCGGAACGGAGTACGGTTTCGCCAGAACCGGTGACTGACAAATCTCTGCAGGCCGCAGCGCTCGAGTCCCCGGCGGTTGTGCCTGACGCAGAGCCCAGGCCTGAGGAAAAGATCGAAGAGAAGATTGAAGAGAAGGTCGAGGCGAAGATCGAAGAGACGATCGAGCCGAAGGTCGAGGAAAAGGTCGAGGAGAAAGTCGAAGAGGCGATCGAGTCGAAGGCCGAGGAAAAGATCGAAGCCAAAGTGGAGGAGCAGCCAAGAGAGGCAGAACTGCCGGAGCAGGCCGTGGCCGCGGCCGAAACGGCTGAGGCTGTCGTGGCGCCTCCAGTCGAGAAGATTCAGGAAGAGAAGGCCACCCAGGAGACGGAGACTCCTGCGCCAGTGGCACAGGCGGAAAGGCACGAAGAGGAATCAAAGTTGGAGGAAGTATCCACGGAGCCGGAGCCGGTTTCCAGTGCATCCAGGGCAGGAGGGTCAGACGAAATGGCAAAGAGAGAATCGGAAACGGCAGCGGCATGGGCCAGTTGGAGAAAGATCCGCGAGACCGGAGGTTCGAAGCCGGCGCCGCCGGCAGAGGCATCCGTGAAGGCAGCGGAAGAGTCTGTCCCGGAGGATCGGGCTGCCATGGCAGTCGCCGCCGGCGCGGAAAGCAAACCGGAAGAAGTGGCAGGTTCGTTCGATTCCGATCCGGAGATCGCCAGCATCGTCGACAGCGTGCTCGCCGATATGCGCCCCAAGATTGTCGAAGAGATTGCGCGCAAGCTGGGGAAGAAGAAGTAGCTTTTTCAAAACCGGCTTGACGTCTCGGGGGATTTGAAGTTAGCTCAACGACATGTCTGGACCGGAGTACCTCTCGAAGACCCCGATCCTTGATCTAGAGCAGCCACTTCCAGCTCCTAAACACCGCACGTCATCCGCAAAAGCTCTTATTCTTTTGATTGTCATCGCTGTATTCATACTGAGAAGCCTGATCCCGGTCGTCGTGGTCTTCGACTATTTCTTAATAGCCCTGGCTTTAGCCGTGGTTCATGAGTTCGGGCACTGGTTGGCGGGCCGCTGTGTTGGGTTGCATCTCAGTTACCTCGTGATTGGCCCACTGAAATTCATTCGGGATTCAGGTCAGTGGAAAATCTATTACCGCCCACACCTTACGGGCGGATTCATACGGATGTCTCTCGACAAGATAAGGAGGGTGCGCCGACGCCTGATGGTCGTGGTGCTCGGAGGGCCCGCCGCTAGTCTAGGGCCTGTTCACACTACGTCAACAATCTTCGAGTAAGATGCAAGGCATGGAACTTACTGCCGAGCAGTACGAACGAATTCAGAATTGCTTGCCGGTGCAGCGCGGCAACGTGCGTCATGAGAACTTGGTGTTACTGAATGCGATCCTCTACGTGGCCGAGCACGGATGTAAGTGGCGCGGATTGCCCAAGCGGTTTGGCAACTGGCACAGTATCTATGTG